>NZ_JBXHAS010000011.1:0-204777 GCF_056895235.1 Dyadobacter sp. HNCC25DJ186
AATTTTTCCTTGGCGGCTGAATTTACCAAAATTAAATCCTGACACAGTTCAGCGTACACTCCCGCATAGGAAAATCCACGCCCGTCAACATTGCCTCTCCAGCACTTAAAATTGGTAAAAATGATAGCGCACTCTTATTCGCTTCGGAACAAGCATATTCAATTGCTTCTCTATCTTGTTGATTGATTAAACGATGCACTATAAAGGTTCCCATTTGACTTAGAACGCCTCTGGGGATATCTCTTGGCATTTGTGTTGATAACACAAGAAATAGACCAAACTTTCGACATTCCTTTGCGATTCTTTCAAATGTATTTAATTCTACTTCGATTGAATATTCATCTTTTACTTTTTTGTTTAAAAACAAATGTGCTTCATCAAGAAACAATAATAGACTCCTATTGCCATCTTTAAAATGTCGATTTATTGCCTTTTCTAATAAAAATCTACCAATTGCATTAACTAAAATTTCTTTTAAATGATTTTCCGTTGAAACTTTTTCGACCGAAATAATTAGAACATTTTGTTTGTTGTCATCCTTTAAAAAAAGTTCTAGCTCGTCTGTTAGCTCTGTTGCGTCATCGTTTTTTGAAAATCCAAGAACTGATGAAAAATTACTATTTTTAAGTAAAGAATTAATTCTACTTATTAAAGAATGGCAGTTTCCTAAATCTCGTTCGTTTGAATTACCATAGTCAGTTGAAAGGACTTTTCGCCCACTAATCAAAGAATCCTTATTAAGTTCGTAAGCAGCTGGGAATTCATAAACACACTCTAAATGAATTTGTCTAGCCAAATGATTTATATCGAAATTGCAATTTTCTAGTTGTACGTTTGGATAAAGTAATGAAGCCTTAGAGAATACCTTTCGACTCTGATTTTGCTTAACAAAACATTTATTACTGCCGTCTTTATCCACAAATGTCAAAATGTCTTTAATTATTGGATCATCTTTTATGTTAGTAACATCTTCTTCAATCAATTTTCGTAGTCTTAGTGTCTTAATAGAATCTTGAAATTTAGGAAGTTGTATTTGTCCACCTGGACGAAACATAGCAATCAAATCAGACTCTTTCATTCGTTTGTAATCGAAATAGACTTTGGCATCTAGGTCGTTGAATGACAAATACTTGATGCGATTGTTTCCTTTTGCTAGTAATTCATATTCACCAGTTGCATCGATGAGCACTGCCTTTCCATTTTTTAAAACTATTTCTTCAATTAATTTAGCGACAGTCCAGCTTTTCCCTCCACCAGTTGTCCCCACGACAGCGCAATGTCGGCCAAATAACGCTTGCGCGGACACTTCTACAATACGACTAGCTTCTCCTGGAAGCGTCGCCAGAGAAATGGTTTTTTGAGAAGTGTTATCTTTAATTCCAAAATTTGCAAGGAGTGATTCCAAAAAGTCGTTTGAACAAAGAAAAACCTTTGCACTAATAGGAGGTAATTGATCAAGACCTTTTTTTGCCTTGAGTTCATAATTGTCAAAACAAAGCAAAATCTCCACTCTTCCAGTAGGATGAAAAGCTTCCCTATCAAACTTGCTTTCAGTTAACTCTAATCGCTCTTTTTCAGGTAGAGCTATTTCAGTTATTTTCCCAAGAAAACCGCTTCCAGAACCTTCTATAATAACATATTTTCCAGTTAAGGCGTGAAACCCTTCATCGGAATGATAAAATCCCTTAAGAAGAACAGAAGAAGGGAAATGAACTCTTGTGATAAGTGGTGAGACCATAGTCACAAATCCGATGAAACGGTTATCAGCATATGGATTTGCTGGTGGGTTATTTGTCCTCATCAGAAGAAATATTTTTGAGGTTCCTATTTAGTTCTTCTAATAAATCAAATCTTCTATGCGCAAGATTTTCTGGATACTCTCTTGCAAAATCTTCGAAATTTTCGCCAATTAAGGTTACCCGACTTTGGATGTCACATATTCGGTGAAGCTCTTTTTGGTATTCTTTTGCATCTTCATCTCCATTGACAATTGCTGGATATGTAAGAGCAATAAGGTTCAGAGATGGGTTTTGTTTAATAGATTCGAGTATAACGGATGATATGTGTTTGTCAAAAAAGCTGAAACCAATAGTAATTAACAATGTGTTTTCTGTTCGTAAAGTTTGCTGAAAGCGAGCCATCATTTCAAAATACGGTTGCTCATATGAATGTTCATACTTACTATCTTGTGGAAAAATCATAACTCGTTCTTCTACTTTTATATCACTTCCATCAAACTGCTCGATCTCTGATTCAGTGCTTAATCTCCTCCAATTTAAGGAGCCATGCATCTTGAATAAATAGAATAACTTAGCAATAGTACTGTCTTTTTTGTCCTGGCGATTATGGCGTGTTTCAATGATGTCGTAGTCGAAATATTTTCCGTTAAAGACACGGGGACTAGAAAAGGTAAAACCGTCAATTACTGTAAATTTTTCAACCGCCGCTGCTTGTTCGAACAGAGTATCATAATTTAGTGTAAACACTTTAACTCTTGGAAACTTTTGCGGCCTGAGTAGTACTTTGTTTAAAAAATGTAAATGAGGAGCATTTTCTGGTAACGTTAGCGTACACTTTTCAGCAATAAATTGCCGTGCTTCTTTTATTGCTTCCGCTAATGGTTCGGAGGGTGAAACAATATTCTTCATCCCAGCATTTGAAAGTAAGGTTTCTAAATCCTTCCCAAAACCATTTTCAATAATATTTCCCTCCCGATCTAATTTTGCTGTCTCAGTTATTAAAAGATTTAAGCAATCCTTCTTTTCAGATTCCATTAGATCCCAAAGTCCTTTCATTGTCTGTCCTTTATTTACAGTTCCAATGTCAACGGAAGATCCCGCTCCGCTAAGGACAACGACGTTCTCAATATCGTTGTATTTCTGTTGAAGTAACTGTTTGTAAAAGGAGCGCTTTTCCTTGAGTACAAAATCCTCTAATAGGATTTTGGGTTCATGTGGACTTTTGTCTTCTGCTTTCAACGCAAACCCCTGTTCATCTGGAATATAGGTTTCGAGACTGCCGCTGCTACGTGTAACTTGAACTTTTTCATACTTTGATAACTTAACAGTTTGAGTTGCATGCTGTTCGATCGAATCTGATTCTACGGGAGATTTATGTTCGTTAACTGTCTCTCTTGCAGTCGTTTCTGTCTCTACCGCGCGCGTCGAAATATTTTGTTCAGTATTTTCTAAGTTTTGAGTTTGTTCCACACGAGTTGTAGCGACAACTGTGATTGTAAGTTTCTTATTTTTCAGAAGGGTTTGAATCATTATTTTAATTTATTAGTCAGATAGATGTTGAGGACATAATAATTTTAGATATCTAAATATAACTTTTACTGTTACTAATACTATTAAAAAAAGTTTTTTTGTGAAAAATATAATGGTGGTGACGATGTATCAGGGTTCAATTTTGTGAGGTTGATGAAGGGAAATTTATCCTTGGCTGCCATTCTAAAACTATTTCTCAAAATGATTCCCGCTTCTCAAGCCCTCCCAGTTACACAAAATCACAAACTGCGCCCTTTTAAGTTTCAATGTAAAAAAAATGGCGGTCCACTTTCTGATGCCGATGGCGTGGGTGCGCCCTGACTGTACCTAAATAGACCTGAATAACCCTTCCTTTCGGGTGTAGGATTGGAGCCGCAGGAATCTATCTTTCCCATGACCGGTTAGTGCGCTGTTTTAGGGACAATGATTTCTCTCCTGCTGTGAATTTAATACCTCTTCAACAAATCCTTTTTTTAAATTTCACCCCGCCTCTAAATATAAAATTTCACACCGACATAACAGATCATATACACAAATCCGACACTGATACCTATCGAAAACATGGTAAAATTCACTGTTTCAAGGCTGAAAAACCGGTTTACGCCTGAAATAACAAAAATCAGAACAGAGTTTCTAATCGTAATACTGATGAGCACCGGCACCAGTTTGTTTTTGTAAGGTAAGGTCTTCATAATAGAATGAGAGAATCAACTGTTAACCATTGTCAAAGAGATATTTGCAGATAGTAACCCAATGAAAATCATGAATCCGGTCAGCGGTTCGTCGCAGGACTGGATCATTGTATCGATAAAGCGGCAGCATACAGGTTGAAATCACCAAACCTTGCAAAATATGCACCAAAAGCTCTTTGAAATTAAAAAATGTTAAAGTAAAAGTTCGTGGTTTTTGCATAAACAGATATACGTGTAACATTCACAAGGTAGTTTCAAAAATAAAATTCTAGAAGCTCAGCTTGAAAGGGTAATCGCAGGATAGCAAAAGGTAAACAACTACATTAAAAAAATCAAACCGCGCCGAGTCACAACCCATTTCCGTCAACCCATTCTCCTCACCAACCAAAAACCTACCCAATTCCTTGCATCTAAATATTCACAAAACAGACAACCCGATCCCATATTCGCACCATATTGACAAACGTTTGAATTTTAGAAAGTTGAAAGAATAAGGTACCTGAAATGTTGCCCCTAAAACAAACCCAGCTGCACAGGTTCGGCCAGTACCGCTTTCAGTTCAATACTGTTGCGGTCGGCAAAGTCCATTACGGGTACTTTGGGGTTAAGCCAGTGTTCGTGTTCAGAAGGATCGAGCACCACCAGCATCCGCTGACCCTCGTTTTTAATCTCCTTCATCAGTTCGTTGCCTTCTGTGGTACAAATGGTGTAACAGTATGTAACAAAACCCGTTAGAGGATCCACCCACTCATTAAACAAACCAGCGCAGCAGAAAATGGAATCGTCGGGTTTGGTGACCAGGTATTTCGTTTTTTTACATTTGGGGTTATTCACATCAGCCCATTGCCACTCATACATGCCCGTCATCGGCACAATACAGCGATTTCCAACCTTGGTTTTAAATGATACCTTGTCCTGAAGCTCCTCGATTTTGGCGTTCAAACAATTATTTCTTGCTTTTTTTGCCTCCTTGTTGTTTTTCCCCAGCCCACGAAAATTGAGATAGTCAGCCAGCAGGCCCCACTCGAAATACTGAATGAGCTTAGGCTCGTCCCACCTGACGATCGGATAATCCGGATTCTCAAAGCCGTTAAATTCCTTCTTTGGCATAAAACTGTCTTTTTGAAGGAATTCCGCGTTTACAGCCCTTTCAATGTCGTTCTCTTCTACGGTTAAAGCGGTATGGTAACACATGGGATATACAATTATTTCTGCGCTAAAAATATGGGATTTAAGTTGATTAATTTACGTTGCTTATGTATTTATTGAAAGAGCTGGAACCAAGACCTTAATTCATAAGGGCAACACCTGTCCGGCTGGGATCTTGAAACTTCCCTGTAAATTGGTATCGTTAATCAGTAGCTTTCATTTTCTGTCTATGGATGGTTAAACAGAAAAGTTGTAGGGTCTGTCTACATTTGTAATGTACTGATATTTTACGGTCCATTTTTTAACGAGATAAGGGAACTTTTGAACGGACGCTATTCTTAAAATTAAACGCTCGAAAACGAATATCATACCGCATGCGAACAAAACTGATCACATGAAACACTTCATACTTATCACACTGCTGCTTCTCCTTACGGAAGCATGCTTCGCGCAGGTTTACAGCCACGGCGGATTGATCCGGGGAAATACGACGCAGAAGCAGATTGCGTTGGTATTTACCGGCCATGAATATGCGGATGGAGGTTATGAGATACTGAAAAGTTTAAAAAATGCGAAAGTAAAAGCATCCTTTTTCCTGACGGGTGACTTTTACAGAAACAGCGCATTTTCGGATTTAATCGGGCAACTGAAGCGTTCAGGGCACTACCTCGGGCCCCATTCCGATAAACATTTACTGTACTGCGCGTGGGAAAAGCGCGACAGTCTGCTGGTAAGCAAGGCGCAGTTTGTGACGGATCTGGAAAACAATTACAGGGCCATGGAAAAGCATGGCATCCGGCAGAAGGACGCCAGGGTTTTTATGCCACCATACGAATGGTACAATGATTCGATCAGTGTATGGGCCGGGGAAAGGGGCATCACCGTCATCAATTATTCACCGGGCACCTTGTCTGCTGCCGATTACACCACACCAGACCTTAAAAACTACCGCACTTCGGACCAGATACTCCAGAGCATTCTTGCTCTGGAGCAGAAGGAAACACTCAAAGGCTTCATATTGTTGGTGCATATAGGCACGGCTCCCGAGCGAACCGACAAATTTTACAGAAAATTACCCGCGTTATTGGCATTGTTACAAAACAAAGGTTATACTTTTGAAAAAATAAACGCCCTTACCCCATGAATCTGCTGGCTCTGTTACTCCCTCTTTTCCTGATCAACCCCTCGGATAGTGCTGTCCATTTCAGAATAAATCAGCTGGGTTATTTCCCGGACGAAACGAAGAAGGCGATTGTGTTTTCTAAGACTCCCGTAGAAACCCCGATTGAACTTTGGATGGGAAATAAACGGGTTCTGAAGGCAAAGGCTAAACCGGTGACCAACGGCAACTGGGGAACGTTTGATCATTATTATGAATTTGATTTTTCGAAAATAAGGGAAACAGGCGATTATTACCTGAAATCAGGAAAATCAGAAGACCGTTCCCAGCCCATCCGTATCAGCCGTGAGGCATTTGAAAACCATCAGGAAAGCCTTCTGGAATTCATGCGGCAGCAGCGTTGCGGCTACAACCCCACGCTGGATGTGTATTGCCATCAGAAAGACGGTCTGAGTTTTTACGGAAGCATGCCCGACAGTTCGAAGGTGGACATTTCGGGCGGCTGGCACGATGCCGGGGATCAATTGAAATACCTGATCACGACCAGTTACGCCACCGCACACATGCTGAAAACCTTTGAGCTCTATCCCGACAAGTTCACGGACCAGTATGATGCCCTGGGACGCAAAGGGAAAAATGGAATTCCTGATATCCTGGACGAAGCCAAATGGGGCCTCGACTGGCTGGTGAAAGCGCATCCCAACCCTAACGACATCATTCACCAGGTGGCAGACGACCGCGATCACCGGGGCTTCAAAATGCCCGACAACGACAATTCCGATTATGGGTGGGGACAAAACAGCTACCGGCCCGCTTACTTCGCCGATGGAAAACCGCAGGGACTCCATAAATACAAAAGCCAGGCAACGGGCGTATCCAACGTCGCCGGCCGATGTGCCGCAGCGTTTGCCATAGCGGCCAGGCTGTGGGTATATGATAAGGCTTTTGCAGAAAAATGCAGGCAAATGGCGGTTTCGGTGTATGCGCTGGGAAGAAAAAAGGAAGGATATCAGCAGGGGAATTCCTATGGTGCTCCTTACCGATACAACGAAGACACCTGGAATGATGACATGGAATGGGGCGCTGCCGAGCTTTACAAGCTAACCAGGGAAGCCGGCTACCTGGCACAGGCAGAAACGTACGCCCTGAAAAGCAGCAATGCCGATTCGTGGATGGTGCGCGACACGGCCGATCACTATCGCCTGTACCCGTTTATCAACATGGGGCATTTTGTATTGCACGAATTTGCCGATAAGACATTACGGAAAAAGCTGGAAGGATTTTACCAGGAGGGTATTGCCTATACCTTAAAAAGAGGCAATAAAAACCCTTTTCAGATCGGGGTTCCGTTCATCTGGTGCTCCAACAACCTGGTAACCAGCCTGGCGGCGCAGGTCATACTTTACCAAAAAATGACCAAAAGTAATGCATACAACGATTTTCTCCTCGCGCAGCGCGACTGGTTGTTTGGCCGGAATCCATGGGGTACGTCCATGTTTTCAGGTATCCCGGCCCACGGCGAATATCCTGCGGCCGTGCACACCAGCCTGTACATTTTGAAAAACATTCAGATCCCGGGCGGACTGGTGGATGGGCCGGTGTACATGTCTATTTACAAAAGCCTGATTGGTATAAAACTAACCGGCCCCGACGCGTTCGCGGCCTTTCAGAATAATCATGTAACCTACCACGACGATACCGGAGATTACAGTACCAATGAACCCACCATGGACGGAACCGCCGGGGCACTGCTGATGATGGCGCACTGGGGGAAGGCCGGTAAGGAGAAGTAGGGGACCGAATTTCAAACATTGAGTGTCGATCTTTTTTTGCACACCCATTGTAAACGCCGATAAAATCGACTACGGTAAATCATAACCAACAATTTTCCTTAACGACCTTTGATTCCAGGAGCCTATCAGCTGAAATCTGGGACACAGCTGGAACATATAAGGCGGAGTGCACCTATTGGCAGAAATGCCTTCAACGATAACATCGAACTTCCATCAACGAAACAGGGACATTTGGATTGGAACCTGAAAGACGTATGTTCAGAAGCTTTGTACTAACCGGTTTTTCCAGTGTTATGGTTCTTCTGCTCAGGTGATTATTACTTATCGTGCCAATGACCTGATCATCGCTGTTAGTAACTTCTACATCCGTTACACAAAATGGCATCACTGTTTCAGGATGAACGAAAATCACGTTTTCCATTGGATGATCGTAGTCAGTGTCAAACACCAATTCGATACGAGAAACGTAAGTAGGCTCCGCCCAGCTGATTGTTAATAGCGGGTCTCGGTCGTTCAGGTCGGCTGCCCATGCATTCGGCTGGGAAATTGGCCGATGATAACCGTTTGTCAGGTTTTTGGTTTCAAAAACCTCCAAAGGTGGACTAATTTTCATCGCTACGTTACGACCTTCCGGACGCCGCTGCGGACACCAGAATTCAAACGTATCCACGCCAATATCTCCGTCCGGCTCTTGTTTTCCAAAATTCGAAACGGCAGGATTAGTAGCATTGAAAAGTGAAACAATACCTGATATCCGGTTCCCGGAAAACTGTAACTTTACATCTTCGTTTTTCATAAAACAGACAAATGCGTAGCAGGGCTCATCAAAATTTGAATGCCAGTCGCTGCTGATTTCCTGTTTTCCTTTTGTTACATAAAATTGCTTTGTTTCCAATATCACATCAGGTGTATGATTAAATGATTTGCTGCTTTTTCGCAGTTCCACCTGGAAATCAGTTTCCTTTTCAGCTTCTACCCAAAACGAAATTGCAGGCATTTTTCCGGGAGAAACGGGAAGCATTTGCGCCACCGAATCCTTAACTGATGACCAGAAATCGGAAGGCGAAAGTGCTCTTAGTTTCAATGTGGACGATGCCGTAATCTGAATAGCCTGATCGACCAGGTTTTCAGAATCTGAAACTTCGGTTTGAGGAAGATACTGTCCAGCCCGCCAAAGTTCGAGCTGAAGGTCCTTTAAATACGACTGCCCGAGTTGACGCGGAGAACAGTTTAATTTTTTGCATAGCGCCGCGGCTATGCCAACAGCTTGTCCGCCCGCGGCAGCCGTCGCCATCACGCGTGTAGAGGCAAACGCGACGTGCGTAGCACTGATAATTCGTCCGGCTATAAACAGGTTACTGATGTTTTTGCTGTAATAACAACGATAGGGAATCGGATAGACCCCTTTGCTATGCCATTGATTGCAGCCCGACTGATCGCTGTAAACGCCATCTGCGGGATGAAGATCCAAGCTCCATCCGCCAAATGCTACTGTATCTTCGAATGCTTTTTGCTCTACTATATCCTGTTGTTTAAGCATGTAGTCGCCTTCAAAACGACGACTTTCCCTCTTGCCTGGAATCGTACCGACCCACTCCAGGGTCATGTTTTCAGCCTCTGGAAATGATCCTGAATTTTTAATATAATTCCAGGCACCGTAAATAACCTTCCACAATTCCCATTTAATTTTTTCGGTATCATGCACCGTATCAAGCCTTCCTCCATATTCCAGCCACCAAAGCCGGCATCCAAAATCTTTGGGATTGAAAGTCTTGTATCGGGGGATTTCGGTAATGTCCTGTAAGGCAAAAGATGGTGGGATAAACTTCACAGGCCGTCCGACATCCTTGGAATAAAAGTACATGGAATGTCCCAGCAGTTCTCCGTAAGATTTATCCGGAGCAAATTTTTCACCAAACTCTTCACTGGATTCTGCGCCCATGCGAAAGGCTGCACCGGAAAGAAATCCGACAATTCCGTCGCCGGAAGCATCACAAAAAAGTGGTGCGGATAACGTGTATTGGGTGCTGTTCTGGCTGCAGAAAGCGTATAAAGTGGTAATGATATCTTGGCCTGGGCTGCCAGCCGGATTTTTATCCAGATCGTATACGCTGGTGTTGAGCAGAAGCGTGATGTTCTTTTCCTCCACGATTTTCTCCAGCAAAATCGTGTCAAAAATCAGGGGATTACCGTCCGGGTTCCGGTATATATTTTCCAGCATAATCTCATCGATCACGCCACTTTCGCGTGCCCAGCGGTTATTGTTACCCATGTGCGAGGTTGCTCCCAAAATCCATAACCGGACTTCGCTGGAACAGTTTCCGCCTAAAACGGGCCTGTCCTGTACCAGTATAACCTGTATTCCGGCTCTGGCAGCAGTAATCGCTGAGCAGGTTCCTGTCAGTCCGCCGCCAACAATGACCAGGTCAGCACTGAGGTTGATCGTCTTAGGTGTTCTTTTATAGGTGTACTTTTCTTTTATCATGATTACTTCAAATCTAAAATCTCGTCAACGATCTTAAAACCAGTTGGTTTGTATATGCTCATGTGAAGGTTCTTATCAAAACCTGTTATTGGAATGATTATCTCTTTGCTTTCTCCCGGACGCATATCAGCAATTGAGATTTTCTTGCCTGCGACCATCAGATAGTATTCTTTAATGGCATAAGAAGGAAAATCCTTGCGAGCTGTCACGCGCACTGTAATTTCATGTTCCCCCTGCTCACCTGATTTAAAAGACACTTTCTCTAATGTTACCGGCGCCATTTCACGCTGATGGGTTTTATATGCGGGGCGTGGTTCCCGATCCGGGCCCACAATTCCCCAGGGCCTGTAACCGTTTGGATTTGTGCCGTGAAACCTGCTTTGGTAGTCATTAAACGTCCACCAGGAAGCACCGATCACATAATTTCTTTTCCGGATCTCTGCTGCAATTTCGGATATGTGTTTCGCCTGATTGACCTCGCTGTCACCGAAATGATGTTCTTTCAGATCATTTCTACCCAGCCAGTTTTCGGGTTTATTGTCGGCCCGGATGCCCCATTCACTGATCAGGATCGGTTTTTCAGGATAAAGTTTATGAATGTGATCCAGCACTTTAGCGTGATTTCCGTAGGTATTTGTACTTACAAAATCAACGTACTGGCTTGCTTCATCTTCTGGTTTTTCCGGTAAAATATTCAGGCGCATGCTGGCAAAAGTATAGAGCCGCGTACCATCCAGTTCTCGCGCATAGTCAATCATGTCCTTCGTCCAGCGCTGACCAGCGGGCTGTTCGGACAAATATTCGTTACCGACACTGTACGCGATAATGCTCGGATGATTCCAGTCTCGCTCGGCCATCTCCCTGAACTGAGAGCGGAATTTCGTTCGCATCGAATCGTTATCCATTTGATTGGGCGTAAGTTGCCAGTTACCGGCTTCGCTGATAATCAGCATACCGTATTTGTCGGCCAGCTCGTAAAAATATTCGGAAGGCGTGTAATGCGTCAGTCTTTGAAATTCCATTCCGGCTTCCTTCATCAGTCTGAAATCCTTTTCTACAAGCCAGTCTGGTTCGAGCGATCCCAGGCCGGGATAGTCCACAACGCGGTTTCCGCCGGCCAGCTTCAATGATTTTCCATTCAGCAGTAATTGCGTGTTTTTAATTTCTATTTTCCTTATGCCAAAATGGGAAGTGATGGTGTCGGTTCCAACAAAAGCTCTTAACTGATAAAGATTCGGATCGTCCAGATTCCAGAGCTTTACCTGGGTTGCGGTAAGCGTGGTTTCGGATTCCAGTATACCGGTTTGCCCCGCCGGAATGCTTGCTAATTTGTTTTTCCAGTTTAAAGAAACAGGATTACCCCTGAACGAAACGGTATGGCTTGACCCGGCGGAAACTACCTGCTTCGACGCATTTTTAATTCGAAGTTTTGTTTTTATTATTGCTGTCCCTTTTTCAAGATCAGGCGTCGCCTCAATTTTGATGTTTTCGGCATACACTTCCGGTTCAATGGTTAGGTAAACCGGGCGGATAAGCCCGCCGTAATTAAGCCACCCCATAAAAGCATCATTGACCTCGTTGTTATCTTTTGAGCCGGGAATGGTACCGGGTTTCCAGGTATTGTTATTCACGGAAATGGCCAGCAGGTTATCCCCGTCTTTCAGGAAGTCGGTAACATCAAAACTGAATGGTGTGTATCCGCCTTCATGGTCGCCCACTTTGTGATTGTTGAGCCAGATGTGGGTTTTGTAATAAGCGGCATCAAAATGCAGGATGACCCGTTTGCCGCTGGTTGTTTTCCATGAAAAGGGCTTTCTGTACCAGACCGTTCCGGTATAATTTCCGTAACGCGGATCAACAGAAAAGCAATGCGGGACCGTCACTTTGTCGAACCGGTTGCTTTGTGCTACCTTATCCATAAACCATTTACCAGTCACGCCCATATCACCAGGGTCTAGCGCAAACGACCATTCTCCATGCAACGGGATGGCATTTTTCTGTCGCATGGCGTATTGCGAAATGGCAGATTGTGATAAGCAAAAAATCAGGATTAGAATCAGTATTAAAGGATTTCGTTTCATATTGGTTGAGCTCAAATTGATTTTTTTTTAGGCATTAACAACTTCTGGTTCCACCTTTATCTTTTTTGAAGCGTGGTAAGGAATGAAGGTTGCAATAAGGACAACTGTCGCGATAACGGCTGTTACCATGGCTCCGGACGTTGCGAATGTGCTGAGAATAAAAAGCATCACTGCCGTGAAAAGCAGCGCAGCAGCAATGACGCGCAGCCCAAACCGGTTTTGTCGTCTAATTTCCGTGGCCTCTTCCACGCTGGCGTCTATCAGATTATCAATCCTTTTTTGTTCACGGGAAACCAGATACAATTGGTATTCTTCTGCAATAATCCCTTTTGAGCGGGCCCAAAGTTCATAAGTCAATAACAGCAGAAGCGGAAGCCCCACGCCTACAATGGTTTCCATGCCTCTTGACAATTTGAAATCAAGCAAAAGAGGAGCCAGTACCTTAAAAAACAGGTTCACAGCAAGCCCTACGCAGGTTACCCAGAGCGTTACTGTACTATTCAGCCTTTTGGAAAATAAAGCCCAGAGTGGGGGAGCAAGCAAGGGCCCGCCGGAGATAGCGGATATACTCAGTACAACTTCCACAATCCCGCCAGCTGCTGGCACCATCAGCGCAATACCGATCATTCCCAGACCAAAAAACCATGATGAGGTACGTGCAACTGTGATCAGCTGCTTATCTGATGCGGCAGGATTGATCATGCCTTTGTAAATGTCATTGGTAAAAACAGCCGAAACAACATTAAGAGCGGTGTTGGCGCTGGCAGAAGTAGAGAAATACATGCCTGTCAGCATCAAACCCAGTAATCCAGGAGGCAGAACGAGCTTGCAAATCATCAGGTAAGCATTTTCGGTATCCAGGCCGGTCAATGCCGGATTTATGGCCTTGTAGATCATGGGAGGAAACATCCAGATCACGGGACTGATCAGGTATAATCCCGCGAACAGGTAAGCTACTTTCTTGGCTGATTTTTCACTGTCAACACTTGTATAGCGCTGCACCATCGTCCAGTTTCCGCCTATGTAACAAATGTGATAAATAATAAAAGCCAGCACAAAACCAAAGGTGTACTCACCGTTCAGCAAATTGAAGAAATCATCCGGAACGTTGTTCGTGAAGCCTTCCCAGCCTCCGACGCGGTCGAATGACAGGGGTAACAAGATGAAAACGGCTGCGCATAAAACCACAAATTGCAGTATATCCGTCACCATCACAGCCCAGAGTCCGCCAACCGCAGTATAGGCAATCATAAACAATCCGAGCCCGATTGTGCATGGAACAAGCGGAAGGTCCAGCGAAGCGCTTACCAATCGGGCTACGGGATAAAGGACTGAACCTTTGATAAATACAGAAACAAGGGTGAAAATAAATATGTAGGTTTTTTGGACGGGTAGTCCAAGCCTTTCACGAATGAATTCAGCGGCTGTAAGTGCACCTGTCCTTTTCCAGCGCGGAGCAAGATATAATCCCGTTATCAGCGCGCCGATACACATCGTCCATTGAATCGTAATGGCCACCCAGCCGTGTTTATAGGCTATGGAACCCCAGGCCACAAAAGTACCTGCCGAAAAGAAACTCATAAATAAAGACAACCCCCCAATAAACCAGGGGACGGCTTCTCCTCCTGCAAAAAACGATTTCAGATTTCGTCCTGTTCTGGCAAAGAGCAGTCCGATCGCCAGTACAAAAGCGGAAAAAACAACAATGACAATCGTATCAATAGTGGTATTCATGGGTGGGGTATAGGAGTTGACTATTATTTTATTCAAAAGTGATACGGTAGGTTTCTATCCCAAATTCATTTAACTGAAAGGAAATTGCCTGGTTAACACTTGCAATCGTCCCGCCCGATTCTGCCCTGAACATTGATTTTATTTTTTTTCCTGATGCCCACTTTTCAGGATCAAAAGAGATTTTTCCGTCAGTCGGTTGAGCGCGGTTGTTTAGAACTATAACAAAAGCCTCCTTGCCGTCAAGGCTTTCGGCCAGGATCACATCCGTTACCGGCGGATTGCCCATAACAAAACCTTCCTTCAATACGAGTTTTGCTTTTTTGCCATAAATAGTTCCGGGGGCAAACCCGTATGTCTGATGTGGCCCGACCTTAGGTGTCACAAATCCTCGCGGAAATGTCACTTTTCCGCCTGATCTTAGTTCGGCTTCAGATAATAAATAGTCTGTGATCCAGCCGACTTGCCACCAGGCATGGTGCGGATACGGACCGGCCCCTTTGTTCATCGCATTCCAGTAATAAGAAGCGACGCTCGTTTTGCTGTCGACAAAGGCATCTCTTCCGATGGCGGCAGATCGGGCCATATCAGCAAACATGTGCTCGCCCGTCAACTGAAACATACGAATGAACATACCTGCATGACTTGCCAGTTGGATAGGCCCTTGACGCGTTGCAGATCCAAAAATGCCTCCATGTTCAAAGCTAAGTCCTGTTTGGCTGATCTCCCAGTCCTGCCTATCGGTGCCATTTACATTCTTGATTTTGGTGCTGGCTATCGGGTGCGTATATATGGACGCGGTGTATATTTTTGCGCAGGTAATGGCTGCGTCCTGGTATTTTTTATTTTTGGTAAAATCATAAAGATCCAGAAAGGCCTGGGCGGATTGTCCTGTTGCAAAGTCTGGCGCGTAACGGGCATCCCCGCATACGCCAAGGAAAGCGCCGGATTCAACGGCATTCTTAATCATCCAATCTGCTCCTTTTTGCGCTGCTTTCAGGTATTTTTCATCTTTCAGTATCCGGTAAGCAACGATCATACCGTAAAAAGTAGGGCGAACGTCTTTTATATCCTTGAATATTTCCTGCTCTGTGTTACGGTCGTAAGCAATTGCCCAGCTGCCATCTGCGTTTTGCCAGTCCAATAGTTTTTCTGCACCGAATTTCAGTCGTTCTCTTAGCGTAGTATTCAAAGGGTCAAACAAGAGCATATTGCCCATGTCCAGCAAGACGTAGTAAGTCAATGCAATTGGCTCGACGACCTCGCCCCATTCTTCAACAAACTTTTTGCTTTTGGTTAAGTAATACTGACCTTCCGCGGCCCCTTTAAAAAAGCCGTTTTCAGTTTGCTGCTGAACGAGTTTGAAGTTTTCAGCGGGCGGCAGTACTTTCTGGGTTAATTTAGGATCATTGGTGGCATTTGCCAGCATCCACATTGCACCATAATCCGCATTTTTCATGGCGTCTTTATTGGAACCAACCACACCGCCGAGGTAAGATTGTGCGCCGATCGGTTTACCTTTGAATTCCTCGATATTCCATAGCGATGTTTTTGGATCCGTCAGATAGTGGTGCATTTTTTCAATGCGGTCAGTCAGGGATTGTCTGCTCTGACGCAATGCGAGTGTTTCTTTAAATTTATAAATATCATTAGCGGCGTGTTTGATTGCAGCGAACCAATCATCCGCAACTAAGCTGTACCGGAAAGAATAACTGATTTGCTCTCCGATATTTCTTTCCGATTTTTCCTCCCCCAGCACCGGATAATACAGTGTCGGCGAAAGCTCTGCTTTCCGGTTCATGTGTGATAAACCCAGATGCCAATCCGTTTGGGTTATTTTGCCGGATAACCAGGGATCCCGTGCCAGGCCAGGCTCGGGAATCACAGACATGGTAATGCCATTTGTCATGCTAACCAGCGGGCTGAGCGTAGAAGCGCAGCGTTCTCTGTAAATTACAGGCCGACTGGGAATCCCATGACCGTATGCATAAGCCAATGCAAAATTTTTCTGCATGAAATTTCCCTGAAAGTAGCCTGGAACCGATGCCCAGGTCGTATTTTCCGGAGATACAGAAGCAAGGGTAGGAGTTGCCAGGGAGAAAAAACCTTTCTTTTTCGGAATCAAGGTCAGTGTAACTTTTAGGTCAGTAGGAAAGTCAGGGTCCAGTTTCCAGACGGCAATTACCGTTGCCACTTCGGTTTCCTTTTTGAATTCAATTTCATCTGTGTTAACCGAAACAGCAGACGGAAGAAAGTGGTAAGCTTTCCCGGCCGTGTTCAGGGAAACTTCGGTAGTGCTTTCTTTCCATTGCACCTGCTGGTAATGATAACTGTCTTCGGGGAACTTGCCGCCTGTTATTTTTTCAAATGTTTCTTTGGGTTCCGACGAGGGTTTTGTTTCACTGTAAAGCAAAGTATATTCTCCGGAAGGAACTGCGATTTCAACCCACTTTCCATCTTTTTTTACCCGCACCTGATGCACATTCCAGTCACGTTTGTTGGCCCTTGCCCAGCTTATCTGGATATGGTCATTCTTTAGACTGGCGGGCAAAGGGCGCTGTGCCGCAGCCTGTGCCAAAACAACAATCCATAGTGACAGGGTAAGGTGTAATTTCATAAAATCAGATTTTTTATTCCGTCAGTATAATATGTATTCAGTTTTCCAGCTTCATCGGTGTAAATCATATACACATCAATGTCTTTTCTGTTGCCCAGAAATTTTTTGGTTTCTTCCAGTCCCATGACGAAAAATGCCGTGTCATAACCATCAGCTGTGATCGCGTCTTTGGCAAATACGGTAACGCTCAGCAGTGCATTTTGCTCCATGGAACCGTTTCTCGGGTTAATGATGTGGCTAAAAACCTGTCCGTCTATTTCAAAATGATTCCTGTAATTACCCGCAGTCGTCATTGCCCGGTTTGTCAGTTGGACGGTGGTTAGCAAAGAATCAGATTTGAAAGGATGCTGTATTCCGGTCACCCAGGGTTTACCATTGTTTTTTAAACCTTTGCAAAAAATTTCACCACCTATTTCAACCATAAACCGGTTCACGCCCTGATTTTCAAGAAACGAACTGATTACATCCACCGAATAACCTTGTGCTATGCCATTCATATCCAGCCTTACATTCGGTATATTTTTTCGGATAGAAACTGAATCAAAATGAATATGGTTGAATCCAACCAGCTTCAACAGCGAATCGATGTTAGCATTTTCAGGATTCCCGATCCGTTTTGGGCCAAATCCATAAGCCTCAACCAAGGGCATAATGGTAGGATCAAAAGCACCATTTGTGGCCTGATATACTTCTTTTGACTTTTTCAGTACCGGATAAAAATAAGGCAAAACAAACTTATGCGACCCAGACCGGTTAAATTGTGAAAGTTCCGAATCGTTGCGGTACAGCGACAAACATTTATCAAAATCCAACAGAACAGATTCAATCGCTGATTTAAAATTTCGGTTATTTTGATCAAAATACTTGATGTTCCATGTCGTTCCCTGCGCCTCACCGCTCAGGCTGATCATGGGTATATCGTCAGGAACAGTTGTCCCTTTCAAGCCGCATAAAAGTTGAAAGGCGATGATCAGCGAAAAACTTGTGTTCATAAGAATCAATAAAAATTGCTTAGGGTTGCGGAGCCAGGGTTTCACCTTTCAGGATTGCCACCAGTTCGGGTAAATGATGCTCATACACACCTCTTGGCGTTGTTTTGTATTTTGCTGCTAATGATGCTGCAAAGCCGACAACTTCACCCATCATCCCGCAGGTACGCATTACACGAGTACTTCCGAAAGCCACATGTGTGGTGCTGATATTTCTGCCGGCCATGAACATATTCTGAATATTTTTAGAATAAAGACAGCGATATGGAATTGTGTAAGGCGCGACCTTAATGTGTTTTGTACTTGCAAAAAATTCCTGTCCTTCGAAATATTTACTGTTTTTAGCATCTGGAAAATGAAGATCAATGGTCCAGGTTGCCGTGACAGAGCCATCCGGATAAAACTTGCCTTCCTGGATGTCCATCTGGTTTAAAACGTGGTCACCGATAATCCTTCTGGATTCTCGTTTACCGCCGATATAAGCAACCCAGGCAAGTTCTGATTTTGCATATTTTTCTTTCTTATGGTTTTTCAGGTACGACCAGTTTCCGTAAATCGCGCGCAGGTTGTGATCCCGGATTTGTTCTGCCTGCGTAATGGTATTGAAGTTTCCGAAACCCGTTTCCCATTCCCAGTCGGCTTTGCCTTTATCGATGTGGTATTCGTCTGAAAACTGCAATGCCCAGGGTGTTTCCGGGAATGAAGACATGCTGTCTTTTTCCAGTGAAGCCCACAGATTTGATGTTCCCAAAGTAAAATTATCCGCTTTTTCAGCAGCCAGGGATTCGCCCGTTTCAGTCTTGCTTTCCCGTCCCATCCTGAATTCGGCCCCAGCCAGATAAGCCAGTGTTCCGTCGCCTGTGCAATCTGAAAAGAATGAGCCTTCAAAGCGCAGTTCCTGATTGGTTCCGATGTTGCGGCCAATTACTGCGGTGATGATATCGTTTTGTTTTTCAACCTGATAAACATGCGTATTCAAAAAAAGCGAAATATTTTTCTCGTCTTTTACAATAGCAATTTTTCTCGCATCACCATATTCTTTCGCATCGGGATTTCCGTTTCCAGGATCTCCATTGTCCATTTCTCTCACGATCCTACCCAGTTTGGGATAGTGGTTTTTATCAACATCACCCATCAGATGCACCCTGATTTCAGAACTGTTATTTCCGCCCAGAACAGGGCGATCCTGTATTAAAGCGACTTTTAAACCCAAACGGGAAGCTGAAATAGCAGCGCAGGTTCCGGCGATGCCACCTCCTACTACGACAATATCAAATTTTCCTGCTGAGGACGGTTTATCAGACAGATTAAGCTGTTTTTTTCGGAACGCAGTAAGGCCTTCCAGGTTGTTGGGTGGCGTGAATTTAGGTGCATCTGTAAACAAAATGGCATCGCAGCGGCCATTGAAGCCGGTAAGGTCCTTGATAGCCAGTTTTACCTGATCGCTTTTAATGTCTGTCTCGCCGGCATCGTACCACTTCCATTCGTCCGATCCGCTTTCTCCGAAAATCTGCTTAATCGGGTTACCATCAATGGAAACCTGAAATTTTCCCGGTCCTTTGGGAAAAGGTGCCCAGTCCTTAGTCCGAACCCAGATGTGATACTTCCCGGTTTTAGGAAATTTGACAGTCGTCGTCGCGTCCTTCACCGGCCGGCCCATGCCATGCGCCATCAGGTATGAGGAGCCCATCACCACGAAAGATTGCTGATCGATCACCCAGCCGCCTTTGTTTTCAAATGATTCTGTTTCGACAAAAACGTGATTTTGAGCTGAAAGACTGGCGCTGAACAGCATCAAAATGATTAATAAGATATTCATCTTCATTAGGATACAGAGTTTAGTTTGTACTTGATTTATATCGTTGCATACGCTTCTTGATTTCATCTTCCTCGTAATTTTGCTTTGCCAGAATAGTATATACTCTGGCCGTATAATCTGTATTTTGATGCTCTAATTGGCTGGCCAATATTTTCAGGGTCCGGGCTGGTAAATTTGGCTGTGCTGCAAGCAGATCGAGCATCAATTCTGATTGTTCCTGATTGGCAATAATCGCCTGATCAGCAATTCGCTCCGTAAGTGTTTTGCTTAAAGGAATACTTGTCAATTTTTTTAAAATAGCGATCTGCAAAGGGTAGGAGGCCGGTTGAAATACGTCCCAGAGCCAGTTTTGTCTGTTTGGATCTTTAAAAAAATCAATTCCTGTCTGCTGCAATGCGGTTCGTGCCGTAAATATGTTTTTGCCGCTGATCACTTTTTCAATATCCTTTTCAAAAGGCTTTCTGACCAGGCCGTTTTTGACTACTTTTTCCATTGCCCAATACTGATAATGATGGTTGCTTTCAGTCAGAAACCGATGTAGCAGTTCGTCAGTAATATAGGTTTCCGTAATCTTTTTCATTTGATGAACTGCCTTGCCATAAGCAATTTTCCATAGGGTGAAACAGGTATAGACTGCGCCATCGATCACCTCGTTTTTGATAGTCTTAAGTGTAGCACCCGTTTTTGCATCTACCGAATCCGATAGGTTATCTGTTCCTTCTGTGATCAGGTCCTTCATTTCCAGATCGGCAAAAATAGAGTTTGGCCTGGCCAGGATGTCCTGGAGTTTCTGGTAATCTTCAGGTTTGAACTCGTCATGGTCAACCTTGGTCAGGATTTTGCCTTCCGGCATCTCATATCTGGTATAATTTCCAAGCAAATCCCAGTAAAAATTAACATGTACCGGTTTGCATTCGTTGGTGTAGCAAACCGGCGTAAAAATGTTCCTGAAAAAATAGAGTGGCTTTCCGGATTCATCCAAAGCCAGCTTGATCATATAACTTGTCGTATCATTTTCCCGGAAGAAGAATTCCTTCACTTTGATGTCCTGGGCTGGTGTGGCATAACATTTCAAACCTGCCAAAGCAAGACAGACAAAGGGGAAAATCCAAACATTAAGTAACCTCATCGACTATCAGTTTTAATTTCAGCATTCCCTATCTTCTACTTCCAATCCGGATTTTGTTCAAGCTGTGGATTGGCATTGATCTCATCCTGCGGAATCGGGAAATACTTGTGTTTGGCCTGAACAGGACGTGCAGGATACACCGTGTTCACGGCTTTTGTAACTACGGCCATAAATTTGTCCGTTCTTGTCAGGTCATACCACCGGTCACCTTCCGCAAATAATTCCCATGATCGCTCCTGTATTACCGCATCAATGAAAGCATCTTTGCCGAGCCCTTTGGTCAACTCGGTAAGACCCGCCCGGGTGCGGATGGCGTTAATGTATTCGTAGGCTTTTACCGATGGGCCGTTCAAACGTGCTTCTGCTTCGGCTGCGATCAGGTAAATATCTGCTAAGCGAAGGATGGGTATGTTCGGGATCAAACCAGTGCTGGAAACGGGGTCCTGGTATTTTTTGATTAAAACGGCATCCGTTGTGATCGGAGTGATACTCTTTTGGGGAACCCATTTTCCCGATCGGTCCAGATATGTTGTATCCAATAATTGTCTGCGTTTATCCTTCGGATCGAAGGAATTGAAAAACGACATGTAGGCGAACATTGATCCGAACGATGTCTTGGCATATTCCACCCCGGCACTTCCCACCGGTCCGGAAAGACCTACAAGCTGGTGGCTCGTGCCCGGTGTGATAGGGTCAGCTTCAAAAGCCCAGATGTTTTCTTTGCGGGCCTCGTCTTCTTTCAGATAGCTGAACACATCCATCACATTCGGGATAAGCGCATATTTTCCTGACGTGATCACGATCTGCGCCTTTTCCAGCGCCTTGGCCCAATCTTCATTATAAAGTGCAGCTTTGGCATACAGTGCATCTACAGCTTCTCTGGAGGGACGACCTTTTTCATTGGCCGGGTAAGAAGGCAAACCCGCTTGTGTAGCCTTATCCAGGTCGTTGTAAATTTGTTTGTAAACATCCGCTTTGGAGCTTTTTGGGAAATAGGCTTTGGCTTCTGTTACGCTCGGTTCTGTTTTGATCACCACGTCGCCGAAGTTTTTAGCCAATGTCCAGAAATAGAAGGCCCTCAGGAAATAAGCCTCACCGATGATCTGGTTTTTACGCGTTTCATTCATCGTTGCATCGGGTACTTTGGCAATAATCCAGTTTGCCTTTTCTATTCCGCTGTATGAAGAAATCCATAGTTGCTGCGGAGACTCGTTCGTACGGCCAGCGCTTTTCTGAATGGTATAAGTCGGTTCTACCGTAAAAAGTGTCAGCGAATTACGGCCAACAACACCCCGGGGATATATCTGATCAGCGCTGTAATCGGGCACCATCGTTGCCGCCGGACCGCCGTATAAACCGCCGAGTGCGTCGTAAACGGCCAGAAGTCCTTTTTCAGAGTCGGAAGCTGTTTTATAGAAGGATTCTACAAAGATCGAAGAGTAAACTTCTTCTTCCAGCTGGCAGGAACTAATCCCGAATGCAAGCGTCAGAAGGGGAATAATATTCTTGAATGAATTTTTCAAAAGTGTCATATTACATTTGATTTAGGGCTCTTAAAAAGTAAGTTGAATACCTCCCAAAAAGGATTTCGACTGTGGATAAACCAGGTTGTCAATACCAATGGTCGTGTTTGAACTCGCGTAGGTATTTACCTCAGGATCAAAACCGGAGTATTTCGTGAATGTGAACAGGTTGTTGCCACTCACATAAATCCGAAGCCTGCTTAACCCCTTAATGTTTGGAAGCGTATAGCCCAGCATCAGGTTTTTAAAGCGGAGGTAAGAACCATCTTCAACCGGATATGAAGAAATTGGCAAGCGGCCGGCTACGGCTGGGCTTACGTATTGATTGTTTGGATTTTGAGGTGTCCAGCGGTTTTGAACGCCTTGAAAGAGATTTCGCTGGCCCAGTGGATTTTCGAATGACAGTCGGCTGATGTTGTAAATATCATTTCCTTGTGTTCCCGAGAAAAAGGCGCTCAAATCAAATTTTTTAAAGGTAATATTTGTTGAGAAACCGTAAATGAACTTCGGGTTAGGATTACCCGTAATCATCTGATCTGCGGAATTGATCACACCATCATCGTTAAGGTCTTTCACTTTATGTCCGCCTAACCTGCCGTCGTAGCCAGGAATAATTGCCTCACCGCTTTGATTGATGCCATCGAAAACATAGGTTTTGAAAACACCAAGCGGCTGCCCGACTTTCAGAACAGTGTAGTTTGTGATAAATCTTTCGTTGGTTGTGCCTCCGTCCAGATCGAGTATTTTGTTTCGGTTAAAGGTAATATTGCCATTGATACTCCATTTCACGGGCCCGTCCAGTAGATTGGCACTGGCTGCGATTTCAAGTCCTTTGTTTTCAAGAGAACCGTAATTTCCGGTTATGCTGCTGTAACCAGATGAAAGCGGCAAGGTTTTGATATAGAGAAGGTCATCAGTCTTTTTGATGTAGTAATCCATGATCAGAGAGATGCGGTTGTTAAGCAAACTTGCATCAATACCAACGTTGGTCTGTGTTGACTTTTCCCATCGAAGATCCGGGTTTGAGATCCCGGAAGGACGGATGGCCGTAAAGTAGGTATGATTGATGTTATAACCACCGCCAGAAGCTACGGTCGCCAGAGATTGATAAGGGTCAATTCCACCTGCGTTTCCTGTAATCCCGTAACTGCCACGAATTTTTAAGTCAGAAAGCCAGGAAAGATCCTTCATAAATGGCTCTTCAATAATCCTCCATGCGGCAGATATGGCAGGGAAAAATCCGTATTTATGGTTGGCTCCGAACTTGCTTGAACCATCCATACGTGCGGTAACGTCAATAAAATACCGGTCCTTAAAACCGTAATTAATCCTCCCCATGTAAGAGTCAAGTCGCTGCATGTTCCGGCTGCTTGATATGGTCCTGTTCAATGCCAGTTGGAGTGCTTCGTTTTTAGTGGCATCATTCGGAAAGCCGGTTGCGTTGATTTGGTTGTCGTTGTATTTCTCTGTCTGCGTTGCAAACAAACCGGTGAATTTCAAGCTGTGGTTTGCAGCGAATTTAGTACTATATGAAAGCACACTTTCATGCAGAATGCCTAAGAAATTGGAATTAAACTTGGCAGCAGTTCCCGAGTTATCGTTACGGTCTTTGACGGCAATGATAGAAATGGGTAGATAAGTATCGTAAAGTCTCGAATCCACATCCGCATTAAAGGACGCTCGGTAAGTCAGGCCAGGCAGGATGGTATATTCTCCATAAAGGTTAATCAAAGCTCTTTTAATGTTGCGCTTGCGCATAATGGAAGTATAATTCAGGGGATTAATTACCTCCCGGTATTGTCCGTTACCCTGTTCTGCAAATGGGAAAATAGAGCCATCTTCTTTATAAGGCTGTAAAGTCGGAGGCGCACCTATTGCTGCGCCCAGAACACTTCCGGTTACGACACCGGCATCACCAACAGTGGTACTTCCGGCCTCAATTCCGTTATTTCTTGAAAAACTGCCCATTACGCTCGTCCCCACGCGTAGTTTTTTGCTGACATTGTGATCAACATTAAGGCGGTACGTAAAGCGTTTGAAATCCGAATTTATGATCACGCCATCCTGATCAAAATAATTGGCAGAAAGAGATAATTGTGTCTTCTCTGAACCGCCGCTGATGGTAAGCTGATGATTTTGGATCGGTGCTTTTTGGAAGATTAAGTCCTGCCAGTCAACGCCTTCTCCAAGACTTGCCGGATCCGCATAAGCATTGTTTTTAAAAGTTTCGTTTTCCAGCTGAGCAAACTCCGCCGCGTTCAATACGTCTAGTTTTTTTGTAACCTGCTGCACGCCGTAATAACTTTCCAGCGAAACGTTCGTTTTACCTGCTTTTCCGCGTTTGGTCGTGATCAGAATAACGCCATTCGCTGCGCGCGCCCCATAGATAGCAGAAGCAGAGGCGTCTTTTAAAACTTCTACAGATTCAATATCATTGGGGTTAATTGTAGAAAGAGGGCTTATATCATTAATTCCGCCACTGTTTGATATCTGGATTCCATCAATTACATAAAGAGGCTCGGCGTTCCCGTTAATAGAATTTGTACCGCGGATTCTCACGCTGATATTACCGCCAGGAGAGCCTGAATTCTGGCTGATTTGCACACCTGAAACACGGGATTGCAGCCCCTGCGCTACATTCGTTATGGGCAATTGGGTGAGTTCATCTGATTTTACAGAAGCTATGGACCCAGTGGTTTCAATTTTCCGCTGCGTACCATAACCCACTACTACTACTTCTTCCAAAGCTTTCGTATCCGATTTCAATTTGACATCTACTCTGGAGCGGTTGTTGATGCCGATCTCTTCCCGTAAATAGCCTACAAATGAAATGACAAGCGTGCCTGAAGCGGCAACATCGAGTGTGTAAAAACCTTCAACATTCGTAAGCGTACCCTGCTGCGTGCCTTTTACCGCTATACTTGCACCAGGAATTCCTTCGCCTTTTTCGTCTGTCACTTTGCCGGTGACGGTGCTGGTTTGTGCCAGGCCATCCTGTAGCAGAACCAGCTGCAGGCACATCAGTAAAAATAAACCGAGTAATTTTTTTAGCATAAATAGAAAGGATTAAAACGTTTAATATTGAAATAGTACCAACGCTCACAGAAATCGTCAAAATATTTAAATTCAATTGCGAGAATAAAAAACTGGCTAAATGGCCGTTTTGGCTGATAACTATGTTGAAGATACAGGGATAGCGATGGCCTGTCAAGAGAGAATAAAGCCAAATTAGTCTAGGATTATCACTAAAACTATCGGTTACGTTTGCGGATACGTTACCGATATATGGTTATGGTCATGTTAAATATGATAATTTAATTATTTCTATATTTGCTCAATTCACAGATCGTTTCTATTGAAAACATTATAAATATTAGAATAGTACAATGATAAGCTGTCCCAAGTGTTCCGACGTAGGGTCGATTATGAAGGCTGGTTATGTCCGCAATAAACAGCGGTATGTCTGTAAGGCTTGTAATTATTTCTTTACCCTTGCCGATCCACGACATCCAGTTCCACGACAAAAAAACAGGCGGCATCAAACAACGATCATTGATATCGCGCGTTCCATTGGCGTGTCTAACTCAACTGTTTCGCGGGCTCTGCACGGCCATGCGGATATTAGTCCTGAAACGCGCCAGGCCGTGCTGGATATGGCTTCGCAAATGGATTATCAACCCAATCAGCTGGCTTATAATTTGGTAAAAAGCAGGACCAATACGATTGGAATGATTGTCCCAGAATTTCACAATCCCTTTTTTCCAAATGTTATTATTGGTGCGCACAATGTGCTCACTGAGGCGGGTTATAATCTCACCATCATGCAGTCCAATGAGTCGTATCCGGTTGAAGTATCCAATACCAGAACGATGCTTGCTAACCGTATTGATGGTTTATTAATTTCTCTGACGCAGGAAACAAATAATTTTGATCATTTAAAAGTTTTTGAAAAACGTGGTATTCCACTGATCCTTTTCAATCGGGTCTGTGATAACATAGCGGCTCCCAAGGTAGTGGTTAACGATTTCGATGCCTCATTTTCGGCAGTTGAGCATTTAATATTAAATGGTTATGAGCGCATTGCGCACCTCGGAGGGCCGCTTACATTGCTGGTCAGTCGGGAGCGCCTGCGCGGGTACCGGGCAGCTATGGAAAAACATGGAAAGACTATTGAAGAGAACATGATTATTCAGGGTATGTTTTCCCATCAGAAAGCCAGGATTTATGGCAAATATTTACTGGATCTGGAAAACAGACCGGACGCCATTTTCGCTGTAAACGATTCGGCAGCCATTGAAATCATGTTAATGGCTATGGAAAAAGGAATCAGAATTCCGGAAGAATTAGGCGTCGTCGGTTTTAGTGACAATCCCGAATCTGCCTATATAGGTCCAGGACTCACCACGATCCGCCAGCCTACTATGGAAATAGGAACAACAACGGCACAATGGATTTTACAAATGGTGGATTCGGATGCTGATATTTCTCTGCCATTGGAAAAAATACTGAATACGGAGTTGATTGTCAGAGGATCTTCGAGGCGCATTTAAGAATTTATGTATATCGCTATGTCTATAGAAACTGTATTGTACGAAAACAGGCAAGGACCTAGCAAATTTGCTAAGTCCTTGACTTATATTGGTTTTACTGAGATTTTGGCGGGCAATCAGATTTTAAGAATCACATTTTTCACGCCCATACCATTCGCAACTCGCAGTATTTTTGAGCTTTTTAAATAATTTTTCGCTTGTTGAAAATAGAGGCAAGCCCGGCTGTGGAGCGGTTACTTACCTTACCGAAGGTTTCAAAACCGAATATTTCAAATTTTCAACAGTAATTCCCGAGACAGATTTGATGAACAATTCGGACAAAGGGTTTTCAGGAAAGAAAATATCGGTCATTACGGTAAGTCCGTTGTCAGCGAATAGTTCAACTGAGGCTACATCGGCGATCAATGTGAGAGGAATACTACTTGTTTCCGCAAACCTTGGCGCGACGTGTTTTGCTGCAAAACCTTTTTCAAAGTCTATATGACCCGACTTGGAGCGGTCGATGTAAAACTGATTTGCGGCTTTGTCATATCCGACGATAACTTCGTTCCCCGCCTGATTTGCCAGCACTATTGAAAAGTCTTCTTTGCTTTCGGCAGTTAAATCAAGGCGGAATAAGCCCGTATTATTTTTCGCTTTATCTGTCAGGTTTAATTGACCTTTCACTTTCAAATTTTTCAGCGAAAAACCTGTGGAATTTATGACATCCAGCTCCTTAACCGGAACCGAGGTAAGGTAAGTCTCTTTCCCAACCGTTTTCAAACCCAGCTCACGGGCGATCGTATTGGCACTGCGCCAGGGATCGGTCGGAACTTGATTGGCGTACTGCCAGTTGCTCATCCAACCCATCAGAATGTTGCGCTCACCGGTATTTGAAAAGGTAACGGCAGCATAATTATCTGTTCCGTAATCCAGCCATTTGGTTTCTTTTGAGTTGGAAGTGAAGGTTTTTCCATCAAAATCGCCCAGGAAATACTGGCCCGCAGAACCTTTATTTGGGCCTCCTGGATTGATGTTCACGATCAGTACCCACATTTCTTTTCCTTCATGTTTTACAGGAAAAAGGTCCGGACATTCCCACACACCGCCATGTCCGCCCTCACTGGCACCAAAATCGCTTTCGCGGGACCATGATTTAAGATCCGTAGAGGAGTAAAACGTGATCCGGTCTTTTGTTGCTAATGTCATGATCCATTTTTTCTGAGGCTCAAACCACCTTACTTTTGGATCCCGGAAATCGCTGATGCCAGGATTTGCAAGAACAGGATTACCTTTGTATTTGGTCCAGGTTTTGCCATCGTCCAGGCTGTATGCGATGCTTTGTGTTTCATGTTTTCCCGTCTTTAACTTTTCCTGCACGGGATCATGATGCGTGAAAATGGCTACAAGTGCATTTTTCCCAAACCCGGCCGTATTGTTTTTGTCGACCACCGCACTTCCCGAAAATATATAACCAAGACTGTCAGGATATAAAGCAATTGGCTGCTCTTTCCACGAGATCATATCTTTACTTGTTGCATGTCCCCAGTGCATCGGTCCCCAAACTTTGGCGTCCGGATAGTATTGATAGAAAAGGTGGTAAATTCCGTTGTGATACACCATACCGTTAGGGTCGTTCATCCAGTTGGCCTTTGGTGTAAAATGGAATTGAGGGCGGAACTTTTCCTTAAAGTCCTGTGCTACCAGTGCAGATCCTGCCCACAGTGATATGATAAACAGGCAAATCGTTATTTTTTTCATAAAAAATGTTGGTTTGAAATGGGAAACCGGCAGTCAGCGATCAGCGTTTGACCCGCTGAAAGCCGACTGCCGAAGGCCCTGCTAAAATCCCGGATTTTGTTTATAAAGACCTTTTGTGAAACTTATCTCCCGCTGTGGAATAGGGAGGTATTCATCTCTTCCCGCAGTGAATTTTGCTGTCGCCAGAAACTGTCTTCTTGTTTTTTCCTTGTCAATGTACGCATTCAATGTCTTTTCAGCAATTCCCCAACGTACGAGGTCAAAGAAACGCGGACTTTCAGTGGCAAATTCCAGCCTTCTTTCCCACTGTAATGCCTTTCTTGCAAAATCCTGAGACCAGCCCGATGCATACTCTTTGATATTATATCTGGATGGCATGGTTCCATCCGTCTTTTTTAGCCGCCCGGTACTTGCCGCTGCGCGTCTTCTGATCTGGTTGATCAGCGGAAGTGCCAGTGCCTGCTGCCCAAGTTCGATATAAGCTTCGGCCTGCATCAGGATCACATCATCGTAGCGGATGATATCAATGTTTTTTGACGAGCCAATAAAAGGACCTTCCTTATGATATGAAGAACTCGTAGAAAGCTGTTGCTCTTTCATCGTGTGAAAAAATCCATAAACGCCCGGGTCACGTATCCAACTGTTGCTGAATGGCTTGGTCGCATCGTATTTGTAAGGATGTCCGTCAATGCCAATGGTATGGTCTACGCGCGGATCAACAGTTTCTGAGTTGAAATCTACATTTTTATCATTGAAGGTATCAAATAATGGCAGGCCGTTTGCATCCGTTTTGTAAGCATTTGCGAGATTCTGACTTGGCTGGTGAAAGCCGCAGCATCCGTACTGGGGCGCTCCATGCGGGTAGTTCAGTCCTGTCACATAACTTAATCTGCCGGCAGCGGTACCGTCGTTGATAGAATACTGAATGGCAAAAATTGACTCCGGACCGTTCTCGGTTTCGGCAATGAAGTTTTCAGCAAAATCGGGTTGCAGGCTGTATTGTCCTGAGGCAATAACCTGCTGGGTGAGTGTAACAACCTCCTGCAATCTGGTTTTATTGATGCTTGTAACCTTATGCGTATCGTCCTGCTCATAAGCCTGATATAACCTCAGCTTAGCAAGGTAGGCGGCTGCGGATAATTTGTTGGCGCGGCCAACCTGATTCTGTTTCTGCGGCAGATTGTCCATGGCAAACTGGAAGTCTTCGCCTATTTTATTCCATAGTTCATCGTTTTTATACCGCACGTTAGACTCTTTCAGGATATCCTCGCTGCTCATTACTTCGGTAATGTAAGGGATGTTTTTGAAGAGCATTTTAAGCATAAAGTGGGAGTGGCCGCGAAGGAAACGCATTTCAGCCTCGCGCGTTTTTTTCAAAGGGAATTCCTCCTCGGTAACTGTGTTCAGGCTGGCCAGTGCGGCATTGGCTCTGGAAATGGCTTTGTAAAAATTCTCCCAGGTATACGGATGCATGAAGGTCAGATCCGGTCTTGTCAGGTTGTAATGTTCGTAAAAGTCTACTTCGGCAACATCGGCAACACCGCCGCCGCCCTTATACGCATCGTCTGAGCGGACACTTCCATAAACCCACATACTGGTCATGGGGCCGATCATCTCATCATTCCCGATTCCTGCATAAGCGGCTGTTACCAGAGATTCCGCAGCTGACGCTGACTTTACGTTATCGGATGACAACAACCCCTGAGGCTGATAGTCAAGGTAATCCTTGCAGGATGAAGTGATCAAAAGGCTGCCAGCCAGTGCAAGGGAATATATATATTTATTTTTCATTGTTCGAAAAGGATTAGAATGAAACATTTAGTCCAACAGTAAGCGTGCGTGGAATCGGAATGGCGTTGATATCTGTGCGTTCCGGATCGGGTCCAAGGAAACTTTTGGATTTGACAAGGAAAAGATTTTCTGCCATTACATAAATACGGATGCGCTGCAGCTTGATTTTCTCAACAAAGGCTGAATTGATAGCATAACCCAACTGTACATTTCTAAGCTTGAAGTAAGAAGTGTTCACGTTAAAATAGTCCGAAGTCCTTGTTTCATTGTTGGAGTCAGATAGAGAAAGTGCGGGGATCCTGGAACCTGTATTTGTTGTTGACCATGCGTCGAATACACCCGGTCCGACATTCTCGCGGCCGCGGACGAAGTTGTTGTAAAAGGTATACGAATCAAATCCTTTTCTGCCTGCAATGCCTGAGCCAAAAACAGACAGATCAAAGTTTTTGTAAAACACTTCCACTTTCAGGTTGTATTCAAATGCCGGCAGCGTTGTGCCAAAGAAAACCCGGTCCAGATCATCAATTCTTCCGTCACCGTTTGTATCTACATAACGGATGCGGCCCGGACCAGCGCCTACCTGGGTCGGTGCTGCGTCTACTTCCTGTTGATTTTGGAAAAGACCGTTGGTTTTATAACCGAATAGATCAAACTGTGAATGTCCAAGGATTGTGTTTGTTACATTTCCTGCATAAGCGGCTCTTACTTCTTCCGGCAGTTCAGTAATTTTATCCCTGAAGCGGCTGACACCGGTCATGATATTGTAGGTAAAATCGCCTTTTGGTTTGGCATAATATCCCATCGAAAATTCAAAACCACGATTGGATTTTGCAGCACCGTTCACCACTTTTAATTGTCCTTCGCCCACGGCAGAGGCAACAGGCGGTGTGATCAGGATGTCACTGGTTTTGCGGGTGAAATAGTCAAATGAACCCTGGATACTTCCATCAAGAAATCCAAAATCGACACCAACGTTTGCTTCATTGGTACTTTCCCATTTCAGATTAGGGTTAGCACCCTGAATTGAAACAATTCCCGAGGGAAGGTTTCCCGTATTCGCTCCATTCAGATCGTAAGCCGTTCCGATGTTATAATACTGATCAAAAAAGCTGTTGTGCCCGTTTGGAAATTGTGATTGTCTGCTGCCATAGCGCGTGTCATACAATCCGAACCGTGCCAGATCTCCGATTTCCTGGTTACCAACCCGCCCGACGCCTGCACGAAGTTTCAGGTTACTGATTTTCTTTACATTTTTAAAGAATGCTTCTCTGTCAATTCTCCATCCAATCGAAGCTGCCGGGAAAATACCATAGGCATTCTGGCTACCAAAGCGGGAAGAACCATCGCGGCGGATCGTGACCGCTGCCAGATAGCGGTCAGAAAAACCATAGTCAATCCGCGCAAATTGTGATAATAACCGGCTTCCTGTACCTGTTCCGGTTACGTTGGTATTACCCGTGCCTGCATTTAGTACGAAATAATCCTCGGTTTGAACACCAAATCCTTCTTTTCTTGCAATCTGGTTATCCAGTGTATTTTTAATTGCTTCGGTACCGATCAGAAATTTCAGGTGATTATTTCCAAGATCAAGGTTATAACGTGCCGTGTTTGTCCAGGTCAGACTTAGATAGCGGTTTTCATCCAGTGTCAAACTGTTGCTGGTGCGTCCGAAAGAACCTTCTTCGAAAGCCTGCTCGATGTTTTTAAAACGATAGTTTGCATTATCAGCACCCAGACTTGTTTTGATAAAGAGATTTTTTACCGGCTGGATTTCGACAAAAACATTACCAAAAAGTGTCATTCGGTTTGTGTTATCCCATTTATTGATATCCTGCATGTGAAGAGGATTGTTTCTATCCGAGTAACCGGAACCGATCGCTCCACCCCAGGAACCATCTTTGGCGTAAACCGGAATGGTGGGAGCAAGTGTCACAGCCAGGCCGGGTGTCAGTGCGCCGCCGATGTCGGTAGAAGCCAGCGTTTCATTGGAAGTCGCCAGCTGCACATTGGCACCGATTTTTAGTTTCTGATCAAAGGCGCTGGTCAAAGCATTGATCCGGCCGCTGATTTTTTCGTAATCTGTAAACCTCAGCATACCGGTATTTTTGAAGTAGCCAAGATTGACCTGCAGGGAAGAGGTTTTATTTCCACCTGATATGGTTAGTTCGTTATTGGTAACAATGCCTGTTTTATACATTTCCTTTTGCCAGTCAGTATCACCTGCCGGCATGTTCGGGTTTCCGCCTACCAAAGGTTGAACCGTAACACCGTTCAGCACAGGGTTACTAAAATCCTTGTTCCAGTCAAATGCATAAAGCGCACCGTAACCGTCTTCTGGATTAACACCGTCATTTACAGATGCTCTCCATAAAGCCCTGCCTCTGTCGACTGAATTCAGCATTTTAAACCGCGCATATTTTTCCGACTGTGCGGAAATGCTGCTGTTAAAATCAACATTGATCTTTCCGTTGGTATTTGCACCGTTTTTGGTTGTAACGATAATGACGCCATTAGAAGCCCTTGAACCGTAAATAGAAGAAGCGGAGGCATCTTTAAGCACCTGGATGGACTCAATTGAATTTGGATTTAATCCTTGAAAAACTTCCGGTCTTTTTGTAGGCACACCATCAATGATGTAAAGAGGGTCCGTATTTCCAAGCGTGTTGGCTCCCCGGATCAGTATCCTTGAATTGGTACCATTAGGTGAACCTGTTTTTTCAATATATAACCCTGGAACACGTCCCTGCAATGCCTGCATTGGATTTCCTGAGCTGATATTTTTAAGCGGTGCCATATCGACCACCGCAATCGCTCCGGTTAGATCTTCCTTTTTTGAAGATGTATAACCAACCACAACCACTTCGCCAAGATTTTTGGAATCGTATTCCAGCGTTACATCCAGTTTGGAACTGTTACCGGCCGGAAGTTCCTGAGCGATCATACCCACGTAAGAAAACACCAGCGTCGCAGAAGGGGAAACCGAAATGGAATATTTTCCATCAACATCTGTAATCGCACCGTTAGTCGTTCCTTTTTCAAGTATGCTTACACCCGGCAGACTAAGCCCGTCTGAGGCCTTAACGATACCGGTCAGGGTACCTTTGTTTTGTGCCCATGCAAATTGCAGGCCGCACAGGATGGCAAACGCCAGCATTAGTAATCTTTTTTTCATGAAATTATTGTTTAATGTTTATGAAATGATCGAGTTCTGATTCAGCGATGTGTGGTGTAGCACCATGGTATGAAGCAACCAATGCACCGACAGCACAGGCTTTTTGGAGTGCCAGATTGATGGGAGAGCCACACATATATTCTTTAAGAAACATAGCCAGGAATGAATCTCCGCTGCCTATGGTATCCTGTACTTCCACTTCATAGCCGCTTTGTGCGTGAAAACCTTCACTGGAAAGTGTGATTGCTCCATCGGCTCCCAGCGTGACACAAACCAGTTTCAGCTCGAAACGTTCGTAAAGAAATTTCATCTGGCTTTCCAGCTCAGGTTGTATGCCAAACCAACCGCAAACGATATTGAGCTCATGCTCGTTTACCTTTACAATATCTGCCTCTTTCAAAAGCTGTTCGGTTGTAGTCCTGTCCAGATGTGGGGGACGGATGTTTACGTCAAATACTTTTAGCCTGGCATCTTTCAACAACTCAAAAAGCGTATCACGCGACTGCTGACTGCGAACCGAAAGCGTCCCAAACACAAAAGCATCTGAATCTTTTACCAGTTGTTTGTTTTCCGGCGTAACCTGGATGTAATCCCAGGCAACTGGCTGTACAATTTTATAAGTAACCTCTGTTTTGTCGGTCAGGTTGACTTTTACAATTCCGGTCAGGTGGGTAACTCCGGTTTGGATAAAGTCTGTATTGAAATTCTGATCGTTCAGATAATCCATAAGTTCGACACCCAGGTCGTCATCACCAACTCTGCTGATAAAGGCAGGGTCCATATCAAAGTTTTTGAGATGGATAGCTACATTCATGGGCGCTCCGCCGGGCTGCTTTCCCGAAGGCAGCATATCCCATAACATTTCTCCAAAAACGGTTATTTTAGGTTTCATATAAAATGAGAAATTAATGTAAAATCATAGTTTTGTCGGTGCGTTCCAGCGAGGTACCTTTCGTTTCAGGCATGATCCGCCACACGAAAATCAGCTGTAAAACCATCATGACTGCGAAGAATGAAAATGTGATCCCACCGCCCAGGTGTTCGGAAATGATGGGGAAGGAAAATGCGATAATGGCCGCCATGAACCAGTGTGTAAAACTTCCGAGCGCCTGCCCGTTGGCACGCACTTCGTTGGGGAAAATTTCTGAAATAAATACCCAGATGACAGCTCCTTGCGAGAAGGCAAAAAATGCGATGTAAACAAAAAGAAAAACCGGAACGCCCGTGAAATCCTGTATAAAAAAGGCCCTGGCAACGAGTCCCAGCGTGATAATAACACCTACCGAGCCGATGGCCATCAGGGTACGTCTGCCAAAACGATCAATAAAATTGATGGCAAGAAGTGTAAAGGCAAAGTTGACCAAACCGATGCCGGCGGACGATAAAAATGCTGCTTTTGCACCCAATCCGGTCATTTCAAAAATACGTGGGCTGTAATAGATGATGGCATTAATTCCTGAGACCTGATTGAACACGGCAAACAGAATAGCCAGTGTAACGGGCGTTTTGTATTTTGCAGAGAACAACCTGGCTTTTGGCTTATCTTTTGACTGCTCGTTTGCATTCAGGATCGCGAATAAGGTTTCTTCACTGGTGTCGGGATCGATAATGTCCAGCACTTTTTTAGCCTGTTGCACATCGCCTTTTTTCATGATCAGCCAACGTGGACTTTCAGGAACGTATAAAATGGATAATAGGAAAATAAGGGAGGGCACCGCTTGAACTCCCAGCATCCAGCGCCAGGCATTATCTCCCATGTCCTGCATGAAGTAATTAGAAAAATAAGCGATAAGTATTCCGAAAACGACGTTGAACTGGAAAAGGCCGACCATTTTTCCACGCGACTTGGCAGGAGAGATTTCAGATATATACATCGGAGCTGCAACGGAAGAAGCACCTACGCCCAGGCCGCCAATAAAACGGAAGAAAATAAATGTATACCAGTCGGTGGCAAACGCGGAGCCCAGGGAAGAAACAAGGTATAAAACGGCGATCCAAAATAAGGTTGTTTTTCTTCCCAGCCGGTCAGCCGGAATTCCACCCAACATCGCGCCGATTACTGTTCCTATTAAGGCAATGGAAACGGTGAAACCATGTTCAACGGCAGACAAATCCCATAATTGCTGAATCGCTTTTTCCGCCCCGGAAATAACGGCGGTGTCGAAGCCAAAAAGAAATCCGCCAAGGGCTACGACGACCGACCAAACTAATACCTTACTGTTTTTCATTGATAGTTCTGATTTTTTGTCAAAACTACCGCCATAGGCTACCCGGAATAACTAAATAATATCTCAAAAAAGTTAAACTTTGATACAATGGTATTTCGAAGCGATATACTTGTGATAATCAATGATTTAGGGAGGGATTTAAATTTTGATACATCAACAGTATTTCAAAAATGATACATAAACTTTCAAAAATGTATCATTTTTAATTACTGGTATGTCAGATAATTGTATAATTGATTTAAAATATAATATATAAGTAAGGTTACTTATGATTTTTTATATTCCATCGGCGTTTGATTATATTTTCCCTTGAAGGCTGTTGAAAAATAGGTAGGAGAGGAGAATCCTACCTTGTAGGCGATATCTGCGATCGTAAGGTCGTCCCGCCTCAGCAGGAACCTGGCTTTATTGAGCCTGACCTGCTGGATGTATTCGTTGACACTCATGCCTACCAGTGCTTTTACTTTGCGGTAAAGCTGCACCCTTGACATCCCAAGATCTCTGCCGATGTCTTCCACACTCAGTTCAGAATTGTCATAATGTTCTTCAACATAGGCTGTGAATTGTGTGATAAATTTCTTGTCGAGTTTATTGGGATTCGATGCAGACGACGTTTCAATCGGCAGTTCACTGGTATAATGTTCACGCAGCAACGACCGGTTTTTGAGTAAGGTTTTTATACTTTCCTGCACATACTGAAGATTAAAAGGCTTTGTGATATAAGCATCCACTCCTGTTTGGATGCCTTCTATCTGCTGCTCAATTGTAGTCCTTGCTGTTAGCAGGATCACCGGAATGTGCGAGGTGCGGAAATCTGTTTTCAGTATTGAACTCACACTGAGTCCGTCTTTTTTAGGTAATGTTACATCGCACACGATCAGATCCGGAATATGCTCGAAAGCCAGTCTCAAACCCTCTTCACCATCATTCGCAACCCAGATTTGATAATGCATTTTTAACTTTTGTTCCATAAGCCGCACCAGGTCGCTGTTGTCCTCGATGATCAGGACAGACTGGTCATGGGATGAAACTTCATTTGCAGAAGAAGCTTCCGGACCGATTTGTTCTTCCTGAAGTTCAAAGTTGCGGATCAAAGAAAAATCCTCCGTTTGTTCTGCGCGCAACTCTTCCTGCTGAAAATGGGTATTACCAAGAGGCAACTCAATCGTAAAGGCAGTTTCTTTGTTAGGCTGGCTGACTACTGAAATACTTCCTTTGTGCAACGAAATAAGCTCTTTGGAAAGTGCGAGGCCCAAACCTGTTCCCAGTGCTTTGTAGCCGCTTTCAGCCTGATAAAATACCTCAAAAATATGTGCAACTTCCGATTCCGTCATCCCGATTCCATTGTCTTCCACGGTAATCTGCACCTTATCCGGCGCGGATGTTTTGATATACAAATAAACCCTTCCTTTGTCAGCCGTAAACTTAAAGGCATTAGAAAGTAAGTTAAAGATCACTTTATCCAGCATCATGGGGTCGAACCAAACCATCACTTCGGCCTCCCGGGTGATCAACTGAAAATCAATTTTACGTTTTGAAGCAATTCTTTCAAACGCAACCATGATATCTTTTACAAATGTTATCAGATTATGCTCGCCGGCGCGTACCTGCATACGGTGACTTCCCAATTTCCTGAAATCCATCAGCTGGCTCACAAGCCTGAGCAGTCTGAGCGTATTTTTACGGATCATCGAAAGTTCTTGTCTGATCAATGGATCCCGGATTTTTTCGCTGGCCAAAACATCCTCAATAGGTGCAAGAATCAGCGTAAGAGGCGTACGGAATTCGTGCGAAATGTTGGTGAAAAATTTGAGTTTGGATTCATTTTCAATTTCAGCACTTTGGGCAAGCTGTTCAATCTGGTTTTTCTGATCCGATATTTCATGATTCTGAACTTCCAGCCGGCGGTTGATCTTCCTGTTTTCACGTAAAGAGTAAAAGGAAATGGCTCCAAAAATCAATGCAAGCGCCAGGGTGATGGATACATTATAAATGACAATACTCTGATTTTCTGAAATAGCGCGCTGCTCTTCGATTTTCTCCTGGCGGCGCTCTATATCCTGCTGCTGCGCCACCAGTTTTTCACTCTGCAATTTCATGATCCGGACGTTGGTCGAATCTATCATGGTGATCTGAAGCCGGTTCTCCCTTTTAAAAGGTTGTTTTTGCAGGATTGAAATTGCTGTCCTTATTGCCTCTTCGCCTCCTGTTGGATATAAAATCGTGGCATTCAAAATACCTTTATCAACCAGATCTATCCCGCCATTGATTCCTGACAGCCCGTCGACACCGATTAACCGTATCTTTTTTTCCAGGCCTAAATTTTTACACACCTTAAATGCTGTGAGTGCTCGGCGGTCATTCTGACAGAAAATAACGTCAATATCCGGATGGGTTTTCAGAAGTTTGGTAAGCGGCGTTTCAAAGGAATATTTATCCCAGTCGCCATCCAGTTTTGCTTTTAGTTTAATTCCAGGGAAACGGTTAATAGTTTCCATAAAACCCTTGTGTCGGTCAATATCCGCCGATGAGCCCGGTTTTTCACTTATTTCAATTACCTCTCCGTTTCCTTTTAACAGCGTATTCGTATATGCTCCCGCGATTTGCCCAACCTCCACATTGTCCGCACCAACATAAGCAGTATACTGGTCAGAATTGGTGCGCCGGTCGAGAATGATGACCGGAATACCGTTTTGATATGCTTTTTCAACAATAGGCGTAATAGGCTCGGCTTCGTTAGGTGATATGATAAGCAGATCAATATCCTGATTCAGAAGTTCTTCTATTTGTGTGATCTGTTTTTTGCTCTGCCCGCCAGCATCTTTCATAATAAAGTTAATCTCCGGATTGAAAGACAACTCCCGGTACATACTCTCCTGCATGGTCTTACGCCATTCGTCCGCACCTGTGCATTGCGAAAAGCCAATCGTGAATTGTTTGGGCTCCTTTTTAGAGCAGGCGCTTAAAACAAATAGAATGATGATGGTGGCGAAGTATTTCAATTCTTTCAGCTGTTTATGCAATATTCTGGATTAGGTCAAGTCTGTTATTGTTCATATTTCAAACAAATTGTTAAAATTGCGATGTGTGCAGTACGAAAAAATTAAACGAGGATACCAAACGCGCATTTGTAGAATATCTGATACGACCGGAAATTTTATAGATTGTCAATACGCTTGTTACCTAACTGACTCCACAGACAAATTTAGAGAATAAAAACGGGTCAGTATTATAAAATCAAATTGTCAAAATCAATGATAAGTAATCAGGAGATGTATTGCTCTATTGTGGAATCTGTAATTTAAGCCGAATTCCTTTTGTTTACAGTAATTCCACAAAAAGTGTAACTCTTAGATCTTGTGGGCTATTGCAAATTAAAACGGCTAACTTTAAAAAATAGCCGTTCTAATTAAGGCAATGATACACCAATTTACACTAGAAAATAGTTCAAAGTGACAATCAATAAGGTAATAGAAAAGAAGACTACAGTTCATGAACTTTAGTCTATCTTCCTTTTTCGCAGAGGCCATAAATGGCCAGAATATTTAATCTCAATGATTTGATCTCGCTTCAAAACATTTAATTCTCAGGCTATTGTACTTTCACAATAAGCAATTTTGTGCCGATAGATCAGACACATTTCGTAACACTTTTCCATCTTAAATAAGTATTCACTCTGCTGGTTACCTTCCGTTGGCTACGTTATAGTATCATAGATGAGGACTAATGAAGTTTTTTGTCGTATAGAATATTTGTTCTGGACTTCCAAAATTCAAAAAAATGCAATAGCAAGATGTTGATCATAGAATTTCAGTGGTTCTTTTTCCAAATCCGACAAACGGTAACGCCACGTTTTCACTGAATGGCCCGCAGAAAAAAAGAGGTATCTGTAATCAATGCCCGTGGAATACCTGTCAGAAGCTATCTGGTAGCTCCGAAAGCAGCCAGGAGCAACTGCTGATCCAGAGCAAACAGCTATAAGCGAGTGTTTATTTTCTGAACATCCACTACCCAACGGCAGAAAAGTTGTCAGGAACGAAACTGGTTTCGAACTGACTTACAGGCTGTTCATCAACTTCGTAAGTGTTCTTTAAACCTTCAAGTTATCCTGTCAAAAGTCGACAGGATAACTTGAAAAATTTCTACTAACCTTTTCTAAAAGATTCTGGCTCTAGGCTCCAGCGCGTTCCGCCTGATTGAGACACGCAAACACTTCCCGATAGAATTCGGGGTGCGATTGCCAGGTCTGCCCGGTGATCATATTCCCGTCCCGGATCGCCTGCTGGGTAGAATACGTGCCTCCTCCTATTTCAATTTCGGCACGGACATGCTCGTAAGCAGTTACAGTTCGATTTTTGGCCAATCCCGCTGTGACGAGAATCTGTATGCCGTGACAGATGGCAAAGAGCCATTTGCCCTTTCTGTCAAACTCTCGGACTACGTCCAATAGCGCAGCATGGTTCCGAAGGTATTCGGGGGCCCGGCCACCCAGCAGAAGAATGGCATCATAATCGTCTACGACCACTTCGTCAATCGTCAGATCGGAATCCAGACAATAGCCGGGCCGCTCAACATACGTATCCCAGCCAGGTTCAAAATCATGCATCACCAGATTAAGGCGGCGTTTGCTCGGAGCGGCAATCACGGCGATGTCGCCTTCTTCCTGAAAGCGGTGCACAGCGTATAGTGTTTCGTAACTTTCGCCACCATCTCCGGTGACGATCAAGATTTTGCGATTCATGATGGCAAGAATTTATATACGGACGATTAAAAAAGCCGATTTGACCAGCTAATCAACCAAAAGCCAAAACCCGGCGTATCCTACCTGCTGCGGTTGATTTCCTTCACTTTCCTGCCAACCAAAATCACCTTAATCACGAATCAGTTTTCTTACCGCAATTGTTTTCCCATTTTCAAACCGAATAGGATACAAAAGCCTTTAAAGTTATAAAAGCAGAGCGGTGCCTGGTAGATTTCATCTTGAGTGAAAAATTGTTTTATAGATAGAAATCGAAAAAATGAAAAAGGTCTTTGGGGGGCCGAACTCTTATGTCCGAGACTGCAAATTTGAAGAAATGAAGCGTGCAGTCGTTAGCCCAAAAAGTACGTTCTCTTGCTTATTTTGAACAGAACGCACATTGTATGCTTTTCTGAGTAGATTGTTTTGATATGCTTAGTAACATGACCGAAATGTGGTAAATAAGGAAGCTGGTTGTCACTTCAAATAGCACAATGTTGAGGAACAAGCTGGATGTTTGGAGCTTCGGGGGACTTACATTATTGTTTGACAGTAGTTGAGTAAATCACATTCAAATATACAGGCTTCTTAACCTCAACATGACCATAGCGTTTACCATGTCTGAGCATTACGTCTACGATAATGGATAATTGCTAAATTAAATTTTGAATATTTAATACTATTCCATTTAATATTTTGATTTTTTTTCTTATAGCCAACTTTTTTATAAGTTTAATGTAGGGTAAATTGTTGAAAACTTGTCTGAAAGAAGCAACGCCTTCAACTCATCATGGACAACCAACGAATGACTAGCAAAACACAGAATGATTTTGAGGATTTCCGGTCAAAGACAGATCAGGTCATAACGTTCTCTGAAACAAAATATGTTGTTACCACCGATGATGAACGGCTCCTTCGTGAAACATTTGCTGTGAATCCAAAGCAGGGTTGCTCGCTGCTGTTTTGCCGTTATTACGAAAGTCTTTGTAGTCATGCGATACGGTTTGTACACTCGAAGGAAATTGCTGAGGATATTGTTTCTGAGCTATTCGCATCATTCTGGCAAGAGCGAAGTTTCGATCAGGTTACTAGCTCTTACCGCGCCTACCTTTACAAAGCGGTGCGTCACCGAGCATACAACTATCTGCGGTGGCAGGTTCATTTAACAGAATCGCTGGATTCTGTCAGCGTCACGACTGCGTCTAAGATCGTCAATCCTGATGATGCGCTACTCTACTCTGAGCTTCATATCAAAGTCGAATGGATTATCCAGCAGCTACCCCCGCAATGCCGCAGGGCATATCTGCTTAAAAGGGTAGAAGGTATGAAATATGAGGAAATAGCCTCAGAAATGCACATAAGTGTAAAAGCTGTCGAAGCATTGGTCAGCCGGGCTCTATTAAGGTTACGTACAGATCTGAAAGAAAACTGGTTTCTGTGTTTTTTGCTCGTTTTCGTGCTCTAAAACACTGTATCATTTTCTCAGCGATCATTCTAAATAAACACATCAACTTTTCATGAAAGAATTAGTAACCAGGGAGTTTTTATTTGATTTTTTTGATGGGAAGACCACCTCTATCCAAAGGAAATTGATAGAAGAGTGGCTCAAAAATACCTCCAATGAAGAAATGTTTTATAGCTGTGTAGACGAATGGGAGAGGCTGCATCCTCAGTTTTCCCCAGAGCGGCAAACGGCACAGCAGAAATATGAGCTGATTTTAGAAGGAGAGAGCATATCGAATGTTAAATGTAAAGTTTTGTTAGAAAAAGATGTATCCAGGAAGTTTTTAGGTAGTGCCAATTTATGGTTTGCGGCTGCGGTTTCACTGTTGTTTCTGATAACTTTTGTTTTCAGGGAACGGATTATTTTTGAGATATATACTCCTCCGTTAGGGCAAACTTCAAGTTTTTTTCTGGCTGACGGCACGCAGGTGGTACTGAATTCCAATTCGACACTGAAAGTACCCCGCTTTGGTTTCGGGAGTGATGCCCGAGAGGTGCAACTTTTCGGGGAAGCTGAATTTAAAGTTACACACCTGAAAAATAATCTGAGATTCCGGGTTGTAATGGGTGATGGTTATCAGGTCGAAGTGCTCGGTACTGAGTTTATGGCTTTTTCGAGAGCAAGCAGGAAGAGTATTTTTCTTTTAAAAGGGAAGGTGAAACTTGAACTTCCAAAAGGAAAACGTCTATACATGAAGCCAGGAAGTTATTTTTCAGCTAATGCAGCAGGTGAGTTTAAAATCACCAACCCCAAAGAAATTGTGGCGTTTACAGCCTGGAAGGAACAGGCCTTTTATTTTGACAATACCCAGCTTTCCGAAGTGGCGCGGCAAATACAGGAAAGATTTAACGTAACGGTAAGAATACCAGACAAAAACCTGGCCAAAACACGTATCGGAGGTATTTACAAAGCCAGGGATGCGGATGAGCTACTTGAAATACTATCCGTATTACTTGAGATAGACATTACACAAAAATCAGATTTTATCGAACTCCGAACTTCCAAATCTTATGACCTATGAAAATTACATTTCTACAAACGTGGCTTGTATGTACCGGCATTGGCATTTCCAGCATGGGAACTGCTCAGGATATCGCGTTTGTCCGAACATCAGGAGCTCCTGCGATGGCACAGCAAAACACCCAGGTTACCCTCAAACTTAAAGACGTTTTGCTTGACCTGGGTAGGAAATATCAGGTCAGTATTCTCTTTGAGGAATCTACGATAAACGGTGTTACTGTTAAAACAAGTAACAGCACGGATGCGCTCAGACTCGAACAACAGCTGGAAACCTTGCTTACTCCTATGGGCCTGGAATTCAGGAAAGCTGGGAAAAGGGCGTACGTCATAAGGAGAAAAGATCAAAAAGAGAAAGTAGAACAAGCATCTACCAAGTCTATTCAAATGCCCGAAGAGGCGAATTTAGTTCATCTCATAAGCCAGACAAACGTTTTATCTGAACTTCGTGAGGTTTTGGTCAAAGGAAAGATCACCGATAAAAATGGAGGAACACTCCCAGGTGTCAGTATATTAATCAAAGGAAGCAGCAAAGGCACGGTGTCTGATCAGGACGGGAATTTTTCAATCGAAATAGGCCAGCAGAATATCGTCCTGGTTTTTTCCTTCATTGGTTATGAAACAAAAGAGGTTTTGGTGAATAACCAGACTACGCTAAATGTCCAGCTCACTTCTTCGGTCAGCAGTCTGAGTGAGGTTCTCGTGGTTGGATATGGTACGCAGCGTAAAGGCGATATCACTGGATCTATCGGTTCTTTATCTGCTAAAAATATCAAAGAAATACAGGTAACAAGTTTCGAGAATGCTATTCAGGGCCAGATAGCCGGTGTGCAGGTCCAGGAGCCGAGTGGAGAGCCAGGAGCTGCAACAACCATCCGGGTTCGCGGTCTGGGATCGGTATCAGCTGGAAATGAGCCGCTTTATGTGATTGATGGATTTCCGGTGACTAAAAATATGGATCCCGGAATTCAGGGCGATATTACACGGCGCACCACTGCATTTGCGCTTCCGGCTTCTAATCCGCTGGGCACGATTAATCCGAATGATATTGAGTCCATTGAAGTTTTAAAGGATGCCTCCGCGGCAGCTATTTACGGATCGAGGGGGTCAAATGGTGTAATTCTGGTCACTACAAAAAAAGGAAAAAGAAGCTCCAGGCCGGTTATTGGTTTCGACGCCTATTACGGAGTGCAGTCGGTTGCTAATAAGGTAAAGCTGATGAATTCGGCGGAATTAACCTCTTATGTATTGGATTCAAAAAATAACGCCTATCTCCAGGATGTAACCAGTGCCAATATCAATGACAGCAATGCCACACGTTATACTAAAACTACTAACGGGAGCTATTTTATACCAGATGATTATGCAAATCCTGACGGCACAGACACAGATTGGCAGAAATTGATTTTCCATTCAGCACCTGTGCAGAGCTATAATGCATCCGTATCGGGTGGAAGCGAAAATGTGAATTATTATTTTTCAGGTGGATATTTCAATCAGGAGGGTATCATCGAACGGAGCGGCTTCAAGAGATATAGTTTCAGAGCCAATCTGGAAGCCAGTCCTGTCAAAAAATTAAAGGTAGGTTTTGGATTAAGTCCGTCTTTTACCAATACACAGCGTTCTCCTGCCGGAGCACCTTACTTTGCTGACCCCCCGGGTATTGTTTATTCGGCACTTGTAACCTCGCCAACGGTAAAACCATATCTGGCAGATGGGACTATTAACCAGACTGATAACCAGTCGCACTTGTTAACCTCTGATGGGCGAGGCGCGAATATGACCGCTGCCAGCAACCCTCTGGCTATTATTAAATACGTGACGGATGAGCTTCGCCAGTTCAGGGTTTTCGGGAATGTTTTTGCGGAATATGAAATACTGAGCGGGCTTAAATACAAGCTTTATACCGGCGTCGATGTGAACAGCTACAACCGTTCCTTCTATATGGCGCGGGCATTTTTGAACAGAAACGCAACGGTTGGTGATCCTTATGCTCAATCAAATGCCTCATTAAATTACAACTGGCTCGTCGAAAATACGATTTCATACGATAAACGATTTGGTAAAGATCATAGTGTTTCGGCTGTTGTAGGATACAGCGCACAAAAAGACAGATTAGATGCAAACCAGGTTTACGCCCAGAATCATCCCGATGATCTGTCGCCAACCATTAGTGGAGGGCAGGTGACCAGCGGTGGAGATAACCGTCAGGAATGGTCATTGGTATCTGCGCTTGCCAGGGTAAATTATTCTTTCAAAGACAAATACCTGTTTACTGCAACGATACGCTCTGACAGATCCTCACGTTTTGGAGCGGGAAATAAGACGGGCACATTTCCATCATTTTCGGCAGGATGGAGATTGTCGGAGGAGTCTTTTATGAAAAGTCTCGCTTTTGTCAGTGATCTGAAATTACGTGGAAGCTGGGGTAAGACAGGTAACTTTCTGATTCCGAACTATGCAGCCATCGGACTATTAAGCCCTTATAACTATGTGCTTAATAATGTGCTTGTCAATGGTATTGCGCCTATAACAATCAATAACGACAAATTGACCTGGGAAAAGACAACACAGGTTGATTTGGGTTTTGATCTGGGATTATTTCGCGACCGGTTGTTCGTTTCTGCGGACTGGTATAAAAAAACGACTTCAGATCTTTTGTTAAATGTTCAGGTTCCTGCTTCGGTAGGTTTTACGACCGCTCTTCAAAACATAGGTGAAGTTGAAAATAAGGGTGTAGAACTGACCATTTCAAGTCGCAATATCGTAGGCGGCTTCACCTGGACGACCGATCTGAATATTTCTGCGAATAAAAATAAGGTATTGAAATTGGGGCCAACCGGTGATCCGATCCTGAGTACTGGTGGCGCTGGTATCCGGCATGTAACCCAAATTGGCGCTCCAATCGGCAGTTATTACGGGTATGTGGTGGAAGGCATTTATCAAACGCAGGACGAAATTAACGCTGCACCAAAAGATGCACTCGCTCCGGCGGCGCGTCCGGGAGATTTTAAATTTAAGGATGTAAACGGTGATGGCAAATTGGATGCGAGCGATCGTACAGTGACCGGAAATTATATGCCTGATTACATGTGGGGAATCACCAACCGGTTTAGTTTTAAAGGAATGGATCTGAGTGTTTTCTTTCAAGGTGTTCAGGGTTCTAAAATTCTCAATCTTACCAGAAGACATTTAGGAAATGGAGAGGCAGCTACCAACTCTTATGCTGACTGGACAGAAAGGTGGATCTCTGCTGAAAATCCAGGGAATGGTGTTATCCCTCGCGCAGACAGATTGACGGATTTACATGGAGGAAATAACCGCCCTTCATCATTCCAGGTCGAGGACGGGTCTTACATCAGGCTTCGTAGCATAACACTGGGTTACACGTTCCCTAAAAGTCTTTTAGGTACTAAAATACAGTCTCTGCGGGCATATACATCAGCCACCAATTTGTTTACTAACACGAAATACATCGGTTATAATCCCGAAGTCAACAATCAGGCCGGGCTCACCGGCGTGCAGGGTGAAGACTACGGCGCATATCCGTTATCCCGTAATTTTACTTTCGGACTTAACGTAACATTTTGATTTTCGGAATGCTAAAGCTTACTTTAAAAGTCAACTGATATGAAATTCAAATACATTTATCTGATACCGTTAATAGCCCTGACATCATGCAGTGAAGATTTCACCAATCTTAATCCTGTTTCACAGCGTAACGTTAACGGTTTCTACCAGACCGCCGGTGATATGAATACGGCCATTAATGCGGCCTACAAGGTGCTGCAAAATACAGGAGCTTATAATCAGAGCTATTGGATCATGCAGGAAATGCGTTCTGATAATACGGACCAGGGGCCAGATGGTACCGGTCTTGGCGCGGAACTGACGGTCATTGATAATTTCTCCGAGATTGCAACCAGTGAAATGATCACCGCTGCCTATACGGATTCCTACCTCGGCATTGCACGGAGTAATATTGTGCTTGACCGTATCGAGCCGATCACCATGGATGCTGTATTAAAAGAACGGATCAAGTCGGAAGCCCTTTTTCTCAGATCTTTGTTTTACTATAACCTTGCCATTTCGTTTGGTAATATTCCTATGCCTTTGAATGAACCGGCGTCTGTATCTCAGGGAGGATCGCTTCCACAGTTGCCAGCCTCGGAGATTTACAAGCAGCTCACTGCCGACCTTATCAAAGCGGAAGCCGGACTTCCGGTTAAATATACCACAGCGGCAGATATCGGAAGAGCTACCAAGGGTGCTGCCGCTGCCTTGCTTGCAAAAATATATCTGACCATGGGTGACAAAACCGCTGCCATCCCGGTACTTCGCCGAATTATTTCTTCTTACGGTTATTCGCTGCTGCCCAATTATGCCAGTCTGTGGGGGATTACGAGTAAAAACAATGCAGAGTCCATTTTTGAAGTCCAGTACAAGGGAGGCGGAACGGGAACCGGAAATACTTTCACCAACGCTTTTTCTCCACTTTTAAGACAAACAACCGGAGCATATAAAAATCGTCCGACAGTCAATATGATGAGGGCTTACGAACCAGGTGATGACCGTTTTCTAAAATCCATGGACAGCAGTTACGTCAATGCCCAGGGTGTTTTACTTTCCAGCTCAAAAAATGATGTACGGTTTATCACCAAATATGGCAAAGAAAATACCTTCAATGAAAATGATGCTTCTTACAATTTTGTCGTGCTCCGCTATGCAGATGTACTGCTGATGCTTGCCGAAGCACTTGGAGAATCTGAGGAAGCTTATGGATATATAAACCAGGTGAGGGCACGGGCAAAACTTTCTCCGATTAATGCAGCAACAGCAGGCACTTTTGCAGATAAACTTCTCCAAGAACGCCGGGTGGAACTGGCCTTTGAAAACCATCGATGGGCGGATCTGCTAAGGTTTGGAAGAGCCGCTGAGATTCTGAAAGCTCAGGGTAAAACCGCACGGCTTCTATATCTGATCCCGCAGCGCGAGCTTGATATTAACGCATCTTTTAAGCAAAATTGAGTACTGATATTCCTGAACCCCTAATTTATTTATTCATCTTACTGTTGATTCATGCATCTTAACTTCAAAAGAGCAGTGGTATGCTTATGCCTATGGCTTGGCTATGGGGCTGCACAACCGGTCTGTCGGGCTCAAATGCCTGCCAAACCCTCATCATCCAGAATTTTACAGGACATAAAAAAGCTCAATGTGCTGGGGAATGTACTTTATATGGCTGCCCATCCCGACGATGAAAATACAAATTTTATTGCTTACATGGCCAATGAAAAATTGTACAATACCAGCTATCTGGCACTGACCCGGGGTGATGGAGGTCAGAACTTGATCGGTCCGGAAATCAGGGAGCAACTGGGAATGATCCGTACCCAGGAGTTGCTTCAGGCGCGCCGTACTGATGGCGGAAAACAGTTTTTTTCAAGGGCGAATGACTTTGGTTTTTCCAAAAATCCTCAGGAGGTTTTTACGATTTGGGAAAAGGAAAATTTGCTGGCCGATGCCGTTTGGATAATACGCAATGTAAAACCAGACGTGATTGTAACGCGCTTTCCGCCCGATTCCAGGGCGGGCCACGGGCATCATAGCGCCTCGTCCATTTTGGCGGAGGAAGCTTTTGATGCCGCAGCAGACCCCAAACGTTTTCCGGAACAGCTCAAATACGTACAGCCATGGCAGGCAAAACGGTTGCTTTGGAATATCGGCATGTGGGGTATGCTTAACAGAGCCGAATTTGTAAAAAATGCAAAAGACTATCTTCGGATCGACGTGGGTTCTTACAATGCCCTTCTTGGGAAGTCGTATGGTGAAATTTCGGCAGAAAGTCGAAGCATGCACAAAAGCCAGGGATTTGGATCCATTGGGAGCCGGGGGATTTCAGTTGAGTACCTCCAGCATACAAAAGGTGAAAAGACTTTGACGGATTTGTTTGAAGGTGTTAACACTTCCTGGGGCAGGGTAACGGGTGGTCAGAACATAGAGTCGATGGTACAAACTGCTGTAAAAGAATATGATCCGGCCCACCCGGAGGCGAGTGTAAGCTCACTGCTTAAAATCAGGACACAACTGCAAAAGCTACCTGACGGATTCTGGAGAACCACCAAACTTAGAGAAATAAACGAAATCCTGAAAAACGCTCTCGGCCTGTTCCTTGAGGTAACAGCCGCGGACTATGCTTATACGCCCGGTGAGTCAATGATTATGTCGGTAGAAGCTATAAACCGCTCGGCTTCGAATGTAATTCTGCAAAAAATTACGTTTCCTTTTCAGTCAAAAGATTCGGTATTGGCAGCCCCGCTAAAAACGAATGATGGTTTATCTTTTGAAATCAAAACTAAAATTCCGCCGAAAACTGAAATTTCTCAGCCTTATTGGTTGCGGAAAGAAGTAGGCTATAAAGGTCTTTTTACTGTTGACAATCAGCTTGAAATAGGATTGCCAGAGAATCCGCCTGTGGCTACCGTACAGTTTGAGTTGACAGTGGAAGGCGAACCGTTACAGTTTACTGCGCCGGTTGTTTACAAGAAAAAGGATCCGGTGATCGGCGAAGTGTATCAGCCGCTGGTGGTGACGCCTCCGGTTTATGCCAACATCGCGCAGGAGGTTTATATGTTTAACGATGAAAAGCCCAGAAAGGTCATTGTCGGAATAAAGGCAGGAAAAGACAACTGCCACGGTGAGGTGTCGTTGGACATAGCTCCCGGCTGGCGGACTGTTCCAGAGCGTATTCCATTTAATCTTGCAGTAAAAGGATCCGAACATTCGGTTGAATTCCAACTTTATCCTCCGGCGACTTCACAGGAAACAGAGATCAAAGCACTGGTAGAAGTGGAAGGTAAAACCTATGACAAAAGCTTCGCGATTATCAGCTATAGTCACATTCCTGCCCAGGTATTTTTTCCGACCGCTGCCGCAAAGGCAGTAAAGCTTGATCTTGTTAAAAAAGGGAATAATATCGCCTATCTGATGGGAGCCGGAGATCTGATTCCGGTAAGTCTGCGTCAGATAGGCTATGATGTGACGGTACTTGAAGATAAGGATATGTCATTGGATAATCTTACACAATTCGATGCTATTGTGGTGGGCGTGCGAGCTTACAATACCAACGAACGGATGAAACATTATCAGGCAACGCTGATGGATTATGTTAAAAACGGTGGAAATCTGGTTATTCAGTACAATACCAATATGGATCTGGTGATGAAAGATCTGGGGCCTTATCCTTTCGAACTCACCCGCGACCGAATCACTGTTGAAGGCTCAGAAGTTCGTTTTTTAAAGCCGTCAAGCCCTGTTTTAAATTCGCCAAACAAAATTACGCCGAAAGATTTTGATAACTGGGTGCAAGAACGCGGCTTGTATTTTCCTCAGAAATGGTCCCCGCAATACGAGGCAGTGATTTCCTCTAATGATCCCGATGCCCAACCACTTGACGGCGGGATTCTGGTTGCAAAATATGGCAAAGGAAATTATGTGTATACGAGTTTGTCCTGGTTTCGCGAGTTACCGGCTGGCGTCCCCGGTGCGTACCGTGTATTTGTAAATTTATTATCTCTTGGCAAATAGATTGAATTTGAAATGAGTGCGTTTTCGGTTCAAGAGTTTGATTGAGACCTTATTGATTTTTATAAATTGATTAAAATACATGCTTGTTAAGGTTACTTCGTTACAAATTTGATTCAGAAATTCTAATATTTTTATTTTGCGTATTGGCAGTTTAAAAAGATGGTTACTAAATCGTAATAGAAAGGTAAATTCAGTTACCTCTGTTGATCTGCAAGGGCAGAAATACCATTATTGAAAACTGCGTTAGTAGTTCTTAATACGAATTAGTATAACATTAGTGATTTAGTACTGCCTCCTCAGGCAGCTGGTTCAAAATGGGTTAAGGCACATATCCTTGTGTTTTAACCCATTTTTAATGTTGTTTGGATGAAAAGCAAATTAAAACCCATGAATTTTTTTGGAAAAGATTCTAATTTGGATGCGAGTTGTTCGACAAAATGAGTGGAGAAAAATGGGTAAATACATTTTATTCTCTCTGTCAACCTATATAAAATTTCTAAAATATGTAAGGTCGCATCCGGGATATTTTAGAATTGGCTCAGACGGGTCAAACATGGATACACTTGCAAAATTTGATGCACGCCTTGTTAAGCTTTTTATTTAAAGAATACCAGAATATAGCAATTTTGGTTGAGGCGTAATAAGTAAAGTTAGCATTACGTTTCATTACCGAACTCAAATCATGCCGTTTACTCCTTATCAGCCACAAAGTTTCATGTGGCAAGATTTATATCACAAAATTGACTGAACAAAAAAGTTGTTCGCTCAATGTAACACATACTTGTAATAATGAAGCGAATCGCGTCAGCAACTATTGTATTTTTTAGTTTTTCCCATTTTTTATCTGCTCAAAATATCACATTAAGCGGTTTTGTCCGGGAACAGGGGTCCGGTGAAAGTATTGCAGGAGCAATCATTTTTATTGCAGAGTTGAAAATTTCTTCGCATACCAATAATTATGGCTTTTATTCACTCACATTCCCCAAATCAGACACCATTGATTTACAGGTATCTTTGATTGGTTACAAAACACAGCTGATTAGACAAAACGCGGCTAGTGATCATGATATGGATGTTTCGTTGGTTCCAGTAAACCAGGAACTAAGTGAGGTTACCATCTTTGCCAGCGATCAGGAGAAAAAGAGCCTTTCTACGAAAATAAGTTCAATTAATGTACCCATACAACAATTGAAAGATGTTCCATCTTTGTTAGGAGAAAAGGACATACTCAAAGCAATACAGCTTTTGCCTGGCGTCCAGAGTGGAACCGAAGGAAGTAATGGACTCTTTGTCCGTGGCGGTGGATCGGATCAAAATCTGATTCTGATGGATGAAGCAAAAGTTTACAATATTTCGCATCTTTTTGGATTCTTTTCCATTTTTAACGGAGATGCCCTAAAGAGTTTGGAATTTATAAAGGGTGGTTTTCCTGCCAGATATGGAGGACGTATATCTTCGGTGTTGGACGTTCAAATGAAAGAGGGCAACAAAAGCAGTACCCATGGAGAAGTAGGAGTCGGTCTGATCAGCAGCCGGTTCACACTGGAGGCACCGATAAAAAAGGATAATTCCTCATTTATAATTTCAGCAAGACGTTCATACCCTGATCTTTTCCTTTCTCTTGTTAAAAATTCAAAAGGAGGGTTTTGAAAAGCAATTTTTATGATGTTAACGCCAAAGCAAATTTTGAGATAAACAAGAAGAATAAAATCTTTTTCAGCACGTATCTGGGGAAAGATAATTTATTCGAACGGGTTAACAAAAAAGGCGATGCGTACAGGAATATGGGTTTTAGCTGGGGGAATAAAACGGGTACTTTCAGGTGGAGCCATTTATTCTCGCTCAAGGTCTTCTCCAACATGAGTTTGATATACAGTAATTTTAATTATTCACTTGAGAATACATTTGGCTCTTCAAGCCAGACATACTCTTCCCGCTTAAATGAGCTGGGCTTAAAATACGATTTTGAATATCTGCCCAATTCCAAACATGATTTTCGTTTTGGAGTAAATCTGTCCAGGTTAAACTTTGTGCCTAATAGTTCTGCGTTTAATGAAGGACGTCAGACGACCAGGCAAGAAATGGAAAGGATCAATGCATTTGACGGGGCATTATATGTGGAAGATATATATAAGCTTGACAATAAAGTCGCTATTAATTATGGATTGCGGGTTGCTATTTTCGCTCCATCTCAAAAGTCATATACCTTCGTTGAACCTCGATTGACAGTCAATTATAATTTTACTGGAAACTGGTCAGTAAAGGGCGGATATTCGGTCATGAATCAGCCTATTCAACTATTGACTAATAATGGCCTTGGCCTGTCCGTTGACGTATGGGTACCCTCGACACCTAAAATGCCTCCACAAAATTCCCGCCAGTATACCTTCGGTATCACCCGCGATTTCACAGAAAGAAAGTTTAGCGTAGAGCTGGAAGTTTATTCCAAAAGAATGAGAAACATACTGTCCTTCAAAGAAGGTGCGAGTATTCTTTCATTGGTAAGCTTGTTCAGGGACAGGGATTTTGCAGCTTCGAAAATCCTTTGGGATGACGTCTCTACCTCGGGAAACGGAAATTCCAAGGGTGTGGAGCTGTTCGTCCACAAAAAGACAGGGAAACTGACAGGCTGGACCAGCTATACCCTAAGTAAAACCGTATATCAGTTTGAACAATTAAATGCCGGAAAAACTTTTTATCCAATTCAGGATCGCAGGCACCAGTTATCAATCGTTGGCGCATATCAACATAGCAAAAAGGTGAAATTTTCGGGCAGCTATGTTTTAAAGACAGGTAATCCGGTAACAATGCCCAAACTTAGTTATGATCAGTTTATCATTAACCCCTTCACCAATGAACTAAAACCCAGTTTAGACGTCATTGACTATGGAGAACAACGAAATGATAGTAGAACGCCCATTTACAATCGCTTGGACCTGAGTGTTCAGCTGGCCAAGCAGAAGAAACGAGGCCAAAGAACCTGGGAATTTGGATTGTATAATATTTTGGGAAATAAGAATGTATTTGCCTATGAGGTAGACATTAATGGAAAATTCAATGAGAATAAAGAATTTCTTGTGACCAAGGCGTTAAATGAAGTAAGTCTGCTGCTCTTTATTCCATCTATCTCATACAGTTTCAAATTTTAGCCATGCGCAAACCTGTTTATCTTCTTATACTCCTTTTTTTATTTACTTCCTGTATTAAGGAAATAGACGGACTGCCAGATACCCCTGAGGAATTGGTACTTCAATGTTATATCAGCCCGTCTGATACGGTGATCAGTGCAGTTTTGTCAAGGGCGACGTCTTTTGCAGTGACAGAAATCCCATTCAAGGATTTATTCATTAAAGATGCCCAGATCACCATCAGTAATGGAAGTGTGGATAAGTTATTGAAATTCAACGTGGTGAAAAATTTCTACCAACTAAAAATTACTGACGGATTTAAGATTGAAAAAGGGAAAACTTACTCAATCAAGGCCGTTGCTAAGGATGGTCAGGTGTTGACATCTTCCTGCACAGTTCCGTTAAAGTCCATAAAACCAGAGGAAATTGAAATTGAAAAATCATTCAGGGGAAGTGATTTTGTAGACATAAGATTGAAGTGGCCTACGAGTAAGGACGGCCTATATATTCTGAGGCCATACTTTTATTATTCTAATATACAGTCTACACAAGAACCAATTTCTCACACGGTCCAATTTTTGACCGGTGCCGATGTCAACAGCGAGTTCGTAACTTCTAATTACTTCAACAACAATCTGGTCCGCTACAAACACAAAAACGTCGCCTTCATTTATCTGGCAGATGAAAATTTCTATGCTTATTCGAAATCCGTTCAACTAAATGATAACAACCAAACTGACCCATTTGCACAGCCCCTTAATGCAAAATACAATATAAATGGCGGATTCGGTTGCTTCGGGGCTTATAATGTGACGCGGATTGAATTTGAGTTTTGAAATTATAAAGACGAAAAGAATATTAGTGATCTGTACGTATATAAACAGAAATGCTTTTCAATGTTTTTAATTTTAGCAGTGAGAACCCAGCTGCGAATTTTATTGAAACAACAAAAAGCACTGAGTTAATAGTTGGTCAAAAGCCTTTTTGTTGCTAAATATCTCGGATTTTAGTGGAAATGAGGATCGGGTGGAATAGCACTTATTAGGATAGGGAAGTTCCCCAGAAACTGAAAATATATTTCACCAACTCCTACGATTTGCCTGCCAGAGGAAACAAAAGGGAAATTGTTTGGAAAGGAAAAACGATTCCGCTGAAGTCAGGCAGGAATTTTTTTACGCTATGGGTCAGTTATGAAATAGTAATCGATTATGAATATCAAACAGAGGAATTCAGGCGTTCCAAAAGTAGATTCATATTTGGAAATGCGACGGGTTAGCAATAAACTGCGTAGTATTGTTTGAACTCATTGAAAGTTATATCATAATGTCTGTTTGATATCCTTAATTTATACCATGAAAGATCGTAACATTCCGCCTGTATCCGAATTTGGTGCCGAGCTTAGAAATCAGGGTTTTAAAGTTTTTGAGATCAAAGCTGACGAAAATGTAGTCAGGACGTATAACCGGAAAGATTTTTATAAAATCTGTCTGGTAACGGGTAAAAGTCTGGTGCAGTATGCCGACCGGGGAATAGAAATCGATTCGAAAACTTTGTTCTTTGGCAATCCGCATATCCCTTATTCATGGGAAATTATTTCCGAAGAGTATACCGGCTACACCTGTTTGTTTTCAGAGAATTTTTTAAAGGCGAATGAACGTTCGGAAAGTCTTCAGGAAAGTCCGTTGTTTAAAATAGGAGGTACCCCCATTTTTACATTGGATGATGAGCAACGTGCCTTCATTGCTACCATATTCCAGAAAATGATAGCAGAAGAGGCGACGGGTTATTTATTTAAACACGACTTGATGCGGAATTACATAAACCTGCTGATCCACGAGGCATTGAAAATGCAGCCTGCGGAAAACTTCTATAAGCATAAAAATGCTGCTGAGCGTACAGCGTCCCTGTTTTTTGATCTTTTAGAGCGACAGTTTCCGATTGAAAGTATAGACCAGCCGATGCAGTTTAAAACTGCCCAGGAATTTGCAAACAAGCTTTCTATTCATGTAAATCACTTAAATCGCTCCGTAAAAGAGATAACCGGGAAAACAACGAGTGCACATATTGCCGAAAGAGTCATTACAGAGGCAAAGGCCCTGCTGATGCATACAGACTGGACGATTGCAGAAATTGGTTATGCGCTGGGATTTGAATATCCTGCGTATTTCAATAACTATTTCAAAAGGCTGACAGGGACCGTGCCATCTTCGGTTAGAGTTCATACAGCGTGATATCCATAATGATTGGTTTGATAATCATACCGTATGGAATATTAGGAAGCATGAACTTTGTGATTTACTCGGTGAATGATATGTAAACCAAGGATGGAAAATCACTTTGCATTAACCGCTGGAATTTTAGTGGAAGGTATGGACAGCACAAATGTTTTGAAGTTTACAGAGTTGATGAGCGCGTTGCATCCAGCCCAACTTACATAAGCAGGGGATTTCGTAAGTTATACCTGCTGACCGGTAAAACCCGGATTCGCTTTGCAGGCAAAGAAATTCAGGTAGATGGAACGGTCTTTTTGTTCGAGCCAGCCATACCTTTTGCCATAAAATGGATTGCCGGTAGCGGTGATAATTTCGGTTGCCTGGTTTCCAGGGAGCTTCTGCAGAGTGACTTTTGTATCAAAGCTTATACCCGGTTGTTATCATTTTCTGGTAGCGAGGGGCTGGCATTATTTCTATTGAACAGTACGCAGAAAGATTTTATCGTCAGTATTTTCGAAAAACTGATGATCGAACAAGAAACAGGGTATGTGTTCAACGATGAATTGTTCTGCAATTACTTAAATCTTATCTTATATGAAGTCTTGAAGCAGTTGGGTTCCGCACAGCCCGGCTTTCCATTAGTGTATTAATCTCTGATCCCCATAATTTATCCGTTTCGTTCAAATACCTTTCTGCCGACATTCCTTTGATCAAAACATAGTCAGTAAATTGACTATTGTTTGATATCCATAATGAATCGTTTCTTAATCATTAGCCTGTAAAGTGACCTGCACGATAAATTTGCAGTGTCGAATAATTTAATGTGCAAGTGATGAACGAAGAAAAATCAAACGAAACAATTAACGAGCCAAAATGGATAGCCGTTTATGCGATATCGCTTGCGGTAGCCGGGCTGATATCCTCGGAGTTTCTTCCGGTCAGTATACTTACTCCCATAGCAAAAGATCTGAATGTAACGGAAGGAATTGCGGGTCAGGCCATTTCCATAACCGCTTTGATCGCGATGTTTTCAAGTCTGTTTACGGCGATGCTTACCAAAACCATTGACAGAAGGTGGGTGCTTTTATCTTTTTCTGTTTTACAGATCATATCCAACTTACTGGTGGCTTTTTCGCCCTCTTTCTGGGTTCTTATGGTAGGAAGGGTGTTTTTGGGTGTTGCGGTGGGAGGTTTTTGGGCTATGTCTACCCCCACGGCGATGCGCCTGGTACCTCAGCATCTTATTCCAAAAGCGCTTTCTATCGTTTTTGCAGCTGTATCAATTGCAACTGTTCTGGCTGCGCCACTGGGTAGTTTTCTGGATGCGACAATCGGGTGGCGAAACGTTTTTTTACTGGTTGCGGGACTAGGTGTTGTAGCCGTGGTCTGGCAGGCTGTTTCTCTTCCGTCAATGCCACCGACAAGCCCCCCTGAATTTAAAACTTTACTCGAAGTACTAAGCCGAAGTCAGGTGAAAAAAGGGATGTTGGGTGTCGGATTTGCCTTTGCCGGTTATGCTGTATTCTTTACTTATCTGCGTCCTTTTTTAGAGAACATTACCAATGTCTCAGTCAGCATATTAACAACAATTCTTCTTTTTTACGGCGTGGCAAACTTCTTTGGTGCCGTTGTTGCAAGGTTTATGCTCAACAAAAACTTTTCTAAAACGATGACCTTGATGCCTTTTTTGATTTCCATTGTTACGATGTTTCTTGTTTTTCTAGGATCCAACGTGATATTGGCGGCACTTTTTATAGCCATGTGGGGCCTTGCGTTTGGTAGTGTTCAGGTGGGCTGGCCGACGTGGATAACCCTTGCCGTTCCGGATCAGGCCGAAAGTGGCGGAAGTATTCTGGTGGCAACCACCCAGCTTGCCATAACTTTAGGTGCAGGTTTGGGTGGTTTTGTTTTTGACCGGATGGGTATTGAAGGCACCTTCGGATTAGGTAGTTTGGTTTGGCTTTTTGCGGCTCTGGCAGCCTGGCGGGCGCTACGGGGAAAAAGTTGGACCGTCTCTGCCGCGACCGGAGCCGCGGTGCACATATAAAAGTGGTGGGCTGTTTGGAATTCATATCATATTGTTTGATAATCATTATCATAAAATTCTACCAGCTGGTACCTTCGATTTAAAAAGGAACGTAACAATGGAAAAATATGGAAAATCAGGAATTAAAGGACCTCAATGCAAGCGGATATAAAGAACTATCCTCAGATTATTTTACCGGAAAGGCCTGGTTGAAGGGCCTTTTGGAATCTGACGAGAACACAAACTGCTGGATAGGCGATGTGCTCTTTGAGCCGGGAACCCGAAATAACTGGCACATCCATCCCAGTAATCAGATCCTAATCGTCAAAGAAGGGATATGTTTCTATCAGGAGGAAGGCCAACCAATTCAAAAAATTAACGCGGGTGGCGTAATCAACGTATTACCCCATACCAAACATTGGCATGGAGCTTCTCCAGATGCCAGAATGATACATACAGCGATCGGAATTAATACACAGTTGGGTGTGGTTGAATGGCTGGAACCGGTCAGTGACGAGCAATATTCAGGTATTTGATAAAAGAACTTTTACCAGGTCTGGTTTAGAAACAGTGCAGTTGGAGTGCCGACATTTCCAGTTTTACTAAAACAAAATAGATTTGGCCCGATATTAATAAACTCCTTTGTTAATGCGGTCAAGCAGGTGAGTCGAATCACACCAAAAGAATACGGCGAATAAGTTGCCATCAATGTAAGCAATCACCATGGACAATAAAAAATCTAGAGATCATTCACAAAAGGAGGATAAACATGAATCCAGGCGGGATTTTTTGAAGACTTCTTCTATTCTTACTGCCATTGCCGTTGCTCCCCTGTCTGTTGCCAAAGCAGCGGAATATAATCTTGGAGAAAAACTTAGTGAAGCTTTTGAAACCACACCGGTAAATCTGACCGTAAATGGGGTAAAAAAACAGCTGGCCATCGAACCTCGTTCTACACTTCTGGATGTACTTCGTGAACAGCTGGACTTAACAGGAACCAAGAAAGGATGCGATTATGGACAGTGCGGAGCCTGTACGGTCCATGTGGACGGACAACGGGTGTTATCTTGCTTGAGTCTGGCGGTGATGCAGGAAGGTAAAGCGGTTACGACCATTGAAGGAATTGCAAAAGGGGATGAGCTTCATCCAATGCAACAGGCATTTATCAAACATGATGGTTTTCAGTGCGGTTACTGCACACCCGGCCAAATTATGTCTGGCATTGCCTGTATCAACGAAGGACATGCAGAAACGAAAGAAGATATCAAAGAGTTTATGAGCGGAAATATCTGCCGTTGCGGAGCATATCCGAATATTGTAAAAGCGATTCAGGAAGTTAAAAACGGGGGGCGAAAATCATGATACAGTTTCAATTCGAACGCGCGTCGACAGCCAAGGCTGCGGTAAATGCCCTGGCAAATAATGCCAATGCCAAGTTCATCGCCGGTGGCACGAACCTGGTTGACCTGATGAAGCGAAATGTGATGGCTCCAACGAAACTGGTAGATATCAATGCAGTTCCGCTCAAAAACATTGAGCAGCAAAACGGCAAGATTGTTATTGGAGCACTGGCCTTAAATAGTCAGGTAGCTGATCATAAACTGATCCGGGAAAAACTTCCGCTGCTTGCAAAAGCGCTCAATGCGGGCGCATCTGCCCAGATCAGAAACATGGCAACGGTCGGTGGAAACATCATGCAGCGTACGCGGTGTTCATATTTCTATGACACAGCTCTTCCTTGCAACAAGCGTCATCCTGGTAGCGGATGTGGTGCGCTGGAAGGGGTGAACCGAATGCATGCCATTTTTGGAACAAGCGATAAATGTATTGCAGTGCACCCGAGTGATATGTGTGTGGCATTGGTCGCACTGGATACAACCGTGGTGGTATCAGGTCCGAAAGGTGAACGGAGAATTCCTTTTGAAGAATTTCACAGGCTTCCCGGCATGCAACCTGAAAAAGACAATACGTTGCAAGCCAGTGAACTGATCATTTCGGTTGAAATTCCGGACAATGATTTGAATAAAAACGCGCATTATTTTAAGGTGCGCGACCGTGCTTCTTATGCATTTGCGCTGGTTTCGGTTGCTGCGGCGTTAAGTATGGACGGGAAAATAATCAGGGATGCCAGGCTCGCCATGGGCGGCGTGGCGCACAAACCATGGAGGTTAAAAGAAGCAGAAAAATTCCTTATCGGAAAAGTTGCCGCTGAAGATACTTTTAGTCAAGCCGCAGAAATCGCCATGCAGGGCGCGAAGGCTTACAAACACAATGGGTTTAAACTCAAACTTGGACCGAACGTGATTGTTGAAGCATTGAAAAACGCAACAGGTTTGGTGTAGGCGTATCTTAAATCCTTGAAAGAAAAGATCATGAACGAAGCATTTTTTGATAAAAAAGAATATCAGCCGCTCGATAGGGTGGATGGCCGTATGAAAGTGACGGGCGCGGCAAAATATTCCGCAGAATACGTTTTGCCAAATCTGGCATACGGCGTACTGGTGGGGAGCCGGATTGCGAAGGGAACTATCAAGAGTATAGATTCCAAAGCTGCGGAGCGGGCGCCGGGTGTGTTAGCGGTGATATCTCATACCAACAGAATTAAAGTGCCCGGCTACGAACCATCTGCGGACAGTTCATCAGGAGCACCTTCGGCCAACCAGCCACTCCGTGTTTTTTACGACAGCAAGGTCTATTCCAACGATCAGCCTGTTGTGATCGTCGTGGCGACCAGTCTTGAAAAAGCGCAATATGGAGCATCACTGGTCAAAATCCAGTACGATCAGCAGGTACATAAAACTGATTTTGAAGCGAATGTGAAAAATGCGGTGGTTACCGCTGCCGCTAAAAAGAATCCAAAATCGGGGACAGCAGATTATGACCGCGGACAAACGGATGCTTATGAAACGGCGCCATTCAAAATAGAATCAGAATACATCCTGCCTACTGAAATGCATAATCCGATGGAGTTGCAGGCCATAACTGCCCATTGGGAAGCGGATGACAAATTGACCATTTATGATAAAGTGCAGGGCACAAAGTCGACTCAAAAAACTTTTGCAAAAGAATGGAATATTCCTGAGCCAAATGTGAAGGTGATAGCGACTTTTGTCGGTGGTGCTTTTGGTAATGGCCTGCATAGCTGGCCGCACGAATCCGCAGCGATCATTGCGGCCAAACAAGTGAAAAGGCCGGTGAAACTGGTGCTAACACGTGAGCAGATGTTTACCATGGTAGGCTACCGTCCCCGTACCTGGCAGAAAATGCAGATGGGCGCGACCAAAGAAGGAAAGCTGGTTGCGATCAACCATCATTCCATCGGGCAGACTTCTACCTATGAGGAGTTCACAGAATCGACCCTGGCTCAGACCCGCATGATGTATGCCTCTCCAAATGTGAGCACGCGTTACCGGTTATTGCCTCTCAACGTGGCAACGCCCATCTGGATGCGAGGTCCGGGAGAAGCAACAGGTGCTTTTGCGCTGGAATCTGCTATGGATGAAATGGCGCATGCCATTGAGATGGATCCGATTGACTTCCGGCTTTTGAACTACACAGAATCCGATCCGGATAAAAATCTTCCCTGGTCGACAAAATATCTGAGGGAGTGTTATGAAGAAGGGAAAAAACGGATTGGCTGGGAAAACAGAAAACTTAAACCCGGTACTTTACGCGATGGAGAATGGCTGGTAGGATATGGGATGGGCACCGGCACTTTCGGGGCAAACCGGAGCTCCGCGACTGTACATGCTGAACTTGATATGGATGGAAATTTAGTTATGCATTGTGCAATTACAGACATTGGTCCTGGTACAGCGACGGCGATGGTGCAGGTTGCATCCAATACGACCGGCATTGCTTCTGAAAAAATAACCTTTCACCTGGGCAGTTCAGAGTTTCCGAATGCAGGATTGCAGGGAGGATCTTCTACTGTGAACAGCGTTGGCCCAGCCGTGCAGGCAGCCTGTAACGCTTTGAAAGAGCAGATCATTACGATGGCTGCGGCCAAAAGCGTCGCTTCATTCAGTGCTGCGAAGCCTGATGATCTTATGTTTGAGAAAGGTGAAATCAGGATTTCGGGGAAGTCGTCCGGTAAATTGAGTGACTTTTTTAAACAAAATGACATACAGAAAATTGAGACCACGCAGGAGTCTAAGCCAAGTGAAAACGGCAAGAAATATTCCATGAATGCATTTTCGATGCATTTTGCAATGGTTCATGTGCATCCGTTCACCGGCCAGGTTCGTGTGAAAAAAATAGTATGTTGCGCAGATGCCGGAACAATCGTTAGTCCAAAAACTGCCGAGAGTCAGATGATCGGCGGGGCAACCGGAGGAATCGGAATGGCTTTAATGGAAGATGCGGTTATGGATCATCGTTTTGGCCGCTATATGGCCAAAGACTTTGGTGATTACCACGTGCCTGTACATGCAGATGTACCGGATATTGAAGTCTATTTTGTAAATAAACCTGACCTTCTGGCCGATCCGGTTGGCAGTAAAGGGTTAGGTGAAATTGCCATAATAGGAGTGGCACCTGCGATTGCCAATGCTGTTTTTAATGCTACTGGAAAACGCGTCCGGGAATTGCCAATCACGCCGGACAAGTTGATTTGACAGGCTATGTAATCTTTGAACGGGGCTAAATTAAATACTGGCATCAGCACCCTATCATTAAAAATCGTTTTTACCGGATCATGCCGATCCGGTAAAATTCGACCAAATTACATCAAGGCTCTTTTGAGTCTTTTGCTTAAAGGCCCTATATGATTTTTTAGGTTGAAAGTCTGATCGTCACGCACCGCAACAGCTAAGTTGTTTGATTTTCATAACATATCGCTTGATATCCATTGGGTTATTCAGTCTGCATTCTGCGAACTTTGAACCACTGAAATATCCATCGAAATATTTTTATGAACTCAATAGAAACAAAAGGCGAAAAGGTTTTTTGCCTAAAATCAGCAGAAGCTCACCGTAGGCAGCGAAACTTTAACCCAGTCTTTTCTCGTCAAAATATTATTGGAAAGTTTGTGCGTAGAAGGCAAATGCAGCAATCAAAGCTAATGCTTTTTCCATTACTGATATTGTTTTTGGCCATCATGGCTTGTAACGCTGATAGTGCTATTGAACCTGACAACGATCTAAACCCGGGTCAGGATGATCCGGGACAGCAAATTCCCGGATCTGATAATATCGGCACGGATACATCAGGGAACAGGCTCAAAATTACAATTGGTTCAGGAACTTTCACGGCAACATTGCTTGCCAATTCCACCGTAAACGCTTTTAAGGCGCGTCTGCCGATGGCAGTGACCATGAGTGAATTAAATGGCAACGAGAAGCTTTACAACTTCAGTAATAGTTTGCCGGCAAATGCCTCCAATCCTCGTACCATTTCAACCGGGGATCTGATGCTCTATGGCTCTACAACGCTTGTTCTTTTTTACGAATCGTTTTCTACCTCGTATAGTTATACCAGACTTGGGAAAATAGATAACCCGTCCGGTCTTGCTGCTGCGGTGGGGAGTGGGTCCGTTTCCGTCCGGTATGAATTGGAATAGATAAGCGGGAATTAACTTATAGGCTTTAAAATTTGAGAATTTTCAGCCCTTGCCAAAGTAGACAATGTTTATTTTACTCAGCGGATAATAAATATGTGTCAGTTATTTAATCATATCAAACAGACAAAAAAATGAAAGGATTCAAATTACCTCTACTGCTGATTGTGGCTGTGCTGATTTTCTCAAAAGGTTATTCTCAAACAAATACCACATCTGATAAGCTTACTCCGCAGGCGATCTTTCCCAAAGGCGAGCAAGGTCCAGCGGAGAACTTTACAGGCAAGGCCTATAGTTATAGACTTCTTGCCAACGATTCCATTTACAACACGGTCGTGGGAAACGTATTATTTGAACCTGGTGCCAGATCAAATTGGCACAAACACCCTGCCGGTCAAATTCTTATCATAACCGCCGGTGAGGGCTTACACCAGATAAAGGGGAAATCAATCGAGATAATGAAAAAGGGTGACGTAGTGAAATGTCCGCCCAATGTGGAGCACTGGCATGGCGCGACGCCTGGCAGCAGCCTGCATCAAATGTATATCATTCCCAATACCGAAAAAGGTATTGTTGAATGGCTGCAACCCGTGACTGACAAAGAATACAACGCCTATAAATAATGTTTTGATTATATATTGTGCTCAGTAAGAAATTATTATAGCCATTTCCTAAAACTGGATCAACAATTTGCGAACAGGCCTGTGATATGGGCCTGTTTTTTTTGGTAGAAAATACTTTTAGAGATTAATTTAATTTTTTTACAAAACACGATGGCGGAAAATTTTCAGGAAAAAGATAAATGGATAGGAATTCATGCGATTGTTTCTCACGATCAGCATCGTGGATAACATAATTTTTTGAAAATGAGCTTGAACATTAAAATTGATTGACACATTTCACGTTTGTAATGCGTATTGTTTTTTGAAAGAATTATCCCCGGGAGCCGCATGATTTAATTGTTTACGTTTTTTCTAAAACTGTATTTTCTAATTGTTTCGTACTATCCATGCGACGGTATCTTTCATTTGCAACGCTGACAAATGTTGTCATTATATTTTTAAGTATTGTAGGCTGTCAAAACGGCAACGAAATGGAGCCAACCATCGCTGCAGATTGTCTGGTGAAGGCTACTTCAAATAGCGGCCAGATTATTTCAGGAGCCTACATGGTCACATATCAGCCGTCACAAAGAATATCTGGCAATCAGCAAGCGCGCGTGGCCGCTGCGGAAGTGCTGACCGAACAATTCCTGGCCAGCAGGAAAATTGCTAATGTAGAAACCCAGGTTTTGACTTCCGGTGAACAGACGACCTTTCTAGCAAATCTTACAGAAACAGAGTCTGTTCAGTTAAGACAGGACCCATCCGTGATGATTGTCGAACCGGATAGAATCATGTCCATTTGTAGCTGCGTGGACGTTACCACTTCGTCTACCCTGACATGGAATACAATACAGACCGGCTATGGCCGCGGAGATTTGCAGATGACTAAAACTGCCTGGGTTATTGACACTGGTATTGATCTGGACCATCCCGATCTCAACGTGGATGAAGCACGTAGCAGATCATTTATCAGCGGGCAAACTTCTGCGGACGATGAGAATGGTCATGGGACTCATGTAGCAGGTATCATCGGGGCTGTAAATAATAATATTGGTACAACGGGAGTGGCTTCCGGTGCCACCCTGGTTTCATTGCGGGTTCTGGATGACGAAGGGGAAGGACGGCTTTCAGGCATCATTCAGGCAGTGAATTATGTAATTCAGAATGGCCGGGCCGGGGATGTTGTCAATATGAGTCTGGGAGGAGAAGGCATATCACTGACATTGGAACGAGCAATCGTAAGGGGAGCAGATGCGGGTATTCTGTTCGCCATAGCCGCCGGGAATGAAGGGGCAGATGTCGAAAATTATTCTCCTGCGCGTGTCAACCATGCTAACGTCTTTACGGTTTCTGCAATGAATCAGGACAATCGGTTTGCTTCATTTTCAAATTATGGCGCGAGTATTGACGTATGCGCTTATGGTGTACGAATTGTTTCTTCTTACAGCAATGGCCGTTATGCAACTTTAAGCGGAACTTCAATGGCCGCACCACATGTTGCAGGACTTTTGATCATTCGAGGAAGTAATCTGCCAATGCATGGTGCTGTTTCTGGCGATCCGGATGGAACACCAGATCCTATGGCAGGCGAAGGTGAATGATTGGTTAATACGCCACTCGGTATCAACAAGGTGACATATACCCTTTTTTGCCACCCGGCGAATTCATAATAGCCGTCCGGGAAGTCCAATGCGCACGAAAACCTGACTTCTACATAACAAAACTTGCTCTATTCTGCTGCCCACGCTGAAAAATTGTCTTCCAAAATTGCTTCCCGCGAGTTTCTGATTATTTGTCTTGATTTTAATCTTCTTCGCTAATTGCTAACAGCTTATCTTCAGGTTGTTGATATTTAGTTGGCACAGCAAGGTATACAAAGCTTAAACCTTAGCTGCTTTATAGTTTAATTTATATTTTATTAACTATCCTGTATATTTTTAATGAATAAGACGCTTCTAATCCCAGCAATAAGTATCTAATTTTAGATTAAATAATTGTTGAAATTAACGATGTAATCGAGAAAACAGTTTTTTGGGGTTTGCGTAGCTTCAAGAAGGTAAAATAAATTACTTATAAAATCTTGCCAATGATAATATTTATTTTTCTATTTTTGGCAAAAGAAAATAATTATAATTATTAAGTGATTCTTTTGATTTACTTTTTATTGTCAAATAGCATCTTACCTCCAATCCGTCGCTACAATTGATATATGCCAATGGATGAATTCATTCAGCTTTACAAAGGCGCATTATTGGAAAACACCATACCCTTCTGGTTGAATAAGTCAGAAGACAAGGATTATGGTGGATATTTTACCTGTCTGGATCGTGAGGGTGAAATCTTTGATACTGATAAATTTGTCTGGCTTCAATGTCGTCAGGTTTGGTGTTTCTCGATGTTATATAACCAGGTTGAGCAGAAACCGGAATGGCTGAATTTCGCTCTTCAGGGCGCTGGTTTTCTTGAAAAGCATGGACGGGATGCTGAGGGGAACTGGTATTTTTCGTTAACCAGAGAAGGTACACCGCTCACGCAGCCGCACAGCATTTTTTCAGATTGTTTTGCCTCTATGGCTTTCGGGCAACTTTACAAAGCAACAGGAAGTGAAAAACATGCCAGGATCGCGGCAGATACCTTTCACAAAATAATAGCAAGAAAGAATGACCCAAAAGGTGTTTATAGTAAAGGATATCCCGGAACACGCCCGCTGGAAGGTTTTGCGTTACCAATGATCCTTTGCAATCTGGTTCTTGAAATTGAGCATCTTCTGGATCCTGTTTTGGTTGAAGAAACAATCCTGTCAGGGATCGATACGATCATGAATAAATTTTACAATCCTGAGTTTGGATTAATATTTGAAAACGTGACCCAGGATGGCACATTTTCTGATTCTTTTGAAGGAAGGTTGGTGAATCCCGGTCACGGAATTGAAGCGATGTGGTTCGTGATGGATCTGGCTGAAAGGAAAGGTGATAAGGAACTTGCGGTGAAGGCTAAGGATATTACCTTACAAATTCTGGAATACGGCTGGGATAAGAAGTATGGCGGAATTTTTTATTTTCTCGATGTCAAAGGCCATCCGCCTCAACAGCTTGAATGGGATCAGAAATTGTGGTGGGTTCATATGGAAACGCTTATCAGCTTATTGAAAGGCTACCTGCATACCGGCGATGAACAGTGTATGGAATGGTTTAAAAAAGTTCATGAATATACTTGGGAGCATTTTGCAGACAAGGATAATGCAGAATGGTTTGGATATCTGAACAGGCAAGGCGAAGTTTTGCTCCCGTTAAAAGGAGGGAAATGGAAAGGGTGTTTTCACGTTCCACGCGGACTATACCAGTGTTGGAAAACACTTGAAGCGATAAGGGTCAAAAAATCAGAAAATATTTCATCTGATATTACTTTTTAATATGGCAAATATTCCGCTTAAAAACATAACGGTTTCGGAGGTAGGTCTTGGAAAACTGAACTATACCCCGGCACTGGTAACTTTGGGTGTGTTGTATTTTATGATGGGTTTTATCACCTGCCTGAACGATACGTTGGTTCCTTTTTTCAAAAAAGGTTTTACGCTTTCCTACTCAGAATCTTCGCTGGTTCAGTTTTATTTTTTTTTAACTTATGGAATCGCTTCCATACCTGCCGGAAGAGTAGTGGAAAGGGTAGGGTATAAAAAAGGAATGGTACTAGGCTTTGCCATTGCTGCCTGTGGTGCACTCCTGTTTTTCCCTGCAACGGTTTTGCATCAATATTCATTATTTTTGGCTGCTCTGTTCGTAGTAGCGATAGGGATTGTTTTATTACAGGTAGCTGCGAATCCATACATAACCATCCTGGGTCCAGCCAAAACAGCTTCTTCAAGACTGACTTTAATTCAAGGTTTCGGATCGCTTGGCACCACCACGGCACCAATATTTGGCGCTTATTTTATTCTTGCACCCCTTCAACAGGCGTCTTCCAGTGATGCCGTTAAATTTCCTTACCTCGGCATTGCCGGATTACTGATCGTTATAGCGCTGATTGTAAGTAGACTGCGTCTTCCAGTTATACATGGTTCAAATGATGATGTAAACGAAACAGTCTCGACGGCGAAAAGTGTTTTTTCATTTCGAAATCTGAATTTGGGCGTGATCGCCATTTTCGCTTATGTCGGAGCTGAGGTATCGGTCGGCACATTCTTGACAAACTACATTGCTGATCTTTTAAAAATAACCGAAAGTGATGCCAACACTTTTGTGGCTTTTTATTGGGGATTGATGCTCGTTGGACGGCTGGTTGGTTCGGTACTATTAAAATCAGTTAAGGCTTCCCTGATTTTAGGCATCAGCGCTGTTGTAGCGATTATGTTCATTAGTATATCTGTAAACGTTACAGGTTATTTGGCAGTATGGACTATGGTCGCAGTGGGTTTGTGTAATTCCATGATGTTCGCCATCATTTTCTCACTTGCCATTAATGGTCTGGGAAAATACACTACCCAGGCTTCGGGTTTGCTGTCAACGGCTATCGCAGGCGGAGCAATTATTTCTTTTTGCCAGGGACTTTTGATTGATAATTCCACTTGGGCAGTCGCCTTTATGCTCCCATTGGTCTGTTACGTCTACATCCTGTTTTACGGTTTGAACGGTTATAAATCAAATTTTAGCAGCATATGAAAAGCGTGATCTTTACTTTACTATTTGTAAACATTTTCATTTTCTTGTGTGAAGCAAAGGAGCCGGCTTTAAAGCCGAGCATTTTATTCATTCCTTTGGATGCCCGGCCACCTTGTCTTAAAATGACGAAAAAAATGGGGCTGATCGGTAATGCAGAATTAATTTCTCGTCCGATGAGTATACTCGGCAATTCAAAAGCCCGGAAATTCAAGGGATTTCAATGCCTGGATATTGCAGCAAGATCTGGAACCTATTGTCTGTTTCTCAGTCGATTCGTGACACGAATCCGGAACTCACAGTAAATCCGGAGTGGTAAATGAAGCGACTTATTTGCTAAGATCTGCCAGGTATTAAATGACTGGCAAACCTAAAATATTATACAGTAAATTTGAATTATGAATCGTAGAAATTTCATTGAAAATCTGACATTGGGAAGCGGTGTTCTGGCCACAGCGTCATTAATAACAACGCCGGCGACAGGACAAGCGGTACAAAAGGAAGTGTTAAACGGGAAAGTAGTTTTAACTGCCGACCTGGTCATTGCCGGTGGTGGTCTTGGCGGCTGTGCATCAGCCATGGCTGCGCTAAGAAATGGGCTATCCGTCATTTTGACCGAAGAAACAGACTGGCTCGGTGGGCAGGTAAGTCAGCAGGGAGTTCCGCCGGATGAGCATGTCTGGATCGAAACACACGGCGCCACACAGCTTTACCGGGATTTCAGGAACAATGTAAGAGATTATTACAAACGTAATTATCCGCTGACGGATGAGGCAAAAGCCAGGAAAAATCTGAATCCCGGCGACGGCTCGGTTTCCAAGCTTTGTCATGAGCCCAGGGTTGCGGTTGCCGTGCTGAACGATATGTTTGCGCCTTACCTGAGTAATGGAAAATTAAAACTTCTTCTTGAACATAAAATTACAGGAGCTGATGCAAAAGATAATCGGGTTAAATCGCTGGATGCGGTTAGTATTAAAAGTAAGCAAAAGCTGGTTTTAGTAGCGCCGTATTTTGTAGATGCGACAGAACTGGGTGACCTGCTTCCGCTGACTGGTACTGAATTTGTCACAGGAGCTGAATCAAAAAGTGAAACCGGTGAGCTGCATGCACCGGAAAAAGCTGATCCGGAAAATAATCAGGCTTTTACAGTTTGTTTCGCGATTGATTATGTTCCAGGCGAAAATCACGTGATTGAGAAGCCTAAGGAATATGACTTCTGGAAAAACTTTGTCCCGAAAATGTCAAAGCCCTGGTCAGGAAAATTACTGGACCTTTCATATTCAAACCCTAAAACCCTCGAACCGAAAATGCTGGGTTTCCATCCGGAAGGGATCAGTATGGGTGAAAAGTTAAATCTTTGGAATTACAGAAAAATTATCAATAAGGAAAATTTTAAAAAGGGATTTTACCCCGGAGATATCACAATCGTGAACTGGCCGCAGAACGATTATTTTCTGGGAAATCTGGTAGGAGCAAGTGAAAAGGATTTTAATAAACATTTTGAGCGTGGAAAACAGTTGAGCCTGTCACTTCTCTACTGGCTGCAGACCGAAGCACCTCGTCCTGACGGAGGAAAAGGTTGGCCTGGGGTCCGGTTAAGAAAAGATATTATGGGGACAGAAGATGGATTGGCGAAATATCCCTACGTTCGCGAATCAAGAAGAATCAAGGCAGTTTTTACGATTAAAGAAGAGCATGTTGGGGTCGATAACCGCGCATTGGTTACGGGAAAAAAAGCCGAAAACAAAGCTGCGGAATTTTATGATAGTGTTGGCGTTGGATACTACCACATTGATCTGCACCCAAGTACGGCCGGAGATAATTATATTGATTTCGGCTCTCTTCCCTTCCAGATTCCGCTGGGGGCACTGCTTCCGGAAAGAATGGAAAATCTTCTTCCTGCAAACAAAAACATCGGTACCACGCATATTACAAACGGCTGTTACCGCCTGCATCCGGTTGAATGGAGCATTGGCGAATCGGTAGGTTTGCTTGTAAAATATGCTTTGAACAAAAATATAATTCCCAAGGTGGTTCGTGACAATCAGGAGTTTTTGACTGATTTTCAGGGTTTTATAAGAAAACAGGGTATTGAAACGAACTGGCCCAAATAGAATAAGATACCAGCAACTTATCTAAGTAAGATTGGATTAATGATCAATTAAAAAATATATGAGTCGAACGATTCGATTAGTTGGTGTAGGAGGTAAGAAGAGTGATCCCAGGAAGGTTATTTTAGGATATTTTGCAAATAGCGGAAATACTACCATTCCTGATCTCAGTAAGGAGCTGGATGTGAGCGTACCCAAGGTTACGTCCCTTATCGGCGAGCTTATCAAGGAGGGACTCATTAAAGATTATGGCAAGATTGAATCAACCGGTGGAAGGAAACCTAATCTGTACGGTATCGTTCCTGATTCGGCTTTTTTTATCGGTGTGGATGTCAAGCAGAGCCATATCAATATAGGCTTGTCCGACCTCCAAAAGAATCTGGTCCGTATCTCCGAAAAGCTGCCATTCCACCTGGATAATACAAAGGAGTCGCTCGAATCGTTATGTGTTTATATTCAGGATTTTATCGCTGATCTTGAAGTGCCGTCAGACCGCGTACTAGGGATTGGTCTTAATCTTTCAGGAAGGATCAATTATCAGACGGGGCATAGTTACAGCTTTTTTCATTTTGATGAAAATCCGCTTGCAGGCGTGATTCAGGCAAGGGTCGGTATACCTGTTTTTTTGGAAAATGATTCCCGGGCCATGGCCTATGGTGAATTTTGTGCCGGTGTTGTTGAGAACGAAAAAGATGTGCTTTTTCTAAATCTGGACTACGGCATAGGTGTCGGAATTCTTTTTGATGGTCAGGTTTATTACGGTAAATCCGGCTACGCAGGCGAGATTGGGCATATACCGATTTTCGATAACGAGCGTCTCTGTCATTGCGGTAAAAAAGGCTGCCTGGAAACGGAAGCTTCCGGTTGGGCGCTTACCCGAATGTTCCGGGAAAAACTGGCGGAAGGATCTTCGTCCGTGATCACAACGATAAAGGGAGTCAGTCCCGAAAAAATCAGTATGGGCGATATTATAGAAGCCGCACTAAATGATGATGTACTTGCTATTGAACTAATTGCCAGGGTTGGAGAAAATCTGGGGAGAGGAATTGCCGCGCTGATAAACGTGCTGAATCCTGAACTGGTTGTGCTCGGCGGCAGCCTGATTTCGACGGGAGATTATCTCTATTTACCTATCAAGACGGCTTTGAACAAATATTCTCTTAGTTTGGTGAACAATGATTCTCAGCTAAAAATATCAAAACTTGGAGAACGTGCCGGCATTCTTGGCGCATGTCTGTTGGTAAGAAATCGTATGTTGGAAATTGAATAGTGCTAAGGTTATGGAACCAGTATTTTGATGTTTGAGTTTCGGATTAAAGCTCAAATTATCTTTTCCAGATACCCTCAAATCTCCTCAACTCATTGGCTAATAATCCCGACAGGCGTGGTCGTCTTAATAAATTTAGATTTTATTCTAACATAAGAAAGTAAAATAAAATATCAAGTTTTGTTATTTTTGAAATAGCTATTCCTAATCCTTAAACGGCTTTACCTTTTGAGCAACCTAAAATTATTCAGCGGATTGTTTCTCACAGGTGCCCTGGCATCTGTAACGGTATTCAATCTTTTTACAGATAAAAATCCTGGCAAGTTTTATCAGGAAAACAAAACATATACAAAATCCGAAAACCGGGATAACTCACGCTTAATTCGAAAGGCAACTGCCGACACATCGGCGCCTGACAGCAGCCGTTTTACACACATGATGCTGGCACAAGGGCTGGACGAGCCGATGGAAATGGCTATTTTGCCCAATCTGGATGTCGTGATTGTTGAGCGCAAAGGAGCTGTGAAACTATATGATGCAGAAGAAAAGCAGATTAAAACCATAGCACATTTTAATGTTTTCAGCGGTATTGAAGATGGTTTACTGGGCGTAGCAGCCGATCCGGAATTTGACAAAAATCACTGGCTTTATTTCTACTACGGTGTCGGTGGAAATAAAAATGTAAGCAACCTAGAACGGTACGAAATGACGGATGGCCAGATTAATATGGCTTCTAAAAAAGTATTACTCGAAATTCCTACGCAGCGTACTTATTGCTGTCATTCAGCGGGTTATCTGACTTTTGGCGCTGACGGACTGCTTTACCTTTCAACCGGTGACAATACAAACGCTGAGGAAATTGAAGGCCATAACCCTACCGATGAGCGTCCGGGCAGGCGGTTGTCCGATGGTCAGGGAACGACCGCGAACAGCAAGGATTACCGCGGAAAAATATTGAGAATCAAGCCGGAGGCAGATGGTACTTATTCCATTCCGGATGGAAATCTTTTTCCAAAAGATGGCTCGACGGGTTATCCTGAAATTTATGTAATGGGTTGTCGTAATCCGTTCCGGTTGTCAGTGGATCCCAAAAATAATTTTGTCTACTGGGGGGATGTCGGGCCGGATACCAATGTTCCGGCAGAAGAGAATTTTTTGAGTTATGACGAAATCAATCAGGCGCGAAAACCGGGCTTTTTTGGTTATCCTTATTTTTTAGGGAACAACGAAGGATTTCCAAAGTATGATTTTGAAACAAAAAAAGAAGGACCAAAACAGGATCCGCTGCATCCTGTAAACAATTCGCCCAATAATACAGGGGTTAAAAATCTACCAGCCGCACAACCTGCGATGATATGGTATGGCAAAGGGGAATCAAAACGATGGCCACTGGTCGGCAAAGGAGGCGCAAGTGCGATGGCCGGGCCGGTTTATTACCGCGATTTGTACCCGAATGCAAAATATAAACTGCCGGCGTATTATGACGGAAAGCTGTTTATCTACGAATGGATCCGCAAATGGATTATGGCTGTGACGCTGGATAAAAACGGAAATTATGTTAGCATGGAGCCGTTTCTGCCACATTTGAAGGTGATCGCGCCCATGGATATGAAAATAGCATCCGATGGGGCCATCTACATGCTAGCCTACGGAACCAACTGGTTTGCTAAAAATACCGATGCTGGCCTGATGCGCATTGAATATTCCGAAGGAAACCGAAACCCCATGGCTGATATTCAGATTGATAAGCAGTATGGCGCCGCTCCAATGACGGTTTCGTTTTCAGCTGAAAAGTCCAGGGATTATGACCCGGCTGATAAACTAACCTTTGAGTGGAAAATAGGACCAAAAAAAATGTCAGGATCGAAAGTGAAACATGTTTTTACCAAACCTGGAATTTATGATGTAGCACTTACCGTTTCGGATCCTCAGGGCGGAAAGGGTATTGCGACCGTTCAGGTTAAAGTAGGAAATACGCCGCCGGCAGTTTCAATAACCAGCAGTGCCAATAAGAGTTTTTACTGGGACAATACGATTTTTGATTACAAAATAAATGTGAAAGACACGGAAGATAAAGTAATTGAAAAGTCAGCTGTTACGGCTTCCTTCAATTATCTGCCTTTTGGTAAAGATCTTGCATCGGCGTTATCGGGAGCCAGTCATGGAAATATTAAGTATGCCGCAACAGAAAAACTGTATGCCTCTCTCGACTGCAAAGCCTGCCACACAATGGATACCAAATCGATTGGGCCGGCTTTGAAGGAAGTCGCCAAACGATATGCCGGAAAGGAAGGGTCTGATCAGAAATTGGCCAACAAAATCATCAAAGGAGGAAGTGGCAGCTGGGGGACCTATCCGATGCCGCCGCACATGGATTTGCCTGAAAAAGATGCTCTTGAAATTTCCAGATACATACTTTCGCTAGGAGAACAAAAGAAACAGCTGCCACTGAATGGTAATTTAAAACTTACGGAACACGTTGGGCAGGGGAAGGAAGGAGCTTATGTGCTTTTGGCCGGTTATACCGATAAAGGAGCCAATGGTATCGAACCGCTCAATAGCAGTAGCCACATCGTGCTGCGAAACCCGCTTATTCAGATGGAAGATTATGAAGAGGGCAGTGCCAATGTCGTAATCGCTACCTTGAATACCGGTTATGTCTCGTCGATCTGGGGCAAGAATGGAAAATATGTCAGTTTCAAACAAATCGATTTTACCCATATCAAAAAAATAAAAATCCGGTTACAGGAGCAGGGGGCTGGCGGTTTGATAGAAATCAGACAAGATACAGAAAACGGTACCTTGATCGGAAGTTTGCCGGTTTCAGCAGGTCAGCCCAAGGATGTGAAAACAGACTGGAAGGAATTCGAGATCAGCCTGAAACCGACTTCAGGTATTCATGATCTGTATTTTACTTTTTCGAATCCTGATCAAAGTCAAGTCGGCCTGTTTTTTCTTGATTGGATTTATTTCGAAAACTAATTCTTCGCTCTACGATGCCTTTTAATGGCAAGTTTTTGTGATCTAGCTATGTAGGTTACTTGAAAATAGACTAAAATCTCTGATGAGATGTAATAGGTCAAACAGAATTATACAAAAATTCTGTTTGACCTATTTTCATTTGTATACCGTAGTAAGCAATATTGTTAATATTCAGTTTCCATACGATGTAATTTTCTAAATTCAAGATTAGCAGGAATAGGATGATTTATTTTCAAGTACAAAGTCGAAGCTTAATAGTCACCGAGAATTAAATTGCATTAGCCTCTAATTAAAATAATATTTTTTTCGCTTCTTCATATACCTGGATTGCTGCATTTATTACAGGAAATCCGGGGTGAATATTAATTAATATTCTTCAAAAAATTCAACTGGGAAATTTGCTCTTTCGTCGGGAAATGTCCTGGAAATGTAAATTTAGTGGAAAAAAGTACGCTGAAATTTAGATTTTTCGGTATTGACAACGTTCCCGATAACGGTTGCATAGAAAAACTTGTACTGCATCTTGCTTATCTTTCAAAAGCTCTTTTACTTACTGTCAGAGCGATTTTGACAATATCTGCTATTCCCGGAATAGTTCAATCGATTGTCAGATCATAAAATTTCACCTGAAAGCAAATGAGCATTTTACTATCTTCTAATGAGGTTTTGGTTGAGCGTCTTCGCGAAGGTGATCAAATCGCTTTCAGGGAGATTTATTCCAGATTTTGGAAAAGGCTTTTTTCCATTGCTCTTAAAAAGGTCAATGACAGTGCTGCTGTTGAAGGTATTGTGCAGGATATATTTTTAAAACTTTGGGAACGAAAGGAATCGCTGAATATCGATAATCTGGAAGCTTATTTGGTGACTGCTGTTCGGTATGGTTGCATCAATCATGTGCGATTGTCGATGATGCACGAAAAATTCGAGCTGCATATCCAGAATCAACACGCACAGGAAATGAGCTGCACCGAGGAACAATTGGACTTTACAGATTTAATGAACTCGGTTGAAAAAGTTCTTCGTTCTTTTCCTGAGAGTTCTCAGCAAATTTTTCGTATGCACCGAATTGAATGCCATTCAGCAAAAGAAATCTCCGCTCAACTTGGGATCCCGCAAAGAACCGTTGAGCTTCGTCTTAGTAAAGTAGTCCAGACCCTGCGGATCTACCTCGACGATTACCTGTAAGTTTATTTTCACTAGATCTTATCAGGAATAGTATGGAAAGGAATCTTGACGTCGGCCTTCGTGAGCCTCCAAAATTATCCTTTTAGATATTAATCCGATGGCCCAAAGCCAGCGGCCGGTCACAGTACCAAACAGATCGTGGTAAGGTCAAATAATCAGCTATAATAATCATTTATTTAAATAGAATAAATCAAAGAATATTTTATATAAAATACCTTATATATATGAATATTTATTGAATTAATTAAATTTTTGCGGTGTGTTGCGTGATTGTTTGACTGTATAGTTAACACCCGTAATCCATAACCAGAAATAATGAGCCGTCAACAGTTTTCACACCTGCTTCAAAAGTATTACAGGGGAGAATGCACACCGCAGGAAAAACAGTTTGTCGAAAACTGGTTTGGTCTGCTTGATGATGAGCCGATGGGAAATGAGCAGGAGCCGGATTGGCAAGTGCTGGAAGAAAAAATGTGGGACCAGCTTCATACCAAAATACAGGAATCAGAGTCACGAAAGGGTGGCCCGCCATTTACCGGGAATTTGCGTTTTTTGTGGTTGGGACTCGCGGCTTCATTCGTAGCCATAACCTCGGTTGTCATTTTATATCGCCACCAGTCCATTACGTTATTCTCAAAAGCTAACCCTGTTTCATCCACATGGTCTGAAAGGAAAAATACCTCGGATGTGAATGAAAAGGTCAAGCTCGGAGACGGCAGTGTAATTGATCTGTCACCAGGCAGTTCTGTTAAATATCTCACCCATTTTAGTGGTGGAGAAAGAGTGGTTTTCCTGACAGGAAAAGCTTTTTTTGATGTTGCCAAAATTCCTGAAAAGCCATTTTTTGTCTATTCCGATCACATGGTGACACGGGTTTTGGGTACCCGTTTTTTTGTAGAAGAACAAAAAGGTATCGAAGCGCCTCAGGTAGAAGTCCTTTCTGGTGCTGTCGCAGTGTATGAAAATACAAAAGAGCAGAAGGCACATGTCAATAATGTGATCTTGAAACCAAATCAAAAAACAAGATTTTTTCCGGGAGAACATAAGTTTGTGACCAGTCTCGTTGCCGCACCCCAAGTGATTGACGGTTCAGATAACAGCAACCGGTTCAAGTTCTACAACACACCGCTTTCGAAGGTGCTGGAAAACCTGCACCTATCTTATGGAATTGATATCGTCCTGGAAAACAAACAGATGGGCACATGTCCGCTAACAGCGAACCTTACCGGACAGCCGCTTTATACCCAGCTCGATATTATATGCGCTGCGCTGAACGCCAGCTACAAAATTAAAGGAACTTCCATTTTTGTTGCAGGGAAGGGCTGCAATGATCCTCGCATTATAACTAAAACTTAACCGACAAATATATGTAAAGCTCAATGCTCATAATCGAAAAACGCTGGTCATGCAGCGAACATGAACCAGCGAATACAAAAAGTCTCTGCGAAAGACAGCGAATCAAAGCACAGCGACTAAGCTCATTTTATCAAAAAACCATTTAATAAAACTTTTTAAAGGTATGAAAAAAACAGAACCTTTACTTTTTCAACTTAACAGAAAAATGACGTTGTTAAGTAAATTCAGCCGGCTCTTTTCAGGTGCGGTGATTTTAATCTGGTGTCTGGTTGGGATACAGTCGCAGGTATTTGCCCGGCAGGAAATAACTGACCGACTGGTGACAGTAAGAGCTGAAAAGCAGCGATTCGAGGACGTATTAAACAGTATTGAAAGTCAGACCGGAGCCAGAATTGTTTATAGCTCCAAAAGAATCAACGTGAACCAGCCGGTCACGATTTCGGTCGCAAGTAAAAAATTGGGACAAGTGCTGACCGAACTTCTTGTTCCAATGAACCTTACATATAAACTGGTAGGCGGTCAGATTGTGCTGGATACGACATTATCGGAAAGTATTGAAAATGCTCCTAAAGCTCCGGCGGCAAGGAAAGTGTCCGGCACAGTAACGGATGAAAAAGATGCCACGTTGCCCGGAGTCAGTGTTGTGATAAAAGGTACGCAAAAAGGAACACTCACAGATGTGAATGGCAAATATGAAATTGAAATCGCCGATGAGCAGACGACGCTGGTTTTCAGTTTTGTAGGGTATGTTTCGCAGGAAATCATTGCATCAAATCAAAGCGTTATTACTGTCAAATTACAGCCGGAAGATAAATCGCTGGAAGAAGTTGTCGTGGTTGGTTATGGCACCCAGCGCAAAACGGAAGTAGCCACAGCGGTTGGAAGTATCGAAGGAGCTTCAATTGCGGAAAGAGGGACTGTCAGTCCGTTGCAAGGCGCGCAGGGACAAATTGCCGGGGTGGATATTTCAGCAGGTTCGGGCCGTGCGGGCTCAGGATTTGCCGTGCAGATACGTGGTCAGAATTCCCTTGCGGGCGGCCAGCCTTTATTCGTTGTTGACGGAGTAATTGTTTCGGATATCAACTTTTTAAATCCACAGGATATTTCCAAAATGGATGTACTTAAAGACGCTGCATCCACGGCAATTTACGGGTCAAGAGGGTCGAACGGGGTAATTTTGATAACCACAAAAAACGGAAGATCTATCAAAGGCGGTGGTGCTACGATTTCTTATGACGGGTATGTAGGTGTGAAGAAAATCGCACGTCTTCCAAATTTTATGACAGGGCCGGAGTTTTGGGAATATCGTCAGAACACATTTATTTCTCCTGAAATTATTGCCGGCCGGGAGAATTATGACAACACCATTGGGTCACTGGGAAATCCGGTGGTATTAGAAAGAATTGCCAACAATGATTACACAGATTGGCCAAGTCTGGTGCTGAAAGATGGTAAACAATCCAATCATTGGCTAACCGTCTCTGGTATGAGTGATAACGGATCGATTCAATATCTGATCGGAGCGGGTTATCAGGGAGAAGATGGAAACCTGATGAACGAGACGATGGACCGCTATAACTTCAAAGCCAGTGTTGATGGCAAAATCAGCAAAAACTGGTCAGCCGGTATGAGCTTCAATTTTTCTTTGACTGAAATTGAAAGAGGAAGCGATGATGCAGTAAGGAACGCTTTTAACATGGCACCGTTTTTCAGTCCATACAATCCGGATGGAACCTTAATGTTCCGTCCCGGACAAATTCCTGTTCCAAACTCTACGGTTGTTTCCAGTTATACGAGTACGGTAAATCCATTGCTGGAGATTCCGAATTCTGAAAATAATACACGCCGGAGTTTTGGTGTGGGAAATATTTTCCTTCAATATTCTCCGGTGAGCTGGATTGATATCCGTTCCACTTTTTCGCCAAGTTTGAATTTTCAGCGTAACGGACGTTACTGGGGCTCGCTTACAGGTGTCGGCGCAGGGCTTTTAGCTGATGCTGAAAGAGGAAATGAGCAGTCGTTAAGTTATATTTTCGACAATATCGCGACAGTCCGGAAGACGTTTGGTGAGCATAATTTCACTTTCACCGGACTTTATAGTATGCAAAAAAACAGATATGAAAGCGACGGACTTCGTGTGAACGATCTACCATTTAATTCATCATATTATAACCTGGGCTCATCAACCAATCGCCAGTCGGGAACAAGTTCATTCAGCCAGTTTTCGATACTTTCTTATATGGCCAGGTTGAATTATGTACTGAAAAATAAATATTTCTTAACTGTTGCAACCCGTTGGGATGGTTCGTCAAAATTAGCGGAAGGTCAGAAATGGTCAACATTCCCGTCGGCTGCAATCGGATGGCAGTTATCAGAAGAAAATTTCCTGAAAGAAGTAAATCAGTTGTCTGACTTGAAACTTCGTTTGAGTGCCGGGGTAGCGGGTAACAATAACAACATCAGCGCCTACGAAAGTAATATGACACTGGCTGATCCTTCTTTTTATGATTTTGGCGGAAATACCGCTTTGGGTTATGGACCAAGCCGGCTTCCGAATCCGGGACTGACCTGGGAACGTACAACAGAATTTGACCTGGGACTTGACTATGGGTTTTTCCGGAACCGCATCACTGGTACCATTGATGTTTATAACAAGCTTTCAAAAGGTATTTTGATGAACCGTAATATTCCTTTGGAAACGGGTTGGTCTTCTATCAAAGATAATGTGGGTTCAGTTCGTAACCGCGGGATTGAGTTTTCTATCCGTACACTGAATGTCAGAGCGAAAGATTTTACCTGGACAACTTCCTTGAATTTTTCAAGAAACCAGAATTCGATCGTGAATTTACTTGACAAAAAAGAAGATCTGGTAGGCAACTGGTGGTTTATTGGCCAGCCGATCAATGTGAATTATACCTATGTGTTCGACGGAATCTGGCAGGAAAGTGAACGTGCTGATGCCGTGAAATATGGTCAGCTTCCGGGACAAGCTAAGGTGAAAGATCTTAATAACGATGGTAAAATCAGCAGCGCAGACGATCGTCAGATTATCGGGCAAAAAGATCCGAAATGGACAGGCGGGTTTTCTACGCAGGTTACCTTCAAAAGTTTCGATCTTTCGGCCTCGCTGTTTGCTCGTCAGGGTATGCAGGTTTACAGTGCCTTCCATAGCAATTTCATAAATTACAGTGATCGGGGTACCAATAAGATTTACAACGATTATTATATGCCGGTCAATAAAGTGACACAGGCAAGAAACTCCAATACTTATCCGCAGCCAAATAATGTCGGGCCATACTGGGCGGGTGTGAACGGTGTAGGTTATTACCGGGAAATTTCCTTCGTAAAAGTGCAGAACATTTCACTGGGTTACACACTCCCTTCAGGTCTGGTCAAAAAGATTGGGATTAAAGATTTGAGAGCTTATGTCAATGTTCTCAATCCTTTTGTCTGGTCAAAATTCGATGGGTTTGATCCGGAATCTGCAAGTGGTATTGATGCTTCCAGCAGCACGAACGTAAGCAATACAACAACAGGAAATATCAACAACACAGGCCCATCTACAATTACTTACCAGTTTGGTCTGAATCTTAAATTTTAACCGCTGAGATGAAAATGAAAATTTCAAATATCACCGCATTGCTCCTTGCGCTGTTCTTTTTGAGCGGATGCAGCGATTACCTAAAAGAGGAAAATAAATCCAATATTATTTCTGACGAATATTACGCCACAGCCGAAGGTTATGAAAAGCTGATCAATGCATCGTATGCAACGCTCAGATCCGTTTACGCCGATCCATGGGTATTTTGTGCAGGAACTGACATGTATGTTGAAGGACGTACGCAGCAGCCTGTTGGCCTGAGCGAATACCGTAACCTGATCGCAGACGACAATGAGGTGCTGACGTTCTACACAAGCCTTTACAAAGGTATTCAGATGATTAATACGGCACTTTATTTCAATGACAAAACTGCTCAGACAGCAAGCTTGGGTTCAAGAAAAGGGGAAATGAAATTTCTGCGGGCGTATTATTATTTCCTTGCCGTACAGACTTTCGGTGGGGTAGGGATCGTAACCGAACGTTTTACCGAGCCGGTTGATATGTTTAAGCGGGACGAGGCATCTGCGGTATATGAATTTATTATCAAAGAACTAAATGAGGCCATTGAATTGGTCCCTGAAACCGTTTCAAACGCAGAATTTGGTAGGGTTACAAAAAGAGCTGCGCGCCATATACTGGCAAAGGTTTACCTGACACGTGGTTATGAGACTTTCGCAGGAGCAGACGATTTTAAGACAGCTGCTACGCTCGCAGATGCGGCGATCAATGGCCAGGGATTAACCATTTCTTTCGAAGATCTTTTTTATCCTGGAAAAGATATCAATAATGAAGTGTTGTTTTCAATCCAGTTTGCGCCGGGGTCTTTGCCAACTGAAACAAGTGGCGGAAATACGCAGGCAGCATACTTCGGGCCTTATTTCGGAGGTCAGGGTGCTGTGCTGGGTTATCCTTACCGAACTTATGCCCTGACGCCTACCATGTATACTTTTGATCTTTTTACCAATGAAGATGCACGTTTTGACGCCACTTTCATGATCAATTTTTATGCGCGTTATTATGATTATTATACAAAAAGTACTGAGCGTAATTCTTTGGTTGTGCAGTATTATTATGCTCCAAAATGGATGAATAGCCCGGCAGATATTGCGGCCTGGCGCGCAGCTGACCCGGCCCGCAGAGGGAAAACAATTGTGTATCCCTATTCAAACGAATGGGAAGCGAGCCGGACAGTGGTTCTTGATAACTATACACCGTCGGTGAAGAAGTTCGATGATCCAAATTCGCAGTTTGGTGCAAATACAAGTACCAGGGATTTCTTCCTGGCAAGACTGGGAGAAACCTATTTGATTGCAGCAGAGGCTTATTTTAAATCAGGAAATAGCGCACTTGCTGCCGAGAGAATTAATACAGTCAGAAAACGTGCTGCCAAACCAGGTGTGGATCTGAGCATCCAGCCAAGTGCTGTAAATATCAACTTTATTCTGGATGAACGAGGACGTGAACTGGTAGGAGAGTATCACCGCTGGTTTGATCTGAAAAGAACCGGAACGCTCGTTGAGCGCAGCAAAGTTTACAACAAGGACGTTAAAAAGTGGTTCACTTCCGGCATTGATCCTTTTGCCGGCGTGGGTGGTGCCCTTAAAATTTTAAGACCTATTCCGAACCGTGCACTTGACCTGAACCAAGGTGATTTCGCTCAGAATCCAGGTTATTAATTTCTTGATGCCGGTGTGGTTTTGCAACTGCACCGGCATATTTTCTTTACGCAACATCAACTCCGAAGCAATGATATTCTTCAAGACGAATTACAGAAAAAAACTACTGTGTGCAGGCTTTCTCAGCCTGGCGGCAATGGGTGCTTATGCACAGGGAAATACGCCATACAGCTGGACGAATCTCCCAAAAATACAACAGCCGGTTTTCAAAACGGATACTACGAATATTATTTCTCTGGGTGCAAAAGCGGATGGCGTTACGTTAAATACAAAAGCAATTAATGAGGCCATTAATAAGGTTAGCAAAAAAGGCGGTGGCGTTGTTTTAATTCCTGCCGGGCTGTGGCTAACCGGCCCGATCGAAATGAAAAGTAATGTGAATCTGCATTTGAAGGAATCGGCAACTCTTCTTTTTACACCTGACAAATCACAGTATGGATTAACAGAAGGTGTTTACGAAGGGAAAACAGCGGCGAGAAATCAGTCGCCCGTTTCCGGGAAAAATCTTGAAAATATCGCTATCACCGGAAAAGGAGTTCTGGACGGAAACGGTGACGTTTGGCGGGCAGTTAACAAAGGCCAGCTGACCGAGAGTCAATGGAAAGAAAAAATTGCAAGCGGAGGCGTTTTAAAGGACGACGGAAAGGTCTGGTATCCTTCTGAGCAATTTAAAAATGCTGCTGTAACGGGTAAAAGTATGCTGATCACACCAGGGAAATCGCCGCAGGATTTTGCTGATATGAAAGATTTCCTTCGCCCCAATCTGGTGGTTTTTACAAATTGTAAAAAGATACTACTGGAAGGTGTGACATTTCAAAATTCCCCCGCCTGGTGTCTTCATCCGCTGATGTGCCAGGATATCACCATGCGGAATGTCCGCGTAAAAAATCCGGAGTATGCACATAACGGTGACGGGATGGATATTGAATCCTGCAAGAATTTTTTGATCGAAGGCTGCGTGCTTGATGTGGGTGACGATGCCATTTGTATAAAGTCAGGTAAGGATGAGGAAGGCAGAAAACGTGGAATGCCAACTGAAAATGGTGTTATCCGTAACAATATTGTTTATAATGGTCATGGTGGTTTTGTGGTCGGGAGCGAAATGAGCGGCGGTGCAAGAAATATTTTTGTTGAAAACTGCACATTTATGGGCACTGACAAAGGACTTCGATTTAAGTCGGTACGTGAGCGTGGTGGTGTTGTGGAAAATATTTTTGCCAGAAATATTTTCATGAAAGACATCGCTCAGGAAGCAATTTTCTTCGATCTGTACTACTTCGTAAAATTTGCTACGGATGGCGAACGCGATCAAAGTCCTGTGGTCAGTGAAAGTACGCCCATTTTTAGAAATATGCGTTTTGAAAACATTGTTTGCAACGGCGCCAAAAAAGGAATTTTCGTTCGCGGGCTTCCGGAAATGCGGGTTAAAAATATTTACATGGAAAATATGGTGCTGAAAGCGGATAAGGGCGTTGAATTGATAGACGCAAATGATATTGTGATCAAAAATGTAAAGCTGATTACCAGGGAAACAAATCCGGTAATTTTAGCAGACAACAGCGGCGACCTGACTTTCAGTGGTATCGAATATAACCAGGATAGTAATCTTTTGTTATCCGTTACAGGAGATAAAACAGGTTCCATTATGATTGATCATACTGACGTTTCAAAAGCAAAGAAAAAATCGGAATTCAGCAAAGGTGCTGCTGAAAAGAGTCTGGTTATTTCAAAGTGAAAATATTAAAATTCTTCGGTGACGGTATTTCAAGTTTTATGAAAAAATTTATTCTGGCAGTATCTCTCTTGTCTCTGTCAGCCAGCGTTAAGGCGCAGCATATTTCAAAGGTTTGGGTGGCTGATCAGGGCGATGGGACATACAAAAATCCGGTTCTTCATGCAGATTATTCAGATCCTGATGTCTGCCGGGTTGGTGACGATTTTTATATGACGGCATCAAGTTTCGATGCCGTTCCAGGTCTCCCGATCCTGCATTCGAAAGATCTGGTCAATTGGGAACTGATTGGCCATGCACTGAAAAGACAAATTCCGATCGGACATTTTGAAAAAACGCAACATGGAAACGGCGTTTGGGCACCGGCCATACGTTATCATAAAAATGAATTTTATATCTATTATCCTGACCCTGATTTTGGGATTTATTTAACGAAGGCCAGCAGCCCTTCCGGTCCGTGGAGCGCGCCGGTATTAGTAGAAGAGGGGAAAGGACTAATCGATCCCTGTCCGCTCTGGGATGCGGACGGCAAGGTATATTTGGTCCATGGCTGGGCTGGAAGCCGCGCCGGAATCAAAAGTATTCTCACTGTCAAAAAATTGAACGCAGCAGGAGACAAAGTTTTGGATGAAGGCGTGATCGTTTACGACGGACACCAGACAGACCCAACCGTTGAAGGACCGAAGTTTTATAAGCGTAACGGATATTATTACATCTTTGCTCCGGCAGGAGGAGTTTCCACAGGCTGGCAGTTGGTATTGAGATCCAAAAATGTTTATGGTCCTTATGAGCGTCGTGTCGTCATGGATCAGGGAACCTCAACCATCAACGGCCCGCACCAGGGGGCCTGGGTGGATACGAAACCGGTGAATGGAAAATCACAGGATTGGTTTTTGCATTTTCAGGACAAGGATGTTTACGGCCGGGTAGTACATTTACAACCAATGAAGTGGGTAAACGACTGGCCGGTTATCGGCGAAGATAAAGACGGAGATGGTAAGGGGCAGCCCGTACTATCTCATAAAAAGCCAGATGTTGGGCAGCAGTTTGGTATAAAAACACCGGAAGAATCTGACGAATTCAATACATCAAATCTCGGTAAGCAGTGGCAATGGCAGGCAAACCCAAAAGGTACCTGGTTTACAACAAGTGCTCAGGGTTTTCTTAGATTATATTCTTATAAGCCAGCCTGGGAGGCCGGAAATTTATGGAGCACGCCTAATATTTTACTGCAAAAATTTCCATCGGAGGAATTTGTAGCCACAACGAAAGTGCTATTTACTCCAAATTTAAAACTTGAAAATGAAAAGACAGGGCTGGTTGTGATGGGACTAAGTTACGCCGGGTTATATCTGATAACGACAAAAACGGGTATTGAACTTAAACAGGTTGTTTGTGAAAAAGCAGCCGAGGACAAACCTGAAAAAGAAAAAATGATAGCAAAGTTGAAAACCGGCGACCCGGTATTTCTTCGCGTACAGGTTAGCAAGCATGGAATTTGTCAGTTCAGTTACAGTATCGACGGGCGAGATTATAAAATTGCCGGTGATACTTTTAAAGCAGAACCCGGAAGGTGGATCGGCGCAAAAATAGGAATTTTCTGTTCCAGAGATTCCCAGACAAATGATTCCGGATATGCCGATTTTGATTGGTTCAGGGTTGAAGCTGCAAAATAATTCGAAGTGATCTTTTAACAATGTCGAAATGAGATATGTAGTGTTGATCTTTATTTTGGTATGTTTCAGTAACACATTTGGCTTTTGCCAGATCAGACCAACCGGCACCCCGGATAGCAGCTTTTCGGTCAGGAGCGCTTATGAAAATGATAGGAAAAACTTCCCCCAGCTTACAGTGGCAGATTCTGCAATGCCGGAAAATGTACAGGTTTTTAAAAATCTGATTTACACAAAAACAGCAGCCCAAAACCTGGCTCTGGATATTTACACGCCGGCTGCTAAGGCTGGAAAAGTTGTCCCGGCGGTACTGATGATTCATGGCGGAGGCTGGCGTTCTGGCAACAGATCGCATCATAATACCCTCGCCCGGCAGCTTGCAGCCAGAGGTTACGTCACTGTCACAGCGAGTTATAGTTTATCAACGCATGCGCTTTATCCGCAAGCAGTATTTGATGTTAAAAATGCAGTCAGGTGGATGCGGGCAAATGCCTTAAAGTATGGGATAGACACTTCTAAAATTGCGATTTTAGGGTTTTCAGCAGGGGGGCAGTTAGCGGCACTTGTCGGAACAACAAATGGCAATATACTTTTTGAGAAGGAAAATCAATATCCAACGATGTCCAGCCGGGTGCATGCGATTGTTGATATCGACGGGACTCTGGCTTTTATACACCCGGAATCGGGAGAAGGCGATGATTCAAAATCAATATCTGCTGCAACTTACTGGTTTGGTTATTCGAAAACTGAAAAACCTGAACTGTGGGAGCAGGCTTCTCCACTGAATTATGCAGGAAGAAACACGCCGCCAATACTTTTTATAAATAGTTCAGTAAGCCGGATGCATGCTGGCCGGGACGATATGATTAAAAAACTGAACAGTTTCAATATCTATTCGGAAGTAAAATCCTTTCCGGAAGCACCTCACTGTTTTATGTTTTATACTCCTTGGTTTGAGAATACGCTGACTCATGTCGATCATTTTCTCAAACGGGTTATGTATAGAAAACAATAATTGTCTGGACATGATTGAGCATTTTTAAATTCAAAAAAACTGAAAGGTTAGTATTCGAAGTCCAGCGTTTCCGGTTCGGATAGTGGTCTTTGGTGTAGCACAGTCAGTTTTTTTGGATAGCGATTTGCATTATATTCATATTTATAATCAGTCACAAATTCTGATCCGTCTTCTCCCTGCATTGTCACCAGAATAATATTGTTCGGGCTTAAAACGTGAATTGACATTTGATCCTGCCAGTCAATCCCAAGCTTAAAGAATGGATTCGGGTTACTGTCATACGCATATTTTGTAATGCTCACTTTACCCGGATTGTCACGCGAAGTCTGCCTTGCTTCGACGATATTATGGCCGGCATCCCGAATATAAGTATAGATGTAATCTGCCTCTTTTCTGCCATTCTTGGTTATTATCTCTTTGCTGATAAATCCATCTTTGTCAAATTTGAATTCCCTTAAATAGTTGCTATTTGAAAGCGGGTATTCATCTGTCAAATTTCTGACCGAATCGTTCAGGATCTCATTGAAGGTAATGTTGTGAGACGGTTTAAATTCATCTGAGACCCAACCGCCTTCGCCAGAGAATTGTGCTGAGACCAGATTAAATGACTTGGCAACACCATTTTCCCGCAGCAATGTTCTTGTCGCCCAAAGAGCAGGCTTGTCAAATCGGAGATATTTTTTTTCCTGAAAAAGAAATTCGCCTTCGTATAAAAATTCGGTTACGAGTTTACCGTTGTAAAATACTTTTTTCAATTTGACATCAACGGCCTTACTACCAAATGGAGCTTGCTGTTTTGATATAACGTCCGGATTCGGAGTTGGGTCATTCTTATCACCCCGATTACAGGAAATGACAAAAAAAAGGATTAAAACAGTTAAAGCATTTTTCATCGCGAAGTAGTTTGTTATGACAGGAAGCTATTATTTTTTGGTCTTCATAAAGTTACATCCCGCAATATAATACTTGCGATTGGCAAGGTCAAATCGGATCAGAGATCGTGATTGCTGAGCCGTCAATTACCCACCCGCAAACCGTAAGCACTCGAGGTAAACTTGATTAGATATTAAAATTTATTAAAAATTACCGTAACTTGCGTAGTTTAATACATAGAAAAAATTCGATGCAAATTGACGTGGCGGATAAGCAGGAGCAGGAGAGACTAAATGTACTAAAAAGTTATGATATTCTGGATTCTTTGCCGGAAGATGAATATGATGATATTACCAGACTTGCTTCTGAAATTTGCCAGACGCCCATTTCGTTGATCAGCTTGTTGGATGATAGCAGGCAATGGTTCAAATCGAATCATGGCTTGCAGGTTAGAGAGACGCCCATTGAGTATGCATTTTGTTCCCACGCCATCTCAAACCCGAATGAGATTTTTATAGTGCCTGATTCGAGAACGGATCCTCGTTTTTCGGGAAATCCGCTGGTTACCGGTGAACCGTACGTAATTTTTTACGCTGGTGTACCGCTGGTCGATAAAAATGGATTTCCACTAGGGTCACTTTGCGTGATCGATAACGATGCAAAAGAATTATCCGAAAAACAATTGCTTGCTTTGCGCATATTAGGCCGCCATGTTGTGAATTTGCTTGAAATGAGAAAGTCTAACAAGGCATTGAATACGATCAAATGTCTTTTAGAACAGCGCAATAACGAACTGGTAATGGCGGAAAAAGCTATACGAAGCCCTGCCAAAGCTTCGCTTGCATCCATTGCAGCGGACCTGAGCAGTGCCCGGAATCTGTTGACACAATTTCAAACTAACAGAGACGAAACTGTGCTTGGAGATTTAATTTCTAAAGTTGATGCTATTCAGCTCGAATTTGAAAAACTGAATGACGTTGTCGACTGATGAAAATTGAAGTGATTTGCTTATGATCCTCCGTTTCCTTCCTTCACCTGGCTCGTGAATTCGTCCGACGGTTTGAAGTATGGGATGATTTGGGCGGGCACAAAAACAGTTGATTTGAGTTTGATGTTCCTGGCTGTTTTAGCTGCTCTTTGTTTGTTTACGAAACTTCCAAAGCCGCGGAAATAAATATTGTCGCCATTACTCATCGAGTCTTTTATTGTGAGAAAAAGTGATTCAAGAATTTTTTCCACTTCTTCCTTTTGTATTCCGGTTTTTTCTGAAATGCGGGCTGTCAGTTCTGCTTTTGTCATGATGGCATAAGTCTTTAAAAGTGGATCACCTCGGTTGCGGGATACGAATTATTACTACTTTTTAATTTTTTAGAAATATAATTAATTATCAACGCTTATGGATAACACTTTTGAATTAGACATAGATTTTAAAGGGCAAACACTTCAATTTCAAGGAGAATTGATCGTTAACGGCTATTTGCATAAAATTGAGCTGGACGTGAACGGAACAAAAGTTTCATTTGAACCCGATGAAGAAAGAACCTACAGAGCATTGATGTCCCTTGAAGATTTAAAGGAAAATCATATACCCGTTGATTTGCTAAGGGCGATAGCGCAACGTCTGGATTCTCTACTTGGGTAGATTGTTTCCTGTTATCAAGCATTATTATCACACCATTTATTCAACAAAAGCTCGGCATTGGCGAAATACCAGAATTAAGCCTGTATAGAAATATTTTCCTGTTTACGAGAATCAAAGTACCCAGAAAACTCATGCTGGGGAATATCGTTCTTACAAGTGCAGCCGGGCCAAATGGAACCGATAAAAAAAGGATATTAGCTTTTTCTATCGGCTAAAACGCTAATTTTATTAGAAAAAGCGAACTATAAGCGGATTTAAGGTGCAAAAATCGTAGGGATATGGGTAGGTGCATGATTCTTGTTATGTAACGCCGTAATCACTAAAATAATATCAATGAAACTGCATTCTATAATTATCGCATCAGCATTTATCCTATTTTCGACCTACGGTTTCGGTCAGGATGCTGACAATCAATCTGTGAAAGAGCTTAATGAGCAGAAGCAGAACATCGAAGCCAGCAAAAAATTAAACGAACAAAAAATTCAGTTGGCGGAGTTAGAGAACGAGCTAGCTAAGAAAACGGAAGATACCCAGAAGGCTTCGGCAGAAGCTCAGCAGGCTGCCAACGAAAATAAGGAATATGCTGAGAAACTTCGTCAAAATCCGAAAGACAAAAAGCTGGCCAACCAAGCGAGTAAAGCAGCCCGTAAGGCTGAACGTTCTGCCAGGTCAGCGAATAAAACTGCTGATAACCAGGAACAATTAACAAAGGACATTGCGTCTCTGAGAGAAAAAATAGCTCAGTCAGAAATAGAAATTTCCTCGGCTCCCGCATATTCCGCGAATGCGAGTGCTGGCAATTTGAGCCAGGCGGCTGCAAATAATAACCTGAAAACTACTTCTACCAGTCAGGCTGCGCGGCAAAATGCACCCGGCCAGGTCGTGCAACGAAACTTTAACGTTGATTCATTAATGGCTTCCGGTTCTACACAAAACATTACTGAAAGAGTATTGGAGTCTACTTACAGAAACTATCCTTCGCAGCCGGGTCAGCCTTCGATCATTATAAACAACATTATTATTCCGTCTGATTATCAAAGACCTCAAAACCAGGGTGTGATGCGGCAGGCGGCCCAGCCAGAACGGCCAGAGTATACACGTGATCAGGATTATGAAGATTATAGAGCATGGCTGAGGGAAAGAGACAGAAAACCTGTTAGACAAGCACGGGATATGGAAAGTTCGTCGAGCTCTTCAAACCGATTGACATTTAGGGAGCGGTTTGGCGAGAAACCTGCGCGGAATTCTGGTCTATGGGTAATTCCGATGGTTGGCGTTCATGCTTCCAATTTTAAAGCTGATCTTCAGGATGGAGAGGCTGACGGTCGTATTGGCTGGAATGCTGGTCTTGATTTCCGGATCCATACGAAAAGATTTTTTGTGCAGCCTGGTGTTCATTATTTTAGTTCTTCTATGCGATTCACAAGTGAAAGTGAGGTTTCAAATGCACCACTATTGTCAGGTCCAAGACTTCAATCTCTTCGTGTTCCGTTATTATTAGGACTTTACCTGACAAAAGCGAACAAAGGATTTTTTAAAATGAATATCAAAGGTGGAGCAACAGGTTCATACCTGCTTGCTGTTGATAATAATGATCAAAACGCGTTTGACGAGGATAATATTGAAGAATTTTCTTACGGCCTCAATGCGGGTATCGGCTTAGAGTTTGGCCTGATCACATTAGATATCTCACATGAATGGGGCGTCAGTCGCTTGTTTAAAGATAGCGACATGAAAAATAACATTCTAAGAGCTACGATTGGATTGAAGTTATAATCCAATTCATTGATACAATATTCGGGATTTGTGTGCTGTCCGACAGTATGCAAATCCCATTTTTTTATAACTAAATAGGTATTTGGAGCAAAATCTATGTACTCAAACTAAGTATAAACATAGTTCTACAAAGCTAGGCAAATTTTGGCACGATTGTTGTAGTATGCATTTGATTAATAAAATGGAAAGCTCCTTTCTTGTTTGCTGCCAGATGCCTCCGCTGAGTTAATCTTTTGTATCCTCACTTATACTAAACAGATCTCATCCTGTTTTTTATCACTGTTAGTTAATTTTTGATTGTTATCCATTCCATGCATGCTGCATGCTTATGCAGTATCCGGGTTTGTTGTATCCTGTTAAAAAATTCTCTAAGCATCGTGTGTTGCCCTTGCAGGGCTTCAGAATACCATTTTTTGTTCCAAACTAACTCGCAAATTTTATCAATTGATTATGAGAAACTTTTCAAACTTTATTTTATTAATGCTTGTCCTGTCTGTGGCCTTTGTGAAGAGCCATGCACAAACTGCACCTGTTATCGGAAGTCCGGCAAATACGTTTGTGCTGTTCACTTCCGCTGGAGCACTGACCAATACCGGAGCGTCCGTTGTCACCGGGGATATCGGCACGAATGCGGGTAATTACTCAGGTTTCAATCCGACAGTGCTCATCGGTACCTCACACGTCGCTGATGATATTTCGGCAGCAGCAGTTCCCCAGGTAGCAGATGCATTCACTTCCTTTGACGTTAATGTATGTCCGGCTCCCATCTCTCCAACTCTTGGAAACGGACAGACTTTAATGGCTGGGATTTATTGTATTGGTGAAGCTGCTACGTTGACAGGGAACCTGACTTTGGACGCCCAGTCAAATCCTAATGCAATCTTTATTATCAAGATTGGAGGAGCTTTGACGACTGCGGCTTTGTCGAATGTGTTGCTTATTAATGGAGCGCAGTCGTCGAATGTTTATTTTCGGATCGACGGTGCGTTAACAACAGGAGAAAATTCGGCGTTCAGGGGAACAGTTGTTTCTTCGGGAGCGATAGAATTTCTTAACGGAGCCAGCTTTCAGGGACGAGCGCTGACGACGGCCGGCGCAATTACTCTGAACAACAATGCAGTGAACGGGGAAATCCCTCTTCCTGTTGTATTGACCAAATTCAACGCTGAACGTTCTGAAAATGAGTCAGTATTAATTTCATGGAGTACTGCTTCTGAAACAAATAGCGAGCGGTTTGAAGTGCAGCACAGCGTTAATGGTAAGGAATGGAAAGAACTTGGATTCGTCGCAGCAAAAGGTGAAAGTGCTGCTGTATTAAGTTACACTTTTGCTCACGCGAAGGCATCAAGAGGTTCTAACTATTACCGCTTGAAAATGATAGATAAAGACCAGACTTTTGCATATAGCCGGATCAGGAGTATCGACTTCCGACCAAATGTTTCCGTTGTAATGTATCCTAATCCTACACCTAATAGTATCACACTTCAGGTAGAAGATATCGAGCAGGTGCAACGTATACAATTAATTAATATTTCTGGCATTGCCGTTTTTGATCAGCAAAAAGCTGGATTGATAAGCCTGGGAAGTCATATTGATATGAAACATTATCCATCGGGTTCATATGTTGCCCGCGTGACTGCTGTGAACGGTGAAATTTCGTCGGTTAGAATTGTGAAGCTTTAATTGGCAGATCGCGGAATCTTACCCGCCTTAACTTTAAAAATCAGAAGACCTGACGGAAACAGATTATCGTTTCGGTCAGGTCTTCCGATATTTTTCTTATCTGGATTGCATTTGAAAACAGTTTTATTGTGGGCATACAAAAATAAAAGACCCGGAAGCCCAGGCCTTTATCTAAATATTTCTCACCGCCCGAAGGCTTGTAGTAAAAGTACGACAAAATTATCAAATTGTATTATTATGCTAATAATAGAAGTTAAGTTTTTGTTTATCTGAACCAATCTCTGCTGTTTTTCATACAGGATTTTTACAAATTGTAACCACTATGATATTAATCATTTCGTTTTTGTGTTAATATGTCAGAATTTTTGGCCTGATTCTGGAATTTTGGCTTAATTCGTAACTTGAAAATATCTACGGGCTGTTGCACTTTTACAAGATTTATAATTGAAACTATCTTATCAGATTTTTCTGGACTGACAGCGAAATATCAAGCTGTCGATAAGAATTGATCAACGATTGATAAGCGAGAATCGCTCACCAAAAATGTAAAAACAAGGTGCTGGTTTATGGGTAAACGTTGCACTCTCTGTCATTGACAATTTAAATTTCAACGGTATCAAATAAATAATGAGTCGTGAAATTTGATTTGAACGTTTCTTTACTACGTCGTACAACGATGCGTGGTATGATATTTTAGCTTAGTAATATGTCTGGAAAATGGCACCGTTCTCGACTACATTTTGATAAGTTCGGGCTGTTAGCCATCACATTTAACCATTGTTTATTAATTTTTAGACTCATGAAAAAATTATTATTTTCTGCCGCATTCTTGTTATGTGCGCAATTTTCTTTTGCTCAGTCATTCAGTATCGGCCCAAAAGCTGGTTTAAATATCAGTAACTACACTGGCGGAGACATCGAATCTGATGCCTTGGTTGGTTACCACCTGGGCGGGCTTTTAAATTATGGTTTTGGAGAAGTTTTCTCAATCCAGCCCGAAGTATTATTTTCTACCCAAGGTGCGAAAGTGCAGAGTAATGGTACTAAATCTGAATTTAAAATTAGTTACATAACAATACCTGTCATGCTTAAATTTAAAACAAGCGGAGGATTTTATGTGGAATTCGGGCCTCAGGTCGGTTTCCGTGCTTCTTCCGATGTGCCGGATCAGACGATCAACAATTTTGCTAAAAATCTCGATCTTGCAGCTGGTGCCGGCCTTGGCTATCAGTCCCCGATCGGCTTGGGGGCAGGCGTAAGATACATTGCGGGACTTTCGAAAGTAGGGAACTTCTCAGGACAGCCTATTAATCCTGATTTTAAGAACAGTGTTATCCAGGCCAGTATTTTCTGGGCTATTCCATTGGTGAAGTAAATATTTTATTAGAAAAGAAAAAAGCACAGGCCCAAAAGTCTGTGCTTTTTTCTTTTCTAATAAGTGAGATTCGTACTGACTATATATCAATTTTACCCATATTGATTATCGTTATTTGTATTTTTGAAGCTTACGGGATCAATTGCCATTCTTATACAACAAATGATGCATGCTGTAATCAGCAGCCAAATGGCTACTGATTATCCCTATCTTTCAGAAAGGAATTTGTTACAATTGACAACGGCCAAAATATTGCACTATTAACTGCCCTCGGCCAGTTTGGCTTAGTTTTGCGCGCTTCTTTCATGCAATAATATAGAAGAATCAATCCTGATAAAACCAATGCTGATGTCATAGTTGAAATTTTTTATTGATGATATTCAAAAAAGGTTTTCAAATGATGAAAGAAAGTAAGCCGTGAAACAAGTCTAAGAGAACAACTCCTTTTTTGAGTATTTTCCAAAAATTGGTATTGGATTTATTCGTTTGATTCTCAATAGTCATATCCTGATCCGTTAACACATGATTATTAGTAACTGCACAAATACAACCCGTTCAAATTATTTGTACTTAATCATACTGGTTTTGAATTGTAAAGTCAACATAAAGTTGTAAAGGTATTATGGAACTGTAAAGATTTGAAAATTAATAATTTATCTTTATTTTACAAAGTATCGGCTCAAATATTTGTGACCATACTTATTATTTTTGATACTAATTGATGATGAAATCCAAAAACTAGCCGGCATCAGATTAACTTAGTATTTATAGATTCCGTAAATTTTTTCGTCGTAAACGTAATGGCTAAGTATTTTAACATGGTTTTGAATCGCCTTTATCGCACTGACCATTCGAATTCCTTTACCTACTAAAAAGGCATTTGAATTAATTTCAAATATGTTGAGTAAAAAATATGCTCCATGGACGATACCTATGGAGCATTTTGTTATGTGGATAGAAGGGGATTATGTGTCGTTCTGTGGGTGTGTGTAGTCGCCTTTTCCGGCTCTTGACGTGATTTGTATAGTGAAACAAGGTTCGGCAAAGTTCGGCTATTGTTTTAGTTTGGTTTGTAGTAAAATTGGTCAGAGTTTGTAGAAAGATTTTGACGATTCTATTTCTGAAATTCCCTTCTCTGTCAAAATACAAGTCAGCTGTTTTGAGAAATTGCTGCCAGTCGTATGCAGTAAGATCTTGAATTCCTTCCCTGATTTGATAGATGCCATGCCTGATTCAATTTACAAAAGATAAAAAATTGAATAAATCATTCCCAAATTAAATGCTGCGTGGCATACGATCGCGCCAAGAATGGAGCCTGAAAGTTTTTTAAAAACGAAAAACATAATGCTGACCAGGAACATGGATAACACCCAAAGTAACGCAGGTGTTTTTAGTAAGGTCCATCGGCCATCAAGAAAGATAAGTCCAAAATGAGAAATATGGGTGATTGCAAAAGCGGTACTATCGACAAAGGAGGCTTTGGTATCGCCAATAGATTTGGCAAAACTTTCGTGCACAATTCCCCTGAAAAATAACTCTTCACCGATTGGGCTAAACGTCATTCCCGTGAGCGCCATGATGATGAATAAAATCGCTTTACTTTTCTCGTCAATCTCAGCAGGGATTTGGTAAGATTTTCCAATGTAAACGTACCAGTTTTCATAAGAATTTCCGTAAAGTAATTGTCCCATAAAATGTAGCAAAACACTGGCTGCAATGCCTGCAATCGCTGCCATCAACAGCCAGCTATATTTTTTCGTAGCTACAATGCCAACTTTACGACGTCCGGATCTGCTTAGAAACAGGAAAGGAGCAAGCGCAGAAGCCAGCATAATCAGGCCGATAAACCCATAATTTCCGTTTGCGTTGGCTTTAAGGACCAGCATGAAACGGGGGACGCAGATAAGGAAGACCAGAAAAAGACCAAATTTCCAGTTGAAATCAAAAAATCGTTTAACGGATGGTTTTAGCTCGTTTTCCATGTTTTTTATATGAAGTGACGAAACTAATACTTTGTCAGGGTTTTATGCAATGTATCGGGTGTTTTGTATTAAAAGGAATGACGAGACCCTGTCTTGGGATCGAAAGGTTTTTAAATTTTGCAAGTTCAAAAAAGTCGGATAAATTAGGAGATAAATAAGAAAATATTTAAATCATCCGACTTTATGCGACGACTATACCGGCTTTCACTGCTGTTAGTTTTGACCACTTCAACTACAGTTGCCTACTGCCAGAAATATGAGGCGGAGGCGATTCAATATAAAAAGTTGGCTGATAGTTTGAGTGAAGCGAAAAGTCACCGAATGGCAGCAAGCGCGTACGTTATGGAAGCAAAATTTCGTCGTATGGATGCGTTTAAACGGCAGGCAAATGTTGATGCCGCATATCATTATGTCCAGGCAAACATGGTGGACAGTGGGATGGTCTGTATGGAAACTGCTGTACGGAAATATGGGTATAGGAGTAATGGCTGGATAGATTCAGACCCGGCGATGGCGGGTTTAAAAAATCACCGGAGCTACGCTGCACTGCGAAAATTTATTCTTGAAAAAAAGAAAAACGAAGAGGATCCGGCCAATGCTGCACTGATCACGAGTGATATTGATCTTTTCTGGAAGGTTTACGACCGGTATAAACTGGATACAGCAAATGCTGAGCATCGTTTTTTAACAGAATATTTCGAAAAGGGAACGGTCGCGCTTCAGGAATATTTTCGAATTAAAACGCCGAATATCGGAGGTATCAAAGGTTTTGTGGAAAACATGCGGACGATGCCGGCATATTATCAAAGTATCAGGGGAAATACCTTGAAAACCCAATTTTTGAAGGATAGTATCCAGATTGTTTTCAGGAAGTTGAAAAGCTGGTATCCGCCAAGCACATTTCCAAATACAACCTTTGTGATCGGGGGATGGAGTTCAGGAGGAACAGTGACTGAGGAGTATGGGGCGCTTGTAGGAACTGATATGCAGTCGTCAGATGAAAACACGGTTCTAACTGAACTTAATCCATGGCAAAAAGGGAATCAAATTCCTTTTAAAGAAATGAATCATGTAGTTGCACACGAACTTATCCATGTTCAGCAGACTGAGATGGAGGGCGACACCACCTTGTTGTCCTACGTTTTAGTGGAGGGCATGGCTGACTTCCTCGGAGAGCTCATCAGCGGAAAAACTGCAAATCATAGGCTTCATATCTGGGCCGTGGGGAAGGAAAAAGCAATATGGTCGGATTTTAAAAAGGAAATTTATCTAAACCGTTACTCCAACTGGATCGCTAACAGCAGTCAGGAAACACCTGACCATCCGGCTGACCTTGGTTATTGGGTTGGATACCAGATCTGCAAAGCTTATTTTGAACAAAGCAAAGATAAAAAGCAGGCAGTTTTTGATATGCTCAATATCAAGGATCACAGAAAGTTCTACGTTGAAAGTAAGGTAGAAGAAATGATATCTGCGATTAAATAAATATCTTCCTTAATCTCGTCAATGAAAAAGATCACCATTACTCCAATTCCCTGACCTTTCCCATCAGATCATGGAAGATTTGGCTATTACGATTTAGATGGCCAAAGGTGCCTTCGTCAATCAGAATACCGTCTTTTAAAATATATATATAGTCAAATTTGGGAAGCAGATGAAGCCTGTGAAGCGCCGATAAGATGGCCTTGTCTTTAAATTCTTCAAACATATTGTCATAGATCAAAGCTTCTGTTTTAGGATCGACACTGCTCGTAGGTTCGTCCAGAAGGATGATATCGCTGCTTCTGGCGGCCAAAACACCTCTGGCCAATGCTAAACGCTGCTTTTGTCCGCCAGAAAGATTGACCCCCTTTTCCTGTATATTGGATTCCAATCCATTCGGTAATTTTTCGATGACGCTGCTGAACTGAGCGGTTTCACACACTTTCAGTATATCTTCCAGATCAAAAGGAAGTCCGAGTGTTATATTGTAAGCGATCGTATTTTCAAATATTTCCGGATCCTGCGGAAAAAGTGTGACTGCCTCAGAAAGTATATCAAGTGGTAGATTTTCGGCATTGTCAACTGTTAACACAGCTCCTTTTTCAGCGTCGTAAAGTCCTCGAAGTAATGCCAGAAGCGTACTTTTTCCGCTTCCGCTTTCGCCGATAAAAGCGACTCTTTCACCACGGCGAATCCTTAGATTCAGACTGTGAAGACTATGGGCTTTTTTGTTAGCTTCGTACGTTTCAGAATGCGAAAAACTTAGATTGTTAATTGTTATTTCCTTCCAATTTTCCGGCAGAGTATCAATAGTTTCCGGGCGATTTTGGTCATGGTAGGCCTGGCCAATCATCCTCGCAGTCTGCACTTCGGTATTGTACCGGATAATCTCGGTGTATTGCCAGGCAACGTCCTGGAACACGCTGGTAAATTGATTGACGTAACCAAGAAGTGTCACAAGGCCGCCTACTAAAAACACAGCTCCAGGCGTGTAGTTCTGATAAATATAACCGACAGTAACAACAACATAAATCAGTCCGATAAAAAGACTGGCGACAAACCATTTCCATTCGTTGATAAGTACGTTTCTTTTGAAAGGCGGGAAAACATCTGCGACTTTGTTCATCAGGCTGCTTTCCATTCGTTTTTCAAGGCGGAGTGTAATTACCGTAATGATGTTCGACAGACTGTCAAAGAGCGTCGAGGAAACAATATGTTCCTTTTCGTTGGTTTCGTCCAGCGCTTTTATGAAGGGTTTATCAAATTTGAAAATTACCCAAACGGTCAGGATACCTATCAAAACGCCAATAGTCCCGTAAAGCGGTGAAAAATAGACGATGGCGGCAAATGAAAATACGAATTTGGAGAATGCGTGAAGGAACATAAATCCATCCTGAAAAAAATCTCTGAGTGCCTCGTATGCTTTCCTGATCCGGTTTATCGTTGCGCCGCTATGATGATCCTGATGCCAGCGGATCGGTAAATGAAGCGACTGATGATAAAGCTCATCCAGGAAATTTTTGCTCAAATCGAAAGCCAGTTTTCTTTCCATAATTCTGGCTGGTCCATGAAATGCCCATTCCAGAAGTGTCAAACCAATGTATGCGCCTGCATACCACCAGACATTTTCAAGTACGGCGTCACTGTCCTTTTGAACGGACTCAACAAACCAGCCATATAATAAAGGATGAAGTGCCAGGACAACATTGGCCATGATAAACATCCCGTAAATTAAAAGATAACGTTTTTTTTGTTGCCGGGCATACCGCCAGGCTGTCGACAGTAGGGAAATGTATGGATTCTGCATTGAAAAAATCGTTGTGGCGATACAAAGATAAGGTGATGTTTGTTTTCAATTTGCGGCGACCCGGAAGAGATTTTTATCAATTACAGTAGTTTTCGGCGATCCAGGTACTTTTTGCAGCATATAAACAAACCAATCATTTTCCTTACTTCTGAAATACTATGAAAAAACCAATTAACATATTTGCTGCTTTTGTGCTGCTGATGGTCATGGGGAGTGCTGTTACGGATGCTAAACAGGATGGCTGGATTTCTATTTTTGATGGAAAAACATTGAAAGGCTGGAAAGTTGGGAATAATGCAAGTTCGTTTTCGGTTGTGGATGGAGCAATTCAAGTATCCGGACCCGTTGCACATCTATTTTACGATGGGCCGATCAAAAACCACATGTTTAAGAACTTCGAATTTAAAGCGCAGGTTATGACAAAGCCAGGTGCAAATTCGGGAATTTATATGCATACCGAATATCAGGAGTCGGGGTGGCCTTCAAAGGGTTATGAGGTTCAGGTGAATAATTCTCATACCGACTGGAAAAGAACAGGAAGCCTTTACAATATTCAGGATGTGAAAGAAACATACGTGAAAGATAATGAATGGTATACAGAATATATTAAAGTAGAGGGCAAACATATCACCATCAAAATCAATGATAAAACGGTGGTGGATTATGAGGAAACTGACACAGACAAAAGATCTGGCGGTGAAAAAAATCGGATTTTGAGCAGCGGAACCTTCGCCCTACAGGCGCACGATCCGAAAAGTGTAGTTCTTTTCAAGGACATACAGGTTAAACCTTTGACTGAGTAGTATTAAATAGACAGCCTTTCCTGATAAATGATCATTTATCAGGAAAGGCTTTTTTGCGCCTGATCATTAAAATATTTTGGCAGATTCAGTTCAATTCGAATCATTCCTGGAACGATTTCCGGGCAAGGGCGGGCTTTTTTATATGTCTGTTCCTGAAGAAGTTGCCCATCAGTTTATGCCGGATAGAAAACCAGTACGGATGGTGTGTCTTTTAAATAATCAGGTGAAATTTCAATGTGCCATCAGGCCTAAAAGCGACGGCAGTTTTTATATCAATGTGGGCACACCGCTTCGGGCAGAGGGTAAATTTACCCTCGGATGCAGGCTCTTCGCGGAAGTCTGGCAGGACGAGAGCACGTATGGGCGCGATATGCCAGAGGAGCTTGCAGAGCTTCTTGCCATTGACGAGGTCGGGGACAAACTTTTTCATGCGTTATTGCCAAGCCATCAACGCGGGATTATTCATTATGTTGCTTCGTCAAAAGTTGTTCAAACGAGGATTGACCGAGCCATTAAAATGATAGATCGCCTAAAGGTTAAACATTAGAAACGCGCTGGAATAGTTTTGGTACTCTATTGGAGACTTAGAATTATTCACGAAAATTGCACTTGTAAATGGAACACAACCTGGAACCCGGCGACCTTGTAGAATCCTCATTTGATGGTATTTGGAATGTTCAGAATACTGAGAACCAATCTGTGAAATGTTTCCGTTATGACGGAGATTGGGAGAGACATGAAAAGGAATTTGAAACCGACGAATTAAAGGCTCTTTACGCAAACCCGGACAATTTGATAATTCCAAATGCCGCTGTGACGCTTTCGTCTGGTGGCCCGACCTGGACTGTGTCGGAAATTCTAGAGACAACCGCAAAGTGTAAAATGCCTGAGGATTTTGGTTATATGGAAGTTGAACTACCCTTGAAATCACTGATGAATGTCATAGAGAATGAGCAGGAAAACCATGATGTTGATCTGTAAATTCAATTAAGATTAGATAAAATAAACTGGCTGCCCGGCGACACCCGCTTTGGGCAGCTTTTTATTTTCCAAGAGTTATCGCTCGACAAGATATTTAAAAAGCCAATGAAGAAGAAGAAACAAATCAAGTATCAGTCTGGGAATTCGAGTCATCGATTATGCACGCTGATGCGGTTCGTGTTTTCTAAAATGAATCCAGGTTCTTTCCACAAAACTCATTTTGTATAAAAATTCGATAGAAATTTTTCTATATTAGTGCTACAATTTAGTTGACATTGAAAATTGAATGCATTGGATAGACGGCAAATTATTTGTTTTCAATCATGCACACATCTTTTTTGGAAATACTAGATAAAAGCATTTTAACCCATACTTGATCATTATTTTGGAATCTCCTGAGCTTGTACTAACCAAGCCTCATTACTGTATTGCAGTGTGCGGTATGGTTCATAATGTAATTAACGATAAATCTTCTTTACAAGAGCAGATCACGGGATTTTGTGTCAATATTTTTGATGTAAGTAGCTGGCCTCCAAGGTGGTATTTCGATCAATCGCCGGATTTTTACGGATGGTTATACATCCTTTCCGATCTCGGTATTTGTGCAGCATACTTCGCAATTCCATTTTTGTTGCTACGCTTGGTTGTTAAAACAAAAGATACTCCTTTCTACAAGATCATATTATTATTCATTGCCTTTATTACTCTTTGCGGTTTTACGCATTTTATGGACGCCATCATTTTCTGGTGGCCGGCTTATGGGTTTAGCGCGTTGATACGATTTACAACCGCAATTATTTCTATAATAACTGTATACAAGCTTTATAAGAATTTGCCATTGATTAAGTCACTAAGGACTGTTCGGGAGTTGGAAGAGGAGATAAAAAAGCGCAGAGTTGTAGAAGAACGACTAGCCGGCAGCGAGTTTTTATTGTCGGAAGCTGAAAGGATAAGCCGCGTTGGTGGTTGGGAACAGGATTTGATCACAAATAAATTCACCTGGTCAAAAACTGCTTTGAATATTATTGAATTGCCCGCAGACACTTCGGCCGAAAACATCAAATTAATTGATTATTTTGATGATGTAGACAAACCACTTTTAGCCGCGGTTTTTGAAGGCGGCCGCGTCGACGGTGTAAAATGGGATATAGAATTGGTGTTGAATACTTGTACAGACAAAAAAATCTGGGTGCGAATTTCGGGCGAACCACTTTATGTCGAGACTGGAAAAGTAGTGAAAGTGCGTGGGATTTTGATGGATATCGATAAATACAAAACGACAGAAATTGCACTGAACAAATCGCTTGAAATAACCAGTAAGAACAATGGTCAGTTGAAGAATTTTACGCATATTCTTTCTCACAATATCAGAAATCACGCGAGCAATTTGCAGTTAATTTCTTCACTAATAAATAGTGAAAAGTTGGATGCAGAAAATGCGGAGCTATTTACCATGATCAAAAATGTATCGCAAGGCCTGGATGCTACGCTTGAAGATCTTTCGCAGGCCTTAAAAATAAAGGAAAGTATAATGGTGTCTGAACTGCTTGATTTTCATGTGGTTGCTGAAAAGACAATTGGCATTCTGGAATCGGATATTAATGTCAATCATGCAGAAATTATTTTTAATTTTAAGGTTAGGAGAGTACGTTTCCCACGAATTTATCTGGAAAGTATTTTACTGAATTTAATATCAAATGCGGTAAAATATCGAAGGCCTGATGTAAGCCCTTTTATCGAGCTCGCGTCATATAAAAATAACGAGGGATATACAGTTCTGGAATGCAAGGATAACGGATTGGGTATCGACCTGAATCTGCATGGGCAGAAAATTTTTGGTCTGTATAAAACATTTCATGATCATAAGGATGCGCATGGGGTGGGACTTTTTCTTGTGAAAACGCAAATTGAATCACAAGGAGGAAGAATTGAGTTGGAGAGCACGTTAGGTGAGGGTTCTACTTTTAAAATTATTTTCAATGAATAAATTGAATACAGTTTGTGTGATCGACGACGATATGATTTATAGTATCGCGATTAAACACATTATCAAGCGCTCCGAAATTTCTACAGATACACTTTTTTTTAAAAATGGACAGGTAGCACTCGAATATTTTAAGGAAAATCTGACTGATCTGGCGCTGCTTCCTGACGTTATTTTGCTCGATTTGAATATGCCGGTTTTGGATGGGTGGCAGTTTCTAGATAAATATGAGCCACTGATCAATCAGCTTTCAAAAGCAATTCCGGTATATATAGTCAGTTCTTCAGTGGACGAAGACGAATACAATAAGGCTAAAACATTTCAAACCGTCAGAGATTTTATTGTGAAGCCGATAACAGTCGAGAGGCTACAACAAATTGCCGAGGAAATCTGAATGTTAGAATGGCTCAGTTCGGCACTAACGGGCAATTGATATACGGCTTGGTTTCGGTATCAGGTTATACGTAAAATTCTCTGCAAAGTCTGCGTGCAGTATGTTTAAAGCATATACAGTTTTGCTTAACAATAATTACTCTTTCGGAAAGTTCTAAAATCTCTTAACTTTTAAAGGTCAAGTCAAAACCTAGTTCCTGCGGAGTGCGGTAGATAATAACTGCCGGTAGCATTTTGACAACAGTTTCGACCAGCCTCTGACTGCAAGTTGACATGGGTTTTTCCTCCCTGGCAATCTCCCCGATAATGCCACAACCGAATTCCAGTTTACCGAAAAGAAAACGGCACTGAATTTCTAACCAAGGTTCCTTACCGAGACTATATTTCCTTGAAAGTTCGGCTAACAATCCTTCAACCAAAATCGCAAGAAGAACAGCCTTATTTTTAGACAGCCAGATATCATCAAAAGAGTATTTGATTACATCCGGACAAACTCCGAGTTGCCTGCTGGTATTTCGCAGCACAAGCTGAATAAAGTTGAGCAATTGGATTTCTTCCAGGTGCTCTTCTTTATATAATCGTTTGAAAGCCGTAGAACACTGCTCCGTGCTTCGTAAAATTCCTATAAATGAATCAGGAAAGTCGAATCCATTTAATTTTAAAATCAATTGATCTGAGACTGATTCCGAGGCATAGGTTTGCCTGAACAGGTTCTTTTCCATGGCGTAAGGTGTATCGTTTATTGCAGAGGTATTTTCTACCGTAAAAATAATTAATATTACGGATCTTAACTTATTCTATATGACCGTTCACTAACTATTCGAACATATTTGTGGACAAAGTACGCTTCGAAGTCGCTGAAGTCGTGGTTTATAGTCGGGCTTATCAACTGGCATAGTTGTATTATGGGAAAATACAACCAGACTAAAATCAAAAGTACCTATGAAAATGAAAGGCAGAAGCGTAATTGTCTACAATGTTTACGCGCCAACAAATGTGATTTGCATGCTGCGCCCGCGTCGGCAAAATGGACAGTCTATTATTGAAGAAGGTTTTAATATTGAACCGTCCGTTCCTTTTTCTGAATATACAGATTTATATGGGAATTCTTGTCAGCGATTCGTTTTACCGACCGGCCAGGTTACGATTTCAACCGAAGTTCAGGCTCAGGTGGATGCCACTAAGCAAATACCAACTCCGGTTCCGGGATACATTCTTGTAGGAGATCTTCCCGACGAAATTATGTACTATATTCTTCCGAGCCGATATTGTCAGTCCGATTTGAAGGAACTTTCAGACCTGGCTTTTCAGATTGCAGGTAACTTTGTTCCAGGTTATGATCAGGTCGAGGAAATCAGGAAGTGGATTCACAATAATGTTAAATACCAGTACGGCGTTTCCGACTCGACCACTACGGCGATGGATACTGCAAGAAATCGTATAGGCGTGTGCCGTGATTTCACCCATCTTGCAATTTCACTTTGCCGGGCGCTCAGTATCCCTGCAAGGATGACGGTTGGTTATCTCGACAAATTGCAGGAAATGGACCTTCATGCATGGTTTGAAGTTTTCATCGGTGGTGAGTGGTACACATTTGATGCTGTTCAGGAAGTTACAGAAGGATATCGCATTGAAATCGCGCATGGCCGGGACGCTGCCGACGTGGCGATGATTACACAATTTGGGAACGCAACCTTGCAATCGCTTCATGTAGAAGTAAATCTGCTTGAAGCAGAATAGATTTCCGGATAGGAAACTTGGTTTAAATTGAGATTTGAAAGTATGTAAGAACGCAACGAATTATGACACAAGCAATTAATGAGTAACATTTTTAGGGGGAGAATCACCGGCCAGGACGGCACCGATTCACAAGGAGAACTCCGTTATCCGTTTTATATCAAAGCACCGATTATAATTATTGGGCTTTACCTTTTATTTTACATAGCCTGGCTTTTACAGGATGTCATCGTCCCATTTGCATTTGCAGGTTTGCTCGCAATTTTGCTGAATCCGGTGTTTAATTTCTTCGTAAAACGAAAAGTTAATAAGATCGTTTCTATTGTGTTGACAATTCTGCTAGCCGTGCTGGTACTTGCAAGCGTGCTGTTTTTTCTTTCGGCGCAGATTGCTCAGTTCGGAGAAATGTTGCCCCAGTTGGAACAGAAATCTTTGTCCCTGTTTCACGATCTTCAAAAATGGCTGACAGCCCAATTTGGAATATCCACCGAGAGCCAAATGAGTATGGCAAAAGACGCCATGAACGGTGGTAAAGCCTACATTGGAAAAACGCTTGACACACTGGTGGGTATGCTGACATTCTTCGTGTTAATTCCACTGTATATATTTTTGCTCCTGCTTTATAAACCATTAATTCTGAACTTCATATATGAAGTTTTTGAAGAGGATAATGAGGAGCAGGTGGCCGAAATTTTACAGGAAACGAAAAGCGCAGTTCAAAGTTACATTGTAGGACTGCTCATAGAAACCTCTATCATCGCTGTTTTGAATTCAGGAGCACTCTTGCTTTTAGGTGTAAAATACGCGGTATTGTTAGGGGTAATCGGCGCAATTCTTAACCTGATACCATATATTGGCGGCATCGTCGCCATTGGTTTGCCGGTTCTGATGTCTTTGATCACGGGAGACAATTTTACTACACCGCTGCTTATTGTGGCAGCCTACACATTGATCCAATTCGCAGACAATAACATCATTGTCCCACGGGTGGTTTCTTCAAAAGTTTCCATTAATGCGCTGATTTCCATTCTCATAGTTTTGCTCGGTGGGAATTTGTGGGGAGTAAGCGGGATGTTTTTATCCATCCCTTTGGTTGCAGTTCTGAAAATTATTTTTGACCGGATTGATGGACTCAAACCCTGGGGCAAACTGTTGGGAGATAAAATGCCTGAGGATGTACCAAAAGAAGTCGCGAGCTAGTTTTTAGAAATTGAAATTTGCTAAGTAATATTTTTAATAGCACGATTATTTTAGGCCAGTCAGAAATTGTAAAAAACAATTCGGCTGGCCTGATTTATTTAACCTGTTATGCAATCAACAAATATTACCATTATTGGTGGCGGTGCCTGCGGCATTTCACTTTTCATTGAGCTCTTTCTTCAACTTAGAATCGCCAATTCCCATCATAAAGTTTCCATTACAATTATCGAGGAAAATAAGGAAGTAGGTAAAGGCCTTGCCTTTGGCACAAAACAGCCTGGACATATCCTTAATACGCAGGCTGATTTAATGGGCATCCATTTTGCAGAACCCGCACATTTTAGCGAATGGCTCAAAAAACATGATTCAACGGTCGGCGGCGAAGTTGTTGACAATCAGGGAGAAGATCAGGCCTTTACCACAAGAAGACTCTATGGAGACTACTTGAAAGAACAGTTTGATCACTACTTCGAATTGGCGAAAAAACAAGGCATGGCTGTGGATCTGATAAATGAAAGTGCAATAGATATTGAAAAAGAAGGGGACGGTTTCAAAATTCAATTATCTGAAGGGAATAGTAAATCCACTGACTTCGTTGTGTTGGCTGCCGGTACTCCGGTTGCCAATAAGTATGAAGAACTTAACGACAAAAAAAATTATTTCGACTCTCCGTGGCCTTCATCAAAAATTCTGGACAATGTTCCCCGGAAAGAAAATGTAGGTATTTTAGGTTCGAGTTTGAGCGCAATCGACGCATTGATGACTTTGGCTGATAACGATCACCAAGGGCAAATTACATTTTACTCGCTCGACGGTCTTATGCCCAGAGTACAAGTTGAAAAACCGGAACCTTATACCTGTGCGTTTTTAACGGTAAGTAACCTGCACAAAATTCAGAGAGAAAAGTTGAGAAGTCCTTCGGTTTTTGAAGTTTTTCGTTTATTTATGAAGGAGGCTGAAAGTTATGCCGGGGAAAAGATCGACTGGAAAAAGACTGGACGAGAAGGTATCAGAGCTTCAACACTTTTGAAAGCCGATATCAAAATATCTGAAAACGGAGGAGATGCGCTCATGAATATCCCTTATGCGCTACGCTATGAAAGTTCTCAAATGTGGAAGTTGCTTGACGAAGCCGGCAAGCTGACCTTTAAAAAATGGCTGGGCAGCTATTGGGCGGTTAACAGACATTGTATGCCAATTGTCAATGCAAAACGAATTGAAAAACTATTTGACGGAGGCCAGCTCCAGGTGATACCCAAACTGAAAGACGTGGTTTTTGACGAAACAGACGAAACATTTGTGCTGACTTGCAAGAAGAAGACAACCAAGGAGAAGTACCTGATCAATGCAACCGGACCTGCGTCTGGCGTGAAAGATATGAAGTCTGATTTAATACAAAACCTGGCAAAACGTAACCTGATTGAACCTGAAAAAGCGGGCGGAATTAAGATCAATACCCAAACAATGCAGATCATTAATGAAGGGATGTCCTGCCCGAATTTTTACGCACTTGGTCATCTTGCCAATGGACTGTTGTTGGACGTAAATGCCGTGTGGTATAATGTCAGAACAATCGGAAATCTTAGTCAGCATATTATAAACCGCATAACGGGTGAAAATTCTCTTTAAATTATATTCAGAGCTTTTGCCGGTTATGGCATTTATTCCGATTGGGTACTTTGTCAAAAAGTGGATCAAAGTCAAACCGGAATACGTCAGCGGACCGCTCATAAAGGTACTTCTGCCACTTTTGGTATTTTTCAATGTGCTTGATGCAGAGGCTGAGAAACTTTACATACTCCCCATATTTACGTTTTTGCTGGCTTTGGCCATGATCCCTGCTGCAAATATTGCACACAAATATTTTGCAAAAGATTCAAATCCGTTGTTGCTGCGAAGCTCTTTTTCATTTTTTAATATCGCATTTTTTGGTATTCCTACGGTCACAGCCCTTTACGGCGAAGACAAGGTGAGCGCGCTGATCTGCATTTATCTGGGTTCGGCGCTGTATGGTGATACCATTGGTTATTATCAGGTGGCAAAAACGAAACATTCTCCGAAAAAGGCGTTGGTTGAAGTGCTGAAAATTCCATTTCTGTATGTTTTGATAGCTGCTGTAATTAGTAAAGTTTTTGAGGCAGAAACACCGGATTTTATGGAGCCGATCCTGAAAGTGATCAGTCTGGTCGTATCCTGTGCAGGTATGCTGATTGTTGGTTTTCAGCTCTCTGATGTTAAATTTAAGAATCTGGAATTTGGTTATTTTGGTAAAATTCTTGGTTTTCGAACAGTGGCAGCCGTTCTTATACTCGGAGTACTAATGCTGGCTGAACATTTTATTTTTCAGGTTCTCGACGATACAGATTATAAGATGCTTTTCCTCGTATCATTATTCCCTGTCGCTGCCAATGTCACGGTTTTTGCTTCCTTCCTTAAAACTGAGGAAGAGCAGTCTTCTCTACTGGTCTTCCTTTCAGCGATGTTGTCGTTAGTTCTGGTATCGATTGCTGCGTTATTGTTGAGCTAAATTTTTGGAGAATGCTTCGAAGCAGTTTGAGTATCCGATAAATAACCAGCATCGTGATGGAAAAACTAAATTGGATAAAGGTTTGCGATCATGCTCCCTATTTTGAGGAGGAAGACGGGCGTAGCTGGACGCCCATCGGACAGAATGATGCACTAACCTGGCCGGAATTGCAGGGTTTATTTCTGAGGAAAGATGTAAAATCGGTCGACGATTATCTTGCCTACATTTCCTCACATGGTGTGACCTGCCTGCGCATCATGTTGGAATATTGTCAGACTGAAAATCGTTATATTGAACGCCCGGTTGGGAATTTTCAGCGCAATATGGTCCAGTTCTGGGACGACCTTTTTTTACTTTGCGAAAAATATAAATTGCGCGTTTTGCTCACTCCCTTCGATACTTTCTGGATGGTCAGAAGATGGAATTTTCATCCTTACAACGCCAGAAACGGTGGTCCTTGCAAAAGTAAATGGCAATGGCTCAGCTCACTTGAAACCCGGGAGGTTATAAAAAATCGTTTTGCTTTTGTTATCAACAGGTGGGGTGCGAGTGGCGTGATTTTCGGTTGGGATCTTTGGAATGAACTGCATCCACGGCATAATCAGAAAAATGTAGAGGGATTGTCTGATTTTATAACAGATTTGAGTACTTACATCAGGGATCTTGAAAGGAGTTTATATGATAAAACCCATCTTCAGACCGTTTCTGTTTTTGCTCCCGACCTGCGCGATCATAATATGCATGACATCGTTTATAAACATCCCAACCTTGATTTTGCAAGCACCCATTTTTACAAGAAACCAGAGATAGATAGCCCAAGAAATACTTTTGATGCGGCTGTCGCGTCCGGAGATATGGTCCAAGAAGCATTATTGAGAACACCTGAATCAAGACCTTTCCTCGACAGCGAACACGGACCTATCGAGTATTTCAGGCGGACGCGTAGAAATTTGCCGGAAGCTTTTGATGATGTCTATTTTCTAAATATGCAATGGGCTCATTTTGCTTCTGGCGCAGCTGGTGGAGGCATGCGCTGGCCTTATCGTCACCCGCATACCCTAACCCACGGCATGCGTCTCGCCCAAAAAAATCTGTCGGAATTTATTCAGTTGGTACAATGGAATAGTTTCAACAGGAAAAGTCTGAATGATTTGGTAAAAACAGATGATCCGGGAATAACCGTTTTTGCCTGCGGAAATTCCTCTCAGGCGATCATCTGGCTGATGCGGCGTCCGTTGAAAAAACAAAATGCAAGTATTGGAAAAATAAAAAATCAGAACGTTCATTCAATCTCAATTCCTAACCTGACCAATGGAAATTATTCTACTTCAATCTGGGATACCAGATCAGGGTTGATTGAAAACCGAATTCTGGAAAAGACTGAATCCGAATTGAACGTTGAAATTGAATATTTCTTCGACAATATCGCACTGGCAATTACGGCCATTATTTAGTTACTTTTGACTCCCAAATTTTTCTGATGTCGGGTTGTTTAAATACATAATCGCCCACGGAAACCAGCGAAGCGTCAGGAGCAGGCTGGCGGAGATAGGTTGTAAGATCTCTGTAAATCCTTTCCAGATTTCCAGGCCGAAGCAGTCCGCGCGCCCCGACAGAACGTTCGGATAATGCCATACAGCGAAGACAAATTTCTTCGATCATACTTCTGGCCATGTTGACATAGGCAATAATCTGATCGTTGTCGTATTTGCCTGACTGAATTTTATCCGCCGCTTCTTTCACCCACAAATTCCCGGTTTCAATCAAGAAAGACATCTCGGCAATTCTGGCTTTTTGGAAAGTGTCTTCGGTTCTGTTTATCGATCTTAATAATTGATGTGTTTCTTCCAGTACTGCTTCCGCGCCGCCAAGCTGAACTGAGCAAAAACGGATGGCGCCGGAAGAAAAATGCGGCTGTTTGTAATAATCGTTGGGTGCTCCAAGGAAGTCGTTTTTACTGAGAATTATCCCCGTGAAATCCATTCTGAAACTTGCAGAAGCGCGCATTCCCAAAGGCCGCCAGAACGATTTATCCTGCCTGATCGCCGCAACTTTTTCGGTTGGAATAATACACATTTGCCAGCCTTTCACGCCTGGAGATTTTAACTCGGCTGTAACCAACGGACGCTGAATTTGATCACCACCTGAACAAAATGTTTTTGAACCCTTCAAAATGAAATTACCATCTGCGCGCTCGTGAGCGAAAAGACCATCCTGATCCTGCGTGTTCCATACGCCAAAAAGTTTTTGCTCAGAGGTAACTTCATCATACCAGCGTTTTTTTTGGACCGCTGTCCCGTATATATCGATCAATTGAAGCGCATTCATGTGACCTTCAAAGATCCTGCCGACAGGAAGGCTCGACTTGCCAACCAATTTTAGCAGCGTAAAGTTGTCGACGAGCGTGTCTGACCTAAAAGATATTTTTCCCTCTTTAATGGGTTGTGACAAGAGTCCGGCAAGACGCATTTCTTTAAATTCTTCGACCGGGAAATTTCCATCGGTATCACTCAACGCCGCAAAGTGCTTGATTCGGCGTAATACTACATCAAAATCGGATTGGTGTGAAATCATATAGTTGGGCTTGCAAAAGCTGAATTGACTTTTGCAAGCCCAACTTAATAGAATCATACCCAGCACTGACGTTCAGGAATCGGGCTTATTTACAAGGCACTTTTGACAAAAGCAGGCCGTCGAACCGAACTTGATCCGGTTTGGCGAAAACAATTTTCCCGTTTTGTTCGATATGTTCACCAGAAGCTTGGATCAACAATGTATCTTTTCTAAGAAACATCAGCTGCTGTACACTTTCCGAAGTTGCTGTTTTAAAAGTACACATCGCTTTCAGCGTATCACCGAACATTTTTCCAAAAAACGAGCCGTTATTTTCGTCTTTTTCATAAAGCTTGTAGCCAAGGCTACCTTTAATACTGTCGCCATACATGAGCGCATTCATCATAACCGTATCCTTTTTCAGGATTGAGGTGTAGCAAATGTTGAAAGTACTGTCTTCGTCAGAACTTTTCGTGTCAAGTGCCGAATTCTGCGTGGGACTTGAATTGCATGATGCCATTAAAAAGGCGACCAGGATGGTTAGAGGCAAAATTGATTTTTTCATACGTTGTTAGTTTGTGATCCTATTTTTTTTGCTGGTCCTTTGTATCGGATTTTAAAGCATTACAAAAATGAAGCTACCTGGCAGCGGGAAGTATGATCAAACCAGGTTGAAATTATGATTATTGTCAGTTTGAAACAGAATCTCGAACTATCTGCACGAATAAAACAGGGAACAAAGATCTTAAAATGACTGTATCAGTAAAGTAGCGGATACTTTGCTGGTATTAGAATCTTTGCTTAATTTTTCAATGACGATGAGAAATATATTATTAACCTGTTACATTTTTAGCTTTTTCACCGTGCAAGCGCAGACGGGCGTTGATAAATTTGATTTGCGGGTGCTGCAAAAGATAGAAACAACCCGGTCGGAAAATCAGACGAGAATTCTTAAAAGTATTTCAGATGCAAATAACTATGTAAATCTCGCTGTGCCAGCCGGACTGCTCATTGGCGGAATAGTTGATCACAACAAAGATATGCGGCAAAATGCTTTATATATCGCAAGCAGCACAGCATCGACCGCCATATTAAATTTTGCATTGAAGGCACTATTCAAACGACCGAGGCCATTTTTGGTACATATAAGCCTGACACCCATCACCAGACCGTCCCAATATTCATTCCCGTCAGGGCACACCTCTGCCTCTTTCAGCACGGCAACAGCTTTGACCATGGCCTATCCAAAATGGTATATTGCTACGCCTTCATTCATTTGGGCGGGCACAGTGGGCTATTCCCGTATGTATTTGGGCGTTCATAATCCATCTGATGTTGCTGCGGGAGCGCTGTTGGGGGCAGGTACTGCAATAGGTTTTGGATTTATTCGGCCCAAGGATTAGGGCACCTTTCTGATGACAGCCAAGCATAATTTTAGTGTAGGAAGCAAAAAATTCTTGTTTTTATCTAGAATTTTTTCGGAGTAAAATTTTCTTTTTTTGACAACGTAAAGTTTACAATTCCGTCATCCTGGGAATTTTAAAATAGAGCAACTTGCAGTGTCTAATATTATTTATCCCGGATATGAATTTGAAAAAAGAATCACTGGAAATTGTCATTGCAAAAGCTATTGAGTCAGCGCTCGCGTCTTCTTATGTTTTATCTGACAAGTCGAAAAAGCGGATTGAAAAGTCAGCCGAAAAATTGGGCGAAAAGCTTTCTGAATTGTTTGAAAAAGAAAAAAAGAAGGCGTTAAAGAAAACGGATGAGAAGGTAAAAGAGAAAAAATCTACTCTGGAATCTGACAAGGCGACTGATCAGGATTTGTCAGATCAATAGTAATTTTGAGCAGATATGGAAAAAATTCAGGATAATTCCATTTTGTAGATCTGCTCCCGCATCCGGTTTACCATAAAACTGACCGGATGCGAATTTTTATAATTCAGTGCCATTGTTTAGAGATTTCGAGGTGCTACGTTATACCCTTGACAATAAGGTAACGGATTTTTGAACGGATGGCATTAACTTGCGATCAGATTCAATCGTTGGGAAAAATTGTTATGAATTACGTTGCCCTGTTTTATTTTTTGAAAAAATACAAGTTTCTGGCCGTTCTGTCGCTGCATTTTTGTGGCTGTTTTTTTTGTAATTTTTCTTTTGCCCAGATTGAAACAGCAGATCACGCCAAAGAAAATAACGAACAAATCCATAATAATTTCAGCAGGCCTGATTCTGTATTAATTGTTTTAAAAGCAGAATATAACAAAGCTGTAAAAAATGATGACAAGGTAAAGGCGGCGCAATATCTTCACCAAATCGGTAAACTTCTTTTCAGTTCAGGACATTATCCTCAATCCCTTGACTATTTTCTGCAAGCGGACAACATTTTTCGTAATCAGAAACAAATGGCATTGCTGGCCGAAAACCTGGGGTCGCTGGGTGAGCTTTATTACCGAACAACCCAAACGTCCCTCGCCAGAAAACAATTTGACGAAGCACTTTTTCATTACCAGAACTTAAAAGACGACGCAGGGAAGGCTAATGTTTATGGGCATATAGGTCATTTGTATGAGAAACGGCAACTGTATGACAGCTCATTCTTTTTTCAGAGAAAGGCGTTGCAGGCCTACGAACAGATCAATCAAAGAGAAGGTGCTGCCAAAATTTATGAGAATATCGGAAGTATTTATGAAGACCAGGAAAAGTATGATTCGGCTTACTGGTATTTTAACAAAGCCTATGTACTCAATAAGCAACAGAAAAATGACAGGGCACAGATTGAGGTGCTCAATAATCTGGGGGATGTTTTGCGTAAAACCGGCCGCTATCGGGAAGGTTTAAATTTTAGTATGCAGGCACTTGCGATGGCTGAGAAAACAGGAGAATATTACCAGCTGTCCGGGGCTTACAATGACATTGGAAAGGGATATAACTTCCTGAATAAAAATGATAGTGCATTTTATTATTTGTCGTTAAGCAGAAAATTTCTGAACGATATTTATTCCGAGGAAAGCAACAAGCAACTTGCGCTATTACAAACCTTGTATGAAATCGAAAAGAAAGATAAGGAAATCGAAGGATTGACTCTTGCCAGAAAGACAGATTTACTTATCAGTGTAGCAACCGGCGTCGTGATAGTTTTGGTTATATTAATTGCAGGACTTATCATCAGCAGGCAGCGTCTGAAGATTAAAAATGAGCAAAAACTTCATGAGCAAAATAAGCAGGTTTATCAAACCCAAAACCAGCTGATGGAAGTGGAGCTTGAAAACAAAAAGTTACAAGAGGAAAATCTCAGACAGGAACTCGAAATTAAAACCAAAGAATTAAGTAGTTATACTTTGCACGTAATCCGCAAAAATCAGCAGCTTGAAGACTTGCAGGCACAACTTGAAGGGTTGGTTAAAGATGATAAACGTGATCAGAAAAAACAGATCAAGCAATTGTCAGATCAAATTAGTGCGGGGCTCAGCGACGACCAGCATTGGGAAGAATTCCGGGGGATTTTTGAGCAGGTTCACCAATCTTTTTTTGACCGGTTGCAGCAGCAATCCGGTCCGCTTACTTCAAACGATTTGCGACTGATAGCGCTGATGAAAATGAATCATACTTCCTCTGATATATCCACTTTGCTCGGTGTCTCCCAGGATAGTCTGCGTGTGATGCGCCACAGACTTAGAAAAAAGCTAAACCTGCCTCAGGGTGAAAATCTTTCCAACTTCATTCAATCCATTTGAAACGTCTTAACATTGAGATAATACTAAGATAACACAATGATAATGGATATGTGTTACGTGGTAAATATCTGATAATCATATTATTAATGCGGCATTTTCCATTGTGTTGCCTTCTTGTAACGCCTGAAATCCGGATGTTTCCCTTTTGTTAACGGTGCCGATTTGCATCCCGGCCATTTCTTTGCTCACCTTCGTATCGTTGTTTAAAACAGGCAGAAATATTTTGTCTTAATCATTAACCGATTCTAATTTGAAAAATGCGTTATAAATTTTATTTGTGTCTGGCCGTTTTTATTTCTAGTGCTTCTATCGTGTTTGCAGGAACACTAAGAGGGAAACTGACCGAAGCTGCGAGCGGTGAACCTGCGCTTGGCGTTGTGGTGATGCTGGAAGGAACTAGTTACCAGGATGTCTCAGGACTTGATGGAAGTTTCACGATCCGTAATGTCAAAAAGGGAACTTATAAACTAATCGTTCGTCATATTTCATACGCCATTGTTCAGAAAGAAATTACCATTTCTGAGGATGAACTGGTGCAGTTGGATATGGCGCTTGGAGCCGCGGAGAATTTGAAACTTGATGAGGTATCGGTAGTGGGAAAACGCGACGGAAGCACAGATCAGACGGCACGTTCAATGGAGCGGAATGCTGATCAGGTCATGAATATTGTTTCCGGAAAAACGATCCAGATATCGCCGGATTTGACTGTGGCCAATGTGATCCAACGTGTTTCCGGCGTAACGCTGGAACGTAACAGCAATGGCGACGGACAACATGCGATCCTGAGAGGAATGGATAAAAGGTATAATTACACACTTGTTAACGGCGTGAAAATCCCAAGTCCTGATAACAAATACCGTTACGTTCCCCTGGACATTTTTCCATCTGATCTGCTCGACCGCCTCGAAGTTTACAAAGCCTTAACGCCCTCCATGGAAGGTGATGCTGTTGGTGGGGCAATCAATATGGTGATGAAAGATGCTCCTGACAGGTTTACGTTTTCTGCCAACATTTCAAGCGGCTATAATGAGCTTTTTATGCAACGTGATTTCATCAGTTATGATCATAAAAATATCCAGTCAAAATCGCCTTACGAGATAAACGGAACGCAATACAACGCAAAGCCTGGTGACTTTTCGAAAGCGGCTGTTGATTATAATTCAAAAAAGCCAATGCCGAATTTGCTTGGCAGCCTGGCCATCGGAAACCGGTTTTTAAACGGAAAACTGGGTGTTCTTCTGGCTGGCAGTTATCAGAATACGTTCAGAGGAAGTAACAGTTTGTTTTTTGACTCTGAAACAGTGGATACGCTACGCGGCGAAACATTAACCAAAATGAACGTACGCCAGTATTCGGAGCAGCAAAGACGTTATGGTCTCCATTCAAAAATTGATTATAGATTTAATGCAAGACATAAAATTCAGTTTTACAATGCTTATATGAATCTCACCAATATCCAGGTGAGAGATGTGAAATCAACACAGCTTACGATCGGAGGATATGATCCGGTTTTGGGTAATGCGACGTTGGGTTTTTCAACACGGTCGAGGCTGACGCGCCAGCAAATTGTTAACAGTACTTTGCAGGGAAAACATCAGCTTACAGAGAAACTGGGTTTGCAATGGTCGGCCGTCTATTCAAAAGCGACGAATGAAGTGCCCGACAATGTCACGGTGCCGCTTTTAGGAATTCGTAAAAATTTCGTTGATACCAAAACAACTGTTGGTGATGCGTCGAGAAGATGGGAGCACAATTCAGACCGGGATATTTCCGCATATTTGAATTTTACCTACGTGCAGCCCATCGGCAATATGCAGCTGGAATATATGGCGGGCGGTTTGTTCAGGGATAAGGCCCGGACCAATTTCTATAATAATTATCAATTGAGACCAACAGATTTGTTCGCGCAGTTTGGTACCGATTTTACTGAATACTCACAGATTCAATGGACAATCCAGAATCCGAGAGGCGCCGTGGCGACTGCTTTAAATTATGATGCAACCGAGCAGATTAAAGCGGGATATGTTCAGGTTAAGGCAGAGGCAACAAATTTGGAAGTGCTGGGAGGGCTTCGTATAGAGGCTACCGATCAGGGGTACAGCATGCTTTTTCCGATTGGTGAAGACCGCCCTGTTGGAAGTCAGGTTTATACCGATTTTTTGCCAAGTCTTCACTTTAAATATAAAACAGGAGAAAATGTTAATCTGAGAGCCTCGTATTTCAGATCCGTAAACCGACCGGGTTTCTTTGAAATTGTTCCTTACCGCATTGTGCAGGAGGAATATCAGGAACGGGGAAATGCGGATTTGAGAAGAGCTATTGCCGATAATATTGACCTTCGGTATGAAATTTTCCCGAATGTTTCGGACCAGTTTATGATTGGCCTTTTTTACAAACATATCAAAGATCCGATCGAATATACTTTACAGCGCGACGCGGTCCGTGGTCAGGATATCTATTACGCGCCGGGGAATTTTGGAAACGCCAATAACTACGGAATTGAAATTGACTATATCAGGTATTTTAAAATGTTTGGAATAAAGGCGAACTACACCTACACGCATTCGCAGATCACTACGCCAAAATCTCAAAGGATCAGAAACGAAAGCGGTGACCTTGAAACAATCAATGTTGATCAGTCCAGACCGCTCTATGGTCAGTCTGCACATGTTGCAAATCTTTCTTTTCTATATAAAAATGCTAAAAGGGGAATAGATGGCCAATTGGCGGCAGGTTATACGGGTGATCGCATCAATACGGTGTCTCAATTTCTTGATAACGATTTGTGGCAGAAGGGTTTCGTTCAAATGGATGCCTCTATTGAAAAAACATTTTCCAACGGCTTCGGAATATTTGTGAAAGCGAATAACCTGTTGAATACGCCAATGGAAGTTTATATGAAAAATGTGAGCGCAGCAAATCTGAATGTTCCCGAGCAGGGCAGTTCATCAAGGACGCTGATGCGCCGCGATTATTACCAACGATCTTATCTCCTGGGAGTTCGATATAAATTTTAAACAATATTTATCTAAAACAATTATCTTATGTACGCATTTAAAATGAAAAATCTTTTTGCTTATGCCTCCTTGGCAATGTTTGCGCTGGCAGGTTGCGATAGCGATAAGTCCGAACCGGCACCATCGGTAGAAGTTCCGGTAGTTCAGGAGTCAGTTTCGGGTGAAGTTTCCGGTACCTGGACCAAGGGTGGAACCTACAAGATCACAGGGCATATCCAGATCCCGGAAGGGAAATCTTTAACAATAGAGGAAGGCGTTACAGTCCTTTTCAGCGATTCAGTAGTCAAACCGGAAGTGGTAATTAAAGGAAATTTGTACAGTATTGGTACTGCCGAAGCTCCTGTCAAATTTACCGTTCCTGACAGTTGGAAAACAGCAAAAAACCAGTTCGGTAATCTTTGGGGCGGACTTATTGCCGGGCCAAAATCGAGTGAATTTGTTTTAAATAACACAATCCTTGAATACGGCGGCGCGGTGACTACCGAGGAATCTCCGTCTGTGAAAGCCGGACTTTACAAAGCGGAAGCAGGGGAGCATGTTCCGGTTCTCTACTATCCAAATGTTGGCGGAAAGCTTATCGTGACGAACAGCATCATTCGTAATTTCAATGAAGACGGATTTTATATTGAAGGCGGACAGGTCATTATCGCTAACAATTTTTTCTATACGACGGGCGTATCCGGTGGCGATGCGATTAACATTAAATCAGGTGTTCAGGCTGATGTTGCTTTTAACGTAGTATATAGTCCAAACACAAATGCACTAAAATTGTCAAACTCGGGTGACCGTACGCCGCAGGCATACGTGGTTGGATATAACAACACGATCATCAACGCGGGATGGAGAAGACCGACAACAAAAGGTGGCTCAATCTGGCTTGAAAAATCAGTTCGCGCTGACCTTTACAATAACCTTTTGGCAAATGACCGTTTCGGAATTAAGAGAGATAAAGGAGCGCCTGAAGATTCGCGTTCGGTGATCAGCAATACTTTTTATTATGGTAATGACCAGACCACGACGGATCAGTTCCAGCCATCAGATGAAATCGTAAAAGGGGTTAATGATATTGTTTCAGCGAAAGCCTCTGAGAATGATCCGAAATTTGTAAGTTATCCGTTGACGACGGACGTACAAAATGCAACCTTCAACACAAGCTGGGATTTCCATCTGCAAGCAGGCTCTCCTGCGTTGGGCAAAGGGAAAACTGATTTTACACGTCTGTTCGCAAACGGAATTGTTGTAAATGGCGTGACTTATAAATCTCCTGCACCGGCAAATTTCATCGGTGCTTTTGGAACTAAGTAGTTATAAATTTTGATCCATTTAAATGAATTCTGTGAAATTACTGATAAGCTTTCTAAGCGTTCTGAGTATATTTTCCGTGTCTTGCCAGGAGAAAAAGGATGTTGCTGATTCTCCTGCATCAGACTCTGTAAAGATTATTGAACCATTATATATTTCGGATACCGTGGTGCACGATACGGATGATCCGGCGGTATGGATAAATCCAGCGGACCCGTCGCAAAGTTTGATACTGGGAACTGATAAGGATGAAGATGGTGGGTTATACGTTTTTGATTTGAAAGGTAAAATCATCAAAGACAAGGTGATCCGCGGACTCAAAAGACCAAATAATGTAGACATTGAATATGGCCTGATGTTAGGAGGGAAACCTACGGACATAGCCGTTGTCACTGAGCGTTTCACGCATAAACTTCGCATATACTCACTTCCGGATATGAAACCTGTTGACGGAGGAGGAATCGAAGTTTACCAGGGAGAAACTTTGGACGGCGGACGAGATTTGATGGGCATCGCGTTGTACAAAAACAAATCCGGTAAAATGTACGCGATTGCAGGCCGTAAAACGGGTCCGACTGACGGAACGTACCTTTGGCAATATCTTTTGGAAGACGATGGTTCAGGAAAGGTGAAGGCCACTTTGGCGCGCAAGTTCGGAACATATAGCGGGTTGAAAGAAATTGAGTCGATTGTAGTGGACAAAGAGCTTGGTTATATTTATTATTCCGATGAAGGAAAAGGCGTTCATAAATATTACGCCGATCCGGAAAAAGGGAATAAGGAGCTTGCTCTTTTCGCGACAACGGGTTTTACTGAGGATCATGAAGGTCTTTCTATTTATAAACTCACAGATTCAACCGGGTATCTGCTGGTATCTGATCAGGGTGCCAACCAGTTTCAGATATTTAGCAGAGAGGGTGAAAGTGATAACCCTCAAAGCCATGTACTCCTGAAAACGGTCAAAGTGAAAGCATCCCATAGCGATGGCTCCGAAATGGTGTCCGTGCCCTTGAATGATGATTTCAAAAACGGACTTTTTGTAACCATGAGCGATGATAAGACTTTTCACCTATACCGTTGGGAGGATATTGCCGGAACAAGTCTTAAATCGATTGAGAAGAAAAAAAACTAGAACAATAATTAACTTTTTTGGTAAATCAGAAACGGGACTTGCGAAAGTTCCGTTTCTGCCTTTGGTGCAAGATGAGTTCAATTCTTGAAATCAAATGTGGCTGGCGTGATTTTTTAATCTAATTTTAATGTCAACATTTAATACAACACAGCCTTTTGAATTCAAGATATTTTTGCCTGCTTTTTTTGCTATTAGCGCCTCTAAATGCAGCTTTTGCACAGGAGAAACCCGGGTGGATCAAACGGGTAGTTCAGAAAGCCATCTCTGATACGACGTCACCAGGGAAACCCAGTTTCAGGATTTATCCAACGCTTGCCTATTCGCCCGAAACAAGTTTTGAATTCGGGTTTTCGTCGCTGCTGCTTTTTCAGGCAAAGAATGATACGATGAACCGGCTGAGTGAAATCCAGGCGTTTACTTTTATTACACTTGAGGCGCAATACGGTATCTGGCTGGATAACGCGATTTATGGTGACAAGGATAAATGGTTTTTTCTGGGGAGAACCAGATTTCAGCGGTTCCCATTACTATACTACGGTATTGGTCCGGAAACATCAGGCCATGAACCTGCACTGATTGATGCAAATTATCTGCTTTTAAGACAACGTGTCCTGCGTAAAATTATCCCAAACCTTTTCATAGGGCCGGAGATCGATTATCAGCAATTGTATAATACCAGTTTTAACCAGCCAGAGGGCAATCATGAATACGAAGCCCCGCTGGGTAGCGATGGTACAAGAAATATCGGACTTGGTGCCGCTCTTGTGTATGACAACCGCCACAACGTCCTTAATGTCCGGAAAGGGCTTTTTAGTGAACTATCATTTTTACAATATGCTCCAAAACTGGGCAGTGACTATAAATTCTACGGAGTAAACCTGGATGTCCGGTCGTCACACCCGACCAACTCCAGAAACGTGCTGGCGTGGCAGTTGTATGGAAATTTTTTATCAGGAAATGTTCCCTTTAATCAACTTGCACTGATGGGTGGGGAAATGATTATGCGTGGATATTATTCCGGGCGATATCGCGACAAAAATATGCTCGCTTTCCAGACCGAACATCGCTGGCTTCCTTTCAGGTTCAGTAAGCGTTTTGGAGGAACGGTTTTCGCCGCAGCGGCTGTAGTTGCTCCGAAAATAAATGAGTTTAGCTGGAAACATATTCGCCCTTCTGGTGGGGTAGGGCTGCGCTATTTGCTTTTTCCCAAGAAAGATATTTTTCTCCGTATGGACATTGGGTTTACGAAAGAAGGACCTGGAATCTATCTTTTCACAGGCGAGGCATTTTGACAAATATATCTTTTTGTAATGTTAGTCGCCATTTTGGAACAGTATTTTAAACTGGTAATCGTATAAGTTGTGGAAGGATATTTTTCCCGCACAACCACTTCATCACGATTTAAACCAGTTGAAAATGAAAATCCTACTGTACATTGACTTTGACGAAAAAGAGAGAGCAGACTTTAAAAAACAATTACCTGACAAAACTGAGCTTATATACAAATCTGATATCTCAAAATCTGAGCTAGCTGTTGCATTGAAGGAGGTTGAAATCCTGGTCGGAAATCCGCCAGTCGAGTCACTCAATGAACTGCCGGCTTCTCTAAAATTTTGGCAGCTTGAAAATGTTGGTTTTGAGCAATATAAAGATGTTGACTTTAAAGGAAAAGTAGCCAACGTTGGTGATATTTCCGCTGTTCCGGTTGCAGAAACAATTATCAGCGGTGTCTTGGCATTTTACCGAGGCGTTCACAGTATGGTGAGAAACCAGCTTGAAAAGAAATGGGTAGGAGAGGAGGCTGAGCCTGCATTGCATATACTTGGAGAGAAGCAGGTGATAGTTTTGGGTTCCGGAGCAATTTCAGAACATGTAAAAAAGGTTTTGAAAGCATTTGGTTGCAAAGTGCAGACGACGGCAAAGAGCGACCCTGACGCTGACATTCACTCATTTAAAGATCTGTTAAAAGCATTGCCAGAAACGGACCTTGTCATTAACACATTACCCGGAAATCTGGAAGATTATGTTTCCGCCGAATTTTTTGAAGCGATGAAGGAAGGAAGTCTTTATGCATCTGTGGGAAGAGGAAACACGACAGATGAAGAGGAAATGATCAAAGCGCTTAAAAACGGACGCTTACTCGGCGCGGTGCTTGATGTTACCGAAGTTGAACCGTTGCCCAAAAGCAGTAAACTGTGGACAATGAGTAATGTGATTTTAACACAGCATACCGGAGCTGCTCATAACCATCGAAACAGAGATAAGGTCAAGGTTTTTGCCAAAAATATCAAACAATTTCTCGGCGGAAAAAAAATGGAAAATGAAGTGAAACTCACTGACGGATATTGAAAATCTGATCGTTGGGAAAACGACTTTTTATTGCATACAAAATGGCCTGGTTTCCGGGCCGTTTATGTTTAACTGTGACTATTTTTGTAATCCTGTAAATGACATTGTAGTTTAGCTCATTGACGTTTCTTTTTTTGATAATTGAATTAATTTAACATAGCAGGAATGAACTTTAATAGTAATAAAAAACACCCGGGCAGAATATTCAGATCGCTGGCGTTCATAACGATCTTGTTTTTGGTAAACGCTGCTTCGGCAGAGAATTTACGTAATTCTATCACCAAAAATGATACGCTTAGATTATTCCTGATCGGGAATAGTTTTTCGCAGAATGCAACCCGCTATTTACCTCAACTCGCAAAAGAGAGAGACCACCCTTTGAAAATAGGCCGTGCAGAGCTGGGAGGCTGCTCCTTACAGCGACATTGGGAAATTGCAGAAGCGGCAGAGAAAAATCCGCAAGATCCCAAAGGGAAAGCATACGGAGGAAAATCGCTACGGGAATTATTGTCTGTTGGGAAATGGGACGTCGTGACCATTCAGCAAAATTCTATGAATTCCGGTGATGTGAAAACGTATTTGCCCTATGCGAAGAAACTTTTTGACCTGATTAAATCCATCCAGCCTGATGCTAAAATCATGATGCATCAGACATGGGCTTACCGCGTCGATTCCAGGCAGTTCACGCAGACGGCGGATGGGCAATTTGCAGCAAGCGCGAAAGAAATGTGGGAAAATTCAAGGGCTGCTTACCATACCATTGCCAGGGAATTAGGGATAAAAATCATTCCGGTCGGTGATGCTTTCTGGAAAATTAATTCTGATCCTGAAACAGCTTTCAAACCCGATACAACATTTAAATTTGACCTGGCAAAATTCCCTGAACTCCCAGATCAGACAAACTCGCTGCATGCAGGTTATCGTTGGGATAAAAGTGGAAAGATAGCATTCGATTCAAATCATGCCAATGAGGCCGGATGTTTTCTGGGAGGACTGGTTTGGTATGGAGTTCTATTTAATGAGACACCTGTCAAATTAAGATTTCTTCCTGAAAATGTCGACGCAGGTTTTGCCGAAAATTTAAGACAGACAGCAGCAGATCTGACGACCAAAATTAAAAGGTGATCGATCGGTATTTAAAACAAACCGGCCACGCAATAATTTGCGCGGCCGGTTTTGTTTTAAATATATAATGCTGAATCTATTAATTCGATCCGTTTTTCTTTTTCTTCGAGCGGTCAACCAAAGCACCTGTTCCCGCACCTACGCCAGCACCAATTAAGGTCCCCACAATTGCGCCTTCAGCGCGTTTCTTGTTTACAAGAGCACCAGTAACTGCGCCTGTACCGGCACCAACAACGGCACCCTTAGCGGTATGGCTCCAACCTTTTTTCTTTTGCGCTACAACCGGAGCAACGTTGTTATTTGCTACACTCTGCTTGTCATTTTCCTCATTTTGCGCTTTCAGTTTTTCTTCACGATCCGCCATCACTGCGTTCATGGAGTCTACCACCGCTTTTTTAGCCAAAACATTTTGCATAGAATCAATGGTGGCTTGTTTAGCTCTCAGCGCCTCAGACTCTGATTTTGAGCCACTATCACAAGCAAATAGAAAGCAAACTGCACTGAAAATTAAGACGATCGATTTCATAATATAGATTTTAGGTTTCTCAATATTCTATATTAAGTCCTAAAATCATGCCAGCCTGATAAGATATAGAGATGAATAGTCGCGGAAAAAAACTATTTACAACGTTGCGTCGATGATGATTATGCATCGACAAGATTTTGAAGGTCAATTTTTTTCATTCCCATGAGAGCCTGCATCACGCGCTGTCCCTTCACAGGATCTGACATTAATTTTGAAATGTTTGACGGAATAATCTGCCAGGAAAAACCGAACTTATCTTTCAGCCATCCGCACATGCTTTCCTGGCCGCCGTCTGCTGTCAGTTTTTCCCAGTAGTAGTCGATCTCTTCCTGATCTTCACAATTCACAACGAAAGATACCGCCTCGCTAAATTTAAAGTACGGTCCACCGTTCAAACCCATGACCCGGTTCCCATTTAATTCAAAAGTCACCACCATGGGTGTATCGTCTAAAATTCTGGAATTTTTAAAAACGGTGCAGTAGAATTCGGCTGCTGATTTTGCATTGCCATCGTACCACAAACAAGGATAAATCTGGTTGTCCATTCTTGATAATTGTTAAGTTCAAGTCAATTATTTATTCACAATTTTAGAGAACTATTATGGAATCAACAGGGTGTTAACACGACATTTCGGAGGGCAATCAGGACGAAATCCATATTTTTAAAGGTACTAAAGCGGATGGCAACAGAGATTTTTCTGTTTTTTATCTTTCAGGTTTTTTTCGGCATGGAACCTGACACTTTCTCATGGCACATCGTCCGTTTTTGGTTATTTTCCAGCCCGTAGCGGATAATGTGCCTGGTCTTAAAAAAAACCTGGTTTAGCCAAGCCAAAGTTTATTTTTTAAAAATCGGAAGTTGTTTTAACTTATTTATGCGACTTTACCTTAACCGACGATCTTTGATATTATTTGGTATGATTGCAAGATCACTCGTGTTTGTTTTGGTCAGGTGCCGGATGGAGAGTCCGCAGGGCATTGAAGACAGCCTGGTGCGTAATCGTTGCGTGATCCTCGTGCGGAAGGTAATCGAAATAGACTCTAACGTTTGGACTTTTACTTTTCCTTAATTTTTCAAACAGTAAGTTTGCGTCGACCTCCATGACGTGTGGAGTGTGACTTGGAGCGAGCCCTTCCTTGCCAACAGCGATGTAGATATCTGTTTTAAATTTGAAATTTTCCTGCAGCACGACTGAACTCTGACTCAAAAGTGAGCCATTATCCCACCATAGACTTGGACTGATGATAATGTACTTGTTGAACAAAGCTGGCTTTTTTAGCAAAATTTCGGAAGCAAGCAATCCTCCAAAGGACTGTCCGATTAAAGTCCGGGAGGCAGTTGTCTTAAACTTTGTTTCAACAAAAGGAATTACTTCCTGTTCTAAAAATGCAATAAATTGTGCTGATTGACCAGTCGTGGGGAACCTCTTCTTATCGGAGCTTACCGTCGTAGGAAATGTGAAATCTCGTTTTCGGTCCACATTTGCTATGCCGATTATGATAGATTTTGGAACGCGATTGATCCATGCAAAATTATTAAATTGATAGAGCCCGGTGATGTGAATAAAATCTTCATCTGCGGAGCCGTCGAGTAAATAAACGACCGGATACTTAGTTGTGTCGCTTTTATTATAACCGTCAGGAAGATAAATGTTCAGGATTCGTTTTTCGGATAGTACGCTGGATTGAATCTCTTCAATGGTGCCAAGCACAAAAGGCTTTCCACTGTTCTGGGCATAAGATAAAGATGATAGAAAAATAAGAAACAAAATAGGTGCTAAAATCTTCATCGCGTAGTTTTAAGATATATCAGGCTCAAAAATATAAAGATTTTGGCAACTGAAATCTTTCTGGGATTTTCATTTGCCAGACTTCATGGCCCTTACTACTTTTAGCTCTTTGTCTACGGCGAATTTTTTATATTCGGCTGTTCCATATCCATACAAGGCAATTTTACCTTCTTTATCATGATGAACTCCCCAGCCATATCTTTTGGTTAGTGGTGAAGCGCGGAGGCATGCTTGCCCTTTAGAAAAGAATTCTTTCCTGGACTCTTCGAGTTCGCCGTCGGTTAGATCGTTGCGTTCTGCGTAAACTTTAAACAAAACATCGTCGGAAGTAAACTCGTATGGATGTTTGCTAATCATATCAAACTGGATATTGGCAACCGTTTTTTTATCTGTCTTTAAGGGAGGAACTTCACCATCAATTGCCGGTGAATCTTCTGCCACTTCGATGAAGGTGTTTTGATAATTTGTGGTGTGTTGTTTCATGACATTGCGTTGAAATGAAGATGGTTCCAATAAACGAAATTAACGTTTAAAATCTGGAATTTTATCGGGAACGGGCAGATTCGGTTTGACAGAACATCAAGAATAATTGTATTTGGTTTTTTTTGCAATGTTTGTCTTATAATTCTTCTAAAGTTTGAAAATGACTGTTATCCGATAGCCTTCGGAAAAATTCTTAATTTCGATCTAGAATTTCCAGAATGGCCCTGTCTTCAATTACATTAGCCTCGCGATCGTGGTTATGGAAATCTTCCATTTTTCTGGTTCTTTTGGAAGTGTCTGCCAGTCCTCTTTCTACCTTATCCTGATATTCTTCCAGCGATCGGCAGTAATAATGATTGATCTGTATTTTATCTACACTCGTGTCCGAATATGAACTGGTTATCTGTTTAAATTGCTCATTGACTGCGATATAACCTTTCTTGTAACTAAACAAATGAGCTCCGATCGAACGCTTCACAAACTTTGGCTGGACGATTAATTTAACATGCATATTGATAGGAAAGCTTGCTTCCGATCTCTTCAAAAAGCTTCGTAATTGCGACCGCAACGTTCTTTTAATATACCCGCTGGACCCAAAAACAAGCCAGTTTATACCAAGACCGCCTGCGTTTTCAAAATCCTTCAAAAATACTGGTAAGTCGCCGGAGGTACTTTTAGGTACGATAAATTCATCAGCGTCAATAAATCCAATCCATTGAGAAAAAGCACCCTGTCTTTTTAGACAATCATTGTAGGCTGTTACCTGCCTTGCTTTTCCATAGATTTTAATCACCGTTGCATAGTTTTCTAAATCCAGTAACTTCAACGTTTCCGAAACAGCGATCTTGCTGTCATTATCGTAAATATAAAAATGCTCAATTCCGATTTTTATATGGTAAGTCATCCATTCTTTCAGATACTCATTTTCGTCTTTGACAATGCAGCAGATTGTTAGATAATAAGACTTCTTCTTTTTCCCACCTGTAAACCGTCCTATTAAATCCTGAATCTTAAAACCACCGATAATCATAATTTTTTAGAAATCTGTTTGCTTTCAGTAAAATAAAAAATAGCCCGACATTCCTGATGATATCAGCCTAATCCCAGATTTTTTTATCCTTTTGCTACAAAATTTTTCGCCTTTCTTCGGATAGAAGAAAGGCGAAAAAATAAATCAAAAATAAGATATTTTATTTGATACCTTTTCCTGTTGCAGCCCAATAAATACCTCCGTAAAGATGGTCTAGAAACGATTGGTCAGAATAAACTAACCCAATGTGACCCATACCGGTGTAGAATGCACGGCCACCGTCGTATTTGTGATACCATGACATCGGGTGAACGTCTCCCATGCCTTTTCCTTCATTGTCGCCCCATTTGGTTTTAGCATCATACGTTTTTTCATCCAGATTGATCAGGAATTTCAGATCGTTCGATTTGTATGGTTTTTGATATTCGTACCATTCGTCTGTCCACAACATTCTTTTTGGGAAACGTTCAAGGCCCGGAAAATTGCTATCCACTACGTCAAGATAAGCAGTTTGCTGTGCCGGGTGAATTTTGAACATCATGCCAACCATCTTCGTATACCACGGCCATTCGTATTCAGTATCGGCAGCAGAATGGATACCCACCCATCCTTTGCCCGACTGGATGTATTTTTCAAAAGCAGCCTGCTGCTCATCGTTAAGAACATCGCCCGTTGTGTTTAAGAAAATTACCGCGGCGTAATTGTTTAACTGTTTCTCGTTAAATACAGACGCGTTTTCCTGCCAATCGACAGTGAAATTATTTCTTGCAGCCAACTTTCTGATGCCGTCAACGCCTTCATGAATTGACTCGTGGTGAAATCCTGCTGTTTTTGAGAAAAGTAAAACCTTGAACTGCTGGGCATTAGCGCACGCCGCAGTCGCCATGACAAAAAGTAGGGCCAGTGATTTTTTTAACATTTTTATTTGAAATTAAATTTTAACTGAATTTTAGAGAGCTGAATTTAATAAACTCAAATTATCCTGCAAGCTTTCAGATAATATAAGGATAATGTTGGCCAAAATATACTTAGGTAATTATATCTAAATAATCATTTTCCCATCACCAATCGGGTTTGGGCACCACCTCCATCAGAATCCAGTAATTGTATTTTTAAATTTGATTCCTTCATGAGATTTCTGTCAACCCCCAGCGTTACTGTATGAATACCCTGAGAAAGCTCGGCAGATAAATTGTTTTGCAAAAGTTTTACTGGTTTTCCGTCTACCCAGGCTTGTATGCCCGTTGTGGTATTATGAGACAGATTCACCAGGCCTTTTGTAACAACTTCAACCTCAAAACGGATAAAACTCAGTCGTTTTGAACCGGCGACCTCAATAACCGGAATTTCATTGAGAGGCAAGTCGCCTGCTACCTTGCTGTAAATTGGATCGAAAACAACTTTCGAGTTTTCCTTTGCAACATAGTTAACTCCCTCTGCAGCCAGTTTTTTCACAAGTTCCTTATTTGAAACGGCGCTGCTCCATCGGCGAACGAACCGGGTTGTTGGAACACGGTAATTACCAGATTCTCCTAATTTTGAAAGAAAGCCAATTAAATTGATAAATTCCTGCTGATCCAGGCCTGCTGTAAGTCCCGGAGGCATCAAGGAGCCAGGCACCTTTTCCATTAATTCGACCTGGCTTTTTGGAATGGATACTTCTTTTCCTGTCACGTCCCGGATCACAATATCTGAGGCACCGTCGCTGGCAAGATAGCCAAGCATTTCAGTACCATCTTTTTTCAGAACCCGTTTTAAATCGTAACCTTCCTTGATCGATAAATTGGGGTAAAGCACAGAACGGATAATGGTTTCCACGGGTGAGCTGGTACCGAGGCTGCTTAAATCGGGACCGATACGTCCGCCTGCACCACCGATCGCGTGACAGGAAGTGCAGTTGACTTCCGCTTTTCTGAAAATCAGTTCTCCTTTTTCCGGATCCGCTTTTTCAGTGATCACTTTTGCCAGGCCAGCAATTTCGTTGTCATTAAGTTCCTGAGCCATTTTTGCTGCGGGCATCGCTCCGCCGGATTCTTCGAGGGCAGCTTTGAGCGCAAGTACATCGGTCTGCCTTTGTCGGGTCCACATCACACGCGTCTGAACCAGTTGTCTGCCTTTTTTAGCAATCGATTCAGGAATTTTCTTCGTATTAATTGCGGCAGTCAACGCTTCTGTGCCGGCTTTGTTTGCAATCAACGCAATGAAAATATCTGACATATCCGTATCAGCGGGAAGTGACCGCATAAGCTCTGTTCCTATACGTGCAGCTTCCTCAGGGTTGAAATCAGCCAACTGTGCTGCGCCAATGATCCTCACCTCAGGCGCATTTTTAGCCCCGGCCATATCTGTCGCCTGTTTTAGCGCCTTTGTTTTGTCGATAGCAGCTAAGGAAGACAGCGCTGTTTTTTTTGTCAGATTATTTCCTGTTTTAATAAGACTTGTAAGACGATCGCTAAGCTGTTCAAGCTTCCATAATCCGATCAGGCGAATGGCGGACTGGCTAACTGTTTCATCTTCCTTTTCAATCAAATTTGCAATTCGCTCCGGATGGTTATCGGGTTTTAACTTTCTTGAACGAGCCGCTTCTTCTAATGCATTCAGCTGTAAAATCAACGTTTTATCTTTATTCTGCAACGCAAAATCCAGCAGCATATTCAAGTCGGCAATCGTGCCTGATTTCGCAATAGCATTGACGACATCCTTTTGATACTCGGAAGGAACTTGTCCTTTCTGATATATTTTTAGTAAAAGCGACACCGCTTCCGGCGAACTAACTGATTTCAAGGCAAAAACAGACTTTTTAGCATCTTGAAAGAAATCAGGTTCGGCTTTTAACCTGGCCATCCATAATGGTTGAAGTTCGCGTACCGTCTGCCAAAGCGCAAAATCAAGAAACTCGTCCATAGGTTTGTCGAGTGCTTTCAGGGCTGTACGTGAGGCCTCGGCAGTTTTTATTTTCCTCAGTGCAATGACCGCTTCCAGACGAACCTGCGCATGTTCATCGTTGACCATTTTTTCGAGAATGGCTGGCACATTGGCGATTTTTGCATGCCACGCTTGCAGCGTGCGCAGTGCAGACGAACGGGCATTGTGACTTTCTGCATTTAACAGGCTTGTAAGCAGCGGTTCATTTACAGTTTCCAGTGCCTGAAAAACCCATAATGCTTCCAATAAAGTATGCTCATAATTTGCATCTTTTTTGTCCAGGCCAGCAACCCATTTTTGCAAAACAGGAATAACTTCTTTCGCTCCACGTTCTTTCAAAACCTGTTTTGCATTAGAACGCACCAAATTTTCAGGTGCTTTCAACGCCTCCAAAAGGACCGGGATCGAGGCATTATTTAGTTTCTGAACCTTTGCCAACGGACGATTTTTTGCAGTAACACGCCAGATGCGCCCGTGTTCCTGATCGCGCCTCGGATCAAAAAAGTCCACTTCTCCGTGTTGAATGATCGGGTTGTACCAGTCGGCAACGTAAATGGCACCGTCCGGGCCTACATTAATATCTACCGGCCGGAAAGCAACGTTATCTGTCCACATCAAATCTTCCGTTTGTTTGGAAGCATATCCGCTTCCCTGTTCTTCAAGTTTGAAGCTATTGATCCGGTTCGCCCGGAAATCGTTTGTGATCATCCTTCCCTGCCAGGCCTCGGGTAAATGACTCCCTGAAATTACATCCAGTCCGCTATGTTTCGGCTGTCCGGGATTCAGGCCGCGAATAATACGTTCTGCACCTTGTGTTGCAGCAAAAGCAGCACCTGGAAAAGCATAATTAATTCCTTCACCACCTGCTCCGTCGGTTAAGAATGACTGTCCCCAACGATCAAATTGCAAACCCCAGAAATTAATTCCGCCCCGGGCATACACGTCCAGTTCCAGCGTTTTAGGATTCAGCTGCCAGACGCCTCCGGCTTCCAGACGTTTTACGCCAAAAGGTGTTTCAATATGACTGAAAATGTATATGGATTGGTTGAAATACATTTTTCCTTCTGGCCCCCAGCGAAAAGTATGGATTAAATGATGTGCATCACCGGTTCCAAAACCATGTAAAACTCTGCGTTTTTTATCTGCTTTTCCATCACCATCCGTATCTGAAAAATGTAGTATCTCAGTGGAATTGGCGACATAAACGCCACCATCACCCGGTAGAATTCCGGTAGGTGTAAGCAGACCCTCCGCGAAAATCGTCGTTTTGTCTGCTTTTCCGTCGCCATCTGTATCTTCAATGACAAAAATCTTGTCGTTGGCTTCTTCGCCTGTTTTTAAATGCGGATAAGCAGTACTGCTCACCACCCACAAACGCCCGTCAGCATCCCAGTTCATCTGGATAGGCTTGGCCACAAGTGGCTCCGCTGCCCAGAGTGTCACTTCGAAACCATCGGCAACATGAAAAGATGCGAGCTCTTTCTGAACGTCCGGATCGGGATCTTCTTTCACCGTAGCCTGGTGAACGGAAGAAGTTGTAAGAAGAACCATCGGAATAATGATGGTTCCATACAATGTTTTAGTAAATTTAAATGGCCTCATATGTTTTCTGTTGACCAGGCGTCTGAGCGTCTCGATGATTTGTAATGAAAAATAACTAGGTCCCGATGGATGGAACGGGTATAAATAAGAATTACTTTAAAGCAGCTATTTGGTAGATATGCGATTTTGGCATACGTTCCATGGCAATCTGGCTTTCCAGAAATTTGATCAGGATACTCTGATCGTCCAGATCCTTCACATGTTTACCCTGCTCGTAAGCCCTGAATCCAATGATATATGTTTCGTTTATTGGGCGATACTGGAAAAAGAACAGGTCATTTTTTTTCAGGATCATGTCTTTTACAAGATTTGCCTGATTGAATGCGGCACCGTTCTTTATTTCAATTCCCGTTTCCCAGTCTTTTGCAGAAGCAGTGATCAGATCGAAGCCATCTTCTTTCAGTGTATAAAATCCTTTTTTCAGACCCGTAATTTTAAAGATCTGAGGGGTGCTGTTCACCTCTTCGCCTGACTTCGGCGCGGGTAGTGGAAGATACTTTTGGTTAATCGTAAATCGCAAAGTCGATAGGTCATTTGTTTCTTTTAATTTTTTTACGTTCGCAGAAGTCTCGATCGACTGTTTAGAAACATTGATCGTAACAGACTGTGTATCTGATTTTAAACCTAAACCATTTTCCAGAATTTCGGCCAAATAATAATATCCGGCTTCGTTAAGGTGTACACCGTTTTCAGTGATCACGGATTTCTTGCTGACCTGCGAAATTGGATTGTACAGATCAATAAACTTTTTTCCGCGCTGCGAAGCAATTTTTTCAATTTCAGAAGAATAAAGCCGGATGTCAGCATTCCGTTTATCTGCGCCGATTACAGAATCCGCAGACATAACCGGAATGGGAGAAAGCAGGATTGTCCTGGCACCCAATGAATCGATCTTATTGAGAAGATTGTTCAGCCCCTCTTTAAAATGCGGAAGTCCGGCCTGGCCTTCCTGGGCTTCTACGCCACCATAAGCAAGAAAAACGACAGAAGGCTGTGTTTTGACTATATTTTGAATTAAATGCTGATATGCCGTTGGCGGATTGGTAAAGGTACTTCTGGCATCGCCGAAAACATTATCACCGGTCCATCCGAGGTTTCTGAAAGTGACAAACTTATCGGCAAACTTTGTGGTAAGCGCAAATTCGAGGTATCCAAATTCGAAATCGTTTTCAAAAACCGAATTCCCAAGAAAAACGACACGGTCGCCGTCTCTCAGGTCAAAATTGTCAACTGATTTTTCCGAGCCTGGTGAGGTTTTGTTCTGAGCCATCGACGGTCCGACCAGCAGTGAAAATAATAATAACAGCCAATATGCGGAAATGGTCGGAACGCTTACAATTCTCATGTAGGGAAATTTTAATGTCAATGTTTATCGAAAGTAAGGAAACTAAATTATATACGTAAAGACAAAAGTCAGTGAGATTATCATTCCTACTGTGGATGATCGACTAGTTTACAAAAATTCTAATACCGGTCTTGGATCGCCTGTGATTGAAGATTGACAAGTAATATTTAATAATTCAATAACATTTACGAACAATCCTGTTCACAGCCCGATCGTAATTTCGTGGACCACATAAAAATAGAAAGATGCTTTCCTATTTTACGAGAAACAGGTATAACAGGCTTACCACCGGTGCTTTGGTTATTTTAGTTTTCTTTTGGACAAGTACAGAACCGTCAAACGGCTCCTCAGCGGTTTCTTCCCTGAAAAATACAGAGCTGAAAATTGCAGACGCAGGTGAATTTTCTGTAATCACGTATAATGTGGCAGGGTTGCCGGGAATTATTTCAAGTGCCGTAACCGAGCGTTCTTCAAGCATCATGGAAATAGGCCGGATCTTAAACCGCTTTGATATAGCCCATGTGCAGGAAGATTTTAATTATAATAAATATCTTTATCAGCGAGGAAATTTGCATCCTTATCGCACCACACCAAAAGGCAAGGTTCCTTTCGGTGACGGTTTGAATACACTTTCCAAATATCCTGTTCATGAAGTTAGTCGGATCAAGTGGAAGGATTGCACCGGAGCTGACTGTTTTACGCCAAAGGGTTTTTCATACAGCAGTATTGAAGTGGCGAAAAATGTTTTTATTGATTTTTATAATGTCCATGCGAACGCCAATAATCACTTTGCAGCTGCCGAGGCGCGTAGAAAGAATATCCTGCAATTATCAGCATATATCAAAAAACATTCTTCTGAAAATGCCGTCATTGTGATGGGAGATCTAAATGCACACTACAGTTATTTCTATGACAATGTTGGAATATTGAACACAGAGAATAATCTTGAAGATGTCTGGTTATCACATAAGAGTGACGGGAAATTTCCTGAGATGTCCAGGCAGTTTCCGGATGATAATATCTTATCGGTCACTGATTCCTGTGAGACCATTGATAAAATTCTTTTCCGAAGCAGTAAAGAGCTGACGCTTCAAATCCAGGATTATCATCTTGAAAATCTATTATTTACAACCAAAACAGGTCTGCCACTTTCAGATCATCATCCGGTCAGTGCCAGATTTCAATGGAGTCTTGTGAAACAGGGTGATGAGAAAAATGACAGCATCCTGGCAATGAAGAAAAATGGTCTTTTACCTGTTTTATCGGGTTTCTGAAACGCAGTGATAATCTGGCACGCGGTTCGTCGGGCCTGAATTTTCACCCCTGGAAAAATAAAATTTGATATCATGTCAATGAACCGAAGTAAAAGTTTCGTCGTACTGAAATAGCCTGGTTTGAGTAATTTTAAGCACACAAATGGCTTTTCACAATTAAAACGGAATAATTTAAGGTTTTGGGTATGTTCAGTATTTTTGGTTTTGGTAAAAGATCCATTGGCGTTGTCATTGTTCTGGCAACTTTTCTGATTTCGAGTTTAATACTCACAGCATATACAGATAAAAAGAACACACATAATACGAGTGCGGATTCGCTAATTCTGAATCCTTTTGTCGAGCCAGGTTTCCCATTTATTTCGACTTCGCTCGACGCAAGAAAATTAGGCCCCAATTTTCCCGAAGATAATATTTCGGCCAGGTCACTTGCTTTGCAACTGGGAGATAGTGCCTATGCATGTTTCGATACTGATTTACTCCGGTGGTCAGTAGGGTGGACCGGGAAATTCCTGCCAATGGTTTTAATGGCGCAGATCTCTTATAAAGACTTTTTCAATAAGAATAATAAAGTTACAACCGTTACGGGAAATCCGAAAATTGCGACGGGCTTGTATGCAGGCTGGTCAGAAGGAAAACCCGATTTTATAGATCCAAGAGAAGAACCGGAAATTGCAAACGAGATAAAATGGGGCGCGATGCCGGTAGAGAAAGGCAGATGGAATGGCGTTTTTGTGTATGGTGAGAAAGCCGTGCTGAATTATAGTGTGGGAAAAGCTTCGGTATACGAATTGCCTGAAAGTATCCGTTTTGAGGATCAGACTGTTTTTGTCAGAAAATTTCAGATTCAAAATGCAGGTAAAGAGCTTTACCTGACTGCTGCGGAGGTTACGAATGCTTCGGGTAGCGAGTTGAAAGGTAAAATTGCATACGTCTACCAGGGAGCAAACAAAGATACTGTTACCGCAATTGCCGTTCTTGGAAAAGCGACATTGGAGATGCAGCCTGGGGTAACCAATAACCAATACATGACCGTTCGTATTGCGCCATCGGTTAAAAAAGGTGAGGGGACAGTCCTGGTTTGGAAAGGTCCGGTCAATAAAAAAGCTGCTTTTGAAAAATTATGTAAAAAGAAACACATTGCGCTTCCCGATTTCAGGAAGGGTGGCGAGTCACACTGGGGACAGGCAGTAATAACTTCGGGTGAGCTGGCACCGGATACTGCCGCTTACGTAACCGACAAACTCACACTGCCGTTGAATAACCCGTGGAAAAGAAATGTTCGGGTTGCCGATATTTCCTTTTATGAAAACGGACATGCAGCCGCCGTTACGTTTGAAGGCGACGTATGGATGATTGACGGAATAGATAAAGAACTTAAAAATATTCGTTGGAAAAGATTTGCGTCAGGGTTGCATGAACCGCTAAGTATTGAGGTGGTCAGGGATACTGTTTACGTTTTCGGGCGGGAAGGAATCGTTCGTCTCCATGATTTGAATGAAGACGGGGAAGCGGATTATTATGAAAATTTTTCAAACGTAGTTACCCAATCCCCTGAGTCGCGTGAATGGGCTGCTGATATGGTCTACGCGCCCGATGGAAGTTTCTATGTGGCAAAAGGCGGAACGCAAAGTAATGGACCGGGAGTCACCTCGCAGGTTACAAAAGGATTTCGCGCCGGATCAAAACATAACGGTACTATCCTGAAAATTTCACCTGACGGACGTAGTTTCGAAGTGACAGCTACGGGTTTAAGAGGGCCATATATCGGTATTCATCCGGAGAAAGGAACGCTTACGGCTTCGGATCAGCAAGGAAACTTTGTTCCATCGACGCCGATTTATTTAATTAAAAAAGGAGATTATTATGGTGTTCCTGCTTCGGCGCACCGTAAGGATAATCCACCGATTGCTCCGCCTTTAACCTGGATTCCACACAGAGTTGACCGTTCCAGTATCAGCCAGGCTTGGATTACGGGAAACAAAATGGGGCCGTTAAATGGAAACCTAATTCATTTTTCGTTTGCCCATCCGGGTCTTTTCCGGGTGCTTATTGATAGTGCCGCGCGAATACCACAAGGAGGTATCAGTTTTATTCACGCAGATTATCCCGCACCAACGTCAAAAGGTGCGATGAATCCGGTTGACAGACAATTGTATATTACAGGATTTAATTTGTGGGGATCCAGTTCAAATGGCATAAGTGCACTGATGCGACTTCGGTATACCGGCAAGCCTGTGTATTTACCCAACCAATTTCAGGCTGCGAAACAAGGGATCGTGCTCGGTTTCGATACGGAACTTGACGGCGCAGATTTGAATGTTTCGGATTTTGCTGTTAAAAGATGGAATTATAAACGTACTGAGGAATATGGCTCTGGTCATTTTAAACTGGATGGAACATCAGGGGAAGAGACTTTGGAAGTTGCCGGGGTTTATCTTTCATCAGACCGGAAAAAAATGCTACTGCTCGTGCCCGATATGCAGGATGTGATGCAGATTGAAGTTGTTTACAAAATCAAAGCGGCGGACGGAAAAAATATCAATGACCGTTTCTGGTTTACGGTGAATAATCTTTCTGAACTGAAATCTCAGGGCGATTTTTCGAAAGTAGACTTTTCTTTGTTGGAAAAGAAAAAGGCACAACCTGAATCCCAACCGGAAAAAGAACTGGCGGCATCCGCAGAAAAAGGCAAGGAGATTTTTGAGAAAATGGCTTGCGCTGGCTGCCATTCTGCCGGGCTTGTCACAAAAGGAATGTATGGGCCACCTTTTCAAAATCTTTATAAGTCCGAGCGGCATTTTGAAGATAATTCGACAGCTATTGCCGATGAAAATTATATACGGGAATCCATTCTGACGCCTTCTGCTAAAATTGTTAAAGGATATAACGAAGAGATGCCTTCGTTTGTCGGGATACTTTCTGAGACAGATATCGCGTCTGTGACCCTGTATATAAAATCACTAAAAAAATGATTCATTGTTTCGTCAGCTTTTTAGAAAGAAATAAAGCTGACGTCAATGTTATTTATCGTCAAGATTACCACTGACATGGCGGTATTGGGAGGGAGAAATCCCTTCCGATTTTTTAAATTGTCTTCCAAAATAATTTAGATCAGAAAAACCTAGTTGGTAACAGACATCAGAAATTGTTGCTCTGGAATCTGTTAAAAGCGTTTTCGCCTTTTTAATTTTTTCCCTTAAAATAAACTCCACAGGGCTTATACTGAATTCGCGTTTGAAAGCGCGGTAGAATGATGCGCGACTCATGCAAGCCTTTTCACTCAAATCTTCAACCTGAATTTTTTCGCCGATATTGGTCCGGATGTAATGGATCACATAGGCTAGCGGATTGTCATGCTGGTTAAACGAATGATCCTGCACAGCATTAAGATTTTGGGTCTGAATGATATGGACTACGAGCTCCTGAAGTGTGAGGTCGGCCAGGATATCTTTTCCTAATGAATTTCCGGAACAGATGTGTATCAGTTTGTTAATGCTTTGTGCCAGATCCAGATTATTCAAAAAATGATACTGATTGTGCTGCAACTGCCAGAATTGATCCTGACCTTCCCTCGGATATTGCTCGTTGAGCCTGTCAATAATCTGCTGTATTTTGGCAAGGTCAAGCGCCAGTGCAATGCATTGTGTAGGATTTGTTTCCGTTGCTTCCGGGAAATCAATTTTCATGGTCACATGTGCCGGAACCAGAACAGTCTCGCCTGGCATATAGTCAAATCCGGGCTGGTCAAACAAATGCATTACTTTTTTGCCTCTCAGCATACTGGTTACCACAAAATCCGAAAACGTAAGCGGGACAAGGGCAGATTCCTGCAAAGTTTCAAAAACATTCAATTCACAGTTTTGAAGGGTGAACGCTCGCCGGTTTTCCACCAGTGTTTTCATTGACTTCTGAGGAGATATCGCAATTTGGTTTAATTTAAATCCGGATGACATATATTCTGAAAAGGATGTAGAGACTCGTTGAAAAATCAGACAGACGGCGAAATTGGTATAAAAGCTTTTAGCTCTAACGTGCCGGTATTAACTATAAATATAATAGAAATTTTATTTTTTTTGAGATTATTATCCTATTATTTGAAACAATAGTTCCAGTCTGAAAATACAATCGATGCTAAGTTTGTATCAGTCATTCACGAATAAAAATTGATAAATCTATGGATACGCTGGAAGTAGAAAACAAATCAGATGTTAGTTCAACCCTTGCCAAAAGACCTGTTTTTAAGGCGCAGTACGAAAATTACATTGGTGGAAAATTTGTCGCGCCGGTAAAGGGTGAATATTTTGATAATCTTTCACCGATCGATGGGAAAGTATTCACCAAAGCTGCGCGCTCCGGAAAAGAAGATATAGAGCTCGCCTTGGATGCGGCGCACGAAGCTTTTAAAACCTGGGGCAAATCCGCTGCAACATACCGCAGTAATATCATGCTGAAAATTGCTCAGGTGATCGAGGATAATCTTGAATATCTGGCGGTTGTAGAAGCTATTGACAACGGAAAAGCCATACGTGAAACCAGAGCGGCTGATCTCCCGTTGTGCGTGGATCATTTCCGGTATTTTGCCGGCGTGATCCGTGCAGAAGAAGGAGGGATTTCTGAGCATGATGAAAATACAGTGTCGATAAATCTACACGAACCACTTGGCGTTGTCGCGCAGATTATTCCCTGGAATTTCCCGCTTTTAATGGCAACCTGGAAAATAGCACCCGCGCTTGCGTCTGGTTGTTGCGTGGTCGTAAAACCCGCGGAACAAACCCCGACTTCAATTATGTGCTTAATGGAACTGATCGGTGATCTGCTTCCGGCTGGCGTTTTGAATATTGTGACCGGATTTGGCCCTGAGGCCGGAAAACCTCTGGCCACTTCGCCAAGAGTTGCCAAAGTGGCATTTACCGGCGAGACAACGACAGGTCGATTAATCATGCAATATGCTTCTGAAAATCTGATTCCTGTTACGATGGAGCTAGGCGGAAAATCTCCGAATATTTTCTTCGAATCGGTTGCTGATCAGGATGATGCTTTTTTCGATAAGGCTGTGGAAGGAGCGGTTATGTTTGCGCTAAATCAGGGTGAAGTGTGTACGTGTCCGTCCAGGATTTTGGTTCAGGAAAGTATTTATGACAAATTTATGAGCCGCGTGATCGAACGTACCAAAGCCATTAAACTGGGGCATCCTTTGGACGGAACCACGATGATGGGCGCACAGGCATCTAATGATCAGTATGAAAAAATTCTTTCTTATTTGAAAATCGGGAAAGAAGAAGGTGCCGAAGTGCTTTGTGGAGGAGAGGCAAATAAATTTGAAAATGGTATATCAGGAGGTTATTATATCAAACCGACGCTTTTTAAAGGCCACAACAAAATGCGGATTTTTCAGGAGGAAATCTTCGGTCCGGTTGCCTGTGTGACAACTTTTAAAACGGTTGAAGAAGCGATTGAAATTGCCAACGATACCCTTTATGGTCTTGGGGCTGGCGTCTGGACTCGTGATGCGCACGAAATATACCAGGTGCCGCGCGCCATTCAGGCAGGTAGGGTTTGGGTAAATAATTACCATGCATACCCGGCGCATGCACCATTTGGAGGATATAAAAAGTCAGGTTTCGGACGTGAAAACCATAAGATGATGCTTGGTTATTACCGCCAGACTAAAAATATGCTGATCTCCTACGATCGCAACAAGCTTGGATTCTTTTAATAAGCGAATAGTTTTTTGCCAGGGAATGCGCGGCGGATTCGTGCACTCCCTGGTTTAATAATTCCTGCATTTCGTCAACAAACGATATTTTACTTGTTTTAAAATATGAAAACACCTCGTGTTTTGATCACGCCCGAAGCTGAAAAGGTAGTTGCAGAGCTCAAAGATCGCTTTGGCGAATTGATGTTCCATCAAAGCGGTGGCTGTTGTGACGGCTCACAGCCAATGTGTTTTGAAAAGGGCGATTTCAAAACAGGGGAGAGCGATGTACTTCTGGGTGAAATTTCAGGGTGTGCCTTTTTTATGAGCCGTGATCAATTTGAGTACTGGCAGCATACACAGCTTACTATCGATGTTGTACCGGGCAGAGGTTCGAGTTTTTCTCTGGAAATTCCCATGGGCGTCCGGTTTATTACCAGATCCAGAATGTATAGTCAGGAGGAAGAAAGTAATCTTGTTGAAGTTGGTTCAGGGATATAGATTGACTTGGCATTCGCAAAAGGAAAAAAGCATGGGATAATTTTCCATGCTTTTTTTTCTGGAACAGTTCTTTACGGATAACCGTCAATTCATCAAAATAAATAACCGTAAAGATCTGAATCATGAAAAAGACAGTCATCAATATAGGGATCTTCTTGTTGACCTTATCAGCAGGTGCCTTTGCCCAAAGCACAACTTCATCAACGAACCCGAACCAAAGTACCTCGGATACGAGTAAAAATGCCAGTGCAGCCAGTACCTCTTCAACAGCGGCAAGTACTGCAGAAGGTACCAAACCAGATAGTTCAGCGGGGAAGGCAGATGGATCTTCGGCCAGGCCAAATCCGACATCCGGGACAGCTGCAAGTGGAAATACCGGAAATACAGGTCAAAGTTCGACCCAGTCCACACCTGCCAGTGAAGCTGCTGCTGCAAAAGGAATGGCAGCGCAAAAAATCGCCAATGACCAGAAAGGCGCCGTTACGCGTACATCGCCTGACACTGTTTTAAAAGACGGGAGCGGAGCCGGTGGGAAAAACATGAAAAATAAGACCGGCAAAACCGGAAACTATAAAGGAGAAGCATTTAAAACTAGTAATCCAAAATAATCTGCGGAGAAAATGGCGTCAGGAATAAGCACCTGGCGCCATTTATTCTTTAATTCGATCACAATAAACAGATCGAAATTTTATCATCTCCACTCGGTTTAAAATTTGAGCGTTTTATCAATTTAATGTGTATACGGACCACCACTACATTTTACAGCCCTATTATGGTAAATTGTTTTGAAAAATGTGACGGATCAGGAGTATCGTAATACACAGTGACTTGACTGTTAAGTAATTATATTCATGTGATTACTTCTAAGTTATTTGCGTACCTTTGCAGTTAATCAAGCGGATTGCTGACTGGTGAAATCGAAGTCAGCTTCTTATTAACTAACTGTTCATAATCAGTGAGATATGGGAATTCTAATTCCCTTCGAGCGTGTGAACTTAAAAAGCTGAACTTTGAATTTTAACGAATTTGAACTCCACGAAGACGTGCTCAACGCCGTGGATTCTATGAACTATCAACAAGCAACACCCATTCAGGAGCAGGCAATTCCTTATATTCTTCAGGGAAAAGATCTTCTGGCTTGCGCCCAAACAGGTACTGGAAAAACCGCTGCATATCTGATCCCCATTTTGGATAAAATTGCGACAACGCCCACCGGTCAGATCGGTGCACTGATCCTCGTTCCTACTCGGGAGCTTGCGCAGCAGATCGATCAGCAAATTCAGGGACTTGGATATTTTGTCGGAGCCACGAGTATCGCGGTTTATGGTGGAAATAAAGGCCCTGAATGGGATCAACAAAAACGGGCATTAACGCAGGGAGCGGATATTATTATTGCTACACCCGGAAGGCTTATTGCCCATTTGCAGCTGGGTTACGTTAGTTTTGGGTCCATACGCCATTTGGTGTTAGATGAGGCTGACCGGATGCTGGATATGGGTTTTTTAAGTGATATATTAAAGATTATGAGTTTTTTGCCTGCGAAACGTCAGACTTTGATGTTCTCTGCGACAATGCCTCCAAAAATTGGCGAGCTGGCAAAGCGGATTTTACAAAAACCGGAAGAGGTTAGGCTGGCAGTTTCGAGGCCGGTGGAAAGGATTGATCAGCAGTTTTATATGACCACGGATGAACAAAAACTTCCGTTGCTGGTACACCTTCTGAGCCAGGTAAATAATACCAGCATGGTTTTGTTTACATCCAGAAAATCAACAGTAGAGCCGATTGTGCGTGCTTTGAAAAAATTGGGGCTTGATGCGAGAGGAATTTCTTCTGATTCGGATCAGGCGGACAGAGAAATTGTCTTAAGGGACTTTAAAAACAGGGCATTTCCTGTTTTGGTGGCCACAGATGTTTTGTCAAGAGGGATTGATATTGACAATTTGAGTCATGTGGTTAATTACGATGTACCACGTGATCCGGAGGATTATGTACACCGTATCGGGCGCACCGCCAGAGCTGAATCCAAGGGTACGGCCATTACGTTTATCAATGAACAGGATCAGAAATATGTGCTTAAAATAGAACGTCTTTTCGAGAAAGAGGTTGAAAAGCAAGCCATAACGCAAGACCTGGGCCTGGGGGAAGCACCCAAGTTTGATCCAGGCAAATACCGGAATACGGCACCGCGAGGGAAAGGCTCAAACGGTCCTCGAAAAAACCAGGGCGAAGCATCCAAGAAAAGACGGCCAAAGCAAAAGAAAGACGAAAAAAGTCCTTTGCAAAGCTAAATGCCCTTATCTTGCGGCCCGAACGAAAGAAAAAAGCGGTTACTAGCTTCGGAACTGTTCGAAAATTAATGTGCCTGGAAAACGTTTAGAGACAGAAGTGGTATAGTTTTTTGGGCTTGTCAGGAAGTTGGCTGGCCCGACAATCTGTTTTGGACGTTATGAATTTTTAAATTAAAAACACTTGGAACGTATCCTTCAGTGGTGGAAAAATTATCGTTTTAGCATAGCCGAACCTCCCGTTGTTTCAATGGAGGGACTTTATCCGCTCTTGTTACTTCTGGTTTTGAGCCTGGTCGCAGTATTCTTTCATTTGGTAAGAATACTTTTTAATGCGCCAGTAGATTTTTCAATGGACTGGAATCTTTTTTTAAGCTGGATTCCGCTGATCGCCGCCTTTTTTATCAATAATATCACCAAACGTTACGGCAGGCTGCCTGTTCTGGTGATTTTGGTAAGCCTTTTTTGGCTTGCTTTTTTTCCAAATGCACCGTATATGATCACGGATCTTGCGCATTTGAGTGTTGATTATCAGCGGGATCTTACCTGGCATGATACGATAATGCTTTTTTGTTATGCAGAAGTGAGCTTATTTAATGGATTGGTATCATTGTATTGGGTTCATCAGACCTGGCGACGTGTTTTTTCAAAAAAAGTAAGTACTACCTTTTTGTTGGCAAGTCTTCCATTGGCAGGATTCGGGGTATATCTGGGGCGTATCAGACGGATGAACAGCTGGGATATTATCCACGATCCCAGATTAATACTTGAACATCTTCTGAATAGCCTGGTTGACAGGACGGCACTTGTGATTAGCCTTGAAATTGGACTTTTGCTCGGTATGCTCTATTTGGTGTTGTGGGCGATAGTTAGATTCAGGGTGCGTTACGGAAAAAAGGAGGCCTGAAATTATATATCCGAACCTTATTTTGAAAGCCGGATAATTGGTTTGTCAACACAAAAAAATGAAATTTTTATCCCTTAATTTGCAGTTCAAATAATACCGGAATCCGAATTCTACAAACCTGTGACGATAGAATGAATGTATCAGAAAAAGTAAAAGATTCTTATTCAAGCCAATATGATGAAAAATCGGTGGCGTGGAGAAATATGGGCGCTAAATATAAGGCGCAGAATATTATAGAACTTTCTAGAAATATCACATTCAATAACGTGCTGGAGGTTGGAGCAGGGGAGGGAAGCATACTTTCCTGGCTTTCCAAATGGAATTTTTCAAAGGATTTGAATTGTGTAGAAATTTCCGAAAGTGGTATTGAATTTATCAAATCAAAAAAAATAGAGCATCTTAAAAATGTTCTTTTATTTGACGGATACCACATTCCTTTCCCTGATAATCATTTTGATCTTGTTATCTGTTCTCATGTGATGGAACATGTAGAACATGAGCGTATCCTATTGCGCGAAATAAAAAGAGTCTCGAAAAACCAGATTTTTGAAGTGCCCATCGATTTTTCCTTTTATGTCGATAAGAAGATTCAGCACTTCCTCGCTTACGGGCATATTAATATCTACACACCAGGTTTATTTCGTTTTTTGCTGAAATCTGAAAATTTTGAAGTTTTAAAAGATAAGTGTTATCTGTTTTCAGATGACGTATTAAAACCGCTTTATGAACAAAATAAAGCCGGTTTTTATCTTACAAAATTGAAAATGTTCTTTCTTAAAATGTCTCCCTTTCTTTTGGGTATTAAGCCCAGTGCTTATGTCGTGCTGACTTCGAAAACAGACAAGGATCTTTCGATATTTTAAATAAAAACGTTGGAAATCGAATCAGCCTCTCCCATGCCAGATCCGGTATTGCCTCTGGAAATAATATTTCAGGATGAAGTGCTGGTAGCAATTAATAAGCCCCACGGGTTGCTGGTACATCGCTCGCATATTGCCGCTGACACATCCGAATTTGCAGTTCAGATCCTTCGTGACCAGATCGGACAACGTGTATATCCCGTCCATAGGCTGGATCGGAAAACGTCGGGTGTCCTTCTTTTTGCCTTAAATGACGAAATGAACAGCAGGATGCAAATACAGTTTTCAGATGGAAAAATCAAAAAACATTATCATGCGATAGTCCGCGGTTTCACACCGGACGAGATGGAAATCGACTATCCGTTAAGACGGGATGATGGTGTGGTGCAGGAAGCTCTTACTTTCTTTAAAACCATAAAAAAAGTTGAATTGAATTTGCCTTTTGGGAAACATCCTACGTCAAGATATTCTTTGGTAGAGCTTATTCCGACAACTGGCCGGATGCACCAGCTCAGGAAGCACATGGCCCATATTTTTCACCCTATTATTGGTGATCGTCCGCACGGCTGCAATAAGCAAAACAAATTTTTTCTTGAACAATACAAAATGAATTCCATGCTTTTGCATGCAACGGAGTTAAGTTTTGTACACCCGTTAACGCGCAAGGAAATCTCTCTCCACGCGGAATACCAGCCTGAATTTCAACGCATGTTACAAACGCTTCAATTTTCAGAATTTTAGGAGTTTTCATTGGGACCGGTGTAATAATTTTCATTCCTACGCAACCGGCTGTGGAGATGTCCCGTATGTTCTAGTGTAACAAAAATTACCTCTAACAAAAAAATATGAAAGCTAAAAACTTTATTAATTCCATCGTTGTGATGGGATGTCTTGCCGTAGCCGGCTGGTCATGCAGCTCCGACGATGACGATGCGACGCCAGTAGTCGTGCCACCAACCCCGACGTTTGATATTTCTCAAAAGTCAACTATGTTTGGAAATGTGCTCACGGATCAAAAGGGGAGAACACTATATTTTTTTACCAAAGATGCTAATGGAACTTCCACCTGTACGGGAGGATGCCTGGATGCCTGGCCAATTTTTACTGTAGCGTCGCCGCGGCTGGATACTGGTTTGGTAGCAAGTGACTTTGCATCCATCACACGCGCTGATGGGAAATCACAGGTTACATTCAAAGGATGGCCATTATACTATTTCGCGTCGGATGTTGTGGCAGGAGATGTAAAAGGTGAAAATGTAAATAATGTCTGGGTTGTCGCGAAAAAGTCGTATTCTATCATGCTTGCCAATACACAGCTTATCGGGAATGACGGCAAAAGTTATAAAGCCGATTACACAGAAGGAATTGCAGATACACAGTACTTTGTGGATGCGAACGGGCGCACACTTTATGCGTTCAATAAAGACAAAAAGAACAAAAATAATTACACCAAATCGGATTTCAGCAACGACGCTACCTGGCCTATCTGGGTAACGGATTTGAAAGATTTTCCTTCTGCCTTAGACAAATCGCAATTTTCAACCATTGATGTTTTTGGAAAAAAGCAGGTAACGTATAAAGGATGGCCGCTCTATTATTTCGGACCCGATAACGCGACTCGCGGACTCACCAAAGGTGTCAGCGTTCCAACGCCGGGCGTTTGGCCAATTGTCCAAAAAACAACGGCGGCCGCGCCAGAATAAGTTGTTGGATATGATATCATTTACCTGGTAATCTGTATAATCCAATAGGCTCAGAACCATCTGCTTTTGAGCCTATTGGATTATAACCGTTTTACAGCCTGTCCAGTTGTTTGTCAAGTTCCAGCGCCGCACTAATGAGCGCAAGATGTGTGAAGGCCTGAGGGAAATTACCCAGATGTTCAGCCTTATGGCTTATCTGTTCGGCGAATAGGCCCAGATGGTTTGCATAACCATTCATTTTTTCAAAACTATCCAATGCTCTGGTCACTTCTCCACTTTTTGCCAACGACTCTATAAACCAGAAAGAGCACATATTAAAAGTCCCTTCGTCACCCTGCAAGCCGTCAAATTGTTCTGGCCCATTCCGATATCTATACAGCAAAACATCGAGTCCGAGATCACGCTCAACGACCTTCATCGTTGAAAGCCATCGGGGCTCATGAGGCGATATGAAATGCATAAGGGACATCAGAAGTACACTTGCGTCTACCTCCTTAGCACCTTTGTATTGGACCCAGGCGCCCACTTCTTCATTCCAGAAATTATGGTAAATATCCAGATATATCTCATCGCGTACTTTTTCCCATTTTCCTTTTGGAAATGGAAATGATCGGTTCTCTGCAATTTTAATCGCCCTGTCCATCGCCACCCAGCACATAAGCCTGCTATGTAAAAATTCCTTTTCAAGGTTTCTGATTTCCCAGATACCATGGTCCGCCTTCCGCCAGTGCTTGATGACCTCGTCTATCTGCGTAACGATTGTTTCCCAAAATTCATACGTGATAGCTGAATACTGCTTATTGTAAATGTAAATCGTGTCTATCAACTCGCCGTAAATGTCTATCTGCAACTGATCCTGTGCCGCGTTTCCTATGCGTACAGGCAAGGAGTTTTTATAGCCCTCAAAATGTTCAAGTTCTTTCTCTGCCAGGTCATGTTTACCATTGATCGTGTACATCAGATAAAGCTTGTCTTCGCTCGACCGGGCGTGGATCCATTTCAAAAATGCAGTCGCCTCATCAGTATATCCAAGCCGCAAAAAGGCATACATCGTAAAAGCCGCATCCCGTATCCAGGTGTACCTGTAATCCCAGTTTCGCCCTTCGCCCAACGTCTCCGGCAGGCTAAACGTAGGAGCAGCCACCATCGACCCTTGTTCCAATGAAGTGAGCAGTTTCAAAGTGATAGCAGACCGGTTGATCGTTTCGCTCCAGCGACCTTTGTATGTCGATTTTTTCGTCCAGTCCCGCCAGAAACCTATCGTCTGTTCGTATGTATGGTCTTTGTAGAAATCGATCGGGTTAGGCTTTTTATCCTGACCGCATTCCATAACGATAAAAGCAGTTTCTGATTGATCCAGCGTAAATTCTGCATAACCGAAATTACCCTGGATCTGCAAAGGAATATCCGCAATCAAACGCATGATCGTTGGGTCCTCTTCCTCAGTCGTAAATCTGAGTTCGTTCTTTTTAAGTTCAGTCGTGTGCGTGGCTCTTGCATAACCGAAGGCAGGATCGCACTTGACGCGGTATGTAATCGAGCCGCGGACTGTTTTTATCATTCTGACAATTGTATTGGTTTTAACACCGTCAGGCGAAGTAACAGGCATGTAGTCGGTCAGTTCGGCGATTCCTTCTTCCGAGAAAAAGCGGGTGAGCAGGACCGCTGTGCCCGGAAGATAAAGTTGTTTGGTATTAAAATCTTTAATTTGAGGTGTGATGGAAAAACTGCCTCCTTTTTGATGATCTAGTAATTTTGCGAAAACTGACGGAGAGTCAAAATCGGGATAACACATGAAGTCTATCGAGCCTTCCAGCGAAACCAGTGCGACGGTTTTCATATTTCCGATCAATCCATAGTTCTCAATGGGTTTATAGTTGTTGTCGTTATCTTGCATCCAGGTTATTTATAAATGTGTTGACTTTCCAAACGCATTTAAATAATCAGGCCAGAAATGATTTTGATAATATTGAAAAGTTGGAAACCAATTTTGATGTATCCTGGGGTATACGGCCTTTTGTTCATCTGATCAGATTATAACGTAGTTATCGTATTTAATAAAGAGTTAGTGATCTGAATTTAGCTAAACTAGGCCTGAGCAACGATCTTGCGTTTGAGATAGTCAGAAAATTGTTTCACGGTTTGAAGCTGCTGATAATCTTCGTCTGGAATGGAGATGTGGAAGATATCTTCCATTTGCAATACCAGATCAACTGTGTCGAGGCTGTCAAGTCCAAGGTCTTTTGAAAGGTTTGCATCTTCCGTGATGGCATTATAAGGAAGTCCGCTGTTGGCTGCAAGTAACGCACAAAGTTGCTCATTCATATGAAAATCAATTTTGGTGAAGAGTAGAGTAAATTTTCCAGTAAAAGATTATTTCATATAACCAGAGGCGGTTTAAGAGGGATTTGAATAAATGACTTTTAGAATTCCGTTCTGACTGTAATTACCGACAATGTATCGGTAATGTGGCAGGCGACCAAAGTATTTAATGTTTTTTAACAAAATTGAAGTTACTATTTTATTTAGATAAATGCTTATAATGTACCGGTAATTAATTGTCTGTCAATTATTAACTCCATTTTGAAAGAAGTTCTTTGAAAGCGTCTTTGTATAAATCACCTACCGAAATATCCATACCGCCAACATGCACTGAGTTTTTGCTGATAGAGTCAATCTTGTTTACTGCGACGATAAAGGAGCGGTGAAGCCTTAAAAATTTACCAGGCACCAGTTTTTCCTCGATAGCTTTCAGGCTGCTTAAAGTCATAACGGGTTTTGCCGGCGCAACCAAATGAATTTTCAGATAGTCTTTTAATGATTCGATATATAAAATGGATTCGAAATCAATTCTAACCAGTTTGTAATCTGCTTTAACGAATAAATAATCATCCTTAACCTCGACTTCGGGCGCTGAATTACTTTCCTGGATCAGGTCAAAATATTTTTTGGCTTTTATCGCGGCTTCGAGAAACTCTTCGTATCCAAACGGTTTAAGCAGATATCCGAGGGCGTCAACTTTATAACCTTCAACGGCAAACTGGTTATACGCTGTTGTAAAAATAATTTTGGTCTGGCCTGAAGAAAAGGTTTTATTTAACACACGGGCAAGTTCCATACCGTTGAGATCAGGCATTTGAATGTCGAGAAAGACTACATGAATATCCTCTGAATGGATTGCCTGCAAAGCCTGGACGGCGTTTCCATATCTTCCTTTTAGATTTAAAAATGGGGTTTGTTCAACAAAAGTACTAACAAGACCTAACGCAAGCGGTTCATCGTCAACGGTTATACAATTCAATGTTGTCATCAGAAATTATTTTAGATCAGATTTATTTTCAACAAAACCCGGTATGTGTTTTCCTTAGAATTGTCGTCAATCAATAGCTCATGTTTTCCAGGATATAACAAATCAAGCCTGCGTTGCGTGTTCACAAGCCCGATTCCTCCGCTTTCCATATTCAGGGCATCCTTATCGCGAAAGATATGATTTTTTACCACCATCGTGAGAAATCCATCTGCGATGTCCAGATCAACCCGGATACTGGCTTGCTGCATGACACTGATGCCATGTTTAAAAGCATTTTCGATAAATGGAAGTAATAACATGGGTGCGACTGAATATTCTTTATCCGGCTTCGACTCGGTAAAGAAAACCGTTGTATTACTTTGTAATCTGAGCTTCATTAATTCCATATAATCCTTGATAAAGGAAATTTCCTGGCTCAACAAAGAGGTATCCTGCTGCGTTTCGTAGAGCAAATAGCGCATCATCCGGGAAAGTTTTAAAATGGCATCCCGGGATACTGGAACATCTGTGAACGTCAGCGCATAAATGTTGTTCAGGGTATTAAAAAAGAAATGCGGATTAATCTGAGCCTTCAAAAGTGCAAGTTCAGTAGCAATATTTTGTTTTTCGACAGACTCACGGATCTGCGCATCCTTCTGCCAACGTTGAAGAACGGACAGACTTGTGCTCACCCCGAGTACCAGAAGCAGGATCATCAGTAAGATGCCGTCGATAACGCCCCGTGGCCTGCGACTTGGTCCGATGTGTGTCATAAGCGCGTCCATCTGCTCATGCACATGGAGCTGCTGATCGACAAACTTGCTGATGACCAGCATGACCACGACCGATAGAACAATCCATAATGCAAAAGTAGAAGCTTTGTTTTTTAGTAGAAAGGACGGAACCATGTAAAGCATATTGAAATAGAATATTCCCGCCAGAATGGCTATGCTCATCGATTGTTTTGCCCAAAATACAAACGGTAACTTGATACCCCAGGAAAGAGGCTGATAAAACATCAGCACAAATCCCAGGAGTGCCCATGCAAGAATGTGTACGCCAACTATTACCCAGCCTTTTGATTTCTCCTTTGACATATTAATAAATTAAGCTGCAAGAATAGACGAAGTTGCTATAACATCAAAAGACTTTCGACGTAGAGTGCATTTATTGGGTCAAAGAGAAAAACTTTGACCGTAAACTATTTTATGGAAGGGTGGCCAGGGATTTTAAAAACTGTCCTCCTGTTAAGCGGTAAATATTGGCTCTTCATCCTGACTTACTTGCTCTTTGTCTAGTCAGTTTTTACTTGTAATGGCTAATTCTTCTCTTTGTTCAGAAATAATGATCCCGGGGAAATTTAACCTTAGGGGTATTACCAAGGGAAAATGCCCACATCTAAATACGTCTGCTGTGCTATTCGGAAAAAAAACATCTTATACTGAGGACGACTTTAAAACGGTTATAGTGGCCTGTCAGGCTGGTGACAGCCAGGCGCAGCGTTATCTCTACAAACAGTTTTTTGGATATGCAAAAACCGTTTGTCTTCGATACACTTCAACGAAAGAGGAAGCTGAGGAAGTGTTAAATGAAGGATTTTTGAAAGCATTCAAAAATCTGGAAAGTTATGATCCGGCTTATCCATTTAAAGTTTGGCTAAGAACGATTATGGTCAACACGGCGATCAGCAATTATCGGAAACAGAAAAAACATACCGAAGACAGAATTGCGTTGGAAGACGCGCCATACCTTGGTTTTGAGGAAGATATCGTTAGTCAGATAACAGCGGAAGAAATTCTATCATTGATACAAGATATTAAACCCGTCTACAAAAATGTTTTTCTTCTCTATGTGGTTGACGGATACAATCACCGGGAGGTCGGCGATCTGTTAGGCATTAACGAGGCGACTGTCAGGTCGCATTATGTCAGGGCGAGGGCGCTGTTGCAGCATCTCGTCAAACAGAATTATCCGCATCTCTATCCGGGCTACCGCACCGAAAAACGATTGGTTGAGCATTGAAGCCAGGAGAATTTTTAATTTATTTTTTTTGTCTAAATCTTGAAACTTCCCGCGATGAAATCAATTATGAATTGATTTCATCGTCCGTGAGTCCGATTTCAAATAAGCTTGAAGCACCATCCTTATAATGTGCCGGTAATCCCTCGCTTTGTCCAAGCGTAACCACTCCCAGATATTTGAATCCGCAGCTCACATAGTAATTATTTAGTTTCTCGTTACCGCTGCCGGTGTCCATCCGAATGAAATTTTTGCGGGTTTCTTTTGCGTGATTTTTTGCCCATTCGACGATTTTTTTAACAAAAAATTGTCGGCGAAAATCCGGATTTGTAGCGATTCTATGAATATAAATCGAAGGATCTTTGTCTTTTTCTCCCCAGATTAAAGGATCAGTGTAGTCAATCGCGAAAACACAGGCGATGGTTTGGTTAATAACAATTTTGTACTGCCTTTTTTCAGAAATTTCCTTTTCTACCAGGGATCGTTCAAAACCTTTCCAATGCTTGATGGCCACCGTCTTCTGGTGTTCCGTTCCTTGTTGGTAAAGCTCAAAAATTTTATCGATGTCCTCGGATTTGCATTTTAATATCTCCATCATTTGGTGAATGTTTTCGCCAAAGGTCAGAATTTAGCGGAAAATATAACAGATGCAGATTTTTATATTTTGTGCGGTACAGATTACTGTTATCATTAATCTGAAAAGTAGTTATTCTTGTTTTGGGTATCGTTTAAGAATATCCTCAATTCGTGAATCGGGCACCAGATTGGTGACTGCAATAATCCTGACTTTCGCATAATCAGGATGTAGCGTGTTGATAACAAAATTAAATGTCTTCGGCATTACAGCGGAAGGAACTTTTAGAGCTAAAGATTTTCCTCTTTCAAACCACTGATCACCGTGGAGCTGACAAATAGCATAGTCTAAAGGATCTCGCCATGAAGAATTAAGGTCATTGGTTAAAACGGTGTCGATCTCGGCTTCATCCGGGATTCCACGAACATGATGTTGAAATCATCGTTGAAACCAACACCTTGGCGTCTTACCATGTTTTCAAGAAAAGCGACAGGTATTGATTCAGCGGTGTAAATTACTTTATTTCCGGCGCTATTCCAGCGCCCCCGAATTCCAGACGCAAATAGCGAGTTGCTGAACATTTTATGAACAATACGATAAACCAGCATAGATCATTAAACCGGGTAGCCTTGTGAAAGTTTGTCAAGCTCCTCTGACAAAAAATCGATACCGCCATTCGTAGTTAGCCAATCAATCGGTTTTTCATCAGAATTCCAGAATGGTTTTTGCAGCCAGTATTTGAACTCATCAATCTTACCGAATATTTGCTCCCCTTTCTTGAACAGTGCAATTAATTTCAGCAGGTGTTCTCCATTGTTGGGATCAAGATTTTTTTGTGCGTCCTTTTAATTACTAATGGTTCTTGATGACAAATTTAGAATTGCCGCAAGATTTTTCTCCGGCATTTTAATTGCTTCGGCGAAATCGTAAAACACATTTGTTCCCAAGCCTTTGCGGGCGGTACTGACAATGGCAAAATTACTTAGGGTATCAAGACTGTTAAATTTGTCTTTCAGTCTGGGACTTGTTTTCGAAAGCGCAGTCATATTAATTAATTTATCTAACTAAATAAGAGAAAATATTCTTATTTGAAAGCGAAAATTTTCATTGCATTGATTAGGTATTTTTGATAATAAGTAAAATCAATAAAGAAAATCTTGGCTCAAATCTTAAACAACAGAAATATGCGGCTAATTTTGAGCGAATCAATTTGTTTTTAGGATGCATTTTTCGAAAGTAATTACCCATGATACCGCTTTTCATGCAGACGATGTTATGGCTGTGGCCTTGTTACGTCACGCAGGATTTCAGTTTGAAGTGATCCGTTCAAGAAATCCGGCTCTGCTCGCCGACTCACTTGCTGATCCGGAAGTCGTTGTTTTGGACGTGGGAGGCTTATACGATCCGCTTATGCTGAACTTTGATCATCACCAGGATGCGTCTATGATTTCGGCGGCAGGATTAATATATGATCATTTCAAAGATGTTATATGCCCTGAGGAAGCTCAGCCGTTCTTTGGAAATTTTATTGCGTCGATTGATGCGATCGACACAAACCGTGATAATATTTTTGCTGTCTGGAACACATTGCCAAGAGGATTTCGAAATACTTCCGGTATCATCGGTGGATTTAACAGAGAGGTTACTGATCCGGCAACTCAGGATGAGCAATTCCAGAAAGCAGTTGATTTTACATCGGAAATTATTAAAAACGAAATCCACAAGGCTGTTAAAAAAGCAAAATCCGAAGCTGATTACACGAAGAGAACAATCCTTGCGAATAACGTAGCAGTTTTTGAGGAGTTTTCTACGGTTTGGAAAGAAAAGAAGGAGCATACCTTCGCGATGCTTCCTCATGCGAATGGCTGGCAAATTCAATCCGTTGATACAACCATCGCAAAAGTGCCCGAGAACATTGCCGATTGTGAAGGTTTTGTTTTTCGACATGCTTCCGGTTTTATGGCCGTATTGAAGGACAAAAATATTGCGCTTGCATTTGCAAAAACGCTCTGATTTTTGATTAAAAAAAATACTTATAGCCACTTTTCCTGGTACCCGTTAAGTCGAAATGATCTGCTGACTTATCGTATAATTCTAAAAAGATCCACGGTATTATGGATGGAAACTGACCTGGCAACATGATACAATTGTGACAAAAATAATTGTCTCATTTGGCTGTTTATGGAATTTCTGTTCTTTCCTTCACCTCCACAACTGACAGGTCGATTCATTTCAATCCGTTTATTTTTTTACGTTCGAATGGTGCAAAAATTTAGTTAATGGCAAAATTTTAGCCGTTAACTAAATTTTGTAATATTCTGTTTATTAATTAGTTAGATCTATGTAATTTGATGTTACTGAGATTTTTCTAATAAATGGGCAAGAACGTTATCCAACCCTTAAGATGAAGAGAATTATTACATGCAGTGACGGTACCTGGAATCTTCCGGGCGACAGTTACCAGGGTAAGCCTGTCAGAACTAATATCCAGAAAATATTTGAAGGCATCTGTAACGAATCCTCAGATGGGATACATCAGCTCAAATATTATGATGAGGGAGTTGGGGTGGAAGGTATGGAGTTGAAGCGCATGATCAACGGTATGATCGGGGGTGGGATAGACCGGAATATTCTTGATATCTACAAATTTATCTGCTGGAATTATTCACAGGGCGACGAGCTTTATCTGTTCGGATTCAGTCGGGGAGCGTATACGGCAAGAAGTCTGGCAGGACTGATCCGTACTGCTGGACTGGTCAAAAGTAATAATCTCACTCTGATTAATGAGGCCTATAAAATATATCGCGACCGATCCTATCCAACCCATCCGGATGGAGATATTGCCAGCAAATTTCGGGCTAAGTACAGCCAGCCTGAGTTTAGAATTAAGTTTATCGGTGTGTGGGACACGGTTGGATCGCTCGGAATACCGCTCAAATTTCTTGGGAACAAGAAAAAATATGAATTTCATGATACGACTTTAAGCAGTCACGTAGATTTTGCATACCAGGCACTGGCTCTGGACGAAAAACGGAAAAACTTTGAGCCTGCGATCTGGAAGCAAAGCAGCAACGCAGGATTAGACGGCCACTACCAGATTTTGGAACAACGATGGTTTCCCGGGGTGCATTCCAACATTGGCGGTGGGTACCCAGACGAAGGTTTGAGTGACATTTCCCTGGATTGGATGATCAGCAACGCTATGGGAGCGGGGCTTTCTTTCGAAGAAAAATATCTGGCTGATAATGTCAAACCAACGATCGAAGGAGAACTCTATGATTCATTCAATTTTCCTTTTTCCCTTGTTGGGAAGTTACAAAGGCAGGTGATGACCGATGTAGATTCCCATGAAGATATTCATCACTCGGTATATGAAAGAATGGAAAAAATTCGTGGGTATATCCCTGATAATCTTCCAAAACAAGAGAAGGTTGCGTGATGAATTGGTGATGGATTTCTTGGATCTGAACGATCAAATGTTGGTTTGATCGTAAATAGCTTAAAATAACCTTTTTCAAAAGTAAATTTTTCATACCGACAGGCGTGAAAAGGTGGCTTATCAAATGCGGCATGAATGGATTGTTATATTTCAGCACTTACCAGTTTTGAATCATTTTAACGCTGGCAGTCGTCATAATCAACTGCCCGGAGCATCACCCAAAATTTTCGCTGGAACGATCTTTTTCAGGGAGATATAACTTCAACCTTTAAAGCCACATTTTATGGATAGCATTAATCAACAACAGCCTGAAAAAAATCATGAAGATCTTTTTGGCAGAGAGGCCGGGGAGAAAATTAAGGAACTGGCGAAAGCTGCAAATACCTGCTTTTTTTGTTCAAAGATAACTTCCGGTGCGGCATTGAATACCCGACCCATGTCTATACAAAAAGTTGACGATCAGGGTAATTTCTGGTTTTTAAGCTCTGACGATAGTCATAAAAATCAAGATATTGAGGCTGATCCAAATGTTCAACTCCTGTTTCAGGGTTCAAAGTATTCTGACTTTTTAAGTATTTACGGAACTGCGACGATTTCAAAAGATAAGGCGACTATCAAAGAACTTTGGGAGCCGATCCTGAAAGCCTGGTTTACGGAAGGTGAGGATGATCCGAGAATCACAGTCATAAAAGTTGAAGCGAAAGAAGGTTACTATTGGGACAACAAACATGGAAATGCGGTTGCATTGGTCAAAACTGCTATTGGGGCTATGTTAGGCAAAACACTGGATGATTCCATAGAGGGTAAACTTGTCAATCCGTAATTATTCTAAGGCATGTCTCCATGTCTCATTGATCGCGAAAGAATCATATTTTCGGCACTTTGCAATCAAGATAAAACAGAGATCAGTACAGAAAAAACCGCGGCAGCCAAATAATTTGGCTGCCGCGGTTTTTTAGTATTTGACTTAATAACACACTGAAATTTAAATTGTTATACTAAATGGTTTTTACAGCCCAGAATGACACAGAATTTCCTTTGACCTTAAATTCAGCCGAGCCATCTTCCTCAATAATAATTTCGTCCTGAACATTGTCAAGGTAGTCTACAAAAACTTTCCCCGCATGTTGGGCGCCTAAATCCATCCGTTTTGAGCCGTCGTCTCCATTGGAGATAACTACTGCGCAACCAGAGTTTTCGTGCTGTTCATCACCCTGTCTGGTCCAGCCAATACAATTCGGATGATCGAAATAGTCTGTCTGCAAACCGTATGCAATATTTTTTCTGCAATACAACATTTTTTCCAGGCCTTCGAGTTTTGCAAGCGTAATCTCATGTTCCTCACCATCATTCCCGGTATCCTTGTATTTTGAACCATATAAATCGGTGTAAAAAATACAGGGATAACCCGCTTCACGGAAAAGAATCAGCGCATAGGCAAGCGGTCGGAACCATTCGTCCACCGTTTGTTCCAGCGATTGGAGTGGCTGCGTATCATGGTTTTCCACGAGCGTAACAGCAAGTTCAGGATCGACCTGAACGAGCGTGTTATCGAAAATCGTACAAAGATTAAAATCACTACGCTCCTTGGAAGCCTGGAAGAAATTTCCTTGTAGCGGCGCATCGAAAAGTGATACGCGCCTGTCTGTTGCCTCAATATATTTGATCATTGAAGGCAGATCATAGGGAGCCCAATATTCGCCAACGGTATAGAATTCTTTCTGATATTTTCCTCTCAAATGATCCAGCCATTCATTATAGAATTCCGGATCCATGTGTTTGATCGCATCTAAACGAAATCCGTCAAAACCAAGTGTTTCATAAAACCATTCACCCCAACGTTTCAGTTCTTCTCTAACATGCGGGTTCCTGAATTCAATATCGGATAACATTAAATAATCATAATTTCCATTTTCCAGATCAAGCACATCCTGCCAACCTTCGCCATACTGGTTCTGAATGCTGTAAATTGCAGTTTCCTGCGTTGAAGCATTATAATCTACCCCGGAAAAACACTGGTAATCCCAAACAAAGTCGGAATATTTTCCAGCTCTGCCCGGAAAGGTAAATTTGGTATAAGCTTCTATCTGTATCGGTTCACTGATAAACTCATTGCGGTTTTCTGGCTCCACCTTTTTTACGGTCACAACTTCCTTTTCATCAGCGCCTCCCATGTGGTTCAAAACGATATCAGTATAAACCTGAAGACCCGCTTCTTTGCCCGCTTTAATTGCATCGATCAATTCTTGTTTGGTACCGTATTTCGTTCTTACCGAGCCCTTTTGGTCAAATTCGCCCAGGTCATAAAGATCATAGGAATCATAACCCGAAGCCTGATCTCCCGCCATTCCCTTATGCGCCGGAGGAAGCCACACGGAATCTATTCCAATATTTTTCAGTCGATTTGCTTCATTCCTAAAATGGCTCCAAAGTGTTCCATCTGCCGGATAATACCATTCGAAGAACTGAAGCATTGTAAAATTTTCCATTATTATTTTAGTCCAGGTTTTTATAAAACTGATCGTTGATGTTTCAGATATTTTTCTGATTGTAACATTCCAATACAATAATTGTGCCTTAAACAAAAAACAGGCGCTTGAAACTGCACCCCCGAAAAATAAATGGAAGCCGCCGTACATAAAAAAATCCAATCGCCGATTACAGCCATTGGATGTTTCTTAACCTTTCAAAAACAATAATTTTATTCAACAGGCTCGATATGGATCAATACATTGCCCAGTTCGGGAATTTCTGCTCTTAAGGTATCCTGTAATTTGTGGGATAAATAATGCCCTTCCCTGACTGAGATACTGGCATTTACCAAAGCATGCAGATCAACATGGTAACGCATACCGGATTTCCTGATAAAACATTTCTCCGTGCCTAAAATTCCGTCCACATTTGCGGAAACCTTTCGTATTTGTTCGATCATGTCATCGTACAAATGTTCATCCATGATTTCGCTCAGTGCCGGTCTGAAAATCAGATAACTGTTATATAATATAAAACCGGAAGCAAAAAGTGCCGCCCAATCGTCAGCAGATTCATAGCCATTACCCATCACGAGCGCGATGGATATACCAATAAAGGCAGCCACAGAAGTTATCGCATCACTGCGGTGATGCCAGGCGTCAGCTTTTAAGGAAGAACTGTTGGTTTCCCTGCTCCGCTGCATGACGAGCCTGTATGAAATTTCTTTCCATATGATAATCGCTGCCAGAACAATCAGTGTGTATGGCTTAGGCAAGCCATGAGGCGTTCTGATGTTCTCAACACTTTCGTATGCAATAACAGTCGCCGACGTTATCAGAAAACCTACAACCAGAAAAGTGATCAATGGCTCTGCGCGGCCGTGTCCATACGGGTGATTCGCATCGGCAGGCCTGTTTGAATATTTAATTCCAAACAGTACCAGAAAAGAAGAAAATATATCGGAAGTTGACTCAATTGCATCGGCTATAAGGGCATAAGAATTCCCGAAATAGCCTGCAAGTCCTTTAATAATCGCTAAACCGGTATTCCCGATGATACTGAAATACGTCGCTTTAATAGCCTTTTGTTCATTTGTCACTTCGGCCATATCCGGTACAAAACATCTTAAAACAGAATTTTACAACAAAATTGCTTTCTGTTGTAAGGGTGCAAAAGTAAGCTAATTTGACGTAACTTACTAACGACATCTTATACCTGAACTAGTGTATATTATTATAATTATGATAGATGGCTATGATTTATCTTATTTTAGTGATAGTTAAAGCCATCTTATCTTTGCAGCACATAAATCATAAATGCTCAAAAATGGATACTCAAAAAATATTTGTCATCAATGGCGGCCAGATTTTTGGACACTCGGGCGGACGATTCAATAAAACAATATTCGACCAAACAATCAAATTTTTTAAAGAACAACCCGGCTTTGAAGTCAGGTCAACGGATATTAATCAGGAGTATGTTCCAAAGAGAGAAGTTGAAAATTTCGTATGGGCAGATGTTGTCATTTATCACATGCCGATCTGGTGGTTTCAGGTTCCAAACGGATTGAAAAAATACATAGACGTTGTTTTTACAGAAGGTCACCAGACTGGTATTTACAACAGCGACGGGCGTTCTTCGACAAATCCTCAGATCAATTATGGAACCGGTGGGACATTACACGGACGTCGGTATATGGTCACCACTTCATGGAATGCACCTGCGACTGCGTTTACTTTACCAGGTGAGTTTTTCAACGAAAAAAGCGTGGATGATGGACCCCTTTTTGGCTTCCATCGCATGAATGCTTTTACAGGGATGAAGCCAGTGGATGGAATTCATTTTCATGATGTAGAAAAGAATGCAGATCTTCCCGGCGATCTAAAAAGATACAAAGACCATTTAACCAAAGTTTTTATCAATAAATCCGTAGCGCATGAGTATTTGTCTGACAGCGTTTGTTAAAAACAAGGTAGGAAAATCGGAGGACTTGAAAGTTCAGTTTTTAAATCTTGTAACCAATTCGATACAAGAAGCGGCAAAAATTAGCTGATCCCATAAAAATGTTGATCCCCTTGTTGAGAAGACAGGGGGATCTTTATAATGGAAAGTGCTGATAATCAATGCTCAGGAGTTATTTGTTAGCTTCATCCCGAAGTTTTGAAAATATCTAAAGATTTCGTGTTCTTCACCTAATGTTTTCTCAATTAACTCAGAGATCTTGTACTGTTTTAGCTTCTTTGCCATTGAGTTTAACTTTTCATAATCGTCAATCTGATAAGATGCAATTTTACATAAAGCTTTGACTATTAGAAAGTCGGCCGTAGAAGCAAGCAATACCGTACTTTCCGTAAGAACCTCAATTTCGTGAAGTAAATCGTTCAGCGCGGTATCAATTTTACCTTTTGTCTCCTGTGCCAGAATTTCAAAAATCTGCTCAATATGCTGGACCTGCCCCGCCGTAATAAGCAAATAATCTAAAACTGACTTTCTGAGTTCCGGTGCGTTCACCAGTAAAGCCCATTTAGAGAAAGTCTTTAACTGGATATTTTCTGCCCAATAAACATTTTCAATTTTGTTTAGAAAAGAGCGAAAGGCTTCCGGGTTATTGCAAATTTCATAATGCTGGTCAAATTCAGACCGAGGAGAATCTGTTTTCATCGTTGGGTCAGTTAACAAATGATTTTAAGTGCTGGTTATAAACAGAATAGCTAAATTTTAGAACGTGATGGCATAAAGCACGTTTAAAACTTTTAAAACTGTCTATTCGGTAAAGTCGCACATATAAACCTCGTGCCAACTAGGGCAACTTTTCAGTTTTACAACTTTCAGGAGTGGATTAAACAAATTTAGAGTATCATAGGTGCTGGACGTATAGATCTGTTAGAGCCAGCCAAAATTATTGCTTTTAAACTATGACCTAACCAGCTTATTTTTAGGTCACTGACGAGATTAGACTTATTTGATTTAGTGGATTGTTGATTGAAGTGGACTGGCCTGTTTTCCTACAATTTGGGAATGAAAGCTGCCGGGTTGAACTTAAACTCCAGTATCTAAAATCTTCGCTGACTGATCTTGAAATTAATTTTCACGCAGGAGCATTTTCATCAAGAAACGAATCCGTCATTCTGCCCATCTTTCAAAACAATATAAATTCTCGCCCAACTTTCTTCACTCAGCCTTCGCCACTTATGCCCGGTGCCGGCAATGTCTTGTGCAATGAGAACATCACCGGGTTCAACTATAAAAGTACTTCCATCAGTTACAGTAAATTCCAGTTTCCCACGAAGGGTAATAACATACTGAGGTCTCGGAGCAGGGTGCCAATCGAATTCTGTTCTTTCAGGCGCATCCTCATGGAAGAAAAAATAAGCGGCTTCGAGTTGCAACAAATCTTGTACTGTCCCTTTTTCGAAAGCAGAATCGCCTTCAATCGTATTAAATAATCGGTAAGTATTCATTGGATATGTACTTATTACAAATTGAATTGTTGAAGTGAAAGATACAAACTTGGAAATTACATATCAATCAGGTTATGTTTTACGGCAAAAACAACGAGGCTTACAGAGTTCGATACACCGGTTTTGAGCAACAGGTTTTTCCGGTGACCTTCTACGGTGCGGTAACTGATGAAAAGCTCTTCAGCGATTTGTCCGGTATTAAAACCTTTACAGATAAGCTTTAAAACCTCCATTTCCCGTTCGGTAAGCACAATGTTCTCGGATTCAATAACCGTACTTTTTTTGGCATTTCGTCGCTCGTTTATTTGTAGCGCTTCACGCAGAACAGCCGCGATTTCATCGTCCATGTAATGGCCCTTTGAATAAACCTGGTCGATAGCGTCAATCAGTTTTTTCTGATCAATATCTTTTGGTAAATAGCCATGAACTCCGATTTTCATCATCTGCCGGATATAATCATGCGAATAGTTCATAGACAAAATAATGATCTTCATTGTCGGAAACTCACTACGCAGGATCACGCTTGCTTCCTGTCCGCTCATACCTTTCATGTTCAGATCCAGCAGAACAATATCGGGTTGGTTAAGCGCTACCTTTTCCAGGAGCTCTTCTCCTGACGCAGCTTCAAAGATGACGTCATAATGATCGAACTTTTTCAAGATCTGAATAAGACCCTGCCGAAACAATTTATGATCGTCGACGACGGCTAATTTTAAAGTACTCATCATAATGCTTGCTTTAATTTATGAATTTACCGGAAATTCAAGTGATAGTCTGGTTCCGGAATGAGCAGAAGATATTATTTCAAGATTTCCATTCAAAAGACCAGCTCGGGCTTTAATACCACTTAGTCCCATGGATTGAGATTTCCCGGAAGCGATTTTTTGATAATCAAAACCGTCCCCGTTATCGGAGACAGATAGTTTCAGGAGGCCATTACCCTGGCGAATTTCGACTTCAATAAGGCTGGGATTTGCGTGTTTTAAGGCATTTCCAATGGCTTCCTGAACGATGCGGTACAAGCCCAGTTCTGTTTCCTTATCGAGTTTGGTGTTAAAATCAACTTGGCAGCTGGTACGGATACCGCCCGACTGAACCCGTGTGAGCAGCATTTGAATTGCTTGTGAAAAACCGAAATTTTCCAGAATCAATGGAGATAGATTCTGTGCAATTTGCCGGATATCCTGAACAATATTTCCGATAATTCCACTGGCATCACTAGCCAGCTGAACCATTTCTGTTGGGGCAGTTTCATATTGTATCTGATTGATATACAGCTTCGCGGCAGATAGCGACACACCAATTTCATCGTGGAGGTCACGTGAAATACGGTCTCGCTCACTTTCCTGGGATCTCACGATCAAGTTGGTCAGGTCTTTCTGATATGCAATTTCCTGATCGTGCATTTTTTGCAACTGGGCATGTAATTTTCGCTGATAGAGCAGGATAAAAAGGACTATTGCCAGAGACAGAAAAAGAACAAAGGCTAGTCCGCCATATAGCAGCTGTGTAAATTCTAGTTCTCCTGGCGTCTCCATAAAACAAATGAATAAATTAAATACAAAACACAATTTAAAAAGGCGTGAATCAGCCAGATCTGATAGTTAAGTTTTTGGGAATATTGCAAAATGAAGTTGATAAAAAGAAAGATAAAAAAGTTACCCGCAAAAAATACAAGCAATCCGGTAGACACACAAAACATCGGGATCGACCATAAATTCTTAGTCGGTTGTTCCACATATATTTTATAATAATGGAACAAAATAAGCACAATCAGACATACGCTTTCGACAAGTCTGCCACTGTTATCGATCAGGTTTATCCTGCTTGAAACTTGTAATGTTTTATAGGTCAGGTAAGCTGCGAAGATTGCAATCAGCCAGCCCCTTGCTTGTAATAATAATTTGCTTTTCAGTTCGATGCTGTATATCCAGATAAAAAAGCCGAACTCAACCGTTACATAAACCGGCCAGAGGAATAGATTCGAGATTTTATACAACCATAATATCCGGGAAATAGATTCGACAATGAGTGCAAAAAAGATCAGATAGGTAAGAATTCTCAGCGTATGGTCCAGTTCCTTAAATCGAACAGCGCCTACAATTGCAGCAAGTAAAACGGGTAAAAAGGCAAAAAAAATGATAAGCTGTTCGCTCGAATAAGGCATGACGGGTTATAGAAAAAATACGTCGCAAAGTTGAACTGTTTTCGCTAAAAATCATAAGTCAGATTATTAAAATACTTACTTTTTACAGCGAAAACAATTCGTTGGCCTTTAATAATTAACAGGTTCTTGGACAGGGAGCAGTCAGATCGTAGTAAGCTTCATCGTCAGCTCCAAGACCGATATCATTTTCTGATTTTTGACCCTGCAAAACCACACCAAATGTAGAAGTTGTCTGATGTGTCGTCAGATAATTGACGCCGTAGTATTCGTGAAGTACGAATACTACATTAATGTTCGGGGCCTTGTTAAATGTAAAAAGCGTCTGTATAAATTCCTTCAATGAATAATTATAACCTCTAATAAAGCCGTAAGGTGTTGTGAAGTTGCTATTGTTAACTGCGCCTTTCCCTGCTGCGATCAACCAGTTGTTTTTCCATTGTCTGATCAGTTCTGACGGAACTTTTCCATCTTCCTCCCCGAGTTCAGCGGATAGACCATTATAGTTTTTCTTAAATGGGATATAGTACGGCGTGAGAATTTGTCCGGTGCTATCTGTACCAAAAAGGATAATCTCAAAATCATTTTTCTCAACATTAAAGCCAAACCTGATTTTGATTGTACTTACGCCGGTCGTTGATAATAAGGAACTCATGCTTTTGCTGTCAAATAGTACGCTGACGAGTATTTCATCACCTTCTTTAAAAAAGTCAAAAGGGTTCGTATTAAATTCCTGTTGTTGCCAGGCGTAAGACCAGGTTTCAAAAGTTTGCTGCGAGATCAGGTGGGTCGCTAATGGATTATTGCTCATAATTTTAAGGGTTGGCAGGATTTCTACCGCTGGAAATGAATGGATAAACGAGAAAAGTACTTTTAAAATTCGTGCAAAAAAGACGTGAAGCCGGAGAAATCTGGCAAAGTGAAAAGATCGGCAGAATTCGCTGGCTAATGTAGAGCAAATTCTATAAATCACAAAAAAAGTGTAATTATTTTTAGTTATTGGTTACATGCCCCCGTAAAACACGTGGTTTTGCAAAACACGTGTTTTACGGCTTTCAGGCCAGTTTTTTAAGTTGGTACTTTGTAATGCAAAAAAGAAAAGCTCAACGTTTTTATAAACCTTAAACTATTAAAAGTATGAAATATCAATTATTGGGCACACGCTCTAACACGACCTAGCGGAAATAATAAAATGTCGAAATTGCATGTATTTGAGAGGTCTTTCGATGGGATGCCGGGTCCGGCATTTCTTCACGGAAGGAGAACTACGAGCCAGCTTATGACCGCCCTAACCAGCCAATCACTAGGTAGACTATTTACCGTACCGGAGCATGATTGGACGGCAATTAACAAACGGGTGGGCGAGGCCGCTGCCGGAGCAGAAGTTGCTCAGTATCTTTCGGAATATATTCCCGAATTCCCTGTTCTCGTTACCGTGTGCAAGCTTTGGCAGGATAAGACTTTTGAAAGCTTGATCGACTTGTCGGCCGCTGTCAGTTTATATGCCGGAAATGCGATTTATGGCTTTCAGGAATTATTGAGAGCCATGAGCCAGCTTGACAGATCTTCGGATAAAGTTCCTGATAACGTCAGGCAGCTGGCTTGTCTGCAGTTTGATAATCTGAGCCAGTCAACGTTTGTATTGAGCAAAATCGTTTCTTCTGTCGGTGTAAATATTCTGGATTTTTTATATGTCAATCAGGAAGTTGATATCAGGATCGCGCGTTACACCAGTCAGTTAGGAATTTATTGGGAGCCTTTGGGAGAAACTATTATAAAAGTTGATTCAGCCGTTGCAAAGTCGACAGGGGACTGGTTTTCTCTGATGGACACAATGCAGAGAATTCTGGATGTTAAACCCGAAATCACGATGTCTTTTTTACAGAACCTGGATATAAACACAGCGATAAGCTGCTGGAAGAAACTGCAAGTCGAAGCAGATTCATTCAATACTTTTTCCGAGGATCAGATTCATTATTGGTACTGATCTTTCACAATATAATTATTTAACCCAGCGTAACAGCAAATTATACCTTCCTCACACCTTAAAAAAAGTCCGGTTTTGCGATTAACGCGTAGTTAATTGTCAGGCTACGGGGTACTAGACTTACCATCTCACTGCATTGCGGAGGGATGGTTTTATGTTTTAAAAGCAAAAGCTGCTGTGTCTTAAAACTATTTGTTCACAAAAACAGGACGATCAAACGCACCGTTTTTGTGAACAAAGTTTTGTTAAACTTCAACCGCACTTATTTCCTGTACAATCTGAGAAAATAGCTGATAAGACCTGATACGCGCATCATGGTCAAAAATGTGCGACGTTGCCATAATTTCATCAACCTGCGTTTTTTGCAGGAATGTCCTGATTCTCTGTTTCAACTTTTCCGGACCGCCTATGAAAGAATAAGCAAGCATTTGCCCAACGGCGTGTTCTTCCTGAATTCCCCATATTTCGTCCATATTCTCAACCGGGGGCTGCAATAATTTACGTTTCCCGCTTACCACGCCCAGGAAAAACTGTAACACGGAAGTGGACAATAAATCGGCTTCGGCGTCGGTATCGGCAGCCACAACATTTACACATGCCATGACATAAGGCTTATCCAGATATTGAGATGGACGGAAATTTTTCCTGTACAGCTCAATAGCTTCAAGAAAATATGCCGGTGCAAAATGACTTGCAAAGGCATAAGGCAAACCCATCGCAGCTGCTACCCGTGCGCTGTCTGTGCTTGAACCCAGAATCCAGATCGGGATGTCCAGTCCTTCGCCAGGAATTGCCCGGATCTTACTCCTATAATTATCTGCTGAAAAGAAATTTTGAAGTGCCTGGATATCACTCGGGAAATTATGGACTGCATTGAAATTTTCTCCCCTGATCGCTCTTGCAGTTACCTGATCAGTGCCCGGTGCCCGTCCCAAACCGAGGTCAATCCGGTTAGGATATAAAGAAGCAAGTGTTCCGAATTGTTCAGCCACCACAAGTGGAGAATGGTTTGGCAGCATGATGCCACCAGATCCAACCCTGATCGTTGAAGTGCCTCCGGCGATATAGCCTATCAAAACAGAAGTTGCCGAGCTGGCAACGCTGATCATATTATGATGTTCTGCCAGCCAGTAACGGGTATACCCAAGTTTCTCAGCTTCCCTGGCAAGTGCCAGACTTGTTTTAAAAGTATCTGCGGGCGTTTTTCCCTCGATTACTGTGGCCAGATCAAGTACGGAAAAGGCAACAGGTTTAGAATCTTTTATATTCATCGTATCAAATATTTGTCAATGAACGTCCTAAATGGCCGTCTTAATTTTAACATAATAACTGCATACCACCGAAATTCAACTGTCCGGATTTATGTAACAATTAGTATCAACAACAAAAAGTGCAGGATAGTTGAATAATCGTTCAAAAATTATTCGCCAAATTTTATTTGGCAATAGCGCGCTTCTTCCGGAGTTTGAATTTACTCTCAATCAGGCTTTTGTTAACGCTTTGAATTTCCACTGTATTTTTGCGCGCAGTTTAAAAAATACCAATTACATGCCAATTTTTGTAGTTTTGGACATCCCAAGCTAGAACAGGGAACCAATCGGCCGGTTTCAGGTTTTTATTTTTATCCGAACTATTTTACGCTACGTATGGACATCGCGAAATTTTCAAAGTAACTTTGCGCCATAATAACATACCATGATTTATTTCTTTTCCAACGACCACAATACCGTTTTTGCTTTACAGATAGAGCGAACTCTCACCGAGCCGGATATTTCTAAATTGAGCTGGCTATTTGGCGGTGCAAAACTTCTGACTGAAACCGTCCTGACTGATTTTTATGTAGGTCCTCGTGCTGCGATGATTACGCCGTGGAGTACCAATGCCGTAGAAATTACCCAGAATATGGATATTCAGGGTATAGTAAGGATCGAAGAGTTTACGCCGGTTTCTGCTGATTTTAACAGCTTTGATCCGATGTTGTCGCAGAAATATGCTGAACTTAATCAGGATATTTATTTGATCAGTCTTCGGCCAGAATCCATTATTGAGATCAGTGATGTTGCCGCGTATAACCAGCAGGAGGGGCTTTCCCTTAGTGAGGAAGAAGTTGATTATTTGAATAAATTATCGGATAAACTGGGACGCAAACTGACAGATTCTGAGGTATTCGGTTTTTCTCAGGTAAATTCCGAACATTGTCGTCACAAAATTTTCAATGGTACGTTCGTCATCGATGGCGAAGAGCAGCCAACTTCTTTATTCAAGCTGATCCGTAAAACTTCTGAGACAAATCCCAACGGAATCGTATCCGCTTATAAAGATAATGTGGCATTCGTAAAAGGTCCCCGGGTGCAACAATTCGCTCCGAAACGCGCGGATGTACCTGAATACTACGAAATAAAAGACTTTGATTCGGTTATTTCACTAAAAGCCGAAACGCATAATTTCCCAACAACGGTTGAACCTTTCAACGGTGCAGCAACCGGTTCGGGCGGAGAGATCAGAGACAGGCTTGCCGGCGGACAGGGCTCGCTTCCCTTGGCTGGAACGGCTGTTTACATGACTTCATTTTCGCGCCTTGAAGAAAATCGTCCGTGGGAGCAAGGCGTTCAGGAAAGAAAATGGTTATACCAGACACCAATGGATATTCTGATCAAAGCGTCGAACGGCGCTTCTGATTTTGGGAATAAATTTGGTCAGCCGCTTATAACTGGTTCATTGCTCACGTTCGAGCACGAAGAAGACGCAAGATTACTTGGTTTTGATAAAGTGATCATGCAGGCTGGCGGTATCGGGTATGGAAAGTCAGATCAGGCGAAAAAAGAAAAACCGGAAGTCGAAGATAAAATCGTCGTTTTAGGTGGCGAAAACTATAGAATCGGAATGGGCGGCGCTGCGGTTTCATCAGCAGATACGGGCGCTTTTGGTTCAGGAATTACATTAAATGCAATTCAGCGTTCAAATCCTGAAATGCAAAAAAGAGTTGCCAATGCCGTTCGCGGTATGGTGGAAAGTGACAACAATACGATTGTCTCCATCCATGATCACGGTGCAGGAGGGCATTTAAATTGTCTTTCTGAACTTGTTGAAGAAACGGGAGGGAAAATCGATCTTGATAAATTACCGGTAGGAGATCCAACGCTTTCAGCCAAGGAAATTATTGGAAATGAATCGCAGGAACGTATGGGTCTGGTGATCAGTAAAGAAAATATTGATACACTGCAAAGAATTGCTGACCGCGAAAGGGCTCCTATGTATACCGTGGGAGAAGTAACTTCTGATCACCGTTTTACGTTTGAATCCGCAACAACGGGAGCAAAACCTATGGATCTTGAAATGGATGATATGTTTGGAAGTTCTCCAAAAGTGGTCATGCATGATAAGACTGTTGAAAGAAAATATGCTCAGGTGGTTTACGAAACGTCCAGGCTTGCCGAGTATCTCGAACAGGTACTTCAACTTGAAGCTGTTGCAAGTAAAGACTGGCTGACCAACAAAGTTGACCGCTGTGTGGGCGGCCGTGTTGCGAAACAGCAGTGCGCAGGTCCTTTACAATTACCGCTGAACAATGTGGGTGTAATGGCGCTTGATTTTCAGGGAAAAGATGGAATCGCAACCTCAATTGGTCATGCACCCCTTTCAGCGCTGATTGATCCTGCGGCAGGAAGCAGAAATGCAATCGCTGAATCTTTGTCAAATATTGTTTGGGCTCCGCTTCAGGATGGTCTGGCGAGCGTTTCGCTTTCGGCAAACTGGATGTGGGCTTGTAAAAATGCAGGTGAAGACGCCCGTTTATACCGCGCTGTTGAAGCTTGTTCTGCCTTTGCGATTGGCCTGGGAATTAATATCCCAACGGGTAAGGATTCACTTTCGATGAAACAGAAGTATAAGGATGCGGAAGTAATCGCACCTGGTACGGTGATCATTTCGGCGGCGGGGCATTGCGATGATATCAGAGCGGTTGTTGAACCCGTTCTTCAAAAGGACGGCGGTTCAATTTATTATATCAATCTTTCGGGCGATACTTACAAACTTGGGGGTTCATCTTTTGCGCAAATTCTTGGCAAGATCGGAACCGAAACACCGGATGTTCTGGATGCTGATGAATTTAAAAATACCTTTAACACAATTCAGCAACTGATCAAGGCGGGTAAAATTCAGGCTGGTCATGATGTAGGCAGTGGTGGTTTGATCACGACCCTTCTGGAAATGTGTTTTGCAGATCGTGATCTTGGAGCCGACATTGATCTTTCTTCTCTCGGAGGTCAGGATATTATCGAAAAACTTTTCGCGGAAAATATAAGCATCGTTTTCCAGGCAGATGAATCTGCTGAGGCAGTGTTAAAAGCAAATGGTGTTGTTTTCCATAAAATTGGTACGGTTAGTTCGTCTTCAAAAGTATTGGTTAAGGATGCGTCTGGTAACTGGGATTTTGATATCGATCAACTTCGTGATGTCTGGTTTAAAACTTCATATCTTCTGGATAAAAAACAGAGCGGTGATGTGAAGGCGACAGAGCGTTTTGAGCATTACAAAAACCATGTTCTTCAATATAATTTCCCTGCTCAGTTTGACGGGAAAAAGCCAGTCATCGACGAATCTAAACCGAGGCCGAAAGCAGCAGTTCTTCGTGAAAAGGGAAGTAACTCAGAAAGAGAACTTGCCAATGCGATGTACCTTGCAGGTTTTGACGTGAAAGATGTTCACATGACGGATTTGATTTCAGGACGTGAAACGCTTGAAGATATACAGTTCATCGGTGCCGTCGGAGGTTTTTCAAATTCAGATGTTTTAGGTTCTGCGAAAGGCTGGGCTGGTGCATTTTTGTATAACGAAAGAGCAAAACTTTCGCTTGAAAACTTTTTCAAACGAGAAGATACTTTGTCAGTTGGGATCTGTAACGGATGCCAGTTGTTCATTGAACTTGGCCTGATCAATCCGGACCACGAGGAAAAGCCGAAGATGCTTCATAACGAAAGTAAAAAACACGAAAGTGGATTTACTTCACTGACCATTCAGGAAAATAAATCGGTGATGCTTTCTACATTGGCGGGAAGTACATTGGGTGTTTGGATATCACATGGAGAAGGTAAGTTCCAGCTGCCTTATGCTGAGGACAAATATGAGATTGTTTCAAAATATGCTTACGAAACATATCCTGCCAATCCAAACGGATCCGACTTCAACACGGCGATGATGTGTGATAAATCGGGAAGACATTTGGTAATGATGCCGCATATTGAGCGCTCACTGTTCCAGTGGCACTGGGCGAATTATCCTGCTGGAAGAAACGACGAAGTTTCTCCATGGATCGAAGCTTTTGTGAACGCCAGAAAATGGATTGAAGCTTCTGAGAAGTAATCGAATCGGATTTTATATAACAAGAAGGCTGTCGAAAGACAGCCTTCTTTGCTTTTAACCAGGTTATATACCGGTTAGATTTTTGAAAAACTTGCGTGCGATTTGTGCATACTCCAACGGATTTGCAACCGCCGGATCCTGTTCAGCTTCCAACACAATCCAGCCCTGATAGTCGCTTTCCTTAATCACTTCAAATAGTGACTGGAAATCAATACAACCTTCGTTGTCCCCTGGAACTGTGAAAACGCCTTGTTTTACGGCGGTCAGGAAACTTAATTTTTCGTCATGCACGCGCTGTAAGATATTCGGACGAATATCCTTTAAGTGAATATGAGCAGTTCGTCCAATGTATTTTTTCAAAGCTTCCACCGGATCTTCTCCGGCAAAATAAAAGTGACCGCAGTCGTAGTTGAGGTAGACATTTTCAGGATCCGTTTCAGCCATCAGGCGGTCTGTTTCAGCGATGGTTTGAATACAGGTCCCCATGTGGTGGTGAAAAGCAAGTTTCATTCCGCGGGCACGGGCAATCTTGCCTAATTCATTTAAGCCAGTCGTAAAACTTTTCCATTCTTCATCGGTAGTCAACATCCCTTTTCCTTCGAAAACAGGCACTGTCATTTGTCCCTGACAGCTGTTCCCAACTTCTCCGCCGCCAATGACTTTCGCTCCCATGGTTTCCAGAAAATCCAGAAGTGATGTGAATTTTTTAATATTTTCTTCCAAAGATTTGGTTGTCAGTTCGTAACTGTTCCACTGATTGCAAATCTGCAAGCCCCGTAGTTCCAGCGCTTTTTTCAACACATCCGTATCACGCGGAAATTTGTTGCCAACTTCACAGCCGGTAAAACCTGCCAGAGCCATCTCGCTGATACATTGCTCAAACGTATTTTCGCCGCCAAGTTCCGGCATATCATCGTTCGTCCAGTTGATAGGAGCAACGCCTAATTTTATATTCTCAAAATTCATTTTAGTCAGATTATGGAAGTTAATTCATTTCAGCAATTCGTGAAAATTCGTGTATTCGTGGCTGGAAAAATCAGATAGTAAGCCTTATTTAGCCCTTACAGAAAAATTCGCTGCGTTTTTTTGTTTTCGATATAGGTATCGTAAGCTTTTTGAACAGATGCCGATTCAGAAACTTCTGCGATTGGAACTTCCCACCAGGCATTGTATCCTTTCACGGTACGGTACAGAGAAGTTTCAATGTAAATCACCGTTGTTCTGGTATTGATTTTCGATTGTTCTAAAGCTTCTTCAAGTGAATTTCTGTCGGTTGCTTTAATCACGATAGCGCCGAGACTTTCAGCATTTTTCGCCAAATCAACCGGCAGAAAATCACCTGATAATAGTCCCGAATTTTCGTCACGATAATTATACATTGTTCCAAAACGCTCACTGCCGATACTCTCAGAAAGGCCGCCGATGCTCGCATATCCATTATTATTCAATAGCAAAATCGTGAATTTTACACCTTCCTGAATTGACGTAACGATCTCGTGATTGTTCATCAGATAACCACCATCACCACAAATTACATAAATCTCACGCGTTGGATCCGCCATTTTTGCGCCCAGACCGGCAGCAATTTCGTAGCCCATGCAGGAGAAACCATATTCCAAATGGAAGTTTTTAGGATCCGTTGCTCGCCATAGTTTATGAAGATCTCCCGGTGCACTTCCTGACGCGTTGATCATCACGTCACGACGATCCATAAAGTTGTTTAACGTACCGATGACAATTGCCTGATCAATAGGTGGAACCGTACTATTGCCATCCCTATAAATCTGGGTAACTTCTTCGTCCCAGGCGTGGTTGTAATCAGCGATTTTTTTACGGTAATCGGCATCAACTTCGAAGTCGCCGAGTAAATCTGAAAGTTCTTCCAAAATTACTTTTGCATCACCGATTACAGGTAAGGCTGCATGTTTAAACGCATCAAATTCGCTGATATTGATGTTAATAAATTTAACGTCCGGGTTTTTAAATATTGATTTTGAGGCCGTTGTGAAATCGCTGTAACGAGTTCCGATACCGATCACCACATCCGCTTCATTGGATATTTCGATAGCATATTTTGTCCCGGTTGCACCAAGTCCGCCGATACTGTATGGCTCATCAAATTTAACAGCACCTTTCCCGGCAAATGTTTCACCTACTGGAATACCTGTTTTTGTGGCAAAATCATGAAGGGTTCCATCTGCGCCACTATAAATTGCACCACCTCCTGCAACAATTACCGGTTTTTTAGAAGCACGGATCCATTCTGCTGCTTTTTGTAAAGTGGACAGATCAGGCCTCGGACGCCCCACATGCCAGACTCTCTTCCTGAACAGCTCTTCCGGAAAATCATACGCATGTGTCTGCACATCCTGAGGCATGGAAAGGGTTACCGCGCCCATTTCAGCCTGTGACGTAAGAACACGCATAACTTCCGGCAATGAATAAATCAGTTGCTCCGGACGGTTAATTCTGTCCCAATATTTGGAAACCGGTTTGAAACAATCATTCACAGAAATATCCTGTGTCGATGCGCTTTCCAATTGTTGCAAAACCGGGTTTGGCTCACGCGTTGAAAAAATATCACCCGGTAATAATAAAACTGGCAAACGATTAATTGTTGCCAAAGCAGCGCCTGTGATCATGTTTGTAGCTCCGGGGCCTATGGAAGTTGTACAAACAAAAGCGCCAAGACGGTTCTTTATTTTTGCGTATGCCACTGCGGTATGCACCATGGATTGTTCGTTCCGGCATTGATAATAACGAAAATCAGGATTTTGTTGTAAGGCCTGTCCTAATCCGGCCACGTTTCCGTGACCAAATATTCCGAAACATCCACCGAAATAGGGTTCTTCAATACCATCCCGTTCGATGTATTGATTTTTTAGAAATGTTATAGTAGCCTGGGCTACGGTTAATCTTCTGGTCATGGTTTTGAAGGAATATTTTTGATGATTTTAACGAAGTGTTGGATTTGGGAATATTGTTTGGTAAAAAATTGATTATTTGGATGGATAAATATTGCGGTGCTCTGCACCTATGAGCCGCGAGGGATAGGTGTGCGATTTCTACAAATATTTAGGTGCTCTGCACCTGGTAGTAAGCGGTGCGGAGCACCCAAATATTTGTAGAAAATAATCTTGTTTTTGATCCACAAGGTGCGGAGCACCGCAATAATTAATTCTTCCTGAACGATAATCTTTATAATCAGTTAATACAAAAACTCATCCGCCTTCCCAACACACCCGAACAATTCAAATTTCTGCAACATAAAACGTTTATACTCTTCCATGAAAATCTTCCCTGGTGTTGTCGGTGCAAACTCGTCAGGATGATCCCGGAAAAATTCACGATTTACCATTGTCCACAATAAACGTGTATCGGTTGCAATGTTGATTTTACAAATCCCCAATGGAATTGCCTTCAAAATTTCATCTTCCTGTACACCTTTTGCGTCTGTTTTAAGATTTCCTCCTGCCGCATTGATCCGTGCCACGACTTCTGAACTCACATTGGAACCGCCGTGTAAGACCAGAGGAAATCCTGGCAAACGTTTCTGGATTTCTTCCAGAATATGAAATTGCAAACCCTGTCCGCCAGAAAACTTATATGCGCCATGACTCGTTCCAACGGCAATGGCCAGACTGTCACAGCCGGTCGCATTGACAAAATCAACGACCTGCTGTGGATTGGTATAGGACGAATTTTCAGCATCTATCGTCAAATCATCTTCCACACCGGCCAGCACACCCAGTTCAGCTTCAACGCTAATTCCATTCGCGTGTGCTCGTTGAACAACAGCCTGAGTTCTGGTTACATTTTTATCAAAATTGTCATGTGACGCGTCGATCATCACGGAACTGTATCCGCCGCTTCCGATGGCATCCCAGATATGGTCTTCAACACCGTGATCAACATGAACTGCAAAAACCGTTTGCGGATATAATCTGGCGGCTGACTGGATCATGGAAAGCAGCATATCCGCTTTGGCATAATCTCTTGCAAAAGGAGTAGTCTGAACAATGAACGGCGCATCTGCTTCCTGTGCTGCGGCAAATAATCCATGTATTTCCTCCATGAAAAATACGTTGACCGCAGGAATTGCGTAGCGGCCGTAGCATTGATCAAAAAGTTGTTTGGTCGTCAAAAGCATAATAATTTATTAATCAATTACACAGATTTACCTGGTTGCATGTCTTACCAGAAAACGGTATACAAAGCACCAAGGATACCAAAAATAAGGATTGAAGTGATCATAAATCCGGTGCTCACTTTGAACATCGAACGGTCAATTTCAAGTCCTTTCGGATTGTTCCTGCTTTTTGGATCCATCAGCGTTACTACAATAATTACAGCCACAAGGATTAAAAATATAATTCCCATACGGTTCAAAAACGGAATTTCTTCATACCAGAATTTGAAAGCAGTTGAAAGTGGTATGGTTAAAAATGCTGCTACCAGTGCTGCATTTCCGGTTGTCCTTTTCCAGAAAAAGCCAAGGAAGAAAATCGCGAAAACACCCGGCGTTATAAAACTTGAATATTCCTGAATGAATTGATAGGCTTGCTCTAAAACTCTGAGCTGTGGAGCAATCAATGCAGCAATACCCATTGCAGTCCAGATGGCATAACGGCCCACGCGGATCAGGTGTTTTTCCGATGCGTCCGGTTTGATGTATTCTCTGTAAATATCCAATGTAAAAATCGTTGAAATGCTGTTCGCTTTTCCAGCCAGAGAAGCTACAATTGCAGCCGTTAAAGCCGCGAAGGCCATACCTTTCAGACCTGACGGAAGCAGATCAAGCAAAACCGGGTATGCATGATCGGGTTTTAAAACGCCGTTCGCATCTAGCATTTCTGTCTGGAACATACCATTTTGGAAAAGCACATAGGCTGCGATCCCAGGAAGAACGACGATGATCGGAATGATTAATTTGAGGCCTGCCGCAAACAAAATTCCCTTTCTCGCCACGGGAAGACTCGCGCCCAGAGTTCGTTGGATGATGTATTGATTACAGCCCCAATAGTTAAGATTGTTGATCCACATCGCACCGATGATAACAGATAATCCGGGAAGATCCTTAAAGTAAGGATTATCCTTTTTCAGGATCATGTGAAAATGTGGCTCTGCCTGGGTTCTTAATGTTCCGAAGGCGCTGAAAACGTTTGGGTTTCCGAAATGTTTGGCCACAAGGTCCATGGCCAGATAAGTCGTTACCAGACCACCTGCAATTAATACAACTACTTGAATTACATCGGTATAGCCAATTACTTTCATGCCGCCTACCGTGATAATGATTGCAAATACGGCCAGCGCTCCAATCGCCCAGGTAAAGTCGATTCCTGCTGTAACTTCAAGTGCCAGTGCTCCTAAATAAAGAATGGAAGTCAGATTGACGAACACATATAGAAGCAGCCAGAAAATTGCCATCGTCGTCGCCACCAGCGGATTATAACGCTGCCGTAAAAACTGCGGCATGGTGTAAATCTTATTTTTGAGATAGATTGGAACGAAGAAAATGGCAACAACAATCAGGGTAGCAGCAGACATCCACTCGTAGGACGCGATCGCCAACCCAATTGCGAATCCGGATCCCGACATGCCTATGAAATGCTCAGCCGAAATATTGGAAGCGATTAAGGAAGCACCAATTGCCCAGAATGTCAATGATCCTTCTGCCAGAAAGTAATCAGTGGAACTTGTTTCCTTGCTTGATTTCTTTTTATAAATCCAAAAACCGTAGGAGGAGACGGCGATAAAGTAAATGAAAAATACGACGTAATCAAGCAAATGCAGACCTTGTTTCATGGGGTTATTTTAGGGTATAATATTCTCACACCAATGTATGACTCATAACTTCTTCCAATTTCACCGGCCTTCCTTCCTGCAAGGATTTCATCGCTGCGATACCAATCGCCGTCGCCATTAATCCATCGTGCGCATCAACCGGGGAAGGCGTGTCATTGAGCACACAATTAACGAATGATTTCAGACAAACACGATAGGCCGTTTCATATCTTTCAAGGAAAAAATGCAAGGGAAGAGAGCTGTGACCGCCGCTACTGTCGAAATGTACCAGATTATCAGCGGTATTGTTCTCAGCTTTGGCCATGCCTTTGGATCCGAAAATTTCCAGTCGTTGATCATAACCATACACCGCTTTTCTGCTGTTGTCGATGACACCCAGGGCTCCGTTTTCGAAAGTAAGCACAATCACTGCCGTATCAATATCACCAAATTCTTTGATTTCAGGATTTATCAGCGCATCACCTTTTACAAAAACTTCGGTTACTTCGGAGTCGACAATGTAACGTGCCATATCAAAATCATGAATGGACATATCCAGGAATATTCCACCGGATGTTTTTAAATATTCAATAGGCGGTGGTCCCGGGTCACGGCTGGTGATACGAAGAATTTGCGGATCTCCGATTTTATCATCCGCCACGATGTGGCGCACGTTGGTAAAATTGGGATCAAAACGCCGGTTGAAACCCAGCATTAATTTAACTCCATTTTCGCCCACTGCTTTTTGTGCCGCGTAAATCGCGTCCAAAGTCACGTCCAGCGGTTTTTCACAGAACACATGTTTTTTCTGATTCGCAGCTGCAACGGTGTAAGGAACGTGAAATGGGGTAGGAGAGCAGATGATAACGGCTTCCACATCCGGATGATTGATGACATCATAAGCATCCGTCGTCACTTCTTCAACACCCAGATTTTTAGCAAAAGCATGCGACTCCGGTGAAAGATCCGATGCGATAATTACTTCCGCACCAGGAATGTGGTGCAGTAGATTGCTGAGGTGTATCTGCCCGATACGTCCCAATCCAATCACTCCGACTTTTAATTTCTTAGACATATTTTTTAGGTTTTAGCGGTTAGCCATTAGCCGAAAGCTTTTTGCCAAACCGAGCTCAGTTAGTTTTTTAGTTGAATCGTTATGGTGTCAATCTCATTTTTTCAGGACAAGCCGACTGCCGATCGCCGACAGCCGAATCAGAATTTCCTGTTCCACTCTTTCAGCCACCGCTCTATCACGACTTTGGTCTGAGTGAAAAATTCTACCGCGTGGTTTCCTTGTCCGTGCAAATCACCATAAAAACTGTCTTTCCAGCCAGAGAATGGGAATTGCGCAACCGGAGCGGCAACACCGATGTTGATACCAATATTCCCGGCTTCCGCTTCGTGACGGAATTTTCTGGCGTTTAATCCGCTGCTTGTGAAAATACAAGCCATATTTCCGTAGCGACCGGAATTGATAAAGCGGATTGCTTCTTCAATGGTATTGATATGGACAAGGCTTAGTACCGGACCGAAAATTTCAGTCGCAGCCAATTCACCGTCCAGAGGAATGTCTTCAATGATGGTTGGGGCAATAAAGTTACCATTTTCAAACCCTGGTACTTTTGCATGGCGACCATCAATCAACAACCTTCCGCCCTCGCTTAGTCCTTTGTCGATCAAGTGATGGACGCGGTTTTTACTTTCGGCGGTAATCACCGGACCCATTTGAACGTCACTTTCCAGTCCGAAACCAGTCTTACGATTTTTCGCTGACTCCACCAGGCTTTCTGTAATATCCTTATGTTCACCAACCGTGATGATCGTCGAAGCGGCAAGGCAACGCTGACCGGCACATCCGTAAACGCTGTCGATCACGATCTGCGTGGTCATGTCAATATCTGCATCCGGCAACACGATGACAGGATTTTTCGCCCCGCCTTGTGCCTGAACACGTTTTCCATGCGCGGCACCTTTGGAATAAACGTATTTGGCAACCTGAGAAGAACCAACAAAACTGATTCCTTTTATTACAGGATGTTCCAGAATCGCATCAACAACTTCCCGTCCACCTTGAACCAGATTTAACACACCTTTTGGCAGATCCAGTTTTTCCATCAGCGCAACAATCTTTGTCATCGTCAACGGCACTTTTTCCGAAGGCTTGATGATATAGCTGTTTCCACAAGCCAGGGCATAAGGCAAAAACCAGAATGTGATCATGCCCGGAAAGTTGAACGGTGCGATACATGCGCAAGGTCCAAGCGGCTGCCGGATCATGTATTCATCAATGCCTTTGGCAATGTCTTCAGAAAATTCACCCTGCATCAAAGCCGGCATTCCGCAGGCATTTTCAACATTTTCAATCGCCCGGACCATTTCCGCCTTTGCTTCCAGAAAAGTTTTTCCGGATTCAAGCGTAATTGTTTTAGCGATATCGTCGAGGTTATCTTCCAGTAGTGTTTTCAATTTGAAAAGATATTGCACACGTTTCGAAACCGGCGTACTTCTCCATTCTTGAAATCCTTCATGGGCAGCCTGCGCCGCATCTGCCACATCCTGCGCGCTCCCGATCGGAACCTGCATCAATATTTCCTGCGAAGCAGGGTTCACAACGTTGGTAAATTCACTGGAATGACTATCCACCCAGCGACCATTAATATAATTCTGTAATTTCTCCATGATGATATTTTAATTAAAATCTAGTTATGTCTAAAAGGTAACGCAGAGGTTCACAGAGCGGCCGCCGCGCGGTTAAAAAGAGGGACACGGAGTTTTTTCTTTTAACTCTGTGCTTAACAAAATAAAACCTCTATGGCTCTCCTTTTACCTCTGTGGTTCTCTGTGTAACCTAAAAACCACCTCGGCTTTCTACGAACGCATTCACCTCCTCGTAAGTTGGCATGAAGTTCGCGCAGCCTTCTCTTGTTACGATGATCGCGCCGCAGGCATTTCCCATTCTTACACTTTTATATAAATCCCATCCATTCAGAATTCCGAAAGAAAAACCCGCGCAGAATGCGTCTCCGGCACCTAATACGTTTAAAACTTCCACCGGAAATCCCGGAACTTTTACTTCTTCTTTTCCGGGTTGGAAAATAGAAGCACCATCTTTTCCGCGTTTAACGACCAGGGTTTCTACTCCGGATTTCAGGATTTCCTCGATGGCAGTATTAATGTTGCCACGGATTTCGGGCGCTGAAATCTGCTGGTGTTTAATCAATAGCTGTTCTTTGTCGGTTAAATAAGTCGCCAGAATTTCTTCTTCTGTTCCAACTACCATGGTAAAACTGCTCAGAGCGGCGCGAAGTGTTACACCAAAAGCACGGGGATCGTCCCACTGATCGGCGCGGAAATCGATATCCAGGAGTGTTTTCAGTTTATGTTTCCTGGCAACTTCCAATGCATAAAACATCGACGTGCGGCTCGGATCTTTGCTGAACGCTGTTCCGGAAAATGCAACGGCTTTGAATTCTTTGAATGGAATCGCATTTACGTGGTCAATTGTCAGGTTGATATCTGCGCAGTTTTCCCGGTAATAAACCAGAGGGAATTTATCCGGTGGTTCAATGCCTAAAATTACTGCTGAACTTCTTGTTCCTTCAATCGTTGGTATGTATTCAGTAGTTATTCCCTCTTCATCCAAAAAATGTTTGATGAAATTTCCTACCTGGTCATTTCCGATTCCTGTCAGGATTGCGGTGTTCAAGCCAAGTCGTCGTGCGCCCGTTGCGATATTTAGCGGACAGCCGCCTACAAAGGCGTTGAATGCACTGATTTTTTCGAACGGACTTCCAATATTCGCAGAATACAGGTCAATGGAAGAGCGCCCGATGGTTAAAAGATCGTGTTTAGGCATGGAAAAAAATGTTAGCCAGGTTACTTGATATCAGAATTAATTCGTTTTTCAGACGAGATCTATTTTGCGTTGTTCATTTCCAGGGTGACGATGGGAAGCCTTGGATCCTGACCTTTCCAGGAATTATAAATCCAGTCGTGATCCGGATCCGAAGTGTTAGCCAACGATTGATCGCTCCCAGCCAGAAAGTTCAGATAATAAACATTATAGCCATGCGCCGCCGCTACCGGATGATATCCTTTTGGTACCAAAACAGCTTCATTGTGATGTACGCGTACAATTTCATCCAGCGAACGGTCGTCTGTATAAACTTGCTGAATGGCATATCCCTGGGGTTTATCAATTTTATAGAAATATATTTCTTCCAGATTCGCTTCGATCAGCGTTCCGTCCGCATCCACTTTGCGTTCATCATGCTTGTGAGCAGGGAAAGATGACCAGTTTCCAGACGGCGTATATACTTCCACGCAAACAATTTTATGACAGTCAAAACCAGGTTGTAATAAGCTGTTGATCTGGCGGTTGGCATTGTCGCCGCCACGGTATTCAATGGCGGCTTCTTCCGGGCGTTTCATGTAAGGCGGATGATCTTCGTCGGTTGCAACCCAGCAAATCGCAATATCCGTTTTGTCGGTTTGGGCCGTTAATGTGAACTCGGTATTTCTTGATAGATACATGGCATGACCGATTCCGCTGAAAACATCTTTTCGTCCGTTTCCTGTTTCCCATGTTCCCTCCGCCGTTTCAACTTTAAAATTACCACCCAATAACGCGATGCAATATTCGTAATCTCCCGTGTTCAGTGTATATTGTTCGTTCAGGTCAAGAACTTTGGCTTCGAAGTTTAAATAAGTCCAGCCGGCTTGTTCGCTTGTTAGCGAATGATACGTTTTTTGATCCGTTTTTGGTTTTACCAATAGGTCGCTCATTGTTGCTTTTCTGTTACATTTGCACAATGATAGCTTGGTATAAATTAAATACAAAGTGTAAATATGTTAATAATGTATGCAAACGTTTGAAAAAATTTTAAATATTTAATTGTAATTATCCTACTCATGAATTCCTCTCGTCCGGTTACTATCAAAGACATTGCCCGCCGCTTCCGTTGTTCTCCATCGACAGTATCCAGGGCGCTCAATGATCATCCGGCCATCAATGAAGACACCCGGAAAAATATCCAGGAATACGCAAAAGAGGTAGGATATCAGCGTAACGAAGTGTCTTTGAGTTTGTTGAATAAGAAAACAGCGACATTGGGCGTAGTGGTACCAACGATCGGAAATTATTATGAAACCGCTGTAATAGAGGGACTTCACACCATTTTGCAGCCACTGGGTTATACCCTTAATATATGTGTGACAAACGAAAATTATCTGCTGGAAAAAGAATATTTATCAAAACTGCTGTCCAACCGTACCGAAGGAATTTTCCTGTCCGTTTCCCAGGAAACCTATGACGCAGGGTATTATGAACACCTGGAAAGTGTGATCCAGAGAAAAACTCCGCTGATTTTTATTGACCGGGAATATGAAGATTTTGAAACAAGCCGGGCAACGGTTGATGATTACCATGGTGCATTTGCCGCTGTTGAACATCTGCTTACCATCGGATATAAAAACATCGCCCATCTGAAAGGACCCAACGGACTGACGGTTTCTGAACAGCGATTCAAAGGGTATCGGGATTGTTTAAAAAAATACGATATTCCGATACGTGAAGAATTGATCATCAATACCAACTTCAAGGTTGAAAGTGCGATTGTGCCCACAAAAAGATTGCTGGATCTGGATTCTCCGCCGGATGCTATTTTTGGTGTCAATGACCAGGTGGCGATAGGAGCGATGCGGGTCATCCTCGACCGAGGTCTGAAAATCCCGGGTGATGTTGGTATCGTTGGTTTTGACAATTCTCCAATCTCCGCTTACACCTATCCATCACTCACCACCATTCATCGCCCCGGCAGAAAGATCGGTATGGAAGCTTCCCGTTTGTTTCTGAATCAGTTGAATGGATCAGGGGATTTTGTGCATGAGAATATTGTGTTGCCGACGGAGTTGATTATTAGGGAGTCTTCGCTGAGGATTTCGTGAGAGGATCAAGGAATATTTTACCTTTAACGCAAGGATCAGAATTAATTAATTTCATTATCTTGAAATTTAGAATTAAAATTTCAATTGATTAAAACTATCTAGCATACTATGGATGCATTATCGACAATCATAACTGCAATTGATTTGCAAAATATAGAAATGCCGGTTAAGTACTTAGCAGATTTATTTGCGAAAGGATTAATTGGTGCAGTTGGAAAAGAAGTTTGGGATAAGATTAAAATGAGACCCAAGAAAGAGGTTGAAAAGAAAGTAATTGAAGCTTTTGAGGTGGATCCTGAAAATATTAGGAATCAAGGCAAACTAGAATTACTCTTTGAAAACTGGCTTCAAGATGATGTCACTTTTAAAGATGAATTACTGGCATTAATGAAAAGTTCAGTTGGTCCGAAGGATGATATTTCAATTGAAAATTCAAAGAATTTGATTATAAAATCAACTATAAATAACACAAATGGTACATTACATGTTGGTGATAGATGATGAAAAATGTAATTACGAACTCAGATATAGATAATTCCAATGGGAATCTTTCCATTGGTGATAAAACAATAAATCTTTTTAATTTGACCTCGTATAGAGAGTTAAGTAAGACTATCGAGTCGAAGATACTTGAACAAAAGACATTAAATGAAAAACTTGCATCCCTAGATGAAAAGAGAATTAAAAATGGAGAGAATGAATATCTTGATGAATTAATTCATGAAAAAGGTTTAAGTCTTATTTCTATTGAAGATGAATTGAATTCCTTATTTGAGGAAAAGGATCAAATAGTAAAATCACTTATCTCTTTTCTCAATATTGCACTTAACAGCGATATCAATTATAATGATTCTAGCCGAATAAGAGACCTGATAGCAAATGGGGATCTTGATCTACTTAGTGACCGAATTAATGAAGAAGGACTTATTTCAAGAAGAGAACTAATAAGAGAAAGTTCTAAAATGTATGATATAGAGTTAAGCAGAATATCAAATTCCTTCCTTCTTAAGGCGAGAGCCACGCTTTTCGACAGTAATGATTTTGCTAGAAATGAACGTGCTTATGGATTATTTAAAGAATCTGTAGATACAAAAGAATCAGTTCAAAATTTACTGGAATTCTCAGATTTTTTGGAAGATTTTAGGGTTGAAGAAACGATTTCAATAAATTTAAAAATAGTTGCCCAATACTCACAGGTATTGACGGCTTCGGAGATTGCTAATTTAATGTCTAAAATCGGTTTTGGTTATACACATGAAAGAGAATTCCAAAATGCAATAATTTACTATCAAAAGGCAATCGATTATTACGCGCAAGAAAATGATAGAAATCCAATAAAAAATTTAAGTGTACTTTCAAAAATTGCTAAACTCAATTTAAGTATTTCTCATTGTCATTTCCCTGATAAAAAGAATTTTGATGTTGAAGAAGCATCATTAAATAAAGCGAAGATAATCTTGCTAGACTTGATTAAATCGGATGATAAGTATCTTGATGAATATTCTGACTACTTACATGCGTATATACAATTTCGTCTTGTTCGAGGTGAGTTTAATAGCGACGTTATAAGATCAATAGAGGAGTATAGAAGTATACAAAACTATTTGGCTGAAAAGGAAGGTAATCCTCGGGCAAATAGAATTGCCTATGTTCTAATACTGTTGGCTACTTTCCAAATTAACGTTGGAGACAATTTTAATGCCTATAAAAACTTAAAGCAAGCAGAATATTATATTTTGAGTATTAGTAATTTATATACAAAGGATAATGTCAATTATTTAGGAATTCTTTACAGTAAGTTGTCGCACTTATATGAAGAATCTGATTTGGAAAAAGCTGAGCATTGTATGAGAAATGCTATCTTATTTCTTAAAATGAGAATAAATGTTAATCCAAGGGAAGCAAAAGATCTAATTGCAAATTATCTCATAGAGCTTTCAAGTATTCATGAGAAGATGAAAATGACTGAGTTATATTTACAAGACAAGCAAGAAGCACTGAGTCTATTCAAAGATCTTTATTTAAAAAATCCGAACAGAAATGTCGAGATGATTATAGCGACCATAAGTAAGTTGAATATTACCACATTAACAGAAGAGAGGCAACAAGAAGAATTTGTCTACGTTAAAAGTTTAATCGGCTTTTTAGAATACCTTATTGAAAATAACCCTACAAACACTTCTCTTAAAATTATACTTTGTAAATGTAAAAATACATTTGCAGTAATTAATCGAATAATATTAAAAGATGATAATAAAGCGCGAGAAATCTTAGTCGAAATTCTGGAAGTACTTGATACAATCGATGATGTTAGTATCAAGCAAAGTACATTGAATTTTACCATTGGTGAATTGGTTACACTAGGAGTAAATGACGTCTTTATTAATGGGAAGAAGGCAAGAATTGGACCGTTAAACCGAGCGTCATAATTTAGTGGAATGCTTTAAAAAGATAAACTTTGAACCCACAACTAACCCAAACCTACAAAATCGGCCACGACACCTTCATCCACAGCTTCTCCCCAACTCAAAATTTCGGTGTAGCTTTTGAGGATGATATGACGACCGGCGTTTTTTATGCAATCAATAAATCAGAACAGCCGGAAGTTTTGGATGGGCTGCATATTTATAATGTTGCAGAAATCACAGAAAAAACATTGCCTACGGAGCTGCAAATCAGTTGGAGCGACGATGGCTGGATTGCCTTTCTGATCATCAATAAACACTACCACGCCATTTTTGATTTCGGTCTGAAAGCCGGATATTGCAGAAATGGTATTCCTGAAAACACCGGAGACTGGGCTTTGGTCAATGAAAGGCAATTGACGGAAGAGGTCATGGCCAAATATTTGGTGCCGGACGAAAAACGCTCGTGAAAATTGCCTGCATTTGCCAGTTTCTTCTTTTAGTCCTGGATTTTACTTTTGAATATGGTGAATCACTATCTCGATATTTCAGACATTAAAAGTCTGATCGATAAATTTGTGTCAAAAACGCTTCCGGAAGAAGAATGGACACATTTTGCCCATCTGACAGTCGGGCTTTGGTTTGTAACGAATTTTGGTTTGGAGGAAACGTCAGTATTGATGCCGACTTACATTGCAGATTATAATAAATCGTTAGGAAATGAAAATACAGATTTCAGCGGTTACCACGAAACGATTACGCAATTCTGGATCTGGCTTTTAGATTGTTACTGGAAAAAGGTTCAAAATGAAAAATCATTGCTGAATGCAGCCAACGATTTGACAAATAGCCCTTACGGAGTTCCATCCAATTTCCTGAAATTTTACAGTCGCGAGCTGATATTTTCGGTTGAAGCAAGGAGGGAATTTGTGAGGCCTGATTTACGGGATTTGGATTTTCTGTTGATTGGATGAGGCATTATTTGGACGCAGGTTTTTTTTAGCACACGTATTAAAAATCTTTCAGGTCTGAGGAGACACTCCATGCAAATACGTTTTCCTTTGAAATTTGAATCAAGTATTTTATGGAAACCAAAGAAGAATTTAAAGCTAATTTACAGACACTTTTGAAAGATACTGATCACCCAGGGCCATATTGTTGACCTTACAGACTGGGTCACAATTAAGGAATACTGCCGCCGGTTTAATATTAAAAATACAGAAACGGTTACAAATTGGATTAGCAGAGGGATGGTGCCTGCGGAAAATATCAGAGTTGTCGAAGAATTCAACAATACCCGCCTAATCAAAGCTATTCCATACATGGTTAAGGAAGACAAAACAGCATGAGTTAAAACGCCATTTTAACCCCAAAAGATAAATTGCTAATATCCGAAAGTTTAAGATATTCTCTGTTCTGGACATAACTGATCATGAGCAGATCATAACTTCCAACTTCGTAGTAAAATTCAAATTGTTTCACCTGATTTTTAATCATCAGATTACGTCCAACCTTTCCTCCAAAAAAAGCTCCCGGACGGAAAGAAGTTGCCCACCAATAATAACCTGTCGGATAATAGGAGGGCCATTTGGTGTCAAATTGAGGCCCGAAGGTATAACTCAGATATGCACCGATTGAAAATGGGCGTATATAATAACCGTTTTTCAGGGGAATTTTCCATGGCGAATAAGTCGTTTTGGCTGAAATGGTGACCAAAGCATCTCCTCCAAATTTCTTAGGCAGGAAACCGAATAACAGATCTGTTTCGAGTGATTTATTATTTGAAACATAACCCGGGCCACCCGATAAAAAACCTATATTCCCGGCAAAATGCAACTTCAAATGATCGGGTATATACCACTTTCTGGATATCAGCCCAGGCTGGTCATCTTGTGCTATGGCAGCGAAATTCGCTGACAGAAAAAGTATTAATAATATTCTTTTCATAATGATTAAAATTGAACGCGCTCCACCTTTTGGCCATCTTTCCAGCAGGTAATGATCAGATATCCCCGGTCTCCCATGCTTGTAGTCTGATAATAATGAACACCATCATCGTAATATTCTCCTTCTTTAAAGGCATGCTGGTGGCCGTAAAGCGTGAATTTTAAGTTAGGATCTGCTGCCAGGGTCTCGGCATATTCCTTTTCCAGATTTCGGTCGAAGTCGGCATCAAAGGGAGGGACATGTCCAATAACAATGGTCTGTTTTCCATCAGGATTGTCGGCAAGCTGCGATTTCAGCCAGGGGATGTTCGGTGTGCTCCCGTCAAGTCCATACTCCAGTGAATTCGTATTGATGAAAATGAATTTGTAATCGCCGTAGTTGAAGGTGTAATCCAATGGACCGAACATTCTGACATAAGCATCCGAACCATTAGCCACAATATCGTGATTCCCGATCACCGTGAGATAGGGGTATTTCAAGTCCTTCATAATGTCGTTAATCCATTTCAGCTCCTTCGTAATTCCAAAGTCTGAAATATCTCCTCCGTGCAGTACAAAATCGATATCACGCTGCTCGTTGGCGCTTTCGACAAAATGGGTAGTTTCATCGTACCAGCGTTGAGAGTCACCCATGAAAATAAATCGTAGTGTATCTTTAACAGGTATTTTTACAATTTTTTCGATATTCTTCCCAGTCAGGTTTCTCTGACTCTCCTTCAAAACAATCTGATTAGGATTAAATTGAAAAATTCCGTCGCAGGAAAAGAATGAAATTCCAAGAAGTAGAATACCCAGTTGCGAAAAAGTTTTCAAAGTGTATCAAGGTTAATTTGTAACGTTATCAATTGCTAACTTCCATTTCATTAGTAAAATTCCTGCCACGGTTTATTTAATTGAGAACTTACTGCTGCTTTTAATTTTATCTTGCTGTAAATCAAATGTTTAATAATCCTGTATTCTTAGGGTATTATTCATGTTTAAATCAAATAAATATAAGAGGGGTGCGAATTTGAGATCTGGTAGTATTTAGTAATGCGGAAATCTGAATCTTGTCGGATTTAGGAATAAAGAAATTTGTGGAAGTCGCTGATGTTCTGAATGATGAATGAGCTGGCTCTGACAGAGAAATCGTAACTACAATGGGGAAAAATATCGCTATTCGATCATTATCAGAGAAGCAATTATTGAAGTTGCATGATCAGTTTTGCTGAATTTAGGCATGAAATCCACCTTTTTGCCGTTCTAAGGAAATTTTAATTGGATATAACCTCTTATCCATATTAAAAAAATAATGAATAGTATCGGTATATGCCTGTTTGGCATAATATTATAGCGTATACACTGGATTATTCGTAAGACTAATCCAAAATTTTCTACCTGATTCACTCAACAAACTTTTAGCGACGATGATACACGAAAAAATATTCAGTCTGGCCGTAGACAGAGAGGCAAAAATTGTAATGAAGGGAAGTGCCGTAAAAAATAGCGGACAAGTAAATATTGACTTTGAATTCCTGATCAAAGAAAAACACGACAAGGTTTTCAGAGCACCAATTGGGGTGAATCATCCGAAATATTGGAAACTTCAAAGCCTGACTCCTGAAAAATCACAATTATTGCAGCTGGTATACAGCGGATTATCTAAAAAACATTTAGACGAATCTGTTAAAGAATTCAAACAGTTTTTTGGGGCAGGATATGTTTTTAGTGATGCAATCAATGTTGCGAAAAAAGTTAAAACTTTAAGAGGAATCAGATTAACAGACATGAGTAGAAGAATTTTAATGGCTGGTTAATTCATTTTTTAGGACTTCTTAATGCCCGGAATACGGAACATGTCTTTCCAGGTACAATAACCTTCGGCAGCTTTCTGTGCTTCCGGCATAAACTTATATTAAAATGTCACTGAGCTTTGGTTTGAAAGCGTGGTGACATTTTTGCGTTAAATAAGTTGTTTTTGCTTCTGTAATTGATTGATATTAAATTAGTTGTTCTTAATGACTATGGATATTAAATCTCAACTTATGAAACGAAACGCATTTCTAAAAATATCATTGGGGGCACTTCCGGTTTTGTCAGCTGCGGAAATAAAAACCAAAACCTGGCAATTAGACCGCGGGAAAAAAGGTATAAAAGTTGATAACGGGAAGGACCGTTTTGACAAAAGCATATCCCTGCTGGAAGGCGATACTTTTTTTAGAAAAATTGCCTCGAAGGATACGAATGACGACATGTATCTATTCGAATCTACGCGTGTCAAAAACGGTGGGCCCTCGCTCCATTTCCACTATGAACAGGACGAATGGTGGTATATTTTATCGGGAGAGTTTTTGATCAAAGTAGGGGAGGAAACATATCAGGTTAAAGCGGGAGACAGTGTTTTTGGGCCGAGGGGAGTGCCGCACACCTTTTCTAAGACTGGAGGTGAAGAAGCGAAGATGTTAATTCTATTTCAGCCTGCGGGAAAGATGGAGGCATTTTTCCAGGCAGTAAGTGAAGGAAAACTGGCGAAAATGTCTATGGAAGAACAGGACAACTTTCGAAAAGCACATGGTTTCGAGCGAGTCGGACCCGCTCTGGAATACATGAAAAAGTTTTGATTTGAAACCGGATCGGCAGTTGCCGATCCGGTTTCAATCAAAACTTTATGACAATTGGCAAAACGACCTTATCTTTTATAAAAAGGCGATCGGTGACAGGAAGTGATCCTTAAACTTAAAATTGATGATCTTACTTTTTCTGTTGAGAAAGGAAAGTAATCAGTGATGCAAATTCCTCATAAGACAAAGCATTGGCGAGGCCGGTCGGCATCATCGAATCTTCCAGCTCTTTGCGTGAAACGATATCAGACGTTTTGATGGTGTAAAGCTGGCCAGTGATATCGCGCATCACCACTTTCGCCGCGGACTCCTGCGTAATAAAACCCATATAAGTTTTATCTCCTTTGGCTTCGATCACGACAGAAGCAAAACCCTGGGAGATCGAAGCGTTTGGTTTCAGAATCGACTCAGCAATCTGCTCACGGTTCATAATCGAGCCGATCTGCCCCATGAAAGGCCCTTTCATGGTTTCTCCTTTCGCGATACTGTGACAAGCCACGCACCCTTGTTTTGTGAAAAGTGTTTTTCCCAATGCCGGATCGCCATTGATTTTCGCCATGGCAAGCATCACATCCTCGATGGAAGCTTCGCCAACCTGGCCCTTTTTATTTCTGATTTTGTCAAGATCAACCTTTACTTCTTCCTTTGCAGCAACGACTTCATCCCCTCCAAATTCGGCGATTTCCATCCTGTGTCTGCTGTTAAGGTCTGCGAAAAATTGTTTCCCCGTCGCGTCGGTTTTGTTAAATTCTTCTGTCAATATGGCCTTGATCGCAGGTGAGGATTCCCAGGTAATGGCTTTGTAATAAGGACCATGCGAATCTGGTCTTGTGCTCCACCACCATGAACCGTCATAATCTGCTTCTTTTTTGTACAACCTGGAAAGTGTTACCAGGATTTGTTTTTTCAAAGTCTGATCCTTCGCTTGTTTATATGCAGCGATCAATCCGTTTACCGCTTTTGGATCGTGCATATAACGTAATGCCCATAAAGCGATGGTTGAATTTTCCGTTCCAATCGCATTTACACAAGCATCAAATGCATTCAGGCTCACAAGCGATCTTACGGCAATATGAGGAGGAATAATGGCAGAGTTCGGCGTGGCATGCGGGCCTTCCACATCTTTCACGGGAGCCACAAATGAGGCAGGAACTTTTACCTGCAACAAGGCCGGTGCAGCTTCAATACGTCCCAGGCGTCCAAGCCCAATCGTTGATGCTATTTGTATCCGAGGAGAAGGGTCTTTCAATCCTTTTAAAAATACCTCCGTTGGTATATTTTTGAGATTTCCCTTACGATCGGTCACAGCACGCAAAGCATACTCACGCATGGCATCTTCCTCTGTCAATTTTAATATATTGGAAATACCTTCTTCGCCGGTAACTTGTGCATAGGTATACATTCCGGCGACACGGTTTTGAAGCGGCAACTTTTTATCCATGGCAACCTTCCAGGAAATGTCGGCAGCTTGTTTTGCCGGGCGGGTCAATAACTCCTGCTGTGCATCCAGACGGGCAACTGCGCTTCCGGATTTTAATAAAGCTGCAAGCTCTTTGATCGATGCTTTTTTAACATTGCTATATGCTTTGTATTTCCAATTTTGAGGTACAGCGCGGACAATAAATCCTTTGGCGGGACTTCCGGAATATCCTGCGCCATCCCAGGCGGAAAGATACAATCTTCCTGAACCGTCTACGTCTAGGTCGGTTATCTGAGATAGTTTTATGAATTCTTCATCTTTCTGGGTAAAAGTCGCTTGGTCAGGCGTGACACGATGAATGAATAACTGGCTTCTTCCCCAGTCAGCCATCATAGGCACCATATTATATTTTTCAGGCCAGGTCGCTTCGTCCATAAATAACGCACCCGTCCCGGATCCGCCACCAAGGTCAATCAGGGCAGGAATGATTTCATCTGTAAAATGCTGGAACAAAACCGGATATCCATATTCTCCCGACTGGATCTGGTTGCTGAAACGGATATTCCAACCGCCGCCATCGTTCGTATTACCACGTGTGAAAATATTCATGAAAGGGTCAATCGCTACATCATAGATGTTCCGCATGCCATGCGTGTAGACTTCCATTTCAGTACCGTCTGGTCTCACGCGGACAATTCCGCCACCCAGCATAGTCATTTTTTTACCGCTTCTGTCCTCGGCATCATGGAAACCAAAATCTCCCACGGCAATATAAATCCATCCGTCAATTCCCATACGGATGCCGTTTGTGGCATGGTCAGTTCCACGGCTTTGCAGAAATTTCGGCGAGCTGATATGTTTGATCAACGGCTTTGACGGTCCGTCTGCCACACCATCCTGATTTTTATCTTCAAAAACCACAAGGTCCATGCCTGTTGCAAGCTTCGTTTCTGGGGAAAAAATGGTATGCAAAACGAAAACCTGATCGCCCATCGCAATAATTCCGCGAGGGTTATCCGCCATCGCGAAAACGGTGTGTTTGTCAACTTTTCCATCGTTATCCGTATCGATCAATTTAATGATACTACCTTTCCCCGGATCTTTGCCAAGAGAGCCGATCATATCGACTCCTACGAAAACTTCGCCGGTCGCAGCGACAGCAAGGCAAGCTGGACTTGGTGTAAGATCTGATCCTGCAAAATGATTAATTTTAAGTTCACTAGGCCAGCTGCTGGCATTTGGAAGTGAATCAGCAATATACAGAGTTTCTGAATTGGGTTGTTTCGCAGAATTTAAATGTTGCGGGCCAAACCACATTAGCATAAGAAAAGCGGAAACAAGACTAAAAGTAATTTTTAACATGATGTTGTTTAAATCTAACCGGGATTCAGGATTTGTAGGAATTATTCAATTAAAACCGAAAATTAGCAAACAAATTCTGTATATCCATGCGAGGAAACCCTACGAAGAATAGAATTTTAACCGTTAACGCAGGCATTTGAAGAATTGATGTTAAAATCGGTTCAGATTTGGTTAAAAAATACTTAAAGGCGGTTTTGGTAGATGTTTAGTTTACGTTAATCAATAACTTCGCTTTTGGTCGTAGTTAAAAAAGGGGCCGTTTTAATTTTTTTAAGGTTACACTGGATAGAAATAGTATGTCAGGTAAAATATTAGTCATCGGAAGTTCGAATACGGATTTGGTTATAAAGACAGAAGCATTTCCTAAACCTGGCGAGACGGTACTTGGACAAACGTTCTTAATGAATCCCGGGGGGAAAGGGGCGAACCAGGCAGTCGCGGCTGCACGACTCGGGGCGGAGGTTCGTTTCGTAGCGAAACTTGGGAAAGACGTTTTTGGGAAGGAAGCATTATTGGGTTTTCAGAAAGAGAATCTGGATACTCAATACATTCTTGAAACTCCCGATTTTCCATCTGGTGTCGCGTCGATCATTGTAAATGGTTCTGGCGAAAACCAGATTATTGTGGCTTCCGGTGCGAACATGGATTTGAAACCGGCGGATCTGCCGGATGCGATTTTTCAGGATGTTGCGCTGGTTCTGGTTCAACTGGAAATTCCTATTGAAACGATTACTTATATCGTTGAAAAATGCCAAGAGCTCCATTTGAAATTCGTTTTAAATCCTGCCCCTGCTCAAAAGCTGGAGGATAATCTTTTGAAAGGTATTTATCTGATCACCCCTAATGAGACAGAAACCAAAATTCTTACGGGTATATTACCAGAAAACGAAGAGACGCTGAAAGAATCTGCATTATATTTTCGGGAGAAAGGAATTGAAAATGTGATCATTACTTTGGGGAAACAGGGCGTTTATTTGTCAAATGATCGGTATGCTCAAATAATTCCTGCGGAGGAAGTTGTGGCCATAGACACCACTGCGGCTGGAGATGTTTTCAACGGTGCTATTGTGACAGCCCTGTCAGAGGGAAAAGATTGGATCGAAGCTTGTCGGTTCGCATGCAAAGCATCAGGCATTTCAGTTACAAGAATGGGGGCGCAAAGTTCTGCTCCTTATCAACATGAAATAAAATAATCATGAAAAAAATACCCGTTATAATTGATTGCGACCCTGGCCATGACGACGCTTTGATGTTAATGCTGGCTTTTGGAAGCGGATCTTTCGATGTTAAGGCGGTGACGACTTCGGCTGGAAATCAGACCCAGGATAAAACACTGGCAAATACACTTAAAGTTTTATCTTTAATCGGTGCGAATGTCCCCGTGTATCGTGGCGCGGAAACTCCGCTTTTTAGAAATCTGGTCATTGATGAAAATGTACATGGTGAGAGTGGTTTGCATGGCGTTGAGCTTATCGAGATGACTTTGCAGGTGGAAAACAAAACGGCGGTTGAGGGTATTGCCAAAATCGTTTCAGAAAGTGAAGAGAAAATAACCATTGTTCCTACCGGACCGCTTACCAATATCGCTGCATTTATTCTTGCTTTTCCAAATTTGAAAAACAAGATTGAAAGGATTTCGCTGATGGGCGGCGGGATTTTCAGAGGAAATATGACACCGCTGGCCGAATTTAATATCTATGCGGATCCGGAAGCTGCATCCATTGTTTTTAGGTCAGGAGTTCCAATCACGATGTGCGGACTTGACGTAACACACAAAGCAGTTGTTTATCAAAAGGATATTGATCTTTTCAGGGCGATAGGAAACAAAAGCGGACAGGCAGCAGCAGAATTTCTGGAATATTATTCTGTTTTTTATCGTGAAAACCGGGTAGAGCTTGAAGGTGGGGCAGCACTTCACGATCCATGTGCCATCGCATGGCTGATCAATCCTCAGATGTTTACCTCAAAACCTTGTTATGTAGAGGTAGAAACAAAAGGGGAATTGACATCCGGCGCAACGGTTGTCGACTTTTATAACGTTTTAAAAAAGATGCCGAACGCGGAAGTTTGTTATGATATCAAGCGCGATGAATATATAGAAATGTTGGCTGCGGCGATTAAGAATTTGTCCTAGTTACCTATTTTAGCCGATATTTATCAATTATTGGCAAAACAAGTAAATTGTCTGGTGAATTCCCTTCAAAGTGTCATACTTTTGGCATGTCAAACAAATGAAGCTAATAGTCAAATAAAATTCCGATCAGAAGTTACACTGTAAAATGATCGGGTAATGAAGTGAAATTAAATTTTATGAAGGAGCAGTTAAGAAAAGAGCAGGCACTGGATTATCATGCCAAAGGCAGGCCAGGGAAAATTGAGGTGATCCCAACAAAAGATGCAAAAACACAACGCGATTTGTCACTGGCATACTCGCCGGGCGTCGCTGAACCCTGCATGGAAATTTTCAGAGATGTAGAAGATGTTTATAAATATACTGCCAAAGGAAACCTGGTTGGAGTAATAACCAATGGAACCGCTGTGCTTGGTCTGGGAAATATCGGTCCTGACGCCAGTAAGCCTGTGATGGAAGGAAAGGCGGTTTTGTTCAAGATTTTTTCGGATATCGATGTTTTTGATATTGAAATCAACGAAACCGACCCTGATAAATTCATCCAGATCGTACTTGCCCTTGAACCAACTTTTGGTGGTATCAACTTGGAAGATATCAAAGCGCCTGAGTGTTTTTACATCGAAAAACAGTTGCGGGAAAAAATGAATATTCCTGTAATGCATGATGACCAACACGGAACGGCTATCATCAGCAGTGCGGCCTTATTAAATGCTTTGGAATTACAGGGAAAGGATATTACCACTGCTAAATTTGTAGTGAGCGGGGCAGGAGCGGCCGCCATGTCGTGCGTGTTGCTCTATAAATCTCTGGGCGCGAGATCAGAAAACTTTACCTTATTCGACAAGGATGGCGTTTTGCACAGTTTACGTACAGACCTTGACGACGACAGAAAACAGTTTGCAATGTCAGCGACACCGGATATGACACTAGTCTCGGCGATGAAAGGTGCTGATGTGTTTCTTGGATTAAGTGTTGGAAATGTGGTGAGTCCCGAAATGATCCAGAGTATGGCATCAAAACCGATCGTTTTTGCCATGGCGAATCCTAATCCTGAAATTTCTTACGAAGCGGCAACCGCAGCGCGCGAGGACCTGATCATGGCAACGGGGCGGAGCGATTACCCTAATCAGGTCAACAATGTGCTTGGTTTTCCATTCATTTTCAGAGGTGCTTTGGACGTCCGTGCAACACAGATCAATGAGCAAATGAAACTTGCCGCAGTGATGGCACTGGCCGATCTTGCGAAAAGTGCTGTGCCGGATATCGTTAACCTGGCTTACAACGAGAAAACGATTTCTTTCGGTAAAGATTATATTATTCCCAAACCACTGGATCCGAGATTATTGTCGACCGTCGCGCCAGCTGTTGCCCGTGCTGCCATGGAAAGTGGGGTAGCGAAAAAAGGTATTCAAGATTGGGATGCATATAAAGAAGAGCTGGATCATCGTCTTGGTCTTGATAATCAGCTTCTTCGCGTCATCGGAAATAAGGCCCGCCTTGATCCAAAACGTCTGGTATTTGCAGATGCCGACAATTGGAAAGTTTTGAAAGCGGCGCAAATTTTATTCGATGAAAAAGTGGCTTATCCAATTTTATTGGGCGAAGCAGGCAAAATAAAGTCAGTTGCGGCTGCGAATGGAATCGATCTGGATGGTATCACAATCGTAGATCCAAGGAGTGACGAACAAGAAGGTAAAAGAAAACAGTATGCAGATCTTTATTTCAAAAAACGTCAGCGGAAAGGTATCAATGAATACGAGGCAATAAAAGCCATGAACGACCGGAATTATTTTGGCTGTATGATGGTCGAAACCGGCGATGCAGATGCGATGATCTCAGGTCTGACCAAAAATTATCCTGACACGATCCGCCCGGCGCTTCAAATTATCGGAACGGAGGATGGCGTCAAGAAAATTGCCGGTATGTACCTTCTAATTACAAAAAAGGGTCCGTTGTTCCTGGCCGATACAACTGTTAATTTCAACCCAACGCCTGAGGAAATTGCCGACATTACCAATCTTGCAGCGCGGGAAGTCCAAAATTTTAACCTCACCCCGCGTATTGCGTTATTAAGTTATTCCAATTTTGGAAGCAGCGATTCTCCGGAGGCGAAGATTATGTCGGACGCGAGAAAGCTGATCAAAAAAAGATATCCTTCCCTGGTCGTAGACGGGGAAATGCAGGCAAGTGTTGCGCTTAATCCGCAAATGTTAAAGGATAGTTATCCATTCAGCGAACTGGTCAATCAGGATGTGAACACATTAATTTTTCCAAATCTCGCAGCGGGTAACATCGCCTACAATTTATTGAAAGAGGTGGGAAATGCAGATGCAATCGGACCAATTTTATTAGGTCTGAAAAAACCGGTTCATGTATTGCAATTGGGCAGTTCCGTGCGCAGTATTTATAATATGGCACTTGTTGCTGTGATTGATGCGCAAATGAAAAGTAAAACGAAAAATGCTGAGGTATCTGGCAAGATTTGATTTTACAAGGGCAAGATAATCTAATAAACTTCTGTTAAGTAAACAGGAGTTTATTAGATTTTTTGGTATATGTGAAGATATAATGCAACTTAATGCATAATTTCGTCGTAATAATTCTAGAATATCGATAGGTAGATTTCTATCCGTTTAATAGTTTTTTATTGCACGAGACAACGCTTTTTGCAAGATTTGTGTCGTGAAAGCTAGACGACGATACAAATTGATTTTTCACATTACATGAGATATACTGTTAATACGTTACTTGCTACTTCTGGGAAATATCCATTTTCGGCTTTTATAAGAGTCTGTATTTTAGTACTTTTCTTCCCGTTGGGGCTATATGCCCAAATCAACCTGACGGCCCCGTTAGAACGTGCCGTTTATCAAAGAGAAAAAGGTGGTTCTGCTGAGGTTACAATAAGCGGAAGTTATTCGATTGTAATAGACAAAATTGAGGTACAGGCAACGCCCGTTGCTGCCAATCAGGGGAGCGCTATTGGATGGACAACTTTGCAGGAAAAACCAACGGGTGGCGCTTTCAGCGGAACACTTCGTTTGGCTGGTGGATGGTATAAAATCGAAGTTCGCGGCATCAGAGGTGGTGTGATGGTTGGTAACATTGGAACAATCGAGCGTTTGGGCGTTGGAGAAGTTTTCATCATCGCGGGTCAGTCAAACGCACAGGGGATGAATTATTCCAGCCCTGTTGCAAACGACGATCGTGTAAATTATGTCAGCTACAACAATGAAATTGGAAATGGCCTTGGCGACCTGCCTGCACCTGCATTTTCCAGGATGAATAACGCGAACATCACGATGGGACTTCGTGGTCATGGAACATGGTGTTGGGGGATTCTGGGTGATTTGCTTACCCAAAAATTGAATGTCCCTGTAATGTTTGTCAATACGGCCTGGGATGGTACTTCCATTCGTAATTGGTGGCAAAGTGCGCAGGGTATTCCAACTGGAAATGTTTACAGCAGTCCTCAACTTCTATTTCCTGCTTTGATGCCTTATGCCAATCTGAGGTTATCTGCACAGCATTATGCCAAGCAGTATGGGGTTCGGGCGATACTTTGGATGCAGGGAGAAACGGATAATTCTCCATTGAACATGAGTTTTGGTGAATATAAAAATAGTTTGCAATCTTTAATAGGAAAGCTGAATTCAGATATAAACAGGCAAGTGCCATGGGTCATCGCACGTACTTCTTATGTGGATTTCCGTAGCAATTCAACGATTGTAGCTGCGCAAAATTCAGTAATCAGCGATTTACCGGGAATTGCCTTTGCTGGTCCGGAGACTGATAATCTTCCTGTTCAAAGAATTGACGGAACACATTTTTACGGCGACGTGCAGTTAAATACATTGGCAAATGCCTGGGGCGAGTCCCTGAGTTTAAACTTTTTCTCAACAGCCAATCCTGTTCCGGTCACGCAGGAGCCTAGAATTACAAGTACCTGCGCTGCTGATAACAGCTCGCTTAATTTATCATTACCTGAAGGTTACCTAAATTACGAATGGTCGTTGTCTGTGAACGGGAATACGCAATACCGGGGAGCTAGATCGATCACGGTTTCAAGTCCTGGCACTTATACGGGCAAGGTAAAAGATGCCAGTGGAAATACCTTACGTACGCAGACTATGGTCATCAGTACGGCGGTTAAACCTGCCAGGCCGACAATACGTGAAATTGGTTCCCAGCAGGCCTGTGCTGATTCATCCTTTACTTTTTCGATCGACGGCGGAAACGATATTTACAACTGGTATCGCCAGGGAGCGGCAAATTCTTTGGTGACAGGAACCGCGTTGACAGTAAATGAGGGTGGATCATACTTTGTAAGAAGTGAGAATGCTTTTGGTTGCCTATCGGATAATTCTGATGTATCGACATTATTGTATCGTCCGCAGGTACCTACTCCGCTTATTGAAAAAATTGGTCCTTTCACTGCTTTGGCTTCAATAAATCAGACTGGTTTAGATGAAAAATACGACTGGCGTCGTGATGAACAACTACTTACTACTTCGGTGACGAATGAATTACGGACAACGCAGACAGGTTTGTATTCCGCAAGAGCTAATGTAACGTATGTTTTGGGCAGTAATCTGCTGACTTGTTATTCTCCGTACTCAAATCAGTTGCAGGTTATAACAGAGGGTGAGTCAGATATTGTGGTGTTTCCGAATCCAGGCGCCAGGGATAACGTTTTTGTAGAATCTCGTGATGACATTGCAAACGCGGAAATCATTGTATACGATATGTATGGAAGAGTAGTGGTTACGCAAACGCAGGATATGAAAAGCCGGGTAAAGATTTTAGTTAGAAATCTGCCATCAGGGAAATATATTGTAAGAATTAGAGGTGGTAGTGTGGACGTTACCAAACAGCTTGTCGTGCTGTAGGTTTAAAGAGTAGATTTTTAAAAAGCGGGTATACCATTAAAGGTATGCCCGCTTTTATTTTTTAAGGATAATCAGGTTAATTTTAAATCGACTGGGTGTTGTGAGTTTTATAAATACCGATATATTTTTTGATATTTAAATCAGTAAAAATTGAATGTTAAAATAAGGCAATAACTTATTAATAATGGCGGGAAATATTCTGTCTGTTCCTTCTAAATTTGGATTCGAATATCCATTAAATTAATTTTTATGAATTTGTCCCTCCGTATTTATCTGAAACGAAGTTTTAATCAAATTTTATTCATTCTGTCAATATCGGTGCTGGTGATTTTGGGCGGATGTAAAAAATCGGCTTCGACCAAAAAGGATGGGGCATCAGATAAGTTATTTGAAAATTATTCAGCATCCTTTATTCGGGCTTTGTGGAAGCAAAATCCGGAATGGGCGACAAATGCCGGTTTTCATCAATACGATAGTGTTTTGGTTGTGCTCGATTCGGGGTATATCCAGTCATCTGTTATGTTCGCAAAACGAAATCTGGATTCTTTGTCGACATTAAATCCTGACGAATTATCTGCTTCCAATAGAACCGATTATTACATGATTCGGAATCTGCTTAAAGAGAATCTCTGGTCTTTGGATACGTTAAAATCTTATCAGTGGGATCCTTCCCAATATAACGTCGGTAGTTCTTTCGCATTTATATTAAACGAAAAGTATGCGCCACTTGAAGAGCGTTTGAAGCGTATAAAAGAAAAACTTATCGTTGTCCCAGAATATTACAAAGCTGCAAAAAGCACAATTTCTGATCCTGTTCCTGAGCTTTTAATGTTGGCCGTTGAACAAAACCTTGGCGGCTTGTCTGTTTTTGAGAAGGATCTGGTAGACTCTGTAAAGGTATCAGCACTTTCTGAACACGATAAAAATTTGATTTTTCGCCGTGCTGAGCTTGCCGCTGCTTCAATTAAAGATTATGCGAAATGGTTAAAGGAGCTGAAAAATGAAAACCCGCGTAGCTTTCGTTTAGGTAAAGACTTGTATGCACGAAAATTTTCGCATACAATACAATCGGCTTATACCGCAGCTCAGATTTATGACTCAGCAGTAAACAGGAAGGAAGAAGTTCAGTCAAAAATGGCCGTAATCAGCAGACAGTTATGGCCAAAATATTTCGGCACGAAGCCTATGCCAATTGATTCACTTGAATTGATTGGAAGGATGATTGACACGCTTTCTGCGAATCACGTCAAACAACAGGATTTTCAAACCGCAATTTCTGATATTATTCCCGGTCTTATTAAATTTATCAATGATAAGAAACTGATCACGCTCGATCCCACAAAACCCCTTATTGTTAGAAAAGAGCCTGCTTATATGGCAGGCGTCGCAGGGGCATCCATCAGCGCACCAGGTCCGTATGATAAAGGTGGAAATACTTATTATAATGTAGGAAGCATAACCAACTGGCCAAAAGAAAGAGCAGAAAGTTATCTGCGGGAGTATAATCATTACATCATGCAGATCCTGGATATTCATGAAGCAATTCCCGGTCATTATACCCAGCTGGTTTACGCCAATCAATCGCCAAGCCTGATTAAGTCACTGTTAGGAAACGGCGCGATGATTGAAGGCTGGGCGGTGTATACCGAGCAAATGATGCTGGAAAATGGATTTGGAAATGATGAGCCGGAAATGTGGCTTATGTGGTATAAATGGCATTTGCGGGCGGTATGCAATACGATTCTGGATTACAGCGTTCACGCTGGTAATATGAGTAAAGATGAAGCGATGCGGTTATTGATCATAGAAGCATTTCAACAGAAAGCAGAAGCGGAAGGTAAATGGAAAAGGGTCAGTGTAAGTAATGTGCAGCTGACAAGTTATTATACCGGATATAAGGAAATCATTGATTTACGCCGGGATTATAAAACAAAGCTTGGTGATAGGTTCGATTTGAAATCTTTCCATGAAAAATTCCTGAGTTACGGAAGTGCTCCCGTCAAATATATCAAAAACTTGATGTTGGCAAAGTAAGTTTTGCAAGAGGCGAATTAAATGATGGTTAAATATAATATGAAAGAAGATGTTTAGTATTGATATATATAAGGAGAGAAGAAATAAGCTGAAAAAAGCAGTGGGTAATGGGCTTATTCTGTTTTTGGGAAATGAAGAAGTGGGCATGAACTACAAAGACAATACTTATCATTTTCGCCAGGATAGCAGTTTTCTATATTTCTTCGGATTGGATAAACCCGGGTTGGCGGCAATCATTAATGTTGATGAAGATACTGATTTGATTATTGGTAACGAACCAACGATAGATGATATCGTGTGGATGGGAACGCAGCCATCGTTAACGGAAATTGCCGCGCAGACGGGAATTAATAAAGTGGCGGAATCAAAGTTGCTGGGAGGTTTGATTAAAAAAGCATTATCATCTGGACAAACCGTTCACTACCTGCCGCCATACCGATCGGATGCTGTTTTCAAACTAAGTGATATTTTAGAAATTCCAATTGCGAAGGTAAAGGATGGAGCTTCGGTTAAATTGATTAAAGCGCTAATCGCCCAACGTGCCTACAAATCTGGATTGGAAGTTTCTGAAATTGACAAGGCTGTAAATATCAGCAACGAAATGCATCTGGCCGCAATCCGTTATTCAAGGGAAAATGTGACGGAAAAATATGTTGCCGGAATTGTTGAAGGCCTTGCTTTAAGTGCAGGAGGAAATATTGCTTATCCTGTTATTTATACCGTAAATGGACAAACGCTGCATAATCATCCGACAAGTGATATTTTGAAAAAGGGGCAATTGGTACTATGTGATTGCGGAGCTGAAACCTCAATGCATTATGCAGGTGACCTGACCCGAACTTTTCCTGTTGACCAAAAATTTAGCCCCTTACAAAAGGAAGTTTATGAAATCGTGCTGAAAGCTGAACAGGCAGCAGCAAATGCATTAACACCTGGAATCAGGTTTCTGGATGTTCATAAACTGGCGTGTGAACATTTGGTTGACGGCTTGAAGCAACTGGGATTAATGAAAGGTGATGCCAAAGATGCGGTAAAGGAAGGAGCCCATACCTTATTTTTCCAATGCGGGCTTGGACATATGATGGGCCTGGACGTTCATGATATGGAAGATCTGGGTGAGCAGTATGTTGGTTATTCGGAAGGTATGTTAAAAAGCAAAGAATTTGGTTTGAAATCACTGAGGCTTGGGAGAGAACTGGAAGCTGGTTTTGTACTTACCGTAGAGCCAGGATTATATTTTATTCCAGAATTAATGGATATGTGGCAAGGACAAGGCAAACTGAGGGATTTTATAAATTATGACAAACTAGACGCCTTCCGCAATTTTGGTGGTGCCAGGGTTGAGGAGAATTTCTTGATTACGGAGAATGGCTATCAATTATTAGGTGATCCGCTTATTAAATCGGTAGCTGATATTGAAGGATTGGTTAGACTGTAGTATCAGTTTAAAAATAAACCGTAGGCCGGGAATAGGTTATATGATCATGTTTAATCTATTCCCGGTTTTGCGTTTTACGGAGAGTGGTTCATATACTGTTATTGACCATTCAAGGATTTTGGAATGTCCAGGCTCGGAGCCACCTGTGAACAATCCGCAACCAT
>NZ_JBXHAS010000012.1:0-187798 GCF_056895235.1 Dyadobacter sp. HNCC25DJ186
TTACGAATTAAAGAGCTATCAGCAGGCCCGTGACTATGCCACCAGGAGTTTTGTATTGATGAAAGAGCTGAAGGCCGACTGGGATACGGAGCGGGCGGCGAATATTCTTTCAAAATGTTATGCAGCATTAAAAAATTACCAGCAAGCATACGAGTACCAGACGATTGCCCGCGCTTACAGCGATCGCATTCTGAACGAGAAAAAAGAAAAGGAAATTAACTATCTGCACTTGCAGGACAAAAAATCTGAGCATGCAGATCTGCTCCTTGAAAATGGAAAAAGCAGGCAGGTGATCAGAAACAACCGGATTGTAATCTCGCTTACGGCCCTTTTTTCCCTGCTGCTTATCTCGGCCTTGTGCTTTGTGGGCCGGAATGTCATCCGAAAAAATGCATTGAATGTGGAGCTGAAACATAGAAATGATGAAATACGGATACAAAAAGAGGAAATTCAAATGCAGCGCGAAGAGCTTATTTCCCTCAATAAAACAAAGGACCGCATATTTTCTGTCATTGGCCATGACCTTCGAAGTCCTTTCGCTTCGGTGCGGCAGATGTTAGAATTGATCAGAAGTGGTGATTTGAGCGAAGAGATGCAGGAAATTTTATTTGAAGATTTCCAACGGCAGATCGTTCTGGTCTCAGAGCTGATCGATAATCTGCTGCTCTGGGCAAGCAGCCAGCAGAACGGCGCGACGATCACATTTGACAAAATCAACCTGACCGAAGCGGCAGATAAAATACTGGCACTATACAAACCTGCTTTTGAACAAAAACAACTGACGGTGATACACGTCAACCCGGAGGATATCAGAATTGAGGCCGATGAAAACCACGTCAGAATGATTCTCCAGAATATTATCAGCAATGCCATCAAATTTACGCCCCGAAATGGGACGGTCAGCCTTTTTTATACGCGTAAAAATGACTTTGCAGCTATCCATATCCAGGATAACGGAACGGGCATGTCTGAGAAAAAATTGGGAGCACTTTTCAGGTCGTCCGGAGCAGCAATTACCGAACGGGGTACAGATATGGAACCCGGAACCGGACTGGGCCTGCTGCTGATCAAACAATTTGTGGAAGAAAATGAAGGAAGGATCGAAGTGAAAAGCGAAAAAGACAAAGGGTCTGAGTTTATTGTATATTTTAAAGCGAGCTCAAAAACCGTCGCAGGCTGAGTAAAACGAATTATGTCCGTGTGTGGCAAAAATCCATCACGTCAATTCGAACCCTTTTATTAAAAGATGCGCGGTTACTTTTACGGCTGGAAGAACTCAGGATCTTGCGCTAAAACTGATGAAAGTCAGCAGAGAAAATCAAACTACATAACCAGCACAGCCGCTCACTGTATGCTGCCACTGCGAAGATCAGCTATGGCTTCGTTCGCTTGTTCCAGATTGTATAAAGTCATCTGGGTTATAATTTTCACCTTTAAGACCAACGTTAAAAATTCCTTGGCACCCTGGCGAGTCAGGTTGGCAACGTAGCTTATTGTCCTTTCTCTCAGAGAATTTCGTAGGAAAATGAAGGGATATCGCTCATAGAGATTCCGCTGCAAACCACGCTCCCACCCTTATCCACATGCAGAATTGCTTTGGGGGTCAGCTCAACGGCCTGGGCAAAAATAATGGAATTATCCAGCGGTATAGTAAACTGGCAACTGGATTCCAGACCAAACATACAAGCTCGATCGTAAAGTTTTGCGCAATTAAAACACCGTCCGCTCAGAACGCGCAAAATGCTTTTCTTATCATCATTAGTGACCTGTGAGAGAGGCAGTAGCACCTCATTCGAGTCAATCATTTTAACAATCGTGCTAAAAAGCCCGCCTATGGCAGATCTGTAAAACGTCCTATCCTTTCATACACATAAAAAAATATGAAAAAACTAATGACAAAACCTGTAAATTCATCTGCCGGGTTTTATTGAAACTTGCAAAGACACCACCGCTTTAGAATTTGAAGGTATCAACAAGCTAGGACCCAACACTAAATCGCAGGCGATTAATCAAAAACTAAAAATAAAATTCCATCATTTCTGTTCAATCCTTTAATCCCGATAAGCTGCGACTCCGCTAAGACCTGCTTCAAATACATTGCACTTTCAAAGCCTTCTGCGGATATATTATAGATTTTCTCCGCCCTTTGATGGTGAATTTTTGCTGCGTATATCCGAAGCATATTGGCCATCCTGCCGGTCAGGTTAGATACCTATAAGGATGCCCTTAATACATCCATTAAATAGTTAAAAAAACAAAAAAACATCCGCACCATCACCGACCTGAAAATGCAAAGGAATTTTCGCCAGCCCTATTGCACCACGCCCGGGCTGGACTCAGTAGCTTGGTAATTTATTTTAAAACCCTTGTCATGATTATTCCTGCCGGTAATAAACCAGACCAGTACCTGGTTTCCGTCAATCACCAGAGAAGGCGGAAGCTGATGTCCGCTGAACCGCGCCATCATATTTTCCTGCTGGGTCCCGTTGCCTTTAAAAATAAGAACATTGTCCTTTATATTTTCAAGCGCAAACTGAGTAAAGTCAAGCCGAACATTTTTCCCCCGTGCAACGGTGATCTGCCACTTACAGCTGCAATTACCGGTATAATTGGCCTCACCACTGCCATCTTCGAAGGTTCCGGTGCTATCATTGAGTGCTATAATTTCACGGCAATAGAGCGTGGCAGAATCTTTTGCAATCGTATAGTACTTCAGCAGTATTGGACTGGCAGGTAATTTGCCATCCAGATTAATACTTAAATTGCCACTTGGAATCCGAAGTTCATCAGGAAATTCACCAAAGGGAATTTTTTTTATCGTTTCCTTATCAATGTCTGTAAAGTCCAAAAATTGAGAAGTGAGATTTCGGGTGTCACCATTCAACGAGAAAACCATTTCCACGTCTTTCCTAGCCATATCAAATTTCCAGCCTGATACACCCTCCTTTTTACTGATCAGCACAGATCCCTTTGCCCTTTCCGGGTCAAAATAACCCGTCATTTTTTTATTTTTTTCAGACAAGTAATCAACCACACGGCTCATATCAGGTACGCCGCTGCCGAGCTTGCCCAGGTAATCCGGGTTGGCTTTGTCGATATTGGTGGCCGTATTTTGCAGTAGCGCCATGATTTCTTCGGGCGACATTCTCGGGCTTAATGCTTTAATAACAGCTGCACAGCCTGTTACCAAAGCTACCGCCGCTGAGGTTTTTTCCAGATACATATACAGCGAATCGTTAGCAGCATAAGGCGCCAAAACAGTCTGCCCAACAGCCGACAGATCAACTTCTCTGCTGTAATTCGAAGAAGGCAATTTTATAAAACTGGTATCGACGGCCGCGACCAAGTGTACACCTGGCAAACCGCCGGGTTTCTGCACGGTTTCAGAGGAAAAATTACCCGAGGATCCCAGAATGAGAATACCTTTTTGTCTGGCCAGCTCAAAATAAGCCAGATATTTTTGATCAAAACTTCCACCGCTCCACGGAAGGCAGATGATATCGGCTCCCATATCAACCGCATATTTCAATCCTTCATAGCCCAGATCATAATTTCCCATGCTGGATTCGTCTGAAATCACTTTAATGGGTAAAATACGCAGGTTCTTTCTTGCGCGTTCTTTCCCCAGGGTCTGTTCTGCGGTGCGGATGATCACACCGGCAATCATACTGCCGTGCAGAAAATTGGCACTGGCTTTATCTGCCGGAAGACTTACCTTGCCGTCACCATCCGCTATATCCCAGCCTTGAAAGTCATCTGTGTATCCATTCAGATCATCATCTTTCAGATTATTTCTGATCTCTTTTACGTTGGTAAAATAATATCCTGACAGGGCATTGTGCGTAAGACTGAATGCATCATCAATAACAGCCACCAGTACAGGTTTGACAGTCGATTTCTGGCTGACAATCCTGGGATGTAACTGTGTATAGGCCTTTGTGCCCGCAGCAAAATATTGTTGGCTGGTCTGGGCACTGACCGATGAGGCTAGCAGCAGAACCAGCAGGTATAAATTTTTGCACATGAAGAAAATGTAAAAATGCTTGCTGCCGTCGAAATCAAACAGACAGCATAAAATCTTGACGGATGATCAGGGTGCTGTAAATGTGACAACCGCCGAATGACTGTGACTCGGCATATTTCCTGTTAATAACGTTATACTTTCCTTACCACCCGATTCGCCTATTTCGTAACGATTCAAATATGGACCCTGGCCGTAGTGTATGGCAGAACGCCCACGGAGATCGGGAAGTGCAAAAGTATTAATCCCATTTCCACCGTAGGTAGCACCTATGACAGCGTATAAGACAGTGTTTTGTTGTAGGTTTAGCAATCTTCCATCACAGAAGGCAAAACCATTCACCTCAAAATTACCTGCAAACAACATCACTTCGCCATAAAAGGGATCGGCTCCATTTCTTGATGGATAAATACCGTATAACGAAATCTGATAGTTCATTGCCAAAAAAGGATTTCTTATCGAAAATGGCTGGTTTCCACCCGATGACCCGGAAGTTACCGATATTGCCTTGTTGACCCAGGAAGTGCCTTCCCATACTTTCACATGATTCAGCCCGGCAAGGCCGTCCGTCAGTTTCACCTGATCGTTTTCAATGGTGATACCGCTGCCTCCGGTTAACGGCTTGGTGAGTGATTCTGCTGTTTTGGCTTGCAGTGCATAAGGGACGCTGTGCAGCTCCGAAGTGCTGTAAGGTAGATAGCTGGTTCCACCCTGCAAGTCCAGTGCAATTTGAATATAATAAGGTTTTAATGTCCAGTCGATAGCGGTGTAAGTTCCGCTCGTAGCAGTTCCGGTACCAATGGCAAAACTGATCAGCCCGTTTGCATTACTGGAAAGGGAGAAGGTTTCGCTATATGCTACGGTTCCAGATGCGCTGCCCTGAAGAATGGTGACTTTTACACCTATGGCCGTATTTGCCACGAGCTGGTCTGTGCTACTCCGTACAACGGCCTGGTAATTAATTGCATCTGGGGCCTGAGCGAACAGGTTCGCACCGACCAAAAGAAGTAATACAACTAAGGAAAGATTTTTCATGTAATTGAGTGGCGGTATTAGATGGATCAAGAGACTTATGCGAAAGCATAGATATTACTTCGCAAATGTTCGCATTTATAATCTACATTTACGCATTATTCTACATTATTTTCAGAATTATTTCTACTCTTAATAAATCCGTCCATGAAAAAAGCCTTTACCCTCAAAGCTGTTTTTTTAACAAGCAATCTTATTTCCCAGGCATTTGCACAAAATAGTATCAACTCAGACGGTGGAATGGGTACATCAGCAGAAGGTAATACACTCAGTTATTCCATCGGCCAGGTGTTCGACCAGGCCTATAAAGTTTCGGGCATCTCTCTGATCGAGGGCGTTCATCAGCCATCTGAAATCAGCCTTCCATTGCCTGTTACCCTGATCTATTTCAAAGCGGCATTGACAACTGAAAATCAGGTTCAGCTTTCGTGGAGTACTGCTTCGGAGACCAATAATGATTTTTTTACCGTCGAGCGCTCCGCTAACGCAAAGAAATTTTACAGCATAAAAACAGTGGCGGGCAATGGAGATAAAAGTCAAACCTCAAATTACCAGATCACAGATGCAGAACCACTTGCGGGGATTTCTTATTACCGACTGAAACAAACGGATAAGGACCAAACTTTTGCTTATTCAAAAATTGCTTCGATAAAATTAAATGATTTATCAAGAATAGTTTCGACGTACCCCAATCCAGCGACGGACCAAATCATGATAAGGCTGACAAAAGCCCCTTCCAAAAACTGCGGGTACCAACTATTTTATTTGGATGGGAAATTACTTCAGGCTGGAGACATTAAGGAAAACATCACGGTAGTTAATATTTCTCACTTAGCCAAGGGTATGTATTTGTTGAAAATAAAAGAAACAAACTATGATGTTCAGACTTACAAGATTGTAAAAATGTAATAATAATAAACTGTCATCTTTTTGCATAATAACAGCTCGGTTCTAAACTCTCGGACCCTTTATAGTCTCGTCCTGACTTAACTTTACGCATCTCTCTAATAGATTTCCATTCCAATAACAACCAAATTATTCACCGGAATACTGGGTGGTTTACGAAGGAACAACAGTCAGAATGTCTCACGAACCATTGTGCGGCCTGAAAAGGAACACGCAGAAAAAATAGAAATTGTAGTACTTATGTTGCAAATAAATTTTCGATGGCACAATATTTGTAGAATTACATTTAACACACTATAAGCTACTTTAAATTTGATAGTAAATCCCAATTTTGTCTGCTGAAAGTTGATAATTCAATCCAAAATTCGAATAACCGTTCTTTCTAGGTTTAGAGGTTAGAATTTGATAGAAATTTCTTCCATCAAGTCAATTATCAGAATATTTGGTTATCAGATCAAGATTGATTTTTACATAGTCGTTTACCTCAATAAGGTGTGGAAATTGAATCGTATACTGATCCTGGTAATATAAGTTTGTTTCATCTATCTTGATTAATCTATTACACTGCCGCACACACTATTATTTTGTACAATGTCCTTGTTGCGCATATTTTAAAGTTGATAGATTTCCCTTCAAAGGTTGAACGCATTGAATACTGAAAAACTTGTATTCGACTAACTAAGCAAGTTAGGAGTCTACGGACTTGGTTTCGACAGTCCATGCCAAATGCAGCCCAGCCGCATTGAAAGTTATTACTTTACCGGACCAATGCTACGTATATAGTTTATCAAAAATAAAATGATCCAAACCAAAAACGTTGATGAGAATCTGAATATGAGCGAACCAAAGAGAACGGAAACTTCCTATTTAAAAACTATAATTGAAAACAATTCATTCTACATCGTCAAGACAGATTTAGAAGGTAAATATACATACGTAAATCCTTTTTATTGTAAGCAGCTTGGTATAACGGCAGAACATTTTTTAGGAAAGCAGTCATTAAATTTAATTGTGCCAGGGGATCACCAGCAATTCATTTCGACGGTAAGTCAATGTTTAGACGATCCATGTAAGTCCCATTTTGTAATGTTAAGAATATCTACTCCCAGCAGGATCATTTCAACTCAGTGGGAGTTTAAATTACTTTTGGATGAAAATAAAACACTGATGGAGCTTTTATGCATTGGTCATGATATAACAATTTTGATAATAGAACAGCAAGAATTACAAAAATTATTGAATGTAACCGCCGAATTAAGCAAACGTCTTATCAATTTTATCTACATCGTCTCGCATAAGATCCGATCTCATGCAGCAAACATTACCGGCATTATTAACGTTAGCGACGATATTAACGACAGTAGGTTGGTATTAAAAATGCTAAAAGAAAGTAGTGACAGTCTTAATCAAACACTTAATGATTTAAACGAGGTCATATCTGTTCAATCTAAAATAAAACTCCCTCTTGAAAAAATAAATATCTATCAGGAAATCAACAGGATATTTAATAGCGTTGGGCAGCAACTATGTTTTTCTCCAGCGAGTATAGCTTACCATTTTGACAGATCGTGTGAGCTGACTACAAACCCGGCCTATTTCGAAAGTATTTTATTAAATTTAATCACCAACGCAAGAAAGTACATGTCTCCTCAAAGGCCTCTTTCAATAGAAATTGTGATTGAGAAGCAAGAACATTTTTTGGTTCTAACCTTTCAGGATAATGGTATGGGAATAGACATGGATAAACACCGAAATGATTTATTTTGTCCGTACAAAACTTTTCATCAAGATAAGGAAGCCAGAGGGCTCGGATTATATTTACTTAAAAACCAGATCGAAGCAATGAAAGGAAGAATCGAGATTGAAAGTTCGGTGAACAAAGGCACCTGCTTCAAATTGTTTTTCCAAATTTTATAAATAAATATATGATCTAAAAAAGTCCTCAGACCGAGATCTGGAAAAAGTAAATTAATGTCCTAATAAATTTTTATTATTTTATATAAATGGTGGATTTTCAGAAAAAGCAAAGATTGAATCCGTCACATTTCATAATTATTAATGATGACAAATTTAGTAATCCGATAGCCAAATTCAGTGTATAGAAATATAACCCCGAAGATGAGGTCTAAGTTTATACTGATCCAGAAGTTACTTTCACTATGCTCTTTGAAAATAGACCCTCGGAGTTAGAGTATACCAAAAAAGTTCAATTGCTGGATATAAATTTTCCACTACTCAGCGGATGGAATGTATTGGGCAAACTGACAGATCACGGAAAAGAACTCGGTCAACGCTTCCACCGTCACAATGCTTTCAACCATAATCATATCGTGATGAACTTCACCGAGCAAAGAATCATCCCTTCTATGTTTTTTATCCAAGCCACTAAACCCGAAGGAGTGGTAAAGTATTTGAATTCAGCTCAGGCAAACATTCAGATTCATTTTTTACAGCTAATGGACAAAATATAAAAGAATAGACTAATCACTCTCATTCCATAAGATCGATGGCATGAGCTAAGCTAATTATTACATACGAGAAATAACTTCCACCAGTAACGAAAATATTATTTATACAGTTAACTGTTGACGCAAAAATAATTTGACACAATTAAACAGATCAAATTCTAAACCACTGAATTGATCCCTTTTTTCTGAGCATGATTAAGATTTTATTTATTGAAAACAGTTACGTAATTAGAATTGGCTTAAAAAGTATTATTGAAGACCGCTTCGGCCTGCTAATATCCTTTCAAAGCATATCTTCAATTGGCAAAAGCCATCCCGATTTAAAAACAGATTATTTCGATCTCGTTATCATAGGCTCGATTGCAGGAATGAAAACGACACAAACACAAATTATTAAAAGATGACATAGCGGAATACGTATCTTGATATTTGATCAAGACATGCTTTGCTCGAATGCCATGAATTTCCTTTTATGCGGAGCGCACTGTTTTTTGACTTAGAGTGCTGGGTGCGGAGAAATTGCAGCTTCTGTCACATCGGTTCTGGCCGGTAGCAATATTTATCTCACGTAATGTTACCGCAAATGGCACATCAAACACTGATAGAAAATATCAGATTGAGCCAAAAAAATATGGGCAATTCCAAATCCTGGTCTACGATTTATAAATTAAGCAGCCGCTAAGTCAAAATCGCCGGAGGTATCATTCAAGATCAATCTTCCTCTACAATTGCAATCTCATTAGGCATTGCCAATTCAACTTTGTCAACACATAAGTCGATAATTTTTAAAAAACTGGAGATAGAAACACTGGCAGAATTGGTTAACAAATATTATTATGATTTCAGTAACATTATTGTTAAACCTTAAAATTTAGCTAATATACACTTCATTACTTGGCCAAGTAATGAAGTGTATATTATGTGAAAAATATTTAATGCGCCTTGTAAGTATGCTTCAAAAGTATATTAACTTCACAGGCAACAAATACATCCTGTCGAACCAAGAATTTGATAGTTTTCTAACTCTGACAGTATTTTACTTATATTCTCTACCCCTCATAAATGAATATTCCCATCATTCGTAACTTACAAATTAGTTTTGGCGTTTCCCTGCTGATTCTAATTCTTACTGGCTCTGCATCCTTTTTTAGCAATAACCTTCTGATTGAAAGCTCCGCATTAGTCGACAAAAGCAATAACGTCGTCCGCAATTGCGATCTGTTGTTATCCGAAATTAAAGACGCTGAAACCGGACAAAGAGGATATTTACTGACCCGTAATGAAAATTTCCTTTCACCGTACTACAAAAGTCTGATCGAATCAGCAAAACTATTGGAGCGATCTAAAATACTGGCATCGAATGATCCTGTTGAACTCGGGCTGATAATCAATCTTGAACGACTGGTGATAAGAAAACAACAGCTGTTAAAAGAAGGAATTATATCTTCCCAAACAAAGGATATGACAAATATGCATGCGCTGGACCAGGGAAAAGCTGTTATGGATAGCATTCGTACTGCAATATCGCTGATTCAGCATCAGGAGCAGGCATCACTAATTAAAGCAATTGCTAACAAAAGACGCCTTTCAGCAGCCAGTCCACTTCTTATTCTCGGCGCTGGGCTAATCTCGATATTCATCTCGCTGTTCTTCTATATAAAAATTCGAAAAAACGTTGCTAAAACTTACATACTGCAAACAAAACTAAGGGCAAGCAATCTTGAGACCGCGAACCGCATCAAGGAAATCAATGATATTACAACACAAATCAGTCAGGGTAGGTACGCAATAAGAATAGATCAAAAGCAAGATGAGAACTTAAATCAACTGGCATCCTCGCTAAATAGACTGGCAGATCAGCTGCAGAATTCTTTTGAAACTCTAGTGGAAAATGACTGGCTTCAAACAAAATTGATTGAGCTGAACCAGGTCATGCAAGGAGGAAAAGCACTTCATGAACTTTCTGAGGTTCTTGTTAAATTTCTTTTCGAAGCAACCAAGAGTCATTCGATTGCCATTTACTTGTTAGAAAATGATACACTCGAACTTGCCGCTTTTACAGGAGCTTCTAATCCTTCAAAAACCATTCGCATCGGTGAAGGTCTGGTAGGTACATGCGCCAGAACAGGTCAAAAAATCATTATCAATGATATCACTGAAAACCAGACTATTGTCAGTCATGCCCTTGGAAATTTAAGGCTATCTTCCATTTTATTGATTCCTGTCACCCATGAAGGGGAAGTAATCGGCGTGATTGAATTTGGCTCGCTAAATGGCTATGATACTCGCAGTAAGACATTTCTTTCAGATTGTGGCGGTCCAATTGGTGTTGCGATAAGTAGCGCACAAAACCGTCAGCTTGTCTATAACCTGCTTACCGAATCACAGGAGCAGAAAGAAGAATTGGAAGTCCAAACAGAAGAACTCCGGTTGCAAGCAGAAGAGTTAATCGAAAAGAGTAACCAACAAGAATTTCTAAATGCTGAGTTGGCCAACCAAAAAGAAAGGGAACAAATCGCAAGAATAGAAGCCGAGCAATCACGGATTGATGCAGAAAAGGCCAGCAAAACAGCCTCTAATTTCCTGGCGGTTATGAGTCATGAAATCAGAACACCCATGAACGGAGTTTTAGGAATGGCAGCGCTGTTAGCCGACACCCCGCTGAATGAGGAGCAGCAGGAGTATGTCAATATTATCAATACCAGTGGAAATGCATTGATTGCTATTATCAACGATATTCTTGACTTTTCTAAGATGCGCTCGGATCAAATGACAATTGAAAAGGAGAAGTTTAATCTTATAAATTGCCTGGAAGACGTAATTGATTTGTTTAGCAGCAAAGCGGCAGACCTTAACGTTGAGCTTTTATTGGGAATTGATGAGCATGTGCCGGAAACTGTAACCGGCGATAGCTTAAGATTGCGACAAGTTCTGATTAATCTGATCAATAACGCCCTGAAGTTTACAAGTAAAGGAGAAGTTGTGCTGCGTGTCAAAGTCGTCAGGCATCAGAAAAATCTTTGTTCGATAGAATTTAACGTAACTGACACAGGAATTGGCATACCCAATGAAAGAATAGAAGAATTATTTGACGCCTTTACCCAGCTCGATTCAGCCACTACAAGAAAATATGGTGGAACTGGGTTGGGACTGGCGATAAGTAAAAAACTTGTGACTTTAATGGGTGGCAAAATTTCTGTCAGCAGCCAGGAAGGAATTGGAACTGTTTTTAGTTTTACGTTACCTTATAGCGAAGCATGCACGCCTCCAGTTAAATTATCACAAGTAAGGGGAAAAAGGATATTACTGGCGGAAGACAATCTTGTTGCATCAGACATCTTGTCAAGCCAGTTGCAAGCATTCGGTTTCCATGTATCACCCATATTTTCCGCGGATGAATTATTTGCAACGCTTACAGAACAGCACAAGCCCGATCTGTTAATTACGAAACCCAGACTCGGTAATGCAATGATGCTCGAAGTTTTGAGCCGGCATGATATAGGCATACCGATTCTCATATCAACAAAAATCGGCGACCTAAGTGTTACCAAGCAAGCTGAACATCTCAATTACCGGGTGTTGAGAATACCAGCCAGAAAGGCAAATTTGTTCGAAATCCTCGAGACGGTTCTCGGAAATAATAAACAATTTAAATCATCTGGTTTACTTCCAAATGAGCCTAAATGGATTGAATCTTTGCCTGTCAAAAGCAAGATTTCAATCCTTTTAGCAGAAGACAACCTGATCAATCAAAAGTTATCAATTTCGGTTCTTGCAAAAATTGGATTCAATGCAGACCTGGCCATTACAGGAAAAGAGGTAATTGATAAAATGCATTTAAAAAATTACGATATCATTTTAATGGACGTCCTAATGCCGGTGATGGACGGCATGGAAGCAACGCGCCGCATTCGTAAAGAGTTTTCTCAACAGCCCCAAATTATTGCGATGACTGCTAATGTTCTTGAAGAGGATCGTAAAGCATGCCTTGAAGCCGGTATGAACTATTTTTTATCCAAGCCGTTTAAAATAGTTGAGCTGCAGCATGCCCTTGAACAAGCTATTCTAAAAATTGCCAGTGCGCGCACTTCCATTTAATGATTTTACCAGGTAAACGTTTCCGTTATTTTTTTTCCAGTTATTGAAACTTTCGAATGCGTTGCACCTGGATCAGGATAACCACGCTATATAACTTATGTGCCTCTGATGACTGTCATCCGGGTTGGCGGTAAATCGACTAGAACAAAAGCAAGCCGGTTGTAATAGTTATACAACAAATGAGCATTTGCAATCTGCTCAGAAATCGGGATTGTACCTAATTTTTACTATTAGACAACAAATATGATCTCTGTATATATTCCCCTTTTACAGCAACAATTTCCCTAAAACGAGATTGAAAATTAAAATTGCACCAAGTGTGATACACAAACAAACTAATCATCATAAGTTTTATCCTATCCACCACGAAACAATTGTACTCCTGATGATGGTACGGCTCAATTATAATGCGTGAATCGTGGTGTACTTACTAACTTTGAATTTTATATAATGTTTTTATATCTAAATGGTATAAATGTTTTTATATGATATTAAAAAAACTATGAATAAATCAGGGCCCATAATAATTATTGATGATGATTTAGACGATCAATTTTTGTATCAAGAAGTATTTGAAAAACTAAATTTTGAAAATGAAATATTGTTTTTTGACGATTGCGAAAATGCGATTAGTTTTTTTGAACAAACGGAAAAATATCCTTTTCTGATCATATCTGATATCAACATGCCCAAAATGAACGGGCTGGAATTAAGGGAAATACTGGCAGTGAGTACTAAACCGAGATTTAGATGTGTTCCTTGTATATTTTTTACCACATCAGCAAGCAGTAAAATGCTTAGTGATGCCTATGGGACTTCGGTCCAGGGATTTTTTAAAAAACAGCCATCCCTGGATGAAATGGAAAAAATTATTTTTTCAATAATTCAGTATTGGACTCATTGCGAGACACATACCGACAAATAACACCAAACACTTATGCCACAATTATGCCTTCGAAGAATGGCAAGCTCAAATTCTAAGTCTTGCGAAATTAATTTAACTGCATGATGATCGACAACTTTTAGTACATTTGTTTAGTTTCCAACTTACAAAACTTAGATGTCCCTAAAAGGTCCGATTATTTTAATTGATGATGATGAGGACGACCAGCATCTGATGAAGTGCATGTTGGAAGATCTTAACATTGATAATTCGTTACGCTTATTTGAAAATGGTGAAAAAGCTTTGGGTTATTTACTGACAACTGCTGAAAAACCGTTTTTAATTCTTTGCGACATGAATATGCCAGTGATGAACGGTCTTGAACTACGAAATCAGATTGATACGGATCCTTATCTAAAACATAAATCTATCCCATTTATATTCTTGAGCACTTCCTGCGATCAAACGTTAGTTACCAAAGCATATGAGGGGACGATACAGGGATTTTTTAAAAAGCAGAATGAATATTTATTAGGAAAAAAAAATCTTGATGCGATCATCCGTTATTGGCAAAGTTGTTTACACCCAAACAAATGAATTGCATTGATTCGGGTTCATTTATATCCAAAATAGCTATTCTTATTGTTACGTTGTATATTTCGGAGATGCTGACCACGTACCTGGCATACTGACCCCCTTAATTTAGGTTTTGATCTGAGAGATTCTGACGGGCTGACAATTTTACCGGTTTTCTTAAACTTTGACCTTTTAGTTCGATCCGGTATGAGGTATGAACTAATCGATCTAATATCTCGTCGACATTATGCTAATGTTAACATAATGCGGATGCTATCATGGACAGACTGTCAGTTTCTGTCCACAGAATAGCACTTACCGGAAAATCTTTGAGAAAGAAAAAAAATCATTAAGTTTAATAAAATATCACTCTCGCTTAGTGCGATCCAAGTCGGTTTACTGGAGTACTTTGCTCAGGAATAATCGACGTATTTTGCCCAGGAATCTTGGCGTACTTTCATAGGAATATCTAGGATTAGCAATTCAATCGGGAATCAAAGAAATAGCAGGGTTTGCCAGAGGATTAGAAGCTGATTACATCGCTGTTCAAAACGCTTTCGATTTACCTTGGAGCAATGGTCCCGTTGAAGGTAGCGTTAACAAGTTAAAAACTCTAAAACGTCAAATGTATGGCAGAGCAGGCTTCGATCTTTTAAAAAGAGATTGATACTTGATTTTGGTTAACCACCAAAAGCGGGGAAGAACCAACATACTCCGGTATATCCAGCTCCATATTCTCCAGGATATGCCCCAATAAAGCTTTGCATTCCGGCGTAAATAAATCTAAACCTCCCCGATATCCGCGGGATTCTTCCGGTTGTACCGGGACAAATCGCAAACATCATAGTAAAACAAATGGTAGACAGAAATTTGGAATTTGGCGCATCTTCATATGCAAATCCGGAAATTTAAATGGCGGCTTCCGACTGGATGAATCGCAACATTTACAGACGCATGGAAGTGTGCTTTCCTATTTTTAGTCAAATCTAAAAAAAAGCTGCGGCTAGAAATGATTGATATACAGTGGGCAGATACACAGCAAGATCGTTGTTGTTGATGACAGTTAGGAATATTACTTTAACTGATAAAATTGCCGTCGTTGATGGATAGTATTTTTTGCACTTTTATCCGGCAAGAATATGAATAGCTGGTAATCATGTCATTTATAAACACCTGTACATCTCTCACCCAAAAAGGCTTTTCAAACGTATTCACATTTGTGCGTTGAATGCCACAATCGCCATTATTGTAGAGGAAGGTAGACATCAAAGCTTGACCCAAGCCCCTTTTGACTTTCTGCTCTTATAAAACCCGCGTGGTTTTCAACAATCCTTTTACAGATCGATAGGCCGATGCCGGTGCCCGGAAAATCATTCTGGGAATGAAGTCGCTGAAATATAATGAAAATGCGGTCTGTAAACTGCTGGTCAAAACCAATTCCATAGTCTTTAAAAGTAATCTTTGCATACCGGGTATTTCGTTTTAAGAACAAATAATCGCCTTGATCGAAGCCCACGCTTTGGTAATGGATCTCCAGGCGTGGGTTTTCACCAGAAAACTTAATTGCGTTCCCTATCAAGTTGTAGAAGAGTTGATTCATTTGAGAAGGCACGGCAGGCAGTGTAGGTAGCGCTTCGGCAATGATTTGGGTATTGGTTTCGTGGATAAGTTGCTCAAAATCTTCTTTGATAAGGCTTATGATGGTGTTCAGATCTACGAGCTCAAAAACAGCCTTCTCGACCCGCAAACCCGCAAAGCTTAGCAGGTCCCGGATCAGGTTGGACATCCTTTCAGCAGAAGACGTGACCTTTTTAATATAATCAAAAGTCGTTGTATCTGATTCGGCTACCCGGTTTTTGACCAAGCCTGAAAATATCTGGATTTTCCTTAGCGGTTCCTGCAAATCATGGCTGGTCACATGGGCAAACTGTTCGAGTTCTTGATTGGATTTAACAAGCTGCTGATTGATTACTTCGAGTTCTGCCGTACGCAGAGAAACCCGGCTTTCAAGGGTTTCTTCCAAGGTTTTCTGGTCATGAATGTCGGTGCTAGACCCGACCCAGTTTTCGATCATCCCCGATTGGCTTCGCTGAGCAATACCGCGGCTTAGATGCCACCGGTAAACTCCATCATGCCTGCGAATACGATGCTCATAGATAAAGTCTTCACCTGACTGCAGGGCTTTTTCCCATGCAACCAAACTGGCCTGCTGTTCATCAGGATGCACCAGAATGATCAGGCCTTTTGCAATTAATTCTTTCCAGCTGAGACCGGAATACTTATATATAAAATCGTTATAAAAATTTTTGCCACCAGTCTTGTCGATTCTCCACACTAGCTGTGGCATCGTATTAGCAAGCATTTTAAACCTTTGCTCACTTTCACGAACCAGCTCCAGGGCCGTTATCATCTCGGTCACATCGTTGGCTACAATCATCACGCCACTGATCAAACCGGTCAGGTCGTGCAGCGGCTCCAGGGCCAAGTTAACAATTAGCTTCGAAACATTTCCGTGACGTGCTACTTCCAGTGTCCATTCTCGTAATAAGCGCCGATTGCCGGTCTCAAAAACATCTTTGACGATTATCTCCAGTCCGTCGCCAGGTGACTTTTTAAATGCCTGGTCAAACGGTAGGCCGCTGACTTGTAAGCTCGTTTTGCCCCAATACCTGAGCATCATCGAATTGGCTACCTCAATGACCAGCTGTGGGCCTCTGAATATAGCAATAGCAACCGGCGCATGCATGAAGATACTTCTCAGTTCTGCTTCGGTTTTTCTTGTAAGCTGATTGATCTTTATTAGGGAATCTACTTTTGAAAGCAATTCCTTTGCTGAAAAAGGCTTAACCAGGTAATCGTCTGCACCCCAGCCTAATCCTTCTACCCGCGATTCTCCCCCTGCCCTGGCCGACAATAAAATTACCGGTATGCGGCCGCCAGGCAGTACCCGCACCTGTTGCAGGAGCTGCTGACCATCCATTACCGGCATCATCACATCACTTATAATTACATCGGGCCTCGCTGATAATATTTTAGCAAGGGCATCCTGGCCATGGATGGCAAAATCTACACTAAAGTACGGCGAAAGCAGCTTTCCAAGGTAAGAACGCATATCAGCATTGTCATCTGCGATGAGCACCTTGACATGTTGCTGGATTTCAAAGTCTGGAATATGCTGCTGCACTGCTCCACTTTCAGGCGCATGCTGAGCCTGTCCTGCATCATCCATTTCAAGCAGGCTCATTGCTTCCCGGATAAAGGTATCCTGCTGCAAAGAACTTATTTGTCTTGATGACTGGACAATCTGCTCTTTTGGTAGATGGTCTTTACCTAACGGCACTTTAACGGTAAAGGTGCTCCCTTCCCCAAAAGTACTTTCGACGTTAATCTGCCCATGGTGCAGATTTACCAGCTCGGCAACAAGGGAAAGCCCGATCCCGGTGCCCTCATGGGTACGGCCGTTTGAATTTTCAACCCTGTGAAACCGCTCGAACATATGCGGTAATTCATCTTTCTGGATGCCTACGCCTGTATCGCTCACCTTCAATACGGCAAATCCGGCATGGAAATGCAAACCAACCGTAATGCTCCCGCTTAAAGTGTATTTAAAAGCATTTGACAACAAATTCAACACAATCTTTTCCCACATGTCCGTATCCACATAAACATCTGGGCCGTGCTGGTTAATATCAAGGACCAGCTCCATACCTGCACTTTCGATAACCGAACGAAAATTGGAAGTCAGGTCAGCCGTTAGTGAGCCGAGCTCGACGCACTGAAAGGAAGCTTTCACGCGTCCTGCCTCAATCCGGCTGAAATCAAGCAGGTTGTTGACCAGCTTTAAGAGCCGTTGGGCATTGCGGTGCATAGAATCACGGTCCTCTTTGCTCAGCTTACCTTCAAGGTGAGGATTGTCGGCTACTCGCTGCAAGGGCCCCAGGATCAAAGTCAGCGGGGTACGGAATTCATGGCTGACATTGCTAAAGAATGCCGTTTTAGCCCGGTCGATCTCTGCAAGCTGATGGGCCCGTTTCTGTTGCTGCTGATAAGCGTCAACATTCGAAAAAGCGGTAGAGACCGTGTTGGCAAATAATTCAAAAAAGTTTTGGTACTGCTGGTCCAGCGAGCGCGCTGAGCTGACACCAACAATTAGATACCCACTTGCTTTGTCATTTCCCGTAATCAGGATCGGGAAGATAAGCGCGGTATGCGGTGCCTGTTGAAAGGGTCCACTTTGAAAATCGCCAAACCGCTCAGTCAGTCCATCGATCTGGACTGCTCGTGGATTATCTGTTGAGAGCTGGAAAAGTGGCCAGCAATTATCATCATCAGAATCCATTTCAATCACAGCAAATTCCATGAGCCCATCTATAATGCCCGAAGAAACTTTAAGGAAAGCCTGATGCGTACTTTGATTTACATCGTATAGCTGCATAAACGGAACATCATAGCTAAACAGGGATTGTACCTGATTTAACTTTTCATAAATTTCATCGTTCGTTTTCGCATTACCCGTCTGGATAGCAAGGTCGCGGAGCACCTGGGTGCGGCGTGAACTCAGGATCTGTTCAGTCGTTTCGGTGATCGGGTGAAAGATCCCGCCCACGTTTCCGGATTCATCCCGGATCGGCGCGAATGAAAAAGTAATAAATGCTTCCTCGATATAGCCATATCGGTCTAAAAGCATTTGCTGGTCTTTGATATAGGTGCCTTCTCCTGCCAGTCCCCGGTCAAAGGCCGCCCCAACAACTGGCAAGGCTGTTTCCCAGCAAATTTTAAAATTTTGACCCATAGACTCGGGGTGCTTTGCCCCACAAATTGGTCGGTAACTATCATTGTATATTTGGATCAGCTCGTCTCCCCAGGCAATTAAAATAGGAAATGTTGAAGAAAGGCAAAGGCTTACACTTGTTCTCAGGCTCTGCGGCCATTGGCTTATTGGTCCAAGGGCTGTTTTTGACCAATCCATCGAGCGGATCAGAGCACCCATTTGCCCGCCACCCGATAAAAATTGCTCATCATTTTCTGTTGAATGCATTACTAAAAGATCCTGTAGGAGAGTTTTACCGACAACCAACTAAGCGCCTTGTAAAGATAGCGATTTACTTTAGCCGTTTCAATTTGTAATTCTGAAAACGGTGGTCTTTTTTTTGCAAAATTGGATAAACAAGGCAAAGTTTGATACAATCAGCGTATGATTTCATTTCTTCGCAACTACCCAACACACTCTTAAGTAATACACCTCTGCAGTCGGCAATCCCCATTGGTATTGGTTATGCAGTTAATACAACAGGATCGGTCATCGGTTCGTTTTCCAGCGGTTTGAGAAAAGATCTGAAAATTCACCTTCGTAGTTGGCGTCATTCATTTTCCCAAGAATGTCCATCAGCCAGTTTTGTGGGTTGACATCGTGCTTTTTACAGGTTGCAAAGAGAGACTAGATCATACCAGCGTTTTGCGCTGTGTCGATCACCCCTTCAACGCACGATCCTTCCATCCATCATTTCAATGATCCTGTCCGATTTTCGGGCGAAGTCATTGTCATGGGTTACAGTGACGATTGTTTTCCCCTGCTGCCGGCAAAGGTTTTGAAGTAATTCAAAAACGATCGTGGTGTTCCGGCTGTCGAGGTTTCCGGTTGGTTCATCACCCATGATGATGGCCGGATTGTTGATCAGTGCCCGGGCAATGGCCACCCGCTGCTGCTGTCCGCCCGAGATGCGTCCCGCTGATTTCAGTGCCTGATCGCCCACACCAAGCAGGGTAAGTTTTTCAATGGCCTGATGCTCTATTTCTGCATGGGACAATTTACCAAGTCGCAGCGCGGGAATCATCACATTTTTGAGACAGCTAAAATCGGGAAGCAGGTAATGAAACTGGAAAACAAAACCAAGGTGTTCGTTCCGGAAGCGGGCAAGCTGATCGTTCTTTTGACCGGTCACCTGGCTGCCTTCCAGGGAAAGACCTCCTTTGTAAGCAGTATCCATTGTCGATAAAATGTATAACAGAGTGGATTTACCGCAACCGGATTTCCCGGTGATCGAAACGAACTCGCCCTTATTGATCTGAAACGAAATGTCTTTCAATACCTGAAACTCGTCGGGCAAATAGAAATATTTATTGATTGCTTCTGCTTTGATTGCTATGTCCATACGGTGTTTTGTTCATTGAATTGAGCTTATCCGCGAATAATCTCTACCGGATCCACTTTTGATGCTTTGACTGCGGGAACGTATCCGGCAAAAAATGAGGTGATCAGCCCGAACGAAAAGCCCTGTACGTAATGTTTGATATCGAAGGTCATCGGCAAATATTCCAATGTCCCTTTGCCTATGTAAACGTTCGAGCCTGCTACCGAGCTGAGCCAGCCAAACAGCAAACCTGCCGAGCCACCGATAAGCCCTATAAACAGCGCCTGATAAATAAAAATGCTGACAATGTGTTTTCCCGCAAACCCGGTCGCTTTCAGGATAGCAATCTCCTTCATTTTTTCGTAGATCATCATATTCAGGATGTTGTATATCCCGAAACCCGCTACGATTAAAATGGTGATCACCACCGAATTTGCGATGATATCTCGGATCATGCGGGCCGCTATATTCTGTTCGTTGGCTGACTGCCAGCTTTCACAGTTGTAGCCGGTAAGATTGGTCAGCTGGGTGGCCACCTCTTCGGCGCTGTTATAGTTTTTAATGTTGATGTAAATATCGGAAATGAAACTTCGGTCCTTTCTCAAGAGCTGCTGTACCACGGCCAGGCTCGCATAAGCCTTGCCTTCATCCACGGCTTTGATGGTGGTTTTGAAAATGCCTGTTACCTTCAGCCTTTTCATCGTGCCCGATGCGGTGCTGACCGTCAGGTAATCGCCGCGGGAAAGGTTGAGGTCGGAGGCGAGAATTGCACCGATCATGATGCCGTCCGGATTCGCGTCCAGGTCCCTGACCGAGCCCGCCGTCATTGTGGAAGCCAGGTCAAACATTTTGTCCTGCTCAATAATATCGGTTCCATTAAGATTCCCGTTTTTTTCAACACCGGCATGGCTGTAAATGACATTGGCCGTAACAAGTGGAAAAAGAGTGAACACCTCTTTGTGGTGCTTTATGGCTTCGATAACAGCATCCGGATTTGAAATACGGTTATCGGAAAAGATCAATTGAGGGTTTGAAATAATTTTTTTCGAACTGTCCCTGAGGTTTTCCGTCAGCATGTGTGGACTGCTTAGCTCATGTCCCCGATACAGACGGATATGTGGTGTGGCACTGAAGGTCATCTCTTCAAAATATTCGTTGGTTCCGCTGATCAGCGAATTCATGAGGATGAACATGCCAATGCCGAACATAACACCGAGGGAAGCAATGATCGTTTGCTTCTTTTTTGAGATCAGGTACGTCAGTGCGATTTCAAGATTGATACTGGTCGTCATGCTGTTTCGAATGCTTAAAGCAGATATGGGTTAGTACTGCAGTTGAATACGGTCATCGACGCTCAGCCCGTCTTTCACCTCCACCCACTCGCTGGAAACAATGCCTGTTTTTATTTTATGAGGCAGGAATTTCTTTTCAGTTGCCAGCATCACCTGACCGTTTCCGTTAAGGCTGCTGCGTGGTATGAGCAATGCTTTTTCCTTTTTACCAATGATGATATTGGCCTGTATAAGTGTACCTGCAATGACCCCGGGAGTTAGCTGGCTGAATGTAGCCTCCACGATAAAGGACTGTGTATTTTCATCAAAATAGGGGTAGATTTTTGAAATGACTGCCTGGTAGGCCTTCTCCTTTTCTGTATTCATTTCGACCAGTACCGTCTGTCCTGTCCTGACCTTGGAAATACTGGATTCATCGACATTGAGACTTACCACTAGCTTTTCACTTTCACCAAGCAGGGCGATCGGATCTGCTTTTTTTAGCATATCTCCTTCTTTTTTTAAGATTTTGTAAACCTTATAATTTCCTGGCGATTTGATGTTAAAATAAGAAGCATTAGAAACAGCTGTTTCATACTGGCTCTTACTGCTGATCAGCGCCTGATCCAGGCTGAGTTTCGTTGCGGCGATATTCTCCCGGATCGAGCGAACCGTGTTTTCTGAGTTATCGTATGAAAGCTGTACGTTGTCGAGCTCCACTTTTGAAACCGATCTGGTAGCATACAGTCTTTTCATTCGTTGTAACTGAATCTCATCCAGCCCGCGTTTTTGCTGGGCCGATTGCAGCTGTGCGTTCAATTGCAGTAACACGGGCGAATTGTCGGCGGCATTCTTCTGCGATATCCGCATGTTTTGTGCTGTCGAACGCTGCTGAATCACCGCATTGGTGTTGTCCTGAACAAAGAGAATCTGACGTTCTTTCACCAAATCCCCTTCCTGCACGAGCGACTTTCTGAGGTAACCTTCGCTAATGGCGGTAAGTGTAAACTGGTTTCTGGCTTCCAGCTGCCCAGGCGCAAATACGGCCTCGGTGATCGGAGCGACAATGGGCGAGACCAGTTCCGGTGCCTTTTTACCAAAGCACCCAGACAAGGTCAAAAGCACCAGGATTGAAAAATACTGTTTCATTTTTATAGAATTTTCGATCTGATCTGCATTCGGTACTGCTGAATCAGGAAATCTGACATGGATTGGAAAAACTCATTTTGGTTGGCTACGTAATCGTTGTAGGACCTCAGCCTTTCGTCAAGCGAGATCACGCCTTCACGCAATTTCTGACCGGCATGGAAATCGTTGCTGCGATAGAGTTCAAGAATTTCCTTCGATTTGTTGTACTGGTCCCGGCTCGTTTGATAGTCCAGCATCAGGTTCTGGTCTTCCAGTTCATTTTGTTTGGTAACAGACTCATACGATATCGTCTTGCTTGCCAGATCGAGCCTGCTTCTTGCGACCTGGGCGTTCCTGCTGCCGCCTGCCAGTAAAGGAATATTCAGCCGTAATCCATAGTACTGCTGCGGCAGTGTATTGGCATTTTTAAAATCAAACAGCTGGTCGCCAGCCACCTGGGTGTTGCCCTGATACACCAGCGACAACACGGGCCAGTACGACGCTTTTGCAGCCTGGAAGTTACTTCGTGCAAGGTTCAGCCGGGCAAAAGCAATGTCGCGCTCCGGATCAGCACCAAAATCGCCCGATGCAACCGGTGGATCTGCCAGGATCTCATGAGACAAAATCAGACTGTCGGCATATCCCAGGCCAAGCAGCTGTTTTATCGTATTTAACGCAAGTTTGCTGTTGAGCATGGCGGCCTGCAAGCTTTTTTCTGAGCGCACTGCGCTGATCCTCGCGGAATTGACCGCAATTTCACTGACCTGTCCCTCCTGCCATTTTTGATTTGCAATGAAGAGGATAGAATCGGTTGTAGCCTTGTTTTCAATACCTAATGCGAGAATCTGATCTGCCAGAAAATGGGTATAATATGCATTTGCGATCTGCTCATAGACTTCTTTTTTCGACTCCTTCAAACTCAGACGGGCAATTTCTTCATGGTATCGGGCCGCTTTTACCGAAAACCAGTCCCCGGCGTTGACCAGGTTCCATTGCAAGTTCAGGCTTCCGTTGTAAATATATTGCCTGCCAAACGTAGCTTCGGTGAAGGTTCCTTCTGGCGCAGCCGGGTTAAAGAGACTGTTCGGGATCAGCGTCGGCTGGATGAGTACGTTGTCTGTAAATCCGCCGTTCAGACTTACTGTCGGCAGGCGGTTCCGTTGAGACTGAACCGTATTGACCGATGCCGTTTTCATATTGGTCGCCGCCAGTATTAGAGACACATTGTGTGCGTCGGCATACGCCCACAGGCTTTCCACGGTCGGAAAATGGCGTTGGCCATGAGCCGCGGCATAGGTCAAAACCATCAGAATAATGCCAGCAAGCAGCCGTAAAAAACTACTGTTAGACCCGCTTTTCATTCCAAATTTCGCCTGCCGTGGCCCGAGATTAGTTGCTGTTTTCAGACTCAACATCATTTGCTTCTTTTCCACAGTTTCTTCTGGCTCATAACTCCGACTTTTCCTGTAATTTCAAGTTCGTCAGCACGCTTCATACTGATACTGATGTCCACGTCGCGGTCACGTGCAGGCATATACGATTTCCCGGACCAGTGATCGTTCTTGTAGGTAATATCTTTAAGTACAATATCTCCGATCTGTGCTTTACCGGAGGAGTTTTTCAGCCATATAATTTTACCAAAAAAACTTCCTTTGTCTTCATAGATTTCAATCTTGCGATCGCCATCCGGGTTGAGCCATTTTCCGGTGATTTCAGTTTGGCCATAGCCAGCTGTACCCAAAAGGATAAGAAAACCCGCCGTCAAAAATGCCGATTTGCTGATTCGTTTCATTGCTATGTTACTTGTGTGATTGATATGCGAAATTAGTGCTTGTCCCGGGGCCGCATCTGCCAAAACTGAATGAAAAGGACATATTGCTGATTGAACGGGACGGAATGGTTGGTGGGTTGGTGTTGCCTTTCGTCGAAAAGCATTCCAGCTACTGACGTAAGGAAACCCGGTGTTTTACATAATAACAAAGCACTTGTCAGGGTACCGTTATTTCACGTGTCTCACTGGTGTGTGCGCTGAAATACCCCAAGGCACCGCCCTGCATGTTGCTGACCGGATTCGCCGGTGATGCAGCGCTTCCGTCGCCCAGGGCATCGCGGTCAAGACTGTACCAGTACAGGTACGCCGCCTGATCAGTGCACTGCATTTCCACGCGGATTTTGTCACCGGTCAGAATGTCATTGTCATCATCTGCCGGGTAACGGAGCGGGGCGGAGACCTGGTTGCCATTTGTTCGTTCGTCATTACGAATAAAAATGGTTTTCTCTTTAACCCCGTTTTTGAATTGAACAAAACGGTAAAAGTTGATCTCGCTTCCGGGATCTGTATAGCTAACGTTGGCAAGGTACCGCTCCCTGTTTGAAATATTGGAACCGTCCTTTTCGACAAATAATGAATCCATTTTTACCCGATCAGGCATGATGGAGGATGCCGTATACTCATTTCCGTTTATTTTTACATGAAGATGATAAGTCATTCCGGGCTTTCCCAGCAGAAGAGTATCCTGATAAAATCCCTGCTGCGTTTCTGTTAAAGGAAAGACATTTCCCTCCGCGTCGGAAATGGTGACGATGGCTCCGGAAATACCTGGGTAGGTACCGGTGTTTTCAAAATCGGTCGTTTGGGAGATCACCACCTGGGCACCCTTTTCCTGATTGGTGATCTGCCCTTCAATGACATACTGCTGATCGGCCGGATCCAGTTCAACATCGATCACCTTTTCACAGGAATATAGAAAAGATGTGAGCAGCAGCAATGTGGCCATATATTTTAAGGTTGACATATCTTCGGTTAAAATTTGAAATTGTAGCTGATCGACGGAATAAATTTGAATAGTGCCGTTTGGACGGCCTCCGTTCTGCCAGGGACCGACTCGCTGTCCCTGAATTCGATCGTATAGGTATTTTCCCTGCCATAAGCATTGTACAGGCTGAATGCCAGCTCCTGTTTCAGGTGTTTGCGTTCGCGCAACTTCATGGTAGCACCCAGGTCAAGGCGGTGATAGTCAGGCATCCGGTAACCGTTCCGTTCGGTATAGTAGTAGGCATTCTGCCCATCCACCTGATATTTGCCGGCCGGAAAAGTGATCGCGTTCCCAGTGTAGTAAACCCAGTTCGCAGACAACGTCCATTTTTTGTTCAGTTGGTAAATACCCACCAGGGCAACATCATGCGTACGGTCCTGGCGTGCGTTGTACCAAAGGTTGTCATTGATACCATCCATTTTACGCTCCGTTTTGGACACTGTGTAACTAATCCAGCCGGTCAGTTTGCCCGACTTCTTTTTCAGCTGCCATTCGGATCCATAGGCGCGTCCCGTGCCGAACAGCAGCTGGGTTTCAATGGCATCGAAATTGCTGAATATGTTGGCCCCATTGCGGTAATCGATCTGATTTTGCATGGTTTTGTAATAAACCTCCGCACTGAGTTCGTAGCGATTTTCGGCTAGGTTTCTGTAATAACCCAGTGAAACCTGATCGGATATTTCGGGCCTGATGTTGTTGTTACTCGCGATCCACTTGTCTGTCGGGTTGGAGGCAGTGGAATTGGATATTAAATGCAGATTCTGCACGTTCCGCACGTAAGACGCTTTCACGGAAGCACGCTCGCCCAGCTGATAACTGGCAGACAACCTCGGTTCGAGGTTCAGGTAGGTTTTGGCGATCTGGCCTTTGTCGTAATGCAGCGTATCGGTTATCATTCCTGCCGGGGTCACGGTATAAAAATCACCTTCTCCGATGGCACTGAACGCATTGAGCCTCAGACCATAGGTCAGGTTCAGTTTGGGCGATAGCTGCCAGCTGTTCGAGGCAAACAAGGCATTTTCCCAGGAAAATCTTTTTTGTAATTCCGAAGCATTGATACTCGATGTACCGGTGGGCGTCACCTCACCCGGTGTGATTGTATGATGGATTGCATTCACGCCGAACCGCACCGTGTTTTTGTTGTTGGGAAACCACTGAAACTCCTGTTTGAGGTTGTAATCTCGGATCTGGGAAAAGATATCAAACTGGTTTCCGCCGTTCTGAATGGCTACATTGTAGTTGTAATTACTAAAAATCAGTGAAGTATTGGAAAAAAGCTTGCTGTTGAAGATGTGGTTCCAGCGCACGGTGGCCGTCGCATTTCCCCATTGCAGGCCGAAGGTTTCCCCCATACCCATATCATCTTTTCCAAAGTAGCCCGAGACGTACAAGCGGTCCTTTTCGCCAAGACTGAAATTTAGTTTGGCATTCAGATCATAGAAATAAAGACGATAATCCCTGTACTCGCTGGAGGCCTTCAAAAACACATCGGCGTAGGTTCGCCGGGCGGAAAGCAGAAATGAGGATTTGTCCTTCTGGATCGGCCCCTCCACATTCAGCTTGGCCGAAATAAGCCCTATCCCGCCACTCACCTGATAATCCTGGTTGTTGCCCTCATTCATTTTGATGTCCAGCACCGACGAAAGCCTCCCGCCATACTGAGCGGGCATTCCCCCTTTGTAAACAGTCATATCCTTAATAGCATCAGCGTTGAACGTGGAGAAAAACCCGAGCAGGTGAGACGCATTGTAAACCGGTGCTTCGTCGAGCAGGATCAGGTTTTGATCGGTAGCTCCGCCCCGTACGTAAAAGCCGCTGCCGCCGTCCCCCGCAGACTTAATCCCCGGCAACAATTGCAGGACTTTGAGCGGGTCCCGCTCTCCGAACAAGACAGGAACAGCACTTACTTCCTTGATATTCAGCTTTTCTGCACCCATTTGCGTGCTGGAAACCTTGTCATTTTTGTCGGCAATGATTACCACCTCGTTCAGCGTGGTAGCCTGGTCAGACAGAATAACGTCCAGTTTCTGATCGGAAACCAGTGATATTTCAAATGCCTTTTCGCTGAAACCAACCAGAGAGTACATCAGAGTGTATGTTCCTGGCGGCAGGCTCAGCGAGTAAAAGCCATATTCGTTGGTTACCGTACCGGTGGCAGGCAGCTGATTTACCCTTACCGTGGCACCGATGAGCGTTTCGCCGGTTGCTGCATCTTTCACAGTGCCGGCAATGGTAGCTTGTTTTTGTTGTGCAAAAGAACTCCCTGCCGCCAGCAGGAGCAGGCAGAGCGTCAGCTTGATGAATGGGGTCATAAATGAAATAATATGTAGTGTAAAAAACGCCGGATCAGGGCTGATAATTAACGTTTAGTCAACCTTGCCGACAACCACATAACTTTCATTCCCATTTTCGGAAACCGACTTTTCATAGTAGGTATCGTTGATTTTGTAATATTTCTTACCAGCGATGTAAACGCTTTGTGTGCCTTCGGGCAGGGCGGATAATTGTGAAGGGTTGTTATTTATGCTCAATTCTTCTGGCGGCTCCGCCACCTCATACGCGCCGGGCGCACGCTGAACATAATATACGCCACCGACATAAAAATAGGGAACCCTACCTAGTGTAATGCTGGTATAGCCAACAGGTAGGACGTTCACGCGGAGGCCGACAGGTGGCCGCACCACAACGTACCCCCGCCCATACGGTTTGTAATATACGCCGCCATGATAGTGATACCGAACACCGGAGTGTACGACGATTCTCGAGTCGCGCGGAGGCCTCCGCATTACCGTCACCGAAGACTGGGCATTTGTATACATTGAGAAGGCGATCAGGGTCATGACCAGCAACACTTGTAACGTTTTCATGGAATGTTGTTTTAAAATTTGAAATAACTAAAACCAATGGGCTGATGAAGCTTTGACTTCTTCTCAAAATTAAAACAGGACATGACGGCATTTAGGACTAATCGAAATGAAAGGGACAAAAAAGCAGCTGAACGGACCAGCATCAATGACCTTCCATCCACCGCAATAGTTCGGACGACTTTACTTTGGATACGATCACCGGCTCGGGGGTGATAATAGACAGTTTTAGAACCAGGCGTCTTGTAAAATAGTGTTCCGCATTGACAATGCTGTTGCGGTTAATGATAAACTGCCGGTTGGCGCGGAAAAACCGGGAAGGATCTATAAGGTTTTCGAGCTCGTCCAGAGTTTGGGTTAGTACATATTTTTGTCCTGAAAATGAATAGGCGCTCACCAGGCTGTTTTCGTAGTGGATGTAGGCGATTTCCGTTATTTTCAGTGGGATGATCTTGTCCTGATGGTGTATCAATAATGTCGATTTGTTCGAAGCTGAACCTAACTTTTGCAGCATCTGCTCCATTTTTTTTGTCAGTATCTGCTCATATCCGCCGCCGTCGGCCTGGCCGAATGCAGCCTTCATGCGGTCATATTTTTGAAGACTGGCTTCCAGTTTTTTTTCATCAATGGGTTTTAGTAAATAATCAATGCTGTTGGTTTCAAAGGCGCGGATCGCATACGCATCGTAAGCCGTACAAAAGATGACGGGTACGCTGGGTTTTATTTGTTTAAAAATCTCGAAACTGAGGCCATCCGCCAACTGGATGTCGGAAAATATGAGGTCCGGGGCGTCGTTTTCTGAAAACCATTTCACGGCACTTTTTATGGATGGCAGTATAGCCAATATTTCAACGCCGTCGTCAAGCACTTCCAGCTGGGCTTTAAGCTCCCTTCCGGTTTTTATTTCATCTTCTATGATCAGCACTCTCATTTCAATAGGGGTAGTTTTACGATAAAACAGGTACTTTTCTCAATGATCTCAATCTCCCGGCTCGAAATCAGCCGGTAACGCTCCTTAATATTATTTAGCCCTTTTCCCGTACTTTCTTCCACAGACATTCTTGGGAGTACGTTGTTCTCTACGCAGAGCATTTCCGATTCCAAATAGATACGGATCGTAAGCGGTGCATCCTCAGAAACGATATTGTGCTTCACTGCATTTTCGACCAGAATCTGTAACGAATACGGAGGAATGCTCAGGCCTAGGATGGTCTCTGGAATTTCAATCTTCACACGCAGCCCGTGTTCAAAGCGCTCTTGCAAAATGTAGAGATATGACCGTGTAAATTCCAGTTCCTTTTCAAGTGCAGTCAGATGTTCCTGCTCGCTGCCAAGCAGATAGCGGTAAACACTGGCGAGTTGCATCACGTATTTTTTTGTAGGCGCATCAGGGGCAATCGTCCGGAGCGTGCTCAACGAGTTAAACAAAAAATGGGGATTTACCTGTTGTTTCAGCAGGTTGAGCCGCGCTTCCAGATTTTCCTGTTTGAGCTGTTGATTCTCTATTCTGGAATTCTGGTTGTCTGTGACCAGTTTAAGATAGAACGAAATGAAATATTCCAGTCCGCCTACCAACAATCCCCGGAACGCCATGATCATCAGGCGGCGCTCATCGGAAAGACCATTTAAATTCATCCATGGCAGACTGGCACTACGGATATCCCGCAGCGGGTAAAGAATTACAATGGAAACGGCTGAGCAGGCCGCCAGCGCAAGCACCGTTTTCAGCGTCGTACCACGGATACGGTCTGACTGCAGTATTACCTGATTCGCGATCCAGCAGATGAAGGCTATCAAAAACGTCAGCATGGCATTCCTGACCATGAGCCGGCTGTTTTCGTCGGTGTCAAAACGGATCACGCTCGGGATGAAAGCGATCAGGGCAATGAAGATTGAAATCACCAGTCCCGGTAATAAGTTGTATTTTTTCATGCTCTAAAATAAATTAAAGAAATTGAATATTATGCATGCAATCGGTAGCCATGAAAACGAAAGAGACAAAACTGAACATCAAACGGCCACTATAGTCGATAAACGGCCGACTGATCTCAGCAGGCTAGTGAAGGCAAAGCTGTCGGATTACCACTCTATACAACAGCGTGCGTCGTTATCCGGCGTGTTACCTACGCACATCATGACCGGGTCGCCGGTGCGATATCAGCTATATTTGACAATAGAAGATATAGATCAAACAAAAACGAAAGCAAAGAGCCCCAGAAGAATGGAATTTGCGAGCGTTTTCATAAAACAATTCTTGAAGAGTTTTACAGTATAGCTTTCCGCAAGAAAGTTCATAGTTCCTTCGAGCAGATACAGCATGATTTGAATTCCTGGCTTGAAATACAACAAAGAAAGACCACATTCAGGGCGATATTTCTATGCAACTACCAACATATCAATAATTTACGGGTTCATTGTATCTGACCAGAGTCAAGTTACTAGGCCAGTCAGTTGAAACATCAGATCATCAAAAGCCTTGTTTTTCTTAGTACTTTTCCATGCCAACCCTCGAAGCTGTCAAGGGCGGCGAAGATTGAGCCGTTCACTGACCCTTGACAGAGAGGGCAAAGGCATATCTTTGTATTTAAGAAAAAAGGTGTAGTTGGTGTCAGATCATTTTCAGATAATTCACTACTGTCAGATTAAGTAATAGCTAGTGCACCAAATAAGTCCGATCCCCCTCTGATCGTGCCAGAAGGGTAGTTTTAAGACGGCAGTGACTTACAAAGTTGAATACCTTTTCGGCTTGACACCAATATACTGCTCAAAAACCCTTGAAAAGTGGCTCAGATTTGTGAATCCCACCTGATAACCCACCTCAGAAACCGCCAGGCGTTTTTCCCTGAGCAATTGGGCTGCTTTACTCATTTGTCCCAACTGATAATACGCAAAAACCCCCTTGCCAAATGTCTGCTTAAAGAGCTTTCGCAGCTTGGGTTCGCTCATACCTGCTTGCCTGGCCAGTGCCGCTATATTTGGTGGTTGATCAGGATGTGATTGGAACTTGTCAAATCATGGTAATTCACCAAAATTGTCGAAGAACCACTTTCATCGGAATCTCCACTTATAGCAAAGTCGGCAGGATAAATACTAAATATCTCATTTTTAGCTATACTGCCAAGCTTAGTCTTTATCTTTTTTTACGAAGATCGGCAGGTACCTCACTCAGAATTTTTTCAGAACTTGATGGCCAAGATCTGGAAAAATTTCATCGAACGTCTGCTCGTATTCGTAAATAGTTTTCTTGTCTTTAAGGTTTAGTAGCTTCTCAAACTTCTGGATTGCTAAGGCTGAATATTCTTCCTTGGTCACGATTGCTGGATATTTGGCCTCCATTAAAGATACGGGGCGAATGTTCCACGAGATTAAGTTAACTATTTAAAATAGAGCATATTAAAAAAAATTATTTTCTTCTATAAATTTCTCTTTTGTCCCATTGCGGTTCACGTAACGGTAAACCGTTAACCGGCCTACACCAATGATCCCGGCGATTTCTTCGGCAGTTTTCTTCTCCTTGTATCGCACCACTGCCGTTTCTGCTTTTTTAGTAGCATCTGGACTAAGTCCTTTCCTTTTTCCACCCATGCGTCCCCTGGCACGCGCAGCTGAAAGCCCTGCCTTTGTACACTCCCCGATAATATACCTTTCGAATTCAGTCAATGAAGAAAAGATGTTCAAAAAGAACCGGCCCTGCGCGGTCGAAGTATCAATAGCGTCTTTCAATGAAACAAATGCAATTTTTCTTTCTTCAAATTGGGCAATCAGGTTAACCAGCTCCCGCAAGGACCTTCCCAAACTTTCAAGCTTGTAGACAACAACCTTATCACCTTCCCGGAGCATTTCCAGCATCTTTAAAAGCTGTGGTCGTTCTTTGCCTGATGAGAACTTCTCCTGGAATATTTGGCCTGGTTTAAAGAAAAGGGGCAAAAACTCCACGAATGGATATTAGAAGTTTGATAATAAGTATGTTACGGTGATAATTATTATTTTTCATCACAAATTCCTCTTAGTTTCATTGCTTACCCAGGTAATGGCATAAAGTCGATGGCGGACGACGGCAGCAATTATTTGGACAGTTTTTAATATGAGCTAACGTTTCGGGGCTTTGCGAAGGCTGGGCTTAGAAGTACGAATGTTCAAGTTTAGCACTATGTTCATCAGAAATCCAAATGCTCAAATCAGCACTGAAGGCCAGCTTTTGCAAAACCCCTGTTATGGGCTGGGCTTTTTTGCACATCTAAATTAATCATTTATTCCTTTTCCGTTTAATATTTTGTCAAGTTGTTTCTCAATTCTAGAAATTCGTGTCGCAGATTGTTTGGGTTGTGCAAAGTGAAGCAAATAGCCCCTTTGTCTGCCTGGTGTTAGGGAGTAAAATGCGTCTTTAAAGTTTGGCAATTCTTGAAATTTGTTTTCAAGTTCTTCTGAAATTTCAAATTCAGCGGTTGTTTTTAGTTGAACTTTTAAGCCCGATTTTTCAATTTCAATGGCTTCAAGAATGTATTCTCTTATTTTGGATTCTAAATTAACGACTTCTTCAAGATTCTTGAAGCGTATTTGTCTTGCGGTTTGACTGTTTTCTGTTTGTTGAACTAAAATAGAATATTTGTCATTTAGCAAAACGCCTTTTGGAAAAAGTAAAGCGCCAAATTCGTTGAATACGTGCAATAAAACTATGTTTTTGCCTTCAATTGTGTAACAAGGGTGCATCCATTTGAAATCTTCATTTAATCCACAACTAAGAATCAGATTTCTTAAAAATTCTAATTCACTTCGCCAATTTTTAATTTTACAGGCTGGTGTTGCTCCAAGTTTACATTGCATACAGCCATCTATCAAATATTTATCAACCTTTGGATTAAGCTCTGTTTTCATTGTTGCTAATTTGAATTTTACGGTTTATTGGTCTCAAATACCAAGATGCAACATTGAGGCACAAAAAGACAAAAACTGGAAAGGCTTTCATCAGTTCTTCGCCACTAGCTAAATGTGAGATAACACCGCCCGACAAAAGAAAGAACAAACCAGCGTAAGCCCATTCCTTAAGCAATGTACATTTTGGAATCAGAATGGCTACAACTGCTAGCAATTTCCAAACACCCAAAATTGTAAGAAGATAGAGCGGATAGCCCAAGCTGGTTAACCCATCAACATTAGGTTTTGCTTTAATCAGTTGAGCAATTCCACCACCTAACATTCCTAAACAAAATAAACCTGTTACGATCCAATAAGCTATTTTTTTTGATTTGGTCATTTTATTTATTTTTTATTGTTAAACATTTCTTGAAGTCTGTTGTGTGCCATATTCAGTCCATTGGCAAAAGGAAGTTTTAGTTGTTCTGCTCTATGCTGCTCTGATTTATAAACAATTTGCATAGTCAGTTTGCTCGTATTATCACTTATTTCTTCAAATTCTAAAAATTCAAGTTGAACCCCAACTGGCATATTTTCGATTTCAAAAGTTCGAGTAATTTTTTGATTGGGTAAAACTTCGTGAATGGTTCCATTTGCTTTAAATACAGCATTACCATTGTATGAGGTTTCAAACTGGTAACTTCCGTGATTCTTGTTTTCGAGTTTAATCACTTTTGTTCCCATCCATTGTTCTATCAGCTCAGCTTCGGTATAAGCTTTGAAAAGCAATTCTAATGGCAAGTCAAATTCTCTGGTTATGATGATATCTTGCTTGCCTTCTTCAGCTGAAATTTTCGTTTTTTGTTCCATCTTATTTGTTTTGATATTTTTTCATTACACTTTCAAGCTTATTAAATCTATCATCCCACATTTGTCGGAATGGCTCAATAAAGTCTGCTATTTCTTTCATTTTCTTTGGATTGAAATGATAATAAATTTCTCTTCCTTGTTGTTCTTGTTCAAGCAGTTCACATTCTGTAAGGATTTGTAAGTGCTTTGAAACAGTCGGTCTTGCCGTGTTAAAATTTGATGCAATAGCACCCGCGGTTAATGATTGTGAAGCAAGTAAAAGTAAAATTGCCCGTCTTGTCGGGTCGGCTATTGCTTGAAATACGTCTCGTCTTAATTCCATTATGAAGTCATTTGACTACAAATATAAATGTAGTTATTTGACTACGCAAATTTTCTTTATAATTTTTCTGCGTCAGCTAGGAATTGTCAGAAAATGTGAATGGATTTTATTGTGCTGTCGGGTTCTGTTAACCTTGCCCATAACGTTTTGCGGCTTGGCGTAGCAGCGGGCTTTTCAGCACTAAAGTTCATAAGAAGCACACAGTTCAAATTTAGCACAAATTTCTATTAGGAGAACGTTCGCCCCCATTACGCCAAACCGCTGTTAGTGGCATACCCGAATGTTGTCCGCTATGAGTTTTTAGGTGTTATTGGTGCTTTTGTTTGTCTGCCATAAGCAACAAATACAGCGAGTAGAGCCATAAAAATATTAAACCCGATGTCTTTTGGTTCACCTCGTGAAATATGAAAGACACTTGCGACTGTCATTAAAACAATAATTCCATAAGCTGCGAAAATTGTCAGTTTAGCTTGAATACGAAGTAATGTCGGCAATACAATTCCAAGTCCGCCTAATAAGTCCACAACACCGGTTATTAGAACAAGGTTTGTGTTGTCTTTTACCCAAGGGAATGGCAAATCTTCGGGTTTAAATATTTTCGTAAAACCTGCCCAAATAAAAGTTGCGGCTATAAGCCCTTGTGTTATCCAAAGGATAATGTTCATTGTTTTCGATGTTTTCTGTTCACTTGTCATATCTTTTTTTATTTGTCGGCACAAATTTAATTACCTTTGCTATCCAAATGATATTACTTCCTGTTTGGAAAGCACTATCCGAATTGGAAGTATCGTAAAGTTTTAAATTTATGTTGTCAAAAGGTGGTTGTCCGAAAACTATGTTGTCTATAAAAGATGCGCTTGAAGCCGTTGAAGGAAGATGGAAGTTGCTTATCTTATTTTCGTTGTCTGAAAGTCCTAAACGTTTTAAGCAAATATCAAGAGAAGTTAATGGTATTACCGATAAAACTCTATCCAAAGAGTTGAAAAGTCTTGAAGAGAATAAACTTGTCATTAGGGAAGTTTATAGCACTTTTCCACCAACAGTTGAATACTCCATCACTCCACACGGTTTGTCGCTTGAAAAAGTGATAGATGAACTTCACTTTTGGGGTTTGGCTCATCGAAAAAAAGTGATCGGGAAATAATTTTCTTGTCCGTTTATTTGATGTTGAGCGATCGTCCCAAGGGTTGCCACTAACTCTTAAATATGTGAAAGTTTTGTCGTAGTTTTTGTATTGTTTGGTATTTATTCAATGTTGTTGATTAGGCGACTTCTATAAAACTCTTTTTTGCCCCATTGCTTCCAGGTAACGGTAAACCGTTGACCGGCCTACACCAATAACCCCGGCGATTTCTTCGGCAGTTTTCTTTTCATTGTAGAGCATTACTGCTGTTTCAGCTTTCTTAATAGCTTCCGGGCTCAAACCTTTCTTTTTTCCACCCATACGTCCTCTTGCTCTGGCATCTGAAAGCCCTGCCTTTGTACGCTCCCGGATAATGTCCCTTTCAAATTCAGCCAATGAAGCAAAGATGTTCAGAAAGAAGTGTCCCTGTGCTGTCGAAGTATCAATAGCGTCCATCAGTGAACCGAATTCTATTTTTCTTTCTTCCAGTTGGGCAATCAGGTTGACCAGCTCCCTTAGTGACCGTCCCAACCTGTCAAGCTTGTAGACAACAACCGTATCGCCTTCCCGGAGCATTTCCAGCATCTTCAAAAGCTGTGGCCGTTCTTTGCCTGATGAGATCTTCTCCTGAAATATCTGCTGGCATTTTGCCAGCTTCAACTCGTCAATCTGCATATCCAGTACCCGGTCTTGGACAGTCGGCCGCTGCCGTCTAGACCCTTGCATATCCTATTTTCATACTTTGGAATCCCACTAATCTGGTAATTTTTCAAAAATAGGATTTTATTTAATGAGATGACAATTTGGTATTGGTATTTAGTACGAAAACAATACATTTCATGGTCATTTCAAAATCCCGTAGAACGTTCGTTTACCGGGATTCTATTTTTTACAATTTATGAGATTATTAGAAATTTTAGACAAGGGCCAGCAGAATGAATTTGATAACCCGCCCAAGTTCGATTACGGACAAAGAAAATTCTTTTTTACCATGCCCAAGTGCGCAGAAGATGAATGCAGGACTATGCTGAGCCCTGTTAATCAAGTTGGGTTTGTAATTCAGGTTGGTTATTTTAAGGCAAGTGGGCGGTTTTTCAATGCAAAGAATTTTAACAGGCCTGATATTGAATTTATAGTACGACGTTTGAGTGTAGCCATTAACTGGAATGATATTGAACAAACGTATGCACGTAGCGTTATTCATCGACACCGGCAGACGATTTTAGAAAGTTTTGGTGTCGAGCCCTTTGATGACAGACAAAAGGAAGTGGCTTTGACGGAGGCTATTAAATTTGCCAAACGGCAAATGCGGCCTGCTGCTGTAATCGGCTCCCTGGCTGAGCACATGCGCACCCACCGGATCGAACTGCCAGCTTATTATACTTTTTCGGTTATCTTTTCTGATGCTTTCAAATGGATGCATAACGAGCTGGAATTGCTCATAGAAGTGCACCTGTCAGAAAAAAATAAAGAACAGCTGGATGCGCTCCTGTCGGTTCAGAAGGATCCACACACAGACCAGCCCGTCAGGTTCTACCTGATCACATGTATTAAGCGCAGCCACCAAACCATGAAACCCATGGCCATTAAAGCCAATATTGAAGATTATTTATACTTAAAGACCCCGTATACTGATCTAAAACCATTATTGGCACTTTTAAACTTGTCAGATAAATTGATAGAATACTATGCCCAGTTTGTAATCCGGTCACAGGTTTTTCAAGCTTCAACCCGGCAGGAAAACCTTAAATATTTGATGATCATATGCTTTATCGTCTACCAGTATATTTTTTGGGGGATTTGCTGGTCGAGATCATGTTAAGGGCGTTACAACAGATTGAAAATACCTCTCAACGCGAGCTCAAAGAAGCGATCTTTCAAAAACATGTTGAATCCCAGGAAGAGATGGAACAGTTTATTAAAGTGAGTGCTCAGATGGTACTGGAAGCTAAGGATATTGAACGGGTTGCACTTGATTTCTCCCAGACCAATGACCAAAAGGTAAAGCATTTTATCAAGTGGGTGAACGGAGATGTATTCAGGCGCTTTACAGATAGCAAAAGTACTATTGAACAATTAAAGAAGAACGGTTACGCAAGTAAGGACGATACTTATTACCAGATTCTGGAAGAAAAATCACGAAAACTTCAGACATGGGTAGCAGACATACTACGACATGTCAATTTTAAAGCGAAAAGCGAAAAACGAAAACCTTATCCAGGCTCTGGAAGAATTCAAAAGGAGGAATGGCCGCCTGCCGGAAAATCCACTGGATGGCTTTTTGGGCAAAAAAGAACAACATTATTTTAAAAATTCTTCCTCCCGAAGCTCTTTTTACAAGGTTTTACTGACCCGGCATTTAGCCCATGGAATCAAATCGGGACAGGTAAATCTGACGGGTTCTTTTTTGCACAAGCCATTTTTAAAATACCTGATTGAAGAATCGGTGTGGGTAAATCAAAAACAGCAATTACTGAAAAGTGCTGGGCTGCAATGGATCAGTGACTTCAAAAGCCTCCTAACCGATCTACAGGGAAGTCTTGAAAAGGCATTTGCCCATACTTTTCAGCGGATTGACAACGGACAAAATAAATTCGTTGAGACCAGAAAAGATGGTAAACCACGCTTTATAGAACCTAAAACGCCCGATAAACCTGGTATCGATATGGATCTTTGGCCGCCTGAAGGATCCATTCCGATCATTGAAGTTTTGAATACTGTAAATGCCAAATGCAATTTTACAGATGCGTTGCAACACTGGAAACAAAAAAACAAACCAAATCGGCCCAACGACAAGGTTTTTCCGGCGGGATTTATGGCCTATGGCTGCAATATAGGGATTGGCCCTATGGCCCGTAACTCTTAGAATGTATCGGCCAATACGCTTGACAACACCGTCAATTGGTATTTTACCCTTGAAAACATTCAAGAAGCCAATGACGCTATCCTGATGTTGATGGGGAAACTAAAAATCAGTGAATTATTCCGGAAGGCCCCCAAGATCCTGCATACTTCCAGCGATGGGCAAAAGTTCTATATCCAAGTAGATTCGATACATGCCAATTATTCTTATAAATACTTTGGCAACGAGAAAGGAATTGTGATTTACTCCTCTATTGATGAAATGCACCGGCTTTTCTATTCTACTTCATTTAGCTCTTCACAACGGGAAGCCACTTACGTAATTGATGGTCTGATGCACAACCAGGTTGTTGAATCCGATATCCATTCAACGGATTCGCATGGATTTAGTGAGATTATTTTTGCATTGACTCATCTATTGGGGATTCTTTTTGCTCCCCGTATCGAAGATTTCCAGAGCCTTATTTTCTATATTTTCCCCGGAATGAACGTGGAATCCCTTAAAAACTAACATATCAAATTGGGTAATCCGATCCAAACTAAGCTGATTGAAGAGCAGTGGGACGAAATATTGAGAATGGTTGTCACTATTAAACTCAAACATACCACTGAATCCACGTTGTTGAAAGACTTAGTTCCTATTCACAGCAGCACCGGCTTTACCTGGCACTTCGTGAGCTTGGGCGGGTAGTAAGGACTTTGTTTTTGCTGAAATATATGGACGATGAAATGCTCTGGAAGAGAATAAACCAGCAGAACAACAAGACTGAAAATTCCCATCAGTTTGCAAAGGCTGTATTCTATGCGAATGACGGGGAAATACGGTTTGCTTCCCGCCAGGAGCATCTGATCACGGACTCTTGTAAACGTTTAATTCAGAATGCAATTGTTTGCTGGAATTATTTATACTAGTCCAAGGAACTGATAAAAGTATCCAATAAACAGCGTAATGATATGGTTAAAGCCATCGAGCAGTCATCGCCTGTCAGCTGGACACAGATCAATTTGCACGGCAAATTTGACTTTTCAGAAGACGCTTTAAAGGGATCCGTAGATTTCGACCTGGAAGAGATTTTAAACTTTGAAATCAATAAAAAAAAGCAGAAATGGGGAAATTTGTTTTTTTTAACCGTAATACACTGTATTATATATCATTAAGTCGACTTCGTGGAACATTACCCCCATTTCTTTAATGAAGGCCATATTTGACAAAAAAATCTGAGTTAGGATACCAAAATTACAATATTGATGCACCCCATAGAGATCAGTGTCGAACAGGAACGTCACAAAAGGAAGGCATATGAACCGCTAAATAGCCCGGAAGGGATAGACGGCCGCAAAAAACGATGTTTTGATCTCGAACCTGTGTTCGGAAATTTTAAAGAGAACCACTGCTTCGCCACTTCATGCTAATGGGAAAAGAAAAAGTGTAGATCGAATGGGGATTGTTGGCCATAGCACAAAATATTAGCAAAAAAGCAACCTAAGGAGGGCTGTTTTTTTCTTTTTTCTAAAAAAAGCCCGTTTGAATCGAATGTAGATAATTTGTAATCATCAATTGAAAAATATCCATCCCAAAATAAAGAGGATGCCTCATTTTAAATCTGAAACACCCTCTGGTCAATAATCAACTAACTGAACCACAAGTTTGAGGCAGCAATATTGAAAACAAACCTGATCATTAAAATCAGCCTATACTATAATAATAACTCCATAGTAAAATGTTTTAGATGTTTTAAAATACAGATCCAACCTCCAATGTTTTGATGTGTGTGTGTGTGTGTGTGCAAAGTGTCCGAATGGATTAGCATAAACTTCTTTTTCATTTGATGCATGAATAATCCAATCATGTGAAACAGGAAATTTTGAATGTAAATGATCTTAAATGAGTCCCCTAAGCACAGTATCCGTTTTGTTGTCCGTAAGGCTAATCTGCAAGACAAATAGACTCGGCCAACAATATACCGGCTATAGATATACGCATAGGCCATTTTTTAATTTAAGCCTATTATATGCCTGCATGCCATCCTGATGGCATGCAGGCATTCATTTTTGTGAGTTTATTTGTTAACGATTATTTTTTGTGACGAACTTAATCCATTTGCACGTTCAATTTTCACCACATACATACCGGCCGCAAGACCTTTTGTATTTACCTCGCCAGTTGCATTTGCTTTTGATTGATAAACCCTGCGCCCGGTAAGATCCGTAATTTCAACCGTCTTCACACCAGCAAAATCACGTATAAAGAATTTGTCTGAAACCGGGTTGGGATAAACCGACAAGTCGGATGAATCAAGCCCTTCAAATCTCACACTCTGGATACGGCTGTACGCAAATGTGGCATCCTTATCGACCATTTTTAAACGATACAGGTTCTCACCATTCACAGGGGTAGTATGGGTGAAACTGTAGTTTTTCAGGCTCGCGCTTTCTCCGTGTGACGTTAGCCTGTCCACTTTCGCCCATTCCCTGCCCTTCAGGCTGTGCTGGATCTCGAAATAATCGCTGTTGGTTTCCTCAGTCGTCGCCCAGTTTAACAACGCGGTCGAACCTTCCTTGCTAGCTGAAAACGATACCAGTTTTACCGGAAGTACTCCATCCGTATAGCCAAAAGAACGCTGACTGTTACTTTCAGCCGAATTATCAATGTCTCCACCCGCACCAGGCGTTACGTTCAGGTTAAATCCATCCCCATTGAATGAAGATGCATCCGATGGTGTTGACGCCGCAAGGATGCTGCCTGAAAAACTGATCGGCCCACCAATCGTCGTTGAAAAATTGGGTTTACCGGGAATAGCCTGGCTCTGAATACCTCGTATGACCCAGTTGTCATTCGCCGGATCGGAATCATCACAATTTCCGGCGCATTCGGCCGTCCAGGTAAAATAGACTGAACCAGCTCCCGTAACAGAAGGATTGCCATTGACATCCATATCCGGTTTAATTTTAACCAAACTGAACGTTAACATCGTCGGCGCATTCGGATCGTTATTTGAGATCGCAATTGTAGACTGATTCTGAAACGTGGCTGTCACCGTAACAGGCCCGTTTACCAGCCCAGGGGAAGGTGAGACATCAGGAGAGGACACCGTGGGATTCTGCGCCATCGCACCCACCCCTGCTAATATAAAAGCTGTAATGATTGAAATATTCTTCATAATGGAATGTATATAGTTTAATTACCTGATGAATATGTTACCGATTCACTGTCATTGTTGTTGAGGTAGTTGATCTCGCCACCGGACCCGTCATAAATACTCAATACGACATTTTCTATACCGGCCTGCCCGTTGGCATTATAGGTAAGAGAAAAGCCAAAAGCAGAAGAGGAGCCCGAAGCAATAGAGGTTGTATTTGTTGTGCCCCCAAGCTGAAACGCGTAGTTAGAACCGAACAAACCAAGGTATGTCCACCGGTTATTCTGTACGGGCAACCCGTTGGAAGTCGTCTGCGATGGATTAAACGTGTTCAGCGTGTAATGCGCCGAAGTTGGAAGCAGCACGATCACATCACCGCTCGTTGTTACGTTGTTGATTTCAAGAATAACAGCACGGGCTGTGATTACTTTGCTCTGGCCTACGACTGTCGAGGGCGACAGTACCAGCGTTGGCGTCAAATCAGGTCCATTATCGATGACTACACCATAGTCTTCTACTTCGCCATTCGAAGCTGCCCCCGCATCACCCATCGGGTTTGCCACTTCACTGGCTGTTGAACCAAGACGGAGACGAATGTAGCTCTGACCGGCAACCAGTCCTGATAACCCGGTCCAGGTAAGCACCACAGAGGTAGCTCCGTTGGGTACTGTCACCTGTGCCCGTTCCGATGCTTCAAAGACGTTATTTCTGTTAAAATCAACCCAACCGCTCAGTGTGGCATTGGCTCCTGTCGTATTGGTTACCTTAACCGTAATACTGTATGATGTAGCCGATATTTTCAATGAAGGAACCGAGCTCAGACCGTCTTCATCGTCCGGCGAACCGCTACTGTCGTCTCCGGTGGCAAGCGTGTTAGGCTGAGCATCATCCTCCGCATCTACATTCGTGCCGATTTTAAGATTGGTGCTTAGCACGTGAGAAGGCCCACCGCTGTTCAGGGAAGTACCTAAAGCATCTGGCGCATCACCAAGATCTATTTGGAAAGCTCCAACAGTTGAGCAAGAAGCACCATCATTTGCCGTATTGGCTTCTTTCGTTGAAAGTAGCGTGGCTACGTTGGTGTCCAGATCAATACGGTAATACCTACCCGAACTATTCGAGAAGACATAGAAGTTATTATCTTTATCGAAAAATACTGCGCCGTAGAACCCTGTGCCACTCGAAATTGAACCACCAGACACCGCTGTACCTGATATGGCCGTATTAAGTGTAACCGGATTGATCGTAACAATTTTATTAGCGTTGGTAGTCCCATTATTAATCAATCCATAGAATAGACCCGTACTGGGATTGTATGCCATGTCAGCAACAAAGACGCCGGCATAACTTGTACCATAAGGAGCTGTATCAAGGATATATCCGTTCTTGGGCTGGACAAGTTGCAAGTAGGTGCTCCTGGAAGGATCAATATCCACCACATAAATATTCACATCGCTCGAAGTGGTTATGTACAGATAACCTCCCGGAATTACTTCCCCCACGAAGTAGCCTTCACCAGGCATATTGGGGATGGTGAATGAGGTGGTCTTTCCTGTTGCATCAACCCTTACTACTTTATAATTTGTAGCATCCCATCCCCAAATGAGATTATCTGCTGTATTATAACCAATTGCATTAAGGTTTAAACCTGTATTACCCTTAGAAGTTCTGGTACCTGTGAATGGATTATATTGATACAACGTGCCAGTCCCTTCGTCATTTACCACCTGATATAAATAAGAGTCACATGAAAACGTCACTGGCTCCGTAAACGGCATGGTTACGGTTCCGATCGACGGGCTCTGCTGTGCTGCCGCATCAATCGAACTATATGTAAAGCTTACCGTTACAGCTCCATCCACCGGATCAAGCGTAAGTAGCGCATCGTTAAAATTGTTGATCACCTGGCCGGCAGTTACCGCTGTGTTGTTATAATAAAGCGTTCCGTTGGCCGCCAGGGTCTCAATCTTGATGGATCCAGTACCTATGGTCCATAAATTACCATCTTCGGGATCCGTTGCACTAGGAGCAATCACAGGAACTCTGTAATTTCCTCTCGGATTTTGCTGAGAGCCTGCTGTCACAGAAGTTGCAACAGGAAGTTGCTCAATACCAAAATTACGGTTCGACAAATTACCGGATGCTGGCATCGTAATTGTCCAGATACCTGTTTTGTTGGTCTTATCGGCATTGGCAGCAGTAGCTGCATTAACGCTTGAATTAAGACCTGTATTTACCCAATTGGCAGGAAGTGAAGCGTTTGTCAGCACAGAACCTACCGGCATCAGCGTATTGGTCAGGATCATTCTGTAAGCAGCACCATTGGATGCGCCGGTAAGGGTAAACAGTCCGCCTGTACTAACCCCTATTCGAGAAATAACCTGATTTGAGCTTACATCCACCAAATTAACCCACAAAGGATAGGTAGTGCCATTGACAAAATCCTCAGAGGCTTTGACGGCATTTCCGTTTGCATCCTCCCAGACAATGCCGGAAATATTAGCGGCCTGGATTTGAGTGCCCCCTATTAAAATCAAAACCAAAGCAGTCAATAATTTAAAGCGGCCGGATAACCATTTCTGGTCAATATGTACATGTTGTTTTTTCATGATAGTGCTGTTTATTTTCTAGAATTGCTGAATACCTTAGACTCACGAACCCACCGCCGCCAAAAGCTGTGGAGCTTTCTCGACCGGCAGTAGTATTATGTCTAAATGCAGTACTTTTCTCTCCACTGTTAGTAGTAATGGCTATACATACGAGCCGGACGATGACTGGCCTTTGGTTGCGACCCAGCCGGTACCATCCCAATACTAAACGCCTATTCCTTTGGATATAATTGGATAATTTGCCGTCCCTGTTATCGAAGCAATGGTGTTGTAAACGGTATAGCCTCCTGTAGGCGACGAAGCTCCATTGAGCCGCCATGTTGTGGTGGCCGAAAGTGAAACCTTGGGTAATAACAAGGCTCGATTTGAGCTTTCAAGGTCTAGTAATGCACCCGGGGCAGGACCATTTCCCGGCACAATGGTTCCATCTTTAATTTTATCCTGCGCTGCCAGCGTGCCGCTTACGAGCATCGCACCAAGCATAAGTTGGATATGTTTTTTCATTTGTTTTTGATTAAGTGTATTTTATAAAAAAATTGAACTGTTAAATTCTGCGTTTATTCGAAAAGACATAATAACCGGAATAAGAGCAAAAGCCTGCTTTATGCAAGCCTTTCACTTAGATCTATCACATTTCGAACTTTCAGTTTCTTGTAAATAGTTGTTTTGACTGTACTTATTGTAGAAGCCTGCAATCCAAGCTCTCTGGATATCTCAGAGGTTCGGGCTCCCCTGGCCAGTAAGATGGCTATTTGATTCTGTCTTGCAGTCAATCTGGCGAGGGATTTATCATTTGTTTGATTACTTTTTATTTCAACCAGTAGTTTCAATAAAGCATCAATATCAAAAGGATTCACATAAAATCTACCATCCAGAACTACGCGTATGCATTCCAACAAGAATGTTAATTCACTACTCGCCGTGAGAACGCCATGTCCACCAGACTTGATAAAATTCATTCCTTCCTCTGGTGAGGCCGTAGAGTCGTAGACAATAACCTTGCTCCCTGTAACAATGGACCTAATTTTTTTTATCACTCCATTTTTATCCTGAGAGCTGCCAATATCCAAAAAAACGAGATCGTACTCTTGATGTTTAACTTTTATACACTGGTCAATATTCTCAAATTCGTATATTTGAATGTTATCTATATTTTTTTCCAGGTAAATTTTCAATCCGAACCTTAGTAATGGGCTCTTTACTATAGTGGCTATTCTTAACATGTGTGTATAGTGCAATAATCTTGGTGGAACGATAATGGGAAAACGTACTGCTTTACTTTCGGAATAGCCTATTAAAATCCGATTCCTGAGTCAAAGATTATAGCCATTTTACAATTTCGGAAATCACCTGTATTAACTAGACTAACTCTTGCTATGCTATAGCTTAAAATAGACATATTTTTGTCCATTGTTGAAATTTAATGAGTACGTAATGTTACTAACTACTTATTAATGCGTACCAACCATACACATTTACGATCTATATCATAAACAGGTGTGAGTTATGGAAATAAAATCCTATTTATTTTATGAAAAATAATAGTAGTAATACTATGGCTGTTATCTATGATGATCACAGAATGTTTGCCGAATCATTAGCATCTTTAATCGAACGAACAAACTGTTTCCAGTCCGTTCATACCTTCAGTGAGGAAAAGGAGATAATGAAATTTTTAATGAAAAAGGGTAACCAAAATCAAATATCCTTTTTTGTTGATTTTTATCTTGACAATAAGCATTGTATACCCATCGTCAATGAAGCAAAGAGAATAAATAAAAAAATCCAAATAATCATTGTTAGTAGCGTAAAAAATGCAGATACGATACAATATATCAACTCTTTTGAACCCCATGGCTTTTTAAGTAAGAAAGCGGGTTTTGAGGAGGTCTTGGCTTGCATACATGCACTACAGGAAGGCGAACGCTATGTAAGCCCATTTGTGGAACAAATTCTCTCTGATTACCCCAAGCATGTACATGTACGGTTCACCCCCAGAGAAACAGAATTGCTACAATACTTTTATCAGGGTCATTCCATCGTTTCAACTGCGCAACAGATGTCATTAAGTATGCATACTATTGTTGGACACCGCCGGCGAATGCTGCAAAAATCAGGATGTAAATCAATGGCAGAGCTGCTGGCATTTTGCAGAAAGAACGGCTTTGTAGGAGACCAAGATACATTTTTAAGGTAAATGTATATTCTTTAATTCTTCACTAAACTTTTTAATTAATTCTTTGTAAACTGGTCATGGCAGCTTTTAATGTGGAGTCCCGCAGATGCAAAATATCTAAAGCATTTGTGTTTAAATATTTGCTTGCTTTATTTCTAATGACCGTGTCCGCACTTTCTTCCCATGCACAGATAAGCAAACACCTTTACGCTAAATTGCCCGATTCAATACGCCCGCAAGACCGCCTTCATCTTAAAATTGCGGAAGTAAAAAAAATACTGGACTGTACCTATAAAATCAAAAACTGGACGCGAAAAGAGTATAATGAGACCGATTCACTTTGTATACAGTTCGCCCCAAATTATTATAAGATCATTCGTGAACCTGACAGGAGAGACTATCTTTACAGCGTCTGTCTATTTCTGGCTCAGGGAATAAATTTTCATTCTGGAAAGTACAGCCTTCGCGGAAATGGGAAAAACTATCAATACCCTTTTCATCAAATTGGGATGAAATACAGTAATGAATTTATAGTCCATTATCGATCCGGTCCATATGTCGATTATGGAAAGCTTACTAACGTTTTAAGCACCAAGGCAAATTATTTTGTACAAACAGATTCATTTTATCATGCTTACAACACGCATCTTTTAGCATTGGAGACAGCAAAAAATCTTAGTAGGCAACATGTGCCAGCTAAGTACACTCAGTTAGCCCGATTTTTCGAGTATTTTGATCGTCCCGAGATGACCCTGGTTTATTGCGATAGTGCATCGGGCGCACTCTCCAAAACGACACCAATATATGCCAGTCGGCCAATACTTGAAGCATTTATAATCCGCATTAGACAAATAGCAAACTTTTCCATGTATCTGAAAACAACAGATGAAAATTTCGCTCGTAAGATACACGAACTGCATTATGCAAGTAAGTCTTTAAGGCCCCAAATCAAACGCTACCTTTCAGGTTCATATATTCTTTTGTCCGGAATCGCCTATCATCGTAGCCAATACAAGAAATCATTAGCTTATGTGGACTCTGCTTTCGCTATCTTCCCTAACGCTGAGCTCCTTGATTTATGGGAAATGGCCATGGTATACAAAGGGCTGAGTCTGAGAAAGCTTAAAAACGCTTCCGAAAGCAATCAAATCTTTGCCAAACTGAATCTTGACGACCTGAAGAAACCTATTGTGGAGAAAGTTCTATTGCAACTTTATCAGGAAGAAATAGAATTGGGCAATTTAAAAAAAGCTATGCGCTACCGCGAAAGGCTATATAATTTTCGTGAACAAAGGTACAAAATTGATGTGGAAGGAAAGGCGATAGAAATGGAACAACTGTTCAAAGTAAGGAAGCGAGAGCAGGAGATTTCCCAACTTACAGCGCTGCAGAACAGGAATAAACTAATATTCGGCTTTGCCAGTCTTGTCATTCTATTGGTCATTTTTATTCTGGTGACCCGATACAGACGTTCCGTTTTAAAGACCCAAACCTTAGTCAAGCAGTTGGAAACCGAAACGCAATTACAGGTTATGCATCTTGAAATTGCCAGACAGGAAGAAAGAAAAATATTGGGAAGAAACCTTCACAATGGTTTTTCATCTTCCTTAGCAGCTGTACGGAATCAACTAGAGCTGGCAATGTTGGATAATAAAGACATTTCAACTCAGAGCAGATTGAGCTTTATACACCAGCAAATTAATGATATTTATGACCTTTCGCGCTCCACAAGTCATGATTGGTATCATGGACATATTCAGCATTTAGAACAATCATTTGAAATACAGATAAAAATGCTTGCTGACAGTGCCTTGCCTGACAATTATTATCAAAAGACAATAACCGTAGAAAATGACGAAATCAATATTAATCTTACGATGAGAATTGATTTGCTAAGAATGATCCAGGAATTACTAACCAATATAGTCAAGCATGCAAAGGCCCGATCTGTAAATATTTTGATCTTTCATGACTCGGACTCACTTGTTTTGAGCGTCCATGATGACGGTGTTGGATTTAAAGCGGAAAACTCCAGGTCAAACAACAAGGGACTCGGATTACAATCGCTTAGAGAAAGCGTGAGCGAAATGCGTGGCACTTTTAAAATATCCTCGGATCATAAAGGGACTGAGGCTATCATAAATATTCCTCTGACCTTTGTTTCTGAGCGAAATATAGTTGACTTATAACTTGCTGAATAGCCGTTCCCATTCAACATGGACTTGGTATTCGCTCAAATTATTAGATTTAGTATTTGCCGAATTCGTAGATCGAAATCCTCGCTTACCTGGTCAGCAACGCCAAAATAATTCTATTTGGCTGCACCAAATCTCCTAATAATAAGTTCAGAATATCTCCCTATTTCTATTTTTTTACATTGACCTTTTACAAAGTTGACATTTGTCAGAAAATTAAGCAACAAACGGAAAAATATTCATTTGTTGATAATTTTTCCGCTATATGTTCCATAGGTTGGAGAATTCGGACGGGTTGACCATATGATTCCGTGGCAGATTGAACATCACCGGGCTATTACAGACCATACGTTAAATTATGATCAATCCTTTACTTAACTGGTCAACTTCCACCGAAATTACCTGTCATCAATTTCCGAACTAGGGTGGTCATTGGCTCCGAATCCTACAGCGAATGATCTAATCAGACTTCCGCAAATTGTTTTCTGAATACCGTCAGCACAAAATCTTCGATGTAGTACCATTTGCTGGGTCATAATTTTTTTACAAAGTTCCTGAAAAATGTTGCAAAGCTACTTTCAGTAATATACTTTTGTTTAATTATAATTAGTCTAAATACAATATATCGCAACTGTATCTTTCAAATGAAAACTACTTTCTCTCTCCTTGCCCTGCTACTGATATCCATAACCAACCTTTGGGCCCATGCACTGTGGATCAAAACCAATACCACAGGTAAAGCAGGCCAGAAACAAACCATTAAAATCATCTATTCCGAACCAGGCGACAAACCTGAAAAGCTGGCTGACTGGTATTCGGATGTCAAAGAATTCGAGCTTTGGCTTACCACACCGGATAAGCAGAAAGTAAAACTGGCCACTATGGCAGGTTATGATCATTTCACCTCTGAATTCACTCCTGAGAAAGAAGGCGTATATAACCTATCGATCAGTAAGGCAGCGAAAGAACTGGGCGGCTCGACGATTTATCAGTTCAACGCGAGCGCCATAGTGAAAGTAGGCAAATCGCTTGCGGGCAATGACCCGTCTTTCAATGGTAATGAAATCAAGGTTTTCGCTGACGCCTCGAAAACATACAAAGCAAACCAGCCTTTGAGCCTGACGACGCTATTAAAAGACAAACCCACCGGAAAACTACATGTAGGTGTCGCTTCCCCAAGTGGTTGGAATAAGAATATAACCTCGGATACAAATGGTATGGCATCATTTACACCAATCTGGACCGGTACCTACAAAATTGAAGCATCGACAAGCGAGAAAGCAGAAGGCGATCACTTTGGAAAACCTTACAAGTCGATCTGGAGGTGCGCGACCCTACTTGTAGATGTGACCAAATAACCCTTTACGATTCAGCCGGGCAGGTATTGATCCAGCTGCCCTGGCTGAAAATATTTACTACTATTAAAATTTTTCCACTCCACTTACCCAAATATGAACAGATTATACGTCCTTTTTTACCTGTTTCTTTTGGCAGCAGGCCATGTTTATGCGCAAACCGGAAACATCAGGGGCCAGATTCTTACCTCCGACGGACAGTCCGCCGAATTTGTAACTGTTGGCATCAAAGACCTTCAGATCGGGACCGTTACCGATGCCAAAGGTCATTTCCGTATTAAAAAAGTGCCTGCTGGTAATTATACCTTGTACGTGCAACTGATCGGATACAGGGCGATCGAATTAAATGTTGAAGTAAAGGGTGAAACAACGGTCCCGGCTATTTTCCTAACGGAAAGTTCTCAGGTATTGCAGGAAGTGCTCGTTAAAGGAAACACCAACCGTTTCGCCCGGAAAGAATCGGAATATATTGCCCGGCTTCCGCTGAAAAACATTGAAAACCCGCAGGTGTACAATGTGGTTTCCAAAGAAATCATGCAGGAACAGATTGTGACCGATTACAAAAGCGCCTTCAAAAATATCCCAGGTGCCAATTCAGGCGTAGCGCATTCGAGCAACGGACGTTATATGAATGTAACGAGGGGTTTTAACCTGGGCAATGCGGCCAGAAATGGCGTTGGGACATCTTCCGTTGCGGAAATTGATCCGGCCAACCTGGAAAGAATTGAGGCGATCAAAGGTCCGTCGGGAACACTTTATGGAGCGAGCCTGTCCACTTTCGGAGGACTTTTTAACCGGGTGACCAAAAAACCTTTCGATGTTTTCAAAGGACAGGTGTCATTTACCACCGGAACCTGGAACCTTAACCGGTTGACTGCGGACATCAATACGCCATTGAACGATGAAAAGACGGTTTTATTCAGAATCAACACGGCGCTGCACGGTGAAAAAAGTTTTCAGGATGCGGGTTTTTCCAAAACCTACCTGGTGGCCCCGACCTTGTCCATCAAGGTGAATGAGCGCCTGTCAGTACTGTTTGATGCTGAACTTTATGGAAGAAAAGGAACCAACATTTATGGCAACACCATCGCGTCTACCAATGTGAAAGCATCCAGCATCGACCAGCTGAAAATCGGGTACAGACAATCATTTACCAACAATTCGATCATTGCCACTACACGGACACAAAACCTCTATTCGCAGATCAATTACAAAATAAGCAGCCAATGGACTTCGCAGACCAACATTGGTACCAGTCTTGTTGAATTTGAATTTCCTGCGATGACACTTAACACCATCACAGATTCTACTGTTACCCGCAACATCTGGGACCAGTATACCCGACAGGTAGCCACGCAGGTCCAGCAGAATTTTATCGGTGATTTCAAAATTGCAGGATTCCGCAACCGCATCGTGGCCGGACTGGATTACAGTTCCGTTAATTTCGATTTCCCAAATACGCGCGGCGCAGTTTACGATACGGTCAATTTTATCAATCCCGGCAAGCGTTATGCGGCGATCAGCATCAATGAAATCAAAAATAAAGTGGCAACCGTCACCGTCAACAGCGGAAGCTCGGCAAAATACAACTACATCGGCGCTTATGTTTCTGACGTTTTCAACCTGGCCGAAAACCTGATGGTCATGCTGAGTGTGCGCGTGGACCGGTTTGATAACAAAGGTTCTTACAGCTATACTGCCAATACCACTACCGGATTATACAAACAAACGGCATTATCTCCGAAATTCGGCTTGGTATATCAGCCTGTAAAAGAGAAGGTTGCCATTTTTGCTAACTATATGAACGGCTACCAGTTTGTAGCACCTGTGAACCAGCCCGACGGCTCTGTTTCCAATTTCAAACCTCAGTTTGCCAACCAGACAGAGGCCGGTGTGAAACTGGATGTGCTGGATAACAAAATCAGCGCAACAATCAGCTATTACGATATTAAAGTAGTCAACCAGGTGCGCAGCGATATTGAGCGTGATCCTGTGAATGGAAACCGTTTCCAGATCCAGGACGGAAACCAGAGCAGCAGAGGTGTTGATTTTGAACTGATCATCAATCCTTTCAACGGGCTCAATATCCTGGCTGGTTATGCCTACAATGCCAGCAAACTCGCAAAAGCGAACGAGAACGTAAATGCTCGCCGTCCGACCAACTCCGGGGCAGAAAACACGACGAATTTGTGGGCGAGCTACCGCCTCACTTCCGGCGCGGCGAAAGGCCTGGGCTTAGGTGCAGGTTTCAATTACAGCGGCAAGCAGTTTGTGATTAACAACACGAGCCGAGAATTTACAATCCCTGCTTACACCGTCCTGGACGCAACCGTTTTCTATGACCAGCCTGGTTACAGGATCGGCTTAAAACTGGACAATCTCAACAATGAAAAGTACTGGAACACCTCGCTGCAGCCTCAGACGCCCAGACGCTTCTCAGCCAGTATTACCGTTAAATTTTAACATTACTCCACATGAAATACTTTTTTTCTATTCTGATTTATTTGCTTTGTATTAATGGGTTAAAAGCTCAGCAAACAGCAAAATCTCATATCAAAGGTCACGTAATTACCAGTGACGGCAAGCCCGGCGCATTTGTAACGGTACAGATCAAAAACACAAAGTTTGGAACCCTTACAGACGAAAGCGGAGATTACCAGCTTCGTAATGTGCCTGCAGGAAAACACGTTGTGGTTGTGAGCATCGTAGGATTTGAGCCCGCAGAACTCGACATTGAAACCAATGACGGCAAAACCCTGACGGTCGAAACAATCCGTTTAAAGGAGGATGCAAAAACATTGCAGGAAGTTACTGTGACGGGCAATATCAATAAGTTCGGACAAAAAGAAACCGGGTATGTGGCCAGGCTTCCTTTGAAAAACCTTGAAAATCCGCAGGTTTATAATGTGGTATCCAAAGAGCTTGCCATTGAACAGATAGCCGTGGACTACAAAAACCTGCTCAGAAACGTGCCCGGCGCGACGGTTTCTTTCGGAGGTGTAAATAATGGAATCACCTACATGGTGATGCGCGGATCGTGGGTAACCAGCCAGATCAGAAACGGTATGGCAGCGCAGCTAGGTGCGGGAATTGACCCTGTCAATGTTGAGCGCGTGGAAGCGATCAAAGGGCCGTCGGGAACCTTGTTCGGATCCAGCCTGATCTCTTTCGGCGGTTTCACAAACCTGGTTACCAAAAAGCCCTTCGAAAAAACAGCGGGTGAAATTGGGTATTCTACCGGAAGCTGGGGGCTGAACAGGATCACCCTGGATGTGAATACGCCTGTTAATGAGGATAAAACCTTGCTTTTCCGTATCAATGCGGCCGGACACCGGGAAAATTCGTTTCAGGCGTTTGGTATGGCGCGGGCTGTGACCGTAGCACCCAGCCTGAGCTACAAAGCCAGCGAGAAGCTCACCCTGCTATTTGAAACCGAATTTTACCGCACCCAGCGCAGTACAATGCCTGCCAACTCATTTGCAAACGTAACTTTTAAAAACATTAAAGACATGCCGCTCGGCTACCGCCAGTCGATCAACAGCAATGATCCGCTGTTGCAGATGGGAACCAGCAATGCATACATGCAGGCGCAGTACAAAATTTCCAAAAACTGGACTTCGACCACCCAGTATGCGGTCGGCAACGTGCGCTATGATAACGTCAATTACTTTTATCCGGCAGTCTGGACGAGCGATTCCACCGTGTTGCGCAGGCTTTCCTCGGCCCGCAACAGTTTCAGCACTTCCACACAGTTTCAGCAGTATTTCACCGGCGATTTTATGGTCGGAAGCCACAGAAACCGTATTGTTGCCGGAGTCGATGTGTACGGTCTTGTCAACAAAAACCAGGCATACGGAACCATTACCTATGATACGATCAATGTAAGACGCTCGATTAAACCCATGTCGCTTGCCCGCATCGACGAACTGGTGGCACGGGTCGGTTCGGTTAATATTACTGAATCCAAGCAACAGACGCTCAGCGCCTACTTCTCGGACGTGCTCAATATTACCGACAAACTGATGGCGATGATCAGTGTACGGGTGGACCGTTTCAGCAACAAGGGAACGTCTACCAATGGTGGTGAACGGGTCGGGGACTACGACCAGACAGCCATCTCTCCAAAATTCGGTCTGGTGTACCAGCCGGTGAAGGACAAAGTTGCCATTTTCGCCAATTACATGAATGGCTTTCAGAACATTGCGCCTATCACACAGCCAGACCAATCCATTTTCACGCCAAAACCACAGTCGGGAAACCAGTGGGAAGTAGGTACAAAACTGAATTCATACAACAACCGGATCGTCGGTTCGGTAAGTTATTACAACATTGATATCACCAATGTAATCCGCCCCAATCCTGCCAATACTGCGTTTTCCGTCCAGGACGGTTCGAGTGTGAGCAAGGGTATTGAGGCTGATATTACGATCAGCCCGGTCAACGGACTGAATGTGGTACTGGGCTACGGTTACAATCAATTGGAATACAAAAAATCAACTGCTGCAAACGAGGGGCTGAAATATGGCTTTCCAAAACATGCGGCCAACTGGTGGGCAAGTTACCGTCTTTTGTCCTCTCCGCTGAAAGGCCTGGGTATTGGTATCGGTGGTAATTATCTGACCGCAATTTACGAAAACAATGAGCTCGGTGCGCTGACGATCCCTTCGTACACGCGCTGGGACGCGACACTTTTTTACGATCAGCCGCGCTACCGTCTGGGCCTGAAAATGAATAACCTGACCGATAAGAAATATTGGGGAATGAACTTTGACCCGCAATCGCCCCGGCAGATTCTGGCGAATGTCTCATTTAAATTCTAAAACAGCATGAGTGCAAAGAAAATAATTGGCTTGCTGCATCTGTGGCTCGGACTTTTGTCCGGGCTGGTGGTGTTCATACTGGGAATTACCGGCTGTATTTACGTTTTTGAGGATGAGATCAAAAAGATTGTGTACTACGAAAGGCTGTATATCACACCGGATAACACGGCCCGTCTGCCGGTAAGTGTGCTGCTGGATAAAGCCCAGAAGCAAATTGGCGAAGCATATCCGCTGACCATTTTTGAAACCCCGAATGATCCGGCGGCGACTTACCGTTTTTTTACTTATAAAATCAACGAGGACGCCAATACCTATTTTACGCAGCGCGAATATGCCTACAATATCTATGTCAACCCATACACCGCGCAGGTAGTGAAGATCGAGAATGCGAAGTACGAGTTTTTCACATTGGTACTTTTTCTGCATTATGATCTTTTTCTTGCCAGAATCGGCAAACAGATCGTGGGCTGGAGTACGGTTATTTTTATCGTACTGCTGATCTCCGGGCTCGTATTATGGTGGCCGAAAAACAAATCTGCTGCGCGTCAGCGGTTTTGGTTTCAATGGAAACAGAGCACCAAATGGAAACGAAAAAACTATGATCTGCATAATATAGCAGGTTTTTACTTCATGGGTATTTGCCTGATCATCGCCCTGACCGGGCTGGTCTGGGCATTTGTGTGGTTCAACGATACGGTTCAATTTCTTGCAAACGGAGTAAAAGCTACGCCGAAACAAGAGCTTGTTTTTTCAGATACCACAGTAACCGCAACTTCACTGCCGATCGATATCGTGCTCGCAGACCTGCAAAAAAGGATACCGGAAGCAAAATCTTATTCATTTTTTATACCAAAAGAAAAAAGTGCGGTGTTAAGCGCAACTGCCTTATTTGCAGGAACCGACCGCTACAAATTTGTCACTAACCAGTATGATCAGTTTACGGGAAAGTTTTTGCGCAGCCGCAGATTCGAACAAAAAGGCCGGGGCGAAAAGCTCAGAAATATGAATTACGATATTCACGTAGGAAGCATACTCGGGCTACCGGGAAAGATCATTGCATTTTTCGCCAGTCTAACCGCTGCCAGTCTGCCCGTTACAGGCGTTGTGATCTGGTGGGGACGACGTAAAAAAGGAAAAAATAATGCTGCAACCGGCAAAAAAGACCTAAAAAAATCTTCGTCTGGCTCACCCCAGACCAAACCGGCATTCACGGCAAAGAAGAAACAGATACTTAATTCATAACAACACTCGTCAAACAGATTTTTCATGCTGCCATTTTATTTCATATTACTGGGAACATATCTTTTTTACGCCAGGTCAAAATACTTTCCGGCTGGAATATTCAGACCGCTTTTCGCCGGCTCAAACTGGCTTGGCCTTACTTTCCTGTCAATAGGCTCTGCCAATTTTGTCCATTCCGATGGCTGGGCAGCAGGCCTGTTGCTGACACTGGCCGCGGCTTCACTGGCGATGATGACGATCCAGTTCTTTGCGGTGATGGGAACAAAATATTTCTACGGGCTGATGGCTCTGATCCATTGTTTGGTACTTATCGAATTGATTTCCTATGCCCGCTAAAAAAGAATACCTGTCCACAAAGCGTCAACGTGCCCTGAAAATCACCGCCGGACTCATTGGCGGATATTTCCTGGCCGTGACTTTTCAGATGATGATCAGCGTGCTGATCCCCTACCGCACCGAAGTCATACTAACAGGCGCATTTTCTGTATTTATGCTCTGGGTTGCTTTAATGATAGTCGCATTTCTGGCCCGCAGCGGCTGGCTGATCTGGGGAATATATCTTTTCTGCACCCTGGTTTGTGGTGCAATTATCTTTTTACTTAAATAATGATGAAACTCAAAGGTTTACCAGCCAGACTCTACAACATCACTTTCCATACCCACACAGTATCCGGAATAGTGATCAGCTTTGCTTTGTATGTGATCTTTTTCGCAGGTGCATTCACGCTTTTTAAAGACGAATTTTACCAGTGGGAAAACCCGGCTGCCAGGCAATCCCTGCCCAAAGCCATCGATTACGATGAAATTCTGCACAAAATAAAACAGAACAACCCCTCCTTTGACCTTTCCGAAGACATTACGATCCGCACCGAAACGGCTAAGACACCGCTTGTTAAAATTTACGGCCATATGATCGTGCCGAAAGGCCGCCCTGAGCAGCACTATAACACCACTTATTATCCACAAACCGGCACCTTCAGCCAGGAGGAAAAAACCACCGTCGGCGAAACGCTTTACAGGCTCCACTTTTTTGATCAGATTCCACTGATCGGCAGATACCTGTCTGGATTTGTCGCCTTGTTTTTTGCATTTGCAGTCGTCACCGGCGTGATGATCCATTGGCAGAATATCTTTACCAAATTCAATGGTTTTTCCCTCAAAGGCTCATTGAAAAATATCTGGACCAACACGCACACGGTTTTCGGGCTGCTGGGTCTTCCGTTTCAACTGATGTACGCCATTACCGGGGCATATTATATGCTTTCATTTCTGGTTCTGCTGCCGGTTGTGGTTGTTTTCTTTGGCGGAAATCAACAGAAAGCCCTGCAGGTGATCCTGCCAGACCGTGTACTGGTAACCACCGATAATGCGATTGTGACGAAAAAGAATCTGAAAATAACCAATCTTCTGGATCATATAAAAAACGAACATCACAACCTGGAATTAAAATACCTGCAAATCAAACATTACGATCGTCAGGATGGCAAACTTCTGGCCGCTCTGGATAACAGTAAAACATTCTCAGGAAGCGGTTCCGTAGCCATCGCGCTGCGCGACGGAAGGATCTTGGCTGATAACCTGCCCGGCAAAAATGGTTATGCACAATCCATCCTGCCCGGTATTGCCAGGCTGCATTTTGCCACTTTCGGCGGACTGGCGCTGAAAATTATATATTTCTTCCTTGCGCTTTTTACCTGTTTTGTGATCATCAGCGGCGTGCTTTTATGGAAAGAGGCCCGCAACAAAAAAAGTTATACTGACCAGCAAAAACGGTTTCACCACAGGACTACCATGTGGTACCTTGCGATCAGTTTCAGCCTTTTTCCGGCAGTAGCGATCCTTTTCAGTGCAGAGCTTCTGGTACCCGGCTTGGAAAACCATGTATTTTGGGTACGAACGGTATTTTTCGTTTCCTGGCTGATCCTGACGATTGCAGGTTTATTTGCCAAAACAGAAGCCGGCTGCACACGGCTGTATTTGTTTCTGGGAGGATTCTGTTCGGTTATGGTACCGATTAAAAATGGAATTATAACCAATGACTGGATCTGGATATCATGGGCAAAGGGGAATTATTATGTCGCTGGCACCGATCTGTTCTGGCTTGTTTCGGGCGTTCTTTCGTTTTCCATCGCAGCATCGATGAATTTGGAAAAGAAAAAGCGATGAAATCTTCTGTTCGAAATATCAGCAGCCATCTCCATTCCTGAACGGATTCAGGGTTCAGATAACGCTTAACTAGGCGAAAACATCTGGTGATTGATTGTTTTGGTCGAAAGGTACGGAACTGACATCGAGGATCCGGTTAACAACTTTTTAACTAAAACGGAGTCGACATTGAAATGACCAAGCGTGCTGGTTTTTGTTGGTAGAAAAGGTCTATGTAACATTTGCATCGCGGGCAGTTTCCTTTGACCTGTCCAATTATATATATTCTTCTAGTGTTAAGATAGATTCCACCTACTGGTAACAGAATATTTGCATGCAATCCGCTTGGCCTGCTCCACATATTCAATTAGCTCCTGGCGCTTAAATTAAGCCGTCCATTTCGCTTGTAATGAGATATTTTTCCAATATGACGATATACCGCCTGTTTGCTCAGTCCCAAAAATCTGGCAGCTTCTGTGATGCTAAGTAGTTCCGGCTGCTCTACTGATGTTGGATAATGATGTAAATGGGTATTTTCCATCAAACGGACCAGCATCTGCTCGATCCTTGGCAGACGCTGAGCAAGAATATGGAACGGATTTATCTTTTTAAGATCATCCATTGTTTTCAGTAGTTTAGGCTACTCCTCTCTAACCTGGTTTCGTCTCATTCTCCACAAGTAAAATAAATCTCACTTGGCCTATTCCGGTTAAAGGAACGCTCATACCGGATATAGCCATATTCGCTCAGCTCACCGACATATTTAAAATACGTATCGCGACAGGACAGCTTAGCCAGCCCGATCATCTGATGACTAAAAACCCGGATCGGACTGATCCTGCCCTGCTCATTCCAGTAGTTGAGCAGCGATGCATACACACCGATATGTGTACTGCCGATCCTGGGGTCTTTTTCGATGGCTTTGAAAAAATCAGCCAGCGGGCTCAGCTCGCTGATTTCACTGGCTGACAGAGAGTCCTTTCCGTTTTCCGGCCCTAACCGAAGTGGCATCGTTTTCATTAGCTTCTGGCTTTAATTGCTGACTCTGCTTTTGAGTGGCGCTCTGTTTTTCAAATTGTTTTTCTGACAGATCCTGACGTATACGCTTCGAATTGTCATCATAGACAGTGATGGATTTAAACTGCGGGTTGGCTTCTATAAAGCGTTTCTGCTCTGTGCCATTTTCATTGAAAGTCACAGACTGGCGGTTGCCCTTATGGAGCGATTCGATCAGACGGCTTTTATCCTGCCCGTTGCCAAGCTCCTTGATCGGCAGTTTACCCAGCGCTTTTTCGAGCTCAAAACCGTAGTTCTGATGGAACTGTTTGAGCTTATAATTGCCGTTATTATCCGTATTTTTAAAATCCAGCTGGACCCAGGCATTGTAAAGCTGACCCTCCTTGTTGGTCAGGTCTTTGTTTATCGCCCGCCCCTGCATCAGATTAAAAGCTTCCTTTAAGGTGATGTTATTGTTTTTTTCAACATAAAAGGACTGGTTCATCTTCTCGGTCTGATCCTGCTTTTTGAGCGATACCTGGTAGCTGTTAAAAAAATACATATCACTGCTGGGCGATTTTTTAAAGTGCAGCGCAGTTGTGGTCTCATCCCTGCCGAATGTATTCTGATGCTTCAGGGTGAACTCCGGTGCCTGTCTTTTCATGTTCTCTTTCAGCTGATTTTCCAGCCCTTCACCAAACCCGGTATACTTGATCTGGTCTTTTAGATAATCAAAATTTTTCTGGTTCATGATTTTGTTTGTTTATAGGTGATCTGATTTTTATTCTGCTACATCTCTGGCCTTCAGAAGGGTCTTACCGGCAATGTCCAGCGCAAGATGACGCCCGCCATTTTTCTCCATGACTTCGATGGCCAGATATTTCTTATCAGGGATCGTGAATTTGGGCAGCGCGTAGACAAACGAGTGCGCCGATTCACCCGCGATTACCGCCGTATCGCCTTTGATATAAACTGGCCTTATCTCCAGCTGCTGCACCGCTGTGCGTTTCGCTCTTTTTTTATCGCGGATAAAAAACCTGAGACTACCGATATCATAGCTGATCTGTGAGCTGTTTGTCATTTCAAGCCGGTAGAACATTACGTCCTGATCTATGTAAATGCCATGCAGTACAAGCGAGGATCCGGAGTTTTTGTCTTTGATGCTCCGCAGATGCTTTGGCTGCGCCATTACCCTTTCAGCTAACCTGCTGAGCTCAGCTTGGTTCGGCTGAAACTGATCAAGCGACGCATTGGGCCCTGAATTGGCTCCGGCAAATTCGATAGTAAGCTGCAAGGGCTCTGCGGCATAGTCCACCGCAAAATTATACAGCTTACCATCCGAAGTGATCACCGTCAGACTGGTGCTGTGAAAATCGGCTACCGTGGCTTTGACCCGCAGAATGTTGCTGACTCCTTTCGCCTTTTGCGCCAGAATATCGCGGCTCCCTTTATCAACACTGACGATATCATAAGGAAAAACAAGGTGCGTGGTCTTCGATGTGGTCAGCTCAAGTGGAAAAGGCTGGCTAACAAACATCTGCATGCTGTGATCCTGGGCCAGTACCGCTGCAGTCTCCAGCAGAAGGATCAGTTGGAAGATCCATTTAAAAGGATGATACATAATGTTTAGCTTTAATATGTTTGAAATGGATTAATTCACGGTTATTAGCTGCTGGCATTTCCGTCTAGCAGAAGAACCTGATAACCTGCTTTGACTGTCACCTGCAGCAGTCTGGCTTTTTTACCCATTAATGTCTTCGCGGTCTGAATGCCCGCGCTGGCCGCCTGCGCGCCCAGCGAAGGATCAAGAGTCCCGATACTGATGCCTTGTATATCCTGACTTAAAGACTGTTTGGCTACATCGCGCGCAATAGCGCCAGGGATATGAATGCCTGCAATCCCGTCCAGATCATACACGGAAAGCTTTACCGGAAACAGATTGTTTTCATAGCGGACTGATTCAATGCGGATCACCAGCCGCTCATTGTTCAAGGTCGCAATCCCGTAAACAAAGCTCTCTTTCGGGATCAGAACACCTGCTATATAAACATCCTGCGTCAATCTGAGCTTTACCGTTGAGCCGCTCACCACAGTCTGGGTCTGCGCTATGACAGCCGGGATTGCATTCTGATCAGCCAGTCCGAGTGTTTCATCCAGACCAAAAAAGCCATTTTGCTCAAAAGAAATGGATTTGACCGGATCCGCTTCCGTAGAATCTTCTGTTGAATTAGTCGCAAGCAAACTCACCGGATCCGCGCCAGACGCCTGACGGACAGCAAATACCTGGCCTCTGCTGCTCTCAGACTGCTCTTTGATCTTCTCTGATTCCAGCTCCGGATTTTGGATCTGGATAATTTTATCGAGAATTCCACTGAGCTCTTTAAGTTCCGGATCTTCATATACGTCCGGCGCGGAAGACTGCTGGTTCAGACCGGCCATGAGTGCTTCGAGCTTCTGAATTCCTTCATTTCCGCTGCTGTCATCACCCTGCGGGGAATTTTCGCTTTTCATATCCCGCCTGCTGAATTCAGGCCGGCTCGTCTCACTAAGCACATCATCGAGCGCTTTAAGCTTTTTTAATACCTTCTCTTCACCAGCCTGTACAGAAGTACTTCCCTGGTAACTTACCGGCCCCTGCTTTGCCTTAAAAGGTGCACCAAGCCCTGCCAGCTGACCGGTTTGCAGCGAATCCTTATAACCAGGACTGTCACTGCGGTAAGGGTCTTTACGGATCAGCTCACCAAGTTTAGCTGAATCAGCCGCTGCCCGCTCATAGAAACTTAATTTATTAACCTCCTTGTCCTCTTTAAGTACCGCATCAGGAAGGCTCGTAATCAAACCCTGACTCTGCGTGGTCTGCTGCTTCTTTTTTGCTCCTTTCACAAAAAGTGCCCAATAGATCAGCGTAACAAAGGGCAAAACCAGCAAGGGAAACATCATATAAAACTTTCGCTGCTGTAAATACCGGGCAGAATAAGCTGTGTTTTCCATCGTATTATTTGTTTATGGTTCGTCTGTCATTAATGCTGTCGGTGCGAAATGCTCTTTGCAGACTATCCAGATAAAGCTCAAAATCTGTCTGATGCTGCAGATCTTCCAGCTGCGTGAATTGATCCGGCAATGATGGTATTGAGATCCTGTCATAAACTGGCATTACTGCTGTGGGCTGCTGGTAAATGATCAGAACAACCAGGCAAAACAGCACGCAAGCGCCTACCAGATTCACAAACGTTATTTTCAGAAATATTTTGGCAAATCTGTCTGTACAGATATGTGTAAACATGACCCGCCAGCGTTGCAGACTGGTGATCCTGGAAATCATACCGCGTGACGGCCAGCGCCTGGGTTTTGCGCAAGCTTCAGACGGTTTTTTATGGGCATTAAAGTTGTAGAACATGACTTATATCTTAAAAGATTAAAAAAACGGGCTTAGTCCGGCGCTGCGGTTACGGATACTGACATCCTTGTTTTCCAGCGTCATCCAGCGCTCGATCAGAAATCCGTGCGGATTGTGATCGCTTCGTGAAACGTTTCGAAGATAGCCTTCCGTAACAAGGCTTCTTGTCACGATGCTCGTCGCCCGGATGATCTGCTGAGATGCTGTGCAGCGGAAATAATAAGGGTACGCTTTTGTATCGACCGCTACACTGTCAATCACGATCTGCTGGCTGATATTTCCTGATATAATGCTGGTGTAAAAGCCGGATTCGCGCAGATTATCATACTGCTTTTTTGCCGAAGCATCTGCCAGATAAAGCGCTTTTACCACACTGGCCTGTATTGCTTTTTCATCAGGATCGAGCGTAAAGAAAAACCGGTGAAAACTCGCCACGTGGTCTCTGGCCTCGACAGGAATATTGTCGCGCCGATCAGAAGCGTATGCTTCAAGCACCTTTCCGTCTGCCAGAATATAAACCCGGCTGGCGCTCGCCTCTGTCATCTGATAACTTTTGTAAACAGCAAAACAGCAGAAGGCAAAACTGGCACTTACAACCAGGAGCGTAAAAATCCGGATATGCCCGAACGCTCTTTCTATATCTTTCGCTTTTGAAAACATGATCTTTACAGGTTATGGTTTTGGTTCAGGCCTGGGGTAGCGGCCAAATCCGCCACCGGCCGGAAATGCCTTGTTGCCTACTGCGACTGCCGTGGCAGCAAAAATGGACGTTACTTTATTGAGCAGCGCATTACCGCCACCGGCCTGGATGATGTAGCCAGCCACCGAAGGGACCGAGAAGTATCCGACGATGCCGATAATGAGAAAAATCAGATATCCCATATCCTGTGCACTGAAAAAAGTATCTCCGCTACCCTGAACTTGTCTGATATCCAGCGCAATCATTTTTTCCTGCACTTTGCCAATAATAGCTCCGAAAATATTGGCCACCGGAAGCCACAAAAAGACGTTGATATAGCGCGCAATCCAGGCAGTAAGCGTATGCTGAAAACCATCAAATACGGCAATGCCAAATACCATCGGCCCGATAATGGCCAGCACCACCAGCTGAAAGGTCCTGATCGTGTTGATGCAAAGCGCCGCTGATTCAAAGATCACACGGAGTACTTCCGAGAGCGCCGCCTTGATCGAATTACGGAAATTGTAAGACTGCTTGGCCATATAAAACTTGATATCATTGCTGATCCCGTCTGTAAAACCTTCCGAATAATCATCGCCGTAGGTATACTTGATCCACTTCTCACGGCTGCCTTTCTGATCATCGCCCACATACATCTGCCAGAAATCAGAGCTTTTGATCGCATCTTCCTTCTTTTTTAAAAGCAGCGCAATCGCTTTGTCCGAGTCTGTGACCATACCTGCCGTACCGCGGACCGTAGGCGAAAGAATGCCATTGATCATCGCGATCACAGAGGGAAAAATCAGAATCGCAAACCCCAGCGCAAAAGGCCGCAGAAGCGGGTAAAAATCAATTGGTTCCGCGCTGGCAAGGTGGCGCCAGATGCGGCTGCCGATATAGAAGATCGCCGCAAAACCCGCAATACCTCTTCCCACATTGATCAGCTTACTGCACAAAGGCAGCATTTCCTTATAAAGCTCATCGAGCACACCGTTCAGACCCCGAATCTGCTGCTCATAACCCTGGGCCTGCGAATGCTCAGGCCATAATACTACCAACACCACCAGGATGGTGATCATCAGATTCTTTTTCACAGGCGTTGTAGTTTATGGTTTCAGATCGTACAGTTTTCTGCTCAGCTCAGTATCCGCTATCTCATCCTTCCGCTGCGCGGCAAGCAGCGCTGCATTCGAATTGAAATGTCTTAGAAACGAAAGCTGATCGGTCATATCATCATAAATGCTGTCAATGACACTGAGCCTTTCGTCATCGGAGGCCCTGAGCTTTTTTGCAGTCAGAACCATCGTGAGCGCATCCAGGTTTTTAAGGCTTCGATCTGAGAGTCTGCTGTAAACCTGGGCGATGTAATCCAGCTCGCTGGCTGAGAAGCTGCCCGAAGCGGCCAGTTTCTGATAGGCCAATTTGTATTCTTTGATAATGGCCAGCTGGCATCCGATAATTCCCTGCACCCGGCTGTAATTTTTCACCGCCGGACTGACCTGCAACAGGCCATCCAGAAAAGCTTCATGCAGTTTGAAATTCCCTTTGGAAAGATCCCTGATCGTGCTGTACCCTTTAAAAAGGATCTCATAGCCGTCTTTGAGCTCCTGCAGGATCTTACGAAGCTGATTGAGCTTTTCGATATTGAGTACCAGCTGGGTCACTTCGGCGGTTTGTGCATTTACCGATGCCGTGCTACTTAAAAGACTCAGCAGCAGAAAACTTAGCAATTTTCTTTTCATATCCCCGTTATTTTATGCCGTGCAAGGCGCGGCTGTTTTCAATGCCTGTCTTCTCTGTTGTAATCTGAGATGCCAGAAGTCTGGTCTTTTCAGCGAAGCTTTTTACAAACAGGTAATTATCCTGCATCTGACCGCACAGCAGATCAATCCTTCTGATCCTTTCATCATCTGTCATCGAAATGTTGCCGCTTCTGGCCACATCAAACATTGCGTACAGGATTCCCTGGCAATCATCATAGACCAAATCCAACACCTGGTTTATGTAGTCAAGCTGGCTCTGGCTAAACACTGCTTCTGCGGCGAGCTCGCCCACAAGCTTTTCACAGATCTGGTTGACCCTTCCGTGCAGATCAGTGAGCTGCTTTAAACGCGGATGCGAACTGACGGCAGCACTTACGATCCTGAGTGAATCAAACCTATTGGTATGAAGTTTAAACTCCCCTCTTTTGATATCACCAATCGTAGTCAATCCTTCTTTGGCGATTTTGTAGCCCTTTTCGGTTAGCTCCAGATACAGTTTCAGATGCGCGATCTGCTCGATCAGATACTCCTTCTGCGTTTTTTTCTGACGGAACCACTCTTTGAACTTCTGGGCAAAACAGCTGTGGGTCGCCAGCATCAAAACAAGTATGATCACTGTCTTTCTCATCTGTGCCGCGTTTTTTAGTCCTGGATTCCGTACAGCTCTTTTACCACCTTTGCATCGAATTCGCTTCTGGCCCTGGAAAGACTCAGCATCTGATTTTGCCGGTTAAAGCTGACCAGCTCATCATGGACCTTGTCAACCTGTCTGGCCACCCGGTCAATCATTTCAAGTCTTTTCACATCACTCATCTGTGTGCTGAAAGATTTTACCACCACTGTGAGCATATCCAAGTTTTTTGCTGTTTCTTCCAGCATACCCGCGTACACTTTCTGCATGTAGATCAGCTCCCCAAAACTGAAATGTTTGTCATTCTGAAACAGCTTCCATGCCTTCTGGTACTGCTCCACGATCTGCACCTGTTTTTCAGCAATCTGTTTGATGCGGAAATAATAGGCGATAACTGCTTTAACCTTTTTAAGCTCATCGTAATACTCTTTGTAAAGGTCCCGCTGTTTTTTGACCCAACCCGTGATCTCATCCAGGTGAAGTTTGGCCATTGTATTCTCGATGGCCTTCTGCGCATTCTGCAATTTAATTACCGCATTTTGCCTTCTTTGTATAAGAAGATCAACCGCTCTGACCACCCTTCTAACCGCTGCTTTGATGATCTCCGCCCAAGGATTCGCTGCCTGCGCGGTCTGCACCGGTGTCAGCACAGCCAGGCTCAGCATCAAAAAGAACATCATCTGCTTTTTCATTTTTTCTGTGATCTGATTTCATTTGCCAGCGCGGCAATCCCTTTTTTTATACTTCCGTATTTGCGGGCATATTCGCCCACTTTCATCTTTTCGGTTTCCTCGGTCGTGTAAGCGTAATACTCCTCGGTGCTCACCTCTGTGCGGTAAACCTTCGATAGCATCCCACCCAGACTGATGAAGACCTCCTTATATTTTCTAAGCGGATCATTGGCTTTGTTGACCGATAGCACCAAAGCCTTCTCCTTTTCAGTGAGTCCCAGAAGCTCCTGGATCTGGTCAAACTTGTTCTGATATTTGCTCTGATCCAAAAGGATCTTGCAGTCTGAGTTATTGATAATAGCCTGTTTGACCACAGGCGAAGAGATGATATCCTCAACTTCCTGAGTGACCACAATGGCTTCTCCAAAGAACTTTCTAACCGTTTTAAAAAGATAACGGATGTATTCTGCCATCCCTTCTTTGGCGATTGCTTTCCAGGCTTCTTCGATCAAAATGATTTTTCTGATTCCTTTGAGCTTTCTCATCTTGGAGATAAAGACCTCCATAATAATGATGGTGATCACCGGAAAAAGGATCGGATGATCTTTCACCGCATCGAGCTCAAAGACAATAAACCGCTGGTTTTGAAGATCCAGATTCTCTTCAGCATTTAAAAGATAATCAAACTCACCGCCCTGGTAATAGGGCCTTAAGACATACAAAAAATTGGCAACGTCGAAATCTCTGTCCTTGACCTGGTCCTTCTGCAGTACATCGACAAAGACATCTCTGAGAAAATCATAAAAGGAATTAAAGGATGCGAAAACCTGCTGATGCTCCTGCAGAAATTGATAATAAAGTGTCAGCGCGTTTGAGAGTGCAACGTATTCACTTCTTTTAAAAACCTCATTGTCTTTTTTCCAAAGTGCCAAAAGAAGCGTTTTGATACTTTCCTTTTTTTCCGTGTCTGGCTCTGAGCCTCTTTCAATGTAAAACGGATTAAAGCGGATCGGATGCTTTTCGTCGTAGGTAAAATAATAGCCCTCCACCAGATCACACAGCCCCTTATAGGAATGCCCCACATCCACCAGCACCACATGTGCACCCTGCTCATAATAGGAACGGACCATGTGGTTGGTAAAAAATGATTTCCCACTGCCCGAGGGACCCAGAATGAATTTATTACGGTTCGTGCAGATTCCCTGCCGGATGGGCTCATCGCTGATATCCACGTGCACGGGCTTTCCCGTCAGTCTGTCACCAAGGCGGATACCCACCGGACTGAGCGAGGAGACATAACCCGTTTCCAGATTCAGAAAACAACAGGCCTGCTCACTGAAAGTATCAAAGGCTTCGTTCATGGGAAAATCAGCTTCATTGCCCGGGATACCTGCCCAGAAAATCTGCGGGGCTCCACTTGTTTCCAGTTTGACCGAAGCATCGATCTGCGCAAGTGCCGAGGATACCATACTTTTGATCTGCTGCAGTTCAGCGCGTTTATCCGTCCAGGCCAGCACATTGAAATGCGCTTTGACCGGAAGGCGCTGCTCTTTGATCGCCTCATTCAAAAACTCGTTGGCTGCATCCAGCGCAAGCGAATTTTCCCTTGCATAAACCGACAGCGACTGAAGCCTGAGCCTTTTGCTTTCCAGCCGTTTGATCGCTGCTGCGCTGTCCTCAATAAATACATATTGGTTGTAAATATGGTTACACGACAACAGCTGTCCAAGCGTGGAGGCGAAGCCAACACTGAATTTGGTTTTATCGGTCGAATACTTCTCGTAGGTATTTGCCGCAGCACACTGACCCGGAAGATCAGCCGCATCGGCCAGGCTATAAAGCTGGCAGTACTGCTCCCCTATTCTGATGCCGTCTTTAAACTTCATATCGCGGATCATCCCGTTGCTGTGATCCGTTGCCAGATAACAATACCTTTCAATCAATCCGGTTTTTTTAGCCTGGCTTAAAAGCGCATCATCGTCAAGCTGACGAAGATTTACAAATCCGCTGTCCTGCAAAACCCTTCTGAACTGATCGGCCGCGTCAATAAAATCCTGGTGCGCTACTGCATCCAGCGTGTCCTGTGGCACAAGGGTTGGCCGGATCAGATTCGAGAAAAGCGAGCTTGATAAACTTCGGCCTTTGGGCCTTCTCGTCAGCATCACATAACAGCTGTGGGCCAGATAAGGCCGCTCATTAAAAAATCGCTCACTGCTCAAAGAGAGAAAGCTGGAATCCTGCCCGCTGAAATCAGCCCTATAACGGCTGTCAATAAAATAGTCCTGCTTGTGAAAAACACTGCCCGAAGGCAGCATCTTTAAGGCTTTCACCCAGCTTTGATGCAGCGCATCATAATCCTTGTCAGACAAGCTGAAAATCTCAGGAAGTTCTGCCTGAAAGACCACGGTTACATCTCCCTGCTTAGAGATGATGTACCCATTTTCCACATCAAGTATCGGAAGTAAATCATCTATCAACTTTTCCATTCTGCACACTGATTAACTACGACAATACTAATTTTTCACTTCCTGGCAGCGGCCACCGGCGCCTTCCGTTTCATAAAAACCCTTCGTGATCTCGATTTCACGACAACAGGAATATTTCGTCTGGCAAGCGCTTTGAGAAGTCCATGCTCGCCATAGGTGCTGCTCAAATGATAGATCCCGATCAGAAGCAGGCCACCCAGACAAATCGTTATGGCCAGACTGAGATAAGTGTTCACACCTGCCGTAAACATCACCGCGTAAGTGATCAGAAGAGCAAACATGCCTGCTCCCATATACCAGATATACTGCGCTTTCAAACCCTTGAAGACAATGCTCTGATTGACCCCCTTATTGATTACGTATCGGTTTGTCGCCATGGTTTAACTGGTTTAAAATTCGACCTTCTCGAGCATCTTTCAGCTGAGATTAACTTCACCTTATATAATACCGAACTAGGCTATACGTACTGATCAAGCTGTCAAAGTTCTGATGATCTGACGGGCGTATTTGTATTTGCTGTTTTCAATTGTCAACCCATAATTTACCCTTGACCGGTCTTTGCTGCCAATTACTTGTGATTACAGCGTGCTTACAGCTTGTGTCATTTTAGATCTGGCGGGGCCGCTGCGGCCCCTTTGCCAGACCCATACCTATCAGTCCGCTTGCCAGCAAAGCCGTATATTCCTACCCGTAGCAAACTTTCTCTCAAAGAAATCTTCTTTGTAAAGCCCGCCCGGGATGGTAGTGGATATAGATCCGGTGGCTTTTGGTCAGTGGCTTTCTGATATGTATCTTTTCATTGCCACGGATGCTTTTACAATCCGAAGAATGATTGTAAAACGGTCGCAACCACCACCAGAAAAATGCAGCTTCCAAACCAGGCGGCAGCTACTTTACCTGTATCCTGATCACCCGCATTCCATTTCTGAAATACTTTGACAGCGCCCACAAGACCTAGCACAGCACCTATGGCATACATCAGATTCGTACCCGGCTCAAAGTAAGAGCGTACCTGCGTGTTGGCTTCTTCGATCCCGGCCGCCCCATCCTGCGAGAATGCAGATACTGCTGTCAGCGCAGCTGCTGCCGTCAATAGTAAACCCCGTTTGACTTTTAAAATCATAACCCTGCTTTTCATACCACACATATTTAAAAGTTGAACATGCTTGTTTTCATGGTTTGCCGGCAGCTTTCCGCCAAAATGGCGGAAAGTCTGAGCCGGTCAAACACACAGCCCCACTACACCCTATTCCATATCGCCGCTTTATCCTCTTCACCCAGGTGTATGGAGCCATACTTTGCGCATTCAGTCCCGATGCATTCATTGATCGTAGACTGAAACTGCGTACCTTCAAAATCCAGGTATTCTCTTATCGTCATCTGCAGAAGCAATACAAGCTCCTGCTTGTCGTAATTCTTTTCATGCGCTTCCTGGATCAGATTTGTCAGGTACTCTGCCAGGCTTTGCTGTTGCCCGGATAAGACTCTGTTTTTCCAAAGACTAACCGGCGGAAAGATCTTTTTTGATCCGGCAAGTGGCTGATCAGCTGTTTGTGCATAATCGATATGCTCCGGCTCGCTTTGTACTAATGGCTCGTTTGTTACTTTCCGGGGCTCCGTTTGTTTAGCTCTCCAACTACGCCGCGAACGGATCTTTGCTTTGATTTCGCGTCCGTAAAACCTGGCAACAGCAAACAGGTAATAACCTGCGATCAAAGGGCCCGCCACGTAGACATACACGGCCCAGGGGTTGGTCGTAAACATAAAACTAGTATCGTTTATGGTTTTAGAATCCAGAATCACATCCATTGCTGCGCTGATCCTGATTGATGGCTACAAAGTAAGCGCAGTAGCCCACGCCACAAAAGCGCAACTTTTCCTGCTCCCCCCTAGCGCCTGTCGGTTTGGTGCAATAACCTTCTGATTATCAATAGAAAAATAAATAAAATTTTTTCAATCAGCACTGCTTTTATGCCACAAGACTGAGGAAGTTGCTCCGTCACATTTTACTAAGCAATTGAAATACAATCTATAAAATAAATCATATTGAATCTCATGACTGAATTGGCACCTCTTTCAGCGTAAAATTCTCTTATCCCGGCCGTGTTTTAACTGAAATTACATCCTTTTCAAACCCGTAGACGCGTCAAAATACTCCACTCACTATACGTAGGCTGTCTGACAATACTATAAATACCGAAATCAAAATAATCTTCTATGTAGCCGATTTCGAAAAAAACAACCCTTAGCTTGAGCTCGACTTACCATTCACATAAACTTTTCTAGCTATGAACATTGATTTTACCAAAGCAAGCTTCCGGGATTTTGAAAACATTCCCGGTCTGGATGCCATTGCAAGAGCAGAAGTATTTTACGACTTTCTAAGGTTCATGAAAATCAGCGGTCACATGAATTACCGTCTGGTCAACCAGTCCGGGTGCGGACCCGAGATGGACGTGATCACCCCGCAAAGCAGCGCATCGGCCGGCAGATATGTAAGTTTTGTCTCCAACGACTACCTGGGCTTTACACAGCATCCCCTGGTGAAAAAAGCTGTGATAGGCGCCATAGAAAACTACGGTACAGGCGCGGGCGCATCGCCGCTGATTGGCGGGCATTTTAACTTTCACCAGCAGCTTGAAGAGAAAATAGCCATATTTTTCGGGCGAAGCAGTGATTCAGCTGTGATCTATACAACCGGGTATACTGCCAACAGCGCCTCGCTGCAAAGCCTTCTTTTAAAAGAGGACATCGCCATTGTGGACACTGCTGTACACGCAAGTGTCTACGAAGGGTGTCTTCTGACCAACCGGAAAAGTTTTCTGCATAATGACATTGAGTCATTGGAGCGGATTCTGAACGATGTGCAGAGCCGCTACCGGACCAAAATGGTGATCATTGACGGGGTTTATTCACAGGATGGAGACATTGCCCAGCTTGACAAGATCCTGGAGCTGACACACCGCTATGGAGCATACCTGATGGTCGATGACGCGCATGGCATTGGTGTACTCGGAGAAACAGGCCGCGGGGCCATGGAGCTTTACGGGATTATGGACCAGGTGGACTTTATTACCGGCACTTTCAGTAAAACCTTTGCCGGACTCGGCGGCTATGTGATCGCTCCGCCCAAGGTAGCGGCCTTCCTTAAATTTCAGTCCCGGCAGCATATCTTCTCGGCAACTTCAACACCAGCTACAGCAGGCGTCATTAAGGCAATTGAGCTCATTGATCAAGAGCCGCACTGGAGAGCTAAACTTGCAGAGAACATTGCTTATTTCAAAAACGGACTGATCAGCCTGGGTATGGATGTGGGTAGCACGCAGTCTGCGATCATACCGGTCAAGATAGGAAATCCACATAAAACTTCTGATACCGGGACTATGCTTTTAAAGGCTGGGATCTACACCAATCCGATTCTTTATCCGGCCGTGGCAAAAAAGAATGCACGCATCAGAATGAGTCTGATGGCTACTCATACCAGAGAGCACCTGGACAAAGCACTGAACGCTTTTGAGGATATTGACAAGGTGCTTAAAATCTCAATAAAATAGTGCACCAATTCTTAATGATAAAGATAAGCCTGGAAGTTCCGCTAAAAACATAGGTATGATTTTAAATTCTGTAAAATTTCTGTCAACGCCTACTTCGCAGACACAGTCTATGGTAGCCAGGTTCAACTGAATTTCAGAGGTAGTCTTTGAGCATCCAATGGTCAGAGACTACTCCTGAGCCCAGGTTTCCTCTATTTAATAAGGCCTGCAGACTACTTATTTAGAAGCATTTAATTCATTCACTATCAAGGATTGTAATTCCGCATTTGGTAACAGAAGCTGATATTCAGCTACAACAATAGTTTTATTGATGTCCGGCAGCGCTATTTCTACATCAAGGTGGTCTTTATCCGCACAGATTATGATGCCGATGGACGGGTTTTCGTTTTCACTTTTTTCCAGCCGGTCGAGCAGCGACAGGTAAAGATTCATTTTTCCCAAATATTCCGCTTTAAAACTTCCAATTTTAAGCTCGATTGCCAGCAGGCTACATAGGCCTCTGTAAAAAAAAGCATGTCAACAAAATATTCCATTGCATTGTACTCCAGGCGGGACTGGTTTCCGATAGAGCAAAATCCTTTACCCAATTCCAATATAAAGGATCTGATCTTGCCGATGAGCCTGTTTTCTAATTCCAGCTCTTTGACAGGTTCTGTTTTACCCAGAAACCCCAGATTAAAAGTGGTTCTAAATACTTCATTGGCACAATCAGCATTCGGTGCTGGAAGTTTCTGGTCGAAATTGGGTATTTTGATCTGCTTCTGCACCTGCCCGTAGCTATCCATTATAACGGCGCTGAGAAGCAAATCTGATGACCAGCCTTTTGTAAGGGTTTCGTTTGCGTAGAATCGGGCTGCTTCCAAAGACTGTAACTTATCCAGAAATAGAAGGTTATGTCCCTATGGTAATACTGCAATCGCCCGTAGCAGTATAGTATATACCTGATAATAAAGCTCATAAAAGCGTTTCATATTCCACAGGTTTCGTGGAGACAAACCCATATCCGGAAACTCGTTTTTCAAATAAATGGATAATTGTTTCACAACGCCGCTGCCATATCCTTCCTGCATTTGTTTGTCAACCGGGCGGCCGGCGCCGAAGCAATTTTCCCAGACTCCAATAAATGGACTGTGTACTACTGTTTACCTGTTTGGCAATTACGAAACGAGCCGTACGGATCTGGTTAATCACCTGCCATAATATTTCTCCATATTCCGCATCGTCCAGGTGCGGTGCTATTGGTTTGTCTTCACTCATATGCTGTCAGTCTTAATATCTTGTGCCCTTCAGCTATTTTTCAATGGAGGCAAGTTCTTTGGTCCATGCCAGCTTTTTGGCCCGTAATTCCTTCTGATTTAAGTCAGGGAATTCCAACAGGTCTGTAAGTTTTTTCCCTCAAAAATCATTAAAGGAAGTCAAAAGTAAAGTTTATGGTAAATCAGCATTCTAACTCAAATTAAGAACGGTTTCCATCCGCGTAAATTTAACAATTACTTGCCAGTACTCCAGCACAGCTTTCTACATGAAACGCTTGGCTTCAAATAATAAACAATCATCTAAAATGCTGACAGAGTTAAATTAACTCACTGGCATTGAACACTATCTATTTTGTTTTTTGCACTTTGTGAATTTATTTTTAAACAAAAACATATTTATACATTTCTTGCAGAAATTAAACTCAAATCCGCTTGACAGAAAATGTCACTTTGGTTAACTTAAAGTATTCACTTACTCCACTTTACTATGAAAAATCTTCCGACATTAACATGGTCGCTGATCCTGATTGGTAGTATGACAATGTCTGGCTGCCTTAGCAACCTCGAACAATATGAGTTAAGGTACGCCTCAAAAATGCAGGCATTTGCCAAAGACACCAGCTCCGGGGTCAAAACAGGAGGTATCAGAATGATTCCCATCAGCACCCAACAAGGCACCTTTAAAGTATGGACAAAAACCATCGGAAACAGTGAGTCCATTAAAGTTCTGCTTTTAGGCAGCGGGCCCAGACTGAACCATGAATATCTTCAGTGCATGGAAAGTTATTTCCCTGGAAAAGCCATTTCGTTTATTTATTACGATCCCTTAGGAAGTGGGAGATCCGAAAATCTGAAAGACACTACTTGGTGGAACCCGTCGAGTTATACCGAGCAGGTTGAGCAGCTGCGTTCAGCGTTAAATCTGAATCAGAATAATTTCTATCTTTTTGGTCATGGCCGGGGAGGTATGCTAGCCATCGAATACGCACTTAAATACCAGAACAATCTTAAAGCACTCATCCTTTCCAATACAGTATCAAGCTCGAAGGTACATAACAGCTACATGGCACGGCTGATCTCAGGCCAGCCGGCTACCCAAACGATTAAACAGGTCAGTCAGAAAGAAAGCGGGCCAAAAATTGAAAATAGTCAAGACCAGAAGCGACTTTCTGAATTCTATTCTAAGCACGTTTGCCGTCTGCCACCTGGTCAGTACCCGGCTGTACTTGAAAGCATTTTTAACGTGCAGAATGATTCTACGCGTACCTTCAATAGCGCGTCTGATGCCTTCACAGCCCCGACAGAACCATCCAGCTGGGACCGGAGTGCAGACTTAGAACAAATTACTGTCCCTACCCTTCTTATCGGAGCTAAATATGATCTGATGGATCCTGAGCATGTAAAATGGATGGCTTCACAGGTAAAGAACGGAACCTATCTATACTGTGCCAGCGGGAGTCATTTATCGATGTACGACGACCAGCAGCTTTACATGGATGGTATCACCGATTTTATCTACAAGGTTTACAGAAAAGATCATTTCTGGGATATCTATTTCTGATGATCACCCTATTAGAAGAGGGTTTCTAAGATTTAAAATGAGGGTCCCTCTTTGTTGTATTCTTATAATTTCTAGCGATCAACCTTTAAATCTTATCATTCACTTCTAAAGTGCTTGATTACATCAAAATCGAAAAACAACGCTCCTTAGGCTGCTTTTTTTCTAATATTTTGCTCCATTGCTAATAATCCCATTCGATCTACACTTGTTCTTTTCCCCTTAGCATGAAGTGGCCGAAGCAGTGGTTCTCTTTTATATTTCCAAAGACGGGTTCGACATCAAAACATCGTTTTTTCGCCGTTCTATCCCTTCCGGGCTATTTCGCAGTTCATTTGCCTTCTTTTTCAGACGCTCCAATTCAACATTAATCAATATGATCTTCTGTTGCCCCTGGATTTATTACAAGCACCATTTAGCGGGCACCTGTACCAATTCTCATCCTGGTAGTCTGCTCAAAACCATTGCCGGCTTTTCTCTTACTGTTAGCGATGTAATTCTATTTGCTGGCCCATCCGACAGATGTAACAGTCCTTTTGGCGGATTATAAAAAAGTTTGTCGGCGCTGAAAGGACGCTTGGCGTTGTAAGTCTTGTTTTGCTGTTTGTCAAACATGCCATACTTCATATATGTAGCAATTTCTTTGTCTTCCCGCAAAATGTAATTTTCTTGCGAACCATGCCCGGCATCCGCTGTAACTACTTTTTGGAAAACTTTTAAAACTTGTTTAGTGCTGGGCAAGATGCTCCTTCAATGTGATTGTATCTGTTGGATTAGGTGTACGTATGGTATAATTTACAGGTATAACCGCCAGCCTCAAAATCATTCATAAGACGGTACATCTCTTCTGCTTTCTCCACAACTTTCAACATAACAATAAAAGTAAAACGTTATCATCGTGCAATATTAAGTCCCTGGATAAACGCATGAAAGATGTCCTTTCCTGAGTGAGATACCGTGCATCAAAAACGAAATTCGTCGAATTTTGTTTTTGGAAGTACAAAAAGGCTGTTTCTTTTTGCTTTGCAAAAGGGCTATGATGCGCAAGATGCTGAGATTACTTGTCTTGAATTGGAAGCTTTTGAGGAAGTTGGGTCGAAGAAATACCCCTCCGCCGGGCGATCATGGAAAACCAATTGGGACAATCTGACAACTTTTTCGAATTCCCAATTGAAATCGAAAAAAATCATTTACACCGGGCGGCGGCCGCTTAAACAAAATCTTCTTTCACAAACGATTCGGCACTGGAAAAGGCAATTTACCTAGCTCTAATGCAGGTTTCCAGAAAGTGGACTAGGCCACAGAGAAACTAGCCAATTACGCTCTTACAATTTATTAATTTATTCGTGCAGAATGATGACAGATCAAAATTTATTTTCTTTGCTCAGCTCCTTTTAAAAAGGGGCTTACACAATTAATTTCAGTAATCTTTCGCAATTAAGATATCGTCTACGGAGGGTTATAGCTCTATCTCACAAAGTTTTCTATATTTGATGCCATCGCCATCATAAAATAGTCAGGTCATCTTGTTACCATAATTTTCTTTGCTTTCCAGGATCCATCTGTTTTCCCAATTTTCAAAACATATATACCCTGTTTCAAATTTGTCACATTTATGGATTGTACAGGCATTTTACCTGAATCATACACCGTATTTCCAGTAATATTTATTAGCCTGATCGCATTTACATTAGCCCAGTCTCTCATCTTAATCGTAAGCTGATCTGCAACCGGATTAGGGTAAATTTCCACACTGATATTTTCAAAGGCAACATTTTTTATCGAACTAAACGTAAAAGTTTCATCCTTATCTATCATTTTCAAACGATAATAATTGTTACCTTCGGACGGATTTGAATGCGTAAACTGGTAGTTCAATTTGACTTTACTTTGTTCCGCAGATGGTATTGAACCAATTAAATTCCATTCTTTTCCACTCAAACTATATTCAATTTCGAACCGGTCACTGTTTATTTCCGAGGTTGTGGACCAATCCAGATTAACCTCTGTGTTTTCTCTGGCCGCTTTAAAAGATACCAATGTAACAGGTAGCGGACTAATGACTGACACCGGAGTAGACATCAAATCATTGGTCGGAGTTAAATTCCCCGAAGGAGGGTAGCTTAGGTTATATTCTGTAGCAATCGTGGCATACAAAATGGCAACATCACTTTTTATGGCCATCAACGGGATTTTTACAGCTCCAAAATCTCCTTTGGGAATTCCATCAGGCACGGTAAGCTTTATAATTGTTGAACCGGAAAAGGTTGTCATCTGGCTCACAATTGTCACACCAAAGGGTACTTTTGAAAAATCCAGAGCTCCGTTAACTTTCAATGTGTAAGGTATGGTGATCACAAAGTTTGCGTCGTAAGGCGTTAACGCTTTCCCGGCGTTAAAAACGGCAGAGAAATTACCAATCACCGCTTCAAGATATCCGGTTGAATTTACTTGAAAAATCGATTGAGAAAATATCATTCCGGCTGAGCCCGGATCTGCCTGTCCGTGGCTTGTTTCAAAAGACAGAAGAGCAACAATCAGTAATAAAATTTTTGCAGTAGATTTCATAGTTTAAAGTTTTACAGGAGGGAAATTCCTCAATATCAACGTATTGTATCAAAATAAGGCCATCAAAATTCATGCCGTTTTCAAATGTTAAAACAATTCATAAACGTAGTTAATCTGCTCTACGAGATTTTGCTTAAAATTTGATTCGGCTAATTTGTGACACGTTAAAATGTTGTAGAAATATTATTTTGAAACTTATTGTATATCAAACAAATTTTTAGGGCGGTTTGCGATATACCTGTTCGTTTTTTCCCTGAATTGAGAGTGGAGCTAAAAGAAGCAGAACGGAATTTAATTTTCATAACGATGAGGGATTATATTTTTATCGATTCGATATAGCCTAAACTGTTCAATTAAAAGAGTTTAAGTAACCGGATGCAATCTTAATAAAAATAACAGCCCATAGCTATAACTTATTATTTAACGGTAAGTTCTGTGGTTTAACTCTCTGCTTTGTCTTCAAATACGATAGTTTCCGCAAATAATCTCACTCTAAACATCAAAGCTAAACCTGTAATGCAAATTGAGTATTAATTGAAAAAATGAATTAATACCACTACTAGATATTCTATCGGATTTAACTTCTCATTTTGTCAATTTTCTCCGACGGCAAAAAATTGTATAAATTCCATTAAGATTCACAATATTAAGTAAGTAGCATCCGCGAAAGTCTGCCACCCCAGCCGGCAAAAAGATGAAAGGAATCCTATCAATAAAGAAGTTAACGGTGGAGGAATAAAATATTCGGAACTGACTGATCCATTATACAAAATAGTGTATTTAAATGTATGTCCATTAACAGAGATTTTGCGGATTAATCCATGTGGGATCCATCCAAATTTGGGGGGGAAGTTAAGCATATAGCTTAGTCAGCGTGAACGGGAAGAATGGAGTATGCCTTACGCCCCTGGACAAGGACTTAAACGCCTTAATTTTAGCATGGAATGATTCAACCATGGCATTAGTCCTTCTGTTGTTTAAGATGTTCTGATAGTGGGTTTGAATGGATCTGGCAACGGTTTTAAATGAGTGGAGACTACAATCTTCAACTGCATTGTAGCATAACGCTAACTTTTTGAAGGTATATTCTTCTGATTTACAAGTCCTGGAAATTATCACTAATCAGTTGGTAACGTAGGCTTGATTAATTAGTGGATAACGCTCAAACATCAATCTGGAATGGAGCATTCGGAGCCATTGATCAGCCCAAATCGGAATTTTATAACAGGTAGCTTCGCCCGGAGTTGAACAGATTACGTCAATGATTGATAATGAATTAATATATGCCCAGTAATACTCAGGTGATGGTCAGTAGGTCAGCAAATCATATGGTCAACGCGTCCGAATTCTCTACTGTGGGCGACACAGCGCTTAAAAGATTATCTGGTCCAGAATTATGCGATTAATGAGAAACGGCTAATCCAAAAGCAGTAAAAGGTTCAGACCTTAAAAAATGGAATCCGCATACTGAGCCGGACAATTGAAACAAACTCGTTGATGCAGATCCAACATTGCTGGACCAATTCGCTAAAGGACTTGGGCTATTAGATAATTACGATCATAAAAAATGGGATTCGAAAGGTATCACAACCCACCACGCCAAATATCCGTAATTATCGAATTACCGAGCTGAAACGAAAAAGACGTGTTCAAGTTAAATCATCAAGTTGAAAGTTCCTTCTAAGTAAATTCGGATACTGCTGGGCCAACAACTGTCGTAACTGCATTCTGGCCCTGGAAAAGTGTGACCGTACTGTTGCAGGATTAATGTTTAATTGATCTGCAATTTCATTTAAGGAGTAGCCATCTACAACATTCAATAAAAATACTGTTTTATAAATGGGTTTAAGCTGAAGGATTATGCTAAGTATCTGCTCAGAGGCAATCTGACCCAGAATATCATCATCAATACAGTAATCTGTATAGTCCCCATAACCGGTGTGATGATCTTTATACTTCCGCAGTTTTCGAAAATAACTTATGGCGGTGTTAACCAGGATTGTCCTGAGCCAGGCCTTAAAGGGTTGGTTACGGTCGAATTTTTTCAGATTATTAAATACTTTCAAAAAGCCCTCATTTAATACTTCGTCGGCCTCCTGCGAGCAGGACGTGTACCTGAGACAGATGCTTTTACTGTACCCATAGTATTTTTTAAAAAGCTCCCTTTGCGCCGATCTATTACCTTGGATGCAGGCATCAATAATGGAATCCAAACTTTGAGGGTCGAAAATAACTCTCAGCATAAATCCATTCATAAATTTAATTGTTAGCTGAAATTTGATTGTTAGGTCTTACTCTTTACATGCCGGTCGGATGTACTGTCGTCTGTAATCAAACTGCCAGGCGTTTATGTTGTTAATACATAATCGTCTAACGCATAGCGAATGTTGCAATGGTCTGTTAATGTATCGGTGAATAGGTTGAATGTGACGGTAAATGGCCGCTCCTAGAAAATCAGAGGCGGTTTTTCCAACTCAAAATAAAGTCAAGATAACTCTCGCTGATGGGCAGCTCTCTTTCAGAAATAAGCTTAACTTTTCTATTTTGGATGGATTTTACAATTGTGTTGGGCACAATGTAACTCCTGTGAATGCGGCTGAACCGGTTTTGCGGCAACATTTCCAAAATGCCTTTCAGCGTCATTAATGTCAGAACCGGGTGTTTCGAGCTCAACAAGTGGATTTTGATATAATCCTCCAAACTTTCTATAAACTCAATGTCATCCAGCTCGATTTTGACCATTTTATACTCTGACCTTACAACAATGGATTCAGTAGCATAATACCGTGCAGATTTGAGAAATTGATGGTGTTCTGCGGCCTTGCTTACAGCTTTAACAAATCGATCAAAACTGATCGGTTTCAGTAAATAATCTAACGCTTCCAGCTCAAATCCTTCGTATGCAAATTTCTTATGCGCTGTTGTAAAGATGACAATGGGTTTATTTTCCAAGTTCGCGACCACCTCCAATCCAGACATATCCGGCATATTAATGTCAATGAAAAGCAGGTCAATCTGATTTTTTTGCAGAAAGTTAGCACCTTCAATAGCATCGTCGAAAGTGTGGACAAGATCCAGGGATGCAATTTTTGAAATGTAGTTTCGTAATACATCCAACGCCAAGGGCTCATCGTCAATGACTAGACAGTTCATTGAATTTCAGTTCTAATTTAACAAAAAACATTTCTCCATCGCTATCGATTTCCAGAGCATAACTCCCCGGATACAGGAAATCAAGCCGCTTTTTTGTGTTGGCAATACCAACTCCCGCCCTGTCAGGGTTCCCATTGAAATCAAAAATCTTGTTTTGACAAAAAAACGAAAGCACATCAGTTGCATTGTCTATCCTAATCTCAATTTTAGATGGATAATGGTTACTGATTCCATATTTGAAAGCATTTTCAACAAATGTCATAAGGATTAATGGAGCAATTTGGGCCCGGGGATTACTGTTATTTACCTCAAAGAAAACGGTTGTTTTTGTATTAAGTCGCAGTTTTTGCAAATCAATATAGTTTTCAAGGCAATCTATTTCATCTTCCAATGGGACAAAGTTTTCAGTCGCTTCTTCTGTAATGTATCGCATCATCTGCGACAATTTCATCACGCTTGGCGCCGTATTTTCACTCTTTTTTACTGCCAATGCAAAAATATTATTAAGTGTATTAAACAGGAAATGAGGATTAATCTGTGCTTTGAAAAATGAGAGTTCAGCCTGTGCTTTCTGTGCTTCCGAAAGAACTGCTCTCTTTTCTGTCATGCGCAATTGCTGTGAAATCCTGGCAGCCAGCGCAACAACCCAAATCATAGTATACACAACTAAACTCACGAAATCGACAGCCGGTACATTTGATCGTCTGGGCGGCGGCGGGGGAAACTTCCCTCCTTTTTGAAATTCCATTCCCGGTGGCCGACCGAAATCGGGGCCATCCCCGCTATGTACGTTCTGCTGAGCATGGAATCGCTGGAAAATCAGGTTTTCAAAGGGTTTGGCATAACCAATGATCAAAAAGAGGGTCAAAAAAGTGGTGATATAAATAAAATACTGGTGTTTTAAATACAACTTAGGGATTAATAGAAGATAATTAAGATAAAAAAGTACGACATAGACCGCCACAAACGCCCAGAAACTTACGGATCGCAACACCGTGAATTGAATGTTAAGATCAGAATCTCGGGACAGAATCGTAACAGGAAGGCTAATAAGGATGAGCCATCCAACTAAATGAATAATCCAAATGCTTTTAGACTGAAACATAAATGTGGCAGATCCGGGTTTTACACGAAAGTTAAGATATAGTATGTAAAGAACGGTATTTAATTGCTGCTTCACAGATTACATCGCCCCTTAGCAACTACAATTCCTCGCAATGAAAAGCAGATAAATATAACGAATCAGAAATCAGATGCTACCTGCATAATTTTACTGGATTATCAAAAAAGGACTTGAATTGCTGCTTTGGAACGAGCAAGCCGCAGGCATTTATTGGCTGTTGTGCACGGTAAAAAACTAAAAATGATTTTAGGCGTCGCATTTTAAATAATACCATTGATTTATCCAATATTAAATACTTACCTGTTATTAATTCAATTCTAAAAGAACGATAATGGCATCATTCGACAAAGCTTCAAAATCAACGATGCCATTTTTGATATCAGTCAGAGCCAGCCCATCTCTTGCGTGAAGCAACCGGCCCTGTACTTCAAAAACACCTTCAAGTATAAATATAAAAACGAACGTCTGTTTCCAAGTTATGGATTTTAGAAAGTATTCATCAGATTCCCTGCCGGCGTACTTGCCAATATAAGCTAAACAACTGTTTGTGATAGTTGCAAAGCAAATCAGTTCATTCGGACTGCTGATATCAAATTCTTTATGGCTCAACCCCGGTAACAAGGGTTTAGAGCAGGAAAAAAAAATCTCTAGATAGTTGATATTGTCGCTTTCATATGGATTGACAACTTCATATTCCATGCCCTCAGACAGAGAAAACAGCTGAGCCTGCCCGGCACCAAGAAAGCCATTCCCCACCGTGCTTTTATATTCCACACCGCCCACCAAAGGAATAAGTAGTAACTGTAAATCTTTAATCGGTTGTATGCAACTGCTATGCTGGGCCTTGAGCACTGTATCATTCAAGTGCAGCAGCGATCCAATCGCTTTTCGGCTTTGGTCAAAATAATGCCCAAAATTGAGGCTATGGAAACTTTTTCGTCCTGGCAGCTGGGTAAGTCTCCTTTGATCTGACAAATAAATCTGCGCTTGGGTATCCATTGTCATAAGTTATCTTCGGGCTTTGTGAATGACAAGCTATTTGTAATCAATTGCTGATAGCTGGATATCGACAAATAGGGCTGCAACCGGATCATATCGGTATGAACGGGCTGACCTGCCAAATAAGCGTGCTGCTGGTCGCCATATGACCATAGAAGCGCCCCTGCTATCGTATCTAGCCAGCAAACGGGCGGACTCTCAAAGAAGATGGCCACCTTATGCTGCTTCTTGTCGGAGACATGAGAATGTACTATTTCAAATTTAAAGCTTTCAAAGGGCAGGCATAATTTCCCAGATACATTGACCACATCGGGCATAATGCCGTTCAGCTGGCCGATATAGCCAGTTGCTGCCGTGCTGACCTTCGTGTGGAGCCTGTCGGCCCCCACTACATTGTCAAGCAATTGCTGTAATGTTTTATACTGACCTTGGCGGTCGTAGTACTGGAACTGCATGTAAAACTCCTTATGCGTATCCTCAAAAACATAATTGTCCCAAGGTTTCTGGCAAAAGGCATCGATGACTTTGCGGTATGTGAGTCGTATCAGGCGCATGATGGAAGATTTTTAATCAGCAATACAGGCAATCAGGCGCTGACCACGATGGTAAGGGAAACCTCATAGCCTGCCGACATACTGCCGGTGACCGTCGCCAATTCATAGTCCAGACTGTCGTTAAGGATATTATCCTTTTCATTTGTAGTGTCCTGAGAGCCTTTTGTATAACCATATGACTGGCCTGTGGTATATATTAGATTGGTAACCTCGTAAGGGAAAGCAATCTGGGTAATCAAAAGGGACTTGCCTGATGCATTATAAATATGGACATGAATATGCGGGGCTCGCCCAGAGTACCATCCGGGGAATATTGACGTATAAGCAGCCAGTCCGTTTGCATCAGTTACCTGCCTACCGCGCAGAAAGTGCACGGATGTATAATTGCCATATTCAGAGTAATTACCGTCCGAATCACAATGCCAGATGTCTACCAATGCGCCCTCCAATGCTGTACAGCTGCTGTTGCCATTTTTGATAGTCAAATTCAGGGCCATAGCGACGCCTGTTTCTCCGTCGGTAATGTCCCTCCGGATATAGCTCGAAGGACTTTTGGTGGGGTAAGGGCCGTCTGTTTCAGAAGGCGTGACCGTACAGTTGCTTGATGAATTTCCGTTGGTGGATCCTTGTGTGGAGCCCTCCGTTGAATCGACAGGATCGACCTCCGAATTTTTACATGCGCTGATTGCTGCAAGGCCCAACAGGCTTCCAAATCCCTTTTTTAAAAAATCTTTGCGTTCCATAGTGATAAATTAATCTGCGATAGTATTACCATCAATACGTAGGGTATTTAGAAACGTTGCACTAAAAAAGAAATGCGTCGGTGAAAAGGGGGAATTCATCGGTGACTGCCGTATTATTGGCAGTATTGTAAGTCTTCTGCACTGGATCTGCATAGAGAGCACCAATCAGGCTAATCGCTTAAGGCTGGTAAGTACCTGGAATCTGCCAAATTTGAGATCAAGCAATGAGATGGTTGTCTATAATAATACCAAAAGGCCGATAAGGCAACATTCGGCGACCAGAAGAAAATCTATATTAATCACTTTGTTGAAAGTTAGAACATGTTATGTATAAACCTGCCTTTGCAAAATATTTCTGTTAAAACAGCGAAAAACAATTCTAAAATTTACAGTCAATGTCTGAAATACTGGCGATGACACCCTGTGGCAAATACTCGTTTAAGTCTATCTCAGCGGCAATGCTAATTGATAGTGCGAAATAATGAAATGGCGATCATATAAAGTTCATCTATATCATTTTTGCGGCTAATTATTCGGTGGTAAAAACGATCCATGGCCGATTTCTCATTTTGGGACGCATTAGCTACAAGGTCAGTTTTAAATAAAGTTTATGCGTTTCCGGTGCAGGTTAAATAGTATTCAGGTAGGATAAGCAGAAAAAGCGATTAAACTTCAAAATCAAATGCTCGTAGGCACCAACCAAATTGATCATCAAATAGGCATTTTGTCCCATACTATGCGTTACTTGTCACGCTTTGTTGCAGTGGTAAATAGAATTATGCTTGGTTTGGATATGATCGTCTCTCAATTCATGCAATCCCCACGTCTGGCAATTGGGCAGCAATGGCTTCTGCACGCACTTCTTATCTGGGTGGGCGCCGAACTGACCGACGCGCTTGTCTACTGGTATAAAGTCAACATGAACCGGCGTCCACCTATTTAATACCGATGGCTCGGCGGTTACACACTGGCAGCGATTTATTAATCACAACTATAATCAGACTGTCTGGCTGGTGATTTTGGCGGCCACATTCATTGTCGAATACAGTTACCATTATATTTTCAAGAACAAGCCATTCAAGTACTTTAGTATAGGTATCTGTCTTTTTCTGCCGGTTTTGTGCTTCTGAAGGGAAGTCCAAAGCTGCCATTGACTTCAATAAATAAAGGTGCTTTTCGAAGCATATTTACGGTATCAACATAGAATTTGATTACGCCCAATTTCTTATCTGTTATCGAAAACTGTTTCAACCACAACCCTTCGTAAGTTACTGACTGAGCCAATAATACATTTTTAAACAGTAGTAGAGCAAATTAGTAGAAGTTGGGTTCTCATTATTACGGAGGTTTTCATTCCAGATTAGCGAGACGGCGTTAAATTTTGGTTGTTTGGAACTCATGTAACGTTTTGGCAAACCAGGTTGCCTTGCTCCGGCAGCAGCCAGAGAAGTTAACCAAATTGATATTCTTGCTTACCATATCTTCTTTGCTCTTATCCATGAAAACTGTGGTTTTCCGGATATTCGAGTCGGTAAGCGAGCAAACAGTGAATTTTTCTTACATGCAAATTTGTAGCTATGTCAACAGGTATTATTTTGGTTTCATTTTTACGCAGCATGATTAGTACATAATAATTCAACAGGCTTTCGGCACTATTAAAGACTTCTTTCCGAAAGTTGAAGGGAGGAATTATTAAAACATGTTTCTTGTTAGACTATCGATTATTTAATTAAAGATTTATCATCATTGCTTATTGAAAAAAAAACTGATATCCCTGAATATAGCATCAGTGGACAGGCGCAGCATGGTCTACTGATCGCTAGCTTGGACAATTTAGGCCTATATCAAAAACATGCGGTAACTGAGCCGCACCGCGACGATCACTTCACTTTTCTGATGGTGACTTCCGGTATTTTTAAGTTGATGGTCGATTTTGAGCATGTGAGCATCGACAAAAACGCTGTTGTTATCATTAGGCCTGAGCAAGTCCATCAGGTAATCGGGACATCAAACGCAACGGGATGGCTGCTCAATATTGATGCAGCAGCTATCAGTCCAAATACATTGGCACCATTGTATGCTCATATCGTAAGTCCTGTTTTTCTGGACAGCGATTCTGTCTTAACAGCCCAGATCCTCTCTTTATTAAGTGGGGTAGACGTATTACTTTCCGAAAATGGCGATAAATTTCTTCATAGCGCCTCGTTTCACCTGGTAAACGCTTTGTTCATGCTGGTCGTTTCTTTGGCAATATCGCAAAAACCGTTGTCAGCAAAAAATGACCGGGCAAGTGCTGTTTATCAGCAATTTCAATCCTTACTACAGGATAACTTCAAAGAATGGAAGCAGCCGCACTTATATGCCCAGGCAATAGCATTGTCCCCGGTGCATGTGAATGATATGGTCCGTAAGCAATCGGGCCATTCAATTTCCCATCATATCCAGGCCAGAAATGTTTTAGAAGCCAAACGCCTTTTATTTTATACTGACAAGAATATTAATGAAATCGGGTATCTGCTTGGCTATGAAGATCCGCTGTATTTTGGGAAGCTATTTAGGAAACATACCCACCTTTCACCCACACAATTCAGGAGCAGATACCGTGTTTAGAACCATCATAACCGTGTTTACGCCTCACTAATGCGATCGTGGCAGCCATACCTTTGTAATCGAACAAATACAACCAGAAATGTATAAAACATTAGATACAGAGGCAATTTTATCTCAAATTAAGGAAGTTGGCGGAATTTTTCTGAGCGGATTCAGACAAAATCAGATTCCGCAAAGCCGTCAGGATTTTATGGACAGTTTAAAATCAATTGAAGAGCGTAGTTTGTATGAGCTGCGCCAGCGAATCGATTCTATTTTACCAGGCATACCGTGGGTCGATGATGATGAGTTTGATGGCAGGGCACAGACCAACCCCGCCGGCTATCCTCAGTATTGGCTTTGTGATACGATGGATGGTGCCGTTCAATACCTGCAGCATATCACAGGTTGGAGTATCAATATGGCATTAATCCGGGATGGACATCCGTATTTTTCAGCCATTTATGATCCTTTTCAGGACGAACTTTTCTGGGCAACAAAGGGTCAGGGTAGCTTTTTAAATGATGTCAAACTAAAAGTCAGCAAAAAGAACGAGGCATTTAATATGGTCGCTGTATTGGAATACGGGCATCAATTAAAAAGTGAAAGTAACTGGAAACCAAAATTGGAATCAGCATTTTCAGAACTATTGTCCCAATTTGGTGTCGTTAGAAATTATGGGCCTCATGGATTGCAGCTTGCCTACCTCGGAGCTGGAAGGATCGATTTGTTTTTGCAAAAAGATCTTGACACGCATAACTGGCTTGCCGGGATGCTCATTGCCGCAGAAGCCGGCGCAGTAATCCGTTCGGGCAACGGCTCAGAATGGAAATGGGGATCACAGGATTTGCTCGCTGGTACACCTGAGGCTATAAACATATTTTTAACCGAAAAATCCAGAAACTCATGAACATTGCGGTGATAGGAGCGGCAGCCGGAATTGGTTTAGAGGCTGTGTCTTTGGGTTTGAAAAAAGGTCATCACATGATTGCTATGTCACGTGACACCAGCAAAATGCCTGACCATCCGATGCTTACAAAAGTGAGTGCAAGCGCCACTAATGTACAGGACCTCAAAAAAGTCATGTCATTGTCCGATGCTGTATTGATAACGGTCGGCACAAAAAACAAAAAAGCAACGACGCTTTTCTCGGAAATCGCAAAGGCCATAATTATTGCCGGTAAAGATTTGGATTATGATAAGCCGGTCATCATTGTTACAGGCTTTGGTGCAGGGGATAGCAAACCCTACCTGAATTTGTTTATGAAGACAGTGATTTACCTGTTTATGAAAGATCAGTATGCAGATAAGACACTGATGGAATGCCTTATTATTGAAAGCACTATAAATTGGGAGATTGTCAGGCCAGGCATACTAACCAACAGTTTATCTGCCGAGCCTTTAAAGATAGTGCAAACCTTGAAACCCGGAATGAAGGTCGGCAAAGTCAGTAGAAAAAATATAGCATTGTATCTGATATCAGAAGTTGAAAATCCTGCTCATATTGGTCAAAAAATTGCGATTACATAAATATTGATGCCAGATACGCTATAAACCGAATCAGGTAAGCGAATCTTATTAGGCTTTTCCGAAAACTGACGTTGCTACATTTGTTTAGAGGCAGAAATAGGCAGATTCAATATTTCAACTAAATTTGACATGAGAAAACGACCGCGCGCCGGACCGTAAGTGTTTGACGAATAGTTCAAAAAGATGGCAGTGGAATTGTCTGAGGCCAAGGGCTCGGTGAGTGCGGCAGCGGCTGAGCTCGGGCCTGATGCACGGCGTATCAGTAATTGGCGCGCAAATCTTAATAAATCTGATTTTCGGGAAAAAGTTGAAGGTTTGACGGACAAGAAAAACGGATCCGGCAATTGGAAAGAGAGCTCCTGAATTTAATCCTGGACTTGTTGTTCAACATAGAAGACACCCGCTTATTTTTATCTATTTCGACTCGCCTTTCTTTTCTGTAACCTCCTGTCTTATTTCCTGAGCCAAAACTTTAAGTTCCTGCATTACATTGCGGACTCTGGTTCCGGCGGCTTTGTTTCCTTTATCGTAGAAGGCCGAGAAATCTGCCTCAGCATCCGTAACCAGCTGTTTGATTTTACTAAATTTTTCCAACGCTTTCGTTTTGTTGTTATGTTAACTGACGACTCCCTGATTTAGAAGCATAGCAAAAGTAAAATTTTATCTAGAATATGCTTAATTACGACTTTTTAGTGATCTCAAAGGTTAACCCAATTATATTTGTCATCCAGCCAGTTAGATGCAAATCCGGCACGGCAATTTCGTACTACTCAAAAGTTAAGAAGACACAACTTTCAAAAGCAGCCAAACCCGATGAAAATGAACAGTGCTGATTCTGATTAAATAGTAGCAGCCAAATATTTTTTATTCCGGCGACTCTTTACTTAATTGCCTTCTCAAATAAAACCGTTATAGTTTTGCATATTTTTGATTTTCTATATTTTTTTGAGAACCAGCAGTTCATTATTCTGGAATTAAAAAGCAAGGACCTTCCCGGTGACTCCACAAAAGCCGATCTTTACAAATGGCTGCTGATAGACAGAGAAAGTACTGAGATCACATTCCTTGATTTTCTATCGATCAAATCCGGGGCGCATCAGCAGGAACGCTTCTTCCGTCAGGGTTATTTGTCATTCGACTCAGAGCATGCTGTATACATCCGGGAATCAAGTTCGGTTCAAAATATTTTAAGAAACAAACACCCTGAGCTGATACCAGAATCGATTGTCGTTCGTATTGGGGAGCAACTTTCCATCTGATGTCTTTGTCAGGACATTTTCTACCTTTTTTGCCCTGCCCGATATTTGCTTAGCAAAAATCCAATTTACACTTTTACCGACAATCTTTTCAGCACTGTTGGCTGCTTTACCATTTCCAGTAACGTTTACCTTCACAGATTGCATTTTTTTGGCTTTCGTTTGGGAACGGGTGCTGATCAGGCCATACTGACCCACTCTGTTTGCGACTTCTGACTATCAGCAAGAAAAATATCTCCATGTAGCCGATTTTCAAATAAAACCCCTGCATTTTTCAGCCGCATTGGGGGAAGTATTGCGATAAGATCAATCAGTTGTAAAAAAATCTACTCCCCGGACAAATTCAAATTGTCTTTAAACAGTCACTTTTATGAAAACGATCTATTCCATTCAACTTCCCTCTTCGGTCCTGCCGGAGCTCACAACCAAACGAACTTTACCACCAGGCTGCTTTTATCCCGTTACAAATGCAGACGTGCAGCACTTGAAATGGTCAGAAGGAGACATTCTAAGGCAACGTTTCATAGCATATGATTTCATGCTCGAACTTTTTGAAATCAAACTCGACCAGGATCTAAAGATTGATGTGGCATTTAAAAAATCATGTGTAGTGTTTTACTATGGGCTGACCGGAAACATCGTTTGTATCGATAAACAGAGCGGTAGATTTTCGACCCTGGCGGCCGGTCAGTATGGCGCGATCAACTCACCCACCGGAAAATATCAGGTAACCATTTCCAAAGGATGCAGCTGTGGATTCCTGTTTATATTTGATACGGATTACCTCAGCAATTTCTTAAAGATGGCACCCTCAGATTTTCGGATGGGATCTCATTTCAGAGTAGGTTCTCCCTTTTGTCATACATTTCCGTTTTTCACAATCGGTAGTATTGATCAGATATATCAGCAACTTACCGCTGTACACTCAGAGCGAAGATCAATGTCACTGAAAATCTCACTGCTCAGTCTTCTTAAAGCATATGGCGGCCAACTGGCCAGGTTTAACAGTAAACCATTCCCTGAAGCATTCGAAAAGCTTATGTCAGTGAAGCACTATCTTGATGACCAGGTCAAGAGCGGCCCGTTACCTCATGCATCAGAAGTAGCAAAACAGTTCAATGTACATCCTGATACGCTAAGCAGAGCATTTCAGGATAATTTTGGGATCGGACTGAAAAAATATATCAATCAAATTAAGATGCAGCAGGCATTTATGCTTTTAACATATGATAGGTATTCCATACTGGTCGTCTCAGAGATGATAGGCTACAACAGTACATCCAGCTTTAGTACTCAATTCCGGTCTTATTACGGCTTCCCGCCAGGAAAAGCTGCTGCTATTAATGACAATTGAGTAAAGCAGAGATTAATTTCAACAGGGATTTTTTCCAATCTGAAAAGTCGGAAAATCGAACAGAATTCGTCGGAAAATCGAACAACTAATCTCAAAACAACTTGCGAAATTTGTTCAGGTCGTCGGGAGATATGCTTTGAAAATAAAATTACCAAGCAATAGGAATTAATCGGACTGGTATACCCGGACCGTAATCTGGCCATATAATTACTGCCGTAGAGATACGTATACACTATATGGTTAAAATATTGAACTGCGACAGACAAGAACCGGATGCTGATCATAAAGGTGACTTTTGGTATTAAAGATATCTTATGGTTGATTTAATATGAATGACTTTTAAACAGAAGCTTTTCTGACAGAATTCTATTGCACAATTAAAACATAACGCCATGAATCTATCTGTTTTTCAGCGCAAAAGAATCATTGGTACTGTAACCGTCATGCTGATTATCCTGTTTTTTTATACCGCAATAAGCAAGTTAATCGATATTAATGAATTTCGAAGACAACTTTCTAATCAACCTCTTCCGGCCTGGTCCATAGGTATACTGCTCTGGCTCATTCCAATCTGCGAGATCGTTGTCAGTTTTCTATTGGTTGCAGGCGCAAGTCGTACTGCCGGCTTATACGGATCGGCGCTACTGATGCTGATTTTCACCGGCTACATGGGGCTGGTACTTATGAATGTTTTTGAAAGGGTTCCTTGTGGATGCGGCGGTGTAATCGGAAATATGAGCTTTAAAGTCCATTTTATCTTCAATGCCTTTTTTTTAATGCTATCTATATCCGCACTTAGGCTGCAGAAAAAACGGGACGCAGTTTAACCGGAATACAAATAAAAACAAGACGCAGGCAGGCACAGTCCGAATCACTGCCCTACCCGCGCCAGGGATAACTTCGCCGAAAACCTGAAAACAGAGTAAGCACCAACTAATTGTTTAATTTTTAACACTTAAGTTTTATTCTTATGAAAACGTTAAAAGCCAATTATCTGTTTTTAGCTGCCCTGATGCTGGGCGGCGGTCTGGCAGTAGCCAACAACACAAACTCTGCTGTAAACACGGTTTTTTATAACAGTGCCGCCGAAGGGCAGCCCGAAAACTGGCAACCCGTTCCTTCGGGTCAAACGCTGCGCTGTGATGCGAATCCCGACAATGAGTGTTCTCAAACCAGAGACGAGAACGGTACAGTAATCTCCTCTCAATCAGGTGATGCCTCGTTGATCTGATCCGAATTTCGTACCGCTGCATGGCAGCGGTACGAAAAACATTGTCTCTCTGAGGACCACCTATGGATTCTGCTCAACAGTTCCGAACGAGGTCTGATCCTGCGGAATCTTAAATTGATACTGCGAAGCGTTAGGTAAAAGCGTAATTTTCTCTCCGGCGATATTTCGTGACAGTGTTACCGCATACTGTGGATCCTGATTCAGTCTTTTCAGATCCGTCCAGCGGACTCCTCTTCCAACAAGCTCTTTTCTTCTTTCGTCCAAAACAAGCTTAGTTGCCTGCTCAGCAGTGCTGGCAGAAACTGCTCTGAAACCATTTTTGGTCCACCTTTTTTCCAGCAACTTGTTGAGCGCTTCCATGGCCAGGGATGTCTGTCCGAGCCTTGCCAGGCATTCTGCTTTATTCAAATATACTTCGTCAGTGCTTAAACCCGAAAATGGATAAAGTGTACCTGTATAGCTGCCCTTGAAGTTGTGAGCTGCCGAGAAATAAAGCGTTTTTCTCAGATCCCCGTTCTGATAACTTTCAAACAAGGAAGAATCAACACGTACAGCCGGATTTCCCAGAAGCGAGGTCGACATCTCAGAGAAAAAAAGAATCTCCGGATTCACCGCGCTGAAAGGGAGCGGAAAAGGTGCGCTTGCCGAAGGTGCAAGCGCATTGTAATCCAGCAGTCCATCTTTTAAACTCAAACACTGCTCAGCGAAGGAAAGCGATTGGGCATAATCCTGCATGGCCAGATAAACGCGGGACAGAAGCGCAAATGTTGCAGCTTTACCAGGTCTTGAAAGATAGGCCGGTTCGCTTTCCAGCAGCTGCGCGGCAACCCTTAGATCGCCGGTGATCTGATCATAGGTCTGAGCGGTGGTAGCTCTTGGCAGCGTCTGATTGACATCCGCTCTCAAAGGCAGGACAATGCCGGCTGAACTATTATCTCCCTGTGGATTATAGGCCTTTGAAAACTGCTGGGCCAGATGATAAAAGGCAATTGCCCTGTAAAAGAGTGCTGCTCCCTTCAGTTGTTTATACGCGGCGGTTTCAGAGGATACTTCATCCATTTTCATCAGGCCGTCCAGCACCACATTAGCAGTAAATATTTGCTTGTAGGGCGTATCCCAACCCGGAAAGGATCGCTGTTCATCTTTACTCCACATATAAGTGCTCCGGTTCAGTTGATTCTGATTGGCAAGAAAGGCATCAGTCAGCGTAAAATCGCCATCTGATAATACGGTATGGTAGGGCGAGCTATTCATAAGCTGCAATCCATTATCCAAAAGCGCCTGATAGTCGGTCAGTGTCTGGGGTACCAGCAATGATTTTCTTGGCTTCCGCTCTAAAAAATCATCCTGGCATGCCACCTGTAAAATGCTAAAAGCACAAATCATTAATAGGTAAATACGTCCTTTTTTCATCACCGTTTGTTTTAGAGGTCGATTTTAATTCCAATACTGACGCTTCGCACCGGCGAAAACATTGCCTGCGCGTAATCCGGATCCAGGCTACCTTTGTAAGCTTTCCAGATCATTGCCAGGTTATTTCCATATATATACAGCCTAGCACTTTGAAAAGGCAGTTTTCTGCCCGCGCTCCGCACCAGATCATAGCTCAGGGTAACGTCCTGCAAGCGGATGTTATCAGCTTTCTGCACCAGAATCTGAGCGTAAGCGTAAAAGTTATCTCTGTTGGTGTTAACAGACGAAGGTCTGGAAGGAACACTGCTGAAAAGTTCGTCTCCTGCTTTTTGCCACCGCAGTGCATAATCACTATGCGTGGGCACGCTGTTATTTACATCTGTATAGGATACCGATCTCAGACGAAAATAATGTCCCAGCCGGTAGCTAAGGTTAAAAGATAACGCAAGCGATTTGTATGTTAACGTGTTTCTAAGTGCTCCAAACATTTTGGGTCTGGCCGGCCCGTGATAGTGCAAAGCATCCGGGTCCGTTTTTAACAGCGCCGCGTAGTCCTTGCTGACCTCCCCTTCCAGATAACCCTGCGGGTCACCTGTGGCCGGATCGAGCCCGGCCCAGCCAAGACTGTACAACCCATAAAGAGGCCTTCCTTCCAAAGGATAAACCGACGTACCATCTCCACTTCCCAGATAGGCAGTAGAAAGTGCCCGTACTTCATACCGTGAAACCTTATCTGTGGTGTGGCTGAAAAGCAGATCACTCTGCCACTTGAAAGCCTTATCAAAAATACGGGCTGTCAGTGTCAGATCCATACCACGACCGGCAATCGAGGCATAATTACCGGTAAATGTTTTCACACCTGAACTTCCCGGGTACGGCATGCTTCCGATCAAATCCATCCCTTTTTTCCAGTAATACTCCACGCTACCGTTAAACCGGCGCCCGCGGGTTTCAAAGTCCAGCCCCAGATTTAAGGTCTGAACCTTCTCCCAACGGAGCTTTTCGTTGGGCGGATTGGTGATCACTGCATACGGGAACCGGGTGTAATAATCGGTCCCCTCAAAGAATGCAGTAGTGTATGCGGATACATTTTTATTGCTGTTCCCACTATAGCCAAACGTCGAGCGGAGCTTCACAGTAGAAAGCCAGGCGACCTGAAAGAAACGTTCCTGCGAAAGCCTCCAGGCAGCACCAGCCGAATAAAGCGGAACACGCTTGTCATTGGTCTCAACGCCGAAAAGATTGCTCTGATCCATCCGCCCGCTGGCTGAAAGTATATATTTTCCTTTTAGGGTATAAGAACCATTCACAAAATAGGAAAGATACCGGTCCGAAGTTCCCGATCTGCTATCGACATAGGGAACCCGCATGGTCGATGCCGGATTTACATAAGAGCGGAACGCGGTAATATAATCAACAGGCCTGCTGGAAGCGTAATCATCATCATAACCGTAGTAACGGCTGGCGCCCGCCTCAGTGGCGTGGTCCCGGATTTCAGCCCCACCGATCGCAACAAGTTCGCCGGATCCGGCGAAAGTATGGGTATAGCGAAGCTGTCCGCGCAGGTTATGGGATACGTAAGCGTTCTCGCTTCGGTCGAGAATCCCGCCTGGTGCAAGGTTTTGTTTTACCATACCGGAGCTGTCAACCCAGGACAACTGATTCACCAGATTTCGGGCGGTATAGGTCTGCTCGCTGTAATAATTCCTGCCCGTACTGATTCCTTTTCCATACTGATAAAGCATTGAGAAAGAAAACCCCGGCAGTATTTTGTAGTCTGCAGTAAGATTAATCCTGTAATCGGTCAATCCAGCTTTGTTATCAGCAGCCGCCATTTCTGCAAGCGGTTTATACTGCCAGTTTAAAAGCCCGGCATGCTCGGCCTGCTGAAGAAAATTAAGACGGTAATCCTTTATGACGGCCAGCGGCTCACCTTGGCCATCAGCCAGACTTGCATAAGGGTACATCTGTGTCCCAAGTGCGCCCGTCAATGGATTGGTATAGGTCAGATTTCCCGGATTTGCGTTTCTATTTTTAGATTCACTGAAATATACGCCTGCAGAAATTTCCAGTTTAGGGGATACAATAAACGTATTGTTTGCATTGAATGTAAAGCGCTGGTACGCATTGGATACCTCACTGGGACGGGTTTCATCAAAACCGGCTGAGACGAAGTACCGGTGCGTGTCGCCCCCACCGCTTAGCGCAAGTGCATACTGCTGGCTGACGCTGCTTTGATACATATACTTTTCATATTCACCTCTGATGTCGCGGCTTTTCAGTAGCTCGATTTCGGACTGGGCCTGCTCCTGGGTGATAAGGTTATCGCGCTCGGCGATCAGAAGCTCCACGACCGGAGTGAACGGATATTTAGCGGCGCTTCTCTCGGCTGAATTGTATCTTCCGTTCTCAAACAAAAATCGTTCGTTGTCAATAAAATCTGCGGTGCTCATACGCGGTTGATAGAACAGATCAGGTTTGGCCCCGATGGTCAGATTGCTGTTAAAAGTGATCTGTGGTGATTTTGCTGCGCTCCCTTTTTTAGTCGTTAACACGATCACCCCGTTTCCAGCCCTTGAACCCCAGATTGATGCCGCAGCTGCATCTTTCAGAACCGTGACACTTTCGATATCATTGGGATTAATGCTGCCAAGATCTCCTTCGTAAGGAAAATTATCAATAATAATCAGCGGACGGGTGCTGGAATTAATGGTGCTTTGCCCCCTGATCAGCAGCCCCTGCGCGCTGCCTTTTCCACGGTTGTTGATCAGACCAGCTGCCACATCATCCAAACGGCTGACGATATCCGAACTCACGCGGCGGTTTAAAAGCGCATTATCCACCGTAGCGAATGAACCAGTAGCTCTTTCACGGGGTATTTTTTCATATCCCGTAGAAATTACCACCTCTCCAAGCTGATTGGCGTCCGGCAAAAGCGCTATTCTCAGGGGGGCCAACAAAGGCATCTGAACAGCCAGCTCCACAGACTCATAGCCTATGTATGAGATCTGCAGACTAAGCCTGGTCTGATCTACTGCCAATTTAAAGCGTCCCGTTTCGTCCGTTGTCACGCCTTGATTTATGCCTTTAATTTTGACAACCGCTCCGGCCAGCGCACTGCTGTCGGAAAGTGAGACCACCTGCCCCTTCAATAGCGACTGCGCGCTGACAGTATGCAAAAAGCCCGTAAACAATAATATTAAAAATATTTTCATCGTATAGGAGTGTTAGAATGTGTTAGTAGGAAGAAACGGCAGCGGCAGGCTGTCGGTCTCTTATCACAAGTACCTGGATATCGACCATCTTTTGCTCAAAAGTGAGATCATAGCCGGCAAGCGCTTTTTGCACGGAAGCCAGATCATTAAAATCCAGATCCAGGTCAAGATCCACATATCCCGTGTAGCCGCTCTGATCAACCAGTGGTAGTTTTGATGACCGCATATAGCTATTCTCAAGCCCCATGACAAAAACGGGCAGTGTACTGTGGCGCAGACGGTAGGTAAAGTTTTCATACCCTTCCGTAAACCGTTGTGACTTCGACTTGAATTTTTCAAGCCCGGAAGTGCGTACAAGAGCCAGAACCGGCCTTTTCCGGGTTTCAACAACTGCTTCGTACTGCGGAAACAGCTGCGTTAGATCATCACGGAACATGGCAAAAGCATTCGCTGCACGCCCTGCGGGCAGAATCAGCTCGTAACACATCGTGTTTTTGGGAATCCATTCGCGCACGGCGGCACCCTTCAGCCCGCTGATAAACTTTAAACTGTCACGGGTCTGAAGATCAACCGAGTGCCTGGCAATGAAACGCTTGCCCTGCCCGTAAGCCATAGAATACAAATGGTATGGCGTTATGTTGGTAAAGGTTACGCGCCACTGATCAATACTGTCTCCTGGTTGTTTCAGAATCACAAGGCCTGGTAATCCCTGAACATATCCAGTGTGCAGCGCCCGGTAACGGACATTTTTAAAAGCAGGATTTTCAACAGGCTCCAGTAGTTTAAACAAGGGCGTCGTCAGCCCGTTGTAACCCAGATCTTTTTCATCCTTTTTCACAGCCATTGGCCTGGCATTACCAGCCAGAAAGGCTCCAATCCGCTCAGCAGTAATTTCTTCTTTCCCGGTAATGGCCCGAAGCACGCCATCGGGATCAATCCATACGTAATGCGGCACACCCGAATGCGGAAAAAGTTTGCTGAGCCCGGTATCTGCCGTCACTTCCGGCCCTTGCACCCGCGGTCCTTTTCGCACATTGTATTTATTTCTGAATACGCTCACCTCGCGCGGTGTCTGATACGTGACCGGAATGACAGCTATTTTCCCCCTAAAGTGATGTTCAAGTGAATCCATACGTGGTATCATGGCCACGCAGGGTTGGCACCAGGTTGCCCAGAAGTCAAGAATTAAAAGCTTTCCTCTGAATTCAGATAATTTGGCCGAGGGCGATTTATAGTTCAGAATATTATTGACTGTGATATCCGGAACTTTATCACCGATCTGTAACGGTTTAATAACACTAATATCCTGTGCAGCAGCCGGTTTCCAGCACCAGAGAAGCAGATAAAGAAGCAAAAAATAGTATAGATACGGCAGTATTCTGCCTGGGGAGCAAAAACGTGTGTTCATTGCAACAAAGATTTTGGAGTGAAGACTTGAGTGAACGAAAAACCTATATTATAGTGTGCAGAAATGATGCTCAATCAATTGGCAAGCATCTATGAGTCACTCGGGCTTTCGGATGACTTGTTGGAAAATGAAATTAAGATAGTATTTCATTGTGTAGTTTAAGTTTGAACAGTGTTACCTTGCGCCAAGAGCATTTTAAATAACTATGACTGAAATCAAAATTCAATACTTATTTTGCGAAATCAGTATCCATCCCGAAATGGCCCAAGATTTCATAAACTGCCATTAAGTTTTCTTTCAAATCAGAATTACAATTTTCAATTTCAATTTCTCCCAACAATTTGAGAATTCCCTTTTGATACCTGAGCAGATCATCAACCTTTTGGAGTGGAATTATTATCTCAAAATGGGCTAGAGTTGAGTTATAATGCACCATAATCTTTAAGATTTTCTGTAAATTTATTCAGAAAATCTTAAAGATCAAAATATAATTATCAACATTTTAATAGAATAATTTCTGAATATCTATATTTATATAAAGATATTCTTAATATGAAGACGAAACTTGGAGCATTTTTTGATAGTAGGTCCATTAATAGGGCGGAGATTGCTCGTAAAACTGGCATAAGTAATCAAAGGCTCTCGGAATTATCAAATAACAGCAGCGCTAATTTACGTGCCGACGAGCTTTATTTAATTGCTTTATCTTTGGATATTAATCCGTGTAGTCTTTTGGATTTGTTGTGTAAACATTTAAACTTGAATGGGTTATAGTATATCCGAAATAGATCGATTATTTATTAACAATCGATACATTAATTATTAGAATCTAAGACCATATGAAAACTAAGTTAGGAGAGTATTTTGAAAGAAAGTCAGTAAATAAAGCCGATATAGCAAGAAAATCTAATTTATCCAGTCCAAGATTAACGGAATTATCTAATAACACTTCTGCAAAACTACGTGCTGATGAATTGTACCTGATCGCTTTGGCAATGGGTGTCTCTCCGTGTGAATTGCTAGAATTTGTTTGCGGAGATTTAAAAAAAACTCAACCAAATCAGGAGTCATTTGAATAATTTTAATAGAGGAGCTGTTCCGTATGTAAAAAGGAAATAATTGTTTACTGTAAATATAACTATACCTACTACCAAACGAGCAGGCCGATGAAATATGTAAGTGAGCACTTATTTACACCTGATGTGCAAGTCATACGATATCACTTTTCTGAATTGCAGCAATCGTCTTTTCCATTATGGCAATCACCGCTCTTTTATCCTTATCCTCCGCCGCGTAAGATCTCTTCCTAACACTGTCCCATGAGAGATCGTCTCTTTCACTTGAAGACAGCAGCGGAATAAGAGCTTTGAATACTGCCTGAACTGACCCTCTTTCTAATAATCCAACGTGCACGAATGCTCTCAGAAGGATGCCGATCTGATCCGAATTCAGCGAAAGTCTAATTTTTAGATCAGCCGGCTTACTTCTGTCTGGAAGCCTTCTAACTTCTAATGGACTAACATCCCACTGAAACTTCTTTTCCAGATAATTGATTTCCTGAGCAAACCAATTGCCCACCACACTTTTGATCCCTTTATAATTTGGATTTAAACGCACGCCCGGTTTGAGATGCATCTGATTGAACTCCTTGTAAGCAAGAAGTAGCTGATCAAGCTTGTCAGTCACCGACACATAGGAATTGATCCTGCCAGCTATCTTCTCTGTATAATAATTCAGATATGTCTTCTTATTGAAATTTCGATAAATAAGCAACTCATTAATAGCAATGTAAAGCTCATTCTCACTCTTTAACGATGCAATTTCTTCAAGTCCCTTAACAAGTTCTTTCTTATATACCACCTCTCGAACTGTCACCCTGCGTCCAGGCTCTTGCGCTGTAAATTTATATAGCGTACCAAAAACGATATCTATTAATTTTTTATCGCTGACTTTGCGTCCTATTTTCGTTTTAAGATTATCCAGCCTGACTTTTAATTCCTGTCTGGTCATATCCAGGTAGGTGTTTGGTATCCACTCATCAAGTCCAAGAAATTTCAGATACCGTCCTTCTATAAATGAAATCAGTTCATCAAGATGCTCAGCAATTGCCTTTGATAGCACTTTAAGATCCTCGGCATCAGCCGGAATCCTATTACTGTTTTCACTGGCCTGATCAAGCATAAGTATCAGGTCGGAATGATAACGTTTAACAACCAGTTCAATCTCTGAATGGTTTTTAAGAGCATATACTTCCCGTTTTAACTGCACCTGTATCTTCTCCTTTTCTTCATCAGCTCTTTTTAAAATTGATTCCGTTTGTGCTTTTGAAATAGCACTTACATCCGTTTTTGCCGGATTTAATGTAATACAAACCAGCAAATCATACCATTCAAGTGAATATGAGTGTTGCATGTGATTGTTGATTAAAAGTTGTCGAGATCTTCCAGTTTTCTTAATTAAGTGTCAATTTGAAGATAAACTTATCATACATTAAGTAAAATTTCGGCTACATACCATTTTTTTATTACATTAGCTTAACAGACTGTCATAGTGCTGATTACAATAATATGACACCATTTTACTCTTCACAACCATGGAAGATCTAATCAGAAGAAACAGAAAACAGACAGAGCAAAGACTTATTGCAGCGGCAGGCGAAGTGTTTCGCACCAATGGTTATGCAGGAATTAAGCTTAACAAAGTTGCCCGGCAGGCAGGCGTCCAGAAAAACCTGATATACCGCTATTTCGGGAGTGTGCAGAAGCTTTTCAGAGAGTATATATTATTGCAGGATTACTGGAGCTTTTATCACAAAAATCTCGATAACATTCTGGAAGAAAACCAGAAGGACTCCGGCAGAAACCTGGCTAAAAATGTTCTGGAAAAACAACTCGATTATTTTTATTCCAATTCAGAAATGCAGCAGGTGATCCGCTGGGAGATCTGCGAGAAGAATGAGATCTCACGGGGTATATCCGACGCCCGCGAACGATTGGGAGAAGATATGCTCGGGCTCACAGACCCATATTTCAAAGGTTCCAAAGTAAACTTCCGTGCGTTGTTAGCGTTACAAATTGCAGGCATCTACTATTTCGTCCTTCATGCCATGGTAAATGGGAGCACCTTCTGTGGAATTGACATAAATAAAGAAAGCGACATGAAAGAGCTGCACAAAACGCTCAAACAGGTAGTCGACTGGGCCTACGAAAAGGCTTCCAGCTGAAAGCTGGTTATATTATAAACTCACTACAAAATCTGGCCCGACAGTCTGCCCTTGTGATCGTTTATGGTCACAAGGGATTTTTTTATCCCTAAAAAAACGGATAAAACCTGCTACCGGTAAGTATTACGCTTGACTTTATCAATGTCTTTAAGACTCCAGCCGCACGTTTGCCAGTCAGTCAACCGAAAGTTACGAAGCAAAAAATGACGGCCGCAAGCCTGCACTTCGTCATCCGGCTATTTACCACCGCTTCCAGCGGCCCGCCTTAAACCGCCGGATGGGCTTTCACCCAAGGAGTAAACCCCGTCATTTTTTCTTCGTCGGAAAGCAGCGATTGCCTTTGGCACGAAGCCGGGCTTAGCTACTTAAAGTGTTTCACTTATGAAAACCTCAGTTGAATTTCGCATTTATGTTGGTACTTACGCTAAGTACAATGACGGATCGCTTTTCGGAAAATGGATGGATCTCTCAGATTATATTGACTTGAAAGATTTCTACGAAGCTTGTTTAGAATTACATCAGGACGAACAGGATCCGGAACTTATGTTTCAGGACTGGGAATACATTCCGGATTTTCTGATTTCAGAAAGCAGTCTGAATGAATATACTTTCCAATACATGGAAGAAGTCACCGGTATGGATGATGAAAGAGCCAGGGCGCTTGAAATCTACTGCAAGGATATAGCCAGCTGGCCAGATAATGAAAAGGATTTTGAAGAAATACTCGAAGAATTCAACGAGTCCTATCAGGGATACTTTGCAGGATCGATGAAAGATCCGGCAGAAGAATTCGCTTACCAATACATTGAAGATACCGGAATGCTTTCGGACGTACCCGAGCTACTTCAAAGATACTTCGATTATGAAGCCTTCGGAAAAGATCTGTTTATGGATGGGTACTCCGAATATGAAGGACATGTGTTCAGTAGCTACTAAATTAAAAGGGCTCCGGCCCTTTTTTTGCTCCTTCGATTTTACTAGGATTATCAAATTTTTCAAGAACTTGGCGGAAACGTTTTTGAAATAACGTTTCATAAAATTACCTGGCTAGCTTAGCTTCTGTACAACAGAAACAAAGCTAGCAGGCAGCAAGCGTATATACAACCAAAAAAACTTTTGACCCCACGATATTCCTGGTGGTTCGTCAGTTTGGTGTCAGCAATAACTTTTGCAGTCTACTTAGATCCATCCGACTTTCTTACGCCATTGGTTGAACGTTTGGTCATCAGGATGTAAGTCCGTAAGCTCATCGTTATTACTTTCGACAATCATATCCTCATCAAGCACTTGTAGTTTCAGCTCCTTACGCAGCCGGATCATTTCTTTTTTATCTTCGACAGGATACAGGCCGCGACTGTCAAACTGAGTACCGTATTTTTGGGGCTTTCCCTCAAAATAACAAATCCGGTCATACAGATAAGCAAGGTTCTGCGGGTTGACATCATCGACTTCGGTTATCAGTTTCCAGCACGTTTTCATCAAAGCAGGCTCGCTGATAGCATGCTGCACAATGAGCCATGCCGCTTCGCTGGCTTTTTCGCCGACCTTCGATTTTAATGGGTACCCAATCTCGTCGATAATTTCTGTTAGCCGGTCTGCATTCTTTTTATGTAAAGCCTCCATCTCCGGATTATATCCCCCCGAAAGTGCGCCTTCATTTAATAGTTTTTCGCGCAGATGCAAATCATGCTGAGCCATTTTTATCAATTCCTCTGCATAGGTGTTTATAAATTCCGATGATTTCATCATTTGTCCGCCTTGGGCAACTGAAGAATCTGGATTGATCCTCCTGCGCTGTATCCTGAGAGCTGCACAAATAGATGATCTCCCTCTTTTCTACGAATTGCGTATACTTCCACCACATTGTTGGTATAATCAATCGAGCCCTCTTCGCCGAAATAAGTTGCTTCGTCTTTAATACGATCGAGTTCTTTCTGTGTTACTTTTCCCTGAAAAATCAGCACACCTCCGGCCGAAGTAATCAGATCTTTGTAACTCTTTTCAAAAAAGGGCAAAGACCACTCTTTACCAGTAACACTCGTTATAAATGCTTTGTAAACCTTTCCTTCGACGGGAATCATCCCTTCCCGCGTCGGAAAAAACAGCCGGTCGAAATCGCGGGTAAGTGGCTTATTTAGAGGTGCCAAATCCGCCGGAGGATTAAAAACGGGAAACGCACCCAACTCCTTTTCACTGAAAGGAACTTTACTCAGATCGATAGAATCCGGAAGGATACCACTGCTGGCCTCAGCCTTGGTTACGGTGGTGTCCTTAGCAAGCCCGGACTTTTCTGCCAGAGTATCTGCTTTGCCGGATTTATTGCAGGCAAAAAACAAACCGGTCAGAATTACGGACATTAAAATTGTTTTACTTTTCATTTTCATTGGCTATTTTATGGTGGTAACAGATTACTTATATCATGTAAAGAAAATTCAGGCCAATAACCTTTCAAAGAAAAGCATATGTTCATTTTCTCCATGAAGTGACACTAATCTTAACTTATTGGTTGTCTCTGCTGGATAATTCGCATCATAGTAACAACGATTCCGTGGCAATTTGACTATAATCAGGTATTGTTTTAACAAGTGTTACAATACTATCAATCAATAATTTAACCTGGTCAATTTTGTCCAAAATGATCTATCCTGACTCTCCGAATTGCAGCGGTCAGTGAATCCGCATTTCCCATCCTGCGTCCTATCATCAATGTTTTTTAGTCCTTAATTCTCCAATTGTTGGTTCAGCCTTATAAGAAATGCCAACCACATCGGTTAAAACACCGGCCTTTTAAACAAAACACATTCGGACGTTTAAACAAAGACGCCTCAGAGCATCCGGCCTACTTTTGTCCCATCAATAACATTTAAAATTTAAAAGAATGGAACAAAACAATTATCAGGGAGCATTGCAAAACCCAACGGGTTCAGGCTTCAACGCAACATCTACAACCAATGATGTTATCAAAGGAATTGACCTTACCGGGAAAATCGCCATTGTAACCGGGGGCAACACCGGTATCGGTTTGGAAACCACCAAAACGCTGGCAGCAGCCGGGGCGACAGTAATTGTGCCTGCAAGAGATACCGAAAAAGCAAAAAGGAATCTGGAAGGCATTGCCAACGTAGAATTGGAAACAATGGATTTAATGAATCCAGATTCCATTGATGCGTTTGCTGAAAAATTTCTTGCTTCAGGCAGACCACTTCATCTACTTATCAACAATGCGGGTATTATGTGGGTGCCGCTGCGCAAAGACAGCCGTGGTATCGAATCACAGTTAGCCACCAATTATTTAGCACAATTTCAATTAACCGCAAGGCTTTGGCCAGCCCTGAAAAAAGCTAATGGTGCAAGAGTGATTAATGTATCCTCACACGGACATCAATTTGCTCCATTCGATTTTAATGACCCTAATTTTGTCAATAGGGAATATGAAACGCTGCAGGCTTATGGGCAGTCAAAAACGGCCAGCAATCTATTTGCCCTTGAGTTGGACAATCTTGCCAAAGCATTTGATGTACGGGCTTACTCATTACACCCGGGTTCTATTGCAGGAATAGAACTGGGTAGAGAAGCATCCCTGGAACTATTTCAAAAAATGGGTTTCCTTGATGCAGATGGTAATCTGTTACCGGAAGTAGCAGCATCGTTAAAAACAATTCCACAAGGTGCAGCCACAACAGTTTGGTGCGCCACCAGTCCCCTGTTGAACAATGTTGGAGGTGTATATTGTGAAGATTCTGATGTGGCCGAAGTGGCTTCGGATACTTCCATGTCCAATGGTGTAAAACGTTACTCAGTGGATGAAGCCAACGCCAAACGCTTATGGACATGGAGCGAAGCCATGACAGGCATTACATTCAACCTTATTTAATCCAATAAAAATACTGAAATGAAAAGTTTGAAAGATAAAGTTGCCGTCATTACGGGCGGCAACAGCGGCATCGGGTATGCCACAGCAAAGGCGCTCCATGAAAACGGAGCAAAAGTGATCATCACGGGCAGACGGAAAGAAGCGATTGAAAAGGCAGCATCAGAACTCAACGTCCGTAGTTTGCTGGCAGACCAATCCAGCTTATCAGATATTGAAAGGCTGGTATTGGATGTGAAAGAGCAATTCGGGAAAGTAGATATTTTGCTTATCAATGCAGGTATCACAAAGCTTGCACCGATTGAGGTAATGACAGAAAATATGCTGGACGAAGTAATGAATGTTAATTTCAAGGGAGCATACTTTACGTTAAGTAAATTTATTCCAATCCTCCATGATAGTGCCTCGGTTATATTTTTGTCATCAACATCTGCTACTATTTCCCCACAAAACGCGTCTGCCTATGCGGCAAGCAAAGCAGCTATCAACGCCGTTATGAAAATTGCGGCCCTGGAATTGGCCTGCCGAAAAATTCGTGTGAATGCTGTGAGTCCAGGTCCCGTTGCTACGGAAATTATGAATAAACTTGGCTTGGATGATTCTGTTGAAGCTCAATTATTAAATAGCATTCCTTTGTCAAGATTGGGCAGGGCAGACGAAGTGGCAGATTTGATTACTTACTTATCGGGCGATCATGCTTCATTCATTACAGGCTCAAATTTTCTGATTGATGGCGGGCAATCCGTATAATGCCATACTTATGATTATCTCTATTTTTGTATTCATAATTTCCTGTCGAAAAAAACGAAATTCAAAAAATGCGCAATGGAATATCAAGCAAAATATATAACCGAGGATATTAAACTTTCCTGTTACGAGGACAAGTTTTTCAAGTCGGATATCATGTTCGACCACCATATGCTCGTGTGGTTCATTTCGGGTGAAACCAAAATTGTGCAGGCAGATGCGACCTACCTTTTTAAGAAAGGCGATATATTCCTGATTCCCAGAAATCAACTGGCAACTATCATAAATTATCCAACCAATGGGCAACCGCATAAGACTGTGGTGATGCACCTGTCCATGGAAAGATTAAGAGACTTTTACGCCAACCTAAATGTGAAACCCAAAGTGTTGGAATCGCAGAAAATATATGCTTTCAGCGATCACCCTTTGCTTGAAAGCTGCCTTGCTTCGTTAGTTCCATACTTTGAAATGAAAGAACTTCCGAAAAATATTGCCATCCTGAAAATAACAGAAGCTATCAGCATTCTCAGGACAATTGACAGGGGTATAGACAGCGTATTGGCAAATTTTGAAGAGCCAGGGAAAATTGATTTGGCAGACTACATGGAAAGGAATTTTATGTTCAATCTTCCTTTAGAAAAATTCGGCTATCTGACAGGCCGTAGTTTGACAACTTTCAAACGTGATTTTAGCAAAATGTATAACACAACACCGCAACGTTGGCTTACACAAAAGCGATTGGAACTGGCACATTATCAATTTGTCGAAAAGAAAAAGAGACCAATCGACGTTTGCTACGAGGTTGGTTTTGAAAACTTATCGCACTTTTCTTACGCTTTCAAAAAGCACTTTGGGTATACACCTACCGACTTGACCGGGCAGCAAGTTCGCCGTTAAAAAATTGAGCTTAAAACGCGACTTGATTCATTGAGTTGCGTTTTAAGCTTTTGTGGCACGATGGCTACGATAGTTGTTTCTAAGATATTTCAATTAGGCTGGCCCAAACTATCGACGTTTTCGCTACACTTTTCGTATTGTGTAGGGACTTGACCAAACTCGGATCTTCATAACGCGGTTCTCCGAAATTTCCAATCATACAGACCAAGCATTGCGGAATGCTATATTACCCTTACCGTTGATTTCAACCGAAACCATGTAAGAGGCTCCCGTTTCGCAGGTTGTAAAGTCTATTTCACAACCATCAAGCATGTACATCTCATCCTGCTTTCTACGGTAAACAGTGAGTTGAAATTTTCGACCTGACTTCTGCTCTGTAAAATAGCAGCAAATACCCATGGTCTTTTTGGCCCAAATCTTAAAATCAAGCTTCGCTTCAAATTTGCCTATTGGAACCAGTGTAGCAATAAAAGGATACTCGGAAGGGTTGTGGCCGGCTCTGAGCCCCTGCAACCATGACATCACATTATTTTCCATAGCTAGCCCTGTGCGATCCTTTGAAGTTTTTCATTAAGCTCGGTCATATCTGCTTTTCTAAGAAGTTCCATACTAATAACTTCTATTTCCTGAAAACATTCTTTTGGGAGCGCGGCAATAATTCCGGGTTGGTCGGGCTTGTCTTTTTGCACGATGCCGTTTTCAATCAACTGGCTTAACAGCAGTGCTGTCTTTCTGGATATCGTCAGCGAAATCTTCACACTTTGATTCATCCCCGGAGCAGCCAGAAGTGTTTCATACATTCTGCTCATTTCAATCGTCGTTTCCATTTTTCAAAGTTTAGATTTTACATCATTGAATTGGGACAAAATTATTTTATCCATGCCACTTTATCCTAACGAAAATCCAGTCAGGATTGCGGGAAACAATGCTTTGAAACACCATTGATGCTTTCCCCGATATCCTGCCGAAAATGCTTTCAGGATAGGTTTGAGCGGCTGGACTTAGTTAACTTGACCTTGATATCTGAATTGTGGAAACGGAAAATGTGCAGGATATGGATTACAGAAACGAAAAAAGTCCGTTAGAAAACCTTAAGGAAACGGACATGGTAAACTTCCTGTATGAGCTGGGATTTCAGCCGGCTAAAATCAGGGGTAATGATTATTGGTACAGCTCACCGCTGCGTAATGAGCGGACTCCCTCTTTTAAAGTAAATCGCAGACTTAACAAATGGTTTGACCATGGTCTTGGCAAAGGCGGAAACCTGGTTGATTTTGGCATTCTGTATTACAACTGCTCAGTGGGTGAATTACCTCAAAAATCTTATAAAGATCTTGCTCTTCATCAGCCGTTTCTCCACTCCCCTAACCAACCACGCAAAGAACAGGAAAACAAGATCCAGATTCTGGATGTCAAACCCTTATTTTCAACACCGCTTTTCCATTATTTATCTCAAAGAAAAATTCCGTCAAAAATTGCAAGTGTACATTGCAAAGAAGTCGTTTATGACTTGGGAGGAAAACACTATTACGCCATCGGTTTTGAAAACAATTCCGGCGGCTATGAACTGCGCAATGCTTTTGTGAAATTATCCAGCTCACCCAAGGACTTCACCCTGATTGATAAAGGCTCAAAAGACATCCTGGTTTTTGAAGGTTTCTTTGACATGCTTTCTTACCTGGCTCTTTACAACAATCCAGGGAAGCAGCAGCAAAGCATTCTTGTTTTAAATTCTATTTCCTTATTCGAAAAAGTACGCTCTGTTCTTGAAACCCACGAGAAAATCAGCCTCTATCTTGACCGGGATAAGGCAGGGATGGACCAAACCCGGTACGCCTTATCAATCAGCGATAGGTATCGGGATAAAAGCAGTCTTTATCAACATCATAAAGATTTAAATGACTGGCTGGTTTCATCAGAATTCGTGCACCGAAAATACTTGAATCTCAAAAGAGGCCTGAACCCTAATGAAAGTCTTTAAGGCTTTTCAAAAGTCTGGAGGAGTCCGGTCTTTCCGACTCCGGCCAGATGTCAGGTTGTATCACAACCTATCTGGCGCCGCCGGCGGGGCTGCCGACTGCCTGTCACTCCGGAGTCGTGGGCAGGTGAGTTCTAAAAATAGAAAATTGTTGAAACCGTGAAAATGATTTTGTGATGAAAGAAGAAAACAACAACCGAACCAAATGGCTTCACCTCCGACTAAGTCCAGACGAATACGCGAAGGTTCATAGTCAGTTTAAAAGAACTACTGCCCGTAAACTCAGCGAATATGCCCGCAAGGTCTTACTGTCCAAACCTGTGACTGTTAACCACCGGAATGCTTCGCTCGACGAGCTGATGACCGAGCTGATCAGGCTCAGAAATGAGCTGACCGCTGCCGGAAATAACTTCAATCAGGCTGTCAAAAAACTCAATTCCCTAAGCCAGATTTCACAGTTTCGTGACTGGCTGATAGCATACGATTCCGATAAGAAAGAGCTTCTGGATCAGATCGAAGAGATCAAAAACCATATCGCTGTAACATCGAAAAAATGGTTGCAATCATAAAGACAGGAAACTCTTTGAGAAGGAGTTTTTACTACAACGAAAACAAGATAATTGAGGGAGTTGCCGAGTTTATTTCCGCAGGCAACTACCCTGCTGATGCCGAATCACTGAGCGAAAACCAGAGGCTGAATATGCTTTTGAAACTTGCCAATCTGAATGAAAATGTGACACGAAACAGTGTGCATATCTCACTAAATTTTGATCCGTCAGAGCAGCTTTCAAGGGACCAGCTCAGCGATATTGCAAAGACTTATATGGAAAAAATTGGGTTTGGGCAGCAGCCCTATCTGGTCTATCAGCATCAGGATGCCGCGCACCCACACATACATATCGTCTCTGTAAAAATAAGGGCCGATGGGACCCGGATCGAAACACAGAATATCGGCCGGAATCTTTCCGAAAAAGCACGTAAGGAAATTGAAATCGAGCATGGACTGGTGCGCGCCGAAGACAGCAGGCAACGCAAAATTTATGAGCTCAAACCTGTCAATGTACAGAAGGCTCAGTATGGTAAAACTCAGACCAAACGGGCCATTGCAACGGTACTTGAAGCGGTACTTCCCACTTATAAATATGTTTCATTACCAGAGCTGAATGCAGTGCTTAAACAGTACAATGTGGCGGCTGATCGTGGCAGCGAAGACTCACGCACTTACAAAAGAAATGGGCTCACTTACCGTATTCTGGACGAGCGAGGCAACAAAATCGGAGTACCGATCAAAGCCAGTGATTTTTATAACAAGCCTACCCTACCCAATATCCAACAACGCTTTCAGCTCAATGAAGCAGCCAGACAACAACACAAAGCGCGCGTAAAAAATGCCATTGATTTCGCTCTATTAAAACGTTCAGATGTTGATCTTGAAAAACTGATTCAGGCGCTGGAAAAAGACGGTATCAAAACGGTGCTTCGCCAGAGTGAGAAAGGCCAGATATATGGAATTACCTATGTGGATTTTCGCACTAAGTGCGTGTTCAACGGCAGTGATCTGGGTAAACAATACAGTGCTAAGGCTATCTCGGAACGCTGTGGCCACCAGCAGCAACAATCTAAGAAGCATGAATATATTCAGAGCCAGACGCCATCTACCGGCACCAATAATTCCGGAAATAACACTCAAAAAAATGGCCCGCTAACAAGGATATTCTTGGATTCGTCTGACAAGAATTCAGTCTCCGATGACTCACTTGATATACTTTTTCAGCCAACCTTCTCACCCGATCCAACGCCCTGGCAACTACGAAAAAGCCGTAGAAAAAAACAGCAAAAACAATCCCATTCACTTTAAAACAATACTATCATGGCTTCGAATACAGGAGAAAATGATCAGGCTTTACGCCGGATCCTGGACATGACAAGACTGATTAGCCTGGCCCTTTTAGGTCTGCACTTCTATTATTTTTGCTACACCGCCTTTGAGCAATGGAAGCTCGTTTCCACATTCAGTGACCGTATTCTGGAAAACATTTTCAAGACCGGTTTGTTCGCGACGTTTAACAGAACCAAACTAGTCGCACTTGCTTTTCTCGCTATTTCACTGCTTGGCGCAAAAGGGAAAAAGGAGGAAAAATTAAGTACAAAAATAGCATTGATCTACATTCTGATTGGTGTAGCAATCTACTTTTTTAACCATTGGATCCTCTCGCTGCCAGCGCAGCCGGTCTTTGTTTCGACCATGTATATTGCTGTAAGTGCCATTGGTTTCATGCTTATTTTGTCAGGCGGGACGATGCTTTCCAGAGTAATCCGTTTGAAAATAAATGGCCAGGATATATTCAATAAGGAGAACGAAACCTTTCCGCAGCATGAGCAGCTGATTGATAATGAATACTCCATTAATCTCCCTGCCAAGTATAATCTGAAAGGAAAAATCCGTAAAAGCTGGATCAACTTCATCAATCCATTCCGTGGACTTCTGGTGCTTGGCTCACCTGGTTCAGGCAAGAGCTACTTTGTCATCCGGCACGTGATCACCCAGCATATCCGTAAAGGTTTTTCCATGTTTGTTTATGATTTCAAGTACGACGACCTTTCAAGGATCACATATAATACCTGGCTTAAAAACAAGGATAAATACAAAGTTCCACCACAGTTTTACGTGATAAATTTCGACGATCTCTCCCGAACACACCGCTGTAACCCGCTGGATCCGGCAGGGCTCATCGACATTACCGATGCAGCAGAAGCTGCCCGCACGATACTGATGGGACTCAACCGCGAATGGATCAAACGACAGGGTGATTTCTTTGTGGAATCTCCTATCAACTTTTTGACAGCGATCATCTGGTTCCTTAGAAAATACCAGGATGGGGCGTTCTGTACATTGCCCCATGTGGTAGAGCTCATGCAGATTGAGCAGGATAAACTTTTTACAGTGCTCCGGACTGAACCGGAAATCCAGGCCATGATCAGTCCATTTGTGTCCGCATTCGTCAATGATGCTACCCAGCAGCTAGAAGGACAGATCGCCTCCGCACAGATTTCAATGGCCCGTTTGGCATCACACTCTTTATATTATGTTCTTTCTGGTAACGATTTCACATTGGATATCAATAATCCAGATGAGCCCAAAATCGTATGCATGGGTAATAATCCGCAGAAATTGTTGACTTATGGAGCTGTGCTTTCCTTATATATCACAAGGCTCATTAAGCTGGTCAATAAAAAAGGAAAGTTAAAAAGCAGTCTGATCTTTGACGAGTTCCCTACCATTTATCTGAATCACATGGACAGTCTTATTGCCACCGCGCGCAGTAATAAGGTATCCACTACCCTTGGAATCCAGGATTTCTCACAGCTCCGCAAAGACTACGGTAAAGAACAAGCAGATGTCATTATGAATATTACCGGTAATATTGTCAGTGGTCAGGTCTCCGGCGATACCGCCAAACAGCTTTCTGAACGCTTCGGAAAAATTATGCAGGACCGTACCAGCTTTTCCATTAATCGGACCGACACCTCCATCAGCCGGTCTAAACAGCTGGATTCCGCTATTCCACCATCTAAGATTTCATCGCTCAGTTCCGGTCAGTTTGTCGGAATGGTTGCCGATAATCCGGACCAGAAGATTGAGTTGAAAGCATTTCAATGTGAAATACTGAACGATCATGATGCTTTAAAAAAGGAAGAAGATGGTTTTGAGGACATTCCGGTAATTCGTAAACTTGACGAAGGAATTGTTCAAAGGAATTATCACCAGATCATCCAGGATGTGCAGGATATTGTACAGTCGGAGATGGAAAGGCTTTTAAATGATCCAGAAATGGTACATTTGGTGCTAAGGAAATGAAAATATACTAAGCTTAAATATCAAATTTATAGAGTTAGAATAAGTCAAGGCATTAAGTTCCGCCAGTTACTATGTCGCTAACTCAGAAAAGGAAATATTTGGATTGCTGCATTTAATAAAACGAAACCCTCTCTATGCCAACGAATAGTAGAATATTTAAGATTATTGCACTTAAACCATTATCAGGCTGTGCTAAGGAAATTCGCAAAATACTTCGTGAAGAAGAAGTATACTATTTCCATAGCAATTTTCAAATTGCTAAAAATGGGAATCTAGCATATACTACAACTTATCCAGAAAATCTTTATGACTCCAGGAAAATAAAACTAAGTTTTTCGGCTATTGCCGGAAAAAATGGCGCCGGTAAGAGCACAATTATTGAAATATTGTTGATGGCAGTAAACAACATTGCATGTCATTTTAAAATTAAACCAGATTTACAAACTGTTCATGGATTAAAGATTGAACTGTTTTTGCAAATGGGTACTTATCATCGAATTACGATAGATGGTATGAAAGTAGTCATGGAGGACTATGATGATTCTGGGACTTTACGTAAAAATAAAGAAACCGATAACATAAAGTTAAAATTACAGGATCTGTTCTATACTATCTGTATGAATTACTCTCACTACGCATACAACTTTGAAGATTACGGAAATAAAAATCAAAATGACTGGCTTACACCACTATTTCATAAAAATGACGCTTACCAAACTCCCCTGGTCATAAATCCATGGCGAGAGAATGGAGATATTATTATTAATCGCGAAAACGAGCTTGTGAAAGCAAGACTAGTTGCTAATCTTTTAAGGCCTTCACTTGAATCGACATATGACTTTAGAAATCTTACTGAGAACCTCCGAGCTGTATCATTAATTATAAAGGAAAACCGCTTCAAAGTCTACGACAGTGAGTTGTACAGGAAGAGAGCTAGTCCTGACTTTGAGAAGGATAATCCAATTAATCCAGTTTTATATAAGGACCTTAAACATTTACTAAAGGACAAAATCCTTTCTGGAATAAATAAGCAATTCGATTTTCGCTATGAGTCTTTAAAGTTGAATGCGGACGATACAGAAAAACTTGCTATGGATTACCTCATCAGGAAGCTTATAAGTATTTCAACCAAATATAAAGAATATTCCGAATATTATTCCCAAGAATACGATGACTTTAATTATCCAAAATTAACAGAATACCTTAAGCGTGTGGTACGAGACCGTAGCCACATAGGATTCAAATTGCGTCAAACCTTAAACTATCTTCGACATAAACATATAGGATCAAATCCAGAAGATTTAACATTAGATTCTCTATCAAAAAGGATACAGGATGTAATTGGGTTAAAGCCCAATTATAAAGATCAAATAATTGAATTGATTCCACCTCCCATTTTTACCATAGATATTGAGATGGCTGGTAAGACCATACCTGATAAGGCAATCACTCTTATGTCGCTAAGCTCCGGTGAAAAGCAAATGATATACTCTCTTAGCTCAATTCTTTATCACCTGTCTAATCTGGATTCGGTATCAGGGAAATCGGATACAAAAGTAAAATATAAAAGAGTTCATATAATACTGGAAGAGATAGAACTGTATTTTCATCCTGAGCTACAGCGCAATTATATTAATTTTTTTAGGCAAAGTATTTTAAGCTTGGAAATGAAATACATTAGAGAGATAAGCGTCTGCTTTGTTACTCATTCTCCATTTATTCTGTCCGACATACCCAACTCTTGCATAATGTTTTTACAAATAAAAGATGGTAATGCTATCCAGGTAAATCGTTTTCGGAAAACCTTTGCTGCCAATATACATGATTTGTTATCTGACGCATTTTTCATGGAAGAAGGAGTCTGTGGTGCATATGCTATCAAGCAAATAAATAAAACAATCAGTTTCTTAAATAATCATCTCGAAAGGAAAAATCTCGAAAAAATACTGGACAGTGACCCCAACAATGAACATCTTTTAGGCGAGATTAATGATCTAGATAATGATATTTACAATGAGAATCCTGAGAATCATGCTCTGTTAATTCAAAATATAGGAGAGCCTGTTATCCGAAGAAAATTGGAGGAAATGTACAGCGAAGCATTTCCAATTAGCGGTAAAGATAAAATCCTCGCTGAAATTTCACGTCTCCAAAAATTACTTGATCAATAATCTTATGCTGTACATTGATAAGAATAATTCCAATATCTCACAGGCAAGATCTATTCATGTACAGAAAATCTCTTGTCGGATAAAACGAAGGACAGGTGGCCCCAAATGTGAACGAAAAAATTGTGAAATATGCGTTGCAGGTGTGCACATAATCCCAGATGTGCCAAAGAAACTTCGAGATATTTTGCACGATGATTTTTTCTTAGAAGCAATTATCGGAGGCGAACCTGATCAAATTTATGTTATGGCAGAAATGCTATGGGATGAGCTAGTAGGTAACTTTCAATGGAATGAGTATGAAAACTTTCATAGATCGAGAAGGAAAAAGCAGACCAAAAGATCAGTTGAAGACAATATTTTAATGAAAAAATATGATTTACTTTATCAGCTCTTTTTTAAGATATTCGATTATGACAATTGGTTCCTTAATAGTGATAAAGCTTGCCACTACGATGCTTACCAGTTGGCTTCTGGATTAAACAGAAGCACTTGCACCTACTGTAACCGACTTTATACCAACACTATTAAGACTTACCGCAATGAAAAAATCATGCGACCGACCTTCGATCATTGGTTTTCGCATAGCAGACATCCGATGTTGGGATTGTCATTCTACAACCTTATTCCAAGTTGTTCCATATGTAATTCCTCTATCAGAGGAGCCCGAAATTACCTACTTTCAACGCATTTGCATCCATATGCTGACGCTAATGCCAGCAACGAGTTTCAATACCAATATCATTATTTCAAAAGCATAGATAAGTATGAAATATTTATTTCATACGCAACAGATTCGACGAAAGTCTTTCACACAGTAAACGATCTTAAATTAAAGGAAATGTATAATTCCCATACTTCGGAGCTTGCTGACATGATACAGATTAAAAAGGCGTATTCTGAAAAGTATATCGACAAGATGATCAATACTTTTTCAAATATAAGGTTGTCGCAAAAGGAAGCATATAGGCTTGCATTTGGAGTTGAACAAGATACAAACGATTTCTATAAAAGGCCATTAAGCAAGTTCAAAAAAGACATACTAACTAATCTTAATCTTTTAGACGATATACCATAACAATCGACCAAAAAAGATAATAAATTTATATTTTTAACTTAAGAATGAAAGATTGGAGGGTATTTGAACGACTTGTCGCATCCATGTTCGCGGATGAATACAGTCAATCGAACTATACAGTAATTCCTAATGCACGGATCAAGGGACACATAAGCGGTCGAAAGAGACAGATAGACGTTTTAATTGATTTTAGGTATGACGATGATCTAGAAAGGCGAATTATAATAGACGCAAAACATAAAATTCGACCTATTGATATAAAGGAAGTTGAATCCTTTGAAGGATTGATGAAGGATGTTAATGCAAAAAGGGGCTTTTTGGTCTGTTCGAACGGTCACACAAAAGCTGCTTTGAAAAGGGCACAAGAGCATATTGGAATCAGACTTTTATCTAATGACGAGCTATCGGATTTTGGTTCAACCTCTTGGGAAAGATGTGCTGCCCCAAATTGCAAAGACGGACTTGTACTATGGGATGCGACGCCGGGAGTATTTCATGATCATACTGTTACCGTACAAGCTACCGGTAAATGTGACGAATGCGGTAAATTTCAAATTTGGTGCTGGGGATGCGGAAATAAAATAGCCTTAAAAAAAGAAGACGAATGGCAATGTACTTGCAAAGGACCCTGGTTTTGGTTAACATCAATTGAGCCCGATAATGAAGACGGTACAATCTTCGGAAATTATCTACTGCTCGTTTTAGGAAATGGAACATGGGAAATAGTAGACAGAAGGCCAATTTGACACTCAGATTGATTATACGCTGTTTTTTTAAGACGATATATCTTCAAGAGTTAACATTATCTAAAAAAAATTGGAACTGAGAAACCTTTGAGTTTTGTTACTAAAAGGCCAATATAGCCAATCTGTTTTACCTTCAGTAAAACTTAACGTTGAACGATGTCATGGTCGAAAATAAAGAATTTTCATTAGGGCTAAGTTATTTCGATATTATCGACCTATCTGATTTAGACCTAAATCATTTCCTTATCTTGTCAACACGTGAAGAAATAATTGATTGGCTACAATGGAATGATCCCAACGGAATTTATTCCGATTCACTGTCCTTAGCCGAATTCGGAGCTATACTTTCAAAAGAGGAAGGAATTAATATAATACTGTCCCAAATTTCAGAATGTCGTTAACGAAATTTGTTATTTTTGCTATTTAATATTCCCGCAGCTCGATCTAATTTATTAACAAATGGCTGATATACACTCAGTTCATACTCGGAGCCACAACATGGCATCTATCCCTAGTAAGAATACAAAACCAGAATTATTAGTTAGAAAATTTTTGTTCTCGAGCGGATTTAGATATCGATTACATGTTAAAAAATTATACGGCACACCAGATATAGTTTTAAAAAAATACAAAACAATAATTTTCGTTAATGGTTGTTTCTGGCACGGACATGAGAACTGTAGCTACTTTTCTATCCCCAAAACCAGAAGCGAATGGTGGGCAAAAAAAATCAATAAAAATATCCTTAGACATGAACAAGCTATATCAGAGTTAAATATTTTAGGATGGAAGGTAATTACTATTTGGAGCTGTAAACTCAAGCCGAAGCTTGTAAAGCAATCTATGCACGAACTAAAATTAACAATTATTTCAAATAGAGAGATTTAATTTAATGTATCTGTTGCAAATAAACTAATTCACACGAATATCTCGTCTTAATTTCTTTTAAGATTCTAAAAAAAATCCTTTTACCTAAATAGTATTATAATTCTTCCTGAACAGCCTTTAGGTAGCTTTTCTTTTGCTCAATTATCATCGTCTAGTTTTGACGTGAAAATTTCCCATCTAGCTTTTAAACTGTCGAAATTAGGTAATCTATCTATCGAACATCTTAACTTTATTTTGTGATATTCAGAATATTCAGACATTGCCTTTCTATGGACATAAACACGCATGGTATCTGGATCGACTCCAATCAGGTCGAGATCAAATAACGTATGAATGTCCGCTCTAAGTAATAGACCGTTACTTGTATGGTTGTCTTTTTGACCTCTATATGGATTAATGTGTGCTGCTTCGATTATATCCAGAATGCGACATCCTGTGATAAGGCAATTTTTACCGTATAACTCTATAAGACTGTTTCTGAATGCTTGCTGTCCCCTTCTAACCCTAATTGATTGAATTATAGTATTTCGTTCGTCCAAAATATTAGGTCTGTAGATTTCAGCTTCCTCATCAATAATATTATCAAGTGACCGCATATTTCCATCGACAACGTCAAATTTCGCTATATGGCTATTCGGTAACAATCTCGACACTGAATTATCCAACCTTTGGATAGACATATTCTGATTATACCCTTTAACATAATATGGTCTTAAATCAAAAAGAAATACTTTATTAGGATCAACCTTAACAAAAGCGGAGCCAAAAAACGCTGTATATTTTTCAACAATAGATTCTAAAACCTCTGGCGTATTAAATTCATGCCCCTTATTGCATCTGTACTTTGGAAGAATTTTCTTTCTAATATCGATCGTACTCGATCCACATTGAGGACATTTACTTATATTTTTCTTATCTGTGAAACTGGTGATATCTTCAATCTGCGAGTATCCTAAAACAATTTTCTTATTTATAATAATAACCCTATCACCTTTCTTAACATTCTTATGATTAGCAACCTTGGTATCATAACTATAATGTTCATCAAACTTATCCCCATAAGAATCCACTGTCTGCATTGCACGATCAGAGTCTTCAACCGCTTTCAAAGCCCAAGTCACCTCACTCGAAGTCATATTATTTAAAATTGCCATAGTTAAGAATTTTTAAATCCTTCTAGGATATTAGCAATTTTTACAAAATTCTCGTCCTTTCTCTCGACAAAATTACGAATAAACATTTTATGTACAGAAAGAATGGAATTACCGTCAACACTACCGATTAGATGCTCAGTTAATTGAGCAAATTTTTGCTTTGTATTTTGATCGTCATTAAGCTTACCGATTTTGGAAATCGCCACTAAGTTCTCCGCATATTTTTGATCCCAGATAATATCTTCTGGAATATCGCCAGGCAAATAACTAAGATTTGAATTTAGATATTTTAGGTATTTTATTACCGATTTTCGCTTTTGAGCCAAATTGCCAGCATTTCTATTTCCGTCTAATCTGAAACCTAAATTTTTCAGTTCAATACATGTTTCGACCTTGACTACAGATGATAAAAATTCAAGACTCTCTAAATCGTTTTGAGAAAAAGTATTGGGATCAAATTTGTCCTTCCGTTTATCACCATCTAGCATAATAAATTTATACCTCTCATCCTCCTCCGAATACGAAACCGCTGCCTTATAGATACTCTCTCCTCCGCCTGGGAAAAATTTGACGGAAAATAAAATACTGTAATCTTGTGGAAGTTCGTTAATAACAGCTTCAATTATAAGCTTAGCCGTCATATCTTCAACAATAATTGACTTAGTGTCCTTTGTATTTACATCCACGCCTATGTTTTGAAAAGCTTCAAAATAACTGCATTCATTTTTGATGGAGAATTTATCATCTCCATCCTTGTAAAATAACTTAATGGCTTTGCTGGGTAAAAATTCAATCAATTTAGACGAATGGGTAGAAATAACAATTTGAAGTTTCTTTTTTAAAGTCCATTTTAGAAGGAATAACTTAAGCTGTTCCTGAGCCCCTGGGTGTAGAGAAGATTCGGGTTCATCCAAAATCACTAAAGATCCATCTTCGGCTTCTTTAATCTCGTGGACCAACATTACAACAGCAAATTCACCCCTTCCGGCAAATGCCTCGCTATAGTTTAAACTTTTTGTCTTAAAAAAAACAGTGGCTCCATCAGGACCATATAAATCATGAATTAATATTTTACATTCCAAGTAGGATTTGCCAAGAATTTTTGAAATATCATTTATAGTATCTTGATCTATATTTATAGGCAAACCGCTTTTTCTACCCCAGACTCCTGCCCTTGAATTATGATCTAATGCAAACTTTACGTGGCTCGAATATCTGCTTAAATAGTCTTGTTTGGTTTTAGCAGTTATTGTTGCTTTAAATTTGGCAAAATAAAAAAACTTGTCAAACGCGCTTAACTGAGCACGAAAATCCAAGTATACAACTTTTTTCTTCAGAGTGGGATTCCTTTTCCCATCTGGCAAAATGTCCATGTCATATTTTTTAATCGGCCTGGAAGGTTCCCAATAAAACGAACCTTTTGCAGTTCCTACCTGAGTCTTCACGACCTCAGCAATATTCCCGTCCTGTTTCTTGTAGCCATAGACAAAAGCAGGAGGATTACCTTTTTCCTTTGAAATTGGATCTACACGTGTAGAAAACCAATACTGGCCGGTACTGTAACCCTCTGGGGCACCATAAATAGCATGCAATGCTGAACTTTTTCCAGAACCATTTAAACCAGTCAGAACGGTTAATGGGAAATCAAAGTTTATTATAACATTCTCCTTTAAATTCTTGAAGAATGGGAAACGGATATATTCAATATAATTAGGGAATCCATTTTTGGATGATTTTAATTTCCAAATTGATTCAACAATAGCATTCTGTTCGTCTTGAAATTTCATTAGGACCGATCAATTTTATGAAACTGAGAAGTTAGGCTTTGAACGTCACTAATGTGGTAAATCAATACCGACAACTGTCCCGTAACTAAATGATTCATTTGATACTCTTTGAGCAAAAGACTCCTTTAGAGTAGTTTGATATTGTAACCTGATCTTTTTATTTTGATAATAAGAAAATAAATTCCGGATATCATTATCATCGATAAAAACTGTAAAAGGTTTACACTCCCATTCGATTGGAAATACTTTTCCATCAACCTTGATTACTGAATAAAAGTTTTTTTCAATATTTTTTAAAGCAGTAGTAGTATTTACCACTGTTGAACTCGTTCTCACGAAATAAAAATTATTATCTATTTTTGATGGGTCAGCACATACACAATGCGGTGTGATTGATAAAAAATACCCCTTGTCTAGCTCGCCTGCATCGGCAATCTCGAATACTTTAAATATGTCACCAAATCGTATTTTTTGATCTTTTTCAAGTCGATCAGTTATTAATATTGTGGAAAGTTTATTTCCCAACTGCAATAGTGATTCTTGAATCTCATTCGACTGAATTCTTGTAAGATTATTATCTTTTTTATATTTATCTAGGACTAAGAATATTTCTGGTTTGATATTTAAGTTATACTCAGATAAATCATTCACCCATGACTTGAGAAGAAAATCAAAAAATTCATTATCTGATTTATAATTCTCCATATGCTTAAAAAAGGCCTTCTCATCAACGCTTGATAAGTTCATTCCAATCTTTCTTACATCTTCCTTAAGACGATCCCGCATTTCTATACTTAATAGAGTAATAAAATTATGAGGAGCGCTAGAAATTAGATTACTGAATTTATCATAAACATTCTCCGCTGTAACAGACATCGGATTATATTCAATGCCAGGCTTAGAAAAAATTGTTACGATTGTATTATTAATTCTAAAACCTAAATCCATAGTTTTAATTCTTGCAAACTTATATTGTCCATTAGAATTAGTGCCTATAAGGTGATAGTAAAAGTCCTCTAATGGTAAATTCTTACTATCGACAAAAACTTCAATGAATACTTTTTTAAATTTCCTTTCAACACTTACGCTTTTCTCAATGTCAAAATATTTGCAAAACACATCCAGTATAGAAACATATGTAGTTTCATACATCGATGGAGTATGAATTACGTCACGTAACAACCTTAGAACTTCGTCATCTTCTAGAAATAACTGTATTTCGTCGTCAAGACCATCAATAGTTATAGTTTTTTTCAACTCTAAAACCGTCGAAGCAAATAATCCCCTAATCTTTGAGTGATTTTCATCTATCATTTGCTGCGAATAGCAGTTGAACTTAATTGCCAATGCTCCAACTATTTCAATGAAATCCTCAACTGGTTTTTGTGTGTAGATTATGATGAATGGTAATTTGTCGCTTACAATAACTTCTTCAATAATTCTTAGCGTACTTAAGTGTCCGCTATTTCCATCTAGTTCCCAGTCAATTACAAGTAGATCCTTATTATTAAGAAGGATATCAGGTTTCCAAGACTCTTCATAAGATTTGAAATGATAGATATCCAAATCACATTCACCATCATTACGGAAAGACTGATATAGCGCCCTTGGAATTTCTTTATTCAAAAGCTGCCTATTTCCAAACTTATCCAAGGACAGCGTAGCCTCAATTACATCTATTTCATTATCAAGCATATAAGGCTGAACAAACATGTCGTCAATACAAACTGCAGATTTTATTGACTTTTTAATGATAGCTTTTGAAATTGCTTCAAAAGTTAATTCTGGAGAGGTTGAATCTAACACTGATATATTTAAGTTATTATTTAAAACTGTTCACTGATAGATTGAGAATCTAGTTTTTTCTTAATAATGAAGCATGCACCTTTTAGAATATTATCTTCAATATTATTTGAAGCGTATATTTCATAACCGATAGAGTTCAAATTCTTTTTAGCCAGATATAAACCAATACCCCTACCATCTTTCTTTTTTGTAAAAAACAAAGTAAAGACATCATCAAGATAAAGATCCTCGATCCGTTCACCAGAGTTCATAATTAAAATTTTGTCATCTCTTAATTCAATTTTAATTTCACGGTTTTTTGAAGGAGTCAGCCAATAATTAGCGTTGTTAATAATATTAAGAAAAACCGGCTTTATGATTGAATCAAAAGTGAAAAATTCATATGATTGAAAGGAATCATTTACTTGGAAGTCTATATTATAAGAATCGAATTCGTTTTTAAAAAACTGACGAATATATAATTCAATCTCTCTACCAGTGATTACTGATCGAGTTCGGCGACTAGTTCTATATAATGGTCGCAGTAAGTTGTAATTTCCTTCTAAATGCTGGAACGCATTTTTTAATTGTGTATAACTCGGACTCAGTTCTGTATATTTTGTTGAATATATTTCAAAATTAAGTACAGCATTCTTCATTTGAGAATACATTATATTAAACTGATGGTCAATTATCTCAATGGAGATACCTAATTGTGCGAGTTCTTCATAATCTTCCAGTCTTTTTTGAAGTTTCTCACTTTGATCCTTATACCAGCCTCTCAAATAATCATCATCAACTTCAATACTGAGATTTTTAACTTGTTTAACAAATCCCCCAATTATTTCAACAATTCTATTACTCTGCTCATCAGTAATTCTATCAAGTAAAGTAATTTTCCTAGTCAAGTCTTCATTTGTGTCCTGCTCACCAACTTTCAAAGGAGAAGTTTTTTCAATAAAATCATTTAAATAATTTTCTTTTTCAATTTTAAGATCTTCTCTTTTTCGTTCAATTGCATCCTTAAGTTGCGTAGAATAATTAGAAAATATTTGATCTAATGTTTTTATATGTTTTTCAAAAATTGATGAAAATTCTAATTTTAAATTCTGGGTGTTTATTTTTTTCCTGTTAAGCTCTACAATGTTTAGACAAGCAGATATTTTTTGTTCTGCATCAATATATGCATCCTGAAATTCTCGATAGGTGTCTTCTTGTTTTCGGGTAAATTTTAAATCCTTAGGTGCAAGCATTCTCATGCTCCTATAAAGACTTCTTTTTTCATTCAGTTCTGAGACCAGAGAATTATAAATATTAAAATTCAATTCAATATTTAGGCTTTCTTTATTCAATGAGCTTTCAATTCTTTCTATGTCATTATTTAGTATTTGAATCTCATTTCTGTTAACCTCTAAATTTTGCAAAAACGAAGATTTCGTTTTTGCACTTTTCTTTTTTTCGGCTAGTTTTTGCCTATCAAACTTATCTTGTATATCTTTTATTTGAGTTGCTCTACTAGTATTATTGTCATTAGGGTCAGACGAAGTTTTTAGATATCTAAGTGCAATGTCTACAAAGAACGCTTTTAAATCATCTCTAAAATCTCGGTATGCTTTATTCTGAATAAATCCTTCTCGGCCGGCCTTATCACTTAGACCAGGATTAATAGATCGTGAAATGTCAATGTAGCCAACAAACCTTCTATGACTAAAGAAATATTCACCAGCCCTTTTGCTTCTTCTTTCCTCAAATCCTAAGAAGTCTGCATCAGGTCTACCATAAGGAAGTATTCTAAAGTTATCTCTATAAATGTATAAACCACCGAATTTATCAAGTTTTGAGTCTATTCTCCTATATTCTTCTTCATTAAGCAAAGAATTTTTCGGTACTCCCTCAAATTGACCCCACTGGATATTAAAGGGACCATAAGAAGTTGGGCCGAAGGGCCTAATAGGTTTAAATGTGTGCTTAAATATTTGGTTAAATACACGCAACTCACCAGTAAAAAAGCCATTGGCGTCAAAGCTTCCCTTAAGCCAATGATCACCCATTTGCATTTCCTGCGTTGTAAAAAAATCGTCAACTAAATTATATCTCCCTGCTGAATTATATATGTAAAAAGCAGTATCGAAATCTTTATTCGAGCCATTAAGATCGTTATGTAAGCCAGTTAATGTAGATCTTATATAGGTAACTGTTAGATCTTTTCCATAGTTAGAATTGGATTCTGAGTCTAATTCTAGTAATTGCTCATGCGGCTTAAATACTAAAAAAGAGGTTCCGTGATAACCTTCATTAAGAAAAGGTATTACAATCTCATCTTCAATAAAATCAGGAACAACTGCAGAATCTAAATCCGAAAGAACCAATTCTCTAATGAGAGTTTGTTCTTTCCATATATTTTCGGAAAAGTTCCGTTTAAATCTTTCACAAGCATCCTTGACATTAGAACGAAATTCATTGATCGATGAAAATGTAAAAATGGGTAACTCTAAGTCATCTAGAAAAAAATTATAATTTTCAAGTACTCGCCAGTCAATAAGTAGGCATTGTACCGGTTCATTTACCTTTTTTGTAATCATTAGAAGAGTACTTCCCAAGTAAGCCACAGAAAGTCGGCCTATTCCCTTTTCTCCCATGGGGGGTCTAACCTGTAGACCAAATTGGGGGTTAGTTGCTTGGCCTCTTGTTTTTGAGTCAGTACCTAAAATTAACCATTTTTCAACAATGTCGTGAAAGGTCATTCCAAATCCATCATCGGATAAAACGAAAAAGGGGGATGAACCCTCCCGGTATGATTTTAAATAAAGTTTACACTCAAGATTTGCAGCATAAGCATCATATCCATTTTTCCATAGCTCAGTTATAGCAGTGGGCAAATCTGCTATCTGACCTTTACCTAAAAGCTCAATTGCTCTTGCTTTCGCTCTGAACTGTGGCATCTCTAAAACTTTTTATTATACTGTGAGCAATTATATTAGCTAGGTTCGGAGGGACGGCGTTCCCGATCATTCTAGCTGTTACTACCATACTTGTTGATAGAAAATCATAATTTTCAGGAAATGACTGTAAAATGGCACCTTCCCTTATTGACAATGCTCTATTTTGTTCTGGATGTCCGAAGCGGCCATTCGAAAGACTATAAAATTTAGTGGTGATTGTTGGAGAAGGGCTATCCCAAAATAGGCGGCCGTAAACGTCTCTAAATGTATTATCCTTTCCTTGGTAGCACATTAGTTGAAGTTTCTCATCGTCCTTCCAAGCAAGCCTGGATCCACCATCCTTCGGAGTATTACGTATCCTACTAAGATTAATATCCTGCAATTTACCAGTCCAGTGCTTCTGCTGTGCATTGTTATCCCTATGACCTGCTTCGATTGATGGAAGATCAAAAATTGCATCACGAACTGTGCGTGGTTCCTTAGTAACCGGTTTTGGGATACTAACTGAGCTCGCCACTCTCGAAGCTATTAAGACATAGCGCTTCCTATTTTGAGGTACATTGTAGTAAGCAGCGTTTATAACTTTGTCTTCAAAACTATACCCTAGTGAACTAATGTGCTTTTTAAACTTTGTCAGCGGACTACCTTTTTTTTTATCTAGACCTGGCACATTTTCAATAAAAATAAAACCAGGCTTGAAATAATCAATGAAACGCTTGAACTCTTCAAGAAGCAGTCTGCCTTTTGATGATTTAGTCTTGTCTGTATTAATGGTGGTATAATACTGACAAGGGCTGCAACCAACAAATATCATATTATCAAGATTAGGTTGGATTCCTAGAATTTCGGCAAGATTTTCCGGCTGTAAAGTAGCAATATCAGCCTCAATGAAAATTGATCCTTTATTATTCTCCTCATATGTTTGCTTATAGCTCCTATCTATATCAATACCCGCCAGGACATTAATACCTGCTTTCCTGAATCCACTAGTCACACCCCCAGAACAACAAAAAAAATCTACCGCCTTGAGAATTAGGCCATTATCACTATTTACAATATCTTCACTCATATTTAAATCCAATTCTTGGGTTGGTAACAAGCTGTTATTGACTCAAGATCTTACTCTTACTATTTTTGTCAGTTTGCGGGTTATAATCTAGCAATTTAAGCTGAAAAAAATATTTAATTAGGATTATGGACAAAATTATGTTGAAGTATTATTTAGCGGTATTTCAAGAACAAATAATAAGTCTCAAAACTTAGAACCTGGAATGTTCATTTTTTGAATCCATTCTCAGACCTTTGTAAACCTTAGAGCTAGTTAAATTCTTCCTGGTATCGTTAGTTTGTCTAATCAAGATATGCAGAACATATGTACAATCTTAGCGATTAAAAAGCTCCGACAGAAAGAGAACGAGTAGCTTAAATTATTATCAAAACACTAATTTACTGGCTATAAACAATTTGAATATTACCTATTAACTCTGAATACGCAAGCCGTATTTGCTGACACTTCGGGCATATTAATTTCAAATCAGTGCCTCAAGATACTTCTTCATTTTCTCATCGTCAAAAGACCCGAGATAGGCCTGAGTAGTCGAAATGTTCTGATGTCCTAACGATTGGGATATAAAAGCAATAGGTGCCTCAGACTGTAAGAGTATAGTAGCGAAGGAGTGTCTGGCAGCATAGGTTGTAATGTCCATAGCTATATCCAATTTCTTTGCAATATTCCGAATATGCAGATTGGTAATCGTTACGATCTGCGAAACAGTACTTTTCTTCTGCTTTGCGGTCATGCCGGAATCCAAAAATGGAAAAACGTATGATTCCGGCGCGGTACTGTTGGTATACCTGTTTATGATGTTCCAGCTTTCAGCAAACAGGTTTATTTTTATCCGGACCTGATTGCCCTTTCTCGTTCGTGCTGTTTTTTGTCGAACGAAGGATAAGCTATTTCCTGCCTTGTCAATGTCCTTCCACTTGATATTGCAGATATCGGTGATATTCATCCCATTGCTCAGATATGAAAATACCCACAGATCACGACCTCGCTCTTCATATGAACCAGGCTCGCTCTGATAGCTGATGATCTTCATGACATCAGCCTTAGATAGGGCTTTTTTAATATTTGCACCAGCAGGAATGACATAACCTCCTTTCCCAAAAGGATAAAAATCTGAGCTCACAACCTTATCTTTAATCGCATCGTTAAAAACACTACGCAGTTGCCGGCAATATATTCCCACCGTCGTAAGCGTTGCCGGTGTATCGACGGCAGGAGCTTCTCCTTTTTTCAACTTCTTCTTTTTTGCTGCACGACCATAGAGAAGCATCCATTGTTCATAGGCCTTTAGAAAACCGGGAGTAACACGTTCAAATCTTAAAATTGCCGCAGCTTTTTCCGCATTCCGTTTTGCAGGTTTAGGAATATTTAGAAATCTGGATCTTTCAGCATCATTGAATGAAGAAATAAACCGTCTCAATGAAATACCCGTATCTCTGTAACTCGCAGCTGAACCAAGGCGTTCTTCACTTTCCATCGCCTTTGCTTTTAAATCAAGCATGCTTATCACGTCGTCTGACTCGATACGTATAGGTGGAGCTTCTACCTTTCCGTAATTTTCAAACGATTCACGAAACAGATCAAAAGTAAAATTCGGACCTAGATATCTGGTAATGTTACGTGCAAAAGGAACAATGCCCACTGGGTCAGTCTCCCGGCTCCATAGCTTATGCCAGACGTAAAGAAAATTGTCATCCTTGATTTTACCATCCGGTGATTCTTTCTCTGCATTTTTCTTTAACCGCTCCCACTCCGCCTTACTTACTTTGATACCTGTTGAAAACAATTTCTGCTTTCTTTCAAAGATGACGTTAAGCTTTATCTTATTATCATCCCTCCTGGTGTCGAAGAATAAATTCACTGTGGCCTGTTTCATGATACTACCATTTTGATTGAACATTCATTCAATTTTATGTGCAATACAATGTGCAATACAAATTTACGGATTAGACGACAAACAGACAACAAACAAAAATAAAAATATTTTATAAATGTCTAATTATCAGCATATTGAATAATAATAGACAAATATACAATAAGAAGAAAAACCATATTTTTACTGACTCATAATAAGTAAGTATTTACCGAATTGCGGCTGACCAATTTGATAATATTTAACGATGCGCGTTTTTATCAAACAAATCGTCAATTGACGAATCAACTCACCCTGCGAAGTCTTTTTCCGGCATTTTTCAAATACTCATCTGCTGCTTGATGTAGCTCCTCCGCAGTCTTTCTTCTGCCGTTTTTAATCCACGCATATAGTTCATCTTTCTCGAAGTATAGGCGCTTACCATTTTTATGCACTGGTATTTCCATCCTACAGACTTTACTATAGATTGTAGAGGTAGAAAGACTTAAAAATGACGCAGCCTCAGAAATCGTCATCAAATGTTTAGCCGAAGATTCGGAATACCCCAAACCCTCCAGATGCTTTTCAATCTGTGTTAGCCTGTCTCTGATTTCGCCTACCACTGCTGGTAAATTCTCAAAAGTAATTCGATCCATGTTAAAAATGTTTTAATTCCTAAAAATCCCATACACACAATTCCTCCACTCCAAACTTTTTCGGTATTATAAACGACCAAGTACAACATTAACTTTGCCTTTCTGCCTAACGACTCAGCAGCAAATGGTATGTATTTCAAACCAGACACTCACACAAAGTTAAATAAAATTATGACAAATAAATTATTTATCATAATTTTATTTAACTATATGAATGTTTGCAATAAAATCATCGTTAAAATGCAAAAGAAACTGCGATTAAGCTATAAGGTCTATTTCAATACACGACTTCAAAAGGTCTCATTTCACGGAGATTTAACAGCCCCGCTTTATATTCAATTAATTTATAGACAGAAGCCGCAATATTTTAAAAGCTCCTATTTTGATCAGCTGGGAAACCCAAAGTACACGGTCCGAAGCGTTCTGGGAAACTATGCCCCTATGATTAGACAGGTGAGCGATTCGGAAGAAAAACTTCTTGAATATCTTTCCGAAAAGCAGCAAGACAACGTCGATATCAATGCATTTAAGGCCGAATATTATTTCCTCAGTCAGGATTTACTTTTTCATCTCGAAGAGCATTTTCAGCGGTTTATGATTACATTCTTTCATGACGAGGGCCTCCCGGTTCTGGCATTTTTGATTTCCGAAGGTGGAAAACAGATCACTGCTGAACATATTTTGAATGATCTAAAAACGGGCCTGAATCACAAGCTCTTTGTAAAACTGACAGAAAATGCGGTTCACTATGCACCTCCCTATATACCTCTATGCGCATTTCTTCGAAGTATCCGTAGCCAGGCAGTGCCATTTCTATCTGTGCTTGATTGGAATTCAGTTGATTTTAGAAACGACTTTAAAACATTTCTAGACGCTGAATACCCCTCTTACCGCTTCGATCAAATTGACCAATACTTAAATCAGCTAAAAGAATCATTTCGCTGAGTAAAATACCTTGCTCTGATCTTACTGATGATACCCATTCGGATTAGCTGACGTCTGCTATGCATTTAGATATTGTATTGGGATTAAATCTCCACCAATAACCAGCTTGATTCTATGCGATGCATCCCGCTTAAGCTTGTCAACAATTTTTACATAAATCATTGTTGTTTTAAGGTCTTTGTGACCGAGCAACTTAGACACTGTTACAATATCTGTCCCAAAGAGCAATTGTAACGTTGCGAATGTATGCCTGAAACAGTGAAAGGTTAAATGCTTTGAAATTCCGGCATCCTTAATCCATTCAGGAAGAATATAGTCTACCTGACTGTATTTAAGACCCGTAAATACTTTTCCATGGGATGGCTGACCCAGTAAGTCGTAAGCTTGGTCAGAAATTGGCATAAACTCCGCGCTGCCGGTTTTGTCCACCAGAAACTGGATAAAATAGTTACCTCTGACTCCTTTAAGTTCCGACCACGTTAGCGTATTGATATCGGAGAATCTCAGGCCAGTCAGAATCGAAAACAGACAAGCTCTTTTTACTATTTCAGATCTGCATGGCGTATTGGCTAAAAGCTGTATCTCATCCTGAAATAAAAATTCCCGATGCGTGTCCTTTGGAGAAATACTATCAATGATCTCCCCAAGATTGACTGCAAGAAAACCTTTTTTGAATGCTGCCTTTAAAGTTGCTTTGTATTTTGCAAAGTAACTGACGGCCGTATTCCTTGAAATGGGACGACCGAATCTGCCGATGCCTGGCGCAGACAATAAATAATCAGCATATTCTTCACTGAACGTTTCATTCAACTGCGGAAACAGGATTTTATCACCAGCAAAACTTTTAAAATAACTGACAGCCATTCTCCAGTTTTCCAGATTGGTTCCGTTTCGCCTTTCTTTTTGTGATTCAAAGAATTCAATAAAATCTCCGTTCATCATCCGGGCGGATAAAAAACCAAACCTTCTATTTTGTACTTCAATCTGCCTTCTGGACCGGATCGTTTCAGCAAGCTCCATGGTCTCTTTGTTGTGCAGCCGCTCAAGCTCAGTCCGGGCTTTCTCATATACATAAATCCTGAGATAATTTTTTCTCGTCATCGCACCGGTATCCGGATTGGGAACAGGCGGATAAATGTCCAGGTAAAGGGCAATCCTGCCCTTTCCGATTTTTTTTCGTCTTAATGTTACTTTGCTCACTTTTCACCTCCTCTCATTAAACGATATGCCCGATCTATATGCTTTTTGGAAATATAAATTTCCTTGCCTTCCTGAAATTTAGGAATTTTCTTCCTGTTTACCATACTGTATACGGAGTCTCTGGTGACACCAAGGGACGACGTAATATAATCAACGGTATAGCAGTTGTCTTTTGTCAAAGGCTCTTCTTCCAATGTAATCTTCGGCACCGGTTTTACGGCTAGGGCTGGAAGCTCAAACAGTCGCTGGATTTCTGATCGCAAAACCCTTGTTTTTCTGACACCCAAATTGATAGCCTTTAACCTGCCCGTAGCGATCATCAAATGAATAGCTTTTCCCGAGCAGCCTAGAGCAAGAGCAGCATCATTGACGGTTAGAAACTCCTTGTCCCAGACCTGATTCTTAGGAATGTCTCTTACCGCCTGGGTCTGTTTGTTGCTAATTTCTATCTTGCCTTGCATTTTTTGTTGCTTCGCATTCTTCCTTCTGAGTTTATAATTACGCTTCGCGCATTCATCACCACAGAACCTTGTAACCGTGGTTTTCGCGGTAAATTCATTACTGCAATGTTCGCATATCCGTGTAATGCTGATATTTGAGCTCATAAGCTGATATAAGATTACATAAGAGTAAATAAGATGATTTAAGGGTAAATAAGGGAAGTAATCTCTCCCATTTTTTTGTCCCTCAAAACTTGCCAGCCTTGAGGGACAAATAGGGGACAAAAATAGACAAAACTTAATGAAAAGTCCAAAAGAAAACGGTTGAAAATTTTGACTAATAGTCTAATTTTCAGCCGTTTATATGTATTTACTTGCAGCTCTTTTGTGCGCCTACTTGCCGATACAAAACTTCGAAAAAATATTATCCAGCAAATCATCCGTCACAATCGTCCCGGTAATTTCACCCAAATGATGCAGCGACAATCTGATATCCTGGGCAAGAAAATCACCCGTAATTCCGGTATCCAAACCATTGATAACTTCATTCAACGCATCCTGGGTTTTCAATAAATGCTCGTAATGACGAAGATTTGTGACTACTGTATCGGTTGCAGATTGGCCATAAACACGATTCACCAAAACTTCCGTAAGCATCGACAAGCCTTCCTGCGTTTGGGCAGAAATTCCTATGATTTCCGTGTTTTCGGCTTTTAGTTTATTAAAAATCTCAGGTTCGATATCAATTTTGTTGAATACCCAAAGGACATCTTTGCCAGCAGCAAGTTCGGTGGCAACCCGCTTATTTTCCAAATATGTCTGCTCGCTGTCGAATAGAAAAATTACGATATCCGCTTTTTCCATCGCTCCGCGCGAACGCTCAATTCCGATGGATTCTACCAGGTCAGTCGTTTCTCGAATCCCGGCGGTATCAATAAATCTGAACTTCAATCCTTCCAGGATCATGGTGTCCTCAATCACATCACGGGTCGTTCCGGCGACGCTGGTTACGATTGCCTTTTCTTCATTCAAGAGTGCGTTCAGCAAGGTTGACTTTCCAACATTTGGAGAACCAATAATCGCTACCGGAACACCTTCTTTCAGCGCATTTCCGAAATCAAATGATTCGATAAGCGGTGCGATTGTTTTCCGAAGTTTGATAATCAGTTGCCTTAAATCGTCACGTTCTGCGAATTCGACATCTTCTTCACCGAAATCCAGTTCAAGCTCCACGAGAGAAGCAAAATGAATAAGTTCTGTACGCAAGGATGCCAGTTTCTTCGAAAAACCTCCGCGTAGTTGGTTCAATGCTGTTTTATGACTGGCCTCTGAGTCGGCAGCGATAAGATCGGCAACCGCTTCGGCCTGCACCAGGTCAAATTGTCCGTTCAAAAATGCGCGCTGAGTAAATTCCCCCGGACGTGCTATGCGGGCTCCTTTTTTGATCAGGAGTTTTAAAATCTGTTTGATAATGTAATCAGAACCATGACAGGAAATCTCAACCGAATCTTCTTTCGTAAAAGATTTGGGTGTTTTGAAAACCGTCACCAAAACCTCATCAATTAATTCTGTATCCGATTGTATCGTTCCAAAATGTGCCGTATGACTATCAACCTGATTCAGGTTTTTGCCTTTAAAAATATCGTTAACAATGGAGATCGAATGAAGTCCGGAAACACGGATTACGCCAATTGCTCCCACACCCGAAGGCGTTGCCAAAGCGCAAATCGCTTCCTGTTGTTGTATTTGGGTATTATTCATAGTACAAATATCGCATTCATTCAGCTAATTTTAGGGCTCAATGGCAAGTTTAAGTTATTCTGACGTTTAACAACCGTTAATCCAAATTCATTTAACGCAGAAGAAAATTCTTTAAAGGCCAGTAAGTCAATCTGAAAAGACTTTATCTGTTTTTAAATTATTTCCCGTTTTCTTTTGTTACCCTCTATCTTTGCACTGATTTTATTTATCGCTTACATACTTTTTGAATTTTGCTAACTGAAACATTACCCATCGTCACCGGTCAACTTCCTGTTATGGAGGCTTTTTACACTTTGCAGGGAGAAGGCCAGCATAGTGGAAAAGCTGCTTATTTTATCCGTTTAGGCGGATGTGAAGTAGGTTGCCACTGGTGTGATGTAAAAGAGTCCTGGGATGCCAACGCACACCCTAAACAAGAAATTAACACAATTGTTGAAGGTGCCCTGGAATACCGAGGCCGACTGGCTGTCATCACCGGCGGCGAACCTTTAATGTATAATCTGGATGCGCTAACGGGTGCTTTACAGCAGGCCGGCTTCCAGACTAATATAGAAACCTCGGGCGTATATCCGTTCACAGGGCATTGGAACTGGGTTTGTTTTTCACCAAAGAAATTTAAAACACCTCACCCTGATATTTACGAAAACGCGAACGAGCTGAAAGCGATCATATACAACAAAAGTGATTTCGAATTCGCGGAAGAGCACGCTGCAAAAGTGCATGAGCACTGCACATTATTATTGCAGCCTGAATGGAGTAAACATGAACAGATGCTTCCTTTGATAATAGATTATATCAAAGACAATCCGAAGTGGAAAATGTCGTTACAAACGCATAAATATATGAATATTCCATAATGCGCCTCCTTCTGCTGATCCTGCTTTTTTCAGGTTTTTTGATACCAACGCTCTTTGCGCAGGACGCGCCCATGTCCCGGCGCGGAAAAGAGACGTTTGATAAGGCACAAAAAGCATGGCAGGCAAGGCAGATTAATGAGGCGCTTGTTTTGTTTGAAAAAGTAGAAGAAACCGATCCTAATAACGCAGAGCTTCATCTTCGGCTGGCTCAAATTTATGAGCTTCAAAAAAAAACGGAACTTACTAAGAAACACTTTTCAAAATTCGTAACCCTGCGTCCAGGTGATCCGCAATCTGCATCTGCGTACCAATGGTTGGGAAGCAATTTATTCCGTGCTGAAAAATATGATTCTGCACGGGTCTATTTTGAAAAGGTCATGGCGCTGGCACCTGCAAAATCCAGCCTTTTAAGACTGGCTCAAAAAAATTCAGCTTCTGCTTTGTTTGCTAAAAATGCGATTCAACATCCTGTTAAGGTTCAGAAAAGGTCCATGGGTGACACGGTAAACTTTTTAACCTCTCAGTTTTTTCCGGTCATGACTGCCGATGACGAAACGTTGATCTTTACCGGATTAACAGAAAATAAGGACGAAAATATTTATATAACGCACAGAATTCCAGGAGGCTGGGACGTGCCGGAAGAAATTTCCAAAACGATAAACACACCTAACAACGAAGGTACTTGCAGTATATCTGCCGATGGACGGACGCTCGTACTTACTGCCTGTAATCGGGCAGACAGTTACGGAGGCTGTGATCTGTATATTTCAAAAAAACAGGGAAATGACTGGAGTGCACCGCAAAATCTGGGCGAGACAATAAATTCCAGAAATTGGGAATCCCAACCCTCTTTATCCGCGGATGGCAGAACCTTATATTTTGCGTCAGACCGACGCGGCGGACAAGGAAAACTTGATATCTGGTATTCGATTTTAAAAAATAAAGATAGCTGGTCGGAACCGAAAAATCTTGGCCCGGGGATTAATACGCCGGATGATGACAACGCACCCTTTATTCATGCAAACGGAAGAACTTTATTTTTCGCTTCGAATGGCCTGCCGGGGATGGGTGGATTTGATATTTTCTTAGCCCAAAAGACAGACACTACCTGGTCTGCACCAAGAAATATCGGCTATCCTATCAACACGCAGAACGATCAGGTTGCGCTTTGCATTTCTGCAAACGGGAAAAAAGCCTATTACACCGACGACAATACTGATATAACTGCCGGCAGATCGTTGCTTTATACCTTTGACCTACCTGACACGCTCCAAAGTCTGGTAACACCTACGCGATACGTAAAAGGTAAAATTGTTGACAAAAAAACACAGCAACCTTTGTCTTCAAGTATTGAGTTATACGATTTAAAAGTTCAGCAAAAAGTCGCTGAATTTTCGTCAGACGCGCAGACCGGCAGCTTTTTAGCGGTTCTGAATAAGGGGAGCGAATATGCATTTTACGTTTCAAAAGCAGGTTATCTTTTTAAAAGTCTGACATTTTCAGTCACAGATTCGGTGTCTTCGATAAATCTGGAAATCCCGCTGGAATCTATCGAAAAGGACCGGGCAGAAATCTTAAACAATATCTTTTTTAACTCAGGCGAATTTACGCTGGATGATAAATCAAAAGTGGAACTCGACCGAATGGTTGATTTTCTTAAAAACAATAAACAAATAAGTATTGAGATTTCCGGGCATACGGATGACGTTGGTACTGATCAGGTAAATCTTGTCCTTTCAAAAAAGAGAGCACAATCCGTAATGGATTATCTGCAAAAATCAGGGATTGATGCCGCCCGCTTAGGCTCAAAAGGATACGGAGAAATGAAACCAATGGTGAAAAACGACTCAGAAGAAAATCGTAGAAAAAACCGTAGAATTGAGTGGCGGGTTTTATAAGGAAATTTGCATAAAGGGGTTAATTTTCGCACTTTTGTCGTTTCGTAGATGTTATACCTTCGTGGGCACAAAATACAAAATGCCCGTAAAAATGCGATTATGCAGCCTCGAAACAATCGGTCTGCGTGTTGGCAAAGTGGATTTTAAGAAATTTGAAAAATATTAAGTAAGAATTAACATGACATCTGAAAAAGTAGATTGCCTCATCATTGGATCCGGACCTGCCGGATACACAGCTGCTATATATGCTTCAAGAGCTGGGCTGAATCCTGTATTATACCAGGGAGCGCAGCCAGGCGGTCAATTGACAATAACAACAGAAGTAGACAATTATCCGGGATACCCTGATGGAATTACAGGTCCCGAGATGATGATAAATTTTGAAAAACAAGCCAAACGTTTCGGTGCAGATATCCGTTACGGAATGGCGACAGCCGTTGACTTTACCTCATACCCACGCAAAGTGATTATTGACGGTCAGAAGGAAATTCTGGCAGATGCTGTTATCATTTCAACGGGTGCGTCGGCCAAGTGGCTTGGATTAGAAGATGAAGAAAGACTGAACGGTCATGGCGTTTCTGCCTGTGCAGTTTGTGATGGATTCTTTTTCCGTGGGCAGGATGTGGTTGTCGTTGGAGCAGGTGATACGGCTGCCGAAGAAGCCAGTTATCTTGCAAAATTATGCCGTAAGGTATATCTTGTTGTTCGTCGTGATGAAATGCGTGCTTCTAAAATCATGCAAAAACGCCTTGAAACACTTCCAAACATCGAAATTCTTTGGAATACAGAAACAGTGAAACTGAACGGAGAAGAAGGTCTTGAAAGTGTTTTGGTAAAAAATAATAAAACAGGCGAAGAAACTCTGTTAGACGTAACAGGATTTTTTGTAGCGATCGGTCATAAACCCAATACCGATATTTTCAAGGGTTACATCGACATGGATGAAACTGGTTATATCAAAACAATTAAAGGTTCTGCGCATACCAACGTTTCAGGTGTTTTCGCCTGCGGTGATGCTCAGGACAATGTTTATCGTCAGGCGATCACTGCGGCTGGTACAGGTTGTATGGCTGCTCTTGATGCTGAACGCTTCCTGATGGAACGTGAAGTTGAGATCATTGCAGACGATATCCTTGAAACAAACTAAGAATTAACCCAGAAAATTAGACATTAAAGTCGGGCTACCAGCTTGTGCAAAACACAGTTGGTAGCCCGATATATTAACGATATTTATGAAAGGAAAGCTTATTGTAGGTTTGCTAATGGTCGTGTGTTTGAGTCCCTGGAACACGCAAGCGCAAGAGCGAGGAAAATTCAAGAAAAACCCAAAGATTAATCAGGCCGGAAGTAATGCCAACGAAGGCCCCACAAGAGTAGGCACGCCACAGCCGGAAGACGAATTTCAGGTAGAAACCTCCACATTAAAATTTCAAAGCCAGTTTGAACCTGTAAAACCGTTAAATCCGGTTGTCAGCGAAGATACAGCGACAATTGACGAAGGAGAAACAGATGTAGTTGAAGTGGTTGATTCACTGCTTGTAGGCGACGAATGGGTAAAATCAGCTGAATATTATGTGATATGGGATGCCCGGACAATTAATCCATACGGACTGAATCCGCTTGATTTTGACGAACCGGTTGATTTGACTCTTTACAATCCTGCCATAAACCGAATGTGGAGCACACCAATGCCAAAAACGCCTACGACCTCAAATTTTAGCTATCGTTGGGGTCGCTGGCATAATGGAACTGACCTGGATCTTGAAACGGGTGATACTGTCAGGTCAACGTATGATGGTATGGTCAGAGTTGTTGCCTGGGATGGAAGCGGTTACGGAAAATTTATCCTGGTGCGGCATTACAATGGTTTAGAGACCTTATACGGCCACCTTTCGAAACAAATGGTTGAATCCGGACAGCTTGTGAAGGCGGGAGAAGTAATCGGACTTGGGGGAAATACGGGCCGTAGTTCTGGTTCTCATTTACATTATGAAAACCGTTACGAAGGAAATCCTTTTGACCCTAGAAATATTTATGACTGGGAAAATGCTCAGATCAAATCAGACCATTTTCTTTTGACCAGCAATGCCTGGGGGCATTTGCGTGGCGGTCGCGCTGCTAAAAGTGAATTCGAATCTGGCGACGCTCCGGTTGCTTATTCTCGTTCAATTTTACATAAAGTACGTTCCGGCGATACGCTTTCTTCCATTGCAGGTAAATACGGTGTATCCATTTCGAGCATAGCAAAAAAGAACAGGATTTCGACCCGGTCAACTTTACGCTTAGGACAAAAACTTAGAATCAAATAAATAACGAGCCGGATTTATTCCGGCTTTATTTTTAAAATACAATTTAAATCCCTCATGAAACTTGATATTCTTGCCATAACTGCGCATCCTGACGACGTTGAATTGTGCTGCGCCGGAACGTTACTGGCCCAAATGGCACTTGGGAAAAAAGTGGGTATTGTTGACCTTACACGAGGCGAACTGGGCACACGGGGAACACCCGAAGGCAGAATTCAGGAAGCTGCCGACGCTGCGGCTATTCTAAATATTAACGTTAGGGATAATGTAGGTCTTGCCGATGGCTTTTTTTCCAATGTAGAAGAACAACAAAAAGCAATTATCCCTTATATCAGAAAATATCAGCCGGATATTGTCATCACCAATGCCATAGACGATCGTCATCCTGACCACGGCCGGGGTGCAAAAATTGTCGCGGACAGCTGTTTTTACTCCGGTTTACGAATGATTGAAACTTTTGATGAAAATGGTATCAGACAGGAAGCCTGGAGGCCGCGTCTGGTTTTTCATGCCATTCAGGATCGGTTCATAAAACCTGATTTTGTTGTTGATATCACTGATTATCACGATCAGAAAATCCAGGCAATCCGTGCATTTAAAAGCCAGTTTTTTAATCCTGAATACAATGCCAACAGCAACGAGCCGCAAAGTTATATTTCTTCGCCAGATTTTCTGAATTTCGTAATTGCAAGAGCGCAGGAGTTTGGACATTCGGTGGGTGTAAAATTTGCAGAAGGATTTACAACCACACGAATGCTGGGAGTAAAAGATCTCTCCTCGTTCATATAACCGGAATTCATTAATCTGATAATGTAATGCCTGAACTTTTTACGGTTTCAGGCATTTTTTCGTTAACAACTTTGATTTGATGATCTGATTTTAAATTAAACGTGGAACAACATAAAAAAGCAATTTGTTAAATCTTTGAACAACTTATTGTCGTATATCTATTAAAGCATTAACCCGACTTTCAATGAAAAATAAATTAGCATTAGCATCTCTTTTTATCCTTGGAATCTGTTTTCAAAGCTGTTATGCGCAGTCGGAAAAACAGAAATCCGGGCAAAAAAAGAGTCCGGTATATTCTCATACCGACACGACAAAAGTAAATCAGTCTGATAAGGACTGGAAAAAGATCTTGTCTCCCGAAGTTTATGACGTTGCACGTTTGAAAGGAACAGAAAGACCGTTTACAAGCAAATTTGAAACGTCAAAGGAAATTGGCACCTATTACTGTGCAGTTTGTGGAAACGCATTATTCCAGAGTGATACCAAATTCGACAGCGGATGCGGCTGGCCAAGCTTTTATCAGCCGATAAGTAAAACATCAATCGTATACCACAAAGACAGAAGTTTAGGAATGGAGCGTACGGAGGTTACTTGCGGACGCTGCAAATCGCACTTAGGTCATGTTTTTGACGACGGTCCTCCGCCGACAGGATTGCGTTACTGTATCAACGGTGTTGTGCTGGATTTTGAGAAAGCAAAAACTGCTGAAAAGAGTTATTCCAAAAAGCAGAAAAAAGAGACGAGCGGAAAGTAAAATAAGCCACAGTCTGATTCTGTGTGACAAGAGTGGTGTGAAAAAATTCCTATTAGATGGATTTTTTCACACCGCTCTTTTTTTAACTCCTGTTAAATTTATAAGATGGCAGGAAAAGAAAAATCTAAAAAGTTAAAAAGCGTTAAATGACTTCTCTTCATTAGATTACGAGGTTCGGTTCCGGTAATTTTGAAAAAACCGATACTGATTAACCGTAACTGATAAAATAAATGCTTAATAACTACCTCAAAATTGCCTGGCGCAATTTGATAAAAAGAAAATTTTTCTCGCTTGTCAGTATCCTCGGTTTGTCTGCTGGAATGACCTTTACATTTTTGATAGGGTGTTTTGTTTGGGGCGAAATGCAAGTGAATAACTCGTTCAAAAATGCTGATCGTCAGTATATTCTTCAAAGTAAGTGGAAAAAAGAGGATATGGGAATCGAGATTGCGACGCTTGGGCCGCTTGGAAAAACTTTAAGAGAAGAATATCCAAATCTTGTTGCCAATTATTATCGATTTGACGGCATAACCGTTGCAGTTTCTCACGGCGAGAAACATTTCCGGGAAGAAATTCAGTCCGGCGATTCGACATTACTGACCATGTTTGGTTTTCCGCTGATTCATGGTGACGCATCCACAGCTTTGCAGCAGCCAAATTCCATCGTCCTTACAGAAGAGAAGGCAATGAAATATTTTGGCAAAACGGATGTTCTGGGAGAAATTCTTTCGCTGGACAACTTCATTGGTAAAAAACAGGACTACAAGATCACTGCCATATTAAAAACACTTCCCGACAATTCCGTTAATAATCTGCTGAAATCGCAGGCAAATATATTTATTCCAATGGGCAGTCTGGAAGGCAGGCAGGATGCAGAAAACTGGAACAATCCATACATGATCACCTACCTTGAACTGAGGGATGGTATTGAAAAAGAAGATCTGGACAAACCAATCGCCAGACTTCTGGCCACACATACGGATAAAAATATCAGGGCAAATCTTTCAGTATATGCCACGCCGCTAAAAGAATTTTACCTGGACCAAAATAACGGATTGGCCAGAAAGATGATCTTCACACTTACCGGCGTTTCGATATTTATTTTGTTGATGGCGATTGTAAATTTTATTAATATCTCAATTGGCAACTCAACTTCACGCTTAAAAGAAATTGGAGTCCGCAAAGTGCTCGGCAGTCTGCCATCTCAGCTGATCAAACAATTCCTGGCAGAATCTTTCATTCTGGCTGCCGTAGCGATGATCTTGTCGGTCAGTTTTTATGAGATTTCACGCCCCTATTTTGCTGATATGCTGGGAAAACCAATCCGGTCATCATTCGCGTTATTCCCCTATTCCCTTTTTATCACCGTTTTTTTCACTGTCTTTACAGCACTAATGGCTGGCATATATCCCGCATTTATCCTTTCCTCACTCCCGGCGATTGAATCCGTAAAAGGAAAATTGAAATCCGTGAAAGAAAATATATTGTTCAGAAGATTACTGATCGTATCGCAGTTTGCGATTGCACTGTTTGTGTTTTCAGCGGCAGCGCTTATCACTAAACAGGTTGATTATTTTTTCAATAAAGATTTAGGTTACAATAAAACATCGATAGTGTACGTAGCTACCCCGCGTGAGTGGACTGCCGAAGGAATTACCAGAATGGAAGGCATCCGGGATGAATTATCTCATTTGAAAGAAATTAGCCAGGTTAGTTTATCTTATGAAATTCCAAACGGAAATGCTGGCGGCAGTAATGGATTATATAGACTAGGACAAGATTCCACGGAAGCCGTCTATACAGAGACACTTTCAACCGACGAAAGATTTGCGGATACCTATAAATTAAAAATGGAAGCCGGTGATTTCTTCTTTGCAAATCAGGGTACTTACAAAACCGATGAAATTGTACTCAACCAAGCCGCAGCAAAAGCACTGGGTTTTCCAAATCCGCAGGCTGCAATCGGGCGGCAAATCCGTATGCACTTTTCTCAGGCGCCTTTCACGATTGGAGGTATAACCAAAGATTTCCATTTTGCATCCATGCATGAGAAGATCAAACCGCTGGCCTTTATCCATATCAGAAATGCCTCTGTCTACAGATATCTGTCATTTAAAATGCTTCCGGGAAATATCGGAGATAAAATGGCCGCTATCGAAAATAAGTGGCGGGAGCTTATGCCGGACGCTCCGTTTGAATACATATTTATGGACGATGGTATCATGAAACTTTACAGAACGGAAATGCAGCTCAAAAAAGCATCATTTATTGCCTCGGTACTGTCGGTAATCATCGTTTTTCTGGGAATTCTGGGCACGGTTTCACTTAATATTTCAAAGCGGACAAAAGAAGTTGGAATCAGAAAAGTATTGGGTGCTTCGAGCATCAGTATTATTATGCTGTTTCTACGGGAATTTATAGTCGTGATTGGAATCTCAGCTGCAATTGCTATTCCTTTGGCCTACTTCATTTTAAACGAATGGCTGGAAAGTTATGCCTACCGGATCGATATCAGCTGGGTCAATTTTACTGTTGTAATCACTAGTTTTTGTTCAGCCGTCATTGTCCTGGTTAGTTTGATGACATTTAAAACGTCATTATTAAACCCGGTAACAGCCATTAGAACCGAATAAATCCTTTTCTGTAAATATATAAAAATCACTATCAGGCCTTTGGCTGGGTAGCGATATTTTTCTTTTAGGCATTACGATGGCGGATTCATATTACTTAAACCGGGAAAATTATAATCGACCAACAGAGAGAAAAGAAAGCGGACTGAATTATAAGGAAGCAATGCCCTGAATAGCCCCCCTGATAGTCTCAAATCCCAAGCAAAATTCAGAAACTTTATTGCCAGATTTGCTTTGCATTTGATCGAATAATCATGGATATCCTTGGAAATAATTATAAGGTACAATTTGGTAATACCAGTGCAATCTTTTTTTTCGAAAGTGTAACGACATTAAGGTTTACAATTAAAGAACTGAACGGTGTATGCGTAGAAAATTCTGAGACCGTAGACATAAAATTGACACAACTTCGACCTCAAATTTATCTGGCGACCTGGAAAGAAAACAATGGGACAACGGTTTCTCAGGTTCAGGATTACGAATTTGGGATTGTATATTCTAACTGGACAACCCCGGGTGGAGAATTTAAAAACCTGAAAGGCACTATTTCACAAGTTTGAAAAAGTGTTACAACGGTCCCTGAAAAAGTTTTGTCTTGAGAAAATATGAATTAAATACAATATTATCATTTTCTTTCTTTCACATCTGTCGGAATTTTGTCGACTACTTTGTTGCCCTGCCCTTTTTGTTTTATCAAGTCAAAAGCGTCATATAATTCTCCTGTTGCAGTGAAAGTCTTAAAATTCAGACTATCCTTATCAATGGTAACCACATGAAAAAGCTGGGTGTAAACTGCTGAGCGGTCCATCCAGTTTTGTTTTTCAACATTTGAACTGGTCATTTTAGGCCCACTTACAGAAACCACATACATTGTTCCTGATACTTCATTCTTACCGGACATCGGAATTTTCGTCATCCCTCTTGCATACGTATGGTCATGACCTTGCAACACCAGATCCACTTTGTATTGATCAAATAGCGGCTTAAATGTTTCACGCATCCTCTTGTTATCTCTCGTAGATTTTGGTGAAAAAATCGGATGATGAAATGTTACACAAGTCCATCGATTGGGATTGTTCTTCAGAATATTATTTAACCAGATCCGCTGTTTTTCCAGATATTCATCTGACACCTCGACCTGGTCTGAATTCAGCGAAATAAATCTTGTTCCCTGAATATCAGCGTAGTAACAGGTTTCTTCGAGACCTTCCGGGCCATTTTCCGGAAGTGTGAATTGAGGACGCCAGAAAACAGAAGTCGTATTGATGCCCTCAGGTGTGTCAAAATGGTCATGGTTACCCGGTGTTGGAAACCCAGGAACCATGCTGTGAATGAAGCCGCCAGCCTCAAACCAATCCCCCCATTCAACATCTCTGTTCGCTTTGTTTATCAAATCGCCGGCATACATCATCAGCCTGGCATCAGGTGCTTTTGCGTAGGCCTCCCGCGCCACTCGCGACCAAAGGGACCTGATATTGGTTTGTACATCTCCATAGTAGATGAAAGAGAATTTTTCACCTATTTCCCCTGCGGTATTGAAGTGTATCCATTCGCTCCAAGACGCTCCCTGGCCGACACGATAAGCATATTTCGTAGCTGGTAAAAGATTTTGAAAAATTACCGAGTGATACATCGCTGTCGGGGTATCATTAAAAACCAGTTTTTCAGAGGTTGCCTGAATCTTTTTTGCATGCGCAACAAACCTGGGATCTGCATCTGCCAGGGCTATTTCAGCATAAGAAGTATCCACAGATTCACTCGTCCGCCAGTTTGCAGCCATGGATGTGGAAGGATCCTGTGTAACGTTCAGGACAATTCGGTCCGGCAATTCAGTTGGAATATATAAATTGTTAATCTGAGATTTTGCTGAAAAACAACTTACCAAACAAATCAGAAAAATTAAAAGTTTAAGTGGCATCAGAAGACTGTTTAAGTGAAAAGAACCGGAAGAACAGAAGGCTATCTCACCCGGTTACATGCAATCGGCTATATTGACAATACGCTTTTTAAAATAATTCAGGCTATTTTTTTATCCTTAAAATATTACAACTATAAAATGAAGATAAGCCCTGATGCCAATTTAGACCAGCCACTGACAGCAAGCTGGCTGATGATCGGGAAGCAAATATGAAGTAGCTACATTATTTTGGTAGAAAAATCTTCTTAATTGTCCCAGGCCATGCCGTGAGTGAAAAGCCCGGTATGGGATGGTGTTCATAATAGTTACGGCCGAAATTTCCTTTAATTAAGATTACACACATCCCTTCAAAAGATCCTTTCACCTGGATATAAAAAAACCTGCCCATTGACGGGCAGGTTTTCGAAATCTATTTTTTAAAGCGCCTACAAGTCCTCTGCTTTTTCGCCTACTTTCTTACCTGCTTTCTTTACACCTTTTTTAGTAGCATCGTAGCCATCCTCAGCTACATCACCCACTTTATTTGCACCTTTTTTTACTCCCTTTTTCGTTGCGTCGTATCCGTCCTCAGCTACATCGCCGACCTTATTTGCGCCCTTTTTTACGCCTTTTTTTGTGGCATCGTAACCATCTTCTGCCACATCACCTACTTTATTTGCACCTTTTTTAACACCTTTACCAACCGCTTTCGCATCTTTTTTTACTTCTGTACCTGCTTTTTGAGCAAGATTTTGCGTTGAGTCCTGTGCATAAGTCCAGGTCGAAAAGGCAACAAATGCTATAACCAAGATTGTCTTTTTCATAACTAAATTAATTGTTGTTATACATCAGAATTGATGTAACCAGATTAATAAAGAATCATACCAGACCTTTGAATATTCCCGACCTACCCGATTTTCTCAAATTGATAACTTCCTTTAATATTCTCGTTGAGATATGTGCCTTTTGAAAAGGATGCCTTCATTTCCAGATAGACCTCCTCGGGGACATTTTTGTAGTCGTACACCGTACCAGAAACAAAAGTGATCCGTAAAATTTGTGATTTGGCATAATACCTATACTTTGAAACAACCGTAGACGGCATGGTTGACCTGTTTTAAATACAAGAATTTGCTCCCAAATAAACAATCATGCCCGGGATGTTGTCGCGTCAACCAAAAAAAACAAAATCAGGAGAAACTCCCTTTGACATCGTAGTTGAATTTTCCACAACTTTTATGTTTGGGGCAACTAATTTATTCTGTATATATAGAACACTTATTCTCTTGATTAACAGCATATTTTATTCATACAGACAATTACCTATGATAAAAATCAGCCTTGCATGAAATCTTCCTGAGACTTTTTTTTATTACCTTTAAAAAACCAGTCCGATGCCCGAAATATCTTCTGGTCAAACATACCCGCCTAAGACAAATTGTCGAATTAGAATGAAGCAGAAAATAATATACATGGCTGATGACGATGAAGACGATCGTCTGTTTCTTTCTGATGCAATTCATAAGCTCAACCTGGAAATAAAAATTGTAGAAGCATCAGATGGAGATGATTTGTTACATCTGATCGAAACAGAAAACACGAAAGATGCCAACATTCTGATCTTGCTGGATATGAATATGCCACGGGTAACCGGCCTGGAAGCATTGCAGACGATTCGTGCAAATGAAAAAATCAAACATATTCCGGCCGTAATGATCTCCACTTCTTCTGATAAAAGGCTGATTCAGAAAGCTTATGAGACGGGCATTAATGCCTACATCAAAAAACCCAACAACTACGACGGTTTTGTCAAGATCGCCGAGGCGCTTCAAACCTGCTTTCTTGACTTTGAGCAAGCCTAACGTAAGTTTTTCTCGTAAAATTGCTTTTCTTTCATCGTTCTAAGACTTATCCACGGCAAAAATCAAACTTCCTGGTTCCCGGGATTATGATTGAATGTCATTATTCGTGTTGATACACTTCAAAATTTACTATTTTTGAAGCCAGGCAAATTCAAAAGCCTCATAATTAAACAGCACTAATTCCCGACAAGCCTAAGTAAAATATTCATGAACGGCAACATAAAGCCATTTAGTCCAGACGACGTTAATGAAGCCAACCGGTTACAACTAGCCCTCCGCTCGGCTGGAATCGGCACCTGGCAGTTTGACATTTCAACCGACTCCTTTCTTTGGTGTGACCAGAGTAAATTACTATACCATTTTCCTGGACAAACGGAGAATATTTTGAGGTTTGAACAGGTTGTTGATTTGGTACATATTGAAGATCGCCGACGTTTTCAGGAAATATTTCACACGCCTTTTAAGATTGATGACGACTATGCTCATAAAATTGAGTTCCGCGTTAACAGTGTTATCGAAGGACAGACGCGCTGGTTATTATCGAAAGGACAAATTTATTTTGATGAAGGTGGAAATCCCGAAAAAATCGTTGGTACTGTTCAAAACATTACACGAGAAGTCCTTGATCGCAGGTATCCGACAGCCGGAAATAACGCAAAGGATGTTTCGACTGTAAGTGTAAACGCCTCCGGAATAGTACCATTAGAAGCATTACAAGCTCTAAAAGCAAGTGAGGAGAAGTTTCGTTCGCTCGTAGAAGAAGCTCCCGTTGCAACTTGTCTGTTCGTAGGGCCGAAACACATCATTGAGGTAGCTAACGATAAAATGATTGGCTATTGGGGAAAGGATAAATCTATTCTCTCCAAACCTGTGATTGATGCAATTCCAGAGATAAAAGGGCAGCCTTTTGAGGACTTGCTGGACCAGGTCTATAACGCTGGCATAACCTATGAAGCCAAAAGTGCTCCCGCCGATCTGGTCGTAAATGGTGTTTTGGACACGTACTATTTTGATTATACATATAAGCCATTGCGTAATTCCCAGGGTGAGGTATATGGTATAATGAACATGGCGCATGATGTTACGAACGAAGTACATGCAAGACGTTCTCTCGAGGCGAGTGAAGAAAAGTTGCGATCAGTTTTTGCAAATGCGTCGGCAGCCATGGGCCTTTTTGTAGGGCGCGATCTGCACATTCAATTAGCAAATCAGGCATTTATCGAAATAATAGGTAAGGGCCCTGACATTATTGGCAAGGCTTTGGAGGAGGTCGTTCCGGAGCTCCATGACCAGGCGTCGAGCCGGATACTTAGGGAAGTATTTGATTCCGGAAAATCGCTGCAAAGGTTCGAGTCGCAGGTAAATCTGCTTCGCAACGGTATGATGACCAGTAATTATTACAACATTACCTATACCCCACTTTTCGATTGCGAGGGGAAAGTTTACGCTATTCTTGATATCGGTATTGACGTCACCGAAACTGTTTTGGCAAAACAAAGGCTTGAAGAAAGTGAACTCTTTGCACGAAATATTATCAACCATTCCCCGGTGGCCAAGTTGGTATTTGTCGGGAATGAAATGGTAATCCGGACTGCCAACGAAAATATGCTTGCCATGCTTGGAAAAACTGATTCTATTATCGGGAAAACTTTTATGGAAGCTGTTCCGGAGCTATTGGAAACGCAGCTCATGGATCGGCTTCGGGAGGTGCTTCATACCGGTATTCCATTCAATCAGCCAGAGGAAAAGATAGATCTGCTACATCAAGGGATACCTTATTCCGGTTACTACAACTATAATTACAAGGCATTGCAAAATACTGCCGGGGAAAATTATGGTGTGCTTGTCACGGCGATTGAGGTTACCCCACAGGTACTGGCCAGACAAAAAGTTGAGGAAGCTGAACAGGTTTTAAGAGATGCAGTTGACTTGGCCGAACTGGCTACATGGAGCCTTAGGCCCGAAACGGAAGATATCCGTTATGGTGAAAGGATGAAAGAATGGATCGGCTTAAAAGACGACTTAACCAATTTTGAAGTCGGTAAAAATTTTATTCCTGAGAACGACCGAGAAAGAATTCGTTTCGCTTTGAAGGAGGCTTTAAAACCAGAAGGTAGTGGCATTTACGATGAAGAGCATCTGATCGAAAATTTAGAATCAGGAAAAATGCGATATATCCATGCCAAAGCAAAAACGTTTTTTGATAATAATAATAAACCTTATAAACTTGTAGGTGTTGCGCAGGACATCACTGCGCAGCGGGAAATCCAGCAAACGCTCGAACAGCTGGTGCAGCAACGCACCGAAGAACTTGAAACGATGAATGAGGAATTGGCGGCCATCAACGAGGAATATATGGCAACCAATGAAGATCTGGCCCAGTCGAATCATTTACTGATTCAATCAAACCAGAGTCTGCAGCAATTTGCTTATGTAGCCTCACATGATTTGCAGGAACCACTTCGAAAAATTCAGTCTTTTGGCAATTTACTGGTAAATCGTTACTCAGAATCATTAGGCGAAGGTGCCAATCTGATCCAGAGAATGCAAACGGCAGCCATACGTATGTCGGGGCTGATTGATGATCTTCTTGCCTTTTCAAGAATTTCAAATCAACCGGATGTTACCAAACCGATATCACTTTCAGATGTTATTCAAAATGTGTTGTCTGATCTCGAAGTTAAAATTCAGGAAACAGAAGCTGTGATAAAAGTTGAAAATCTTCCGGTTATTATGGGTGATGATTCACAGCTGAGTCAACTTTTCCAAAACCTTTTGTCCAATGCCCTGAAATTTTGCCGGAAAGATCAGACTCCTCATATTAAGATAAATTGTAAAATTATAAATGTTAACGAACTGCCTATTACCATAAATCCGGCACAAGTTTCGCAGTCTTATCACCAGATTAATGTCGAAGACAATGGTATCGGTTTTGAACAAAAATACGCAGAGCGAATCTTCCAGCTATTTCAAAGGCTGCACGGCCGCAGTGAGTTTGAGGGTACTGGCATAGGGCTTTCGATTTGCGAGCGCGTTGCGACCAACCACGGCGGAGCAATTTCTGCTTTAAGCGAACCCGGCGAAGGATCTATATTCAGCATTTTTTTCCCAATTGGCTGAGGCATAATATTTATAGCGGACCAGGTAAAATATTGACACTAAGTAAATTTTATCTTGTGCAGCTAAATTGATATATTATGACAGATCAAAAAAAATCAGGTATCATCGAATTAAGTGAGCAATTCTCCGTTCCCGTTGAAACGCTATATCAAGCGTGGACTGAGACTGAGCATCTGAAAAAATGGTGGAACCCTATGGGCGACTCGCTTGAAGCGGTCAAGAATGAGCTCAATGAGGGTGGTATTGTATCGTACGATTTTAAAAGCGGGGACTACCATGTCAAGGGAAATTACGAAGAGGTAAAACCGAATGAAAAACTGGTGTATACCTGGAACTGGGAATTTAAAGGTGATATTCCCCCGGAATCCTACAAGTTGACGATTCGTTTTGAAACTGCCGAAGATGGAAGTCTGCTGCATGTCAGGCAAGAAGAGCTGGAAGATGATGACATTATCAACGCACATCAGGACGCCTGGAAAAATGCATTGAAAAGTTTAAAATCACATCTGGAAGGATCCGAGAAAAATAATCGTGATAATCTGAAAAGCGATGAAGGAATGAGTGACAGATCCGGCGGATATAATGAACTACCGGAACAGGCGAAAGTGGGTGGAGGCTGATTTCAACAGGAAGTCAATCGTTTATTTAATTTTTATAAGTAATTTCATGCCTTTCAATATAAAAATTATATGAACAGATTATTCCAAACCAAACTACACCAATTCTCCCGCCGCTTGCTACTGGCAGCTGCGACACTATTATTAGCCGTTTGCCATTTCAACGCCAACGCCAAACCCCTCGCCTCACCCCTGGAAGGCCGATGGGATATAACGGTTGATGTGGCGGGTAAGCCCTCTCCTTCCTGGCTGGAAGTAAGGCATTCAGGCAATCATACGTTGATAGGCCAGTTTGTTTCGTTTTCAGGAAGTGCACGTCCGATTTCAGAAGTTCACTTCAAAGATTCAAAGTTCAATTTTTCAATTCCTCCGCAGTGGGAAAAAGGAGATAAGGATCTGTCTGTGGAAGGTACTTTACAGGGAGAGAAAATTAGCGGATCGCTTACGACACCCGAGGGAAAAACCTATACCTGGACAGGCGTTCGTGCTCCTTCACTTAAAAGGACAACGCCTCCTGTCTGGGGAAAAGCAATAAAATTGACTGACGGAAACACGATCAAAGGCTGGCATGCCATGGGCACAAATCAATGGGTATCTGAAAATGGTGTGCTAAAAAGTGACAAATCGGGTGCAAATTTGATTACTGATGAAAAATTTAACGACTTCAAACTTCATGCAGAATTCCGCATCCCAAAGGGAAGCAATAGCGGAGTATATCTGCGCGGTCGTTATGAAATGCAGGTTACCGATGGCAAAGGACTTGAACCCGCTGTTGATCAGCTTGGTGCAGTTTACGGTTTTATCAGCCCAAGCGAAATGATGGCAAAGGAGCCGGGAGAATGGCAATCTTTTGATATCACATTGATTGGCAGAATGTTAACGCTTGTTGTTAATGGTAAAACGGTTATCACCAATCAGGAAATTCCGGGTATCACTGGAGGCGCGCTGGATAGTAATGAAGGCGAACCTGGTCCACTTTACATTCAGGGAGACCATGGCCCGGTTGAGTATAGAAATATTATTATTACTCCGGCTAAATAATTATTCTGAATTGAACGAGGGCCGTTATCTTTATTCAAGGTAACGGCCTTTTTCTTTAATTTTCGGACAAAGATCTCTTTCTTGTTAATAAACTCTAATTAAAACTTTTGAAATATCGATCATGATTCAGCATTCCGTAATTTTTAAACTTAAACATCCACAAGGTTCGTCCGAAGAAACTTTATTTTTAAATGCAGCAAGGGCGTTGGATTCGATACCCAGCGTCCGGAATTTTAAATGTTTGAGGCAGGTCAGCCCGAAAAATAAGTTCGAGTATGGCCTGACAATGGAATTTTCTGATCAGGCTACGTATGACGAATATTCCCGCCATGAAAAACATGATGCCTTTATTCAAAACTTTTGGGTGAAAGATGTACAGGACTTTTTGGAAATTGATTACGAGCAATTATAAAACATGTCGCAGCAGACAGGCAAATACATCATCATCGCAGGACTCGTTCTAATGATTTTTGGAGCAACAGTTTATTTTATAGGAGATAAACTGAACTGGCTCGGTAGGTTGCCAGGCGATATTCGGGTTGAAAAAGATAACTTCAAATTTTTCTTTCCAATCACTACTATGATTATTGTCAGTGTGGTTATTAATCTGATTATCGTAATAATTCGAAAAATTCTTGGGTAAGATCTTAGCCAGGCAGATCCAAAAATTTCATCAATTACTCGGCATTGCCTTTCTAAACATCGCCGGAGTAGAGCCGGTTTTATTTTTGAACAGACGATTAAAATACTGCGGATATTCAAATCCGAGTTTAAAAGCAGTTTCGTTGATCGTAAGATTAGTGGTCAGTAATATCTCCTTAGCCTTTTCAATCAACAAGTTATGGATATGCTGCTGTGCGCTCATACCCGTCAGAGAACGAAGCATATCGCTCAAATAATGAGAAGAAACGTTAAGTTGCTCCGCAATTTCATTGACGGCCGGGATCCGGCTAACGGATTCCTGCTGAAAAATATCCTTGATCAATCCCTCAAACCGGACGATCAGATCCTCCTCTGAACCGTTTCGGGTGATAAACTGCCGATTATAAAACCTGTTCGAATAATTCAGCAGGACTTCAAGATGAGAAATAATTACATCCTGACTGAACGCGTCGATGGGCTGTTGATATTCCGTTCGAATGTCCAGCATAATGCGCTCAATAATCCGCTCTTCTTTTTCAGAAAGATGAAGGGCTTCATTTACATCATAAGAGAAAAAACCATACGCTCCGATACGTCTTGACAGTTCATACTTCCTTAAAAAATCCGGATGTATCAAAATCATCCAGCCTGAAATTTTTGAAAAATCAGCTCCCTTGTTGAGCGTGAAAACCTGTTTTGGCAGAGAGAACCCCATGATTCCGTCGCTGAAATCAAAATACTTCTGCCCATAAAACATCGCATTGCTGACATTTCTTTTCAAGAATATATTGTAAAAATTCATAATCAGTTTGTCATCGGGAAGATCGGGCATGTTAGGACTGCATTTAACCTCGATAACACTGATCAGCGGATGTTCCGGCTTCGGCAAACCGACCAGTTTATGATATTCAGAGAGAGAATTTAAGATGATCGGATCGGTTGACGATTTTTTCATTGTATATTTTTCAAAACAGGAAAGCATACTTTAAAGTTAATGCTTTCCTGCCGTTATGTTAAATTCAGTTATAAGTTCACACCACTCATCGAAGTTTCATCGTAGCGGTCACCTGCCGTAATACCAGCCGGAACAATAGAATCCAGATGTGAAAGTTCCTCTGCCGTGAAAACAATATCAGTCGCAGCAATATTGTCTTCCAGATATTTCACACGTTTTGTACCCGGAATTGGGACGGTACCTTTTGCCAGCGTCCAGGCAATCGCCAATTGTGATGGAGTGATATTTTTCGCGTCCGCAAGTATTTTGATTTCTTTCACCAAATCCAGATTTTTATAAAAATTATCTCCCTGGAATCGCGGAATTGACCGCCTGAAATCGTTAGGAGCAAAATCATCAGGGGTTTTAATATCTCCCGTCAGGAAGCCACGGCCCAGTGGCGAGTAGGATACAAAACCGACGCCCAGCTCATTCACAGCCTCAAACAAGCCATTTGTCTCAACGGTCCTTTCAAAAAGCGAATACTCCGTCTGGACTGCTGTGATCGGATGTATCAGATTTGCTTTTCGAAGCGTCTGAGCGGAAACCTCTGACAACCCGATGTACCTTACTTTTCCAGACTGCACGAGTTCAGCCATCGCTCCAACCGTTTCTTCGATCGGCGTTTCAGGATCAACACGATGCAGATAGTAAAGATCGATATAGTCCGTTTTCAGATTTTTCAATGAACGGTCAATCGCTTTTTTAACATAGTCAGGCCGGCCATTGATGCGCCAGGTAAGCTGTTCATCATCACCAACCTCATAACCAAATTTTGTTGCCAGAAGGTATTTATCCCGGTTGCCTTCCAAAGCTTTGCTTACCAAACGCTCATTTAATAAAGGGCCGTACAAATCGGCGGTGTCCAGAAAATTCACACCTAATTCCAGTGCGCGATGAATGGTTGCAATGGATTCCTTTTCATCAGCTAAGCCATAAATATCCTGACCGGCAATTGTTGTCATTCCCATGCAGCCAAGTCCTTCCATCGGAACTTCAAATCCCTGGTTCCCTAGTTTTACTTTCTTAATACTGCTCATTTCAGTCGTCTGTTTAATGATTTATAACAGCACAAAGGTGAAACTTTCAAATTTTGAAAAATTATACGAAACGGTCCTATTTGTATACAAACCGGAGATGGATAAGTTAATTGCAATAATTGTAAACCCAGAAAGAAAATCGTTCTTCTACTTCAAGATTCTTGTCAATTCCTTATCACTTTTATAACAAATGTGATAGTTTTGCAGCTAATTCATCTCAAAATGAATTAGGTAGAAATGTTACTTATAAGAACTTTGGAGATCCGGAGTTCTTATTTTTTTGTATCGGGGTTCTTATTTTCAATCGTTATCTGTCTTGCCAATTTCCAGCCCTGCACCTTAGCCTAGCCAGCCACCAGGTATTGCTGATTGGCTTACTGCACGATCTACCAAATGGCTTCTGAAACTCGCTTTAAGTGTTTTCTAATTAAAATTTTCTCAGCACCAACTTCACTTTTTCTTCAAATAGAAAAAAGGAAAATCGCCAACGTCGACGGAAATTAAATCTTGGCTGCTCGCCACACTTAAATTTATTCTCACGTAATATGATATGTGCACAATAAGAAATATCAAGCAGTATTCTAGTAAATATAGAAGCTACTCAATTTTAATCTGACTAAACATGTTAAATTTTAAAAGGTTCAGCCGAATTGGGTTCATTATCGCAGCAATCTCCATGGCTGGCTGTAAAGACAACAATGTCGAGCCAACTACTGAAACCACCGACAGTTCGGATTACCAGGCTATTAATAGCTGGATCTACGAAGTAATGAATGACGCATACTTTTGGTACAAAAATATGCCTGCGGAGAATAGCCTTGGCAGTGACCTTAATCCAAATGAATATTTCGAAAAACTAATTTATCAAAGAACCACAACGGATCGGTTTTCTATGGTAACCGACGACATTGACCAATTAACGAATGAATTTAACGGTGTAAGTAAAATTTTCGGCATTAACTACACACTTTCATATACTGATGATACTAAATCTAACATAGCAGCATTTCTAAGTTATGTCGTAAAAGGAAGTCCTGCGGAAGCGGCTGGCTTGAAGCGCGGCGATATCATTATGAAAGTTGGCGGCACGCAACTCACTGCGAGCAACTATACCTCCCTGTTTGGAAACAGTGAGACTGCAACTTTTACACTCGGCGTGCTGAATGGAGCAACTTTAACGGCTGATAATTCAAAAACAGTTACATTAACAAAAGCGGAAATAAGCGAAGATCCGGTCCTGTTTTCAAGTGTGATCTCCAAAAGCGCTTTTGGCAAAACGATCGGTTATCTTGTTTATACACAATTTGTCCCGGGCACAACTGCTGAGGCAACGAAATATGACAACGAATTAAGACAGGTTTTTGCCAATTTTAAGAGCCAGGGCGTAAATGAATTGGTGCTCGATCTGAGGTTCAATCCGGGCGGATATATCAGTTCTGCTGAAACACTAGCTTCGCTTATTGGTAAGAATATTTCAAGCTCGAAAGTTTTTTATAAAGAGCAATGGAATGATAAATACATCGCTTACTGGCAAAGCAAATATGGAGTAAATGCGCTGAATTATAATTTTCAGGACGAGGGAAATAATATAGGATCTAACCTAAGCCGTGTTTTTGTTCTCACTTCGAATGGCACCGCCTCGGCAAGCGAACTGGTTATCAATGGCTTACGACCTTATATGGACGTCATAACGATCGGAGAACACACGTACGGCAAAAACCTATTCGGCTCACTGATCAGCGACGATAAAAACCGGTGGAAATGGGGTATGTATGTGATGTTGGGCCAGACGGCCAATGTTAATAATGAATCTGACTATGGGACCGTCAACGGAATGGCGCCGACCTATGAGATCGAAGATTCTGTGATTCCTTATAAATCTTTCGGAGATGAAAACGAAACGCTGCTGAGAAAGGCGCTTGATGTCATGGGAATCCCCGCCCCTACCGGAACCAGACTTGCGGCAACGAAATCAGTAAAATCTTTCATTAGCGAACCGTTCAAAGATAATCTGATCCCTGAGAAAAGGATGATCAAGGATGCCCCTCTGACAAAGTTATTGAAGTAAAACCTTCCTCTATGATTATGGTTTGGAGCAGTCAGTATTTTATTTAAAAAGATATTAAAATAAAACGCTGCTGCTCCTACACATCTATTCCAGGCAATATGCAACCAAAATTTAACGCACCTACCCTTTTCTCATCTTCAAATATTCCTCAATCTCAGTTAAGGTGAAGGCATTAAATGTCATGTTTTTTGTAAGGCCGCCCTTCCTGGCAACCGCTACGCCATAATGCATATCATAATATCCCTCTTTTTTGTGCGCGTCGGGATTGATACTCAGCAACACACCTTTCTCCATGCAATAGGAAATCCAGCGCCAGTCCAGGTCAAGACGCCACGGAGACGCATTTATTTCAATCACAACCTTATGATCCGCACAAGCGTCAATAATTAATTTATGATCGATCGGGTAACCTTCTCTGGATAATAACAGGCGTCCCGTCGGATGCCCCAGAATCGTGGTATATGGATTTTGAATCGCCTTCAAAAGACGCGCTGTGGCTTTTTCAGAAGTCATAGTAAGATTACTATGAACCGAGGCGACCACGTAATCAAAACTTGACAAAATTTCGTCCGAATAATCCAGAGAACCATCTCCCAGAATATCCGATTCGATGCCTTTTAATATTTTAAATCGTTTTTCCGGCCCGTTCATCGCAAACCGTTCGTTGAGCCTGGCAATTTCTTCGTGCTGACGAAACACATCTTCCGGTTTCAATCCGCTGGCGTAAGAAGCCGTTTGCGAGTGATCCGCTATACCCAGATATTCAAAACCGAGTTCCTGACAAAAAAGAGCCATTTGTTCCAGCGTATGCTGCCCGTCGGAATAGGTACTATGGTTGTGTAAAATTCCTTTCAGATCGTCCCAGGTAATTAACTGATCGGGGGTATGATTTTCCGACCATGTAAATTCCCCAAAACCTTCCCGCATTTCAGGGACAATGTATGGCAATCCTGCATGCTCATAAATTGCTGCCTCGGTCTCAATCGTATCATATTTTGCATGCCTCCAAAGTGAAGTACCATGTGTGGTTGTAACACCCAAATGTTCAGGAGCAGCGGTTTCCAGGAATAATTCGTTGACAAAATGATCAGGGTCTACAGACAGGATTTCAACCTGAACGGCAACGTCACGAACATTTCCCCGCCAAATAAACGGAGACGAGTGAATTTCATTTTTTACAAGAAATTCCATTGCTGCAATCGATTCCTGCAAACCGGCGGGCGATACCGTGCCGACCAGCAATCGAATAATTTCGACTGTCTCAGCTTTTCTTCTCACCTCCCCGGCAACTGAAACCTGTTCATATACTTTTTTTAATTCTTCTTCAATAAGATCTGCGATCGCGTGCGCCTTGTCCATGCGCAATTTTCCAGCCTGATCCTTTAAAAAAGCCAGCGATTCCAATATCTTCTGCTCGGTACTTCCACCGAAACCCTTTACTTTTGCAATTTTCCCACTTTGACAAGCAAGTTCAAGCTCATGCAGATTGTCAATCCCAAGTTCCCGCCACAAAACTGAGATCTTCTTGGCACCAATCCCCTTGATACTGAACATTTCCAGAACACCAACAGGCGTCTTCTCCAGCAGTTCTTCCAGTTCACTGAACGTCCCCCGTTGTACGATTTCCAGGATTTTTCCGGCAGTACTTTTCCCGACGCCCTGGAGTTTTGTCAGCTCTTCCAGAGACATAAGCGCCAGCTCCCCGTCCTTATATTTATCCAAATAAAATCCGGCTACTCCGTAACCCTTTATTTTGAATGGATCGGCTCCATGAAGTTCAAGAAGTTTGGCAGTTAGTTCTAGGAGTTCTACAATTTCGGCGTTGCTCATGGTCGACTTTATTAAAATATAATCTGCGAATTACGAAGTATGCGTCAGCATTTGCAAATACTGGATTAAAATCGCTCGTCAATTTAAAATTTTCGATAGAATTATTAGCCACTTCAAATAGTGAATAATCAGGGTTTTTATAAGTAGAAAAATCAAATCAAGAAGATCAACCTGATCGTGTCACGCATTTCCGTCTGACCGTATACATCTGGAATCAACCACATTTTACAGTGCATACCTAAATTTATTACACCAGAATCCCTCAAAAACAGTATAATATTCCAGATAAAAATATTTATAATTATAAAATCTTCCGAGACATAGCCCGGAAGGGACCTGCTGGCGTAATATATCGAAAATCCGGCAGCCTATCTGAGTACTATTTTCAGATCAACATGTTATGGCCAAAAGAAGGAAAATATCAAAAACAGATCATTCCACAAGCAATAATTTTAATCTTTTAAATGAATATGAATAAAGAGCAGCTTACACAGTATCGCGAAGAGGCATATCATCATCTTACCCGGGAACTACTTTTCTTTTGGGAAACCCGTTGTGTCGATAAGGTAAATGGAGGATTCATTACCCATTTTGATAATAACGGAAATGATTCCGGGGAAGATGAAAAATCACTTATCGCCCAAACCAGAACTGTTTACACATTCTCTTCCGCGCACCGTGCCGGTTATGGTGAAGGCCGCTATGCAACCATCGCAAAACATGGGGTCGACTTTCTTATCAATAAAATGTGGGACGTAGAAAATGGCGGTTTCTACTGGCTCATGGACAGAAAGGGTAATATTAAGATTGATGAGAAAATCGTTTATGGCCTTAGTTTTGCCATATATAGTTTAAGCGAATATACCCTCGCAACAGGAGATCCGATTGGACTTGAATATGCTGAAAAGACATTTAATCTGTTACAGGTTCATGGCGCAGACACTCATTTTGGAGGTTATTTTGAAATGTTTACAAGAACATGGGAGCTGAAAGGCCCTGGATCTGCGGGTGGAGACCGAAAGACACTGGATGCCCACATGCATCTGATGGAAGCCTTTACGACTTTGTTTGAAGCGAGCGGGAAACAAGTTCATAGGCGGAAACTGGTTGAAATTATCCAGCTGCTGATTAACAAAATTATGCACCCTGTTTACGGTACCGGGATACCACAATTCTGGGCGGACTGGTCGGTTGCGCCACAGATCAAATTTGATATCATCTGGGGATGGGACAGATTTTCTGAGGACGGTCTTAAAAGCTCGGCAGAGGATAACACAAGTTACGGACATAATGTAGAGTTTGCCTGGCTCCTTATGCACGCACTGGACATAGCAAAAATCCCTTACGACAATTACAATACCCAGCTTTTAAAATCATTTAATCACGCCATTGATTACGGAATTGACTGGGAATTTGGAGGCGTATATGTCGAGGGCTCTCACGCCGGGGAGGTTTATGATCGGGAGAAGGAGTTCTGGCAGCAGGCAGAGGTACTTATTGGTATGCTTGACGCCGTTCGGATTTATGGTGATGAGAAATATTTAAAAGCATACCATTCGACGCATCGTTTTGTTTTTGATAAAATGATCCATCACAACGTTGGCGAGTGGCTTCCGCTACTCAACCGTCAGGGTGATCCTATCTGGACGCACATGAGCCATTCATGGAAAGTTAATTATCATTCAGTCCGGTCTATGGTGCAGAGCATCGTTCGCCTTGACAAACTTTTGGGAAACATATAATCGGGTTGGGGAGAATTTGCGCATTAATTCATGATTCCAATACACGGTTTAGGGAAATTGATGGACAAAAATATCTCCTGACGTGGAATGAATCAGTTAAGAATAGTTCAAATCAATAACAGAATTATCTTGTTTCAGTGTTATCCATGATCTGTATTTTGCTCATAATCAATATTCTGCTGATCGATCAGCCAATAACATTGATACCGAATTCGAGGAACGAACTACTGGGACCGGTCAATTTGGTATAATTTGTTTAACTTATTAAACAATTGCTTATCTGGAAAGCATCGGAATCATCAATAATTTAAACACGTAAAACTATGAGCGCATTCACACAGCAAGTAAAAGGTAACTGGAATGAATTGAAAGGTAAATTCAAACAACAGTACGCAGATCTTACAGATGATGATTTGCTATATGAAGAAGGAAAAGAGGACGAACTTCTTGGAAAACTTCAAACAAAATTAGGAAAAACACGCCAGGAAGTTGAAAGCGAAGTAGACAGCTGGTCCAAGTAATATAGTACAATTAAGGTTTAAAGGGCACCCTGAAATTCATTTTCAGGGTGTTTTTTTGTATAAGAGCTCTTACTGAATACAATTTTTCGCAAAAATAGTTAACCTGTCTTTTTCAATTCATATCTTCCCTAACTTTAAAATATTAAAATAAATTTCGACCAACAATATCCTAAACCTTCAATGAACACCAGAGAAATTCCCGTAGCCGTCGTCGGCCTTGGCCTGATGGGATCCAGTATCGTAACCTGCATGCTGATAGCCGGTCATCCTGTGGTAGCGCTAGCCCCGCAGCGTAACGATCTGCTCTATGCGAAAAAACGAATAACCGCAGATCTGATCAAATCGCTGGCAAATGGGATTATCCAAAATGCCCCTGAATTCTATCTGGAAAATCTGCTGATTACTGAAAATTATAATGATCTGTACGCGTGCAAACTTGTGATCGAATGCACACTGGAAGACATAAAAATCAAAGAATCCGTCTTTGCAAAAGTTGAAGCGGTCATTGCGTCGGATGCCATTCTAACGAGCAACACTTCTGCAATACCAATCAGTACTTTGCAAAAACTGACGAAACATCCGGAGCGTTTCTTTGGCTTGCATTGGGCGATTCCAGCACATACCACTCGATTTCTGGAAATAATTTGCGGTGACGATAGTAATATTGTTTACGGAGAATTTTTATACGAATTGTCTTCTTATTGGGCAAAAGAGCCGATTCTGGTTAGGAAAGATATTGCCGGATTTATTACAAATCGTTTGATGTACGCCATGTATCGCGAAGCGATCAGTTTGGTTGAAGGCGGCTATGCAACAATAGAAGATATTGACCGGTCCTGCCGAAATAATGCAGGATATTTTATGACAATGGTGGGCATTTTTCGATGGATGGACCTTACCGGCGTGCCAGCATATCACGCTGTGATGAAAGACTTATTACCCACGCTGAACAACAGCCAGGAAGTTCCAAAATTAATTACCGACATTGTGGAAGCTGGTGGCAAGGGAACTGCAAACGAAAAGGGATTTTATGACTATTTGCCGGGAGAAGCAAAACTTTGGGAAGAAACTTATGCTCAGTTCAGTTACGAAATAAGGGAATTGGCTTTAAGATATCCGGCCGATATCGTGAAGAAGAAACTGAAAGAAAAGCAGGAAGAGCAACAGAAAGGTCAGTGATTTATAAACCAAATTAAAGACTATTCATGATTAGCTTTTAGCGAAGGAACTAGCGATTTTAAGTGAGGTTTTTGCACGCCGGACTTAGATTCAAGCTGATTATCGCCAGTGGCTTCATTCTTGTCATATGCCATTGGCCGGATTTCCTGAAATATTTTAAAGCTCTCGTTCTGCATAATTTTGATTTCAGCAACATTACTATTTTCAATTTTTATGCCCGGACCGGGGGTTTTAATGATGGTATTTTGATTAATACCAGATTTTTTCACACCGTTCAGATAAATAGCAACGCCCTGTTTTTCAATCGTTCCAATATTTGAGAATAGATTATCCTGGATCAAACAGTCCTGGCAATTGCCAAGCATCGAAACGCCGCTGGCGCCGATATTTGAAATGAAACATCCAGTTACGGTGCCACGGTCATTAAAGTTGTTAAACACAACAGCATTTCCACCGAGATCTGAAAAATGGCAATTTTCAATGGTGCTATTTTCTGTGTTTTCCAGCATTATCGCCCCTCCCCGGAAAAACGCACGGTCGCTGCCGGCTAATGTATCTTTGCTGTCCATAAAAGATCTTTCATTATGGAGAAACTTTAAGTTTCTAATATGTACGTTTTTGAGTTTCTTGTTTTCACTACCATTTACTATAAAACTGTTTTTGAGGTGGGAAACTTCAAATTTTGCTTTTGAAAGATCTGTTCCGAGCGTTGGATAATAATATAAAACATGAGCCGTTTTGTCCAGATACCACTCTCCCGGCTCGTCAAGTTCAACAAGCACATTTTCTACGTATCGTTCGTTTTGAGACATATGAGCCAGTTTTTTGACTTGCCAGCCACCTTCCAGTTCCAGGTTATCGGTATCGTCTACCCCGGTAATCTTATAATGCAAGCTACCCATTTTACTTTCATCCAGCGCATGGACGTAACCTCCAACCGGATTCCCCCAGGTAAGGACCCTTACGTAGTAGGTGGCGTCCTCTGCCGTTCCCCCAAACACTTTTGCACTCGAATCGATATTCGGATATCGTGCCATCGTTTGCAGATTCCCGTTTACAAATAAACGCTCAAATTTACTTTCTACCGGCACTGTTGTTTTGAATATTCCATCTTTAAATCGTTGCCAGTCCGTTTTCAGAAGTCGACCTGCGCTTATGAATACCTCCTGCCCTTTTGAAGCCGTAATTTCAAGCTCCGAAGGAAAGTCAGGAGAATTGACAATTTTAACAGCCTCTTGCAAATAATAGGTACCACCAGACAACTGAATACTCACCCGTTTACCTCCAAAAGAATGAATTAATTCAAGTGCTCTTTTAATTGATTGAACCGGTTTGTTCACATTGCCCGTGTTGTCATCATTACCATTCGGCGAGACGTAAATGTAATTTACCTGGCCAAAAGTAGAACATGCAAGGGCAACGAAAAGCACACTAAATAAATATTTCATATTCTTGTTCCTAATTTCACGACATCGAACCTCCATACTCCCGGCTTTAAAAGTAACGTACATCATTTCTTACTCCAAACTGAATGTGTTTTCTTCGATTTTAATTGTGAATAAAGTGGTTGTTCTGGAAAGTCTTGAGTAGCTTTGAGGCGGTTAAAAAGGCATGATTTGTTATGCTTTCCAAACTCAATTAAATATAACAAAATCAAGTTTAATGTAGAACGCAAATTTAAAAATCTGCTGTGCATTATCTGAATTCTAGATTTCTCAAATATGGATGACTTCATTGCCGCAAGATCCCAAATGGCTCTTTCATTGGGGTTTCACATAATCTTTTCCTGCATCGGGATGGTGATGCCATTTTTTATGGCCGTTGCCCATTATTATTATCTCAGAACTGATAAAATCGTTTATAAAAATATAACAAAAGCATGGAGTAAAGGTGTCGCTATTTTCTTTGCGACCGGCGCCGTTTCAGGCACAGTGTTATCTTTTGAGCTGGGACTTTTGTGGCCTGAGTTCATGAAACATGCGGGGCCGATTTTTGGTATGCCGTTTTCACTTGAAGGTACCGCATTTTTTATAGAGGCTATTGCGCTTGGCTTTTTTCTATATGGCTGGGACCGCTTTAATAAGTGGTTTCACTGGGTTACCGGCGTCATTGTGGGGGTCAGCGGACTTGCCTCAGGAATACTGGTTGTGGCGGCGAATGCCTGGATGAACAGCCCTGCCGGTTTCGATTTTTTTAACGGCGAATATCTTAACGTGGATCCGATGAAGGCCATGTTTAATGATGCCTGGTTTTCGCAGTCACTCCACATGTGTATTGCGGCTTTTGCAGCCACGGGTTTTGCGGTGGCCGGGGTCCATGCCCTGATGATCATAAGAAGGCAGAATGTATATTTTCATACAAAATCGTTCACCATCGCCGCTATCTTTGGATGTGGTGCCGCCGTGCTCCAACCGTTGAGCGGTGATATCTCAGCAAAAGATGTAGCGAAAAGACAACCGGCAAAGCTGGCGGCGATGGAAGCACATTTCCATACAGAAAAAGCCGCCGGTCTCGTCGTAGGCGGAATTCCTGATGAAGAAACGAAGGAAGTTAAGTACGGGATTAAAATTCCTGGACTACTAAGTTTTATGGCACATGGGGATTTCAATTCGGAGGTTACCGGCCTGGATAAATTTCCTGAAGAAAATCAGCCCCCGGTTGCGATTACGCATTATGCCTTTCAGATAATGGTCGGGCTTGGTATGGCGATGATGACACTTTCCTTATTATATTTTCTGGCCTTATGGAAAAAGAAAAAATGGCTGCAAAGCGATTGGCTGCTTAAACTTTTTGTAGCCGCCACACCAATCGGGTTCATTGCCGTTGAAGCTGGCTGGACTGTCACGGAAGTGGGCAGACAACCCTGGATAATCTATAATGTCATGCGAACTGCCGACGCTGTCACCCCTATGCCTGGTATCAGTTATTCATTTTATATGTTCACGGCTATGTATGTTTCCCTGGGTATGATTGTAACTTTCATGTTATACAGACAGATCAAAATGGTAGACAAACTCTACGATCTGCCCGACGGCGCCAAGCATTAACCAGAAGTTTCTGAACGGAGGAATCCGCGATTTTTTACTTATACAAAAATATAAAATGTTATACGTCGTCATCATATTTCTCTGGACAGCAATCCTTCTCTATCTCCTGCTGGGAGGTGCAGATTTTGGTGCTGGAATTATTGAATTATTTACTTCGAAAGCCAACAAGATCCAGACCCGAAAAACGCTTTACGAAGCCATTGGTCCGATCTGGGAAGCAAATCACATGTGGCTGATCATTGCTATCGTAATTCTGTTTGTAGGTTTCCCTACCATTTACAGCACCATGTCCGTTTATTTGCATATTCCTTTAACGATTATGCTTTTGGGAATTATAGCCCGCGGAACAGCCTTTACGTTCCGGCATTATGATGCGGTTCAAGATGATATGCAGTATATCTACAACCCTATTTTCGCATATTCAAGTTTTATCACGCCATTTTTTCTGGGAATTATTGCCGGAAGTGCGGTTTCGGGGCATATTGATACAACGTCCAAAAACTTTATGGACGCTTACATTTTCAGTTGGCTTCACTGGTTTTCTGTTTCTGTCGGGTTATTTACAGTATCAATTTGCGGCTTCCTGGCAGCGGTTTTTCTGATCGGAGAAACGGACAGTGCGATTGACCGAAAACGGTTTGAATTAAAAGCAAAGGCATTTAATATCGCAGCTGTTGTATGCGGCATGCTGGTTTTCGTCTCAGCGATCATTGACGGAATTCCTTTGATCGACTGGGTATTTGGAAATATTGTAGGCATTATCGCCATTTCGGCAGCGACATTATCGCTAATTCTTCTCTGGTACCTTTTATACAAAGGCAACTCCTATTTCATCAGGATTCTGGCAGGGTTTCAGGTAACCATGATACTTTTAACAACAACTTACCGGCATTATCCCAATATTGTGATTTTGAAAAACGGTGGTTATTTGTCGTTAATAGAGCATAGTGGTCATCCCAAAACCATACAGGCACTGGCCCTGGCATTGCTGATTGGAAGTGTTTTTATTCTTCCCGCATTATTTTATCTTATTTACAGCTTCCAGAAAAAGAAAGTGGATTACGCTGTTGATTAAATAAATTGCTACAAAAAGATAATGGCCCAACTTAAAAAAAGCCAAGCCATTATCTTTTATTCAGAATTTTATATTGATTTTTACTTACTTATTCTCCTTGATCATTTTAAGCCCTTTCGTCCAGCGTATAAGTTCTTTCAGCATTCCTTCGGCAGACTTGTAAGCACTTTCTGAGGGAACAAATTCACCTTCTTCATTAATGAATTGCGTAAACAATGGTAAATTCACGGCCTCATAAACAGGAACAATTTTAAAAGTAGACAGATCCGCCTTTAAACTGTTCGCTGCTCTGGTCCCGGCTGATATACCACCATAACTCACAATGCCTGCCGCTTTGTAGCCCCATTCATGGAATAAATATTCCAAAGCATTTCTCAACGGCGCCGGATAATTATAGTCATATTCCGCAGTCACAAAAATGAAAACATCTGCCTCCTCAATGGAAGCACTCCATTTTTTGGTATGTTCGTGCTCATACTTTTGCATCGTTGGATGATTTGCCTCGTCCATCATGGGCAACTTAATCTCACCGAGATCTAAAATTTCAACTTTAAATTCCTCGTGTTTCGCCGCAACTTCTTTAATCCAGGCCGCCACGAGCGGACCTTTTCTTCCCGGACGAACAGTCGAGGTAATAATTTTCAGATTGTACATAAAAAAGATTTTCTGATTTATTAATTATTGTCCAAATTCGCCATCAGCGATAATGATAACTTCTTCACTCAACATCGGTGCTTCAAATTTTGGGCCAATGCCAAAATCAGAACGCTTGATCGTACCAGTTGCCCTAAAACCGGCAACCGCTTTTTTGCTTGCCGGATTGGTGACAGTTCCACGATAAATAAAATCCATATAGACAGGTTTTGTAACACCGTGCATCGACAAATCACCAATTAATTGATATTTGCTTTCACTGACTTTTTTAAAACTGGTGCTTTTGAAAGTCAGCTCCGGGTTTGCAGTCGCGTCAAAAAAATCGGCCGACTTCAAGTGCTCGTTTCGTTTTTCCACTCCTGTATTGATCGAAGCGGTTTTAGCAGTCAATGTGAAAGTAGCGTCGCTGAAATCCGGTTTTGAAGCATAAATTGTGGCATCAAAATCTGTAAATGCTCCCGAAACGGTTGAAATACCGAGATGCGTGATATCAAATTTAAGCTGCGAATGGGCTTTGTCCGCTTTCCAGGTTTGCGCGAAAGCAGAGAATGAAGCAACTGTCAAAAGAATTAAAATTGAGATTTTTTTCATAACGGTTTGAAGTTGAATTGAGAATAAAAACTATAAGTTAAAAAATAAAACGTAGGATATGACCAGCGCAAGCTGACTCAGAGGAAGTAATATTTAAATAAGTATCGTATCAATCGTAATGGTGTGGGTTAAAGCACTATGAATGGGGCATTTATTCGCGATTGTGAGAAGCCGCTCTTTTTGCTCCTCAGATAAATCACCAACCAATTCAATGCTGCGGCTCATTTGAGAAATATTCAATTGCACATTTCTGGAAAACTCAACGGCAACATTAATCTCAGTCAATTCGACCCAGCCCTTTCTGTTGGCATACATCCGCAGTGTCCCGCATGTACACGCTGCAAGGGCCGAAGCCAGGAGTTCTTCCGGTGAAAATCCAAGCCCCATTCCGCCAGCCGAAACCGGTTCGTCAGAAATAATGGAATTAGTTGCCGACTTTATTTCTGTTTTATAAAGTACCGACCCGATACTTGCTTCAACTTTTGCCATTATTTTCTTTTTAAATAGTTAGGTTCCGCAGGAAGCGGCACAAAATCAGTTTCACCTGGTACCGGTTTAAAATTTTGAGCGAGCCAATTTTCTTTTGCCTGATCGATCAATTCCTGACTGCTTGCAACAAAATTCCAATAAATGAACCGGTCCTCTGCAAATGGCTCGCCGCCAAAAATATAAACAGTCGTATTTTCAGCCATATTGAACGCGCAAAGTTGTGTTTGTTTTGCCACCAAAAGCTGTTTGGGTAAGTAAACGTTCCCCTCAGTTTCAATGCTTCCTTCCAGGATATACAAACCAGCCTCACCATATAAATCACTTCCAATGCTAACGCTTCCTGCATCCTTACTTTTGATTTCCAGAAAATATAGCGGACTAAACACAGGCACTGGCGATTGTCTGCCCATCAGAGACCCGGCAATTAATTTATAAGTAACCGAATTTGTTTCCCAATGAGGAAGTTCAGCTTCCGAAGCATGAAAAAATTCAGGCTCCATCTGTTCCAGTTCTTTTGGTAACGCAACCCAGATCTGCAGACCATGAAGTTCTTTGTCCGAATGACGCAAATATTCCGGTGTTCTTTCTGAATGGACAATTCCCGCACCAGCCGTCATCCAGTTCACCTGCCCTGGTTTTATTTCAATTTCAGTCCCCAGGCTATCTTTATGCATCACGTTTCCCTCAAATAGATAAGTAAGCGTCGAAAGCCCGATATGCGGATGCGGCGGAACATCCATATTTTGATGGTCGTTCATTTTTGCCGGCCCCATATGGTCGATAAAAATAAAAGGGCCCACCATCCTTTTTCCTGTAAAAGGCAGCAATCGTCCAACCATGAAATTTCCTATATTTCTGGGACGCTCCTCGATGATCAGATTAATATTTGACATTTTCTTTGCTGATAAATAGACATAAGTTTGCAGCGAAAAGGTAAATATTATTATTCATTTTACGGAAAATCGGAAGATAATTTAATCTTGACCAGGAACTATTCACTTTTACAGCCAAGGATTACTAGATTTGAAAAACACATTTCCAATCTGCAATGCAAACCAATATTCCACGAGTTGATATCAGTACGCTTTCTGCTTACCGCAACGACGATATTCTGATCAGTCGGTTTGCGCCTTATCTGGCTATTCATCCAAACCTGACCTCACCACATCGTCATAGTTTTTATCATCTGTTATTCTTTTCCGAAGGCGGTGGGAGACATACGATTGACTTTAATCACTTTGACGTTAAGCCGTATCAAATTTATTTTATGGTGCCAGGACAGGTACATTCCTGGGATTTCGAAGGGAACGTAGATGGATATGTAGTAAACTTTTCAAGCAGTTTTTTTCAATCATTTTTACTGAAATCAGAATATATCAGTCAATTCTCATTCTTTAATGGTGGCACGACCGAAAGCGTTATTGACCTGCCGGAAGCTGTGCAGCATCCAATTCTATCACTTTTTGAAAAGTTAGTCACCGAATCGCAGCAGCATAATGTCTTAAAGGAAGATATGCTCAGAGTTTTGCTGATACAGATTTTTATTTCGGTTCAACAAAGTATTTCCTCTGAACAACGGAACCGCACACCATTTCAGGCGCACCCGGTTTTGAAAAATTTCCAGAAATTAATTGAAAAAAACTATCTGGAAATCAGATTGCCCGGTGAATACGCAAAACTTCTAAATATAACCCCAAACCATTTGAACGCGCTTTGCAAGGAACATTTGGGAATTCAGGCAGGAGAGGTAATTCGTAACCGGGTCGTATTGGAAGCGAAACGGCTACTGGTCAATCTCGGATTAAGCGTCTCAGAAGTCGCTTACAAACTTAATTTTAACGATAACTCCTATTTTACCAAATTTTTCAAAAAGGAAGCTGGTATGAGCCCGGAAGCTTTCAGAAAAAAATCGCTGACTAAAAGTTGATTTTTTGTCGATATTTATAAAAATCCTATAGGAAAATAAAAAAACCGCAGTCTTCCATTTTTCGATAAGAATAAAGGAAAACTGCGGCTATTATTATTGGTCATTATGCAGGATAACACTAGTGTTTATGGGTAATCGAAACATCCTGAGGAGAGATAAAAATAGCCAGCCAGGATCTTCGTGCCAGACGATAGAAATACGGGGTGAGCAAGATCAAAACCGGGATGATACTATAAAGAAAATAGTCAAGGTATTCGCCAAAGAAATTAACGAATATGAAAAAATAAATCAGCATAAAAATTACGTAAAAAGCATAACTCATATATAAAGCACCTTGATAAAAACCCGGCTCCGGAACCAAATTCTCTCCACAGTTGGGGCACTTTTTATTCATTTTATCAAATTTGAGAGTATAGGCACTTTTGGTAATAAAAAAATCTCCTTCCGCACAACGTGGACATTTGTTAAAAAGCACGCTGTAAATCCTGTTATGTTTCATGGTAAGCTATAATTTAAGCCGATGAGGCTGTGTATGTAATGTTTGAAAATTGCAGTTCCAAAGCAATCTCTCATCATAACCTCTTTTCTGAATTTTGTGTTACAAATTTCATACTTAAACTCCATGAATGAAACGACAGAAATAACTATCTATGGTATTAATCAACGATTTTAGAAACCATACGGATAAATAAACTTGCTAAGACGGCAGGACTTTAAACGTGTTCGGTGCCCCTTATAAACCTTTCTCTACCAATTTGCTGCTTCTGATTATTTTCAAAAGCTCAGAATGGTAACCGAACGTTTTCTTCAGATTATTTTCGTCCCAGACAACATTTTCCAGTGCAATGATACTTGTTTTGGTTTTGGGAAAATAGAAGTTCATCGAGACAAATCCTGGGCAAAATCCAGTTTGTCCCAGCTGCAAAATTCCGTCGTTTGTGTCTACCGTTATCCCATACCCATATTCCACAACGCCAAAGATCGGGTGATTGCGAACCGCACCTTTTTGCTTATTCATCATTAACTTATAGGTTGATCCCGACAATAATTTCCCCTCGTGCAGACATTTATTCCAGATCACCAGATCATGCGCTGTTGAAATGAATGATCCGGCAGCGACGTAATTCTCAAAAGTCTCTCCTTCCGGCTCAATCTGTCCTTTTTCATTTTCAGTATACCCCGGCACCAAATTCCGATAACCTTTTATGCCAGGATGAAATGTATTATACATTTTAGACTTTTTAAACATACGCTTTGATTGCTCTGCAAAGGACTTCCCGCTCGTCTTTTCGGTGATTTTTGCTAAAAGGTCGTAACCGATCTGTGAATAGGCATATTGAGTCCCAGGCTCGAAAGTGAGCGGCTTGTCAAGCGCAACGATGCCGTGCATGTGCGTAAGCAGGTGATGAACAGTGACGGTGTCTGCCCAGCTTTCCGCTAAATCCGGAAGATATGTTTTGATGGGGATATGAAGTTTTACCCGTCCTTTTTCGTATTCTTTTAATACCAAAACAGCTGTAAACTGCTTACTAATTGAGCCAACTACGAATTGATCATCAAACTTAAATGGAGAAGGCTTATCAAAGTATGGACGGCCGTAAGTTTTTGAAAATTTACTAATACCATTTTCAGAAACAAAAACGATGCCGTTAAAAGGCTTTTTTGTTTCAGCAGACAAGAGAGCGTCCATGGCTGCCGGCCCGTCAACTTGTTTTGTCGGAATAATCTTTCGATGCGCATGAATATCATAATTTCCCTTCGCCCATTTTGCCGACGGATCTATCCATTCCGGCATCGCCTTGAATAAAAAACCATGTTTTAGTCCTGTATTCAATTCTATTTCCTCGAAGCGTCCTACTACATTTGACGACTTCATTTTCATGTTTTGACAAGAATGTGGGCCATCGCTTTTCTCATAGATCGAAAGTATATTCCCGCTGAAATTAATTTCAGGAATTTTGGTAACATCCTCCTCATCGCATGAACCGATGAACACATAATTTACGTCAGGATTTTTCAATAAGCTGGATGTAAACTGGGCAATATATCCTCCTTTCGAAGTTCCAATCACAGTAATATGCGATGCTTTCGCACCGGTTTGCAACAGGCTGTCAATCTGGCCAACCACCTTTGCGGCATAATCATGTGCATCAGTATTTCGCGGACGTATCTCACTGATGACCGTCAATCCACGCCGCTTGAATGCACTGACAATCTGGAAATATTCAGCTTTTCCATATTCAGGATGGCTGTCGTTTAAATAATTTTCCTCGATGAATTTGTTATGGAGAAAGAAAACATAATGCTGCGCGTGTGCAAAATGGAAGCAGATAAAAAATAAAAATGAGAAGAATAACTTTTTAAAGGTCATGAATAATTTCATTGGCTAAACGCTTGATTGTGGGTGAACCTTAAAGTTACTATTCCCTGAGGAATATTTCTTAAAGACCCAGCTCACCAGCATCTATTTATTTCTCAGAAACATAATGATGATTCGATTTATCTAATTCAATATTGCTTAACATTGAAAAGAATAGTCACCTGCTTAAACCGCATCGTGACAAAAAAAAGAAGATAAGCGAGAGATTATTTTTGCAAGTAAAAACGAGCAATATTAATTATTAAAATCACCTGACCGAAACAAAATACGCCAAAACTAATGAGACAAAGCATAGATAAAAACTCCATGTTTTGTCTCCTTGTTTGGTAATCGCCGGCAACTGAATTTGCTATCGGAGCGCATACCAGTATTAATCCCCCGAGCACTGTCAGAAAAAAATGTATCCATCCAAACTTCTCATTTAGAGGTTGGCCGGTTCTTGAAAATACCTGGTAGACGAGCGCGAAAAAGAACAAAGCAACGGCGAGACACGTTGCAAGCATTTTTTTGCTGATGATAAAATAGGTATTGTAGAGATTTATTTCGATGATCTTGTTAAGAAAAAACAAAGACGCCAACAACAGCAAGATTCCGCCTGCCACAAACATTACCGAAACTCCGTACGTTTTATACAACTCCATATCATCTGTTTTTTTAGAACCAAAAACCTACCTGAAAAGCAATTCGGGGCCTTTCTTCTCTTTTTTCTTTTGGTATGAAAGCGCCAACCGACAAGGTAAGAATATCAACAGGCGCAACCCAAACACCACCGCCATAACTGTAATGCCAGTTGTCGCTCGGATCATGTTCCTGCCAAACCCTTCCATAATCGAAACTTCCAAAGAGTCCGTAAGTTAGCGGTAAAGTTGGGTTAATGCTACTTCCCAATCTCGCACGTAAATCACTGGAATGCCATAAACTACTTTTTCCATAAAAACGTTGGGTTCGGTATCCGCGTAATCCCTGATTACCTCCAATGGTTGGCATTTGAAAAAACTCAAATCCCTTGCCAAAATTCAAGCCTGTCCCGATCTGCGAAGCGAATATAATATTTTCCTTCCTGTCCAGACTAAAATAAAACGCTAACTGCGCTTTCAGACCTGCAAAGCTTTTATCTTCTTTCAAGTTCTTCGTATAGTTTAAACCGGAACTGAATCGAATACCTGAATGCGGAGCGAAGATATTGTCGACGCTACTGAAATTAAATAACATCTGGCCGCCGCTGTAATATTTAGTCTTGAAAATATCGTCCGGGAGCTGGTTATTATCGCTCGTAATGAAACGTCCGGCGGTCGAAGCCACATCTGAAATTTCAAACAAAGGCCCTAACGTGACGAATCCACTGTTGCCGGCAAAATGTTTTTTTATTGCCGGATAAACATGAAACGCGCTTTGCCTTACACGGTAAAAGTCAGGGTTATCCAATAATCTCTCGGAATTATTTCCCAGCCCTGCATAATTAAACGCATAAGACGGACCGTGATAATAGGTATCAAGGTAAAAGTCAAATTTTTTAAACACATTCAGGAAATCACCTGTATAGTTAACTCTTACCGCTTTTGTCGCAAACGAATATTTAGCCCCGAAGTGTTGAGAAGAAGCATAAGGTTCCTTTTTGAAACCGTACCGGATCATACTAAAATTGGCCCCAAGCAAAAATCCGTCATCAGGATTAAATCCTATAATGGGCAGCGGAATAGTAATGTCATAATCGCTCTCGGCGCTTCTTCGGTCGTAAATATTGTAGCGGTACAAACCAGTCCGTTTATCCTTTGTTTCCCTTCCTGCATGAATTGTATTTTTGCCAAGGTCGTCGTAAACGATGGTCTTTTTCCCACCAGTTTTCACGACAGAACTATCTGTAAACACATCTTTCCCGGTCCCGCCAATCAACCTGACTTTGATTCCCTTTTTCACGTCGCCGGTAACAATAAACTCATCTTCATCCCCATTGCCGTAAACGTTAATTATTTTCGTAACGGCATGATCGAAGATCCGCTGGTAATTCTGCTTTTTTAGCTGTCCTTTTTTCCCGATTTCCGAAACGGTAACTTTGGTATGATTATCGTCAATACGCTCGATTTCGAAACGCTCTTCTTCCTCAGTCCCAATGACATTCACCGAAGAACTTACAAAAACGTAATGTTTCCTGGCAAGTTCAAGCAAATTATCTCTCCTCGTTTTTATACTATTAATGAGATAAGGCGCAGACATCTCCTTCGCTTTTTCCGGCCAGTCCGCGAAAGAATTTTCGATCACTTCATCCGTCAGGTTTCCCTGAATATACTTAACCTGTTCCTGCCATTGTTCCCAGCTAAGCTCATTGATAAATGTTCTGTCGAACAGTCGTGCACTCCAAGTTGTCCATTTCATATTGGGAACTTCCGGCCCATAAACCTGCAACTGGCGAAGGAATGGCATAGTCAAACGCGCCACATTCGTAAACAAACCATCATACTTGGAAAAAGCCTGATCGCGGTCGCGCGGGATGGGACGATAAAGATTGGAGCCATCCTCCTGCTTGATAGAAGCCCAGGTCCATTGGTCATCGTGACGGTCCCAGTCACCCACTATAAAATCCAGAAAACGGGTTTTCAGAGCCCACTTTTCATCCACTTTATATTTATTACTTTCAAGAATATTTTCCAGCAAATCCGGGGTACTGATTATTTTGTCCGCATTACCGAAATTAGCGGCATCTTTCCACTTCTTGCCATCCGGCCGCTCCTCAACCAAACTCAAACTGCCGCCAAAAATCGAATTGAAGAGGCCTAATCCGGGTTGGGCAGGTACATAATAAATTTTCGGATTGGTATGATAAACCTGGATAGCATCGGCGAGTTTCGGAATTGTCAGCGGGGCGAAAGGATGTGTAGAAAGAAAATTCTCCTGCGCTAAAAACTGCGCAGCCATCATTTTATTGAAAGGAAAAGGCAAAAAGCGGCTGACATCTTTGGTCATATCCCGAAGCACATACTCCTTACCATCACCAGCTTTAACACGCAACGAATTTGTCTGATTTCCCCCACCCTGTTTTTCAGGAACGATACCACCTTTGAATGTTGCGAAATCCAGAACCGGAAAAGGATATTTTACCATGTAAAGATCACGGTGATGCGCTCCGAAAAGGAAATTATGGAAGCCCTTTACTGGCGTAATTTTGTTTTTCAAAACAAATTGCTGCGAGCTGTCTGCATGTTGTTCATACTCCTGATACGCAATGGCAGGTTCTTCTTTCTGCGGTACCAGCTTATCTTTGATTTTCTTTTGATAAACTATTTTCGCGCTCTTGCCGTGCTCGTCAACTTCCCAATACTGCACCCAGGTTTCTCCGCCCTCATAAAAGGCAAGTGTGCTGAATCCCAGAGCGGTTGAAGCAAATTGTGATCCTTTCCCCATACCGATCGGGCTGTTTTTAGAGCCGCTCCCGCTGACGACAAATTCCTGTCCATCGTTTTCTATGAACTGCAAGGCATGCTCGTGACCGCTGGCAAAAATAAAGTTTCCATTTTTTCTCGCTGCTGCCAAAATCCCGTCACGCATATCCTTATACAATTTGTTATGTGTGTCCTGGCGAGAACCCACGGTTCCGCGAAAAAGGGCGCTCAAACTTCCGACACCAGGTAGCGGAATATATAAATTCGGATTCATCTCCGTTAGCGGGAATATGTGCTGTTTAATAGTAAATTTCCCGCCATGTGGCCCGTAGGTATACGGTGGATGGTGCATCGCAATCACCACATTTTTGTTTCTGTATTTGCGGATCACGTTCTCAAATACAAATTTAAAAGTCGCACGGTTTTTGATCTCGCAGCCATCGTTGATCTTCGTATCCTTATCCCAGTCCGACAACCACCACTGCGAATCGACAGCGATAATGACCACATTGTCATTTAATTCGATTACTTCCGGACCAGAGCAACCGTCTTGCGGCAAAAAATAACTTTCATATTCGTCTTTATCCGTTTTTCCTTTCCGGGAATTAAGATACTGGTCAATAAAAACTTCCTGACGTTTCAGGCCTTTCCTCCCCCAGCCCCGCCAATCGTGATTTCCGGGTAGGAAAAATGGTCTGCCTTTAAATTCATCCAGTGTTTCAAGCTGCGATGTGATCCTGTATTCAGCCACTTTGCGTTTGGCAGAATCTTCCGCTGGCGGCATACCATATTCGTAGATGTTATCACCCAAAAATAAGGCCGAGCTATTTTTAGATTCTTTGGCAAGTTTGTCTTTCAAATACAAAAGTACAGGTGCTTTATGCTCAGGAGAATCATTTCCGGCATCACCGATAAGATACATGGTATGTTTCAATACCAGATCAGGAGCCGGAGCAGATTGCTCCCAGCTTTTTCCTTCTTTCGAATATTGTAACTTCTTATAACTCGAACACGAAGAGACCAGTAACAGTCCAACGATTAACGAGACGGAGTAAAAATTAAATTTCATACTTTAAATCCGGCGGGAATCCGCGTTTGCACTATATGCCCAATTTCTTAAACTTCAGAATATTACCTTCTGCAAAGTCATCACCTTCATTGGAAATATAAAGGTTTCCGGCAGTGTCAAAAGCAATCCCTTCCGGCTGCGTAAATTTATTCCCGTTCAATGGAACAGCCTGCTGAACCTTCCAGTTATAATCCGTAACCACCAACAATTTATTGACCGCCGAAATAATATACCAATCTTTCGTGAGAGGATTTTGTGCTAGACCTGACGGGCGAAAACCTCTTTCCACCTTACCCGTCAAAGCCTTAATATCTTTCACATTAATTTGGAAGGAGTTTTTCACTGCACTACTGTCTCCCAGGTGGAATTCAAAACCCGTGACACTTTTCTTCGAATCATCATCCGGACAATTTTTACACAACACGAAAATATTGTCCGTGGTTTCATCAGCATACATGCTCTCATATTCGCCCTTAGGAAGTATTTTCTTCCATTCCTGAACGCTATCAGCTTCCGGAAAAGTGGCTTCTTTCATTGGAAAAGAGTACATTGTCCCGTTGCTTTTCAAGATAACAACCCTGTCGTTCGCAATGGCCAGATCTTCAAAATCTCCCTTTTTTCCAAACTTGGTGTTCAGTTGTTTTTTCACACCCAGGCTTAACCGGAATAAACGACCCTCTTCATCCTGAACGGCGTAAATTGTGTCGCTGCGTCCTTTGTTAAAAGCAATTCCTGAAACCTCGAAAAGACTTTCAGGCATAAAAAACTTTTCAGGACTTTCAAGATTATAATCTTTCAAAGTCTGTTCATTCTCGTGCGAATTGGTACAGCCTGTACCTGTTAAAATCAGCAGGAACGCTGAGTTAATTATTTTGCAAACAGTGCAATTCATATGAATCAGGATTCTGTTACTTCCCTATGAAGTGTAAAATTTATTTCTATCTTCTTATATTATTTACTTACCAAAAAACATTGAAGCTATAACAAAGGAAACTACTGACGCGACAATCCCGAACATGAAAACGTTATATCCTACACGCAGCAGCCGATACTTTCTGCCTAACACCACACCTTGTGAGTAAACATCTTTCGTTAAACTTCCATATAAAAAATCACGGTCATTCATCATGGCCTGCATTCCGGCAGCATAATCGTTATAGTTCATCCGGTAAAAATTTCCAAAGAAGAGCAGGTTTACTTTTTTGTCGGTAATGTCCTGTTCCGTAAAGGTTCCCTGCGGAATAGTAGGACGGGTGGCCAGGATCGAAAACACCATCGTAATTACACAAATCGTTAATAACAAGATGGTTGGAAATATCAAATAAGCATTATCTTCAAGTTTTCTGAGTAAGATACTAAGTAAAACTGAGATGATGATGGAAGTCGTCGTGATCATGATATGCGCCTTGTTGTCAGCCATATCACTAAGCCTCTGGTGATTGTTTGAGCTTATCCGAAACATTGTTTCAATACCTTTATCCGGCCTGTCAGATTTGGGTTTTTTAATATCCTGAATTTCAGGCTGAGGTTCGGTTTGATTGGAATCTGTATATTTCAAAAGGTTGATTGCCGGCTTTTCGACTTTTACAACTTCTAAATCCTTTTCTTTAAGTTTTTGAAGATTCTTTTCCTTCTTCTCATTTAGCAGGCTCTGGCAATAGTCTGTATGGTATGCATGTGCTTCAAGCAGTTTAATTGTAGTTTTCCGCCATTCAGCCTTACTAATTTTCTGCCCGGTTCGCTGTTCCACTTCCTTACGCATCAGCTTGTTTCGATCAGCAAATTCGTTAGTGCCAAAATGGTAGAGATCAGCATCACAGACAATCTGTTCCAGAAAATTCTTTGGATTCTGGGGAATAGATGTCGCCAAAATACAGCCCTGAATACCTTCAATCACTTCGTCCTTCACTTCCTTTTCGATCAGATAGGCCTTAGCCATCTCCGCCCCCCGGAATTCATGCCCCAAGGCCTGACCATTCCAATAGCCCATATCATGAAACCAGGCGGCTGTGGTTACTATAAACAAGTCCTTTTCATGAAGCTCGTAATGCTCACCAATCTTTGCCGCATGAGAGGCAACTTCCTGCGTATGAACTACATTATGATAAATTAATGCTTCCTCTGCATGGGTTTTGAAAAAATGGAGTACATGGTGCTGGACATGCTCCAGAAGCTTGGTATAATTCATGAGATTATGACTATAAGGGCAAAACTGACTTTTATTTTAATTCCACTCACCTTCAAGGTTCACACCGATACGCAAAGCTTTCAAACCGGCAACTCCCTGTAATTCTTCAAGATCTAAATATTCAAGGTCGTTTTTCAGCATATTTTTCTCCTGCAGATATTTTATGTAGTTAACATATTCATCCGCCGATTTGTTATTAAAATACACCAAAGCGATCTTCCCGGGCTGCGTCAAACGCTCCCCTGTTTCTTTCACATGCACTTTATCAATCCGTTTCTTGATTACATGGTATCTGATATTGTAAGATCCTTCGACGTCAAAACGGCGTTCATCATCGCGGAAACTTATATCAATACTCCCTGCATTGATAAAAATAAGTTGCGTGGTTTCAAGTGGTTTTTCAATTTGTGGGATCAGTTCATGGGCAATTCTTGCAATTCCCGCCATCGAAGTCAACTGCCATAATCTGATATTATTCAAATACAGCGTGTTAAATGGTTTATCCGGCGCGATAGCCTGCCCGATGTAAATGTCATATTCCACACCATCAGTCCTGAATTTTTCAAAATAACAGGGATACGTTTCCTGAATTTCGTTTTTGAAAAGTTCAAGATATAAGTTGACGGAAGAATTTATCTTTTGCATGGAATTTTCAAGTGCATTTCTGTGTAGAAAGGCAATCCCCCGCTCCTTGTCCACAAGCTCGTAATAGGCCATTATACTTTCACCCAACCGCCCTTTACTTTCTTTGAAATGATGTAGAAACGGATACACTTCGTATTCCAGAAAATCCATGACTTTGGTTTCATCCTGATCATTCGTCTGGTCTGTTATCTTGTCCATCCACTTCCTGCATTTGAAAATTACTTCATCCGCAAGCCCCAACCCGACATCTTCCTTGATATGCGTAAGAACTTTTATCAATGCTTCAAATTGGACTTCAAGGTCTGCATGAAGCGCAGCATTTCTTTCAATGGTCGAATTTCTAATATCAATCGCTCCGTAAAGCGGATAAACATCTTTAAATTGGATGACTTCAATAGGCGTTTTCGGAAGATTTTCAGCATTATCGCGAAGATAATGCCAGGCCACATCCTTAAACTTCCATTGAACCGCGGGCTGTAACGACGTAAACTTCTCCCGGATGATATCTTCAATCTTGGCATCAAATTTATTAATACCGCTTTGCATTAATTGCCCGATAAGAGGCAGAGCCGGTTCCAGTCTTGAAAGCATTTTTTCGTCCATGAGGTTTTCAGATTTGGAATAAACTTCCAAAACCCCAACAAGACGCGCAGCATTGTAAACCGGTAAAAGGGCATAAGATTGTACACCTGTTTTCTCCAGGACATCCAGAAAATCATTTTTTTTCTGAGCATCGGCGAGACTTTTGTAAAAATAAATTTTTGGATCCCGGAAATACTCATCCGTCATGGCCAAAAAGTCATTCTGATTTATGCCGTCCGTAAATGATGTTTGCACCAAAATGCTATGGGTACAAAATTCATCGTTAAAAACCAGCTTGTTATTTACGCGCAGTTCCGGCAACAATCCAAAGTTAATATCCCTGCTGCCCACAAGCAGATTTAGCGAGTGGATAATCTTGTCATAGTAGGACTGGAAAGTATCAGTTACCGGATTAAGAATTATATTCTTGATATTTTCCACTGACTGCTCAGCAGTTACGTCTGTTAACGTAATGACCGTAAACCCTCTGAAACTAAAAGAGGATAATGGTATTATTTTCATTAAAACAAACCAGTCAAAATCAATCTCTATATGCTGTTGGATCTTCTCAAAGTTCAATTCCGGAAGCGGGACTTTGGGAGTTACCTCAATATAATCTGTGCAAAGATTCAGCCGGTAATATTTTGCAAGACAAGTTTTTTCATCCCGAATAGAAATAACCAGATCATTGTTATGGATGGCGGGAATGTTGTAGAACTTTTCAAGCAGAAATGAATAGATCATTTGTGTTTTCTGCTTCTGCTCAATATTGATATCGATTTCACGCAGGAGATCACATTTGACATGCCCAGAACCCTCGTCGGTAAGCAGATCATGAAAGGCGGAGGTTTCGTAAAAAACGGTTTGGGAAAGCGGAACACTAAGTGCCCAAAGCGTTTCATTTTCATCAGCAATCACCGGCACCAGCATGTTATAAATCAGACTCAGCTGCTCTTGAAAATCTCCAATTTCGTCGAGATCAATATCTTCTGAAAACCTTGGGTCAGCGGTAAACCTTTCGTGAACAAATTCAAAAAACTTCTTCTTAACAGTTTTCTCATTTCTGATCCTGTCTTCTATATTACTAATGAATTTGCGAAAGGATAATGACACATCAACATTTTCCAATCCTGGAATAACATGCTGTGATATATCAAGAATGGTTTCCTTCATCTTCTGACAATTTCAGTGTGAAAACATGTTTAAATATTGATTTCCCGCCAAAGGTTTTTATAATATTATGACGAATTACTTTAACCTTTAAAAGTCAGTCATCAGACGATAAATATTGCCTGATGACTTATTTAAACCAACAATAAACAAAGCTATTGAATTCCCTTTTCAGACACACTTTTATTTTCTCTGGACGGCTTTATGATCATACGAAGGGATTGATCTTTGGTTAAGTAAGCTATCATCCAGTTGTAAAATGTCCTGATTCTGTTCCGATATGTAATTAATGACAGCAAGTGAATGAACAGCCAGATAAGCCAGGCAAAAAAGCCCTGAACATGAATTTTCGGTTTCGGCAAATCTACCACGGCTTTATTTTTCCCGATGATCGCCATTGACCCCTTATCAAAATACGTAAATGGTTCTGGTGCTTTTCCTTCTGTAATCCTGCGGAAATTCTTTGCCAGTTTCTTGCCCTGCTGAATGGCGACCTGCGCAACCTGCGGATGTCCGCCGGTAAAATTTGGATCACTTTGCTGGATACAGGTATCACCAATTGCATAAATCCCTTCGACGCCCTGGACTTTATTATGTTCGTCTACGATCATTCTTCTGCCTCTTCCGTAACTTTCGGTTGGAATACCTTCAAAAACTTTGGCTGTAACCCCTGCCGCCCAAATCAGATTTTTAGTATCAATTTCCTGCCCGTTATCAAAAATTACCTTGTCGTCTACATAATCTTTCACGTGGCAGTTGAGCATGATTTTCACTCCCAGTTTACTAAGATCATCGTATGTATTTTTCTGTGATTTCTCACTCATCGGTGAAAGCAGCGCATGGCCGCCGTCTACCAGATAGATCTCACTTCCCTTACCTGCAAGTTCGGGATATTCTTTTCTCAAAATTCCATTTCGCATTTCAGCGAACATACCCGAAACCTCTACGCCCGTAGGTCCTCCGCCGGCGATAACGATGGTCAATAGTCTTTTTGTCTCTTCCGGGTCCGTACAAATCGCCGCCTGCTCCATTTGCTGCAAAAGTTTGTTACGCATTTCAATAGCGTCGTCAAGCGTTTTCATCGGAATGGCCTTGGCCTTCACATTTTCCATCCCGAAATAATTTGTCTCTGCGCCCGTTGCAAAAACCAGGTAATCATAATCCAGTTCGCCATTGTTCAGCACAATTTTCTTTTCAGCCGGAAGTACTTTCAGCAACTCACCCAAGCGAAAATGAAGGTTGTCTTTTCCTGAAAAAAGCTTGCGAAAAGGATAACTTATACTCGATGGTTCCAGAAAAGCTGTGGCCACCTGATAGATCAGGGGCGGAAAAAAATTATAATTATTTTTATCTACAAGCGTTACTTCAAACTGGTCTTTATTAGCAAGGTCAAGTGCAAGATTGATACCTGCAAACCCACCTCCTATAATTACTATTTTCATTATCAAAATTATTTTAAATAAATAATAATCCGATCATTCATTTTCCTGATCCTGGTCACCAAATTATCAGGCCAATGGAAATTTCATACGGATGTTAGGCCATAATACTATTTTATCGCTGTAATAGCGGAATAGTTTCAGCTATACACGAATATAATGAAACAATGCCGGATTTAAGAAAGTTTAAAATATCCCAATCACGGTATATTACAAAAAGCTTATCTTTTCACAAATTGTGAAAAGATAAGCTTTTTGTGCCGTTAAGGCAGTTTATTATGGTTTAAATGTGCTGACTCAATTATCCTCAAATGGCTTTTGTATAACAGGTGTATATAACATGGCCGTACAAAAACAGTTCTTACATCCTTTACTTTGAAGTGCGTTATAGTTCACACAACTTTTGCAGCCTTCCCAGAACTTTTTCTCGGTTGTAATTTCATTGTACGTTACCGTCTCAAAACCCAGTTTAGTATTCATTTTCATAACAGCCAAGCCAGTTGTGATACTGAAAATTTTGGCATTTGGAAACCGCTGGCGCGACAGGTCAAATATCTTTTCTTTGATTGCCTTGGCAACACCGCATTTCCGGTAAACCGGAGATACAATAAGTCCGGAATTGGAAACAAACTCGCGGTTTTGCCAGACTTCGATATACGAAAACCCTGCCCATTCATTTTCACTTGTCAATGCAATAACGGCCTTGCCCGCCTTCATCTTTTTTATGATTGAAGAAGGCGTTCGTTTTGAAATACCACAACCACGAATGATCGCCGAAGACTCCATTTCGTCCGTGATCTGTTTTGCGTATTTCGCATCATCACATGTTGCCATACGCACCATGATATTTTGTATATTATTGTATTCCAACAAATTACTTTCTTTTAAAGAACCAAATGACTTATCAAGTTCTTTCAAATAGATTGAATAAAAATCGTCGGGAATAAAAAACTTTAATCGCTTTTTCTCGATTTCGTCCTTTTGCAAAAATGTTGAAAATGAAGAAATAAAACTGTTTTCAATAGCATTTCTGACAATCAGATCGCCTTGGTAATATAACCTTTTGGCCAGGTCAAAACATTTTCTGGATAAGTTAAGATTGTAATCTAAAACAGCTTCTTTTGAGAAATCCAGCAAACGCTGAACGGAATTATATATATCTGAGGACAAAGAACTTCTTTCATATGAACGGTTCAATTCCGGAAATTCTGATTCAATCAATTTCGTGCCTTCTAGCTGCGATATCATGGTTTAATGTCTTATTGTATTTTCACTATTATCCCATATTTCAAATGCAGTGCCATCCAATCAGTCACAACCTTAACTACTAAATATCAATAAGTTGTGATTTACAAATTAAAAAGCACCGATTCATTTTGATATGTTTTTATCAAAATGAATCGGTGCTTGAAGTCTGCTAGCAAAGTCTATGCTATTTTTTAATTCCTTAACAATTTCAATTATTCACTTCGTAAACTCTTCACGGGGTTCATTAACGCCGCTTTAATGCTTTGGAAAGAAACGGTTAGCAGCGCGACGGCCAATGCTAGAAAACCGGAGACCGCGAAAATCCACCACTGAATTTCAACGCGGTATGCAAAATCCTGTAACCATTTGCTCATGGCATACCAGGAAATCGGGACGGCAATTACAACGCCGATCAATACCAGTTTGATAAAATCTTTTGCAAGAAGTTCAACAATCCCGACAACGCTCGAACCGAGTACTTTCCTTACGCCAATTTCCCGTGTCCTTGTCTGCGCTGTGTAAGCCGCGAGCCCGAACAAGCCCAGACAAGAAATAAAAATGGCAATACCAGCAAAGATGTTGAAGAGCAAACCCGTTTGTTGTTCCGTTTTATACAGATCATTAAACGAATCATCCAGAAAGGCGAACTGGAAAGTGAAGTCGGCATTATATTGTTTCCATAACCTTCCTGCGGAAGCGATTACTTTGTCCGCATCCTTACCTGTAGTTTTTATAAAAATCCGGTTCATTTGAGTTGGTTGATAAAAGAAAATTGTGGGCTCAATGATTTGCTTCATCGACCCATAATGGAAATCTTTTACCACACCAATAATGGTTCCCTTTTTATTCCAAAGCTTAAATTTCTTCCCAATCGGGTCTTTAATTCTCGCTGCTTTTACCGCCGTTTCATTTAAAATAAAATGACTCGAATCCGATACAGAACCTGTGAAGCCGGCCCCGTTTAATAACTGCATTTTAAAAAACGGGACAAAATCCTTATCAATCGCTAACGTTCGCAGCATCATCGTTTCGCCAGCCTCTTTTCCATCCCAGGAGTTATCCCCCGTCATCCCGCCCAGGTTGATGATATTGGAGTTTGCGCGGGTAACTGCCGTGACGCCAGATTGGTTTAACAATTCTGCTTTGACCGCCTCGTAATGTTCCCCCATATCCTGCATGTAAAAAGACAGCACATGTGTTTTTTCGTAACCAAGTTCCTTGGAACGGATATAACTGAGCTGACTACCGATGATAAATGTGCCCGCAACCAGAATGACTGAAACTGCAAACTGAACAACAACCAAAGTTTTACGAAAAATGGCCTCGTTAATTTTGCCCGAAACTTTTCCCTTTAGTGCCCTTAACGGCTCAAAAGAAGATAGCAATAATGCCGGATAAATACTGGAAGCAACGAGTGTCCCAAGAATTGTAACACCAACGACTTTCCAGATCGGGTAATCAGTGAAATCAATAACCAGAGATTTGCCTGAAATCTGGTTAAAAACCGGCAGTATCGCATACATTAAAACGAGAGCGAACACCGTTGCCAGCGAAAAAATCAATACGGTTTCTACCAGAAATTGTAAGAATAATTGTGATTTTGCGGCACCAACAATCTTCCGCATACTCACCTCTTTCGAACGCAAAATTGCTCTTGCGGTAGAGAGATTAACATAATTGATACAAGCGATTGCCAGGATTAAAAGCGCAATAATTATAAACATCCTCACCGTTTCGATTCCTCCGTCAGTTCCATCGGAATGGTACAAATGTGTGTCAGCCAAAGGCTGCAAAAGATAGGTAAGATCAGTGTCGTCCGGTTTGTTACGCAAATGGATATTCCTTAACTTCACAGCAAGATCCGCAGATGATTTCCCAGGCTGTAACTCTAAATAAGTCTCATAATTGAACTGGATAAAATCATTATCCGAATTTTTACCATCGTGTCTCTCCGCATACACGCGATCAAAAAACAGCGCAATCGGGAAGAACATATCTCCTTTAAAAGATGAATTTTTCGGAATGTCTTTTATGACTCCGGTGACCCTAAAATTGGTGTTGTTATTTCCCGCAATCACTTTTCCAATCGGATCTTCTTTGCCGAAATAGCGTTTGGCGGTTGTCTCGGTTAATACAACAGAATGATTATCAGGAAATGGTTTAGACTGACTTCCTTGTACCAAATTGAAATCAAAAACGGAAAACAACGTTGGATCTGTAAAAATGGTAGTTTCCTCATTGAAAACTTTCCCTTTGTATTTGAATAAAGTAAACAACCCATTATAGGTTAATCTGACTGCATTTTTCACTTCCGGAATTTCCCTTTTAGCAAATTCAGCAATCGGAGCAACGGTTGCCGTCCATATTTGCTGGCTGGATCCTGTCCCTACCTTGTTTTCAAGTTTATAAATAACTTCCGAATTTTGATGAAACCGGTCGTAGCTAAGCTCATCCTGGACCCACAGCAAAATCAATATCCCTACACTCAACCCAACCGTTAAACCGGTGCAGTTTATGAGCGAATAGAATCTGTTTTTTAACAGATTTCGCCAGGCTATTTTAAAATAATTTGTGATCATAACTATATTTCTTAACATTGTAAATTTCTATCTGTGAATGTTTTACGGATATTTCAAATCATGATTTCACTCACTTTTCAAACTCTTCACCGGGTTCATTATTGCGGCTTTGATGCTTTGGTGACTGATGGTTATACCGGCGATAATCATTGTCGTAATGATGGAAATGAGGAAAATTTCCGGGCCAATATTGATGTGGTATGCGAATTCCTGTAACCATTTGTCCATGGCAAACCAGGCAATCGGTGCCGCAACAATAAAGGCAATTAGTATTAACCAGATAAACTGATTTACAAAAAGCACAACCAGTCCCGGAACGGAAGCACCCAAAACTTTACGAATTCCTATTTCCTTGGTACGCTGCACAGCCATCAAGGAAACAAGTCCGTATAGACCCAGACAACCGATCAGAATTGCAATCGCTGAAAACATGCGAAAGGCGTTGTACATTTTGTTTTCCTGCGTGTATAAACTGGCAATACGGTCGTCCATAAACTCGTAGGAAAACAGCGATTTCGGATTCAGCGCTGACCAGTCCTTTTCAATGGAAGCCAGGGTTTCATGCATCTTTTCGGGACGAAGTTTCACATTTACCTGCCAGAATGAATTGGGATTGTACATGATCACACAAGCTCTGATTTTTTTGTGTTTTGATTCACTCTGAAAGTCCTGAACAACACCTCTGATTCTGATCGGTTGGTCGCCGATAAAAAAACGCTGGCCTATTGCTTTTTCAGGATTACTAATTCCTAAACGTTTGATCAGTGTTTCATTGACAATCAGATTTGCCACCGTGTCTTTTGTAATCACCTTGGTAACCGGCTCACCGGCAAGCAGTTTTATCTGATACATGGAAAGATAATTTTCATCAACCTGCTTAATCTCCGTCACATCATTTTCATTCATACCCAATTCCGGGGAGGTGAACGGTGCAAAACTGTTATTATAAGCAGGGCCGCCCGAGGCAAAACTGGTTTGCTGGACACCTGGATTATCCAATAATTTCTGACGCAATACATCTGGTTTTTCGCCGGTTGAAAATGTAACGATAGCATCTTTGTCAAAACCAATATCTTTATTCAAAAAGAAATCCATCTGACTCCCAACAATCAAAGTTCCGACAAGCAGAATCTGGGTAATCGAAAATTGTACAACTACAAGACCCTTCCGTAGAAATGATTTACCGCTTGAATTGTCACAAATGCCCGATTTCAATGCTTTTAAAGGTTGAAATCCGGATTGAATGAAGGCTGGATACAACCCTGCCAGAAGAATGGTAGCGATTATAATCACGAAAATTGCGCTGACCATTTCAGGTTTAAAGAGATTTTCAATCTCAATTCTGATATCCAGCAAAGTGCCTGTATACGGTAAAAAAAGCATAACAGCAAGCAGCGAAATAATAACCGAAACCAATACCAGCAGCGTCGTCTCGCCCATCACCTGCATGATCAATTGTTTTCTGAAAGCACCCAGCGTTTTTCTTATCCCCACTTCTTTTCCGCGTTTTATAGATTGAGCGGTGGCGAGATTGACAAAATTGATACAAGCCGTCAGTATAATAAAAAGTGCCACACCTGCCAGTCCGTAGATCGTTTCCTTTGATCTTGGCATTGAAATCTGGTTGAGATAACGTCTGTCAAAATGAATTTCCTTTAACGGTTGTAAAAGCAAAAGTCCCTTTTCCCAGGCAATATCAGCCGCCCAGTTCTTTTGGACAAAAGCAGGAAGTCTTGCCTCTATGGCTTTTGCTGATTCATTTTTTGGTAAAGTGATATACACCATTCCACCCTGAATCGACCAGAAATTTGAGGTATTTACTTTTTTTCTGATGGTTTCCCAGGATACCAGAAATGAAAAAACAAGATGTGTATTGGAAGGCAGATCTTTTATTATGCCCGTGACACGCAAATCATGTTCGTTATTAAGTTTGATGATTTTACCAATTGCATCTTTATCCTGAAAATATTTTCGCGCCTCGCTTTCGGTAAGAACAACGGTATTTGGTTCTTTTAATGCGGTTTCCGGATTTCCGGCTAACCATGAAAAATCGAAAATTCTTGAAAAACTTTGATCCGCAAAAGCATATACTTTCAAATTATATTTTTGATCATCAACACTTACAAGACCGCCTTGCTCAGGAAAATATTGTGATACTTCTGCTTCTGGAAATTCATTCTTAAAAGCCGGAGCTATGGCAAAAGCACAGCTCGGATTATAATCTTTTCCATGAAGCGTAATGCGATAGGTCTGATCCGCTTTTTTGTGATAATCATCATAACCTAATTCATTTTGAACAATCGAAAAAATTACGATACAGGCTGCCAATCCCAGCGACAAACCAGTAATGTTGATCAGTGCATAAGTTTTGTTATGCATTAATGTTCTGAAAGCGATTTTGAAGTAATTGCGTATCATACAGTAGGTTTTAAGGATTACGATTTAGACGTTTTCATTCACTTCTCAAACTTTTC
>NZ_JBXHAS010000013.1:0-176562 GCF_056895235.1 Dyadobacter sp. HNCC25DJ186
AGTGTGGCCAGCTCACATCGAGCGGTAATTTAATGACGATGCTCACAGGATGGTTACACTTTTCTAAATTTGTATTATAGAGGAAATTTATATAAAAGTCCTGTTAAATTATTCGGTGGTTTTTATAAGACTTGGCTTGACAACTGACATATGTGCTGTCACATTTTCCAAAGTTGCAAGCATTAACTCTCATACAAGTAGCTTTAATTTCTGTACTAGGTTAACATGCACGGGCGCACTTACGATGCTCATGCTATCTTTGTTTCAAAATTTTAATTAACACATGTCCGCAAATAGATATTCAGTATTTGATTATGGCGTAGGTATTATTATCAAGAGTTAATTTCAAGCTTATATCCTTTGCCGCGTATAACAACGATCTTGATGTTTGGATCAAACTCAAGTTTTTTTCTAAGTTTTGAAATGAACATATCCAGACTGCGGCCTACTATAACACCTTCGTCTTCCCATATCTCTTTTTGCAGCCGGCTTCGATCGATAGTCTCGTTTGGAGACAATGCGAAAATGCGTAGTACACGGCTTTCGGTTCCGGTCAACTCTATTGTTTGGTCATTGATCATAAGCTTTCGGTTCTTATCATCGAACAATACTGCGCCTAAAGTGAACAAATCGGTATGCTCACCGTCAGCAACATCTCTATGCCGTTTAACAGATCTAAAAAAAATGATTCCAGCAAAAACTAAAAATGACAGTCCGGCCAGGAAATATTCACTCCTTGCTGTATTTTGGCCCTGTGGTTTAAATTTAATGTTAATCATGTAACATGCTCTGGGCTGCTTTCTGCCTTTACAGGCTATGATATCCTCTTTTTTATCGTTTGATATTGCGTAACCAAAAGCTACACTGGCGTCGGCGCAATTCAACACGTTAACAATGTAATCCGTTGCGAGCGGATCTTTGACCAAGAAACGCTCAGTGGTAGAGATCAGAGAGTCGGGTTGAAAAGTAAGATCATTTTCAAACGAAATCTGGTACACATTGTCAGCGGTCTTTTTTATTGGAAGCACCCTTGATGTGCTGTCGCCGGACTGTAAAAGCAGCTCATGTCCAATTCGGCGTAGCAAAATTTCTCTTCTGGAAGCATCAAAGTCATCACTGCCCGCCATATTAAAAGCTGCGCTGATCACGCAGATAGAAGAGAGTAATAATAAGCCGCACAGGTACTTATGTTTTCCGGAAAGGAGATTTAGGCTAACAGGCATAATGTCAAAATTTTATTTACAAAGTTTACATTTTTATTTACAATCCAGATTCCTTTCGCTGTGAGATATCAAAGTAATATTGCTCATCAATTTTTGCCTTTTAGTGAATTTTAAGAGTAAATAAAACAAATTATGAAATCCTCGCACATGTATGCTTTGTTGCTGATGCTTTTTGTTTGCAATTCCTGCGGACAAAGCCAAACTGATCTGACCAAAGAAAATACCAAGTCTGAAACCAAAGACCTAGCCACTGCCTATGGGCCTAATGCAATGGTTCGTAATGTAAAAAAGGGCAGAAATGGTACCGTTTTAATTGCGGCATCATTTGCTGGTGTATTTCGGTACAATGGAAAATATTTTAATAATCTCACAACTAAATTAGGTTCACGTAGATTCTGGGATGTTCTGGAAGATCGAAGCGGAAACCTTTGGGTCGCTACAACTGATTCAGGTGTTTATTATTACGACGCCAGACGGGCACTCCCCAATCAGGCAAAATCCTTTCAACATTTTACAAACAGGGAGGGGCTTGCCAATAATGCGGTAATGTCTATTTATGAAGATAAAGCCGGCATTATTTGGTTCGGCACAGCAGGTGGAGTAAGCCGTTACGATCCCAAACGAACAAAATCATTTCGAAATTTTACAACGAAAGACGGACTTCCCAATAACAGTATTACGACTATTTTGGAAGACAAAACCGGGAAATTATGGATTGGTACAACAGGGGAGGCCTGTTTTTATGATGGAAAAACATTTGCCGTTTTCAGAAATAAGGACGGTAAAGCTTTCAACAACGTTTGGGGTATAACCGAAGATATAAAGGGTAATATTTGGTTCGGTGCAACGATAATTGAAGACAGAAAAGGTGATACGCTGATCGTTACAGCCGGTCTTTGGCGCTATGACGGCAGTGCCTTTACCAAAGTTAACCAGAGGGGTACTTCTGCTATAATCGCAGATAAAAAAGGAAACATCTGGACTACCGGTGCAGTAAATCCTAATGGGGTCGGGTCCTGGAAACTTTTCCGTTATGATCAAAAGTCTTTGTACAATAAAAAGCCCGCTGTAACCGAAATAATGTCAATAGAAAAAATGCTTTGTGGGATTTTGGAAGCTAGTGATGGAAGTATCTGGTTTGGATCTATAAACGGAGTGTATCGTTATGATGGAAAGAACATCACGGACTTTAAAAGTAAAGTGGGTCAGAAATAATGTGTATTGCCGACTTAAAGAACATTGTCAATTATTATTAATCAATATTATTTCTGAAGTATGAATCACAAGCTATCAATCACTCACTTATTTTTAATTATTGCTCCTTTGCTCTTTGATTGCCATGGATCTGCAAAAAAGGAAAAAGAAAATGCATCGGCAAGCTCATTATCCTTACATGTTGGGAATGAAAACTATGTTAAAATTGATGCAAAGGAAAGTGTTGTGACATGGAGGGGTTATAACCTAAATGGCTTAAATAGTCAAACAGGGTATGTCTATATATCAAAAGGAGAATTGCTGATTGAAAACGGCGAACTTATGGGTGGTACAGTTGAAGTCGACATGAATACAATTGAAGATAAAAACCATGGGCGTGATAATAAACTCGTTAACCACTTAAAGGACCCTGATTTTTTTAAGGTTGAAAAATTCCCCTTTTCTACAATTACTATTACCAGGGTTGCGTCAATAAATGGTGAGAATAGAAAAGTTACAGGGAACCTTACCATTAAATGTATCACCCACCCAGTTACTTTTCCAGTCAAAATGGAAGTAAAAGACGGAATTGTCAAAGCGGATAGCAAGCTGGTCATTGATAGAACACTATGGGATGTCCGATATAAATCAGGAAAGTTTTATGATAATTTGGCTAATCAGGCTATGTCGGATTCCATTGAATTCCATATCAAAATGGAAGCAAAAAATAAGACGAACTATTAAGGCGCTAAGCGTTTCTTTTGAAACACTATTTTGTGATACTGTTGTACAGGCAATATTTTTGTGTCGTATATCCAACTTCTTAGGTGCTAAAATCCATGGCAATCCGTAAAATCGGCCGAAGCGGCAACTTTTACATTTGGTTAACCTTCTTTTACCAATCGTTAACAGACGCCAAAATAACAACGTTTAACTTTACGGCCACAGCAGTGGCGGCCAGCGCTGCGGTCGAAATCCCTGTAAGCAAAAAGGGAAATAAAAGAAATGTGTTTGTACATACAGCTCCAATTTTACTACGCAAGATCCTTTCGAACGGCCCAATGCCGGTGCTTTCTGCGGCGGCCGCTGCCGTAACAATTTTCAATTGAACATTTGAGATAAATGACCATTCTGACCAAACTATCCATGAAAAACCAACGTTTCTTTCTGATTCTTTCCTTTCTGTTATTTGTATCTCATGTCCACGCGGATGATTTGGACGATTTTATTCGGAGCCAAATGAAGAAGCGGGGTATTCCTGGTTTATCCCTGGCAATCATTCAGGACGGAAAAATCCTGAAGGCTCAGTCATATGGATTTATTGATAAGGACGGAAGAGTGCCTGTCACGACCAGCACCTTGTTTCAGGCAGGCTCGGTTAGTAAATCGGTTGCAGCTATGGGCGCTCTTTATCTTGTTGAACATAATAAACTTTCTCTGGATGAAAATGTCAACGTAAAACTTAAAAGTTGGAAAGTTCCTGATAATGAATTTACAAATGACAAAAAGGTTACACTGCGCGGGATACTCAGTCATACTACTGGTCTTACAGTGCACGGATTCCCCGGATACGCTGTGGGCGCGAAGATCCCTTCAGTAGTTCAGATTCTGGATGGGACAGCCCCGGCCAATACACTGCCGGTTCGCGTAGACTTTGTTCCAGGCTCCCGTTGGAGGTATTCAGGTGGTGGTTATACCGTCATGCAACAACTGATGGTGGATGTGACTGGTGCCACTTTTCCGGAATTGATGAAAAACAATGTGCTTTCGCCACTTGGTATGAAAAATAGTACCTACCAACAACCTTTACCTGCGGAACTGGCAAAATTAACGGCAATCGGTCATTACAACAATCGAAGTGTAGTGGAAGGTCACTGGCACATTTATCCTGAGATGGCAGCAGCGGGGTTGTGGACTACGCCGTTGGATCTGGCCCGATTCGCGATTAGTATTCAGAATGCTTATGCAGGAAAATCGGGAGGTTTATTATCACAGTCCATGACCCGCCAAATGTTGACAAACCAGACGAACAGGGATGGACTGGGTGTTTTTTTGCAGGGTGACAGTACTACGCTCCGCTTCAATCACAATGGGCGAGACGAGGGTTTTGATGCATTACTTACCGCTAGTGTGGACAAACGACAAGGCATTGTGATCATGATCAACGCGAATGATAACTCGCTTATGATGGGCAGGATTGTTGATTTTATTGCTAATTATTACCACTGGGATGGATTTCCTGTAAAGACTAAACCGGTCGCGGTGGTTTTGGATTCCAAAACTTTGAAGCATTTCGAAGGTCGATATGAATTATTTAATAACCGAATTGTCACTTTTGAAGCTGACAAGCAACGACTTTTTACCTTGGAAGATGGTTTTGCTGATGAAGAATTCGTGCCAGTCGCTAATAATACGTTTACATCGACCGACCGCAATGTTTCTGTTACCTTCACTACCGGCGCTGATGGAAATGTGACTGGCTTCATGCTTAAAGACAAAGACCAAGGTCATGAGCGAAAGGTTGCACGTATTGGGCCGCTTGTCGATGCCCATAAAACCAATGCCGATCCTGATCCGTCACGCACACCCAAAATCATGGCGGCTTTGCAGGCTATGATAAAAGGTGGTAAAATGTTAGAAGAGGCATCAGGACTCACTTTGGGAGCTAAACGCGATTTTGCAGAAGGAATGCGAGAGCCGGAAACTTTGAAATCACTAACTTTTATTCATTCAGAAAACGTTGCAGGCCGGGGAATTAAACGCCATGAAAGCGACGTAAACGAAATAGTAACTTACCAATTGAATTCCAATCAGCCGGATACCTATATACTCCTCCATCTGACCTCAGACGGCCTAGTTACGGATTACGATTTCGTTGAAAATTAATAGCTATTTGAAGCGAATTATGCCGGTACTTCGTTGCCGGCAATATTTTTTTCAGAGGCTGTTTCCCCCTCTACGCATTGCAATAATCCCTTCCAGCTGACAAGCGATACCCCTGGCGCTACCAGAGATGTATATAAACGATCCACAAATTGTTTGTATACCAGAAAAGGAATACTCGACCTCCTGCCTGTCTTCCAACAACTGGATTCTGTCGACTACTTGCTGCTTTAGCTAGTAATAAACTGAATTCGGATGTTTCCATTGGCCTGACAATTACCTAACTGTTTTCTTCGCTTAACTAGGTGTCTTCTAGTAATTCGAAGCCTTAGTTCTTTTTATATAAAATTTATTGCTCCGTCGTAATCTTGGGCGAAAAAGCTTACATGAGCAATACATTGCATGATAAAATAAATTATGTCTTTTTTTTAGTGAGGGAAAATATAAAGGGTTACAAATATTTTCAATCAACACTTGTTTATTTAAACGGTGGTTTTTTAGAGACTTGCCATTGATCCGGGTCGCAAAGATTAGTAGCCTTTAACCTGGTCAGAGATATTGCCTAAAATCTTAAAATTTTCCGGCAGCAGCTGTGCTGTATACATACGGTTCTAGCGATTTTGGTTGTCCGAAATACTATATGTAAAGTTTGATGGACAATAATGTCGCTTTCTGTTAGATCCGGATCCAACAACTTAATAATCCTTCAAGCCGGTAGGGAATGCTATGCCAATTTCCTGAGATTTGGCATCGGCGGGAACTAGCCCAGGTCTACGGGTAATACTTTTTTCTCTCATTCTGTTATTTGTCGTGTACATAAAAACGGTGCTGTATTCAATAGTCATATTGTTGATTTTGACTGTGGGAATTTAAATGTTTTATAACGATCTTCAAACTTAACAAATGAAAAGGGAAAACATATACGCAGCATTGCTGCTGTTTGTTACCGGCGCTGCGTCGGCACAATTAGAACAAGAGGCACAGGTACTCGCATTGTCCGATACCATTTTCAGATGCGAGCTCAACAATCAGGTAGATTCACTTGTTGATGTATCTCGGTTTTTTAAGCAACCCTGCTGAATCGTTAGCTTCCCTGAATTTAAGATAATGTAAGACTAGACTCAAAAAGAGCTAATTTTGAAATGATTTTACAGTTGATTTAGTCTGATCGATAATCAATCACGCAACTAATGCCGACAATACATGTGGACAGACCAGCAAGTATTCAAGAAAATGATCTTTCCTGCCAGTTATTCGACACTATGTCCGTCTGCATTAGCGGAGTTTGTGGCAGAGTCTTATAGATTAAACAATGTTGATTGCTCGCTTTTAGTCCGCGGTGTAGGCGATACATACCTAATCAATTCACACCAAGGGCGCTTCATCCTTCGTCTTTATCGTTCGTCTCATCGGAGTTCCTCTAATGTTCAAGCGGAAGTAGGGCTGCTTTTTACTCTAAAGCACGCAGCTGTGCCCGTTTCATATCCTATCATTGACCGTCATGGCGAAGCTATCCAGACCATCAACGCGATTGAAGGGCAAAGATGTGCAGTACTTTTCAGTTACGCGCCTGGTCAGGCAGAAAGAACATTAAATGAACGGCAGCTGTACATTTTTGGTCAGCAAATGGCGCGTTTCCATAAGTTTTCGTCAGCGCTGACATTAACAGGAGACAGATGGACTTTTGATAACAATACGACGCTTTTTGATCCGTTGGCCAAGCTAAAAGCAGCATTTGAGAATGACCAAGAAAGTTACGCCTGGCTACAAAATGCAGCGCGTCGCGTTGCTAGCCATTTAGCTTCCATTGACACCTCAAAATTGACAACCGGATATTGTCATTTCGACTTCCTTCCCAAAAACATGCACTTTGTAGGAGATTCAATAACATTTTTGATTTTGACTTTATGGGGCGCGGTTGGTTGATGTATGACATCGCATCATTCTGGCAACACATGGCTATCGAAGTTTATGCAGGCCGTATGACGCAGCAGGCTTTTGATAACAACTATACTATTTTCCTTTCCGGATACCAATCACATCGGCCAATTAAAGAGCAAGAGCTGGCGGCAGTCCCATATCTCTCGCTTGGATTTTGGTTGTTTTATATGGGTTTTCATACAACCCATGATCAGTTTTACAGCTTTATACAGCCTGCGCAATTGAAAGTTTATGTCGCATTTTTGAAACATCTAGAGACGAAATTTTGGTTCTAAAAATAACATCGTTTGTTCAGCATTTACTAAAAGGCATTTTGAGATAATGACAAGCCTTGGTATTCTGGTTTGGGCCATTAACGTACCAAACTCTGACATCAATTTCGGTTGTCTGGAATACTACATGTAAGCTATCGATGCAATAAAATCTCTAAGCTAGGTCCGTCCGTTATAAACCAGAAAAGCTTTTGGTTTTTAGAGGTGTATATACTCCTCAGAATTTGCATGGGCAGTATTGAGTTTCCGTTCGGTTTTTTTTTCCCATTTGTCATTTACCATCGTACGTGGAAACGGTGCTTTCTCTGACCAAGCCATTGGTACTTAAAAAACGATGTTAAGGGAACTGCGGTATTTAAATTTTAAGAAGGTAAATGTGGGTTCTATCGGACTTATTAAATCTTAGACACATCTATTGATTTAGTTACTCATTGTGAATATTAATTAAATTATATAATTGTCTTACTAACAGTATTTATTAGGTGATAACTATACCATTTTTGATTTTTATGCAGAAAAAATACAGAGTGATAATTTCAATATTGCTTGTAATATTAGTTCCTCTTATGGGGTTCTTCATTTATTCCTTTCCGCCCATTCTAGCTTATAAGATTGCGATTGGTTCTTTGTTATTGATCTACGTTCTAAATTTTAAGATAGACTCTAGCTCTAAGGTATTTACTGCTAGTAAGATTGTAACGACAATCTTACTACTCTCATTTAATGTCTTTTTAAGTTTAGTAGCTTTTACTGAGCTTAACAAACGTTCCGTAAGTGAGGCACTTTTTTCGACAGATACTGCAGTTATCTTTGAGGATTCGAGTTTTCAAAATGTTCTTTTGAGAGCCCAGAGGGAGAATAAGCTCGTGTTCCTAGATTTATATACTACTTGGTGTGGGCCGTGTAAAATATTTAATCGTACAGTACTCAACGACAAGGAAATTGCGGGTCTTATGAACCCTGTCTTTGTTAATTTTAAGGGTGATGGTGAAAAAGGTGAAGGTATTGAAATTGCAAAAAGGTATAATGTATATGCGTATCCAACATTATTAGTGATCGATGCTCAAGGTAACGTTATTGAAGATATTATGAAAAATGGGTTACCTGGGAAAGAAGATATGAAGGGAATTTTAGATAAGTATAAAATAAAATAGTTAGCGATTGCAAGCCTCATGACTTGTCGCAAATAACCTCCGTTTTTTGGTTCCGAAAAACGGAGGTTAACAGAATATTTGAGTTTAAGCAATAACTCTCTTGTTTGATGTAAGTTTTAGAATTGTTTTGCACTGTTTTAACATAAATATTTCGCACAGGCTGGTTCATTCAATACTGCACGTAAAAGCGATATCACTAACATTCGAAAGCATTGATGGGAAGAACATTCGCTAATTTTCTAACAAGAATGTCTATCTAGGGATGATCAATTTAGGTTGTCGGGAATACTACATGTAAGGTTTTGGGAAAGTCAACCGATTTCCCCTGGTGGCAGCTGATCCACTTTAACAAGTTAATATTGTCTCTTCCCAATTGTTCTTGGCCATCATGCAGAAAGCGGACGTTTTCGAGTACGCGGAAGCGGTCTGAGGCGGTTCCGCGTTGTCCCTTGCTTAACGGTAAAATCGTGATTTCTGGCCATGAAAGCTCCTTAGTCGGTTAAGGTATAACGACGCAAAAAGATTTTCGTATTCTGGGAACCTTATACCGGTTTTATACGTCGCTTTAATGTAAGCATAATCTTATGATACTTGATAATATCCTTGATGCTAGCTCTTCAATCACAAATCTATCGGGGTTAGTGAATGGGCTGCGTGTTGCTGGAAAGTATTATTTGAAAAAATTCAATGACGAACTCGAAGATTTTGAGCATCATATTAAAAAAAATGATTTCTCTGGAATCTTATACCGAGGTAGTGTTAAAATAACTGTGTAAAGGTACCTGCGGTATGCGGCTAATTTATAACTTTATACAGTATGGAAAACAAAGAACAACTCAAACATGCGATTAGGTCGAATCTGGGTTCGATCAAATCAGGAAAAGACCTGACAAATCTTTTCCAGGAACTCTTCAAAGAGACCGTCCAGGAGCTTCTTCAAGCAGAAATGGACGAACACTTGGGCTATGAAAAACATGCTTCCAACAGCAGTCATTTTGCAAATAGCCGTAATGGTAAAATACGCAAGCAAGTGAAGAGTAAGTACGGTCTGACGGAAGTAGAGGTGCCGCGAGATCGTGACGGAAGTTTTTCTCCGCAGGTTCTACCCAAGCGAAGGCGGGTAATGGATGATATAGAGGATCATGTTCTTTCGCTTTATTCACACGGCATGAGCACCCGTGACATTGAAAATCATATCAAAGAGCTTTATGGCGTTGATATGAGCGAAGCAACCATTTCTCATATAACCGACCGGATCATTGAGCATATAGATCAGTGGAAAAGTCGGCGGTTAGAAGCTGTTTATATGGTTGTTTGGCCGCGGCGGCGGACCGCTAGATGCGGTGGTTTTTAAGGTCCGTCAGGAGGGTAAAGTCATAAACAAAGCGGTTCAAATCGCCGTTGGTCTTAATAACCAAGGCAGAAAAGAAGTACTGGGTATGTGGACTTGTCAAAACGAAAGTGCATCTTTCTGGATGAGCGTGTTGACCAACCTGAAAAGCCGAGGTGTTGAAGACATTTTAATCAGCAGTACCGATAATTTAAAAGGGTTTACAGATGCAATTAAGGCAGTTTTTCCTGAAACGAAAACCCAAATATGTATTGTGCACCAATTACGGAATTCGTTGAAATTTGTTGTTTGGAAAGACAAAAAAGCCGTTGCTTCTGCCTTGAAAAAGGTCTACGATGCGCCAGATGCAGAGATTGCCTATCGTGAACTGGAAGCTTTTGAGACGGTTTGGTCGAAAAAATACCCCTACGTCGGGCAATCCTGGAAGGCTAATTGGGAGAATCTGACTACTTTTTTCGAATTCCCAATGGAAATTAGAAAAATCATTTATACCACGAATATAATCGAAAATATCAACCGAATCGTTCGTAAATACACTAAGACTAAAACGTCTTTCACCAACGATTCGGCAATGGAAAAGGCAGTTTACCTAGCTCTAATGCAGGTTTCCAGAAAATGGACCATGCCACAGAGAAACTGGCCAATTATGCTTTTGCAATTTATTAATATATTCGGGCAGGAAAGATGTCAAATCAAAATTTAATCCCTTTGCACAGTTCTTTTAACACGGGGCTTACACAGTTAATTTAACGCTCTCTATACCGACTTTATGCGTTACTGCCTCCCAACACTGCTGATTGACATTGTTCTTTTGATGATAGGATAGCGGTTGGCAAGAAAACATCCCTGTGCATAATTGATGTGGTCAAAACCGCTTGTCTTATCAGGTTCTCCATTTTTATCATACGCTTGCTATTCAATGCTCTTAGTTAACCGTGGGCAATTATCAGTATTAATCTTCCCGCGTCTTCGGGTTAGACGTTTCAATGGCATAATTGTAACCTATTTGCTTCTATTTGTCAAATGCTTAATTTAGACGAAACTCTCCTCTGAAATATGAAAGAATCTCTCGAATCTGCCCGGAATATCCATCATATAATAATTGTGATTTGTACAATAGTAGTAATTTTTGCCATCTCCATTATCCCGAAACCTAATCCATACGAATGGGCGATAAATGACATTTTAACATTAGAGGATACCATTGTAAAATTGGTTCAGGCAAATGAACTGAGACTGGAATACGGAGAGAATTTTAAAGTCTACCCGAAACAAACAATTATTTCGTCAAAGGTTGAAGACAGCTTAATTAACCTAGTAGAGAGCAATAATAACACGGTAAGATATAACATTTCAATCAGCTCAGAAAATGAGAAGTTGATTGAAGGAAATCTGGAGACTGCTCGAAATAATTTAATTTATACAGAAGCCATGAGAGATACCATAGCGAAAGATAGCGTCAGGAGAAATACAGAGACGTTTGATTCTTTGGTGTCTGCGGCAAGGAGAGAATACTTAAAAACCTTAAAAACCCCAACTAATCGTAATCCCAAGTATTTCAAAAAAAGCTTCTATAAACGAATAATTAATCTTCCACCGCCTCAGGATTACGATCCTGAAAAAGTTAAACTTGTCGAACTCTCTAGTCTTTCACAAGAAATCCGCGATACCTTAATGTTCGATAAACTGATTGAGGAGGTATCAGTATTTTACTATGTATATAAAGCGAATGAACTTAAATCTGTCAGTGAGGTAAAAAAATTATTTTACGAAGAAGCATTAAAATTTAAAGAAAAGCCAACCGATGATGTTGATATTTCTGGGATAAAGGTTGCTGCCAAAAACATGTATATAATCGCTCCTATAATAATACTTGGTCTGCTAGTCTATTTATTAACACTTGTAATACATATTAACTCTATTCTTAAGTTATCCTCACAAGCCGAAGAAGCAAAAGAATTTCCTTGGTTGGCCTTATTTAACAATAAGTTTAGTGGATCGGTTATGAACGCTAGCCTATTTTTATTTCCCCTTATCACCTCATTTTTCATTGTATGGGCATCGGATTTTGAGCCATACCTTAAGGTATATTGGATAGTGGGCTATTTTGTATGTTTTACAACAGTACAGTATTTTCTTGATGTCAAAATTAACAAACTTAAAGACCGAGTTTACTCAAACCCATTTGTTAACAATCCGGTTACGTAGTATGGTCATATTGTTATTCTGTGTCATTGATATTCCTCGTAAATACGCTTGAAAGCCGCCGTAAATTCCTTTTTAACTTTTTTGCCTTCTAAATCCACATGAATTGCCTCAGAATAAACGAGCTTATCCGGCAATATTGAACGTGAAAAGTCTAAGGTGCTCGAATATCCGGGGTTCATAGAATTATACAGATTTTAAAGTATTTTGAACGAGGTACAATTGCACTGCTCTTTTTTCTTAATCGCCCACATCATCGCACTCTTTCATTAGTTGCTCGGGGGAATTGGCATATCTTACCTGTCCCAGTGGATTTAACTTTTGAATGTATCTTTCGTGAGCCTGTTAGCGGACCGGAAAATAATTGGATGGTCACTGAAGCCAACAATGAAAGCTATTGATACTGTAATACCTGCCTGGAAAATGACTCAGAAAAACAGGCATATTACCGTAGAATTAACTTTCCATTTTGATCCTAGTATTTAATATGCATGCAACGAATTTAAAAATCTGTTGGCTAAACCACTTGTTACCAGAAGTATGAGCAGAAAAGGAAATTGCTGGGATAACGCGGTTGCAGAAAGTTTTTTCAAAACGTTAAAAAACAGAATGCATTTACCAAAACAAGTTTATAAATAAGCAGCAAGCGGGAATTATTATTTTTGAATACATCGAAATCTGGCGGCCCGCGGTATAACAGAAAATGGCTGCATTCCGCCCTCGGGTATGTGTCTCCAAAAAAATTTGAAGAGCTTTTAAACAAACAGGAAATTGCGGCTTAACATTGTGTCCTTTTTATTGTTGCAATTCCAAATTTTACCTGATATCAAAAGGAAGTCAGCGTTCATAAAAACGGAGGTTTAGTTGGTAATAGAAGATTATGAGAAATTCTCCCATTTTTTTGTGTATACCTGTCCAAACCTGTTGTACACGAAAACAAATTACAGTATATTTAGAAAAGTTAAGAAACGTGTACTTTTACATATGGAAATTGGTTATGCAAGGGTGAGTACCCAGGAGCAAAATTTAGATTTGCAATTGGATGCTTTTGGCAAGGCAGGAATAAAGAAAATTTTTACGGATAAGGTGTCAGGTGTTAAATCAGAAAAGCCGAGTCTAAATGAATTGTTAAAATATGCCAGACCTGGGGATACAATTGTGGTCTGGCGACTTGACAGGTTAGGTCGAACTACTGTGCAGCTCATTCAATTTATTGAGGAGTTGAGCAGGCAAGGAATAAATTTGCGGTCGTTGACTGAGCCTGTTGATACAAGTACGGCCACAGGAACAATGATTGTGCAAATTTTCTGTGTGTTGGCCGAGCATGAGCGAAACGTTCTACGTGAACGTACCAAAGCAGGGTTGACTGCCGCACGTGCCAGAGGAAGAACCGGAGGAAGACCAACTGGCCTAGTTCCAAAATACGAAAACATCAAAGACCTGGTTAAAACATCATACAACGCTAAAACTGCTACTATCGAACAGATAATGAATGCGTATAATATTGGTTCCAAAAGTACATTGTATAAAATTTTAAAATCATAAAATGTGAGATGATAACGCTAACCATTGAGTTGCCCGAAGAAGAGACTTCTATTTTTAAGGAGTTTTTGAGTAAAATAAATGGTAAGATTATTTCGGAAGACAGGGTGCCAAACAAGGAAACTATTAAAGCGATGAAAGAGCTTAAAAGTGGGAAAGGAGTGAGGGTAGGAAGTGTTGATGAACTATTTGAAAGTATATGAAAATGTTTCAAATAGTTACTTTCACTGCATTTCTGAAAAATTTGAAATTGCTTAAAAAACGTAATTAAATGGGAGAACTTAAAAATGAAATTGAAGATATTGCACATTTTCAATTAGCCATACTAACAGGTAAAAGGGTTGAATTGTCAAGCCGGGATAAAAAGCAGCTACTTGCAAAGGTCGCTGAAATAGAGGAAATTTTGAGCCAGATGGGAAAAAAATTGAAATTAAAAATATTTAAATAAATTCATCAAACATCTTGAAATATAATCAAAATGATTATATTTTTTTATAACAAAACCAAGATCATGGAAACATTAATAATTAAGGCACAAGGGGAAAAATTAAGGGCGCTTAAGGCATTCTTATCAGCTTTGAATATGCAATTTCAAAAGGAGGACGCATCTTCGGATGTTTTCTCGACGGAGCTAGATAAAAAGATCAAAAAAGCCAGAGCGGAAAGGCAAAGAGGTGAGGTTATTACGGTAACGTCTGAGAATTTATGGGAAAGTATATAATTCAACTATCAAAGGACGCTAAAAGCGACTTGCAGGCAATTAAGCGCTCTGGAAGAAAATCAGATATTGAAAAAATAAGTACTTTCTTAGGTGAGCTTGAAAATGACCCTCGATCAGGAACAGGAATGCCCGAAAGACTGAAACATTACGATGGAGAGGTGTGGAGCCGTAGGATTAACAAGAAAGACAGGTTAATTTATGAAATTTTGGAATTTGAGGTAGTAGTTTTTGTTGTATCTGCTCTTGGACATTACACTGATAAATAAGGTCTCAATAAACGAAGAAATATTATGAAAAACTATCTCCACATATATGTTAAAAATCAAAGACGCTCTTGAAATTAATAAGTATGGACAAAACCTTACCGACATAAATTCCATTTTAGATTCATTTAAACATTTTGACCTGAATGAGAAGCGAAGTTATTTGGATGAATTGTTGTGGCTTATTCAACAGTCAAAACCAAATGATGAGGATGTGGAGCCTGCTATCCAACAAAGTAAATTAAAATCGACTTATACGCCTTGTGTCCTACTAAAAAAAGGGGTTGCTCCTTACAAGCTAAGAAATATCATTATTTTACCGGAATGTGAACTTGAAAAGGCGGTAGTTTTGCTTATAAGTTTGTATAAAATAGCTTATCAAAGAAGATTTAACGAAGAGAAAAATTTTGGTGGAAAATGGTGGTATTCGGATTTATCAGATGAAAAAAACGTTAATGAAATAGAAAAATTATATCAAGGCGCGTAGCAGTAGATTACGCTTATTTGTGTTTAGAGGTAATGACATTGAAATTAATTTGTCTTAAATATTTTTTTCTGATTAATAATGATATTCTGCCGGTAATCTCAAAAAACGAATGATGGCATCGCAAAATAGCTCGTATAGTACCATCAGATTAAAAATCAAGAAATGAAGCCTTTTTATATTATAACAGGAATATTATTTCTCATTGCTTCAATTAGTTTTGTGTTTCAAAGTAAAAAAGAATTTATAATTCAAAAATACGGCATAATAGTACCTATGAGAAACATAGAAAAGCCTGGCTCTTGTATCGGCACTAAGGCAAAGTATTTTATGAAATTAGAGTATCTAGGAAAAACGTATCTCAAGCAAATAGGAGGAAATTATTGTGAATCACATTCAGTAAACGACATTGTTGATTTATGTTACTTAGAAGGCTATAATACTGTGCTCTTTCCTGATGAATCCGTTTATTTCCAAATGATTTCCAGTATTTTAATTGGTGTGATTGGAATCGCATCTTTTTTTTATGGATTGTTTTCAAAATAGAAAAATTTCCTAATTATGCTGCATTGTTAAAATAACATCTATTGATGAGTACCCTGTTGGCAAGCTGACGATTCAATAGATAAACTTTTTTCAAAAAACGATCTAACAAATGTTAAGCCTGATTAAGAGTAGAAGTGGATTCTGGATTGGCCTAGTTTCCGTAATGGTTTTAGCTATTGTACTTTTCCGTCATTATCAACCTGAGTGTGAACCATGTTTGTCTACAAAGGACTGTCCACCTTGTTTATCTGAAAAGCAATATTTTATATTATATTTCTTTACTTTAATTGAGCTAATTTTAGTAGGAGTGCACATTTTTGTTAGAAACAGATCAGGGAGTTAACCTCGTTTGAATATGTAGGAATCTTTGCAAAATTGTCTTAACAAACGATTACCTTATTTTAGGTATTGGTATATACGACAATAGCTGCAATATCAAAATCAGTCTCAAAAAACGAACTCAATTCGGTTGTCGGAAATAATACATTTCAGGTCAAAGTCTCAAAAAACGAATGGCTCTACCTCAATGCCTATTATGCCATTGTCAACTGGCTATAAGTTTTCCAGGAACAGCCGGCATCTTTAAAAGCGAAACTCAATAAAGGGAAAAAGACATTCATTCGTATGCAAATACCAATGAATGTCTTAACCATAGATTGAAAAGGCCATGCACCTTCTTCCGGATCGTTACGGTCTGATCAGCTTTCTTACAAATTCCCTGTTATCCTGTTTGAATCTGACAATGTTAACACCATTGCGAAGATCAGAAGTATTGATTTGAACTTTGGTTTGTCCGGAAAGCACTTTCACATCCATAATCGCTCTCTCAATACCCAGAATGTCGATGACTGACACCCGATATGTTCCGGCGGTGGCCGAAAGTACATCTACATACACTTTTTCTGCAACCACAGGATTAGGGTAAAATTCGCCTACAAAACCCGCTTCGTTTTCACCATTCAGCGATATGATTTTGGAGTAACTGAATTTTCCATCGTTATCGATCAATTTAAGTCTGTAATATCCCACAGATTCAGCAGCATATTTATCAACAAAACTATAACTAGTCAGATAGCTGTCTTTCAGGCTTTTAGTTAATACATCGCCAATCTTTTCGAAGGATTTTGCGTCAACACTTTTTTGTATTTCAAAACCTGCGAAGTCTTGCTCATCAGTGGTGGTCCAGGTAAGCAATGCTTTTTTAGCATCCGTTCTTTTGCCTGAAAATGATACCAGTTTGACAGGCAAAGGTGTATTTTGTGATTTGAGGAAAAATCCGCTGAATCCATTTACTTCAAAATTCACTTCCCACAGCTCCGTTGTGGGATTCCACCTGACAATAAGTTCATTACGGTCGATTGTCATAGTTGTTCCCGAATAACTCGATGGGCGGCCGGTCCCGTCACTGGAAACACCACCGATCTTATCGATGTACACATTGCCGTAGTTCATTTCGTCACCGTGCCAGGTAGGGAATTTTACACTCTTTTCGGCATTGTAATCGTCAAAGTCCTGCTGGGTGAAATATAACGTAAGCCGTCCCGTCGCACCGGAAGCATTCGTTCCAGGCGTAATTTCATAATGGCGTTTGATATAGTTCGCAGGCTGCTCAGTTTCAATCCACACCTTGCCGTGTACTGTTCCTGCCACTGGCGACTCCTCACCAACTGATTCAAGCCTGGCGATCAGCTCGCAGTCAGAGGTTACAATGTATTCGCTTTCATTTCTGGCAATTTCCGAGGTTACCGTAGTCAGACCGCTTGTGGGGACGGAGCCGGAAAACGAAATGCGGACCGGATCAGAATAATTAGAACAGCCTTGTACGTCAGTTACATACACAACATATTCTCCTTCGCCAGCAACAATGTCAGAACTGTTTTGACCGGAATTCCATGAATACGTATTGTTGGCGTCAGCAGGTTTAGGCGAAGTCCTTGTCGTCCAGTTGATGTTTTTAGAAAACCGGGCTTCCTGATTTTGGTCCGCCTGATTAACGGTCCAGTCACCTTGTCCTTCTTCGAATCGAAAATAGTTTACCAGAGAAGGAGTGCCTTCAGGAAGTACTTTATCCATATCATCCCGGATTTCCGTTCCGGTTCTCTCGCGGTTCCAGATTCTCAATTCATCAATACTGGCCCGTAAACCGCCACCTCCGGAGGCCATGCCTGCGACCCGGAGAAAAGTCGGGGTGCCCAGTGCATAGGGATTGTTCCCGATAGCGACAGCTTCTTCAACTCCATTGATGAAAATTCTAACAATCTTGGCTGACATGGACCGGGTAACAGCAATGTGGTTCCAAACGCCGGTATTAATATCACTCGTCGATTGAATGGTGTGATCCGCATTGGTATAACCACCGCCTATTCCAAAGGCCAGTTTTGATCCAAGTAGGCTGGTGCCAAAGTCCATGTTGACGCCGCCCACATCTCCGTCGACGATGCCTTTTCCATTAAACCATTGCGATCCTTCATTCCCTCTGTCGGTAGTTTTCAACCAGTATTCGATCGTGAAATCTTCGGATATTTGTCGGTTAAAATCCATCTGAGCATCATTTCCATCGAAATACACAGCAGGACTGCTTAACAGACCATTGGCGGTGAGCAGTACGGTACTTCCAAAGCAAAGTTCCGTCGGGCCATCTGCTGTGATCTTAGGTTTAGGAGTTTGTATTACATTCACCACAATGGTTTTCGTGTTCCTGCAGCCACTGCCGTCGTAGGTTGTGACGCTGTAAGTAGTCGTCTGGCTTGGACTTGCGATTACGTCAGGTCCCGAATTGGTATTTAATCCGTCACTCGGGGACCAATCGTAAAATGTAGTTCCGCGGGCAGAGAGCGTTGTGCTGGCTCCGGAGCAGATCATATCGTTGTTGGTGCTGACTGTGAAAACGGGAGGAAGGTTTACGGTAATTTCTATATTATTGCTGGCTACGCATCCGTTTGCGTCCGTGCCCACTACCCGGTAAACGGCGGAAGTCACAGGCGTCGCCACCACGTTTGATCCGCTGGTCGAGCTTAATTCACTGGAAGCATCCCATTTGTAGCTACTTGCGCCGGTTGCACTAAGAGTCGTAAAACCTCCCGCGCAAACCTGTTCAGGTGTAGCACTCAGCCCAATCCTAGGCAGGGCATTTACAACTACGGCGAAAGATCTTTCTGCAACACATCCATTTACATCCGTTCCGGTGACGGAATAAACGGTATTGGTCAAAGGCGTAGCGGTGACCGTCGAACCTGTCAGTTTATCAAGAGTCGAATTGGACTCCCAGATATAACTGTCAGCGCCACTGGCTGTTATGTTGGTATTGTTGCCGATACAAATGCTATTTGAACCCGTCAGCAGCAGGGTCGGGCTTTGCGCATTCACAGTTACCGATTGGCTTTGCGAGCATCCGTTGGCATCGGTACCCGTTACACGATAGGTGGTCGTACTTAACGGCGTGGCGATGACAACTTCGCCATTATCCGCACTAAGCGTTTGATTCGAATCCCAAATGTAACTGGTACCTCCGCCTGCCGTAAGCGTCACATTTTCGCCGGCGCAAACGTCCGGATCGGAGGTATTCACGGTGATGGCAGGATGGTTTACTTTGAGTATAATGCTTGATGTGAGATTACAACCCCGCTCATTTCTTCCGGTAACGGTGTATTCGGCTGTCTGTGACGGTGTGGTCGTTATGCTGCTGCCACTTCGCGAACTGATCGACGGACCGCTCCATGTGTATTGTATGGCACCTTCGGCGGTCAGTGTTGAGGTTGCACCTTCACAAAATTCTGTTGAGGATGCAAATAAGGTGATTACCGATTTGTCGACGACAACGGTATGGGAAGCGCGGCCGACGCAGCCGATTGGCGAAATGTTGGTAACCGTGTAGGTGGTGGTAACCAATGGGGACACAGTCGCCGAATTATCAGTGTCGGTGATTCCATTATCCCAGGTAAAAGTCGTTGAATAACCTTGTAAAGCCTGCAACGAAATACTCGTACCCGGGCAGATCTCCGCTGAATTTGAATAAACCACCATCCTCAGTTCATGTCGCTGGATAGCCACCCACTCCGATGCCGTGTTGGTACATCCGAAGGCATCAGTACCCGTAACGGTATAAACAGATTCGCGATCTCCATCCGGATCTGTGGGCGTTGCGCTAATCAGGTAGCCAGTGGTTTCGCTCAAACCGTCACCTGCTTCCCAGGCGTAGCTCACTGCGCCTTCCGCCGAAAGTTCAAATGGAGAATCAGCACAAGCCTCATCCGGAGCGTTGATCGTAACAGTTGGAAGCTCTTTAACGGTAATAGGGACATCCACGGTGCTACTGCACCCAAATTCATTCCACCCCGTGAGTTGATAAGTTATCGGTCCGATTGGTGTCACACGGACGATCTCGTTGTTGATGAACTCATGAGACCGACCGAACGGATCGTACCATGAATATCTCACACCGCCAGTGATACCAATGTCGATGGATTCGCCTTGGCATGAGAAGGTCGGACTATCGGTAGTCACAGCAATAACCGGATTAGGTGTAACATCGACCGTGACAGAAACTGCGGCAGTACAGCCGAGATATTCGGTTGCGGTTATCTCGTAGGTCGTTGTAGTTTCGGGTTTGACTGGTAAAGCCCCGTTAAAAAACTCAACACCATTACAATAGTAATTCCGAAAACCACCCGAAGCTCTGATATAATTCTGCGAACCCGGGCATTGATTATTAAAACTTGAGGTAACCTTTAAAACCTTTTTTTCGGCTACCTCAACGCTGATTTGCTGCATGGTAACCTCACAACCATCCGCATCAAATCCTTTAACATAATGCTCCCAGCGTCCGACGGAAGGGGTAACCGTGACAGATTGCGTGGTTGGAGTGCCGAAGCCGGGTTCAGTACCGGTCCAACTGAATGAGACTGCACCGCTTTGACTTGACGCCTCAAGGGTTTTTGAACTTCCGTTACAAAGTTCAAAATAGGCCGACGGTATCTGGATTCTTCTGGGACACGCGGCTTCGTCAGTTTTATTTGCGCGACTGCCGGCAGATAATGCGATGGTACTAAGTGAATCTGTATTTGCCGCGAGCCCACTGACGTGAAGCAAGAGCGCTGAAATAAAGGTGAACAGGATTTTAATACAGACTGAACCTGGTGCGTAGAGTTGGGGCATATAGGGTTATTTGATGTTAATATGAACAGAAATACTTTGCAGGAGCGAAGCAGGTTCAAATCAGTAAATTAAATTTTCTCTGACCAAAAACAGAGCGTAGACAAAGCGTAGACAGTTTGTGTAATATTCTGAAATACAGAAAGATAAATTTTGATAAAAAGTGAAGTTTCCGTCTCGGCTACTGAGTGTGGTCCGCCTGCTCCGTTTCGGGGATAGCCATTTTTTTTAACAGCCTGGTCTTGGACCGGCGGACACTGGCCGGGTCTATGTTGAGCAACGTAGCTATTTCTTTGTGCGATAAATTCATATGGAGGTAGGCGTACAGCCTTGTTTCCTTCGTGGTAAGCTGCGGATGGTTGGTTTTCAGTTCTTCAAAAAAATGCGGATGGATCTGGTCAAAATGCATCTTAAATTTTTGCCAATCCGTGTCGAAGTGCGAACTTCTGTCGATGAGCGTGCTCATTGCGCGCATGCCTTGCGCTGTGCCGGGGTTAGGCTTGCTGAGTAGTTGCATCTGGGATTTCAGGTAATTCAGCAGTTCGTTCTTTTGGACCATATGCAGGGTAGAAGTCGCCAGTTCGCGCTGGTTTGTCTCCAATCGCTCCTTCAAAAGTTCATTTTTGATTTTTTCAGAGTTGATGTCAGCATTCACTTTGGCGATCTCCAGCTGGTTGACCTGAACCAGGTAATCCACCTCTTTGAGGTTGAATTCCAGTTTCTGATTGTCGATCTCAGCAGCCAACAATGCACCTTGTACGGCCCTGGTCCGCGCTACCAGTGCAATGGACAGGGCCAGTGTTTGGGTCAGCACCACCAGTTCTGGGATCCAGAGATTTTCTTCATTCGTCAAGGAAATTATTAGGTGGGAAAGTGGAATGGCCAGCATAAACAGAAGCGGAATTCCATTCGCAAGCATAAATGGCCTGGCATATGGTAGCTTTCGGCGGTAGGCTTCGGTGCCGGTCATCAAAATCAGTAGAATGATAATGATGCAGAATAAATTGGCGAACGGCAAAGTATAATGTTCCATACTATAACCCGTCAGGTTGATGATCATGATACAGATTATCAGAATGGCATAAATGCCGATACTTCTTCGCAGAATCCTGTCGAGCAGGGGAAGTGTGTTTTTGGTATTCAAGAACATGCGTGTAATACCTGTAAATCCGGACAACGTGAGCACAACCGCCAAATGAATAATGATCCTATTCAGATCGTAATAGGTGATGATTTCATGCACATCAATATTAAAAACCCGGATCGGTAAAACTGGCACAAAAATCCATCTGTAACATGTAATATAAATGATACCGCCAAGCTGCGTGATCAAGTAATACAAGACGGTTCTGTCGCGGAAAGTAAAATACAGGTAGATGTAATTGAGTATGAAAATAAGTAGTACAACCAGGCAGCAAACCCAGGCAATGCGGATATTCTGCTCGTGCGCGGTGGCTGCTTTTTCCGGCTGAAACGAGACAATCAGTTTCAATTTATGGCCCTCATGCCCGAAACCTGTCAAGTCGATTTTAACAAAAATGGTAGTAGTTCTTTGTCCTGGGAAGCTGACCGGATGCCTGCCTAGTAATCTTGATCCGGTATTGTTCAGTGCGTCTTTGCGGCTTTCGAGCCACTTGTTCTGGTCGGGGTCAAAGTAGTAAAGAATATTTTTAAGTTGCGGGGAAACCCTCAGAACGTAATTTTGAGGCGCCCAGTGCGGGTTTTTAGCCGTTATTTTCAGCCAGTAAATGTTGCCGACTGCTATTGAATCCGGGCATTGCTGAAACCTGATGGTCGTGTCGTGGGAAAGCTTTTCAACGATGTATCCTCGGTCTGGTAAAATACCGAGCTCCACGGGCAGCGCTTTCCCGTTTTCATGAGCTAAAGTTAGTACGGGCTGGCACATTGCCCTGCACAGAAATAAGAACAAAACTAAACACAAAACTAATCTGCCCACGCACAAAAACTTTTATCTTCAGTATAAAAGTAATTATTGTAAATGGTTAAAAAGTTAAACTACCTATGTCTTTTTTTGTAAAACTATTCACGGTCAAAAAAAGTCAGATCTAGCAGTAAAATACGCCATTGCGAATTGAGATAGCTCGCAAAAGCGGCACACATTTTTGTAAAACATAATGCAAAATTGATAATAACAAAAAGGAAAGACTCTAAGAACTAGGAATCTGATTTTAAGCAAGAATCAGTTAAGATGATGATTTCTGGAAAGAGTGCTATCGAGCTTTCCGAAATATTTGGAATTACCGAGAATTCTCTTCTCACAGAGATAGGAGCGCTACCGTTCAGGGACTGATTGCTGCCACCAAGTCGCAACTTGATACCCGGGCTGCTTGCAAAGCTGGAATTATTGGTGAGGTTTAAAGAATTGTTTGCAAGAAAATCAAGCATGTTTAAACAGGAGTTTTTTATTCGTATAAAAGCGTAAATCGTGGAGTTTGGCAATTGTTTATTTTTAATTGCCTTATTATGAGTGTATTGTGAGATAGGTTCTAAGCCCTCTACTTCCACGAGAGTCATTTTCAAGGTGGAAAATTATTCAGTGCGTAAATCATAGAGTTCAAGGTTTTTTGCTTTGTAAGTATTTGAAATTAATCACTTACAAGTCAGGTACGAATCCCTTCGTCTCTGGAAATAATTATGACAAAATATCAAGATGATCCTTTGTGATAGGAACATTAATGTCTTGTTTAATTATGTCAAAAAATTGAAGCTGAATTTTAAACAAACTTCGCTTAATCTACAACCGAATATTCACTTGGCGTTTTTCCAAAATGTTTTTTAAACTCCTTACTGAAATATTTTCTGTCATCGTAGCCGACTGCATAAGCTACCTCATAAATTGTCATATTATGCTGTTGCAGAAGCTGAGCTGCTTTTTTCAGCCTAATAGACTTTAAAAAGTCATTGACCGACATATCAGTAACGGCCTTGAGTTTTTTATAGAGCACCGACTGACTCATACCAATTTTTTCCGAAAGCATGGCAACGCCAAATTCTGGATTGTCCATGAGCTCTTCGGTGATCTGTATAATCTTGTTTATAAACTGTTCATCAACGGTGTTGATCGGGATATTTTTAGGCTCCAGTGTGACTTGACGGCTGTATTTCTGCCTCATTAGTTCACGCGCCGTAAGTAAATTTCTGAGACTCAGTTCCAAGACCCGTAAACTGAAAGGTTTTGAAACATAAGCGTCCGCCCCGGTTTTCAGGCCGCTAACCTGATGACTGACAGAAGCTTTGGCAGTAAGCAATACCACCGGAATGTGACTGGTCCTTTCATCCGTTTTTAGTTTTTTGCATAGCATAAGCCCATCCATTTCCGCCATCATTACGTCACTGATGATCAGATCCGGGATCAGTTCAGTGGCAAAGTCCCAGCCCTGTTCTCCATTTTCTGCCTGAAAAACTTCATACGTTCCACACAAAGACTCGGCTAAAAATGTCCTGACCTCAGCATTATCCTCAACAAGCAAAACGGTCAGTTTCTCTCCCGGCGTTATTTGAATTATCTTGTTTTCAGTAACTTCATCTACTAATGAAATTTCTCTGCTTTCCTGCAAAACCTTGTCCGTCCTTAACTGCTCCGGAGCAAAATGCACATTTCCCTTTAACAGCGTTATGGTAAAACATGTCCTGCCCGTTATGTTATTTTGAGCTGGTCTACTTTCCACAGTCAAGCTTCCCTGATGCAGCTCAACAATGCTTTTTGACAAAGCAAGACCGATGCCGTAACCGGTATTCTGATTCCCGTGATCGTAAACCTGGGAAAAATTAACAAAAAGCTTGTTCAGATACTGAGGTGCTATGCCCTTGCCGTTATCCACAACCCTGATGTCCACAGAATTTTCCTTTTCCTCAACAAGCATTTCAATCTTTCCGCCATCCTGTGTGAACTTGTAAGCATTGCTCAGAATGTTGAAAAAAACTTTCTCCATTTGTTCGACATCAAAATAAATATCAATTTTTTCTGCATTGCTTTCAAAGGCAGACTCAATCTCCCGGTATTCCGAGGGAAAGCTAAAATCGCCAAATATATCTTTCAGAAACGGAATGATATCGTTTTGAGTAACCTGTAATTTGAGATGATTGGTTTCTGCCTTTCGGAAATCCATAAGCTCACTGACCAGTTTGAGCAGCCTGTCTGCATTTTTTCTTACCTGAACCAGATGTGACTGAATGAGTGAATCTTCTTTTTTCGCCATGATCAATTTTTCAACAGGGCCCTGTATCAGCGTTAGGTGTGTCCTGATTTCATGGGAAACATTGGTAAAAAAGTCAAGTTTGATCTGATGCAACTCGTGCTCCCGGCGGAACAATGCACTGAGATAGAAATAACGCGTCACAAACAAAATCACTGATGTGATGGCGATAAAGTACAAACAATAGGCCCACCAGGTTTTCCAGATCGGCGGTAAAACGTGAATGACTAAACGTGCAGGTTCCGTACTCCACACCCCGTCGTTATTAGCACCCTTCACCAGGAAGGTATAAGTCCCCGATGGCAGGTTAGTGTAAGTTGCCGAAGAAGTGCGTACATAATTCCAGTCTTTTTCAAATCCTTCCAACTGATAGGCGTACCTATTTTTATCCGGTTTGATGTAATTAAGCAGGGCAAAATCAATGGTGAAAATATTCTGGTCATGGGAAAAAGTTATCTCTTTCGTTAGGCTTATATCCTTTTCAAGGAGACCATCGTCAGCGCCAATGGCGACCGGTTTATTAAAAAGTTTAAGAGATGTAAGCACTACCGGCACAACAAATTCGTTGGTCTGAATTTCATTTGGGAAAAAGCTGACCAGACCGTTGAGTCCACCAAAAAACATTTCACCTGTTTTATCTTTGTAAAACGTGTTGGCCGTAAATTCATTTCCAGGCAAGCCGTCTGATACTGTATAGTTTTTAAAATTCTTCTTTTTGATGTCAAACCTTGACAAACCGTCCGAAGTGCTCAGCCACAGGTTTCCCTTATCATCATCCAGAATACCGAGTACGTTGTCGTTGGGAAGGCCATCTTTTTGCTTATAGGTTACAAAAGTGTTCGCTTTTCTGTCAAAACGTGTCAGTCCACCGTAATAAGCTCCAATCCAAATGATACCCAAGGCGTCCTCTATGACACAGTTGATGATTTTTGGAAACCTGTTTTTTGAAGTTTTAATTTTGGAATCCATCCAGACGATTTTTGTGGAATCGGCAGTGAGCATGTTGAGCCCTTCTGTTGTACCAATCCATATATTCCCCTTAGAATCTTCGTAAAAATTACGGATAAAATTCCCGCTGAGCTTGAATGGATTTCTGGTTTTAATATTAAAATGGTGAAACTTACCGGTTCTTCTGTCCAGCAAATCCACTCCATTCTGATCTGTACCCACCCAGATACGCCCACGGCTATCTTCCATAACGGCGCTCACATTGTCCGAGCTTATTGAAGAATTGTCGTCATGATTGTTTCTGAACACAGTGAATTTTTTACTGACAGGATCATAGCGATTCAAACCACCCAGGTGCGTCGCAATCCACAGGTTTTTGTCATCATCCTGGGCAATGCCCTTGACAAGATTGGAGGAAATGGCGTCCGAAACACTGGGTCCACTCTTGAAATTTGTAACGATTCCCGTTTTATCATCGAGATAATTGAATCCGCCTCCCTCAGTCCCAACCAGCAGGTCGCCGTTTTTATCACGGGTAACCGAACTCACCACATTATGGTTGATACTGTATTTTGATTTTCCTGTACGAAAAACCCTGAACGGCGTCTCATGCGAGTACACGACGTTGACGCCATTGTAATACGTCCCTAGCCAGATACTTCCACTTTTATCCTGAAAAATTGCATATAGTGAGTTCTGGCTTAAACTCGTTCTGTTTTCAGGCTCATGCTGATATGATTCAAACGTGAGGTTTACAGGATCCAGAATACTCAACCCTTCGAGCGTCCCGATCCACAAATTGCCCTTTTTATCAATAAAAATTCTTCTTATATTGTTATGGATCAGACTGTTTTTATTTATTTGATGCTGAAAACGCGTAAAATTGGACTGAGTTAAATTGAAGCGATTAAGCCCGCCATTTTTTGTGCCGATCCAGATATTTTTTTGTTTGTCCTCCGCTATTGCCGTGACAAAATTATCGCTCAGACTGCCTTTATCAGAAGCAACATTCTTGAAATTATAATACCGGATTCCTTTACTCTCAAATACCATTTTAGTCAGCCCTTCCGATGTTCCGATCCATAACTGATGTTTCGAATCCTCGAAGATCGTACGAACGTCCGCTCCTGCGAGCCCGTTTTGATATGACTCAAAGGTGTATTTATTTCGATCTTTCAGCCGATTCAAGCCTTTGTTTGTCCCAACCCACAGAATACCTCTGCTATCTTCAAAAAGGCAATTGATAATATTGCTGCTAAGCTTGTTTTGTTCCGTAGAGTCAGCCACCAGAAAAGAAGTGAAGGAATCCGTCTCCGGCATGTACTTATTGAGGCCATAACTTGTCCCGAACCACAGTTCATTCTTCGAATCGTTTAGGGCGCACAGTACATAGTTTCCGGATAATGAAGCCATATTACCCGGATCATTCTTGTAAATTTTAAATCCCCGGCCATCGAATTTATTTAAGCCGTAACTCGTGCCCAGCCATATAAAACCTTTGCGGTCCTGCGCAATCGCAAGCACAGAATTTTGCGATAAACCATTTTCAGAACTGAGATTATTAAAAACAAGCTGCTGCCCCAGACCATTGATCCGAAGACACAGAACCGACATGAACATCGTCAAAATGCTCAGTTTCGTTTTTAGTGGAAAGCATAAAAAACAAAACGGGTTCATAGGTACTTGGATATTTTCGTTTTCAAGAAAAGATACAAAGATAGGGTTGCAAAGAAACTAAAAATCACCATCTCCAATTTTAAATATTTGTCGATTCAATTGTAATCTACGGAGCATCCATTTATCACTAAAATGCGATGAAATTGTGTCTCCGCGGAAAATCACCCCTATTCCAACAGGATTTTCGCCCCGTGTGATCAGGCTATTTGCGGAATTTTGTTTGACTATTCCTAAATCAAACAAAATATTCCACTTTCAAAACCCAAAATCTCAATGAAGTATTCTACCAATCAAAAAAAAGGTCTCCTGCGGCAACTCCCTCCGTTAACGAGCCTGCTCAACGGACAGCTTGCCGCACATGTAACAGCAGGCACGCGGCTGATTGTTGCCATTGTTGGCCTACTATTTATCTGCGGTCCCGTTAAAGCGGCACACCCCTCAAATGTGATTTTTGCCATCAGCAATGCAGCAGAAATTTCCGGCAAAGTTACAGACGAAAAAGGTGAAGCACTACCCGGAGTGAGTGTGGTTGTAAAAGGATCACAGCAGGGAACCGTAACGGACGCTGATGGAAAATTCAGATTATCCCTGACAGATGGGAATGACAAATTTCTTGTATTCAGTTTTGTTGGTTACGACTCAAAGGAACTGCCAGTGGGTAACCAAACCAACCTGGATGTAAGCCTTGCGCCATCGACGAGTACGTTAAATGAAGTAATGGTTGTCGGATATGGCACACAGAAAAAAGTGAATATGACTGGCTCGGTGGCAGCTGTTGCCGCGAAGGATATTGAAAACCGGCCCGTAACCAACCTTTCCTCTTCACTGGCTGGTCTTGCACCGGGTGTAAGCGTGCAGCAGGGATCCGGTAAACCCGGTTCTGATGGTGCTACCATTCGGATACGTGGTACAGGAACCCTGAATAATAACGATCCGCTTATTATTGTAGATGGTATCATTAGCTCTATGGATGCAGTCAATCCCAATGACGTGGAAAGCATGTCGATTCTCAAAGATGCCGCTTCCGCTTCCATATACGGATCACTTGCGGGAAATGGGGTTGTGCTGATCACCACCAAAAAAGGTTCTAAAAACAAACTGACTGTCAACTATACCGGCATGGTTTCTGTGGCCAAGCCGATCAACCTGATCAAACAGGTAACAGATTATAGTCGTCATATGAACCTGATTAATGAAGGTTACCGTAATCTGGGTCAAAATAATCTGTTTTCTCAAGGCACGCTCGATGCGTGGCAGGCAGCAGCGGCTGATCCGAATGGCGTTACTGCCAACGGGGTACCGAACTCAATTGCATATCCAAACACCGATTGGATGAATACTGTGTTTGAGAACAACATTGTTCAAAATCATAACATCTCAGTCAATGGAGGAACAGAAAAAGCATCCTATCTGCTTTCTGCCGGATATCTTAACAACCCGGGAACAATGCCCAATACCGGAACAAAACGCTACCAGCTTCGGGCTAATCTAGAAACCAGAATCAATAAATTTATTACCATTGGTACGCAGACGTATGCATCCATTCAGTCTTATGACATGGGCAATACTTCAACAGCGTTTAATTTCCTTAGGCAAACCACTCCCGGAGTAGTTCCGTTTTATGATGGCAGATATGGTTTCGCTCAGGCACCAGAAGAATCCGCCACTGCCAACAACATCCTGTCATATTTCAATGATACAGGCGGTTCCAATCAGCAAAGCCGATTTAATACCACGCTGTACACCACTTTGAACCTGGTTAAGGGTCTCGCCATTGAAGCACGTTATAATTATCAGACGCGCTTTCAGGAATCCAATTCCCACACAAATCCGATAGACAGATGGAACTTTGCCACCAATACTGTTAAGTCATTTGCCTCCACGCCGGATAAGCTCAGCACGAATTATTCCTTTAATAAGGATTATGCAACGACAACCGATCTGGTACTACGCTACAACGCAGAGATTGGCGCTCATGCATTCGGGGGTATTGCCGGATATAATGAGTATTATTTCAACTATTACAACACCGGCGCAAGTATGCTTGGTCTTGTCGACTATGACATTACTACGCTGGGCTCAGGCACAACGATGTCCGCTATCAGCGGAACAGAATATGACAGATCCATGCGCTCGTTCTTTGGTCGGGTAAACTACGCCTACAAAGACCGGTATTTATTGGAAGCCAATCTTCGTTATGACGGTTCTTCGAAGTTCGCACCTTCCAATCGCTGGGGCATATTTCCTTCTTTTTCAGCCGGATGGCGTTTGTCGGAAGAGCCTTTCATGAAAAACCTGAATAATCATATTCAAAATCTAAAACTGAGAGCATCCTGGGGAAAATTGGGTAACAACAATATGAACGCTGATTTAAGCCGTGGGAATTATGATTACCAGGCAGTATACAACACCGTTGGCTATTCATTTAACGCAATACCGGCAACAGGCCTTTGGCAGGGAAAATTTGCGAATCAAAATCTTAAATGGGAAAGTACAACGGTTACCGGGCTGGGTCTGGAAGGTGCTGTGCTGAAAGGTGCGCTTAACTTCGAGATTGACCTGTATCGCAAATACACCGATGGTATCCTCACCACGCCTCCTATTCAGCTGGTGTTGGGAACCGCTACGGCACCAACCCAAAACACTGCCGCCGTACTTAACAAAGGTATTGAACTTACGCTCGGATATAGGGGTAAGGCAGGCCAGATCAGCTATGGACTGACGGGTAATTTTGCCTACAACTACAACAGAATTGATAAGTTTAAAGGGAAACTTGCAGAGGGCTGGACGGATGTAAACGGCACCAGAACCTACAAATCCAACCTGGGTGATGTATCCACCGGCGGCGACAACAGAATACTTGAAGGGCACACCATTGATGCCTTTCACATTCAAACATTGTACAGTGGAAATGGCTCTGGCACCAATACAGACGGAACAGTCAATATCAACGGTGGACCTAAGGACGGAATGATCCGGACTACACAGGATATGGCATGGCTTGAAGCCATGACGGCTGCCGGATATAGTTTTCAGCCGGGTGGAGGTATTGGGAAAGCCAGGATTTATTATGGAGATCTGATCTATGCAGACAACAATGGGGATGGTATCTATGGAAATAGCTACGACAAACAGTTTACAGGGACCAACAGAACGCCTAAGTATAACTTCGGTCTGAGGGGCGATATTTCCTGGAAAGGAATTGATGTATCGATGCTCTGGTCTGCAAGTACGGGCTTCCAGTATGTGTGGAACGTAACGGGCTACAATAATTCCATCGTTCAGAATGGTTTCTCCATACCGCTCGATGTGGCAAACAACCACTATTACTACAACGAGGCAAATCCATCCGATCCGGCCAACAACATTGATGGGAAAAGCCCTCGGTTGAAAAACACGACCGATGCGCAAAATAATGTTTCCAGCACTTACTGGCTGCATGATGCGAGTTATATAAAACTGAAAAACCTGCAGATAGGCTACACACTCCCGCAATCCATTGCAGGCAAAGCAGCCATTAATCGGGTCAGGATATATCTGTCTGGTGAAAACCTGCTGCTTCTTACCAAATACCCCGGCATGGATCCTGAGATAGGCGCTAACGTGGATTACCCAACACTTAAACAATTCGCATTAGGTATTAACCTGACGTTCTAAAATCTTTTATCATGAAAAAAATAATATTCATACTAACCACAGCAGCTTCTTTTTTTTCCTGCCAGGAAAATGTGCTTGACACCGCTCCTTACGACGCGGTAAGTTCGGCGACCATGTGGACAACCGACAACCTCACCGACCTGGGTGTAACCGGGGTTTATCAGGCGCTCAGATTAAATATCAACGCCTCTTCCGCTTCCGGAAATGAGCTGTATCAACTTGACAGATTTGGAGTAGGAGGGCAGGGACGAGACGCAGATGCACTTTTAATGGGAACCATTACACCATCCAGCAGTATGTTTTCCGACAATTACAGGCAGCTTTATGCCGGCATCAATCGTGCAAATGATGCCATCGTTAATATTCCTGAAAAGTCTCCATCATTACCCGAGAAAAAAGCCCGGTTGCTGGCGGAATGCAAGTTTCTTCGTGCGTATTTTTATCTGAGGCTCAACCAGCTATTCAAAGGAGTACCTCTTTTTCTGGAACCGATTACGCCCGACAATGCCAAAAGAGCCCGGTCCACCGAAGCGGAAATTTGGGAAGCAGTAGTAAATGATTTGACAGATTGTATCAACGAAACCAACCTGCCCGATAAATATGCCAAAGGCAACGCTTTATATGGACATATTACAAAAGGTGCCGCATACGCTTTAAGAGGCAAAACCTATTTGTACCAACAAAAATGGGCTTTGGCTGCCGAAGATTTTGCAAAAGTTAAAAACGCCGGATATACACTTTTCCCGGATTACAAAGCGCTTTTCAAAGCTGCGAACGAACAAAGCGATGAGATGATATTTTCCATCCAGAATATCGGGCTTGCCGGTTCGGGATCTACCACGCAATTTTTCTGCGGTACCCGTTCGTCCTTTGGTTCCAATTGGAATACTTATCTGATACACCCCGATCTGGTAGCGTTGTATCAAAATGCAGACGGAAGTAATTTCAATTGGGATGACATCATTCCAGGCTACGCCAATATGACTCCTGCTCAGCGTGAAGTTTTCTTTTTAAGAAATAACCTTACAGAGAATGAGATTAGCGCAGCAAAAAACAGAGGAGCTGATATGTCAAAATATCTTCCTTCGGGAAATGAGGAACGAATACTGAAAGTATATGCCAACAGAGATCCGCGTCTGGGTCATAATGTAATTACACCTTATTCTACTTATGCTGGTGTATTTGGGACCAGTAACGCTATCGTCACGATGAGATGGCCATACAGGTCGGAGGCAGCCACAGGTGGTGATCTGCGTACCGACACCCAGAGCTTTTTTTATTACCTGCATCGCAAATTTGTATACGAAGGAAATTCCGAACTTCTCAACAGAAGTTACGGACCTACCGACTTCCCCGTTATCAGATATGCAGATGTACTTCTGATGTGGGCGGAAGCGCTTAATGAGCAAAGTTTTAGTCCGGAAGCAGTTGCGCTGGTCAATCAGGTCAGATCCCGTGCCGGCGTGGGACTTCTGAATTCGTCAACCGCTACCACAGTAAGCAGCCAGACAGAATTGAGAGAAGCGATCAGAAATGAAAGGCGCAGAGAATTTCCCAACGAAGGAATCAGTTTTTTTGATGAATTAAGATGGAAATCCTGGAAAGAAAAAGTGTTTTATCCTGGTGCAGGTGTGCGCCAGATCTGGGGTGCGAACGTGCAAACCTATTCCTGGAAAGGCGATTATATATACAACTGGCCAATTCCTCAAACTGAAATGGAGATGAACTCCACGCTTACGCAGAACGGCGGATGGATTAACTAATCGTATCGATTGATTCGGGGAGCAAACCTGGTTTGTTCCCCGAAGTTTATTCTGAACCTATTGACTATTTCTTCATTACAGTAATAGACGTATACATTCTACTTCGACACAATGATGAAAACATATAAATTCCCAATCCAACTGTTTTTGCTGGTCGGTATTATTTTCTTTCTTTTTGTACATAAAGTCAATAGCCAGACACCTAACGATTTCGCAACCATTTCCAACCGGATTTTTGATACTTTCCAATCTACGGGAGGTGCTACACTTGATACCCAGGTAACATCATTATTGAGCACCTTAAACACTTCTTATGCCTGGCCGGATATTAATTATACCTCTACAAGCCAAACGGATTGGTCGCCGGGAAACCATCTCACGAGGATGGGGATACTGGCAAAGGCCTATTCCAAGCCATCCAGCATATACTACGGCGATGCTGATCTGAAAGAAAAAATAGAAGGTGTCATGAATTACTGGCTGACGTTAAGCCCCGTACCGGGCAGTTCCAACTGGTTTTACCTTTCGATCAGTGTGCCCAAAGATATTGGCAACACGCTGATTTGTCTGCGAAAATCTCCGGCTGGCATTTCCACTGCGCTGGAAAACCAGATGCTTGCCTGGATGACCAAAGGCACTGCCATTACTTCCTCTCCTGCAAAAGACGGCTCCAATTTAACGGATGTAGCACAGCACTACATCATGCGTGCCTGCCTGACCGAAAACCAGACATTACTTAACCAGACGATAACAACAGTCACCAATTCAATTGTCGTGACGACGGGAGAAGGTATCCAAAATGACAATTCTTATACAGCTCACGGGCCACAGTTGTATGTGTACGGTTATGGAAGAGAATATGTTTCCGGCATTAGCAATATTGCCATTTATGTTGCCGGGACTTCCTATGCTTTCGCCGCTGACAAGCTTGCCATTTTTTCAGATTTTGTGAGAAAAGGTTTTATCAAACCATCCCGCGGTGCCTATGCCGATTTTAACTTGTACGGACGCGGTGTAAGCCGTGCCAACAACGGTAAGGCGGATGTGGCCCTCATGGAAAAAGTGAAGGGCTTTGACCTGCCGACCCACGCGACCGAATATGACAACGCCATTCAGCGCATGCGGGAATTACAGCCTCCTTCCTACAATGTTTCGCCGGAACATATTCACTACTGGCGCACAGACTATACGGTTCACCATCGCCCAGGATACATGTTTGGACTGCGCAGCATTTCTTCCCGAAATGCAAAATCAGAAATGGGAAATGGGGAAAATATCAAAGGTTATTACCTGACCGAAGGCGTGAACTACCTAGGTGTAAACGGAGATGAGTATTACAATATTTTTCCGGTTTGGGAATGGAATAAAATCCCCGGTACCACCGTTCCGGAGATTACAACATATCCCGTCAGAACTTCTTGGGGTGTTAATTTCGGTACCGTTCCATTCGTTGGCGGTGTATCTGACGGAACCTATGGCGCCAGTGCTTATGCCATGAGTGACTATGGTACAACAGCAAAAAAATCATGGTTTTACTTTGATGAAGAAGTGGTTTGTCTGGGTGCCGGTATAAATTCATTAGCGGCGCAGGCTATCAACACGACCGTTAACCAATGTCTTTTAAAAACAGATGTGACCGTAGCCGATGCCTCAAATAATGTCAGCGTTTTAAATAGTGGAGTTCACGATTATACCGGCAATTTAAAATGGGCTTTGCAGGGAAATGTGGGTTACTTTTTTCCGGCAAACGGCAACATCTCATTAAGCAATCAAACCCAGACCGGAAGCTGGTCATCTATCAATACGACAGGATCTGCTGCTTCGGTTTCAGCCGATGTATTTAAGTTATGGTTCAAACACGGAACTGCTCCTGTCAATGCTTCCTATGCCTACATTGTAACGCCCGGAAAGACGACCGCTACGGAAATGCAAAATTACAACACAGGCAACGTCAGCATTTTATCAAACACGGCAACCGTACAGGCAGTGCGTCATAATAGTCTGGGAATCTGGCAGATTGTATTTTATCAGGCAGGAGAGTTTACTGCTGATCAGGTTACAGTCAAGGCGAATAAACCTTGCGTATTGATGCTAAAAAATGTGAATGGCACCGATGTAACTGTCCACGTTGCTGACCCTTCGCAAAGTGCTGCTCAGATATATCTGGGGATTAAAACCCCGCAGTTCACGGCATTACGGGCCTCTACATTCGTTATGCCACAGGGTGCTATTGCAGGAAGCACAATAAGTGCCACCATTTCAGATATAAACCCCGTTTATGAAATACCGTTGGAGCCCTTGTTGAAAATAACCAGCGTAGCTGATGCATTTGTCAGAAGCGGAGGGACAGGCAGCACAGCAGCATTTGCGACTACAAACTATGGCACAGACGCAGTTTTGACCATTAAAAAAGAATCGGCAGGATATGACCGTGAAGTATTTGTCAAATTTGATCTGAACAGTTTTGCTGCTAATCTTGACAGTGCTATTATCCAGTTACGGGTGAATAATGCCAATACTGCTGTTGCCAATACGAAATGGGGATTTTATTTAGTCGAAGACAATACGTGGACAGAAACGGGAATCAATTGGAGTAACAAACCAGCACATACGACCAAACTTGGCGAAATCACCGGAACACCTGCGGGTAGTATGGTAAAGCTGAATATCACATCGGCAGTAATTGGAAGACTGGCAGCAGATAAAATTTTGTCTGTGCATATCGCCTCTGAGCCCACCACGGCTGATGCCGCGATTATCAGTAAAACTGATGGCGCTTTTAATGCACGGGAAAATACTAACGCCGACTACCGGCCACAAATTTGGCTTTACGGGAAGGCTCAGGAAGAAGCTAAAAAGGACTCGATACTGGCTGTTGCAGATTCCTACGTAAGAAGCAACGGAAACGTGGCAAATAATTACGGGGCGCAGGGTTATGTAGTTGCCAGAAACAAATCCGATGATGTTCAGGAAGTTTACCTGAAATTTGATATGCATGGTCTGCGCAAAAACATCGTCAATGCGAAAGTCAGGCTTTACGCCCTAGAAAACGGTATAACAACAGGTTGGAATATTTCAAAAGCAGCAAACACCTATTCGACCAATACGGACGCCTGGTTTGAAACCGGTATTAATTGGAATAATAAACCGGCAGCCGACGACATTATTTCCAGTGCTACATCCCAGGCAGCAGCAGGGTATATTTATTTAGACATCACCACCGCCATGGCCACTATTCCGTCTGATAGTATTCTGACGCTGAAAGTAACGGCAACTACCGATGTTTACAGCTCCTTCCGTTCGCGCAATTTCGGGACGGATATTTTGAGGCCTAAAATTATCTATGAATATGCAGGAGAAACCTTTACAACGCCTCTTCCGGTGGAGCTTGTATATTTTAAAGGTGACACAAGACAAGGTACCATAAATCTTTCATGGGAAACTGCCTCAGAGAAAAATAATGATTATTTTGAGGTTGAACGCAGCGAAAACGCAAGAACGTTTGAGGCAATTGCAAAAATATCCGGTCATAAAACCACGGGTTCTGTTAACAAATATACCTATGAAGACCGTGAGATTGTTTCATCCGATAATAGTCTTTTTTATTATCGCTTAAAGCAGGTAGACCTTGATGGGACAAGTACTTTTTCTTCCATCATTACGCTGTCGCTGCCGAAGGCGGACAAGGTATTTTCAGTAGGTCCAAATCCTACTTCCGGAAAGCTGACCGTCTTTGCCAACGAGACTTATTCGGGAACAGTGACTTTGGCCATTTTTAATAAGGAAGGATATATTATAACTGAAAAACAGCAGTCAAGAGCTGTACGAACTGATTTTAATCTGGAACAGTTTCCCGCCGGGATATACTTTCTAAAAATTAAAAAGGATAATCTCGGACCGCAGATTTTCAAATTTTTATTAATTAAGTAATACCTGCCAGGGCGAGCCGTTTCTGGTGTAATGCCGGATATCGGTTCCCATTCTTTCTCAAAACCAAAACAAATAACGGACCTACTTTTTTTCAATACGTATGCGATTTTCACTGCCATTTACATTTTTAATATTACTTACAGGCCTTCTTTCTCACCCGGTAAGTGCCCAGCGAAAGCTGGTTTGGAATGATGAATTTAATTACCAGGGACATCCTGACAGTACTAAATGGGATTACGAGGTAGGATTTGTCCGTAACAAGGAACCGCAATATTATACATACAAAAGATTGGAAAACTGCCGGGTTGAAAACGGAAATCTGGTAATTGAAGCAAAGAAAGAATCCTACAAAGGCGCCGGTTATACGTCCGCGAGTCTGATCACGCTTGGAAAACAGGAATGGACCTACGGGCGGATCGAAGCCCGGGCCAAGGTACCCAAAGGAATCGGGACATGGCCGGCGATATGGATGCTGGGAAAAAACAGAACCGAAGTGAAATGGCCGCATTGCGGAGAAATCGATATTCTTGAATTTATCGGAAAAGACTCAACCCGGGTTTTCGGAACAGTACATTACTCAGACTCACTGGATAAATATCAAAGCGAAGGAAAAAGGCCGATTGTCGGAGCTCCTTATGAAGATTTTCACATTTATGCTGCTGAGTGGTACCCGGATCGTATCGAGTTTTATTATGACGATCTGAAATACTTTGTTTTTGATCTAAAAAAATCGGACAAATTAAGTGGTAATGCTTTCAAAAAAGAGTTTTATCTGCTCCTGAATCTTGCCTTGGGAAGAGAAGGAACGTTGCCGGGACCTTTGTCAGATGACGCGCTACCGTCAAAATACCTGGTGGATTATGTAAGGGTGTATCAGTAGAAAGTTCTGACATCTGAATAGGAGTGTATTCATTGTTTGCAGGACGTGTTAATAACGATGACTCGACAGGAGAATAACTTTTGAAATTTGGTAGTCATAAATAGAGATACAGAATTGAGATCAGTTCAATTTATATTATCGACTCAAAAGCCCGCTGCGTGATCCTTAGTTTTGAAACCATTAATCTTGATATTTCATTTGCAGTTCTTCTGCATGGCTACTCAAAAAATATTCCTTTTCAAGTTCATAGGGCGTTCGTGGCGGTATAAAGAATTTAGATATACCTGGGACTATTGGTTTGACTTTTTGCTTGATTGTGAGCCAGAGGTTGGGATTTATTTGCTATAATAATCTTTTTTGGTCTTCGGTAGAAACTAATTTAGCCTACTTCTTACGAATCGAACCATAAAAAGTCCATAAAATGGAATGGATTTAGCCAGTAAGCTTCGCCCTAAGCTCCTTTTTATAAAATTTCCGTATCATATAATTATCCATCCTTTTCCCAAGATTACCTATGGTTTAGTTTGGAGTAATAGTAGACATTTGCAAGGATAGTTTTACATTATTTCAAGGGGCTCATTGAGCCTTTTGAAATTTATTGATCCTTGTTTTGTCAATATGAAAAAATATATTTTTGTAGGTCTTATTGGTATAACCATTTCGCTTTCAGCTTTTTCGTGGAAGGAAAGTTTGTTTGGAAGTAAGGTAAATTACAACACAGAGGTCAAGCCAATTTTGAATAAACACTGCATGGGATGCCACGGTGGCGTCAAGAAGGCAGGGGATGTCAGTTTTCTTTTTGAGCATGAGATGCTGGAGCCAGGCAAATCGGGGAAGATCCCGGTTGTTCGAGGTGACGCTGATGCCAGTGAGATGATACGGCGGATTTTGACCGACGATCCGGATGAAAAGATGCCTCAGAAAGGAAATCCGTTGACGGAAGAAGAAGTCAAAACGCTGAAAGACTGGATCAACGAGGGTGCCGAATGGGAGAAACACTGGTCATATAAAAGAGTTGAAAAACAAGAGGTTCCATCATTGAATAATCTATGGAATTTGTACGGACTCATTGAGACGGATGAGAAAAGGTTTGCTAAAAATGAAATCGACAATTTCGTTATACAAAAACTGAAAAAGGAAGGTCTCAAAGTTTCTCCGGAGGCAGACAGGATCACCTTAATTCGCAGGGTAAGTCTGGATCTTTCCGGATTGCCTCCGACAGAAAAGGAAGTCAATGATTTTGTCAGTGATAAATCTTCTAATGCCTACGAAAAGGTTGTTGACCGTTTGTTGAAATCCTCCTCTTATGGTGAAAGGTGGGCCTCCATGTGGATGGACCTGGCGCGTTATGCAGATACGAAAGGTTATGAAAGTGATGGTGCCCGAACGATGTGGCGATACCGTGATTACGTGGTTAAAGCTTTTAACCAAGACAAACCTTTTGACAAATTCACGATAGAGCAGCTTGGCGGAGATTTATTGCCGGAAGGGAAGGATGGTTTTCCTGATAAAAATAATCTGATCGCTACGGGTTTTCATCGGAATACGATGACCAACAATGAAGGCGGTACAGAGGATGAAGAATTCCGGACTTCTGCCCAGATAGACCGGGTGAACACGACATGGGAAGTGTGGCAGGGGACGACATTTGCTTGCATTCAATGTCACAGCCATCCTTATGATCCGATCCCGCATGAGGATTATTACAAATATATGGCGTATTTTAATAATTCAAGAGATGAAGATCTGGCTGACGAATCACCAAAATTGAGGTTTTACAAGGGGGATGACTCAATGCGTGTGGAACGGGTTAAAGGTTGGATCAAAAAGTATAATCCAGCGCAAATCGAAGAAGTTACCCAGTTTCTGAATGTGATGGAACCCAAGATAAATTCCCACAGCTTTGTGAAGGGGGATCAGTCTACTGTGCTTGGCGTTTCTTATTTCGGTGTTAAGAATAAAGGAAATGCCAGGATTCCAAAGGTAAATCTGGAAAGGGCTGGTAATATCCTGATGAGTGTTTCCACAAAAGCAGAAAATGCAGTTCTGACGCTTCATCTGGACAATCTAAATGGGCCGCTTTTATCCCAAATTAAAATTCCCGCGAAAGACAGGGACACGGTTATTATTGCACCCATTTCAAAAATGGCCGGTAAACATGATATCTTTCTATCGCTTAACAGTCCAAAATCACCGGAAGAGTGGGTTAAGATCTCATGGATTTCCTTTCAGCCGGAACTGCCTGGTAATGATCAGCCAGAATATAAAAATATTGTGGCGGACTACGCCGCAGCAATGACAAAATCTACTGAAAGCATTCCTGTTATCTGGGAGGGAAGGGGTGATTTTGCCAGAAAAACGCATGTGTTTGTCAGAGGAAATTGGATGGTGAAAGGAGCAGAGGTAAAACCAGATGTACCTAAATTACTGGCACCTATGCCAAAGGAATTTTCGCGCGACCGTCTCGGCCTGGCCAAATGGATCGTGAACAGAGAGAATCCTTTGACCGGACGTGTCATTGTTAACCGATTCTGGGAGCAATTGTTTGGAAAAGGGATTGTAGAAACCGTTGAAGATTTTGGTTCACAGGGAAGTGAGCCCACCCATCCGGAGCTGTTGGATTGGCTGGCTGTCAGGTTTATGGAAGATGACCAATGGAGCGTCAAAAAACTTTTGAAAACCATTGTGATGTCGGGTACCTATCGCCAAAGTTCGAAAACCAGTCAGGAAAAGCAGGAGAAGGATCCTTATAATATCTGGCTGTCACGTGGGCCGCGCGTACGTTTAAGCGCAGAACAGGTTCGGGATCAGGCTTTGTCGTGCAGCGGACTACTTTCGAGAAAAATGTATGGGCCCGGGGTGATGCCTCCCCAGCCCGATAAAATCTGGCAGTCACCTTATAATGGTGAAAAATGGGTACTTAGTGAGGGAGAAGACAGGTATCGGCGGGGTATTTACACGTATTGGAAACGTACCGCACCGTATCCTTCCATGACCACATTTGATGCGCCAAGCCGTGAATTCTGTCAATCCAGAAGAATGTTGACCAATACGCCGCTACAAGCGCTGGTTACGTTAAATGACCCTGTATACCTGGAAGCTGCTGAAAAATTAGCATCTAAAATGAAAAAAAGGGGCAGGACGCCTGAGCAGCAATTAACGGAGGGTTATAGAATGCTCACTTTCCAGTCCATTGAGAAAAAGAATTTGAATGTATTGTTGAAAATATATAAAGAGGCTTTGGGAAATTATAAAAAGAAGCCGGCTGATGCCGATAGTATTCTTGTTTACGGAAGCGAACGTTCTCCTGAAATGGCAGCACTGACAATTTCGGCCAACGTGATGCTGAATCTGGATCATGTAGTGACGAAAGAGTAGACTGACAGACGGGTTAAAATCTTATACTATGGAAAAGCTTTTAAAGGAATTACAACATGCTAATCTGGAAAGCCAGACCAGGCGCCACTTTTTGCAGTCATGTGGATTTGGGCTTGGTGCGCTTGGACTAGGATCGTTGCTTGGCTCCTGTAATAATTCAGTTACCGAAACAGATACCGCCGGGAAGCTGGCATCAGCTAAAATTCCACAATTCGCTCCAAAAGCTAAAAGGGTTATTTACATCCACATGGCCGGAGCTCCGTCACAGCTCGAACTTTTTGACTACAAACCTGAGCTTTTGAAATACCACGGAAAGGATTGTCCGGCTGAGTTTTTGGAAGGAAAGAAATTTGCGTTCATCCAGGGAGTGCCCAAAATGCTTGGTCCGCAAGGGAAATTTAATCAATATGGAAATTCCGGAGCCTGGATATCGGATTACATGCCGCATTTGCAATCGGTCGCTGATGAAATCACGTTTATAAAATCCATGCATACCGACCAGTTCAATCATGCGCCCGCGCAGTTGCTTATGCACACGGGCAGCGCGAGGCTGGGCCGTCCAAGTCTGGGCGCCTGGTCTGTTTACGGGTTGGGATCGGAGAATCAGAACTTACCCGGATTTATCGTTTTAGCCTCTGGTGGACAACAGCCGGATGCCGGGAAAAGCGTTTATGGAAGTGGTTTTCTTCCATCCGTTTACCAGGGCGTGCAATGCAGAACAGGTGGTGATCCCGTTCTTTACGTGAGCGATCCGACCGGGATGAACCGTAGTATGCGAAAACAGACCATCGATGCGATCAATGATATTAACCGTCAGACCTATGAAGACGTACAGGATCCTGAAATCCTGACGCGCATCAGTCAGTATGAAATGGCATTTCGTATGCAAATGTCTGTGCCTGAGGTTATGGATGTTTCCAAAGAGCCACAGTTTATTTTGGATATGTATGGTGTAAAGCCCGGAGAAGGGACTTTTGCTATGAATTGTCTGCTGGCTCGCAAGCTTGTTGAAAACGATGTGCGCTTTGTCCAGCTTTTTGATTGGGGGTGGGATGCCCATGGAACTTCCAGCACAGCGAATGTGGAGGGAGGTTTAAGAGAGAAATGTCAGGAGTCGGACCGGCCGGTGGCAGCTTTGTTACAGGATTTAAAAATGCGTGGTCTATTGGAAGAAACCCTGGTGATCTGGGGTGGAGAGTTTGGCCGCACACCGATGCAGGAAAATAGAAATGGATTGGTGATGCCATATATGGGTCGTGACCATCATCTGGAAGCATTCACGATGTGGATGGCCGGTGGCGGGGTTAAGAAAGGATATTCGCATGGCGAGACGGACGAGCTTGGATATTACGGTGTGAAAGATAAAGTCCATGTTCATGATTTTCAAGCCACGATATTACACTTAATGGGTTTTGATCATGAAAAGTTTACCTATCCTTTTCAAGGACGAAATTTCCGCCTGACTGATACAATGGGAAAAGTTGTCAGCCAGGTTATTGCCTGAGCCTGATTCAACTGATCCGGAATTTTTAGACTGAATATTTATTTAATTGCATGACACTTCAAGTTATCGTTGCTTCGGATTTCACTACTTTCATTGGACGGTTCCACCCTGTTCTCGTGCATGCGCCTATTGGTTTTTTGTTGATAGCTGCTTTGCTGGAAGCCGGAAGACGCATGGGTAAAATTAGTGTGTCTGAATCAACAATCACCTTTATATTATTCTGGTCCGCTGTCAGTGCAACTTTTGCTTGTTTTGCCGGGTATCTGCTTTCTTTGGGAGGTGGTTACGATGACAAGCTTTTGAGCGATCACATGTGGCAGGGGATTGGTGTGGCTGCATTTGCATGGATAGCATTGCTGTTAAAATCCAAATTTTTCCAAAACAGAAAGACATTCCTGGCCAAATTGTACTTGCCGGCCTTTGGTCTCGCTACGATTTTAACAATGACAGCAGGCCATGACGGCGGGTCTCTGACGCATGGGGAGGGTTACCTGACGCAGTATACCCCGGAGCCATTTCGAAGCTTGGCGGGTATGGACACGATAAAAAAAGAAATATCAGCCATTCGGCCGATTGCAGATATTCAACAGGCAATTGTTTATCAGGATATTGTGCAGCCAATTCTTGAAATGAAATGTGTGCAGTGTCACAACGAAAAAAAGCAAAAAGGAGATCTCAGACTTGACCAGTTTGTCTCTCTGCAAAAAGGCGGAAAGGAAGGGCCGGTACTTATCCCGGGAAAAGGTGCCGAAAGCAGTATGATCACGAGGTGTTTACTACCGGAAGACGACGATGATCACATGCCGCCAAAAGGAAAACCGCAGCTGTCCACAGATCAGATCGCACTTATTTCCTGGTGGATCGATCAGGGCGCACCCGTTGACAAAAAAGTATCTGATATAAAAGTTACAGAACAGATCAAAACTGCACTTGCAGCCCTGGGTTCATCAGGTAATGATTCAAAATCAGAATTGCCCAAAAGTGCTGAGTCGGCTATTGCGAAATTAACTGTAAGTGAACCGAAAGAAAAGGATATCGAAGCACTCCGGAAAGTAGGTTTGCTCGTGAATCGGCTGTCTCAGGATCAAAATCTGATAGAGGTAAGTGCTGTGAATGCGGCAGAATTTGGAGATGGACAGATCAGTTTGTTATTACCTCTCGCCGAGCAAATCACATGGCTGAAATTTGGAAAAACAAAAATTACAGATGCTGGTCTAAAAGAAGTTTCAAAGCTTAAAAATCTGACCAGACTACATTTGGAGCATACCGCCATAGGTGACGCTGGTTTGGCAAACCTGAAATCATTAAAATATCTGGAATATTTGAATCTGGTAGATACCAGGGTTTCTGATTTAGGATTGAAAAATATCGTTGATAACAAAAGCTTGAAATCTATTTACGTATGGGGATCAGCGGTAACTGACAGCACTGTAAACCTTGTTGGTGTTAAACATCCCGGACTGTTGGTTGTCAATGGCTTGGATCAAGAAACTTTTGCCCGATTTACTACGAAGCGTGATACTTTATTGAAGCAGAATAATAGGGATAAATAAATCGTTCCGATTTATCCTTCCGAAAACCTATGCTGTTTCTATTAAGAAATTCTATTCGTGCCTGATTACCTCTGAGCTAGGAACGGCATGGTCAGGAGCTTCCATCTTCTGTCTTTTAATTAATTCTAAATTTTCATAGGATAATCCATCATTTGTGAAAATGCGTCCATTTTTTGTGACGGTATTATCAATGAAATTTGTAAATAAAAATAGAATAATAACTATTTATTATTTTAAAATATTAAGTTTTCGGCTTCCTTTTCTTCATTTTAAACAATTTGTTATGGAACAAACAATACTTTTAATCAAAAAATTATTTTTGGTTTTAATTTTATTCTCATCGCTGCGGGTCAGCGCGCAAAGCAGTCTTGAAGGGAAGGTGACTGGTGATAATAACGAGGTACTCCCCGGGGTTAGCATTGCAGTGAAAGGCACCAGCAAAGGAACTACCACAGATGCGCAAGGTAATTTTAAAATTGAAGCTTTGCCCGGAACCAAGCTGGTGTTTAGTTTTATTGGTTTTGAAACTCAGGAGCTGACTACCGACAATGCCAGTACCTTAAATGTCAGGTTATTGTCCAATTCAAGAGCACTTGAAGAACTGGTAGTAGTTGGATATGGTCAGGTGAAAAAAAGTGATCTTACGGCGTCTGTTTCGAGTGTAAAAGGCGCAGCAATTAAAGAATTTCCAGTTACCTCGCTTGATCAGGCGTTACAGGGACGTGTTTCAGGAGTGCAGATTTCACAGTCATCTGCGGCGCCGGGAGGTGGTCTGTCGGTGAGAGTCCGTGGCCCGAATTCCATTCTGAGTGGATCTGAACCACTTTATGTAGTAGACGGATTGCCGATTTACCCTGATAACAATGCCGTTGGAACAGGTGGCAATCGTCAGCCTTCCAACGCATTGGCCATGTTAAATCCAAATGATATTGAATCGATAGAGGTATTGAAAGATGCATCCGGGACTGCAATTTACGGTTCGCGCGGTGCCAATGGGGTGGTCATGATCACCACCAAAAGAGGTAAGGATGGCAGTGGACGATTCACATACGATGGATCTTATTCTTTTCAGAATATGGCCCGGAAACTGGATATGCTTCGCGCGGATGATTACATGCGGTATATCAATAGACTGGAAGTTAGCCAGGGCGGAGCCGGGAGATATAGCAACGACCAGATTTCAGCCGCAGGAGCGGGAACGAACTGGGTTGACGCAGTAACCCGGCCCGGTAGTATCCAAAGCCATCAGCTGACTTTTTCGGGTGGCAATCAAAACATGAAATACGCTTTCAGTGCTAATGTGCTTGATAACCAGGGAATTATTGTTAATACTGACTTCAAGCGATATGGTTTCCGTTTTAATCTGGATAATGACTTTTTGGGTGGAAAGGCTACATTGAGTAACAGTTGGTCATACAGCCGGTTGATTTCCAATAATGTTCCTACGGATCGGGGAGGTCCGGGAGGAATTATGATTACGTCGCTGGGACTTGATCCTACCGTTGCAGTTTATGACCAAAACGGTGGTTACAATTATCCAAGTTATGATGGAAGATTCAGTATTAATCCGGTTGCAGAGGCCAAAGAAGGATATGACCGCGACGCTACCAACCGTCTTTTTGGAACCACTGCCGTTACTTTTAATTTATTCAGCGGCCTTAAATTCAAAACCAGCATTGGTGCGGATATCGTAAGTGCAGGCCGGACTTCGTTTTTCAACAGCTTTACAAGACTTGGTCGCCAGAATGGGCGTCAGTTGGATAAGTTTAACAGGAACGTAACCAATCTGTTGAACGAAAATTTATTGTTCTACCACAAGGAGTTAAACCCAAATCACATTATTGACGCCACAGCCGGTTACACATTTCAGCATGAAGTAAACCAGTACGCCTCAGCATCTACTTTTGGCTTGCCTTCCGATGATGTAAACTCAATGAATCTGCAAAATGGCTCGAAAATTCAGACACCCTATTCCGGCAGACAGGAGTGGAATCTGCAATCTTTAATTGGCCGTTTTAATTATTCCGCTTATGATAAATATCTATTGACCGTCACGGTCAGACGTGATGGTTCATCAAAATTTGGCCCGAATAACAAACATGCCACATTTCCTTCGGCTGCCCTGGGCTGGAAAATTGCAAACGAAAAGTTCTTTACTGATTCAAGACTTAGTAATGTTTTTGACGACCTAAAGCTTCGGGTGAGTTACGGTGTTACCGGTAATTCTAATATTCCACCATACCAGTCTGTTTCAGGCCTTGTTCCCTACAACTATGTATTTGGAGGTCAGTTGACAGCGGGTTATGGTGCCAATAACATTGCCAATCCTGATCTTAAATGGGAATCAACACGGATGTTAAATATCGGTTTAAACACCAGATTGCTTAAAAACCGTCTTGATTTATCCGTAGACTGGTACAACACCAAGACATCGGATCTGCTTTTGTATGTTTCGATTGCACAGAGTACCGGTTTCAGAACTGTTCTGTTGAATTCAGGAACGCTTACCAACAAAGGGATGGATTTCGAAGCTAATTTCAAAGCCATTGATGGAGAAAGGCTGAAATGGGATATTGGCGGAAATATTTCTTATGTGCGAAACAAATTGACTGATCTTGGGGAAAGCACACCCTATTTTTCAGGAAGTCCAAGCGGCCATTTGGGTATCGACGGAAGCTGGGTGGAGGCGGGCAATCCGATCGGTGTTTGGAGAGGATATGAATACGCTGGTTTATTTACTACCGATGGCGAAGCTGCAACATATTCAGCCAGAGCGGGATATCCAAAATATACGGATGTTAACGAAGACGGAAAATATACTTCTGATGATTATAAGATCATAGGCAATCCAAATCCCAAATTCACCTGGGGGTTAAACAGTTCGCTGAAATACCGCGGTTTTGATCTGGGTATTTTCTTCAGAGGTGTTCAGGGAAACCAGGTAAGAAATTTACAGCAAGCTGAAATTGGAGATGGTGTGCAGAAAATAAATCAGCTTTCTAACATCCTGACAGACTCTTACAGCGCAGAAAATCCTAATGGCAATCGGCCGGTTATCGATGGTAGAAGAGATTTTATTTCATTCCGTAAATCTTCATTTTTTATTCAGGACGGTTCTTTTGTAAGGTTGCAAAATGTATCACTTGGTTATAACATACCATTTTCCAGCAACTTTATACGCTCTGCAAGATTATCCGTAAGCGGCCAGAATTTATTCCTGATTACCAAATACAAAGGTTTTGATCCGGAGGTGAACAATAGTGGACAAAGTAATTTGAACCGTGGTGATGATTACGATGCTTATCCCCGTGCACGAACGGTTACAGTAGGTGTCAATCTGGGATTCTAGTAAAAGGTAAAGTATAGTTTAACGGCATTAAAATTTTTAAAACAATGAAAAATAAATTTATACAACAGGCCAGGCTCGCGGTAGCAGTAGGTATGCTGATCACAGCTGGCTGTTCCGATCTCAAAGAAAAACCTGATTTCATTAATCCGGATAGTTTTTACAAATCAGCCACAGAGCTCGAACTGGGTGTAAATGCGGTATATGATGACCTGGGTATGGGAAACGGAGATTGGTCCAACCATTTTTATAACCGCTACGTATTTGAATGCCTGGTAGGATACCAGGTTGGATGGGAGAAAGGCCCTTTGCAATTCAATCTCGGGAACGTCAGTGCGTCAGATGACTATATCAATGCATATTGGCAACAATGTTACCGTTCTATTGATCGGGCCAATAAAATCATTGAAGTGGCCGACGCAATGAACGATGTTGGAAATGCTGATAAAGTAAAAAGAGTCAAAGCGGAAGCTGAATTTTTAAGAGGATTTTATTTTTACGAACTTCTGAGATATTTCGACAATCCGCCGATTAAAATAACTTCAACCAAAAGTTACAGTGATTTGCCTGATAACGCAGGTGGAAAGCGTAAAGTGATTGATCAGATCTATGCAGATGCAACGGCTGCTGCCTCGGTTTTGCCGGCAAGTTATACCGGAACAGACGCAGGACGCGCAACCAAATGGGCTGCAAAAACACTTCTGATGAAGGCGCAGTTATGGGATGAAAAATGGGTTGAAGCGAAAGCCACTGCTGAAGATATCATTGCAAACAGTGGTATGACTTTGTTTCCTGATTTTGTAAATAATTTTGATATTGATCATGAAAATCAGGGAGAGAGAATCTTCGAAGCCCAGATTTCAGCAAAAGCGAATTCATCGGAATATAACAATCATTCGGCGCATTTTAATCCGGAAGATTTTCCAAGTGATCTGGGAGGCGCAGGGTGGAGTTGGCTGAGCGCAACGAAAGATTTCAGAATGTCTTACCAGGAAAATGACAAACGCATCGGTGGCACTTTCGTTGAATCTTACCAAACCGGTAGAACGGCCAAAACCTCGGACGGGAAATTTCCGACGGTAAAATGGTCTGCGAAAGCGGATTACAACCTATCCAGATTTGGTGGCCTGGTAGACCCCAACGCAAATCCAAACAAACCGGAAGATTTGATTTTTAGCAAGGCCTGGTCTTCTAAATTGGTTGAGCTGGATAAAAATAATACGACTACTGAGAAGAATACGATCTATATGCGTTACTCGGAGGTACTTCTGGGACATTCGGAAGCTTGCAACGAAAGTGGCCAGGGTGACGCTTATGCCGGAATCAATAAAGTCAGGGCAAGAGCCGGACTGACTCCATTGGCTGGGTTGACAAAGGCTGGATTGCAGAGCGCCATTATGGACGAAATCATGCATGAATTTGCATTTGAACAAGTGACTTATCCGGAGTTACGTAGAAAAAGTAAATTTGGAGGAACGCCGGATTATCTGGGAGATTATATCAAACGTTACTCTTCTACGTATAATGTAGGTCGTGCACCAAAAGCGCGGGATTATGTACTTCCTATTCCTTTGATCGAGCTTCAGGGAAATCCAAATGTGGTACAGAATCCGGAGTGGAAATAAATTTCTGAAAAAGAATAATGCGGAGGGTCGTCAAGGCTCTCCGTTTTTGTGTTGAAATTAATAGTATTTTACAAAATGAAAATAAGGATCATCGTTTGTCTTTTATGGGTTCTGGCCGTTTCTTGTAAAAAGAAATCAGAGACACTTTTTACAGCACTTCCTTCGTCTCAAACGGGCGTGAAGTTTGTAAATACTGTAAAAGAGAACGAAGATTTCAATTTGATCGATTATTACTATGTCTATAATGGAGGCGGCGTGTCGGTTGGGGATATAAATAATGACGGATTGCCGGATCTTTATTTCAGCGGAAATCAGGTAGCAGATAAATTATATCTGAATAAGGGGAAATCTGAAAGTGGCCTTCATTTTGAAGATATTACAAAAACTGCCGGAATTAAAACGAGTGGATGGAGTACGGGCGTAACCATGGCAGATGTTAATGGCGACGGGCTTATGGATATTTATGTCTGTAAATCAGGTAACTATCCTGCCGAGAAAAGGAAGAATCAGTTTTATCTCAACAAAGGAAATATGCAGTTTGAAGAATGTGCGGAGAAATTCGGGATAGCGGATACGACATTTACAAATCAGGCTGCATTTTTCGATTATGATAAGGATGGTGACCTGGATCTTTTCCTGATCACAAGTACAAATCTGATCAGAAACCCCAACAAACTGGTTGCACCTGTGAATGACGGAAAAGGCCTTTCACCAGACAAACTTTACCGCAATGACGGCGTTAAATTTACGGATGTATCCATCCAGGCAGGAATTGTCCATGATGGAATGAGCCTCGGTTTATCCATTACCGATTTCAATGGTGATGGCTGGGAAGATATCCTGGTGGGAAATGATTTTTTATCCAACGATTTACTGTATGTAAATAATCAGGATGGTACCTTCATAGAATCTGCGAAAGAGGCGTTCGGGCATCACAGCCAGTTTACCATGGGAACCGACGCTGCGGATTTTAACAATGACGGGAAGGTTGATCTGATGACAGTTGATATGCTTCCTGCCGACAACGCGCAACGAAAACTGATGGCGGGGCCGGCTAATTTTCAACAGTTTCAGATGGCTACACAGTTGGGTTATCATCCGCAGTATATGCGGAATATGCTTCATTTGAATGCCGGATCAGTGGAAGACGATAACGGTAATAAGCAGGTCCATTTTTCCGAAATCGGCCAGTTTTCCGGCGTGTATAGTACGGATTGGAGCTGGTCGCCGCTTTTTGCAGATTTTGATAACGACGGGCTTAAAGATCTTTGTATCACAAACGGATACCTGCGCGACGTGACAGACCTGGATTTTGTAGCCTACAATGCCGAAATGGCGCAGGGAGGTGAGTCGGTAGAGGTCATCAATAACAGGATGAAAACGGAAGCGGTAAAAATGAAAACGCTTAAAAAGAATAATTTTATCTATCAAAACAATGGCGATCTGACTTTTACCAACCGGACAAAAGACTGGTTTGGCGAGTCGCCTTCCTTGTCAAATGGATCTGCCTACGCGGACCTGGATCGGGACGGAGATCTGGATCTGGTAGTGAACAATATAAACCAGGAGGCATTTATTCTGGAAAATAATTCAACAGGGAAAAACTTTCTGAATTTTAATCTGAAAGGGAAAAAGGGGAATACGGGTGGATTAGGTGCAGAAATAACCCTATACCATAACGGTACATTGCAGAAAATCCACCATGCTGTGACCAGGGGATATCAGTCTTCAAGTGATCATCAGGTTCATTTTGGATTGGGAAATAAAAAACTTGCCGATTCAGTTCTCGTTGTCTGGCCGGATGGAAAAAGTCAAACGGTCAGAAAACTGGCGGTCAACCAGATACTGACGATTGACTATAAGAACGCAAAATTTTCCATACCTGAAAAAGCGGTTTTACCCCCGATGATGAACGACGTTTCGGCACAATCCGGAATTAATTATCTTCATCAGGAAGAGCCTTATATGGATTATAGCCAGGAGCCTATGTTGCCACATCTGCTTTCAAAACAAGGTCCTAAAATGTCTGTTGGTGATGTTAATGGTGATGGATTGCAGGATTTTTTTATTGGTGGATCGTATCATCATCAGGGCCAACTTTACATTCAGAATACCCTTGGTAAGTTTGATCAGAAGCAGATCAAAGGGGTGATTGATCAAAAAGATGAAGAAGATACCGGTGTTTTGCTTGCCGATCTGGATGGTGACAAGGATCTGGATCTCTACATTGTGAGCGGCTCCAATGAGTATTTTGATGGTTCGGAATATTATCAGGACAGGGTTTATCTTAACGACGGTAAGGGGAACTTTACATTTGCGCCAAATGTGTTACCTGACATACGGCATAGCGGCTCCTGCGTCGTGGCAGCAGATTTTGATCATGATGGTGATCTGGATTTATTTCGCGGCGGCCGGCTTATACCGCTTGGTTATCCTAAGGCAGGAGAAAGCTGTATTTTACGTAATGACAACGGAAGGTTTACCGACGTAACCGATCAGGTGGCTCCGGGTTTAAGAAATATAGGAATGGTAACCGATGCGGTCTGGGCGGATATTGACAACGATTCCTGGCCGGACCTTATGCTGACAGGCGAACTCATGCCATTAACATTGTTTAAAAACACAAAAGGAAAACTGGCAGATAGCAATGCTTTTCCGTCTTCCAATGGTTTCTGGAACTGTGTCAAAGCTGCGGATTTTGATCATGACGGCGATCTGGATTTCATCGCTGGGAATCTTGGCTTGAATAGTCGTTACCGTTTTTCAAAATCACAACCTATGTCCATTTACAGTGGCGATCTGGATAATAATGGTCGTTATGATGCCATCCCAGCCTACTTTTTGGGTGGCGTTGAATATCCTGTTCCATCAAGGGATGAGTTGGTCCGGCAGGTACCCATGTTTAAGAAACGCTTTCAATCTTATGCTTTGTATTCCAACGTCAAAATGGACGAACTATTGACCGGAGAGCAGCGGAAATCTGTGATTGTCAGTCAGGCATTTGAGCAGCAAAGCGTATACATCGAAAACAAAGGCTCAGGGAAATTTGTAATCAAACCATTACCGCAAGCTGCACAATATTCAGTTGTACAGGATATTTCGATTGATGATGTTGATCGGGACGGGAATCCGGATATACTTTTGGTTGGTAATGATTTTACCATAGAACCCATGGCAGGGCAGTACGATGCTTTTTATGGTTTATTGTTGAAGGGAAATGGAAAAGGAGATTTTAATTCTATACCAACGGAAGTTTCCGGATTTTTTGCAGGTGGAGATTGCAGGAATATTAAAAAATTAACGGGTAAAAGAGACCTTTTTATTGTGTCGAGAAATACTGGATATGTTTCAGTATTTGCCAAAGAATAGAAATGTAGTAATTGTAATGAATTATTATTCAGTATTTTATTCTATAATTTCAAATGAATATATAGTTCTTGAATTAAAAATCTCACCCGGCAGCAGTAAAGTTGACGGGAAAGTTGGCTGGTTTGGAGAATCAGCAAAATGCTGGGTTTCAAGGCAAATTCCGGCGTATTGTGGAAAGTTTGATGCTTTCATTTTACCGTTTTCTTTGCCAAAATAATTTGCGCAATACACATGAATGCCTGGTTCAGTTGTATAGGTTTTCACAGCGATTCCGCTGGCTGGGCAAAACAGCCTGGCAGCCAGTTGAAGCTCAGGTGTATTTTCTTTCTTTAATAAAAAACTGTGATTAATTCCAAAATCCAGACGCATTTGATCATCGGTGCAGTGAAGTGCCTCACTTATTTTTTGAGGCTCAACAAATGAAAACGGTGTTTGCCGAACAGGATCAAAATGTCCGATTGGAACAGACTGCTCGTTGTTGGGAAGATATTGATTACTGAATATTTGAAGAAAATGGTTTTCTATCGTTTTATCCCGGCCGCCCGAAAGATTAAAATAGCTATGTTGCGTAAAGTTGACATGGGTAGGATTATCAGTAACAGCCTGATAGTCAATTTTTAATTCATTTTTGTCGGTTAAAGTGTATGATACCATGACTGTTAAAGTTCCCGGAAATCCTTCCTCCATATCTTGACTGACATACTGCAAGGTCAGCGAACTGGCAGTATGATTGACTGGCTCCCAAATTTTCTTATTAAATCCGTCAAATCCACCATGAAGGCATGTTTGCCCATTATTTCTGGAAAGTTGAAAACGTTTTCCTCCCAGCTCAAAACTTCCGTTTGAAATTCGGTTGGCATAACGGCCGATCACTGCTCCGATACAATGTTGATCAGTCAGGTAATCTTCCGGTAACTGAAAACCAAGAACAACATCTGTTATTGCTCCGGTTTTGTTCGGTACTTTCAATGATTTTATTATTGCCCCGTAATCCAGTATTTCGGCAGTAATTTCCTGATTATTTTTTAGTGTAAAAAGCGATATTCTTTTCTGATTTTGCACCGTTCCTGAGCTTTATTTTTTTACCTGTTCTGGTATTTCTCAACAGTACAAACTTAGTATGGTTTACACATGAAAAATTTGTACAAAATTTTCTTTGTGATAGACTATATTATTATTTTTTGCTTAGGTTTGCTGGAAAAGAGATTGTTATGAGTGATACTGCTATTTCCAGGAAAAGAGACGGCTTCGCTGGACAGCAGGCCATTGTGCTTCCCAAAAGTGTAATTGAAATTTGCTCGGAAACGCCTCCTGTTAGTTCGATGTATATAACGGATATGGGATTTTATCCCAAGGCACAATTTCATTACAGGCAGCGCCTTGACGGAGTTCCTGAAAATATTCTTATATACTGTGTAGACGGAAAAGGATGGGCCCAAATGCCCGATAAGGGAATAGTACCGGTTAAATCAGGAGAGTTTTTAATCATCCCGACCGGAACACCTCACAGATATGGTGCAGACGAAACACATCCATGGAGTATTTTCTGGCTGCATATCAAAGGAGAGCAGGCAACGACAATTGCCAGACTGATGATGGATTCAGGTAAAAGTCACATCAATGCCGTGCCTTTCGACGAGGAGCGTGTACGGCTTTTTGATGAAATGTATTATGCGCTGGAAAAAGGGTATGGGCTGGACAATCTTATTTATGTCAATATGACGCTCTGGCGCTTTCTGGTGTCATTTATTCAAAGCGATAAATTTACTTTGGCGAAGAAAACAACTGACAAAGATGCCATCAGTAAAACGATTGATTACATGCAGGAGAGTATTGACGCTTCCTTAAAACTGGATGACTTTGCGGCCTACGTTAACATCTCACCTTCGCATTATTCGGCTCTATTTAAAAAGAAAACTGGTTACGCACCCATTGAATATTTCAACCATCTGAAAATACAAAAAGCGTGTCAATATCTTCAGTTTACAGATCTTCGCATTGGAGAAATTGCACAAAAGGTGGGTATCAGCGATCAATATTATTTTTCCAGATTATTCCGAAATATCATGGAATGCCCGCCTGTGGAGTACCGGAAAAAAAGATTATTGCTTGAAGATAGCCTTCCGGAACATTTCTGAATTTCAGGATTTTTCTTTCGTGCAAGCTGTTAACGAAAGTTTGATTGTTTTACCCAGCCGATATCAGTGAACCTTGTACAGAAAAATATAAGAATACCGTAGTATAGTTCATCATTTTGATAAGTTAGTCCATTCTATAAAACAAATCAAAAAATCATTTTTGCATAGAAATATGCTGAATGTTTCTGTCAAATAATTTATTTCAGAAACTCACTTTTATCCGTAAAATCGACCCGGTCAATACCAATATAGACGACTCTGCTGTCATTTTGGTACGATAGCTATATGTCCTTTTGATCGATAAGATTTTGAGGGATTTAAGGATTTCTGTTACAAAATATTCCGTAACCTGTTGAAAGGTTCATAATTTATCTGACCCAGGATAAATTATCAGAAATGGCAACGCAATTAAATTTTTAATGAATGATCACGACGGACCTCAAATCAGAAACGATACAGTATAATGGCAATTACATTCTTGGAATATCCCTCATTTCGGCATTGGGCGGTTACCTTTTTGGGTTTGACTTTGCAGTAATTTCCGGAGCACTTCCATTTTTAAGAAACGAGTTCCAGCTCGATGTGTGGTGGGAAGGTTTTCTCACTGGTTCGCTTGCTTTGGGGTGTATGGTGGGCTGTATGTTTGCAGGTAAGCTTGCCGATTCTTATGGTCGTAAGCCAGGGCTTATCGTCGCGGCTGTGATATTTGCACTATCTTCCATTGGTATGGCATTCTCAGGTAACCTGGCAGTTTTCGTTATGATGCGGTTTGCTGCCGGAATCGGTGTTGGTATGGCCTCCATGCTCAGTCCCATGTATATCGCAGAAGTATCTCCGGCAGAAATGCGGGGGAGAAATGTTTCCATTAATCAATTAACGATCGTATTTGGTATTCTGATCACCAATATGGTCAATTACCTGCTCGCTGATCAGGGACCGGATGCCTGGCGCTGGATGTTTGGTTTAGGTGCTGTGCCTGCTGTGTTGTTTCTGATCGGTGTTTTATGGCTTCCGGAAAGCCCACGCTGGCTTATCAAAGACGGTCAGGTTGATAAAGCTCAAAAAGTATTGTCTAAAATCGGTAACGAACACTTTGTGAAAATTACGCAGGAGGCCATTGGAAAGACATTATTAGCTGCACCAAAGGCCTCCTTTTCAGAAGTTTTTCAAAAAGCGGTACGTCCTGCGTTGTTAGTCGGTATTACTCTGGCGGTGTTTCAGCAGCTTTGCGGAATCAATGTGGTTTTTAATTACACCTCCACCATTTTTGAGTCCATCGGAGCCGACCTTGATCGCCAGCTTCTGGAAACAGTAGCTATCGGCGCAGTAAACCTGGTCTTCACCCTCGTTGCAATGTGGCAGGTTGACAAACTGGGCAGAAGACCCCTGATGCTCATCGGTTCGCTGGGACTTGCGGTCACTTACATCGCGCTGGCGTATGTCCTCCAAAATGGTGCACCAGCTCTTGTTGTGTCGATGCTTGTTTTATGCGCAATAGCCCTGTATGCAACTTCGCTTGCGCCTGTCACCTGGGTTTTGATCACAGAAATTTTCCCTAATCATATCAGAGGTGTGGGCATTTCCATCGCTACGGTGTCGCTTTGGGGAGCCTATTTTATTCTGGTTTTTACATTTCCTGTTCTGGCAAAAACAATTGGGACTTATGGGCCATTTTACCTCTATGCGGCCATTTGCTTTCTGGGATTTGTTTTTATCAGAACCAGCGTGACCGAGACCAAAGGGCAAACATTAGAAAATCTGGAAGAGAGTTATTTCAAACATTAATTATAACACAGACATGGATCACGTTGAGATCTGGGAGTCAAAAGTTACCGTTCCTACTTATGAAGTAGGGGAGAAGGAAAGAAATCCCATGTTTTTTGAAAAAAGGGTATATCAGGGAAGCAGCGGCGTAGTTTATCCCAATCCGGTCATTGAGAAAATATTCGACACAAGGGTTGATAAGGAATACACAGGACTTTTTCTTGAAAACAAATATTTGAAAATCATGATCCTGCCGGAAATTGGCGGCAGGGTGCAATTGGCTTATGACAAGCTCAAACAAAGACATTTTGTCTATTACAATCAGGTAATTAAGCCAGCTCTGGTAGGTCTTACGGGACCGTGGATATCGGGTGGTATCGAATTCAACTGGCCTCAGCACCATCGCCCCTCCACTTTTGACAATGTTGATTACAGAATTGAAGAAAATGCAGATGGCAGCAAAACGGTTTGGGTCAACGAAATCGAAAAGATGTTCCGTACCAAAGGTATGGCCGGTTTTACACTTTATCCTAACAAGGCCTATCTTGAAATAAAAGCGCAGCTATATAATCGAACTACCTTGCCCCAGACATTTTTGTGGTGGGCAAATCCGGCCGTAAAGGTTAACGACGATTATCAGTCAGTCTTTCCTTCGGATGTTAATGCTGTTTTTGATCATGGAAAAAGGGATGTCTCCACTTTCCCTATCGCGACCGGCACTTATTACAAGGTAGATTATTCTCCCGGGACGGATATATCGCGATACAAAAATATTCCTGTACCCACATCCTACATGGCCATCAATTCAAATTATGATTTTGTAGGAGGGTACGAGCACGATTCGAAAGGAGGATTGTTGCATGTCGCTAATCATCATGTATCACCCGGAAAAAAACAATGGACCTGGGGACATGGCGATTTCGGCCAGGCCTGGGATCGTAACCTTACAGACGAAGACGGTCCGTACATTGAATTGATGACTGGCGTATTCACAGACAATCAGCCTGATTTTACCTGGCTGATGCCAAATGAAGAAAAATCGTTTACACAGTATTTTCTTCCTTATCATGATTTGGGTGTTGTCAAAAATGCGACAAAGGATATTTTGATCAATCTCGAAGTTGAGTCCGGATCGGCAAAAATACAGGTTCTGGTTACTTCGGTTCAGCTTCATACTAAAATCACGCTGGCGCAGGGCGAGGAGCAGTTTTTGGATACCTCAGCTGACATTTTCCCTGAGAAAATCTTTGAAACTACGCTTGTTTTACCTACTCATGCAGAACCGGATAAACTGGCCCTGATTATTTCTGATAGTTATGGAAAGGAATTGTTACGTTTTGAGCCTTCTGCCAATCAGATCAACGAAATCCCAAGTCCTGCCTTGGCACCCGGCCGTCCTCAGGAAATCGAAAATAACGAACAGCTTTTTCTGATCGGACAGCATCTGGAACAATACCGGCATGCCACTTATAGTCCTGTTCCTTATTACGAAGAAGCACTTCATCGTGATCCAAAGGATATCCGAAATAACAATGCTCTCGGTGCCTGGTATTTGCGGAGAGGTCAGTTTTTGAAAAGCGAGGCCTATTTCAAAACCGCAGTCGAAAGAGCAACGAGCCGGAACCCAAATCCTTACGATGGCGAGCCTTACTACAACCTGGGGTTGAGTCAATGGTTTCTGGAAAAAACAGATGAGGCTTATAAATCATTTTATAAAGCCTCTTGGTCTGCCGCCTGGCAGGATGCGGCATATCTTTCGCTTGCACAAATTGATTTGAAAAGGGGAGATTACAACTCAGCGCTTGAACATATCAATTTTTCTCTGGACCGCAATGCCCGCAGCAGCAAAGCGTATGTAGTCAAATCTGCCGTTTTGAGAAAATTGGGACGTTACGAGGAAGCGATAGAAGTTTGTAAGGAAGCAATACGTAGGGATGGTTTCAATCTGGCTGCAAGGTTTGAGCTGATTAAAATAGAGCAAATGATGAAAACCGGTGGAGCAGATTTAACTGCAATCCAAACCTTAGCAAGAAATGATGATAACAGTTATCTGGAATATGCACTGGATTATAAGTGGGCCGGACTGTACGAGGAAGCATCCGAGGTTTTAACATTGGCAGAAAAAGCTGGTTCCACCAATCCCATGATTTATTACCACCTGGCTGACGTCAGCAGAAGTTTGGGCGATGCAAAATTGGCAACACAATATCGTCAGAAGGCGGTAGCGAATAAACCTGATTACTGCTTTCCAAATAAACTGGAAGACATAAAGGTTTTGACTGCGGCTATGAAATTTAATGCTTCGGACAACTATGCGCCATACTATCTGGGAAATCTTTTTTATGATAAGCGGCAGTACAATGAAGCGATCGATTTGTGGAAAAGCTCGGCCTCAATTAACGCAAATTTTCCGACAGTCCTTCGAAACCTGGGTATCGCTGTTTTTAATAAAGAAAACAATGCAGAATTAGCACTGGATTATTTTGAAAGGGCATTTGCGCTCAACGAATCCGATGCACGTATACTCATGGAACTTGATCAGTTGTATCTGCGCCTGAACAGACCCGTAGCGGAACGGCTCGCATTTTTGAATCATCACAAACAAACCGTAGAGAAAAGAGACGATTTGTATCTTCAACTGGCTGCTTTATACAACCTGAACGGAGAGCCCGAAAAGGCACTGGAGTTGATTGAAAACCGCCAGTTTCATCCCTGGGAAGGAGGGGAGGGAAAGGTTTCGGGACAATACCAGTTTGCTCTGGCAGGACTTGCCTTAGATAGTCTGGCCAATGAACATTATCTGGAAGCGACGGTACATTTGAAAAAATCGCGGACGTTACCGCATAATCTCGGAGAAGGAAAACTGCCGGATGCACCTGAAAATGATATACTTTATTGGCTGGGGTGTGCCAGTGAAGGTTTGAATGAAAGTGATCAGGCATCTGACTATTTTGAAAAAGCTACAAAAGGAAATAGTGAGCCCTCTGCGGCAATTTTTTACAATGATCAGCAACCCGATAAAATATTCTATCAGGGGCTTGCCTGGAAAAAATTGGGAGAAAACGAAAAGGCAAATCAGATTTTTGAGAAGCTCATTGCGTATGGAGAATCACACCAAAACGATCAGGTTACGCTGGATTATTTTGCGGTATCCCTTCCGGATCTTTTGATTTTCGACTCCGATCTTGACTTGCTTAACAAAATTCACTGTTTATACATCATAGCATTGGGCCATCAGGGAATGGAAAATTTTCAATCGGCAGAAGTCCTGTTTAAGAAAGTACTCGAAGAAGATTGTTCTCATCAGGGAGCTATTCTGCACCTTGAACTGATTAAGAAGTCTTATTCGAGAATATGATTTTATTGCTCTGCTTATTACAGATGAAGTTTTTTGAATGCAGATTTGTTCTTTGGCATTCAAAAAACTTTACAAAATCCGGATATAGATTCGATCTCTAGTGGTTATTGTGATAATTGAATATTAATCTTTTCGTGTATGTGGGTAAGCTCTGATAGTCATATTGGCGGGAGGAAACTAGTTTTCATTTCAAATATCGGAATCCAAGCGACAGTCCAATCTGATAAGGCTGAACTTGAAATTTTGTATCCGGGTTTATCATTTTTGTGAAACTGTACTCCACGTATGGCCCTATATTAAGTTTAGAATTCTCACTGATTAAGATTTCTTTGCCGATCGCTACATTTCCCCATAAAACATTTGTTTTCGTTGTAAGTTCCCGCGAAAACTCCAGACCTACGTCGCCAAAGTAATTTTGAAAAACAGACCTATTTGATACTACGCCATGCCGTTTCAAGCCAAGACCGACAAATTTTAGCTTATTATTTTGTTGGTGTTGAATACCTTTTGTTACCAAATAATATTCCTCGTCGTTTTTTTGAAGTTCAAATTTGTCAGATTTGATTTCATACCGAAATGACTGATTCAACTGGCCATAACTAAAAAGTAATTGAAATGCTCCTTTTGTAATACCACCCGAAAATTTGTAACTGAGCCGGTCAGGATAAATCTCTGATGGGACGCTAACATTTTGATAAACCACGCCTGACGAGGCTTTTACAGTTAAAATCTGGACTGTGTTCAGTGCGACAGTGTTGAAAACAAAGCCAAGCCTAGTCCTGGTTCTACCTAAATTTTTACTCTCCTCTTCTTCGGCTGTTGAAGGAAATTCAATGCTCAGCCTTGGACCAAAACTGTACTGCTCAAAAGGTCTTTTGCCGATTGTATCCAAATTAAATGCTATTGGTATTACCCTGTTTTCTAAATCAGGATTATCAACTTGCTTCCCAAGATTTAATGAATTCAAAGATCGTTCCGGTTCTGTGACATCATCCTCGATCTGTTTTTGTCCTGACTCCGGTAATGCCGGAATAATATTTATATTTTTTTCGTAGGTATCGTCAATTTCGATTGGTTTGGAACCTCCACTCGACAGGCCAGCCGAAGCCGGCCGTTTGGGCACTTTTGGCTTGATTTTTGGAGTTTTGGAATTATTTTTTTGGTTGTGTAAACCGATTAATTTATTTCTGATTGGAGCGTCAATCACTTTATTTTGCGACACCTCAGTGTCATGCGCGACCTTCGGCGATTTGCTCAGGCTTGGGGAATTGCTTTCTTTATTGATGTTAACGGAAGCTGTTTCTTTCTCCGTAAAAATGGAAAAATATAATATTGAAGAGAGAACTAAAAAGGATATCAGTCCGGCAAACACCACACTTTTCGATCCGGCTGATTTCCAATAAGAACGGTTTGAGTTGGTCAAAATAAAATCATCCGATGATCTTTCCACTTGCGCTTCAAAGTCATCAAATTTTCGTTGCAGCGCCGCTTTCAGAGCGCTGTCAGTATCGTTATCCGGGGATTTCATAGCGACTTATACCTATTTCCTGTAATTTTTTCATTAAAATATTTCGTGCCCGATGATACTGCGAGCGCGCTGTCCCATCGGCTATTGATAACATCTCTGCGATCTCCGTATGTGTAAATCCATCGATCAAATGCAGGTTTACAATCATTCTATACCCGTCTGGAAGTTGAGATATAATGTTAAGTACAACCTCAATATCCAATTTGTCGATTAAAGATTCGTACTCCTCCGAGCAATCATTGTGGTCAACATTGTCCAAATTTACGTGAAGAAGTTGTTGTCGTGTTGTTCTGTTATAATAATTGATTGCTGTATTTATTACGATAGATTTAACCCAACGGTCAATCGATTCTATTTCCCTGACCTCTGTAATTTTTTTGAAGACCTTTATAAATGCCTCCTGAAAAATATCTTCACCCTCAGCATGAGTTTTTGCATAACGAATACAAACACCCATCAGTTTTGTCTTGTATTTTTTATAAAATTCAGTTTGCGCACTGGCTTCAAGCTTTTGACAGCCTATAACAAGCTCATTCAAACTTTCGTATTTTTTACTGCGAAAAAGCTTCATCGATTAGGGGTAGTGGGGAAACGCTATCAACTAAGTATTCACCACTTTCACTTGCGGTTACCTACGATTGCTATATTAAGTCGGGATGTAATAACATTTCCTTCCAAATCAAAATCCAGGGCGTAGCGATAGCCGCTGATTCCTTTAATGCCTAATAGAAAAACATGATAGCCGGATACGCCGTTCTCTGCGAATTTGTAATTCTGGTCACTTAGTTGAAGACCGGTATTTTTGGCAAAATTTTGGATGCTTGCGGGAAGAGCAGCTAGTGAGGAAATAGCCTCAACTCTTCTGAAAGAAACAATTAATTTTTTTTGATCATCAAAAATCATATCTCCGGTTTCTCCATTTACGTGATTGGTCCAGGTTGTATATTGTTTTTTGTTATCTGCAAGAACTATCACTTTGGCGAAAACATTTGCATAATTTTTGTCTAAAAGATAGTTGGATATTTGGTCATTAAGTTCGTAATAACTGAACTTATAATAACTTGTTACCGTAACGTCATAGTTATCTGATGGTTGATTATAGGTTCTGAATGTTAACAAATAATCCTTTTGGTCAACTGTAAACTTGGCTGTATAATTACGATCGCTTGCACTAGGATTCAAAATTTCCCGAAAATCGGAAAGCAGCCCTTTGTTAGGTGACAGAATAGGAATTACCTCAAAAAATTTTTTAATAGAATCAGGAACAGTTTCACTTATCAGTCTGTGGGTAGCGAGGATTTTTGACGGATTTAGCGTCGCATAATACTGAATTTCTCCTTCTGAAAATCTTGCTTCCCATTCTTTATCTTTTTCTATAGTTTCTATTGAAATTTCCTTTGCGTTGGGATATGCATCCGCCAGAACTCTCGCCACAGCATCAGGAACAGGCTGCTCTATTGGCGCTGGCTGTTCATCCTTCACTTTGCTGCAAGACGAAAATGTGCCAGTTAAAATCAAAAATAGGTATACAATTGGATTCAGAATGATTGTTTTCATCGCTTGTTAAGTTTAATCCAAAGTAATCTTCGGAACTATAATTTTGAGCCTAAACTAATGACACCAATTATTTACTGAACCGTTGCATTTGTGATGAAAATAAACAAAAAGTTTATGCTGGTTGTGATGAAATATCAGACGTATGGAACAGGGATTGAAGTTCATGCAAACTTTTTCAATTACCCGGTACAAGCCTGATTCTTTCTCTTCTTAAAAATTCATCAAAAGCTTAGGCTATTTACTGTCTGTTAGTTTAACTATTGATAACAGCTTATCAGCAGAAATGCTAACCTTAGGACTAAAAGCCGCCGAATTCATGTATTTCAGTAAGCTATGACGAAACTGCCGCGCTACGGCCCGATCTTCCAGATTTGTGCTTATGTCGAAACTACAAACCAGTAAACGCCCATTTCCGACAGCAGCTTCAAAGACATTAGCCAGTTGCCGGTTGTTCGCAAAATTATCAATCTGTCTGACGATGGGCGAAATGGTACTGTCTGGTAAAACCATTGCTGTTGATTGTGTACACAAATCCCACCATTGCCAGTCAGCGTGAAAATCGGTTGGAAATTCTTTCAAGGCCGGATGTTTTGGATCACATAACAAACCCGTTGCGCCTGCCTGTTCAGGAAAATGTACAGGGCTCCAGAACAACGGAATGAATTTCCCGGGCAGTCCATTAAGCTTTTTATAATCGGGATTAAGCAAAACTTTTTTTCCTTGTTCCAATGCGAGAACCGCTTCCTCGGGTGATTGCGTAATGACTACATCTGAATGCATATCAGGCAAATCTTTTGGATAAACCCAAATTTGCCAGGTGTTTGCGTAAGGTGTATTTTTCAAGGCTAATTTCAATGTCAGTTTTTTAGCTGTTTTGATTGAACCTAAGTTAATTTCAATCGCACCTAAACTAAATCCATTTCCAACCTCAACAGTTTTTCCTGCGAGCCGACCGGAGAATAGTAGCTTGCCTGACTCATCTGATAATGTCCACTCAGGACTAATATTACGCAATGATGCGCCGCTGAAATTTGCTAACTCGGCGGTCGCTCGGAATGTTTCCTGATTTGTATATGTAGCCTTCTCAAACCGAAGTAACGGGACCACCGGAGAACAAAACGCCCTGAATTCGGTTGGGGAAATAATTTCTTTGCTATCCCAGAACGCGTCCAGCAACCCTATGTCTGCCGTGCCTTGCCCCGGGAAATCGTGCAGGTCAAGCAGCTGGATTCCGCTGGCTCCTTTGGTTCGCAAAATCCGCTCCATTTCCTCCTTGTAAAGAAGAGCAGCCAGTTTTCCACTTGCTTTCAGATATGCGTCAGCCAGTGGGATCATACCTTTCTTTTTCAGGTCATCACGGATCGCGATCAGATTGACCGGAGCCATAACACCGGAATACTTACTGATTTCTGCGATATTAGGAAAAACGGCATATTGCCCAACTTCATGCGTAACGACCGGAACTGGTAATCCTGTTAAGGAGCTGGAATAATCCTCCATGAATGAAGGTGATTTCTGGTTAAAAATTACCTGTCCGCGTACCCATCCAAGTTTTGTTTCCTGTGTTACAAAATAATCGTCTGCCGGTTCCGGCCATTTGCCATGAGGAGGCTGAAAACTATAAGTTGTTGTGGTATATAAGTGCCGCGGATCAGCTTTTTTGAGCTTGGTAACAAGATTGTTTAAAAAGTCGAAATTGCCTTCCAGCTCATTTCCCATTGACCAAAAACAGAAAGATGGATGATTTCCGTACGCTTCACTGATGCACGTGGCCTCCTCAGATATAAATTTATCAGCCTTTGGATCTTCCCCAACCTGCAAACTCCACATGGGCAATTCCACCTGTAGATAAAATCCGAGGGAATCAGCGACATCAAATGCTGCTTTTGGCGGACACCAGGAATGGAATCGAAGGTGGTTCAAACCGTAAAGTTTTGCGGTATTAAAAACTTTTAACCATCCTGATTTATCCGTTGGCGGATGGCCGGTGAGTGGAAAAATCGCACTTTCCAGTGTGCCGCGCAAAAAAATCCGGCGTCCGTTGATATGCAAAACACTATTTTCATTCGATAACTGTCTTACACCAAAAGTTGTTTGGTAGCTACTTATCTTATCGTTATCATAAATGAACGTAGCATCCAGTTGATAAACCGAAGGCGAAAATTCATCCCAGTTTTGAAAATTTGTCTGAAGGTCATATTTGACTTCATATACAAAAACACCGGTATCAACCTGAACAACTTGCTCCTTCGCCGGCAAGTTCTTTCCGTTTAATTTTGCAGCCAGGTTTAATTTCCCTTTTAGTGCATGGCCGGTTTTGTTCTGAAATTTAATCCTTGTGGTAACCGACTTATCCGTACTACTCGGAAATGTCTGGATATGTTGAATGTTTACAGGTGTTTTCGCGGTTAAGCCAATTTTCCCGATAACACCATTCCAGATGGTTTGCGTGCCATCTGTGTATGCATGTGCAAGGTTTTGATAACTGATATCATATTGCCGGGTGTTGTTGATCCGCATCAAAATGGTATGGCTACCGGGCGTGAGCAGACCGGTCAGGCTATAGCGGTGCGGAGTTGTGAGGCTTTCCTGCTGCGTATGAGCCTCTTTTTCATCAATAAATACACGACTTTGCCAGAGCACACGTTCCAGGTATAGTTCAATTTCCTGACCTGCCCACGTAGCAGGAATATCGATTGTCCGTCTGTACCACGCAGTTCCAACAAACCGGTGGCGTCTGGCAAGCTGGTAAAGTGATTCCCTGGTTAGTGAAGGTTTAAATTTAATTGTATCTCCAAGAGAAGCTTCATCCGTTGTTCCCGGTAAATTAATTTTGCTGGAAAACTTACGCTTCAAAAAACGATGCGATCCGGCATCATCGCTATCAAACGCGACCTCCCATTCACCGGCAAGTGAAATACTTTTTTGACCATAGGATAATAATGGAAGAAGAAAAATAAATAGTATAAGTCTTAAAGTTTGCAGCATAGTAAATTAGTATAAACAACAAAATTATTATTCAATAGGGCAACTTCAAATGGCCGTTGTTCTGATATTGCTGGACAAAATTCTTATTTTAACTTTCAGCAAGGAATACTTAAAACATTTCCCTTAAAAAAAGCCAGTGCTCTATAATTTCTGACGTTAGGCTAGCTAATGGGCCTAAACTTCAGAAATAGGAAGATTTACCAACTGCTTCATTACCAAGACATTTAAACTTAACAAATTGGTAATCCTGCTGTCTGCTTTTCGCTAAATAGAAGACTTAGATTTACAACTTGTATTTATAAAGTTTACTGATCATCTATGAAGGTATTTTACAGCTTTCTTTTCATACTATCGCCTGCGTTTTCTGTTGTCGCCCAGGAGGGAGATTCTCTGCGTACTGAATTGCTCAATCAATTAAATGTCACGGCCAATCGTATCGAGGAGAAAACGTTTCAGACAGCGGGCTCTGTATCTGTAATTTCTTCCAGGACCCTGCAGGCCTACCAGCCGAGAACGACACCTGAGGCGTTAATGGGCTCCAACGGTGTTTTTGTTCAAAAAACAACCCATGGAGCCGGGTCGCCCTTCTTACGAGGATTGACAGGAAACCAAACGCTCATCCTGATCGATGGTATTCGTTTGAACAACAGCACATTTCGCTACGGGCCCAATCAATACCTGAACACGATTGACCCTTTCACAATCGACAAAATAGAAGTCCTCAGGGGTGGCGGTTCTGTCGGGTACGGCTCCGATGCGCTGGGCGGGACGCTTCAAATACTTACTTCAAATCCTGAATTTTCAGAAAAACCGACTGTTCATGGTAATGCCATAGCTCGCTACGCAACCGGGAATATGGAAAAAACACTGCGGGCGGGCGTAAAGCTTTCGGGATCACGTATCGCATTTTCGGGTGGCATCAGTGTCCGGAATTTTGGAGATCTTATAGGCGGGGATACAACCGGCAGGCAATCTCCGAGTGGTTATAAAGACCGGAATTTTGATGCAAAGTTGCTTTTGGGCCTAACCGACTCATGGACGCTAACACTTGCCCATCAATCCGTTTCTCAAAAACATGTACCGCTTTATTACCGCTACAAACTTGAAAATTTTGCCTTAAATGAATTTAATCCGCAAAAGCGTTCTTTGAGTTATTTTAAATTGAACGGAATAACAACAAGCAAATGGGCTTCTGAAATCTCGCTTACCGGTTCCTGGCAAGCGACTAATGAAGAGCGGTTGAGCCGCAGAAATGGCAGTAATAGTCTTAGGACGGAAACAGATAAAGTGAAGACCGCCGGCCTGATCTTCAACATACAATCCGATATTTCCGAATTCTGGAAGGCAAGTTCCGGTATTGAGATTTACAATGACCTGGTAAACAGCGACAAAGTAGATCAGGTGGATGGTGCCAGCCCGGTTGCAAGCCGCGGACTGTATCCCGACGATAGTAAATACCTGAATTATGCAATTTTTTCTCTTCATCAGTTAAAACTTGACGCCTGGCAGTTTTCTTTCGGTGGCCGGTTCAATGGTTTTCGGATTAAAGTCGCCGATGAAGTGCTTGGTAATGTAACAGTGAAGCCAAAAGCATTGGTCGGAAATGCTTCGATCTCCTATTTACTTCATGAACATTCCAACTTCTACACGTCTTTTCACTCAGCCTTCCGGGCGCCGAATATCGACGATATGGGAACGCTTGGGATCGTCGATTTTCGTTACGAGCTTCCTGCCTATGATCTGAAACCCGAAACATCTTACAACTTTGAAGCAGGTTATAAATTCCGTTCAGAAGGATTCGCCATGAGTGCGGCACTGTTCCAAAACAACCTGCGAAACCTGATCACACGTGTGCAGGTTGCCGGACAGAAAATAGATGGCATTGATGTATACAGGAAAGAAAACGTAGAGCGGGCTTACATCCGTGGCGCAGAACTGGAAGCAGAATATGCGTTGAGCGAGACCTGGAAGGTATACGGATCCGGAGCTTATATTTTTGGTAAAAATGTGACCAAAAATGAGCCGGTCCGCCGTATCCCGCCGCTTAATGGAAGATTCGGCCTGGCATATCGCAGGAGCCAATGGAATTTACGTCCCGAGGTTTGGTTTGCAGAAAAACAAACACGACTGGCTGCCGGGGATGCGGGCGATAATCGCATTCCAAAAGGAGGCACGCCGGGCTGGGTAGTCGTGAACCTGATGGCAGGTTTTGATGCAAAACATTTTTCGGTAAATGCAGTCGCCCAGAATCTTACCAACAAAGATTATCGTACGCACGGCTCCGGAATCAATGGTGTGGGCCGGAGCCTCTGGCTGACATTAACAGGGAAGTTTTAAAAACGGTATCATTAATAATATCCAAACTCACCATGACAAAATACCTGAAGGCCGGACTCGGCTTACTTCTCGCCGGCGTTGTCGCTTACGGCTGTACCAAAAATACCGGCTCTTCCGGAAAAGGCGAGGAATTAGCCATTTATAAAGAGCTTTCTTCAAAACGGATAGGCCTGCCCAATGGTTGGTCGCTTACACCCGTTGGCAGAAGTTTGGATCTGGATGATCTGCCTTTGAATCTGGTTGTTTCTCCATCGAAAAAGTACCTGGCTGTCACCAATAATGGGCAAAGTACTCAAAGCATTACCCTAATTGATGCAGCTTCTGAAAAAGTGCTGGATTCAGCCGGAGTAGCAAAATCATACCTTGGTTTGGCTTTCAGTGATGATGAAAGAACTCTGTATGCATCTGGTGGAAACGGCAATAAAATTTTGGTATATAACATTAAAAATCAGCAGCTAATTGCTGATGAGCCGATTGAGCTTGGCAAACCCTGGCCGGTAAAAATATCTCCAACAGGAATAGCAGTTGACGATGCTCAAAAAAGGATCTACGTAGTTACCAAGGAAGACAGCGCCCTATACATTTGTGATTCTCAAACAAAAAAGACGATTGGTAAATTAAATCTGGGTGCGGCGGCTTACACCTGCCTGCTTTCCAAGGATAAAAAAGAACTTTATATTTCGTTATGGGGCGGTTCACGCGTTGTGATTGTGAATACAGAAACACAGAAAATAGCAGCCGAAATAGCAACGAATAAAAACCCAAACGATTTGCTTTTAACCAAAGACGGCAAATTTTTATACGTAGCCAATGGAAATGACAATACCGTCGGACTTATTGATCTTACAAAACGCCAGATATCAGAAACTTTAACTACGTCTCTTTTTCCAAACGCGCCCGTCGGAACCACGCCTAATGGCCTGGCACTGAGTGAAGATGAGAAGGTTCTTTATATAGCCAATGCAGACAATAACTGTCTTGCAGTATTTGACGTAGAAACAAAAGGACGTAGCCATTCCATCGGATTTATTCCAACAGGATGGTATCCAACCGCTGTGAAAACGATCGGGTCAAAGATTTTTGTTACCAATGGAAAAGGATTTTCTTCCAAAGCCAACCCCAAAGGCCCTAATCCAAATTTATCAAAAGTCCCTCAGCAAATAGGACCTAACCCACAGGCTTACACGGGAAGAGAGCAGTACATAGGTGGATTATTTAAAGGCAACTTGTCGATCATTGATGCACCTTCTCCTCAGACCCTTTCCGCTTATTCCAGGTTGGTTTACGCAAACACGCCCTATACCAAAAACAAGGAATTAAATGCAGAAGGGGAAGTAGGGAACCCGATTCCGATGAAAGTAGGAGATAAGTCTCCGATTAAATATGTTTTTTACATTATCAAAGAGAATCGGACTTACGACCAGGTGCTTGGAGACATGAAAGAAGGAAACGGCGACGCTTCACTCTGCTTGTTTCCAGAAAAAGTGACGCCAAACCAGCATGCACTGGCCCATCAGTTTGTGTTGCTCGACAACTTTTATGTAGATGCAGAAGTAAGCGCGGATGGACATAACTGGTCGTCCGCAGCGTATGCCAATGACTACGTAGAAAAAAACTGGGTCACGAGCTATGGCGGTCGCGGGGGAACATACGACTATGAAGGGAGTAAAGATATCGCACATCCAAGAGATGGATTTATCTGGGACCATGCCTTACGTGCGGGCGTTACCTTCCGCAGTTACGGCTGGTTTGCAGACGAGGGAAAAGCGAATATCAAAACACTAGAGGGTAATTATTGTCCAACGTTCAAAGGGTATAATCTTGGATATATGGACATAGACCGTGAAGCAGCCTGGGAAAAGGATTTTGATGCATTGGTAGCTGCTGACAAACTTCCAAGGCTCAATACACTTCGGTTTGGAAATGACCATACTTCGGGTGCCAGCCTTGGAAAACCAACTCCGTTTGCAGCTGTGGCCGATAATGACCAGGCAGTAGGGCGTTTCGTTGAACACCTTTCCCAAAGTAAGGTTTGGAATGAGTCGGTCGTGTTTATCCTGGAAGACGACGCGCAAAATGGCCCGGATCATGTGGACGCGCACCGCTCACCTGCCTATGTTGCCGGCGGTTTTGTGAAAAGAGGTTTTGTGGACCATACCATGTATTCGACTTCTGGGATGCTTCGTACGATGGAGCTGATCCTGGGTATAAAACCGATGAGTCAATATGATGCGGCCGCCACGCCGATGTGGAGATGTTTTAACAGAACGGCTAATCCGTCAGGTTTTACATCAAAAGAAGCCGGAGTCGACCTTTACCAGAAAAATGTGGCTGTGAATTCAAATTCGCGCCGTTCCGATCAGTTTGATCTTTCAGTACCTGATGCAATTGATGACCTTATTTTTAGCGAAATTGTATGGCAAACGGTGCGTGGAGAAAAAAGCATCATGCCAGCGCCGCGCCGTGGTGCTTTTGTAAAACTTGAAAAAGGCGGTGATCAAGACGAGGATGAAGATTAATCAAAAATCAAAAAACACTATGAAAAAGGTCTTGCTCCTGATTCTATCTCTGTCATTTACGTTTAGTGCTACGGCTCAGAAATGGGTTGCAAATGCGCCTTCGGGCAAGGAATATCTATATCAAAGCGACAAAGGGAAAACAATCATTCCCAATGGGCGCTATTTAACGCCGACCGGCAAGCAGCTAACGGTGGCACCTCACCCTTATGGTCTTGCGCTGAGCTCGGATGGTACCATTGCAGTGACGGCCAATTCAGGAATCAATCCTTTTTCAATCAGTGTATTGAATAACATTCTGACGGCAAACCCATCCGTAAGGCAAATTCCTGAGGGGCCAAAAACGGACAAAGGGATTTTGGAAGCCTGTTTTATGGGGTTAGCCATTACGCCGGATAACAAAACGGTTTATGTCGCGGGTGGACAAACCAATAAGATTTTCCTTTTTGATCTTCAAACAGGAAAAAATAAGTTGACCATCAACTGTAACGCCTCTGAGAATGGCATCAAGTACAGTCATGGCTACATTGGCGATATGGTCCTGACCAAAGACGGGTCTACCCTTTATGCTGTGGATCAGATTGGATTCCGGCTAATGGTGATTGATACTAAAACCAATAAAATCAAAAGCAATATTCCCACTGGCCGGTATCCGTTTGGAATTTGTCTTTCGCCTGATGAAAAGCACATTTACGTGGCTAACGTGGGTGTTTTTGAATACAAGCCTTTTACAGACCTTGATAAAAACAATCTGAAAGAAACGGCTCATAAATGGCCATCGACCAAATATGGTTCCAAAGAAATGAAGGAGGGTATCCCCGAAAAAGGTGTTCCTGCGCTGGGTGACCCGAATGCGCTGGAAGCATTTTCTGTATGGAGCTACGATCTGACGAATGCCAACCTGTGGTAAAAGCCAAGATAAAAACCGGGATCCTGGTCGGTCAGATGGTGGAAGATTTTCCGGCCGTGGGCGGTAGCAGCCCTAATTCTCTTGTCGCAACGGATCAGTTTGTGTTTGTTAGTAACGGGAATAATGACTGTGTATCGGTAATTGATATTGCAAAAGATACTGTCGTGAATACCTTGCATCTCAATCCCGAACCGCGGCTTGGCTCGCTTCGCGGGCTTATTCCATTTGGTGTCGCCGTTTCGCCGGACCAGAAAAGACTATTTGTGGCCGAAGCGGGAATTAACGCCGTCGCGGTTGTTGATATTTCAACGATGAAAGTAATCGGGCATATCCCGACAGGCTGGTTTCCGAGCAAATTGAAAGTAAGCCCAAATGGCAAACAACTGATTGTGACCAATGCAAAAGGAATGGGCAGCGGCCCAAACGGCGGTAAGGATTACAAGCTGGGAAGTACAGGTAGTTATATTGGCAGCCTGATGAAAGGCACTGTTTCTGTGATCGATATTCCGGATGATAAGGAGCTGGCTGGCCTGACAAGAAAGGTGCTTGACAACAATTTCATTTTTACACAGGTCTCGCCAAACGCTCAAAATCCTGTTCCGGTATATCCTGGTGCATCCGAAACACCCATTAAACACATCGTTTTTATTTCAAAAGAGAACAGGACGTATGATGAAGTTTTCGGGCAGCTTACTTCCGCGAACGGTGATTCGACCATCGCCAGATTTGGCTTAAAACGAAATTTTGAAAACAGAAATAAGACGTTGGCATTAAAAGCTGTCGATGTGATGCCGAACCATTTGGCTTTGGCCAAACAATTTGCAATTTCTGATAACTACTACTGTGATTCAGATGTATCTGCTGACGGGCACCGATGGCTGGTTAATACCTATCCGAACGAATGGGTTGAAACCGGAACTGCGGCTGCGTATGGTGGAGGCCGAAATATGGTGGACACTTCGTCGGCTCCGGGTAATCTGTCCTTTTACGGCTCAGCCGGAAGTATCTATCCGGAGGATTATAACGAAGCCGGATCGCTATGGGACCATTTGCAACGCAATAAAAAGGATTTTTTCAATTTTGGATTTGGGGTTGAAATGGCCGCTAATTATTCGGACAGCACCATGAAACACATTGGCGAACTGTACACGGTCAACTACCCGCTGCCCGAGCCGCTTTATGACAAATCGTCAAAGCTGTTTCCAACCTATAACATGGCGATTCCCGACCAGTTCCGGGCTGATGTTTTTATGAAGGAATTCAATGAGAAATGGACTGGTGACGGCAAAACGCTTCCTTCCATGCTGACATTGATGCTGCCGAATGATCATGGAACAAACGAACGGGCAGATGCAGGATTTCCCTTCCGTGAAAGTTATATGGCCGATAACGACCTGGCTCTTGGTCGCACGATTGAATTTTTGTCGCATACCCTTTACTGGAAAAATATGCTGATTGTCGTAACTGAGGATGATCCGCAGGGAGGTGTTGACCATGTGGATGCACACAGAAGTATTTTGATGACTATGTCACCTTATATCAAGCGTAATTATGTTGGAAAGCAGCATTACAGCTTCGGTAGTATTTTCAAAACTTTCTGGCATATCCTGGGCATTCCATATCTGAACCAATATGATGCAACAGCAACAGATATGAATGATCTGTTTACTGACAAGCCTGATTTTACTCCTTACAATGCGGTGCCAATCGATCCACGTTTATTTGATCCGCAAAAAGCCCTTGATCCGTTTGATGAAAAGTTCGACTGGAAAGCATTTTCAGAATCAGAAGAAATGGACCGAACAGAAACCATGCAGAAACGACGGATGGAAGATGATGAGCAGCTGCGAAAGAATAAAAAGGTGCAAAAACCGTAAGATTAAAGTTTTCTATTAAGTTATTTGCGGGTATCTTTGGTTAGCCAGGGATACCCGTAATTGCATTACAACGGTAGGTAAATCAGTTTCTGAAAGTCTTCAAGTGTCAGGCGAATTAATAAAAGAGGCCAAAATAATATCGTGTTAAGTTCAGTTCAAAAGGAATACTGAACTTATAACTTATTTTTTCGTTTTATAACTAAAAAATAAGTTATAAATTAGCCGGCATTACTGATGATATGTCTCAAACTCATCATCTTAACATTATTCATTTTGGCTATGATACGAAATTACATCGCAGTTGCCTGGCGTAATCTGCTAAAATATAAGGCGATTTCGTTTATCATGATTTTTGGATTGGCTTCTAGTACGGCAGCTTTCCTGCTTATTGCTCAGTATGTGTTTTCTGAGTTTAGTTATGATGACTTTCATACCAATGCTGATAATATCTATCGTATCCGGCTTGATGATTATAAACAGGACATTCTGACGAATAGCAGTGTAATCAGCTACCATGCCGAAGCGCCCGCCATTAAAGAAGCTTTTCCGGAAGTAGAAAATTTTGTTCGTTTGCACCGGGCTGATGGTATGATCAGTTACCGGAAAGCAACGGGTGAACTGGTCAGCCATCACGAGAAAAAAGCATTTTATGCTGACTCTTCTTTATTCAGCGTATTTTCATTCCCGCTGCTAAAAGGTGATGCCAATCTTGTGTTGCGCCGGCCTGAGTCGGTTGTGATTTCAGAAACGATGGCGCACAAATATTTTGGTCAGGAAAATCCGATTGGAAAAGCGCTTCATTTGAACTCGGATTGGCAGGGAGGTGACTATGTAGTGGAAGGCGTGTTCGCGGATATTCCGGCAAACAGTCATATCCATTTCGATTTTGTTTTTTCCATCCAAAATCTGCTCAAAAACCAGCAGTTTGCCAATGGGGGGTGGTATTGGACAAATTTTTATACATATCTGCTCCTAAGACCAGGCACCTCACCTATTGCATTGGAGGGCCGGTTGTCTGGTATAATCGAAAAGCATATTGGTAAACAACTGAGGAAATATAGGATCAGGCAAACGTTTGTTTTACAACCCGTTGCTACAATTCACCTCTATTCCCAAACGGCTTCGGAAGTCGAAGCAAATGGCAAAATTGTTATCGTTTATGTACTCATTTTTGTCGCTATCCTGATTCTAGCTATCGGCTGGCTTAATTATATCAACCTATCCACGGCGAGAGGGATTGAACGCGCAAAGGAGGTAGGAATCCGCAAGGCATTGGGTTCTGAAAAGAGACAATTAATTCAACTGTTTTTTGTTGAATCCCTGGGTATAAATCTGTTATCCATGCTAATTGGAGTTGGTCTTTTTTTACTGGCGCAGATCATTTTTAGTGACTGGATTCAGCCTAATAGTGGCTTTTCCATGCGTCAGGAGCCCTTATTTTGGATCGTATCCTTAGCGGTAGTTTGTCTGGGATTCTTTCTTTCAGGATTATATCCTGCTTTTATCCTTTCCTCATTCAAACCAATTTCCATTTTAAAAGGGTATTTGCCGAAACAAGCAGGTGGCGACTCGTTCCGTAAGGCCTTGGTGGTATTTCAGTTTACCGTTTCGATTTTCCTGATCATCGCCACGCTGGTCATTAATCAGCAGCTTAATTTCATGCAGAAGCAGGATTTAGGAATGAACATTAACCAGAAGCTCATAGTAAAAGCTCCAAAAGTGTTACGAACAGATAGCTTTACGAATGACATTCGCTTTTTCAAGGATCGGATGTTTGCACATACAAGTGTCCAACATGTGACTGCTTCCTCCGAAGTTCCGGGTCAGGAAATTTTCTGGAAGGACGAATGGCAACGGTTCCATGATGCCACCGCCGATTATCAACTGTGCAGTATGTTGGCTGTCGACGAAGATTTTATTCCAACCTACAAAATCAACTTGCTGGCGGGGCGAAACTTCAATAAAGAATTAATACTTGACAATGAGTCGGTTATCATCAATGTAAGTGCATTAAAAGCTTTTGGCTTCACGATCCCCGAACAGGCTCTTAATCAGGAAATCGGCAATGTACAACCCAAAAGGATTATCGGTGTCGTCAATGACTTCCATCAGCAATCGCTGAAAACGGCCAATCGTCCTATTGTTTTTCAGCACATTCCCTGGAATAGTAGCTTTCTGACTATTGCACTTCGGAGCAATAACATGAGGCAATCAATAAGTATGCTGCAAAAAACCTATCAGGAAGCATTTCCTGGCAATGCGTTTGAGTTTTTTTTCTTAGACGATCATTTTCAAAAACAATACGAATCCGATAGACGTGTAGCCATTTTGTTCAGTTGGTTCTCAATTGTAGCGATTTGTATTGCCTGTTTAGGTCTTCTGGGTCTGGCTATGTTTACAGCTAAAAATCGCACAAAGGAAATCGGTATTCGAAAAGTGCTGGGAGCCAACGCTGGCAGTGTTGTCATGTTGTTATCCAGGGATTTTCTTAAGCCAGTGGGTCTGGCTATTTTACTGGCTTCCCCTCTTGCCTTTTCCGCTATGAAGTGGTGGTTACAGGACTTCGCCTATAAAACTGAGATCGCATGGTGGACATTTGTGGTAGCCGGTGGGCTCGCAATCGGGATTGCCCTGGTTACCGTAAGTTTCCAAAGTGTCAGAGCAGCATTGAAAAATCCTGTTAAGAGCTTACGTGGCGAATAAGTTCTGGGATTACAATCGTTTAGATTATTACCGTCCATCACCAAAAAATCATCAAGCGAATAAAGACAAGCGTCAAAAATTTACTTTTTTCGTTTCTTTCAAAACGATAATCGTAGCTTTGCGGCTCCAAAAAATGAGAAGATGATTACAATTGAAAATTTGGCCGTTGAATTTAGCGGTTCAGTCCTTTTTAGCGAAGTTTCCTTCGTAATTAACCCTACTGATAAAATTGCCCTGATGGGTAAAAATGGAGCGGGGAAATCCACCATGATGAAAATTATTGCTGGTGAACAAAAAGCCAATCGCGGTCATGTACGTGCACCTAAGGATGCCGTGATCGCTTATTTGCCGCAACATTTACTGACCGAAGATAACTGCACCGTTTTCGAAGAAGCTGCCAAGGCATTTAAGCAGGTTTTTGAAATGCGTGCAGAAATGGAAAAACTGAATCACGCGCTCGAAACCCGCACCGATTATGACAGTGATGAATACATGTCCATCATCGAGCAGGTTACTGAGATAGGTGAAAAATATTACCAGCTGGAGGAAGTTAATTACGACGCGGAAGTTGAGAAAGCCTTGAAAGGATTAGGATTCAGGCCGGAAGATTTTCATAGACAAACAAAGGAATTCAGTGGCGGATGGCGTATGCGGATTGAGCTGGCCAAAATATTATTGCAAAAGCCGGACCTTATTTTGTTGGATGAGCCTACCAACCATATTGATATTGAATCGGTCATGTGGCTGGAAGACTTTCTGGTGAATAAGGCCAATGCCGTAATGGTTATTTCCCACGACCGTGCGTTCATTGACAACATTACGAATCGTACGGTTGAAGTAACCATGGGGCGAATTTTTGACTATAAAGCCAACTATTCCCATTATCTGGTATTGCGTGAGGAACGCAGGGCACATCAGGTGAAGGCGTATCAGGAGCAGCAGAAAATGATTGCTGACAATATGCAATTCATTGAACGCTTTCGCGGTACCTATTCTAAAACCAATCAGGTTTCCTCCCGCGAGCGTATGTTGGAGAAACTGGAAATTATCGAAATTGATGAAATTGATAATTCTTCCCTGAAACTTCGTTTTCCACCCTCGCCACGGTCGGGCGACTATCCGGTTACCGTGAAAGATGTTTCAAAATCCTATGGAGATCAGGTTGTGTTTAAAAATGCAAGCATGACTATTTCAAGAGGGGAAAAGGTATCTTTTGTGGGCCGGAATGGGGAAGGGAAATCAACGATGATCAAGGCGATCATGGGTCAGATCGATGTGGACGGAACCTGCCAGCTTGGACATAATACCAAGGTTGGGTATTTTGCGCAAAACCAAGCATCCTTGTTAGATCCCAATCTGACTATTTTTCAGACGGTGGACGAGGTCGCAGAAGGAGATGTAAGAACCCAGATTAAAAATATTCTGGGCGCCTTTATGTTTCAGGGAGAAGATATCGACAAAAAAGTGAGTGTTTTATCCGGTGGAGAAAAAACGCGGCTTGCCATGGTGAAGTTGCTCCTGGAACCTGTAAACCTGTTGATTCTGGATGAACCTACCAATCACCTGGATTTAAAATCCAAAGATGTTTTGAAAGAAGCACTTAGAAACTTTGATGGTACGCTGGTGCTGGTTTCTCACGATCGTGATTTTTTACAAGGGCTGTCCCAGAAGGTATTTGAGTTCAAAGACAAACGGGTCATCGAACATTTTGAAACGATTGATGCTTTTCTGGAACGTAACCGGATAAAAAGTATAGCAGATCTCCAACTTGCCAAGTAGGCCATGATTGTCGGCTCCTTAGTCTGGTCTTTGATGGAAGGATACCATCAAAGACCAGTAATTCTTATATCTATCCCTTTTTAGAAGGAAACGTTCAAAGGCTAAATACGTCAATACTTCATCTGTTTTTATGCTGAAACGTATACATTAAACGCTTGTACCTAAGCCTTGGGAAAAAATAAAATCCGCTTTACCAAAAGGTTGCCTTTAACAGTTTTACAACCTGGCGTTACCAATTTAACAAGAAAACTTAACTGTTGTTTCTTTGTTACTTCTCTTTATTATTCGCAATTTTAACCGAATCCGGGGTTTTGAAAGACCCCCAAAAACGATCGCAATGACAATTTGCGTTGAAAGGTAATCAACAGAATAATCAGTTTAAATTAACCGCTGCAACAGCAAAACAATCTCCGGATTTACCCTGCATTGGCAGATAAATCGGAGTGAAAAGATATGGAAACAAACAAAGACGCAAAGTCAATTGAGAATATTGAGCTGGTTTTTCTCAAACCGGAAGATTACGAGGAGATTAAGGAAATGATGATTGAGACCTATTCCAGTATGCCGGATGCCTATTGGAAGGAACATCACATCAGAACACTGACGACCATTTTTCATGAAGGGCAGGTGGGTATCAGGGTAGATAATGAACTGGCAGGATGCGCCTTATCCATTATCGTTGATTACGAGAAAGTTGATACAAAACATACTTACCGCCAAATAACCGGAAATTATAGTTTCAACACCCATACGAAGAAAGGAGATGTATTGTACGGGATTGATGTTTTCATACGGCCTAAGTTCCGCGGGCTCAGACTGGGGAGGCGCTTGTATGATTACAGAAAAGAGCTTTGTGAGAAATTAAATCTTAAGGGAATTATATTTGGTGGCCGAATCCCCAATTACCATCAGTATTCCGATACGATTTCTCCCAAAGAGTACATCGAAAAAGTACGTAATAAGGATATACACGATCCTGTCTTGAATTTTCAGTTGTCTAACGACTTTCACCCCGCCAGAATATTACAAGGGTATCTCGAAGGCGACAAAGATTCAAATGAATATGCAGTATTGCTGGAATGGGATAATGTTTACTACGAAAAAAGCTCAGATCAGGCCGCTTTCACCAAGTCCATTATCCGGCTGGGGTTGGTACAATGGCAAATGAGGTTGTATAATGACTTTGATGAACTGATGCAGCAGGTTGAATATTTCGTGGATGCAGTATCGGGTTACAGATGTGACTTTGCCCTGTTTCCAGAGTTTTTCAATGCGCCGTTAATGTCGGATTATAACCACCTTGCAGAAGCAGATGCGATCAGGAAGTTAGCCGAATATACCGAGAGAATTGTCGCGCGATTTTCTGAGCTTGCCATTTCCTACAATATAAATATCATTACCGGGAGTATGCCTGAGGTGGTCGATAACAGTCTTTATAATGTAGGTTATTTATGCAAGAGGGATGGAGGAATCGAACGATTCGAAAAGTTGCACGTAACGCCGGATGAGGCAAAAGTGTGGGGTATGCAAGGAGGCAGTGCCTTGAAAACTTTTAATACTGATTGCGGAAAGATCGGTATCCTAATCTGTTATGACGTTGAGTTTCCGGAATTGAGCCGGATCCTGGCCGATGAGGGAATGAATATTTTATTCGTGCCTTTTCTGACGGACACCCAAAATGGTTATTCCAGGGTAAGAAACTGTGCGCAGGCCCGAGCCATTGAAAATGAATGTTATGTTGCTATCGCCGGAAGTGTAGGCAACTTGCCGAAAGTCCACAACATGGATATTCAGTATGCACAATCCATGGTTTTCACTCCTTGTGATTTTTCATTTCCTACTAACGGAATTAAAGCCGAAGCAACTCCAAATACGGAGATGATCTTAATCGCCGACGTAGATATTGATATGTTGAGGGAATTAAATCAATTTGGGAGTGTAAGAAATTTAAAAGACAGAAGAACTGATATTTATTCGATAACGCGTACCAATGAGGGTAAAGAAAAAAAATAATTTTTTCTGAAGCGAAAACGAGCGAGTTAAGTTATTATATAAAACAAAGGAGGGGATTATCATTCAATCCTCTTTTTTGTTTTTATGTATAAATTAAGCCTGGTTTTTGTGTCTGGCCTTTATTTGCAATATAGGGTTATTCGAAGCTTACAATGTTTTAGATGTAAATCTGCCTGAAGAAGTAAGCTTTTAAGTGGGATGAGGTGCCATCGAAACATCAATTTAATACCTGCTTTCAGATTTTGTTAAGATGATCCAATGTCAGGGGTTTTGAGAAAAAACCACTCACGAGTGCGTGATCCTGAGCTCTTTTTATATCAGACGGATCGATAGAAGACGATGTTATAAAAAAAGTAAACTGATCGTGATTAGATAAATTAGTCTGAATAAGTGCTTCTAAAAACTCCCATCCATTCATCCGGGGCATATTAATGTCTAAAAAAACCAACGTCTTTAATTGGTCCAGGGAATTGCTGTTTATTTCCTGAATAAACCGAAGTGCAATTTCCGGATCGGTATAAATATGTAAATCGGCGTCTTTTGCGTACTTGGTAACAACAAATTTTGACACAATATTGTTGATTCGATCGTCATCCACGATGATGAATCGCTGGTATAAACAAACTGTGGTTTCTGACATCATAGAAGAGGGGGGTATGAAATAGTGAAGTGATCCTTTTTGTAATCCTACGTGAATTTCTGGTTGAAATAAATCTTAAAGGTAGTGCCCTCGTTGACGCTGCTTTCTACTTCGATTTTACCGTGCATTGCCTCAATTTGTGTTTTTGTAATGTATAAGCCAAGTCCCCGTGAATCATTATTTTTATGGAAAGTCTTGTACATGCCGAAGAGCTGATCTTTATATTTTTCTATATCAATACCCAATCCATTATCCTGAAAAGTCAGGATTTTGTAATGCTCATGCTCATAAAAACTTACGACGATTCTCAAAGCTCTTTCAGGTGATCTGTATTTTACAGCATTTGTAAGAAGATTTAGAATAATACTTTCAAAATATGCAGGGTTAGTATTTAAAACCTGGGTTCCCTCAAATATGTATTCCACCCTGACATCTGCATTGCTAATTATTACCTGTATACTTTGTATCACCCTGTCGATCTCCTCAAAAACATTCACTTCGATCATTGGCAGGGTGGTATGTGCCTGAATCGAGATAATCTCGTTCAAGTTATTCAACGTGTCGTTCAGGCTGGTGGTGCTTTCCTGAATTAAATCCAACGCCGATTGATAATCTCCAAGCTCATCGCTAATGTTTAAAATCCCCTGAATGTTGGCTACATGAGAGCGAATATTATGAGATGTAATGTATGTAAAATTTAATAAACGTTTGTTCTGTTCAGCGGCAATATCTACCAGGCTGCGTAACTCTTCCTGTTTAAGAATTAAGGGCGTAATGTCATGGCCTATACAGAGGAATTCAAACGGATTTCCATGGTCGTCCTTCAAAATCTTAAACTCCCACTGCGTAAAGAGTACCCCATTGGGGATTGGTTTTCTAAGCATTACCCAACGTGGCGTATCGGGGTCTTCAAAACATAATTGCACCGTTTCCATACAAATGTCATGATCCTGTTGCATAACAAGCGTCAGTGAATTTTTCCCGAGCCATTCTTCGGATTTCACGTTTAACATTTTGCAAAAGAATGGATTTAAGTACGTGTAGTTGCCGTCCAGATCTGTTTTTATGATATAAAAAGAGTTATTTTCTATGATGGATCTGAAATAAGCGTCGTCCGTTTGGGCTTGTTTACCCAGACCTGTATCCTGAGCACTTAAAATTTCTTTCTTGATCATCTTTCTTTTAAAAATATATAATAAAAGGACGTGTAAACATTGTAAACAAAATACGGTATAGAACCTCCAAAGCTACATTGAAAGATACTTTCCTTCTATTCTTTACCAAAAATCAAGCCAGTAAAACGCCGATCTTTTCAAGGTAATATGGCCTGAACGGAATCTCCTGAGTTTTCCTGGTTCGAAAGATTTTTTACACAAATTATGTATAGATATATTAGTAGAGCCGGTAGTGCGAAATAAAAAAGGTAATCCTTTTTAAGAATTACCTTCAATCACGAATAGCACTTTAAAAATTGTATAATCAGGCAAATCCTATTTGGAATCGCCCGCCAATTTACATGTTATCCCAGCCGTTTTATATTACAAAAGACTTAATATACTCTAAACTACTTGTCCAGTTTAGGTTTACATAACGTTCATTACTTAGTTGTTTGTGATGGGTTGTCATCATGGAATACATGTATTGTGCTTGCTGCCATTTTGCATAAAGTTCGTTTTCACCGGCGGGATTATCGGCTCTTTGCTTTTTGATAAATCCTGCAAATTCTTCGAGGCTGGAGAGCTGCCGGATCCTGAACTCCTGGCCGGTAGCTTCTTTCACATCAGCCAATAAACTGTTTGGACTGACCTGGAAACTTGCAATCTGCAGATCCCGGGGTGCGCTTTCGTCCAAAGCCACTTCTGCGGTAAAACCTGCGGTATCATCCATGGTGGTGAAATCCAGTTTCCAGTCTGCTTTTTCTCCCCAGTAACCAATGCTCTTGTCTTTTAAATTCAAAACAGGCGTATTGTATTTTAATATATCGGCAAACGCTCCGTTGAAAACCGAAGATGCTTTGATAGCAGTGCTGTCCAGATAGTCCTTAAATTGCCTTCTCAAATCAAAATTCCTGTTTTCGCCTGGAACCAGATCATTATAGTCTGTGCAAAAATCGGAGGGAATAAATCTTGGCACGATTGCCTGCAAAGCACCATCCAGGATTCGTTTTTGTAAATCCACGATTACATCACCAAGTCCGGCCAGAGCGGAAACTACGCAATGTACACCTGCACAGGCCTTTGCAATGTCGTCAATGCTGTTTAGATCAGATTCGATTACACTGACGCCCATTTTCGTGAGACTGTCTATTTTTTCCGGATCGGTGGAAGTCCGGACGATGGCACTGACGGCGGCATCTCTTTTGATCAATTCCCGACAGATTCGGTTTCCTAAATTACCAGTCGCGCCGGCTACTAAAATTGCTTTTTTCATTTCTGTACTTTTATAAAATATTAAATTTCAGGATGCGAGAAAGTTTAAAATTGCTTCGGTAACCGGTTCAGGTTTTTCTTCAAACAGATAATGTCCGCTGTCTAAAATCCCGGTTACGATCACATCTTTTGCAACATAGGGCAATCCCATTTTCATATAACTGTAACTGACATAACTACCGATCGCGAGAACAGGCATTGTAAGTGGCCGATAGTTTTTTGAATCCTCGATATCCTGGGTAAAAGATTGATACCAGGCATTTGCGGCGCGAATGCTGTCGGTATCATTGTAGGCGGCAGCGTAGATTGCTCTTTCAAATGCGCTCATCTTGTTATCATCAATCATAACGTATGCAAATAGCCAGTCCAGAAGATATTGAAACCGACCTTCTAATATCTTTTCCGGTAATTCTTTCACCTGATTAAATCCCATCCACCAGGCGTAGGGCATATTGGCGTCCATTTTATTGCCAAAAGTGCCCATTGCCGGAATCAACGGCATTTGCATCATACCTTCACTCGGATGCGAGCCGTCCAGCACAATCAGTTTTTCAGTGGATTCCGGATAATTGAATGCGAAACTCATGGCGACCATACCACCAATGTCATGGCCCATGATGTTCACTTTTTCCAGTCCCAGTTGCTGAACCAATTCGAGAATATCGGTTGCCATTGTCTTTTTATCATAACCCGTCGCCGGTTTTTCCGAACTGCCCATACCTCTGATATCGACAATAATTATCCGATATGATTTGGCAAGTTGTGTGGCAACCGGAAGGTAGGAATACCAGGTCTGAGGCCAGCCGGGCAGGCAAATCAGCGGAGCTCCGCTACCGCCCTCGACGTAATGCAGCTTCACCCCGTTTACAGTGGCATAGTGGTTGGTGAAACCCGGGAAATTTTTGATTAATTCATCGTCAGAATATGGATTCTGATCATTTGATGATGTGTTTGTCGTCTGAGTCATCGTTTTGTTTTTTGAGACTCAAAGGTAGATGCCTGGTGGCTCGGGGAAACTACCAAGTGGTAGATTACGAAAACTAACGGATGTTTTTTCTGATCCTGCTTAATGCATTCGGGGTGATGCCAAGTACCGCGGCCAGTTGTTTTATAGGTACTTTTTGCAGAAATTCAGGGTTATTCATAAATTCAAGATATCGCTCCTCGGCCGATAAGGTTTGGAAATTCAGAATCTGGTCTATCATTCTTACCGACATCGCCTCCCAGATTTTTCTTCCAAATTCCTCCCAAACGGCCACGTGTCCGTACAAAAAATCCATATCTTTTTTTTCGATCACAATCAGTTTGGTATCTTCTATGGCTTCAATATTGAAGCGGGTAGGTTTTTGTGGATTCAAACTTGAAATTTCTGTGAAGAATTCATTTTTAAACGTAACCCAGGTTGTATTTTCCTGGTCATTCAGGTAATAAAAAAAACGAACGCCACCAGAAACAATAAAAAAGTACTGGTTTGCAATTTGCCCTTTCCTCAAAATAACTTTGCCTTTGGAAACGTGCTTTTCCGAACACCTTGAAAGTACAAGTTGAAGGTCCAGATCGTCTATCCAGATAATGGTTTTGATAAATGTTATAAATTCTTCCATTAGGCGTTCTTAAAACCAGCTGTCAGCCGTTGACATGTTATCTGTATTTAGAAAAATTAATTTTTTAAATTTCTCTAAATAGCAAATTAATTCTGGGTTACAGAAGCAATGGAGTATAATTGATTCAAAATAAATGCACCTGGAAAACAAGGACGTGAATAGTTGGGAAACTGCAATACTGAATTAAATCAGTGCAAAGACAATTTTGCAGATAACTAAGTTTTCCTGATCTGACATATATTTTCATTCCCCCAAAAGTGCCGACCCAAACAGGTGATTGTACTGCTGACAGTGTATCAGGGCATATTTGTATTTTGTAAAATCGGGCATTCCGGTTATCGGATACACCTGTGTACCGCTCACTGATTTCAGCAATCCAAGATCAATGAAATCTTTTGGTGTAGCTTCCTTCGACAAATAAACATGCAGGTCCGGACCATTGTTGGTTTTAAAATCGTCAAGAACGAGACTGTGCTTTCCGTCATTTGTAATGATTTTGGCCGAACCGGACACCGTTTCTCCGCCTATACCCATAAATTTCCCTTTCACATTCACTACCGCCAGGCTGTCGACACGCTCCATCAGAGGTTCAACAGGCGTATTTTCTTCTCTTTTGCAGCCAACGATAAGTAGCGTAATGAACAAGATGCATGTTAGATTTTTCATGATGATTGGTTTAAATGATGTGATTAAAATTGATAGGAAACACCGAGGCCAAAATTATTTGCCTTGTTTCTGAACCGGTCTATTTCTGATCCGTCAGGTGCGATTTGCTCGACTGTTCCGGCTGTGTATTCAGTAAACAGAAATTGGTAAATCGCCCGAATGCCCCATTTCTGGTTTATTTTATATTTCAGAAAAAACTCCGAATTAAGCGAACCTTTGTCGTGATCGCCCGTGAGGAGCAGGTTAAATGCAGTAGGTTTCGAATCCGGGTCGGTACTGGTTTTGCAATTGCTTTGAAAAACCGAAGAAGATCTCCTTCCAAAGGATGCCCCGATCAGGTCAATATTGAATCCAGCGCTTATTTTGGAATTGAAGTTATAACCCAGGTTGATGGTGACATTCAGTGCATTCACGAATGGACGCTGGACGGTAAGTGTGTCCCAGTTTTCGGTTTTTTGTCCTGCAAAAAAAATCAGAAATGGTGTGGTGAAGGAACGTGTCAGACTTGCCGGCCCTGCTGTGGTGTAAATCAATTTTGAACCTGTTGCACTGGTAAGCCTTGCGCCAAGACCTGCTTCAATTTTTCGTTTCTTTCCGATACGCCAGTTGTAAACGTAAGAGAACGCGCCCGTTCCCTGTGATTTTCCAATAGTTCCAGCCAGGTCGATAAACTGGTTTATTTTAGGATTTTCTATTTGCTGCGCCTGTGCGGTGCCAGCATTGGCCAGAATGCAGAGTAGGACAATTATTTTTGTTTTCATAAGTTTCAGGTTAATGGAAAGTAAACCTTAAAGTGCTTCTATGTTACTGAATTAGCTTTTAAACTCTTTGCCGGTCAATTTTTTGAGAAAGAATAGCAGTCGGTTCTTTTCAAAAACCAGGAGCAAAATGCAGCATACAAAAACGATCAGGGCATAGATGAAAAGCTGGCCGTGATCACCTTGCACCTCAATACCAAGAATCGTAAGATGGGAGATCAGCGCGCCTGAAATCACGCCCAGCGCAATAATTGCGCCAATTCCAGTTGTAAAAGGAATAAGTATCAGGATCGCGGCTACCAGCTCAGCAATTCCCGAGCCGATTCGTCCCCAGGGCTCCATCCCCAGTTTTGAGAAAATGTAAACGGATTCTTCTGCTGCTGTAAACTTGAAAAACAACGTTTGAAGCAAGATAACTGCCGGAACTATACGCAGTACCCAGAACAGGAATTTCTTGGGTTGATTCAACATAAGGTAGGTTTTTTGAGATTGAAGATGATGATCCGAACCATTTACACGTGATTTCTGAAAGCCAACAGCCAGAAGCTGACTGCTAACTGTTTTCAAGGTTTGTCCTTAATTTCTACCCAGTTTTTATCCGCTTTTTCAATGTATCCAACCTGATCTTTATTCCAGATTTGCTGTACTTTTTTGTTGTAATTGAAATAAAGCTTCTTGTCTTTTACGGTCCAGGTGTCGGTTTCAGTCGGTGCTTTGTGGCCGTCTGCTGTGCCATACGCGCAGTAACCGCCGTATTGGGGCGCATATTTTTCAGGCTCCTTTTTGAACATATCCAAATTTTCCTGGTTAGCAAAAAGCCAGTTCGTGTCTTTCCAGTGGTAAATAAATTTTTCGCTGCCTTTTGTCGCTCTGGCATCCGTATGGAACGCAACGACATCATATCCCCTGATGGCCGTACCGTCTTTTTCAAAGATTTCTGATTTTTGCGCAAATGCAGCTGTGAGACTGAACATTAGGATAAGAGAAACAAAAACGATTTTTTTCATGATCATGAATTGAAAGAAAAGTAAAAAGGTTTATTGGGTTATTTTAGTCCAGTTGGCATCTGCCTTGCGTTTTAAACTGGACTCATCTTTGTTCCAGGTTTTCAGTGTATTGTTGAAATATTTGTTGTAAAAAAGGTAGAGTTTACCGTTTAGTATTTTAAATGTTTCAGGGTCAACCTCAACTTTTTCGCCGCTTGCACCCATGGCATACGCGCACCATCCGCCATATTGGGGTTTGTATTTTGCAGGATCCGCTTTGAACAGATCCCGGTTTTTGGCCGATGAAAAATAATAGGTTATGCCTCCGTCCGAAGCCGAGAATGATTTATTCCCCTCAACGGCCTTGCCCGCGATAAAATAGGCCACCGGATCATAACCATCGAGGGCCAGGCCCGACTTGGAGATATTACCCTGTTTTTTAGCAACATCCTGGGCGTAAATTACGGATACTGAGATCATGATCAGGAGAAGAACAGTTATTGACTTTTTCATCGTGTTTGTCTATTTTTCGGATAATGAAGGTGATAAATGCAGGTCAAAATTCAGCTTCACTTTTTCTGACATGCCAAGTGTGTTACCGCCAAACTTCCAGTCTTTCCGGTTAATTTCAGCTGTCCCTTTCATGTTGGCATTGGCGCCCGTTTTAAGAAAAGTAAATGGTATTTTTATACTCCTGGTGACTGTTTTGAGCGTCAGATCGAAGGTGCCCACGTAACCGGAAGTTGTCCTTTCAACTTTTGTTGATTTCATGCTAATCTTCGGAAATTTGGCAATTTCGAAAAACTGGTCTTTCTCTTTCAAATGCCTGTCTCTCATATTGTTATCTGTAAAAATCGTGGCAGTATCTACGCTTCCGGCGATTGTTGCGGTTTCGGGATGAAGCGGATCGAAAATCACAGTCCCCTTGAATCCTTTAAAAGTACCCTTCACATCTGCCCCAAACATGCTTGCCAGAAAGGAAATATCAGCAGACTGAACATGCCAGGTCTGGGCTTGCAGCAGGTTTGGAGCAAAAATACAGGCGGTAAATAACAAGTATTTGATCATCGTTCAGGTTGGTTTTATCGGATTTGGCAGCGATTCAACTCAGGCCGTTTGTTTGTGTTTCACGGTTGAGTAGGCAATTCCAAAATTTCCGGGCAGGGAAACATGTCTGAAATCAATTTTCACGGCAATCGCCATAATGGCCATGTGGTGCACGGCATGTTCCACATTATAAAGGAGCTCTCTGTAAAATGTGGTGGTGATCCTGATATCCTTGCTGGCATCAGATGAGTAAGAGGCTTCCAGTTTCAGTACCATATCGTCTTTCATCATACGCATGTGTACAATGAGTTCCTTCATTTTGGAGATGGCCTGGCTGGGATCATTTTCAAGTTCCAGGTTGCGCTCTCGTTCGTCATAATTAATTCTCCCGGTGATACCTGCCCGAATTGCCAGATCATAGAATTCAAGAATATGACGTAAATGCCGCCCCACCGAGTTTGCCGAAAGCAGGTCAAGGGATCTGTTGTATTCTTCCTTTGAAAATTGTTTTGTCATATTCATAAGCTGACTTAAAATTTCTATGGAAACATCTTGTAATTTCATAGCTTGATGTAGGTTTTTGACTGGCGTTCTTTGATACTCATTGTTCAAAGGATGTGCCATCCTGACCGGAGGCGTGAAATGTGCCCGTTATACGTTTACAGCGCACTATTTGATCAATTTCAGGATTTATGCCGAAGTGCCTTATTCACGATATTTCGTAACCTTCCTGCTTTTTCGTAAAAAGTAGTCATTGCGTTTTATGGTCACCGTATACTATTTTAAATGAAAAATACCCCCTGTGCCGGTCTCTGTAGGCAATAATGCAAAAGGTTGATTTTAAGAAACGGGCGGGAACAGATATTGAAGAAATTGGAGATAACCATTACAGCAATTAATTCGTCGAGGCGGGCTTATGAAAATATTTTTGAAATGTTTTTTTGTATGTATTTTCTCGTTAACTGGCCTTTGGTCGACGGTTTCGGCGCAGGGTGTGGGGACGCCATTGATACAGCATTTTAGTCCAAAACAGTACCAGGCGCACCCTGAAAACTGGGCCATTGAACAGGATCAGCGCGGTATTCTTTACATAGGAAATCAAAGTGGCGTGCTGGAATTCGACGGGAGCAGCTGGAAACTGATTGAAGTGCCTGGCACCGCCGTCAAAGCGTTGGCAGTTGGCCGGGATGGACACGTTTATCTGGGAACCGCAACCGATTTCGGTTATCTGCTTTCTCGGCCAGGTGGACAACTTAAATACGTGTCTCTGAGCAGTTTGTTACCGGTACCGGAACGAAATGTTTTGCCAATAAATAACGTTTTCAGTGATTCAACGGGTGTTTATTTTTGCACAACAAAAAAGATATATCATTATCAGGGTAGCAAAAAACTGAAAATATACACAGCCACTAACCGTTTTTTATCGGCGAATTTTATTCGGAATACCCTTTATGTGCAACAGGCATCCGGCGAGCTCATGCAGTTGGCAGGGAATACGCTGAAACCTGCACCGAATGGCGGTCAGTTTGTCGGTTTAAATCTTAGGGCATTGTTAGAATTTTCAGAAAACCGTCTCGTAGCGGTCACGGAAAAAAATGGTTTGTTTGTCTTTTCCCCATACGGCCTTTCGAAGAAAATGCAGCCTTTGAAAACATCGTCAGACAACTGGCTGAAAAGTGCAGGAATTACCTGGGCGATATGCTCTTATAACAAAGAATCGAAATCTTACCTGTTTTTTATCTCAAGTCAGCTGGGTGGCATCCGCATTCTGAATGACGACGGCGCTGAACAAATGCGACTTGATGCGGGAACCGGATTCAACCAAAACAGCATCGCCTCTTTGTATCTGGATAAGCAGCTTTCTCTGTGGGCGATGACGGGCAGCGGTATCTGCCAGATCGGTTACAATTTACCCGTAAGCCGGTTTGGTGCCAGTCAGAATATCCATTCCACTGTGTGGAGTATCACCCGCCATGAGGGCCGGCTTTATGTCGGGACAGGCATCGGTCTGCTAGGCTGGAATAATCTAGAAAAGGGCTTTGAGCCCGTGGCGGACATCAGGTCAGCATGTAGGACTTTGCTGTCGGACGGCACAGACCTGTATGCCGGTACGTCGGAAAGTATTTTCAGGATTAAAAAAAATAAAATCGTGCAGGTTTTACCAACCGGCGGCGAGTCGGTTTATGCGTTGTTGCGACCGAAATTGCACCCGGAACTGCTTTTTGCTGCGCTTTCGAATGGTGTGTTTTTGTACCGGATGAAGAAGAATTTGTGGGTTTCTGTTGGCCGGATCAGGGAATTGAATGCGGATTGCCGTTCGCTGGCTGAGGATCCGGAAGGTATGGTTTGGGTGGGAACCAACAAGAATGGTTTTTACAGACTGGATTTAAAAGACGGTGTCAAACCGGATCTTACACACAAAAAATTGGGAGCCGGGCTCCATGACCACTCCTGGAACTATGTGTTCCCTACGGCCAAAGCACCCAGATTTACATCGAAAAACCATCTTTATGAATTCAACCGGCAAAAGGGTGAATTTGTAGAAATACCCGGCCTCAAAAGTGTGTTGCGGGATTCTGCAAACAGTGCGCCTTATTTTGTAGAGGACAGTGCCCGAAACTGGTGGTTTGCAAACCCGCTTGGGATACTCCGTCAGATGCCCGATGGAAAAACGGAGTGGGACAGCCTGAGCCTGATGCCTATTCAAAGAAAAGGTTACAGTATTTATCCCGAAAAAACGGGAATTGTCTGGGTTGGGAATGACGAAGGTTTGTACCGGTATGACGGAATCCAGATGGCCATGCACCCTTCTTATCCGGTATTGATCCGGGAAGTTAGGCTACTGTTAAATGACTCACTACTCAATATCTCTGACCAGAATCTTAACCATACATCCGTACTAAAAACACCTTTGGCTTACAATTTTCGCGATATATCATTTCGTTTTGCCGCTACGAGTTATGTGGGAGAAACTGGAAATGAGTTTCGCTATAAGCTAATCGGAGAGGGCGTCATGGCGACCGACCTGGAATGGTCGCGCTGGTCTAAAGAGAGCTGGAAAGATTATACCAATTTACCAGCGGGACATTATGTTTTTCATGTCATGGCACGGAATCCTTACCGCGAGCTAAGCCAGGAAACGAGTTTTACATTTGACATCCAGGCCCCATGGTATCGAACCTGGTGGGCCTATTTATTGTATTCATTGATTGCGTTCCTGCTTGTCTGGTTGGTAATCTGGCTGTATACACGACGGTTAAAAAATGAAAAAAACAAGCTTGAAAATCTGGTGGATAGCCGTACTGCCGAGGTGGTAATGCAAAAAGAAGAACTTGTGGAACAGGCCGCCCGTTTGCAGCTGGCCAAAGAAACCGCCGAACGAGCCAACCATGCCAAAAGTGAATTTCTGGCCAATATGAGTCATGAATTACGGACACCACTGAATGGAATTTTAGGTTTTGCACAGGTACTTCAGCGTGAGCCAACATTGACAACTGGCCAGGAAAAAGGGTTGGCCGTCATCAGGAAAAGTGGTGAACATTTATTGAACCTGATTAATGAAGTGCTGGATATTTCAAAAATTGAGGCACAGCGACTGGAAATCCAAAATGCAGCATTTAGTCTTCATGGACTGCTGGATGATACAGCGAGCCTTTTTCAATCCCGGGCAGAAGAAAAAGGACTTACCTTTTGCATGGTAGCCGATCAGAATTTACCCGCGGTTGTAGTGGGTGATGAAAAGCGGATCGTCCAGGTGCTCAATAACTTACTCGGAAATGCCATTAAATTTACTGAAAAGGGGTCGGTAACTTTCCGGGTTGCTTGCGAGGTAATGCAGGCCGGGTTATATAAAGTTAAATTTGAGGTAACCGATACCGGTATAGGCATTTCGGAAGAATTTCTGAGTGAGATTTTCCTGCCCTTTCACCAGGTAAAAGACCGTCGTTTGTTTTCTGAGGGTACCGGACTTGGCCTGGCCATTGCGAATAATCTGGTCGGGCTGATGCATGGAACGCTGAGCGTGACAAGTGAGGTGGGACAAGGGAGTGTTTTTAACCTCGAACTGTTACTTAGGCAAGTTGATGCGGAGTCGGCAACTGCTTTGTCGGAACAAAGGATTACGGGATATGCCGGTACAAAAAAGACGGTGTTGGTCGCGGATGATCATGCTGAAAACCGTCAGATTGTGAATGAATTGTTGACGTCACTGGGTTTTCTGGTATTGGAAGCGTCTGACGGAAAAGTAGCCGTAGAACTGGCATTGACCGCCATTCCCGACCTCGTGATTATGGACCTGGTTATGCCGAACCTGAATGGTTTTGAAGCAGTAGCCAGAATGAAGGAAAACCAGTCGTTGTCAAACACAAAGATGATTGCTTGCTCAGCCAATGTTTTTGAACAAAATCAACAACGAAGCCTGAATGAAGGTTTTGATGAATTTGTATCCAAACCCATCAACGTAACGGCCCTGTTGTGCTCCATCGGCAAGTTGCTGGACCTGGAATGGACCTATGCAAACCAGTTTCAATTGAAGGATTCCGAGGAAAAATCTCCTGAAACAACCTACGAACTTCCACCACTTCCCGAGTTGGAAATGTTGCGGGAATACGCATTGAAAGGGGACATTCAGGGAATTCTGGATTCGTTGGATCAGATAGAACTTCGGTATCCGGAGTCAATTGCCTTTGTGAAACAGTTGCGTAAATGGGCAGGGGAATTTGATATGGGGCGGATAAGGGGATGGTTGGCGGTGAATATATAATGATATTTAGAGCCTGTATAAATTTAAAATTGTTTATCGTTTATTTTTTAAAGGAAACAAGACATGTTGTTGAAGGAATAGCGGACCCGCAAGAACAATTATCCCTGCGGAGATTACTTTCTACCAAACTGGATCGCTCCAAATCTTAATTTCTTTTTTCTGAATTCGAGAAAAATTTATCATGGAGGTACTTATCTTCCTTGTATTTAGGCTGTTCAAGTGATAAAAATAGTGAAATATTTGTAACATGTAACGTTATATGTTACATTGGCGTTATGATTAAAAGTTTTCAGCATAAGGGCTTGCGGCTATTCTATGAGGATGAAGATCCCCGGAAATTACCTGCAGCTCATATTGCCAGAATTCGTAGTGTTTTAACCCGATTAGAGTTTGCCGCTTCATTGAATGATATCGGAACACCCGGATCGCGACTGCATCCACTTTCTGGTAAATACGACGGATTTTATGCAGTCAATGTATCTGGAAACTGGAGAATAATTTTCAGATTTGAAGATGGAGATGCATACGATGTTGATTATTTGGATTATCATTAATTAGACAAAAGGAATGAAAAGAGGCATGAGACCAGCCCATCCTGGGGCACTTATCAAAGAAACAATAGAAGGTTTAAAAGAGGAAACCGGACATAACTATTCACAGGAAGAAATAGCGAAAGGTTTAGGCGTAACCCGTAAAACCCTGTCAAACATTTTAAATGAGCATCAGGGCGTTAGTTCTGAAATGTGCGTGCGTTTATCCGAAGCTTTTGGCACTAGTGCAGAATTTTGGTTAAATGTGCAACGTAATTACGATCTGTGGCACGCTGAACGCACCGTAGAACGTAAAACAGTGCAGCAATTCTGGCCACTTCCGGATCAGAATGACTTACAGCCTGCGTAGGGATGGCATCTGTTTTTATATTATAAAGACTCCGTAAGGTGACAGAGATCCTATTTCTCACGGTCCCAACAAAATTCAAACTACATCCAAAAACCCCTTCAATCACCTCCAAAGCGAAACAAACTGAAACACGGCAAGAAAAATAAAAAGAAATCCGATCATCCGATCCATACGATGCTGGTGGGAAGTGACCCAGTTCGTTAGAAAACGGCTGCCGTAAATGAATGGCAATAACCCGGCAATGGTGCCGAGAGAAATGCCAAATACATATAGAAGGATCAGTTCATTTTCCGCAATTCCTATCAATCCATTACGCTGTAAAAGTGTCGTGTACAATATCCAGAAGGGAAATGCGACGAGATTGAGGATACTCAACAGGGCTCCAAGGTAAAATGAGGAAATCGGTTTCTGTTTGCTACTTGACAGACCGTTTCGTTTACGTATGTAATAGATGCCCATCCCAAGTAATGTGATGGTCGCAACGACCTCTGTTACAGCTCTGAGAGCGGGGAAATCCATGATGGATTTAGTTAATTGCACCGAAATATAACTGTAAATAAATTCTACCAGCGCACAGGCGAGAGCAAAACGAAAAGCCGCGTGAATTCCTTTTTTTAGCGAAACGTCCATAATGGTGATATTCAGCACACCCAACGGAAGTGTACCTAAAAAACTCACAACCAATCCTATAAAAAAGTTTAAATACAGCGTTGGCATGGTTACTTTGGTTGTCTGTCTGTTTTGATGCGTTTTAAAATCATCCTTGCCTCTTTGAAAGACATATACGGAACTCCTTTTCGGTGGTTGAAACGGCTGATCTTGTACAATACCTGCCAATGGTGCAGCAGCACTTTCCAGCCTTCCAATATGGAGAAACCCGGTTGGTAAATGTGCGCTGGCTCGGCCCCGGCGCCGTTCAGTTCCATGATTTTTATGTTTTGTCCCAGATAAAGATCTTCCAGATTTTTGCACCGCAGGTCGTATCGTCCAAAATAGAATCCTTGAATCCCGGTGCTGATCCGGTCAAAAACGGCTGTAAGTTCCTCGTTGATCAGGTGATTGGCATTCAGGAATTTGGTACCCAGACAATGATTTCCAATAGAAACCAGCGTCATCTTTTCATTTTCTTCCAACACTTTTGTTAGCGAAGATTCATATTTCACTTTCAGCAGATCCCATTGCAGAACGGCCCGTTCATTGGCCAAAATAAGTTCTGCAAGGGTGTTGTAACCATTTCCTGTCACACTCAGAAATTCTTTTTGCACAATTGAAGATATTGTCCCGCCCGGCTGATCCGGCATCCGGTAGTAAAACACGCCTAATTCGAGGGGATGGCTGATGTATTCCTGTATCAAATAATCGACCGGGCTTTTTTTATGATAATTTTCCAATGCATCCACATCTGCGATTTTCTCGACACCCCAGCCACGCTCCCCCGCGTTGGGTTTGGCAATGACCGGGAAGTCTAAGCCTGCAAAGCGAAGTTTGTCCCCTAGGCCTGATTCTTCTGTGCTGCATTTAACAAATAGCGTGACAGGCTTAAAATCGTCGCTGATCAGATTGAGAATGTCAATTTTTGATTCACCCAACATCCCGCCAGACTCAATGGAAGGATTGGATGCGGAAAAGAAAAAGAACGATCTGGCCTTGATCGAAAGCCAGATCCAGTAGATAAAAACCGGAACGTACACGACGGAAAACGGCCAGTATTCCCAGCTCTTTAAACGGATTAAAAGCGTACTTTTTGTACTTGTAAATTCCTTCCTTTTAGAGGCCGAATTTTCCCCGGTTTTGGATACTGGTTCCAGTTGATCAATTGGATACATAGTTGTTTGATAATTTTTTCTCCGTTAACTCACAGTGAATCAAGTCTTCATAAATCATTTCCATTTTTCCGCCAGACCTGACGATACTGGTAAGGCTGACGGTTGCATACAGGTTGGCCCTTCTCATGCACACGGCATTTTCCCGGTCGCCGTCACCCGCAGTTTTGTGGAAGGTGCGGATACTTTCCAGCGATTGTTCCGGGGCCGAATTGAGCCATCCTGAAAACCATAATTCCCGCCGTGTTACAATTTCGGGCGTGTAAAGTGTTGCCGATGACCATATATAGGACTGGGACGCATCCTTTTCTTTTATAAAAAGCTTACTGCCCGTCCAGCGGAGGATAAAAAGTTTCCCTGTTTCGATCAGTAGCAGTGTAAATGGCTCCAAGCCCTTGAAATCGTATTCAGATGCAAAGCTATTGATTGTGAAAAATTCAAATGCATGCAAAACCACCAATCCCCGGCTGTGCTTGTAAGGCGGCTTTGGCACGTGAGCAATAAATGCACCGTTGAGCAGGCATACGGTACGCGTTTTTGAAGTGGCGATCCAGCTTCCCCTTCCGAGGGGATCTTTTGGGAATGTCACCTCCTGGTCGTGGTATATGATCGGATCCGACAGTTTTGCTGGCGGACGCGTGATTTTCTCGTCCCTGCTGGATGTCAGGATAAAACCGTCTTGAAATGGAAGATAACTTACCGTACACATATTGATTTCCTTTTTGAAAGGATCATCAATTATTGTTCCAACGTGCTAATTCAATATTTGTGCTGTAAGTCAATCGTTTATGTAATTTAGATAAGGCTTTTAGGCGCACCTGCATTTTCGATATTTCGTGAAAGTTCTTTTAAACCGTAAACTGATCCGGTCTTTTAATGCCCAGTTTTCGCATCCTGGAATCCAAAGTGGTAGGGATCATATCCAAAATTTCGGCCGCTCCGTTTTTTCCGCTTACTTTCCAATGTGTTTTTTCAAGTACCAAAAGAATATGCTCCCGCTCGCATTCTTCCATGGTCATCAAATTTCCTTTTGCAGTTGCAACCGGTTTTCGCGGAGACCAGTCTTCGAGCACCAACGACCGTCCGGGTGACATGATGATGGAGCGCTCCACCACATTTTCAAGCTCACGGATATTGCCCGGCCAGTGATAGGCCGTCAGCGTATCGATCACTTTCTGGGGGATCTGGTCAATGACCTTACCTTGCTCTGCGCCAAGTTTCTGGCAAAAGTGTCTGATCAGCAATGGTATGTCTTGTTTTCGTTCACGAAGCGGAATGCTGAACACGGGAAACACGTTCAGGCGGTAATACAGATCTTCACGAAAGCGCTGCTCAGCAATTTCTTTTTCCAGGTCTCGGTTGGTCGCTGCAATGATCCGGACATTTACTTTTAAAGTTTTGGTGCTTCCGACGCGTTCAAACTCACCCTCCTGCAATACACGCAGTAATTTTGGCTGCAAATCCAGAGGCATTTCCCCAATTTCGTCCAGAAATATAGTCCCGCCATCGGCCAGTTCAAAGCGTCCCTGTTTCTGCGCGGTTGCTCCGGTGAAAGCTCCTTTTTCATGACCAAACAATTCGCTTTCAATCAGACTGGCCGGTAAAGCGGCGCAGTTCAATTTGATCAAAGGACGGTTTTTTCGGCCGCTCAGATTGTGAACCGCCCTGGCGAGCAGTTCCTTGCCCGTCCCGGATTCGCCCGTGATGAGAACGGTGCTGTTGGTGGGAGCCACCTGTCGTATTTTTATCAAAACTTTTTCAAAAACCTTACTCTGGCTGATGATGTCGTCCGGATTTTTGGATTGCTTAATTTCTTCTTTCAGATAAACATTTTCAGCCTGCAACTGATCTTTCAGCTCTTCAACCTCGGTAAGTGCTTTGTTCAGATCGGCCGTGCGTTCCGAAACAAGTTGTTCCAATTTTTGCCGGAGATTGGCCAGCGCCAGGTGTGTCCCAATGCGAGACTGCACTTCGTGGATATCAAAAGGTTTGGTAATGTAATCCACCGCGCCCATGTTGAAGCCGTTGATCTTATTCACTGTTTCGGTAAGGGCGGTCATAAAAATGACCGGTATCGCCTTGGTGGCATCATGATCTTTCAGCTGCCTGCAGGTTTCAAATCCACTCATTCCGGGCATCATCACATCCAGCAGAATGAGGTCCGGCAGGGCATACCGAGCCTGTTCAACCGCACTTTTCCCGTCCGTCGCCACCAATACTTTATAACCCGCTTTGGACAGCACATCGAACAGGATACTGATATTGTTGGGCGTGTCGTCAACAATTAAAATTATATTCTTTGTGTGGTTTAGTGTGTCACTTTTCATGGTTATAACAAAATGAATTACAGTACCGGTTTTACGATTTGGTGGTACAAGGAGTTTTTTTCTGTGTTATTTCTGATTTATTTGTAAAACAACAAACATTAAAACAACAAAATGTACGCCATATTCTAAAATAATCATGAATTATAATAATACATGAAATAATTGAGAATTCTGGAAAGATGTATGGCAATCAGTGTAGTTCAAAATTACTTTTGCCTACTTAAAGTGTAGGATTTAATAGCAGATAGCTCCGGGGCACACTTATTGTTCAGTTAAAATTTATCCTGGTAAATGCAGTGTACTTTTACCCGATGTGCCTTTTGCAAAGATTTATGTGTATAAAAGTTTAATCCAATGGATCAAAAAGAAAATAATTCCGGCCCAAAACCTAACGATTTTTTGGCAAACGAAAGAACGTATCTGGCCTGGATCAGGACTGGAATCGGTATAATGGCATTTGGTTTTGTAGTAGTTAAATTCTCTTTGTTTGTCAAACAGATCGGTCTGGTTTTGGGAACCACGATTAATGTTCAGTCTCGGGGATACTCCGCTTCAATCGGAATTGTTTTGGTCGTAATCGGCGTGTTGTCAATAGTTTTGTCTTTTTCCCAATATCGTAAAACAGATAATCAGCTCAAAAGCGGTACCTATCAGCCATCCACACTACTCACAACAATCTTAACCGGAATCATCGTTTTGATCAGCGTAGTGTTAATTGTTTATCTCATGCAAAGCGTTAACTGAGTTTTTGGTAGAGAATCACAAAGCCAGAAGCTCAATAGCATTTCTGTGCAGCTTGATTTTTCTATTTTGCTCCATTTTTTTAAGCAACCGCGAAACAACTTCTCTTGACGTATTCAGATCATGGGCAATTTCCTGGTGGGTAATGGATATGAGGTTGGTTTTTTCGGTTTCAAATTGGTTTTTCAAAAAGAATTCCAGCCTTTCATCCATACTCTTGAAAACCACACTGTCGAGGACAACCAAGAGTTCTTCGAAACGTGCGCGGTAGTTGGCAATGACAAAATAATACCAGCTCTTATACTTCTGCATCAGCTCATCCATGAGCTGTATCGGGATCATGATCGCGACCGTGTCTTCCACTGTCTTCGCCATAATCTCGCTGGCTTCCTGTCTGGTATTACAGATCATTGAAAGCGCACAGGCTGTTCCTGATTCCAGATAATATATAAAAGCTTCCTCTCCGTCATCACCCTGGCGGTATAGTTTTACGCGCCCGCTTCCAATCAGCAGTGTATGTTTGATATATTGTCCGGTCCGCATAATCACTTCTCCGGCAGGTATTTCTTTTAGTATGCAATCATTTATTAACTGCTTTTTCAGGTCTGGTTCGAAATCAGGAAAAACAGTGTCAAGATAATAGGAAATGCTTTCACGCGCCATTAGAATATTCGATAAGGTGGAATACAATGATATACATTAAAAGGCCAATAAAAGATTCCGCCTGGATTATTTTTCCCTATGTGATATTTATCACCGTCGGCGCGGGACAAACTTCTGAGTTTTGTAAAATAAATGATACAAAAATGGAAATTGCAGCTTATATAGCCTCTGTATTTATTGGTGTTTCGCTTGGTCTGATTGGCGGTGGCGGGTCAATTCTGACTGTACCGGTTTTGGTATATATGTTTGGGATCAGCCCTCTGGTTTCAACGTCTTACTCACTTTTTATCGTTGGTTCTACAAGCCTTCTGGGTGCGTTTGGAAATTACCGGAAAGGGGCAGTCAGGATAAAGACAGCATTGATGTTCGGCAGTACTTCCATCACGACCGTATATCTTACCCGTAAGTTCCTGATCCCGCTAATTCCTGAAAATCTGTTTAAAATAGGCGAATTTTATGTGACCGAGTCTTTGCTTACCATGGTTCTTTTTGCGGTACTAATGGTTGCTGCTTCCGTGGGTATGATCCGGAGCAAGGAAAGGAAACCGGGCTGTCTGGAGTGTGATCTTAAAGGAAATATGATCAGGATGTTACTGAGCGGAATCGGAATCGGATTAACAACCGGGATTCTCGGCGCAGGCGGTGGATTTCTTTTGATCCCCACGCTCGTCCTGGTCCTGGGTATGCCGATGAAGGAAGCAGTAGGCACATCACTGCTGATTATCGCCCTGAATTCGCTGATCGGTTTCGCCGGAGATATCGGACACTTTGTTATCGACTGGGTTTTTCTTTTGAAAATAACTTCCATTGCTATGTTGGGGATTTTTATTGGTGGAATGATCGGCAGACGGGTGGACGCATCCTTACTTAAAAAAGGCTTTGGATGGTTTGTGCTGGTGATGGGGATTTATATTATTTCAACAGAGTTGTTTCACATTTGATAGCGCTATGGCCGGAATCGAAAGAGGAGATAAGTAAGCCGGTTTTATTTTCAGAAAAAAACACATTTTTCTTGCTAAGTGATAAATATCACCGACTATCAACCCAGCGTAACGGAAATTTGTATTAGAGATTAAAAATTAACAGAATAAGGATATGAAACTGGAACAAATTTATACGGGTTGTCTATCACAAGGTGCCTATTATATTGAGAGCAAAGGTGAAGCAGTGGTGATTGACCCGCTGCGTGAGGTCGACTCGTACATAGAACGTGCCGAAAAGGATGGAGCCAAAATCAAATATGTGCTGGAAACCCACTTTCATGCGGATTTTGTGTCTGGCCATATTGACCTTGCAAAAAAAACAGGAGCGAAAATTGTGTTTGGCCCCACGGCAAGACCAGATTTTGAAGCGTATATAACTACCGATGGCGAAGTACTCCGGGTAGGAGATATCAGCTTCAAGGTGTTGCACACGCCAGGGCATACCATGGAAAGTACCTGTTATCTCTTGTCGGATGAACAGGGAAAGCAGATCGGTATTTTTACAGGTGATACTCTTTTTATTGGCGATGTTGGCCGTCCTGATCTGGCGCAGAAGGTATCCGCTGATTTGACACAGCAGAAACTTGCCGAGTATCTTTTTGATTCGCTGCGAAACAAAATCATGCCTTTGGCTGATGACATCATTGTGTACCCTGCACATGGTGCCGGCAGTGCCTGCGGTAAAAATATGAGCAAAGAAACAACGGATACGCTGGGTAACCAGAAGATGTTTAATTATGCCTTACGGCCCGATATGGGTAAAGCGGAGTTTGTGAAAGAAGTGACAGACGGCCTGTTGCCGCCTCCTGCTTATTTTCCCGAAAACGTGATGATGAACATCAGAGGGTATGAAAGTATTGATACTGTGCTTGAAAGGGGATGCCGTGCTCTTGACGCTCCTGCCTTTGAGGCGGCAGCCAACGAAACGGATGCTGTGATGCTCGATACCCGCGATGCCGAAATCTTTGCGAAGGGATTTATTCCCAATTCGATCAATATCGGTATTAACGGAGGTTTCGCTCCCTGGGTTGGTGCGCTGATCCCCGATATCAAACAGAAGATTTTGTTGATCACCGAGGAGGGGCGCGAAGAAGAAGTGGTCACCCGTCTGGCGCGCGTAGGTTATGATCATACGATCGGGTATTTGAATGGAGGGATCGGGGCGTGGATAAAAGCCGGCAAGGAAATTGATCAGATCGAGTCTATCCGTGCGGATCAGGTGGTTGAACGTTTAGGGCAAGATGCTTCGGCAGTAGTGCTGGATGTACGCAAGGCTAGTGAATATTATGCTGAGCATGTCCTTGGCGCTGAGAATGTGCCATTGGATTACATCAACGATCATCTGTCGCAGATTGATAAAAATAAAACATATCTGGTACATTGTGCTGGAGGGTATCGTTCCATGATTTTTAATTCCATATTGAAAGCGAGAGGTTATGATAATCTGATCGACGTACAGGGCGGGTTTAAGGCAATTAAGGAATCGGGCAAGGTGGAAGTCAGCAATTATGTTTGTCCAAGTACGATGTTATAAATTGAAAAAAAGGAATTGTATCAATATGGTTTGGCGAATGCGAAATCCTTTGGAATTGAAATCTTTAATGGCAGTGCCAGAGCATTCTTACCCAAAAAAATACATTAACAATCTTTGAATATGTTAGAAATATTAAAACAACCCTGGCCCTGGTATGTGGCCGGTCCGCTGATCGGGCTTACAGTGCCGGCCCTTTTAATTCTGGGAAATAAATCTTTTGGCATATCCTCTTCACTGCGACATGTTTGCGCGATGTGCCTGCCAGGTAATATTTCCTTTTTTCAATATGACTGGAAAAAGGAACTCTGGAATATGTTTTTTGTGCTCGGTATATTTTTCGGTGGCGTGATTGCTGTTAACTTTCTTGCTAATCCCGCACCTGTTCAGGTAAACCAGGAGCTGATCCATGAACTTAAACAATATGGTATCACTGATTTTTCGTCGCTGGTGCCTGTTGATCTGGTGAGCTGGGATAGGCTATGGTCATGGCCAGGGTTTATTATGATGGTCGGTGGTGGTTTTCTTGTTGGTTTTGGAGCCAGATATGCGGGTGGATGCACCAGCGGACATGCGATCATGGGGCTCTCTACCCTGCAATGGCCGTCGCTGGTGGCTACGGTATGTTTTATGATTGGTGGGTTTGTGATGGCAAACTGGATACTCCCTTTGATTTTAATGCTCTGAAATAATATCATACCGTTTCAAACGAGCCATCATTTCCTATTGTTGATTTTATAGAAACTGAAAATTAAAAAACATGCAAAATTTACAGGCAGACCCTGTCGCGAAAAATGAACATGACATCCGGGCAACGGATGCGATCTGTATTAATGAAAGTGAAAAGCAACATCAATGGTATTATAATCTGAAATATCTTTTGGTCGGACTGGTTTTTGGTATTCTCTTTGTTAAGGCCGAAGTGATCAGTTGGTTTCGTATCCAGGAGATGTTCCGGCTGCAATCTTTTCACATGTACGGCATAATTGGCAGCGCCGTTGTGGTTGGTATGTTCTCAGTATGGCTCATCAAGCGATTTGAGATTAAAACCATTCATGGCGAAAGGATAACTTTTACAGATAAAAAATTCAATAAAGGCCAGATTTATGGTGGATTGTTATTTGGTCTTGGCTGGGGATTGACCGGCGCCTGTCCTGGTCCGATGTTTGCGCAGATCGGTATCGGTGCCACTGTTGTGTTGGTAACATTACTGAGCGCCATAGCCGGGACCTGGGTTTATGGCCGGTTCAGAGAAAATCTCCCGCATTGAAACGATCAGTTTAGGAAAATTTTCATTCATCGGTCAATACCCAGGTGTATTAACCCAGCGTTCTAGAATGCGTTAAGAAAGTCCATATACAGCGGGACACTCTTTTCAACAAAATCAACAGAAGTATTGTATTCCATGCCATAGTATGCAAATAATGGCCTGTAATCAGCTTTTACATATTCGAAGGAAAGTTGGAACGGGCGGATTAATTCTTCCAAAGGGTATTTATATACTCCTGACGGCTCAAGTTCTTGCTCATCAACACCTAACGAGATGGCAAGGGCAACTTTCTTTCCACCAACTTTATATCCACTTTTGCTGCCATACGCCCATCCATGCGTTAATACTTCATCAAGCCATTTCTTGAAAAACCATGGACAATTAAACCAGTAATACGGAAACTGAAAAACGATCCGTTCATACTGTTCAATCAGTTTTTGTTCAGCTACTATATCAATCCGCTCGTCAGGATAAATTTCATATAATGAGTGAACAGTAAACTTATCGGGAAATTTATTAAGTTCCTCAACCCACCTTTTATTGATGACAGAGTTTTCAATATCCGGGTGTATAACGATTACTAATGTTTTCATTTTTTCAACTTTAATTATAAAACAAAAGTAGCGTGCTTACTGTAAGTTTTGTAGGTTAGCGTCCCATTGTGAGGTACTATAAAAAATGTAAGTAATGACAAAAATCAAAGAATCGTCAACCAATTTTGCTAATAAAACAGCGTTGGCAGATGAATGTCCGGAGGTATATGCAACCAACCTTATTGGCGGCCAATGGTCTTTGGTGATCTGTTCCTGGTTGCTGAACGGAAAATTGAGATTTGGGGAATTGAAAAGACATTTGCCAAACATAACAGAACGAATGCTGACCCTGCAATTGCGAAAGCTTGAAGCAAATAATATAGTGAAACGCACCGTTTATGCTGAGGTTCCGCCAAAAGTGGAATATGAGCTGACTTCCATCGGATATGAATTGGGCCCCATTATTAAACAGTTGGAAAGTTGGGGAGAAAAACATAAAATGACCTACGGTGAAGCATGAGAGTTTTGCCGGGAATTAAGTTAATTTAGAAAAAATACCTTCCATTATTCGTGGCACAATCATGAAATATTTTTTGCTCCTATTGAATCTGATGCTATTAAACGGATGTCAGAAAAATGATTATACCGCTGGGACGATTGTGAAGCAGGGAGAAACCTATGAGATCGGTGCAGTGTTACCGGAACTTCGGTTTATTAAAAACGATACCGCTCATGTTGCGCTTTATCCAAGTGCAAGAGTATTTTATCTTGACCTGAGGATCAAAAATAGTGAACACTATATCCGCATGATCCGTTCGGCTCAGAAAGATAATCTCCCGGTGAGAGCCCGGATTTTTACGAGGCCCTATTCGCTTGCCGGTGAGGAGATTTCAGAAATATATCCGCCTACGGCCAAAGATATCAGCGACTTTAAGGCCGCAATGCGTCCTTAATGAATTATTTCATCGCGCTTAATTACGCCCCGATAAGTTTCAGAATTGAGATATTATTCATTATGTAGTTTATAGTGAAGCACCGTCACGCCGCATTGATATGGCTTTGCACTGATTAAGGTTAGTTTTTGACGCTCGTTCAGCAAGTCAAAAATCCTCATTCCTTTATTGATTATTACTGGATTAACAAACAGATAAAACTCGTCAATATGGCCGCCGGCGATCAGGGAAGATACAAATCCGGCGCCGCCATATACCAGCATATCTTTACCATTTGCATTCTTTAATCTGGCTATTTCTTCGGCCAGGTTTCCTTTGGCAAGCGAGGTATTTGTTCCAAACGGCAGATCCAGTGTTTTGGAAAATATGACTTTCGGAATGTTTACCATTTTTTGTGCAAAGGTAATTTTATCACTGTCCGTCTTAAATCCTTCGAAATGGGGAATGAATTTTTCTGCCATTTTTCTACCAATAAGAAGCGTATCTGATTGATCCGGCAACGCGTCTATTAACTGCCAAAGCTTTTCGTCTGCACTTACGACCCAGTCTTCCTCACCATTAATTCCTGCAACATATCCGTCAACAGTTATCTGCATTTGCAATCTTAGTTTTCGCATGGCTTGTCAATTATTTTGAAAAATAATTTCAAGTTATCAAATTTTTTTCTTTGGAATACACAGATATCAAGTGCCATGCTGCTGGACATATAATTCATCACAAACTAACCTCTTAATGGGTTTTGATAATTGCTAAAATATTGTGGTACAGAGTTTTTAATTAGATAAATTTTAGCTGAGATTAAAAAGTGATTAAACTTTGCTATTATTTTTTTGTCTAAAAACTAACGTTCCCTTTCGGCCAAAAATCTCATCCCGATATGAAAAATTTTTTGATTTATTTTTTATTGATTATTCCATTTGTCCATGATGTGAACGCTCAGCAGCCGTCCGGAGGTTTTTCAATCAAAGGGAAACTGGAAGACACGGATAAAAATCCGGTGCTCTTTGCCAGTGTTGCGTTGTATACCGTCGCTGATTCTGCGTTGGTTGGTGGCGTCACTTCTGATGAAACGGGAAATTTTAATTTGCCGGCCGGGCCTGGGAATTACTTTCTCAAAATTACATTTTTGACCCTTGATGAGAAAATTGTTCCCGATTTGAAGGTGGCAGGAAAGAACGTTAATCTGGGGACGATCAAAATGACTGCGAATGCAAAAGTGCTGCGTGAAGTTGTTGTGAGAGGAGAAAAAAGTCAGATGGAGCTGCAATTGGACAAACGGGTGTTCAATGTTGGAAAAGACATGAGCAACCTGGGTAGTAATGCATCCGATATTTTGAACAATATGCCGTCTGTAACCGTTGACGTCGACGGAAATGTGGCACTTCGCGGAAGTGGAAATGTTCGGATCCTTATCGATGGAAAACAGTCGGGAATGGTAGGGATGAATCCTGCGGAGGCACTTAAACAGATACCCGGCGACCTGATCGAAAGCATCGAGATAATTACAAATCCGTCATCACGTTACGATGCGGAAGGGGAAGTTGGGATCCTAAATATTGTGATGAAGAAAAATATCCGGTATGGACTGAACGGTTCTTTTACCGGAACTGCCGGTTATCCTTCCAATTTTGGCGGATCGTTCAACGTCAATTATCGGAAGAAAAAGGTAAACCTGATCGCCAGTTATGGTCATTTGTATAGAGAAGGGCCTGGGCGTGGATTTTCAAGACAATCCTATACAGGTGCCGACACAAGTTTTGTATATGAGCAGAAAAATAACAGAACACGAGGCGGTTATTCCAACAGCTTCATGGTTGGGATGGACTATTTCTTAAATAAATATAACACACTGAACGCGACGTTATCATTTCGAAAATCCAGAAATACAAATACATCTCTTCTTGAATACAGGGATTTTGACTTAAATAATAATCCAACAAGAACAGTTCTCCGTAGCGAGAACGAAACGGAGCCGAGGGCAAACTTTGAGGCAGCTTTGAACTATAATAAAACCTTTGAAACGAAAGGAAAGAGTCTGAGTTTTGTAGGGAAGTATATTTTAAGTGATGAGACGGAAGCTGCGTTATTTAATGAAAGTACGCAAGGGGAAGCCACCAGTATTGTACAACGGTCATTTAATACCGAGGATGAAAAAAATATTCTTGTTCAACTTGATTTTATACAGCCATTTGGCAAAAACGGGAAAATTGAAACCGGATTAAAAAGTTCTGTACGTTTACTTGATAATGATTTTTCAGTGCATCAACAGAATCTGCAAATGAACTGGGTTATCCTGCCCGATTTTGATAACAGGTTTGCCTATGATGAGAAAATCCATGCAGCTTATCTGATGGCGAGCAATCAGTTGGGAAAAGTTTTTATCCAGGCCGGGCTTCGCGGAGAGTATTCTGATATTAAAACAGAGCTGAAAAAAACAAATGTAGAGAATCGTCGTAAATACTTCAATCTGTTTCCAAGTGTACATTTGTCGTATAAATTAAAAGAAAGCCAAACGCTACAATTAAGTTACAGTTACCGGTTGAGCCGCCCTGGGTTCAGAAGCTTGCTTCCTTTTTCCAATTTCAGTGATTCCCGCGTATTCAGAGCCGGAAATCCTCTTTTAAATCCGGAATATACCCATTCCTTTGAGGCAGGGCATTTAATGAATTTTGAGAAAGGGACACTTCTTTCCAGCGTTTATTATCGTCATAGGTTAGGTGTTGTAGAAGATATCACCTCTGTCGATTCTACTGGTTTTACGACGGTAACCCCGGTAAATTTATCAACAGGTGATTCTTACGGTTTTGAGTTTAATCTTACCTATGATCCTTTTGACTGGTGGAAATGGGCTGCGAACGCCAATGTTTTCCGTGCTCAGAATCAAGGCGTTTACAATGACATTATCTTAAAAAGTGATACATATAGCTGGACAAGCAGGATATCGTCGAGATTAACACTTCTTAAAAACATCGATTTTCAGTCGTCACTGAACTATCGCGCACCCAGAAGAACGACCCAGGGTAGAGAGCTTTCTCAATATTCCATCGATCTGGGTCTTTCCCGAGATATTTTAAAAGGCCGGGGAACAGTCACCGCCAGCGTCCGCGATTTGTTTAATAGCAGAAAGCGGCGCAGTATTACTGAGAATGCTGGATACTATTCACAATCGGAATTTCAGTGGCGCGCCAGACAGTTTTTAGTAACTTTTTCTTACCGACTTAATCGTACAAAAGAAAAGGAGCGGGGTGCTGACGATGGAGATAACGAGGATAGATAAAAAAGAATTTTGGTCCGATTTGTGTTGAAATAAGCTGAAGGTTTTTGTTCCAACATATAACGCGGCTATTTCATGTTCTTAACCTGAAAGTTACTTTTCGAACGGATTCATAAATGATTTGTTTTCAATATTGTTCTAATTTCGCTGAAAAATGAAGCGCATTTAGGTTAGTGTTGTTAAAAAATCTCCTGCATGAATAGAATTTCAACTTGGTTCATCGTATCAGTAACTATATTATTATGCAGTTTGCAAACTGCAAATGCACAGGTACTTCGAAAGCGCACGACGCTACTTATGGGCAGCCGGTTTGACATTACGATCGTTGGACAAGACTCCCTTTCGGCCGAGGCAAATATTGATACCGTCATTGCGGAAATATCCAGAATTGAAAACCTTATTTCGGATTGGAAGGAAACGTCGCAGGTATCTAATGTAAACAAAAATGCCGGAATTCAGGCTGTAAAGGTTGATAAGGAACTTTTTGAGCTAACTAAACGAGCCATTCGTTTTTCAGAAATCACCGGGGGTGCCTTCGATATCAGTTTTGGGTCTATGGAAAAGGTGTGGAAATTTGACGGATCGATGAAGGAAATTCCATCTGCTGAAACTGTTCAGCGTTCAGTGGCGAAAGTGGGCTATAAAAATATTATACTGGATAGCACGAACTCGACGATTTTTTTAAAACTGGAAGGGATGAAAATTGGTTTCGGATCCATAGGAAAAGGTTATGCTGCGGATCGGGGTCGGGCTATCATGTTGGCGCAGGGCATTAAAGCTGGTATCGTAAATGCGTCCGGAGATATGAGTACATGGGGCAAACAACCTAATGGAAAAGACTGGATTGTCGGCATTACAAACCCGTTTGATACTGAGAAATTAGTGGGAAAAATTTCTTTGAAGCAAGCAGCAGTGGCCACTTCCGGTAATTATGAAAAATATATAGAAATTGAAGGTAAACGATTTTCTCATATTATAAATCCACTAACCGGATATCCTGCCAGAGGTGTGGCCAGCGTAACGGTCATCGGGCCCGAAGCAGAAATGGCTAATGGTTTCAGTACTGCGTTGGTCGTATTAGGAGAGCAAAAAGGTATAGAGGTCATTAGTCAGTATCCTGATTATCAGTGCATTTTTATTACGGACAACCATAAGGTAATCACTTCCGGTCTATTAAATAGAAGAAATTATCGTTTGAAATAGATGAAACCTGTGGTGTCAATTTTTGGTATTTGACTTTGATAAAATATAAATTGTTTGGTAATTAAATTTGTATAATTTTGGAATCAAAATGTTCAAGTCCTTCTGAAACAATCTAATTTAATTTACAAATGATGAAGACAAAGTACTTCCTGATGATGATCATGGCTGTCAGTTTATTTTCAATTGCCGCCATTAAAACAGAAATAGCCGATGATATTATTGGTACCTGGAAATATTCAATTTCCAATGTTCCACCCGAATATGAATCCGGGTATATGACATTTGAGCAAAAGGATGACAAAACTATTGGGTACATGGGTGATGATAAGCAGCCTATGCAGGAACTTTCTATCGATCAGGGAAAAGTTAGTTTCCAAACAAATTTCGATGGTGGTTTGATTAAATATACGTTGACGCAAACAGGCGATTCCCTGAAAGGCGCCGTATCAACTCCTTATGGTGAATTTCCAGTCGTAGCTGTAAAGGAAGCGAAGAAATAAACAGTCAGGGAATAAATGTTTTTGATAAGAGAGGATATTTTCACGTATCCTCTCTTTTTTTACAATTTAGAGTCTAATCGTAAGCCGAAGTTGGGAAAATTAAGCCGCAATAATTAATGAAAATTGATAGCAAATCCGATTAAAACCTTTCCTGGTGATCAGTTGAATGACTGTCTGAACTCCAAAGGGGAAAGATCAGTTTTTGATTTAAACAACTTGCTGAATGACTGAGGATGCTCAAAACCAAGGTTGTACGCAATTTCGCTTACCGACAAAGCCGTTACGGATAATTGTTCTTTAGCTTTTTCAATAAGTTTATCATGAATGTGCTGCTGGGTACTTTGTCCGGTCAAAACTTTAAGCATACCACTGAGGTAACTCGGAGATAAATTCAATGAATCAGCAATAAATTGAACTGTCGGTAACCCTTGTTTTGATAGAGAATCGCTGTTAAAATAATTGGCCAAAAGTTCTTCCAGGCGGTTCAATACCTGATGATTGGTTATTTTTCTCGTAATAAACTGACGTTGGTAAAACCGTTCAGAATAGGTAAACAATAATTCAAGCTGTGCAATGATGACGTCCTGACTGAATTTATCAATGTTGGAATGATATTCCTGTTCGATGTTCTGCAAGATTCCCGCAATCATCATTTCTTCTTTTGGAGATAAATGCAACGCTTCGTGAACGGAGTAGCTGAAATACTCATATTTTTTTATTTTTTGAGCCAAAGGAGTATTCCACAAAAAGTCAGGGTGGAGAAGCAGCGACCATCCCTTATGTTGTATCGCTGTGTCAGCTTCAATGGAAAAAACCTGCCCGGGAGAAATAAAAAACATGACTCCTTCATCAAAATCGTATTCCTGCTGCCCATACTTCATTTTTGCATTGAAACTGCGTTTCAGAGCAATGGAGTAAAAATTATTGACAATACTCTTGGGCTCGTCCTCGCGCAACCGGGTGACATTTTCAAAATTAATAACGCTGATCAGCGGATGTTCCGGCTTCGGCAGATATCTGAACCGATGCCATTCTGCGATTGATTTAATCCGATAAGGCTCTGTTTTCGTCATAACCCAATTTAGTAAATTCTACTTAAAAGCTAACGCAAATTCGCGGGCAAATTCTTCCATTTTTACCTTTCCTAAAATACGGGATTTATTTTTGTGATAATCTGCTGCCAGCAACCCGCTTTCTAAAGCGCCATACATTTCTACCAGACCCGCTGCAATTTCAGGTTTCATCCCGGCATCTTCCAGTCCCTGTTGTACCTGTTCATCGGCAACAATCTTCCATTGTAAATCAGATTTTCCAATTGCTGCTCCCAGGATCCGTGCAGTTTCTGGCCCGGTAAGTTCTTCGCTGGCTACATACCGAACTTTCCGTCCCTGAAAACCGGATTCAATTTCTTCCGCAACCACGTCAGCAATGTCCATTGGAGAAACCCATGGAATTACAGAAGTTCCATAATTTGTTATAATCGCCCCGGCTTTTTTGATCATTTCAACATAGCCATATAAATTATAATAAAACGAAGTTGGGCGGATATGGATGACTGAAATTTTTTGAGATAATTGATCCAGAATTTCTTCTACGCCATGTGCGCCTAGTAAAATCCCGGAACCCTTTTCTAATTCGCCGCCAATGGTGCTGAGATTAATAACGCGTTCCACACCGGATTCCTGAATCGCGTAAGCAAAATTATCGCCTATTTCACGATAGTATACCATCAGGTCAAGAGAATGATCGAAATAGTTAGCGGGCGGAACCATCGTATATACCACGTCTGAGCCTGCAAAATTTGCTTTTAGGAAAGCTGCATCCTGCAAAGACCCGATTGCAGCTTCTCCTCCCAATGTTTCAATGTCTTTTCGTTTTGCTTCATTACTGCTGATTACAGTTACCTTATGCCCCTTTTGCAACAATTTTTCTGCGAGCGGCTTCCCAATATGGCCCAATGAACCTGTTAATGTGATTTTCATTTCTTTGCGTTTTTATGATAAGGCAAAGGTGCGCGGTATTCGAGATTGTTAAGTAGCCGAATCTACTGTTGTTGTAGCCAGAAAGTGGGATTGTGATTGTTTACAAATTGATCCTTCGTTTTTACTTAGTATGAATAATCTAATTTGGATTTAAGGAAAAAAATACTGATTCACAGATTTTCATATAACTAAAATGCTATTTAGTATTGTTTTGACTGAGTTCATGATAAGTTAATGTTGAGTTAACGACAGGAACATATTTGAAGACCTTTTTTGCGCTTTAATTTATCAATTTACTCATGCAAAAAAGATTTTTACTTACTTCAATCCTGATTTTATGTTGTACGTTTTGCTGTTTTTACGCCGTAAAGGCGCAAACAACACAGGCGTCAATTTCAGGTACGATTTCCGACAATCAGAATACTGAACTTGCAGGTGCAACAGTTCAGGTGAAAAATGAATCAACAGGGTTTTCTACTGCGACTTCTACCAATGCAAAAGGGGAGTATGCCTTTAAAGAATTACCATTGGGCGGTCCTTACACCGTTATTGTAAGTTATGTTGGTTTTGGTGAGCAGAAAAGAACGGGTTATCTTCTTCATCAGGGAGATGCGATCAAAGTGAAAATCGAAATGATGGAAGCTGGTCAGACGCTTGAAGTGGTGCAGGTTGTTGCATCCGGGATAAAAAACAAGATCGAAAATATCGGAGCTTCTACTGCCATCTCTGCCCGTGATATCACAAGATTGCCGGTTAACGGACGTAATTTTACTTCGTTGATGGAGCTTTCTCCGTTAAGCAGAGGTGGAAACATTTCAGGTCAGCTGGGCTCGTCAACCAATTATACCATCGACGGCATGAACGCGAAAAACCCGACTTCTGCCGGATCAACAACCAGCAGAAGTGGTGCGCCTTATTCTATTTCTATCGAAGCCGTGCGTGAATTTCAGGTTGTGACCAACCAGTATGACGTTACCTACGGTCGTAGTGGTGGTGGTACGGTAAGCGCCGTTACGAAATCAGGTACGAATAAATTCAGTGGTAGTGCTTTCAATTATAGCCGCGCTAACTGGCTTTCAAGTCCGTACGATATTCGTGGAAACAAATTAAATACGACATTTTCAACGAATCAGTTTGGGTTTTCATTGGGCGGCCCGATCATCAAAGACAAACTGCACTTTTTTGTAGCCTGGGATCATCAGCAGGATACACGGCCTTTTGTCATTGCGGACGTTTTGACGCCTGCTGACGAAAATCGTTTCAATATTACAAAATCTACTTTGGATAAATTTGTTGACATTGCGCGTAATAAGTATGGCGTTGCCAACACACCTCAGTATGGAACTTTTGACAAAAAACGTGGCTCGGATGCTGTGTTTGCACGTATTGACTGGCAGATCAACAAGAAAAACCTTCTGACGATCCGCGACAATTTTACAAGCGACAGAAATAAACTGGGTCTTCAGGATAACACGGCAATTAATATTTACGAATCTACTGCGAATGATTACAATGTTGACAATAGCCTTTTAGCTTCTCTTCGTTCGTCGATTAATGCTAAGGTTACCAATGAATTGAAAGTTCAACATTTATATACCTATCAGAAAAGCAGCCCTGGTGATCAGCTTCCTGCTGCCAACATTCCAAGAGCAATTGTGGAAGGTGTTGTATCGACTTTAAGTGATGGAACTTCAAAATCTACCAATATCCAGATGGGCGGTCACCGTTTCGCGCAGGAAGGATTTACCAACAATGTTTTACAGCTTGTCGATAATCTTTATTACAACACGGACAAAGTTGAATATACATTCGGTATTGATCTGATGTATACCAATTCAAAATCAACCTATGGAAGTGAAGTGAACGGACGTTTCCATTATACGGTAGATGCTGCTGCCGGAAAAACTGCATTGGATAAATTCAATGATTTACAGCCTTACCGTTATTACCGCGAGGTGCCTTTGATGGATGACTGGTCCGTAAAAGGTAATATTATGAATGCCGGGATTTATGGTCAGATGAAAACAAAACTGGCCTTAGGTCTTGATATGGTTGCGGGTCTTCGTCTGGATTATGCACATTATCCAACATCACCGCTTAACCAGACACTTTATGATGAACTGGCAATCCGGACAGATCACCGCTTGAAATCATTTGTAGTGCAGCCGCGTCTTCAATTTACATGGGATGTGAATGAAAGACATACGGATATCGTTCGTGTCGGTGGTGGTATTTTTGCATCTGATATCAACAACTATGTTTTGATAAACAACCTTACATTCGACGGTAAACATTTGGCTACTGTCGATGTACGTTCTCCAAATATTCCAACGCCGAATTTTAATGAGTATCGTTCGAATTATGGCAGTATTCCAAGCCTTGATGCATTGCAGGTGCCAACGATTAATACCAATGGCCCTGATGCACGTGTGCCGGTTATGTACAAAGCCAACGCATCATACAGTCATTATTTTACGGATAAGTTAAGAGTTGGCGTTGCCGGGTATATGACTTTGGGACGTAATAATTATTTCTATGTTGACAGAAACATGGCGGATGAGCCATTTTTCCGACTTGCCAACGAAGATAACCGCGGAGTATATGTGCCTTTGAGCTCAATGCCTGCGAACGGTGCAGGTGACTGGTTGCAAGGACGTAAAAGTACAAAATTTGGTCGTGTTCTTGAATTGAACAGCCAGGGGAAAATTAACCAGTTTGCCCTGGTAGCCGATGCGACTTATCAGTATTTTAAAGATGGAGAAATCACGATGAGTTATACTTACAACGATACCAGGGATAATACTTCTTACAATGGTAATGTGGCTAATACTGCTACTTTGGTTTTACCCGTAAAAGATGATCCGCGTAATCTTTCTAATATGACTTACTCAGATAACCATTTCCGTCATAAAATCGTATTCTACGGATCGCTGCCTTCGTTCTATGGTGTAAATGTGGGTATCCGTTATTCAGGAATTGGCGGAACAAGATACACGCTTTTGTCAGGTGCTAACAGTAATGCCGACTTTGTTTCAGGAAGTAATGACCTTGCTTACGTTTTTGATAGAAACGATCCAAGCGTTCCTGAAAATGTGAGAACAGGATTACAGGCTATTATTGACAATCCAAATGCGAGCCAGAGTGTGAAGGATTACATCAATAAATCTTCTGGTAAAATGGCGGAAAGAAACGGCGGTATCAATAATTTCTACGGAATCTGGGATTTGCGTGTTACGAAGAAATTCAGAATTTACCGATCACAAAGTATCGAACTTTCAGCGGATATTTTTAACGTAGCCAACCTGCTTAAGAAAACCTGGGGAAGAAACGAATCTTTGGGAAGTCAGGCATTGTATGCATTGGGTATTCCGGCTACATCGACATCAGCGGCAGTTCCAGGTTTTGATAAAGCCAACCAGAAATTCGTATATCGTGTAAATACGGCGGGTATCGTTACGCCATCCGGAAATCCTTATCAGTTCCAGCTAGGATTGCGTTATGCTTTTTAAGTAAAAAATGATTTAAGTAATAACTAAATATTAAGGTTTTGAATAAGCAGATTACCTGTTTTTTCAAAACCTTAATTTTTTATGTGTTTGATCAGTGTAATATTAATAACAATTAATTTCTTGGTTTTACCTCTGTTACTTCAAATGGAAGAGGGCTGATATTCATTAATTCCATACCGGGGAAAGTTAGGAAATAACCGCTGATGAGAACTTTCAGGCTGTCTTTCGCAAATTCCATTGGCAGATTACAGCTTCCCCATGCATTATTTTCCCCAGGTTTGATTTGGTAACTTGTAGGTTGATTCGCAAGTTTTACGGCCACGATCATGGCTGGTACATTTTCCGCAAATTGTTCTGTACGGGTTAAAGTTACACCCGGATAGGAGCACGTTGTTTTGGAATCAATTTTATTTTTATCACAGCCGGTTAGTATGAATGCGGCTAAAATGATAATCAGTAAGTGTTTCATTAAAGCTCGTTTTTTACGAAGACACCATTATGCTTTGCCGGGTTGTAACCGATTGAATTTATTATTGAAAATCGTATTTCATTTTTTCTTAACCTCCGAATGTACGGCCACCAGCAGATTTTTTATTTGCTGCAAATCGGTTTCATTTTCCGGTAAAGTGTCAGTCTGGTGTTTATAATATTTCCATATCTCCAAAACATCCTCACTATTCACTTCGAAGGGCTGGTATAGGCTGTTCAGGGATTTTAGTAACAACTGGCTCTCATTTTGCACCGTTACCATTTTAAAAACAAAATCCTGATTTCCTTTCAAAATCACTATACAAGGCGTTTCAGGTTTCAGGTTTTTCCAATCCTGAACATATTCCGCAATAACATCACTGCCTTCCGGAATTGGCAACATCGAATCGCCGACAGTCGGGAACATGCGGAAAGTGCCCCGTTCCGGTAGGTTTGGCAGCGAAAAGCGTGGAAGGGCTGCCAAATATTGAGGATCGTTATATCCGGCCTGATATCCGGCCTTTGCTTTAATCGGCACGTATTCGGTGTTTTCCCGATTCTCCTTGTCTACGGTAATCGCCAGCACGCGAATCTGGCTTCCGGTCATGTAAACGTCGTTTCCGGATTGAAGTTCTTTAAGTTTAAAATCTCCAAGCTTCGTCAGATCCACTTTTAGCAGCGTATCCACGCTGACCTTAAAATATTCTGAAAATTTAATGAGATCCTGCGCAGAAGGATTTTTTGTCTTACCGGATTCGAGCGCCTGTAATTTATTTCTTGACAGATTAAGTACCTCTGAGATGTCCTCCTGGCTGAATTTTCTCCTTTCCCGAAGGAGCCGGATGTTGCTATGAAAAAAAAGAGTTGTAGTTGACATCGTATATTGTTATAATTGGAAACATTATTTTGTTGCTCACAGTAACAAATATACTTTTTTTTTACAATGATACAATCTGCGCCTAAAAATGATATGCTGGAAAAACTGCAAATGGAGATTCTTTCTTTGCAGGGATTCCGGTTGCCTTCGGGTAGTCAGCGTATTGATTTTGGTTTGGGGAAAATTGAATCAGCATTTCCTAACAAAACTTTCCCGGTAGGTGCGGTACATGAATTTTTAAGCGGAAGCCCGGAGGATTCTGCTGCGACCACCGGTTTTATGTCAGGGCTCATAAGCCGGCTGATGGGAGAGTCCGGCACTTGTTTATGGATAAGTAATAAACGAACAATTTTTCCGCCAGCGCTGAAAGCATTTGGAATTGCGCCGGACCGTGTAATTTTCATAGATCTTACTACCCAGAAGGATGTATTATGGGCAGTGGAGGAAGCGTTGAAATGTGAAACCCTGGCAGCCGTAGTTGGAGAATTAAATGAAGTAACTTTTACACAGTCACGCAGGTTACAGCTGGCGGTTGAAAAAAGCAGAGTGACTGGTTTTTTACATCGCCATAACCCTAGAATTGTAAATACACTGGCTTGCGTTTCCCGTTGGAAAATTACGCCATTGAAAAGTGAACTGGAAGAGGATATGCCTGGTGTCGGGTTTCCGCGCTGGCATGTTGAACTTCAAAAAGTTCGTAACGGCGAGCCAGGAAACTGGCAAATGGAATGGGCGGCCGGGCAGTTCCGGCATGTTGAGATTGTTCCTTCGGAGTTAAAAAGACAATTGCTGCAAACGGGTTGATGCACTGTTTTTGAAAATTTTTGACCATGCCATAAGGCAGAATTTCTAATTGAAGTGGAGTGAGTTATTTCTGATTTATTAAAAAAATTCTTGCCTCTTATACTACTAATTGTTATTATTGGAAACAACTATTTGTTGCTGATAGTAACAATATTCAAAAAAACCGCATTTTAACCACTTGAAAACATGTCTCGACGTTATGCTACAATCTGGTTTCGCCATTTAACTACAGACTGGTTTGCCATGCAACAGCCGGCATTAAAGGAAATGCCTTTTGTGTTAGCCTCTCCCGAACGCGGAAGGATGGTGGTGCGTGCTGCCAATCTGCTTGCAGAAAGTAATGGCGTTGAAACAGGTATGGTAGTGGCAGATGCAAGTGCCGTATTTCCTGATCTTCAGGTGCTGGACGATGACCCGGAATTATCCGGAAAACTACTGCCCGCATTGGCAGAGTGGTGTATACGTTATACACCGATCGCCGGGATAGATTCCCCCAATGGAATAATTCTGGATATTTCAGGCTGTGCACATCTCTGGGGCGGAGAAAAAGCTTACCTGAAAGATATTGTGATTAAACTGAAAAGTTCAGGATATGATGTTCGTGCAGCCATTGCAGATACAATTGGTGCTGCCTGGGCGGTGTCCCGGTATGGACAGATTTCTCCAATCATTGGCCCTGGCGAACAGGCTGATGCACTGCTGACACTTCCGCCAGCTGCTTTGCGTTTGGAACAGGGTATCATTGAGCGACTGCATAAGTTAGGTTTGTATCAGATACGCAATTTCATTGGTATGCCCCGGACAGTACTTCGAAGGCGTTTTGGTCAGGCACTTTTAGACAGACTGGATCAGGCGCTGGGTCCGTCAAATGAAACCATAATACCGGTTCAGCCATTGGAACCATATCAGGAAAGATTGCCTTGTCTTGAACCCATTGTTACAGCAGCCGGAATTAAAATTGCTCTGCAACGTCTGCTGGAAAAGTTGTGTCAAAGATTGTCAGGCGAAGAAAAGGGACTTCGCGCAGCAACGTTTAAGGGGTACCGTATGGACGGGAAAGTGGAACAAATTGATATCGTTACGAATGGTCCCTCATGTCATGCAACGCATTTATTTAAACTTTTTGAACTAAAAATAACCAGGATTGAACCAGCCCTTGGAATTGAATTATTTGTTTTGGAAGCAAACCAGGTGGAAGATATTGACCCGGTTCAGGAAACACTTTGGAAGGTATGCCGTGCTGATGATACCAGCTTGCTGGAATTGCTTGACAGATTGGCGGGCAGGGCAGGAATGAATTCCATTCACAGGTATCTGCCAGATGAACATTACTGGCCGGAACGTTCGGTCAGGCAGGCTGCTTCATTAAAAGAACAATCAGAAACAAATTGGCGGACAGATCGTCTCCGGCCGGTTCATTTGTTGGCAAGGCCGGAAATGATTTATGTCAGTGCACCAATACCGGATTATCCGCCAATGTTATTTCGGTATAAGGGAAAAGTGCATAAGGTCAGCAAGGCAGACGGACCGGAGCGGATTGAACGGGAATGGTGGCTGGACGAGGGTTTACATCGGGATTATTACTGTCTGGAAGATGAATCAGGTGCCCGGTATTGGATTTTCAGGCTTGGATATTACGACGGAAATAAGCCAGAATGGTTCATTCACGGTTTTTTTGCCTGATTAAAAAGCAAGTGGCATGAGTTATACAGAATTACAGGTTACCACTAATTTCAGCTTTCTGCGCGGTGGATCGCACCCGGAAGAACTGGTTGAGCAGGCTGCACTTTTAGGATATAAGGAAATTGCGATAACGGATCATAATACCCTGGCAGGAATTGTGAGAGGTCATGCTGCGGCAAAAAAGCTGGGCATCAGAATTATCCCGGCCTGCCGTCTGGATTTGCTTGATGGACCTGGGCTTCTTGCATACCCGACCACAAAGGAAGCTTATTCACAGCTCTCAGGATTATTGTCGGAAGGTAATCTCCGGGCGGAAAAGGGGAAGTGTCATTTGTACAAGGCCGATGTATACAGGTATGCAAAAGGAATAAAATTTATTGCCGTGCCGCCTGCGTCGTTGAATGAAGTTTTTGATTTTGATCCTTCATTTCATTCGTCGTTAAAGGAATACCGGCAGTTTTTAGGAAAAGATCTGTACATCGCTGCTTCGCGTTCATACCAGGGTGACGATACTAAAAAACTTTACAGAATTTCGCAGCTGGCAAAGCGGCTGGATGTTCCCATGGTGGCCACTAATGATGTTTATTATCACAATCCCGGGCGGCGTGAATTACAGGATATTGTTACCTGTATCCGCGAAAAATGTACGATCCATAATGCAGGATTCAGGTTGTATCAGAATGGGGAAAGATGTTTGAAACCCATAGAAGAAATGCAGCGGCTTTTCAGGAAATATCCTGATGCCATCCGCCGTGCCCGGGAAATTGCCGACGCATGCCGGTTTTCGCTGGATTCGCTGACCTATATTTATCCGGAAGAAATTACAAAAGAAGGACGCTCCCCAATGGAGGAGCTGAAATATTTGACCTGGAAAGGCGCAGCAGAACATTTTGGAGAAAATCTGCCGGAAAAAATTATTTCTTCCATACATCACGAAATGAAATTTATTGAGGAAATGGACTATGCTCCTTATTTTCTCACTGTTTATGACATTGTTCGTTTTGCAAGAGAGCAAAAAATATTGTGTCAGGGTAGAGGCTCGGCCGCTAATTCGACGGTTTGTTTTTGTCTGGGAATTACTTCTGTAAACCCTACCAAATTTGATCTTTTGTTTGAGCGATTTATATCATCCGCACGAAATGAACCGCCCGATATTGATGTGGATTTTGAACATGAACGGCGGGAGGAAGTCATCCAATATATCTACAATAAATATGGTAGAGATCGGGCGGCCATTGTCGCAACGGTAACCCAGCAACATCAGCGCGGCGCGATCAGGGATGTAGGTAAAGCGATGGGGCTTTCGGTGGATGCCATTAATCGGCTTTCCAGTTCAATCTGGGAATTTACGGATGAATGGTTTGAAGGAAAACGGATTGCAGAGCACGGTTTTAACCCTGAGGATAAACACCTTTTAAAAATACTTGATCTGACGAAGCAGTTCATGGGTTTTCCCAGGCAGCTTGGGCAGCATACCGGCGGATTTGTGATCACACGCGGAAAACTTTCAGATCTGTGTCCGATACTGAATGCGCGGATGGAAAACCGGACTTGTATTGAATGGAATAAGGATGACATTGATACGCTGGGTTTTTTAAAGATCGATGTGCTCGCACTCGGTATGCTGACCTGTATCCGAAAGGCGTTTGATCTGGCTAAAAAACATTACAACATGGATCTTACGCTCGCCAATATCAAACAGGACGATCCTGTGGTTTATGAAATGATCAGCCATGCGGATACAATTGGTGTTTTTCAAATTGAAAGTCGTGCACAGCAATCCATGCTTCCCAGGTTAAGGCCGAGCTGTTTTTATGATTTGGTGATAGAAGTGGCCATTGTACGTCCCGGACCAATCCAGGGAGATATGGTGCATCCGTATCTGCGCCGGAGAAATGGCGAAGAAGCTGTCGAATATCCTTCGCCTGAGTTGAAGGCGATTTTGGAAAGAACACTGGGTGTCCCGCTTTTTCAGGAGCAGGCGATGAAAATTGCGATTGTCGCGGCAGGTTTTACAGCAGCCGAGGCAGATGAACTGCGCCGGAGTATGGCCACTTTTAAAGTGAAAGGAATGGTAACGCGTTTTGAAAAAAAACTGGTGGATGGTATGACGGAAAGAGGTTATACCGAAGAATTTGCAAGACGTGTTTTTAAGCAGCTGGAAGGTTTTGGAAGTTATGGATTTCCTGAAAGCCATGCGGCCAGTTTTGCTTTGCTTGTTTATGTTTCGTGTTGGATAAAATGTTACCTGCCCGATGTTTTCGCTACGGCCTTATTAAACAGTATGCCCATGGGATTTTACCAGCCCGCTCAGATTGTCATCGATGCCAGAAAAAATAATGTAGAGGTTCAGCTGGTAGATATTAATTACTCCAATTGGGATAATCTGCTGGATGAAAGTGTTGATGAGAAAGAATATTATCCGATCAGACTGGGATTTCGACAAATTAAGGGATTGCGGGAGGAAGATATAGTTGCTCTTGTTTCAGGAAGAGATCGGCCATACACCAGTATACACGCGCTACGCGATGCGGGGGTTTCTCAATCTGCGCTTGAAAGATTGGCGGATGCCGATGCGTTCCGGTCAATTGGTCTGGACAGGCGGCAAGCTTTATGGGAAGTGTCGGCACTGAATGACCGGCCAACGGGATTGTTTGCAGGTCAGCCTTCGGAAAGCAGTTTTGAAAAGGTCGTGCAACTTCCAAAAATGACAGATTCGGAGCATGTCGTTCAGGATTATGTCTCGACTTCTCTGTCTTTAAAAGCGCATCCGGTAAGTTTTGTTCGTGAAAAGCTGACCTTATTAAAAGCACTGACTACGAAAGATCTTGGCATAACAAACGAAGGCAGGATTATAAAAGTAGCCGGATTGGTGTTGGTAAGGCAACGGCCAGGTACGGCGGGAGGTGTCTGTTTTATCACCATCGAAGACGAAACTGGTTTTGCGAATCTGGTTATTTTTCAGAGCTTATTTGAAAAATACCGCAAAGAAATTCTTCGTTCGCGCCTGTTGATGGTGGAGGGGAAACTTCAAAAAGAAGGCGAAGTGATCCATGTTATTGTGAAACGATGTTTCGATATGTCCGGGTTGCTTCGGAAACTGCATGCGACGGAGCAGGATCCTGCCTTACTCACACTTTCAAGAGCCGATGAGAAAGATGAGTACGTTTCCCAGGCCATTAATAAACGAACGCAGGTGCGGAAAGACGTTCAAGCTGAAATTTTTCCTTCCGGAAGAAATTTCAGGTAAACAGGGCATGAACATTCTATTGTTTTTATTAAAATCAACTATCGATAATTTTGTTTTTTTTAGTTAAGAATATTATAAATGTACAAAATCTGTACTTCTAATGGTTGCGAATTTAAAAAGGAAAATATTTGTGGAATGATCAAAAATTTGAAATTCAGGCTTTTTGGAGAATCTGCATGATCCTTTTGAAGTCATTTATGGAAATTTTCTCCTTAATCTTAAATCATCTGGCCTTTATGGTCGGTCTGTCCATAATTTACTGTATTGATATCTAAAATTTTACCTAAATAAATTTATTTAATTTTTTATCAATTAAGAGATTTAAAAATAAAAGTTGACAAATTTTATACACTAATTTACTGATAATAAGACGAATAAATAATTTTGTTAATTAAATAGTTTACAAATTTTTAAATTTAAATTAATAAATATGTAAGTTTACAGCCCGGAAAATATGAAATTAATGTAGCGACATATTGGTTGAAACATTTAAATATCCTATTCGGAATGAAGCAAAAAATCGCTTTGCCAGTGTGTTTATTTAGCTCAAAATAAAAGTTATTTACTTGATATACACCGGAAAGGCTCAAACGATTCTAACATTATAATTTATAGATAGCATTTTTTTATGAGTATTTTTGATAAACGTTTACAATACAAACCATTTGAGTATCCGGAAATATTACAATTTACGGAAGCGATTAATAAAGCTTACTGGGTTCATTCAGAAGTAGATTTTACAGCAGACACACAGGATTTTCATTCGCATTTGAACGCGGCAGAAAGAAACGCTGTGAAAAATAGTTTGCTCGCGATCGCTCAGATCGAAGTGGCTGTTAAGTCGTTCTGGGGCAATCTTTTTCACCATTTGCCAAAACCTGAATTCAATGGTCTGGGAAGCACGTTTGCCGAATGTGAATTCCGCCATTCGGAAGCTTACTCACGTTTGTTGGAGGTGCTTGGATATACCAATCAGTTTGAGTCATTGGTAGAAATTCCTGTGATCCGTGAGCGTATCGATTATTTGTCGGAAGCTTTGGGAAATTCAAAATCTACCGATAAAAAAGAATACGCGTTCTCGCTGATCCTGTTTTCGATTTTGATCGAAAATGTAAGCTTGTTTAGTCAATTTGCGATTATTTTATCTTTTGCCCGTTTCAAGGGTTTGATGAAAAACGTCAGCAATATCATCGCCTGGACTTCCATTGATGAGCAGATTCATGCAAATGCGGGAATTTATCTTGTAAATAAAATCAAAGAAGAATTTCCTGACATGTTTGATCAGGAAACAGTGGCAGAGATCACCCGTTTGGTGCGCTCGTCTATCGATGTGGAATCCCGCATCATCGACTGGATTTTCAGCGAGGGTGAAATCGACAGCATCAATAAGGAAGATCTGATCAATTTCATGAAGTATCGCGCAGACGACAGTCTTCAAAAAATTGGTTTACCCCGCCAGTTCAACCTTGCGATCGCGGATGTGAAATTGCTGCAATGGTTTGAAGAGGAAGTTTTTGCGAACAGTCTGGATGACTTTTTTGCAAAACGTCCGGTGGATTATACCAAACACGACAAAAGTATTTCAGCATTTGATCTGTTCTAGAAAACAAAATTCTGATCGAAATTTTTTAAGTAAAACTGAGAAATCAACAACATATTAATCATAAAAAATAAATGAAAGTTGCCGAATTAGACCTGCTGGAAGGTGTCACTCCCCAGTACGAAATGGAGAAATTATGGTGGAAAAACACTGAAAGCGAGCAGGTTCTAAACCGTGGATATTTGTTGAAAGGCGAAACCGTGGAAGGAGCGATTGAGCGTGTTTGTGCCGCAGCCGCAAAACGTTTGTACCGTCCTGAACTGAAAGAAGCTTTTCAGGAAATGGTTGAGAGAGGCTGGATGAGTTTAAGTTCTCCAATCTGGGCAAATATGGGCACAGAGCGTGGATTGCCTATTTCCTGCTTCAACGTGCATGTGCCTGACAATATTGAAGGTATCACACATAAGCTTGGAGAAGTGATTATGCAAACCAAGATTGGCGGCGGAACCTCTGCTTATTTCGGTGATTTGCGTGCGCGCGGAAGTGCTGTGACGGATAATGGAAAAAGTAGTGGAGCTGTAAGTTTCATGCGTCTTTTTGATACGGCCATGGACACGATTTCTCAGGGCGGAGTGCGCCGCGGTGCATTCGCAGCTTACATGGATATCGATCATGAAGACATAGAAGAATTTTTACAAATTAAAGATATTGGTCACCCGATCCAGAATCTTTTTTCAGGCGTTTGTGTGCCTGATTACTGGATGCAGGACATGATCGATGGTGACATGGCCAAAAGAGAAATCTGGGCGAAAATTTTACAAAGCCGTCAGCAGAAAGGTCTTCCATATATATTTTTTTCTGACAATGTGAACCTGAATAAACCACAGGTCTACAAAGACAAAAATCTGCGTATCAACGCAAGTAATTTGTGTTCGGAAATTATGTTGCCGTCGACAGAAGATGAGTCCTTTATCTGCTGCCTGTCGTCCATGAACCTAGAATTATATGACGAATGGAAAGATACGGATGCGGTGAGATTGGCGATTTTTTTCCTTGATGCTGTTCTTCAGGAATTTATTGAAAAAACAGAAGGAAATCATTTCCTGGCTAGCGCAAACCGTTTTGCGAAACGCCACCGCGCGCTTGGTCTTGGCGTTTTGGGATGGCATTCATATCTGCAGAAAAATATGATTCCGTTTGAAGGAATGAAGGCAAAACAGCTTACAACACAAATATTTAAAGCAATTCAGGATAAATCAGAAAAGGCGACGCAAGAACTTGCGCTGATTTATGGAGAGCCGGAATTACTAAAAGGATATGGTCGCAGAAACACAACTTTGCTGGCTATTGCGCCGACAACTTCTTCATCTGCCATTCTTGGTCAAACCTCTCCGGGCATTGAACCATTCAGCAGTAATTACTACAAGGCAGGTCTTGCAAAAGGTAATTTTATGCGTAAGAATAAATACCTGAAAGTATTACTGGAAGAGAAAGGTTTGGACAATGAGGAAACCTGGCGAACGATTATGCTGAATCATGGAAGTGTGCAGCACATGCCCGAATTATCTGCTGAGGAAAAAGATGTTTTCAAAACTTTCAAAGAAATTAGTCAGCTGGAAATTATTCAGCAGGCTTCGATCCGTCAAAAATATGTGGATCAGTCTCAAAGTTTAAATCTGAATATCCCTTCCAATCTGCCGGTTAAAGAAGTTAATAAATTACTTATTGAAGCCTGGAAGTTAGGTGTGAAAACGCTTTACTATCAGAGAAGTCAAAGCGTTTCGAAAGAATTGGTGACGAGCTTGGTAAGTTGCCAGTCCTGCGAATCGTAAAAGATTTTTAGCTGATTTAAACATTGGTAAGTTGATAAACACAGATTGAGCCGGCAAAACGCTGGCTCAATTTTTTTATCCCTATGAATAACTTAACATAACTTCATATGGCAACTAACGATCAAAATTCGACTGAGGAAAATCAGAATCCGTCAACTGGCAATCAGGAAATAAAAGGCTCAAATACCGTAAAAGATCCGGATGAATGGACAACTGGTGACGAGCCTATGACTGGCGCGCAGCAATCCTATTTGAAAACGCTTTCAGATGAAGCGGGTGAAGAATTTGATGAAACGCTTACCAAAGCAAACGCTTCAAAACGTATTGAAGAGTTACAGCAAAAAACCGGTCGCGGACAAGAGAAATAAGCGGGCAGGGGAAATAAAATAAAAGCATCAAATTGAAGACTGGGTTTTTCTCAACTTCAATTTGGTGCGTTATTTGTATATAAATGTTCAAAAAGTTGCTTTCATCAGTATTCTTTTAAAAGGAAAAAATACCGGAGACTTGGGGAATCTGCTTTTCAAACGCACCTTGTATTCGTTGATAAAATTCTGTTTATTTTGATCATCCAGCTTTTCCAGGTAAGGTATCAGAGCAGTACCTGAAACCCAATCAAACAGCGCATCCGAGTCATTCAGCACAAGAGGATATATTTTTTCGAAAACAGTGATACCAGTTCCTCCATTCTCAAACAATAACTCGGCATAATCGTCAATATTCAGCACAGTATCCGCCCGGTCCCAATTATTAAAATGTGGTTCAAAAAGCGGATCCGAAGCCAGTTCGCTGAGCATTCGGTTTGTCAGGTTATGGTTTTGAGCGGGCAACTGGATTGCGAGCTGGCCACCAGATTTAATCGAAGAAATAATTTCCGGGAAAAGTGATTTATGATCTTTAACCCATTGAATTGCCGCGTTGGAAAATACCAGATCCCACTGCATTCCGGATTGTAACTGCTCCTCAATAGATCGTTGCTCGAAACGAACATGCTCATTTTCAAATTCCCTGGCATCATCAAGCATCTCTTTAGAAGAATCTACGCCCAGCACTTTTGAATCAGGTAACATATCAGCCAATTTTCTGGTCAATTCTCCTGTTCCACATCCCAGATCTATAACTTCCAAACCTGGCATTATTTCGATCAGAGCAGCCAGGTCGAAAAATGGCAAAAAACGTTCTGATTTAAATTTATTGTATGTATTCGGATTCCAGGCCATTATCAAGTTCTTACGTAGTAAATTTAGTTTCGCCATTGAAACGACTTTTCATCGATAGCTCGCATCGTGCATAAAACTCCGTTCAAATGATCATACTCATGTTGTAGAAGTTCAGACAAGTCATCCTGCATTTTCCATTGTTGCGGCTGCCAGTTTTCATCCAGATAATTTATTGTCAAATATTTGTGCCGTTTGACTTTCACAAGTAAGTTGGGAAAACTCATACAATCGTCCCACATTTCAAACATTTCCTCACTCAGATCGGTAAATTCGGGGTTAATGAAAACGACGGGTTTATCAATATTCATGTAGATTAATCGCTTCATGATACCTAGTTGAGGAGCAGCGATCGCTCTTCCGAAATTGTATTTTAGCCGGATCTCCTGCATGACGTTATGGAGGTCATCAATCCAGCCTTTTACAAACGGAAGTTCTGTTTCCAACACCGGTTCGCAGACTTCATAAAGAAGCGGATGGCCAAGTTGCAAAATATCGTTTAAGCCTTTCATAAAGGATAAAAGCTGTTAAATTAGTTCTTTTTCGAAACAAACGCTGTTTTCAATCCCGATATACTGGCCATAGTTTGGAATAATCTTGTAGCCATTCTTTTTGTAAAATGCGATGGCTTCCGGTTGTCGCTTTCCGGTTTCCAGAACACATTTTGAATAGGACATTTCTGTGGCCCACTTTTCGAGTTCCCTTAGAACAGAAGACGCAACGCCCATTCCACGGCCTTCGGGAGAAGTATACATTCGCTTAACTTCCATCGTATTTTGATCAAATTCTTTAATAGCCCCGCATCCAATAGGTGCTCCATCTTCGAAGGCAACAACGGTATGTCTGATTTTGTCAACTTTGTTGAATTGGGAGTAAAAGGAATGATCTTCACCGTCGCGGATTGCAAGGTCGGCGTCCAGCTTTTTTACCAGAAAAATAAAATCCTCGTCTGTGGAATCTGTTCGTTTTAAGGTGATCATTGAATGAATCTGTAAATTATTAATGCCGGAGAATATGTTTGCGGCAATTTAAGTTAATTATGGTTTGATCTGTGAAAAGGCAGTTATAAAAACCCATCCCGCCATTTTTGAGCAATAGCCATGGCCGTCTCCAGCATATATGGCTCCCAGTTTTCAACTTTCCATTCCGAATGATGGAGTGCTGATTTTGATAATAACTGTCTGGCGTGATTAAAGTTTTCGGCCGTTTCCAGGATTGAAGATAATTGCAACTGTTGTTCAAAAAGTGACAGGTCTTCAAGTGGAAATTGTGTTAAGGATACCGTTTCAATGGGGAGAAAATTATTGAATAATTTATCCGAAAAAGCATACTGTTTCTGTTTGACAATGGCGTCCATTTTTAGGAAATCCTGCTGAAAGGCCAGTTGGCTTTCTATGGAATCTAGCGCAGTTCCCATTTGTTCGAGCACGACAAATTTAAGGTTTGGACACCTGGGCATTGTTGCTTTCAGCAGTTCGAATACTTCCTTTGGAACTGCGTCGTCGTGCGTGTCGCGTCTTATTCTTTCGCCCCGGGAAGTTTTTCTTTCATCCCAGCTACCGCCTGAAATATGTATCTCACGCACTTTTTCGAGTGGGTACAAAGCTATAATATCTTGAAAATCTATATTGAAATTATGAATCTGGCAATAAAGATTATGGAGATCAAGAATGATAAAACCATTAACGCTTTCTACCAGCTTGGAAAGAAATTCGCCGTGGTTTTTAACTTCTTCTACTGAATAAGAAAATGCCAGATTCTCCAACCCCACAGGGCACTGACAGGCTTCGTGAATTCTCTTCAATCGGTCAATACCGATTTCCAGAAAAGTTTTGGTGTAAGGGATTCCAATCGGTGCTCCTTTGTGAAAATCAGAGCCGGTCATAAATCCAAAATGGTCTGTGATATGATCAAACCTGAACTTCCTGGAAAAAGTGTTAAGTTTTTTCAGCCAGGCATCTTGCCCGGGAAGCCATTTGCCCGAAAATAGTGAAAAATATACGCCATGACCCACAAGTCTGCCCTCGTTGGCAAATTCTGAAATCAAGCCAGAAAACCATTCCGGTATTTCGTCATACTTGAAAAGCGTGTCAAAAGACCACTCAATCGCTTCAACTTTTCCCTGTTCGAAAAGCGGGAAAGCTGCCGATAAGATATTGGTATCCAGATTGCAGGCAATGGATGAAAGGATCTTGGACATGGGTATCAAATGAAATCAACCCATTCCACAAGCCGGGCAGGGATCCAGTTTTTTAGCTTTGGCAGCCTTTTCTTTTTCGGGACTTACGCTATCGTTTGCACATGCGCTGATTGTAGTGCTGACAACGACGGCTACGGCAACGGCTTGAAGAACTGTTTTTGAGATTTTCATATTGGCTAACGGTTTAGTTAATAAGTTACGAGCTTGCTCACTCTGAACATAAAGACTCCATATTGCGAAATATGGTTGTAACCTGGTTCGCATTTTTGTCAAATAAAAAAGCCAGGCCATCATAGCCCGGCTTAAAAATCTGTTTAATTTAATACCTCCCGATCAAACGTTTTCTCAAATTCTTTGATTGACTTTCTGAGATGTTTATCGGTTAAGCCACTGTATTGAAATTGTAAAACTCTGGCTCGTTCGGCAGTCAGTTTTTTAAGTTTCCAATATTTTGGGTGGCTTAATTGGATCGGAGGATGGAAGTCTTCATCTTTCGTGTCCTTAATCAAAACTTCTGTCTCAATTATAACTTTGGAAAGATCTGCGGCCAACTTCCCTCGTGTAATCACTTTCGCCAAACGTCCCAAGTCAAGGACAAAAACTTTTTCATGTTTCATTATTTTATTCTTCAAAGTACTTTCCGGACTGCAAAGATATTAATAGAAAAGTTTAGCAGGCAGTACTTAATGAAAACTTAATGTAATTTGTATTTTGGGAGATCGATAAAATATTATTTGCTAAAAGTTAAATCATCCACTTTCGCTCCGTGGTAAAGGATATAGTCAGCCACATTTTGTAATCTCCTTTTATCATATCAAAAAGCTCCTGACGGATCATATCCAGATCTGTAACTTTCATGTCTGACAGGCTTTTAGGTAATAAAAAATCAATTTCGATTGTGTAGCTGCTACCGGTCTTAGCAACCCTTACCAGTGAATCCAGGAAATTATATTTTTCTGCGATCTTGTCAGATGCCGTATGGATATTTTCTTCCACTTCGTCATCGGGTGCGAACTGTAACAATTCCCGAATATTTTTCCAAAATGTCCGGGTTGGTATCCTTAAAAATACCAGGGAAATTATGACGACCATCGCTGGGTCCAGATAGGGAATGACAAAGGCCAAGGTGGTATTTTTAAAAAAATGGCTTAGCGATAATCCACAAAGAACGCCCAAACTTAAAAGTGCGTCGAGCTGCCATTCTGTTGATTCAATCCTGACATATTCAGATTTCAATTCCCGGGCTTTTTTTCTGAAAAACAACCATAAAAGGAAGCATCCGATAATTGAGAAAACCAGATAGGGAAGCGCAATGCCAAACGCTACTGTTTTGCCACCGTTCATGATATCAATCACCGACGTAGCCAGGGAATAAAGACACAAAAAGATAATGACAGATGACTGGACGGTTATGGCAAATGGCTCAAATTGCGATCTGCCGAATGGGAGATTATCGTCATCAGGTTTGCGGACAAAATTATTGACAAGGAGCGAAACACCGGAAAGGCTAAGGCCTACCATTGAAAAAAGTGCATCAAAAATAATGGATTTTGATTCGCCCAAAATCCCCACCGCGATAGCCCAGATGGTCAGCAAAGAACCTATGGCAATCGAAATTTTAATTAATTGTCTCTCCTGAATTCGTTTTTGCCGGGCATTCATAATAGGGGAAATAAAGACCTAAGTGTCTGATCCTTAAATAAACAACAAGAAGTCGACCGGATTTGTTTGGTAAGAAGGTTGCAGAATGTTAAAATATACCAACTTTTAATTTAATAGTGCCTTTGGAAGTGGATTCGTGCTCAGGAATGTAGGTGATACTCACTTTACTGTTATCAGGTTCTCCGTAAAAATCCCTTTTCAAAGTTCCGTTAATATTTCCGGCAGGAAATCGGATAACTTCTGAATGAGTTCTTTTGAAGCTGCCGGCCTTCGGAGTGTCTTTGTGATAAAAATCTAATTTTAGTTTATAATCATCGTTTGCATAACCCTCAACCTTAATGATCAAAGCGCTGTTTCCTGACTTATCCGGAGTTTCCCATATATTTTCAGGAGATCCGATATGATGAATTAAATGCTCTTTGTAAGTTGGTGAGAAGCAATAATAAATGCCACCCATAATTAATAATATAATCGAAACTCCCACAAGAAGCCATTCTTTTCTGTTAATCCACATCATTAAAATGTATCATTTTCTTACTGATTCACAAAGTTATTCAATCGTCTTGTATATAATCGTGAGTTAACAATAAGATAATGTAGGACAGACTGTTGCGGATTTTGGCAGTGGGTTTTAATTCTCAAATTCAGGTTAATTAATATGAATCTGATAATTTTGGATATGGAAAGAGCAGATATACCACGGTTAGCATTAGCCTCGTTTGCAGAGGTGAATTACAAAGTGCCGTTTCTAAATGTCCAGCATTATCCTCTTGCTACCAATTATTTCAGTATTAAAAACAGAGAAAATCATCCGGTTGTTGATTACATTTCACCAAATCGCAGGCAGTTTTTCAAGATATTCCATATGACTTCCGGGACAGGTATATTGACTGTCGGACTGCACCAATATACACTTGGGCCAGGAGATATTGCATTCTTACATCCGGATGAGATCATGTCATGGCAAACGACATCAAAAGAAACCGGAGGACATTTTTGCCTTATCCATCCCAAATATTTTGAGTACGAAACAGACCATGTGTTACAATTATTGAGAAATTATCCATATTTCAAGGCTTCCAAAGCTGTGGTGCAATTGACTGAAAATCAGTCTGCTGAAATAAATCAATCTTTTGAGTCCATTGTCAGGGAAGAGGAAGGTGACAATGAGGACAAAAAGCAGGCAATATTGCTGCATTTTCAACTGATATTACTGGCTGCCCGGCGAGCAGGAAAAACCCTGCCTGACCAGACTGTTCCGGAAAGTTATGGATATATTCATGGTTTTCTGTCTCTGCTCGAATCTGCATTTCAGGTTCAGGACGATGCTGTAAAATTAAAGACGGCCGCAGAGTTTGCAGCGCAACTTCATGTGCATCCGAATTATCTGAATTCCTTGGTAAAAGAACATACCGGAAAAACATTGAGGGAACATATTCAGGAACGTTTGATGTATGAAGCCAAGGTGCTGCTGATTCAAACGGACTGGGATATTAATCGTATCAGCTTCGGCTTAGGGTTTTCAGGACATGCAGCTTTTACATCATTTTTTAAAAAGAAAGAGAATATTTCCCCCTCGATTTTCAGAAGAAATGCGTTTACCCAGGCGAATCTTTGAAACTCGCAAGTATCCCTATGTTATGAATAAGTGATTGCCGCGCTGATGAAGGTTCCTTTGTATCACCAAATTTAAACATACAAAGAAATGGAAAATCAGGGCAAAACATGGTTTATCACGGGAGGGTCACAAGGAATCGGTCTTTTACTGGCACAAACGTTATTGGCCGATGGGCAAAATGTCGCAGTTACAGGTCGTAATCTTGAAAATCTCAAATCTGCGATCAGTACGGATTCGAATAATTTTTTACCACTGCAAGTCGATCTCACCGATGAAAAAAGTGTAGAAATGGCCGTTGAATCAGTAATTGAAAAATTTAAATCTATCGATATTTTAGTAAATAATGCCGGATATGGTTTGATCGGAGGTATTGAAGAAACGTCCGCCAAAGAAGCCAAGGCTATTTTTGATATCAATGTTTTCGGTTTGTTGAATGTAACGCGTGCCGTCTTGCCACATATGCGTGCGGCGAAGTCTGGCCATATTATTAATTTGTCAACGGTTTTTGGTTTAATTGCGGGTGCCGGTTGGGGACTTTATTGTGGGTCCAAATTCGCAGTGGAAGGCTTGTCTGAAGCTTTGGCACAAGAAGTTCAGCCATTCGGTATCAACGTTACTATTATTGAGCCGGGGTATGTTCGTACCAATTTCCTGAAAAGTGGTACAATCGCTCATCCTGAGAACCCAATCGCGGCTTACACCGCCATTCAGGAAGAGAAACGCAAACATTCCGATGACGTGCCGGGCACGCAAATCGGAGATCCTCAAAAAGTGGCCGAAGCTATTTTCTCTGTTTCAAAGCTCGCAGAGCCTCCTCTCCGCCTTTTACTGGGATCCGATGCGTTACAATTTGCCAACTACAAAGTGCAGATGTTACAAGAGGGGATTGAAGCGAACAAAGTGATAACGCTTTCAACTGACTTTTTGTAATTTAAAATTACCGTTTACATACTGAGCTCAGTTTTTGCGACTGAGCTCAGTGTTATTTTATGATGATGACGAACAGATTTTAATATTTCATTCTCGCAAGCTTAAAAAGTCAGAAATATATTTTTTCACTCTCTTCCGGATATAAATCAATAATCAGATCACTTTGCCAAAACTCTTTTGTTTTGACATCCATGGCTGTCAGTTTACCGTTTTTCTTCACGCCGGTATCCATATTCCAAAGGTTCGCTGCATGAATTGGTACTTCGCTGCCAAATTTTAATGTAGGGGTATGTCCGATGAAAATTTCGTTAAACAAACTAAGTCTGACCGGAAAATGATCAGTCGGGAGCTGCTTCATGTCTTTGAATATCATCGCTGTTTCTAGCAGTGTCCGGTCGTTGAAGAGATAGTTTTCGTACATTTCTTTTGCCGGGCCTTGCTGTGAGGTAAAACCAGCATGAACATAAAGGTTTTGTTGATCGTCTACATAAAAACTCCTGAATTTTCGGAGGAAATCGCGATGTTTTTTCTTCTCGACTCCACTGTAAGAGCCATAACTTCGCAAAGTGGATTGTCCGTCACTTGCCAGCCATAACGGATCGGCATGTCCCGTTTCCAGCCATTCCTCTAACCAAACGTCATGATTTCCTTTCAGGAACACACAGTTAAATCGGGTATCCAGTTCTATCAAAAAGTCAATCGTTTGCCCGGACTCTGGTAAACCATCTACATAGTCTCCAAGAAAAATGAGTCGGCTGTTTTCATCCGGCTTGATTAATTTAATGATTTGGTTCAATGCTTTTAGAGCACCATGGATATCGCCAATAACATACGTTTCCTGCGCCATTTTATTCTGTTATATGTGATTTATTCAGTTATCATGAACGGATAAAATATTTGTTCCAGCCGGAAAAACTTCTTGTCACCCCGATTTTTAGAAAACATGGTGAGTTTTTACTCATAAAACCGTTATTTCAAGTTATTGCTTCCTCATTAATCAAGAATCCAAACGCGCTCAGAATGCTGTAAATAACTTTATTTACAATTTATTTTTTATCAGAAAATGGGCAAGGCATCGATTATTTCTGGTCGTAAAAGTTACATTTAAAGAAATAAAACTTACGTGAATAGAAAAATTTATATTAAGCCTGACTCCAAAAGTGCTTTTAGTAAGAAGTAGCTATTAATTGATTAGAAAATACAGATCATGACAAAACACCTGAATGTCGGTATAGTAGGATATAAATTTATGGGGCGCGCGCATAGCAATGCCTGGCTCAAAGCACCTTTCTTTTTCGATCTTCCGGCCAAACCGGTTTTGAAAATAGCATGTGGTCGACAAGAAGGTTCTCTAAAAGAATTTGCGTTAAAATGGGGCTGGGAGAAAACGGAAACGGATTGGAGGAAATTGGTAAGCAATCCTGAAATCGATATTATTGATATCGCCCTGCCGCAAAATCTTCATTATGAAATTGCCATGGCTGCGGCAAAAGAAGGTAAACACATTTTTTGTGAAAAGCCGCTTGCCATGAACAGAAAACAAGCGGAAGAAATGGTGAAAGTTTGCGAGGACAATAAGGTCAAACATTATTTGAATCATAATTACAGAAGAACTCCGTCGGTTGCTTTTGCAAAGAAAATGATTGAGGATGGGAAAATCGGGCGAATCTTCCATTGGCGGTGTGCATATCAGCAGGATTGGATCGTCGACCCAAACTTTCCATTAACCTGGCAACTGCGAAAGGAAACTGCCCAGGCTGGCCCGCAATGGGATTTGAACTCCCATGCGGTGGATCTTGCGCATTTCCTCGTGGGAGATATTGAAACGGTATCCTGCCTGACTACCAATTTTATAAAAGAACGCCCCCTGGCTGATGAAACCACTTCCGGAAATCTCAGTGCTGCAACTTTGGGTGATCAAAAGGGAGAGGTCACGGTGGAGGATGCAGCTTTGATGATGGTGCGTTTTAAAAACGGCGCAATAGGTTCTTTCGAAGCGACACGGTTCGCAACGGGCAGGAAAAATGGACTTCGATTTGAGATTTATGGAAGTAAGGGAAGCATCCTTTTTGATATAGAAAGGATGAACGAATTGCAATATTATTCTCTAGCGGACGAAGAAGGAACGCAGGGTTTTCGACTTATCCAGACCACGGAGTCTGTGCATCCGTATGCCGGACACTGGTGGCCAGCCGGGCATATTATAGGTTATGAGCATGCTTTTGTGCATGCTGTGGCGGATTTTGTTAATGCCATAAGCAATGATACTGTAATCGAACCGAGTTTTTACGATGGATTAAAAATCATAGAAGTATTGGAAGCAGGAATCCAGTCAGCAGATTTAAATAAACAAGTCGTGTTATAAAAAAAATATCGCCAGCGTTTTCTCCCTTGTTTTCCTATCATCAGGTTTTGTTTTAAAAGCGTAAAAAGTCTCCCGGACGAATAATATTTATGCGAAGCAAAATCTGGTCGCCTGGTGTTGTTCCCTATGACGATAAAACCTGAGGCCGGGTTGAACGAGCAGAGATGCGTAATTAATCAGTATTTAAGATGTTGGCATAAGATTGGAGCGAAAATAGATAGTTTACCGGATTTATTTGGTCGTAAAGTGACCTCTAAATGTCGTAATTGTACAGTGTTCAACAGAGGTCGTGGGTTTACCTTTGTAATAGAAAATCAGAAACATTCACCTCAAAAGATATTAAAATGGAAGCTAAAAACACACCGGTAATCACTGTTCAGGTTTTGATCAACGCGCCAACAAAGAAAGTCTGGGAATTCTGGACTGAACCGCAGCATATAATAAAATGGACTTTTGCATCGGACGACTGGCATGCGCCTTATGCCGAAAATGATCTCCGAATTGACGGAAAATTTAAGACAACGATGGCCGCAAAAGACGGAAGCATGAGCTTTGATTTTGAAGGTATTTATACTGATGTACAAACCTATAAATTAATTGAATACGTTCTTGGCGATGGCAGAAAAGTGAGTATCTCCTTCGAAAGTGGGGATAACGTCACAACAGTTACGGAGACATTTGATCCGGAAAGTGAGAATTCAGTCGATTTGCAGAGAGACGGATGGCAAGCCATTCTGGACAATTTCAAAAATTATGTTGAAACTGCCGTTTAACGTTTTTCGAAAATTAATTTTATCCTTAACAGGTTATTGGTTAGCCCAATGACCTGTTTTTTTTTCTGCAATATTGAAATTTCACGTCTCTGACAATTTACCAGGGCTGATGTGCTGACTATTAATTCTTTGTTTGGTCTTGTATAAAAGCGACTTGCCGGATAACCTAATCTGCGATAATCGGATATTATCTTATTACAACTCTTTTGACTTCTGTTTTTCTACCTGAATCTTTTGTTGGTATCACATAAACATAATAAGTTCCGCGGGGAAGGGTCGCTACATCAAACTGTGTTCTCCTGGCCGCAATGACGCTTGCTGTATCGCCTGAATTAGCTATTGACCGTACCAATGTAGACTTCTCATTGAAAAGTAAAATCTCTTTCGGTAATTCCGTTTCAGCAGTTTCGCTTTCGAAATCTACATTGATAACATTCGTCGCAGGGTTTGGATAAACAATTGCGCCGGTGTTTGTGCATTTCCAATTGTATTCCAGTTTTTCAGAAAGCGGCGTTGTGCCACATGCATTCGTTATGTTGCCCTGGATGAAGTGGCTCGTGCCACACATACCGCCATTTATTTTAACAGCGTTTTCAAACCCTGATTTCACAAGCGTTCCGTCAAGAAACCAATTGTAAGTTGAGTGAATTATTTCTGTCGTATTTACTGCGACAATACCATAAGTATCAACCGTAGTAAGGGTTGTAGTAACACTTGGAATCCCAACATAAATTACTTTTGTAAATATTAACGGTCTGCCACATACGTCGATGCTTGCTGTTATTGTGGTTTCACCAGATTTTGTTCCAACCCGTTTAGCCAAGCCTGTTGTTACATCGATTGTAAGCACAGATTCGTTGCTGCTAGACCAGGTTGCCGGAACACCCAGTAAATTCATCCTGTACGTAGAAGTGGCGGAACACAATGTAGAATCTCCGAGTACTTCAAAAGCATATTCTGAGGTCAGCAAAGCCTTTCCGTTCGCGGTTATCCAATCATTTATTTCAGCCTGTGAGAAGTCAGAGAATGCCAGTGCTTTATCCAGTCCGCTGCACATGATCGTTTTAGTAGTTGTCGAGCATCCGGATTTTGCGTCTGTCGGGTGAGATGCGTTAAAATTATGTCCAATTTCGTGCGCCACGGTAAGATATTCATTTGAGGTACCGTAGGTAAGCGAATAGGCCATATTTGGTGTTTTCCCAATCACCCCTTTGTTTGCAATGCCTAATGTAAAGGCTTCCAGAAACTTAGATGTGAACAAATGCGCTACATCTCTTTTTACTTCGGTCCTGTTTTTATTCCAGTAGTTCGTGAATTCCTTTAACAGCTTTGAAGGATCCGTTGAGGTGTAAGGATCGTTTGCTGTGGTGTAAACGTGCTGATAATTAACCATAAGACGGATGTTAAAAGTACTCATATAAATTCCCGCCACAATATTCATATCGTTCAGGATACGTGCATTCGTGTTTTTGCCATTGTTTTTGAAGTACTCAAAATCAGCGTCCGTAGCCACTTCAAGAATACGGCATTCATTGTTGAAAGTTTCAGAAGTTCTGGCAGAAGCCTGTGCTTTGCTTACCGCCTGACTTATTGGCTCATCCAGGCCACATTTTCCATCAATCTGCTGAACATCAGCGACATTGAATATAACATAACGATTTTCGGTATCTTGTGTTCTTGTAATATCTGCTAAGGGCTCAATCGCATAAAAACCTGCATTTCCGTCACTTACGATACCTTTTATTTGATCGTTGTCAATATATAAACGAACAAACTGAGATGGATCATTATTGGCATAACCTGAATAAGTATTGCAAACTGCGGTTGAATTATCAGTAATTTCTCCGCTTTCGGTAGTCATAACAGACTTATAATCAGCTGTTCTGATTTCAGTTTGTTGTAGCGTGAGATCCAGCGTAAGGTTGGTTGATACTGCAAGTTTTAACCTGGCTTGCAGGGGATTTCTTTTTACAAAATTGTTTAGTGCAGCAGGTTCCAGTTGTATTACATTTAAAACTTTAACCAGCCCATCGAGCTTTTGGATCTCCGAGTGGTTAAGTTTTGCAGGAACGTTTAGTTGAGGTACGATCTGAGCATTTGCAACCTGACTAAGGAAGCAAAAAACAAGAAAAAGATTTTTCATAATTCGAGTAAAACTGATAGAAATAGACGGAATTCAGAATTCAATTAAATTCTGTAAAATTTTTAAATTGGGTTTACGTAAGCCGGCATATTACCGATTAAAGTAATTCTACGAAAAAGTTTGATTTTTGAACTTTTAGGTGGTTTTGCCATGCCTGAAACTAAGTAAAAGAAGAAAGTCGGAATTGCAATCAAATTTTTATACAATTTTCATTAAAATATATACAATACTACTCGTTTGTAGAATTCCTTACTTCAAGCCTTACAAGTGATTTATTGGATGGCTGTCGACTTAATATTTTAAATGGAAATGTTAGATAACTTTCTGATTTTAAGCGATTATACTTCTTTTTGCTTCGTGAAATATAAATTTCTATATGTAACCGATTATGTTACTTGATTTAACTTGCAGTAGTACAAACATTATTTGGCAGAGCAACATTTGTAGATATACTAATTAACTGGCACCCTTTAAATCTGATTTTTATCAAATTTAATTATTCCGGGATTTTGGGATATGTTTAAAGAGTGTTTTCGGGATTGGTTTTGACTATTATCCGAATTTTCTGCACTTCTAACGCATGATCTTAAATTAATCTACGGTTTGGGTTTGGAACAAAGAAATCTGTGCACAGTTGATGCCATGTCCACGTTGATTTCCATCATTATTAATCTATACATTTCTGGTGTTATTTTTACGCAAATCGATCTGAAGTAGAATTGTTATTTCGTGGAATCTTCCGCGATATGGTATTTGCGCTGTGAAACGTATTGAGATGTCAACAAACTAGATTACGACAAACCGAGTTGAGCTTTTAACAGACTTTTTAAATCTTCAAAATTGTCGGGCTTGGTAATAAATGCCAGTGCGCCCAGGTTTTTGGCTTCTTCGGCAACACTTTTACTGGAAGAAGTTGAAAAAACAATAACTGGAATATCTCTCAAAAAATCATCCTTTTTTATTTTGATTAGAAATTCCTGCCCGCTGATTATCGGCATATTAAGATCCAGAAAAATGAGGTCGGGAGTAAGGGTTTTTGCTGATAATTTAGCCAAAGCCTCACTTGGCTTATCGAATGCACGACATTCCACCGATGAAGTTACAGACTGCAATGCGGCCTGAAAAATTTCCAGATCATCTTCGTCGTCATCGATCAGTAAGATATTTTGATACAACATCTGAATTGGAGAATGTTTATAGTACTAATTTACGGTAAAGAAATTGTAAATCAAGGGATCTGTTATTAACGTATCATCCTGACTTTGGTGACTTTGAAAATGTCAGTGTTAATTCGGATATTTAATGCGGGCCATTTCGCCTGAGATAGAAAAAATTAGCCAATCCGGAAGATTTATATCTTTCAAGTACCGGAATTGAAAAAAGTGTATTCATATTTTGTAGAAATATTTTCATGAGATTTTTCAGCGTTTTACTATTCGTAACTTTTCTGCTCACGGGAAGCACCATCAAAAGACTTGTTCCAGGCGAAGGTTTTGTTGAGGTCAAAGGTGGGCGTATATGGTATAAAGTCGTGGGTTCGGGAAAGGGCGTTCCACTTTTGCTGATCCATGGCGGGCCGGGAAGTAGGAGTTGCGACGGCATTCCCGCCTATTCGATATTGGGTAACGACAGGCCCATTATTTTCTATGATCAGCTGGGTTCAGGGCATTCCGACCGGCCATCGGACACTACGCTTTGGCAGTTACCAAGATTTGTGGATGAAATTTCGGCATTGAGGAAAGAGCTTGATCTAAAAGACGTAAATATTCTGGGAAGTTCATGGGGAGGTTCAGTGGCGGTGGAATATATGCTTTCACTGAAACCGGAAGGTGTAAGGTCGGTAATTTTTGCGGGCCCGTTAATCAGTACCTCGCGCTGGATGCGTGACGCGAAAATTTTGTTGTCACAGCTTTCCCGGCCTGTGCAGGATACGATACAAAAATATGAAGGCCTTAAAATGTACGATCATAAATCCTATGTCGCGGCAACGGATTCATTTAATATTCAGTATCTAAGCAGAAAGCCAGGCGCGCGGATTCCCGTTCCAGACTGCGAGAAGTCGGCGAAATCTAACAAGGAAATTTATCGGTATATGTGGGGCCCGACAGAATTCAATGCAACAGGAACGCTCAAATCATTTGAAAGAGCCGAACGTTTGCATGAAATCAAGGAGCCAGTTCTTTTCATAGCAGGTCGCTTTGATGAGGCGCGCCCTGAAACAATGTACGAGTTTCAAAAAGAAATCCCGGGTGCAAACGTTGTGATCATAGAAAACGCGGGACACAATAAGGTGCGGGATAATCCCGAGGCATATCTGAAAGCGATCAGGGATTTCCTGAATAAGGTCAAATAATCATCAGCGAAGATTCCTAAATGAAGCAACCTGTGTCAGTCCGTTTTTAGACTTTTCACAGGATTTCTAATTGCCGCTTTCACACTGTGAAAACTGATCGTAGCGAAGGCGACAAGTACCGAAATCGTTGCTGCCGCTGGAAAAATCCACCACTGGATATCGATTTGGTAAGCGAATTTTTGCAGCCACAAGTTCATTGCATACCAGGCTACCGGAGAAGCAAAAACGAACGAAAGCAATACAAGTTTTAGGAAATCTTTTGACAAAAGTCCGACGATACTTTCTGTTGAAGCTCCCAAAACTTTGCGGATGCCGATTTCTCTGGTTCGCTGCATTGTGCTGTAAGATGCAAGACCAAGCAAACCAAGACAGGAAATGAAGATCGCCAGTAAAGCAAAGTTGAAAAATAATTTTTCAAAACGATCTTCGCGGCGATATTGCCGATCAAAAAACTCATCCAGAAAGTAGTAGTTGAAAGGCTGGTCTGGTAAGTAGGTCTTCCATAGTTTCTCGATTGAAGCAACCGTGTTCTGAATATTTTTCGCATTCAACTTCACAGAAAGAAACGGCGTTTCAGAGGGATCAATACGTATGGTCAGGGGTTTGATCGTCTCATGTAATGAAGCAAAATGAAAATCTTTTACGATACCAATGATCCTGCCTTCTCTTCCCCACTGTTTAAATTTTTTACCAACTGCTTCCGATGCATTTTTATATCCAAACAGCTTAGCGGCTGTCTCATTGATAATCATCGCGCTTGTGGAATCTGTGGCTTGATCTTTTGAAAAGTTTCTTCCCTCCGCCATTTTAAGCTTAAACTGAGGGAAGTATTCAAAATCAACCATATACAATCCTAAATGCGCCACCTGAAAAGCGCCGCTTTTATTTTCTATTTCAGAATAAGCTCCATCATATCCGTCTCCCGGCACACTGGAAGATGCTGCGATCGATTCAACGCCTGATAATCCGGAAATTGATTCCCGTAAAGCTGCGCCGTTTTGATTTACTTCTGCCCGGATTACCAGCAGCTGATCTTTTCTGAAACCAAGATCACGCGTTCGTAAAAATGTCATCTGGGTATACACTACGAGTGTACCGATAATTAAAATTATTGATATCGAAAATTGAATCGTTACAAGTCCTTTCCTCAAAAGAATTCCTTTGAAACTTGTTGTGAAACGGCCTTTTAGGACATGAACTGGGTCAAAAGAAGATAAGACAAAAGCCGGACAAATTCCGGCACATGCACCAATGGCAATGGCAGTAAAAAACAAGAAAATCAAAAATGAGATATTCCCAAAAATGCCATCGCTGATCGTTTTTCCCGCCAGATTATTAAAGGAAGGGATCAGGATCGATGCAAATATTATGGCAAGAAAGAAAGCAGCCATACTTACAAGTATCGATTCGGAAATGAACTGTCTTGCCAGTAAATTTTTGCTTGCTCCGAATGACTTTCTTATACCCACTTCTTTTGCTCTTTCGGCGGAGCGGGCAGTTGAAAGATTTATAAAATTGATACATGCGATCAACATGATAAAAACTGCAATGGCCGAAAAAATGTAATTGTTTGATGCGCTACCTTTTTCGTGATCACCGCGTGTGGAATGAAGGTAAATTTCCAGCAATGGTTCAAGCGTTAGTATATACCGGACTTTTGCCTCACGGAACATTTTTCCAGCATGGGTTTCCAGAAAAGGAAAGAATTTATTTTCAAGTGACCTCGTCGAAGTGCCCGGTTTCAATAATAAATAAGAGACGGCGCCAAAGTCACTCCAATCCCGGTCCAGGTCTTTGTTCAGTCTTTGCGTAAAGGTGGACATGGAGATGAACATATCTCCCTTAATATGAGAATTGGCTGGAATATCTTTCATGACGCCGGTAACTGTCGCACTCAAATTGTCGCGTGACAAAGTCAGTATTTGTCCGATCGGGTCATTTTTCCCAAAATATTTCTTTGCTGTTTTTTCAGTTAACACAATACTCAGCTGCTCTTTCAGTGCGGTTGCAGAGTTTCCCTGGATAAGTTTAAAATCAAAAACATCAAACAAACTGGAATCTGCGAAGAAGGCCTTTTCGTCTTTAAACAGGACGTTGCCTTTCCGGATATGGAGATTGGCTGCATTTATTCTTGTAAAAGCCTTAACTTCCGGGAAATCATTTTTCAGAGATGGCGCCGTAGACCATGTACTTACATCAACTTTTAAGGTTTCGGAAGGAGTTTTTATATCGGTCACCAGCCTGAAAATCCGATCAGCTTTGGTATGAAAGGTATCATAACTTAACTCAAAAGAAACATAAAGGGCAATGAGAAAACATGCGCACATGCCGACAGACAAGCCTAAAATATTGATCAGAGAGAATATTTTATGCTTCCAAAGATTCCGCAAAGCAATTTTTAAGTGATTTTTTATCATGGGCGAGCACTGTAAAAATGGTTCTGATCAGGAATGAAGCGGTGATTCGTATCTTGTATTTAAAGTATTTTATCCTCTTGATATAACTGTCCCGCAGCGAATATTTCTTTGATTATCAGCTGGCTGAAAAAATCAGCACGTACTTGCCGGGTGTTTATTCTGGATTTGAAGTAATAGTTTTTTATCTCAAAATCCCTGGTAATGACTGATCTTAATTTTAATAATTTTCCCATCCTTAAAATCAAGGTGAAGTACGTCCATCATTTTGTTGCCAAAAGTGTAGGCAAAATACCAGTTTGGAGCGTTTTTCATCATCGGATCGTAGTTTGTGGTAAGATCTTTGGTAAACATCGAGATGCGTTCGAATTTATTCCGGTAGGCACTGAGCTGACTTATCTTTACCAATTTTCTGTATAAAATCTCTACGTTATCTCCGTTTTGTATTGCTGTATCTGCATTTCCATTCGATGGCCAACGCGTAAGTCTTGTCCCTTTGTTTAAATAAATAGCTGAAACTTTATTATCCTTAAACGAAATTTGTACACCCATATCTGTCCCTTTTTGTTCATCAAGGAATATAGATTGGTAAAGTGGAATCCGATCCTGCAATTGACTCACATCCGTAAAGATATTGCCGACAATATTTATATATTTTAAGTCAAGCGTGTCACTTAGTTTTTGAAGCGCAGAATATGTATGCTCGCCCGTAGCATTAATTTTAACTCCCAGATAACTGCCTGACATGAGACTGTCAGTCCCTATAAGCTGCGTTTGGGGTGGACAGTCACAAACAACCGGCGGTATGTCCGCAGTGTCTTTAATACAACTACTAACAAAAAAGAGGAGAGCACTGGCGATGATCAGGGTAATTTTCATGAGCTAATAGATTTTTGGTTTATCATCAGTGACAATAAGCTGTCTGATTTGGTTGGAATCTAACCAAACTTTGTAATTGATGAATTCCTGCAATCTCGAAATGCTACGAATTGAATTAGTTTTCTCAAAGCAAATATAATTACAATAATATGTCACATATATGAGAAAAATGTCATAGTTTTGCGAGTAAATAAATTAAAATGAAGGACACGAAACAAAAGATCATCGACGCGGCAATTACTATTTTTAATGAGGATTATTCCGCGCCGTTGGAAATCGTTGCAGACGGTGCAGAAGTTACCAGACGAACGTTACATCGTTATTTCTCAGATCGGCAGGACCTTGTCAACGCATGCCAAAGTGTAATGCAGGAAAGTTGCAGAAAAGCAATGGAAGCTGTGCATGCCGATTTCAAGGATCCTTTGGAGCGATTTGAAAACATGCTTTATGCGGCAATTGATTGTGGTGTGAAGTTTTCTTTTTTACGGAGATTGCACAATAACGAGCATCATACTCATTCGCAACATAACAAAGATTGTAAAAACTACGACCGGACTTTCAACAAATTCAAAAGCACGTTGGACGAACTGAAGAACGCGAAGTTATTGGATGAATCTTTGACTATGGAGTGGATTGAGATGCTGATGACCGGAGTCGTCACAGCTGCAATTAATTCGGAGAAAGCTGGAAGTGTGGCAAAAAACAATATTAAAAAATTTGCCTGGCATTCCCTTAGCAAGGGTATTCTTGCTTAAATTTTTTTGCAAAATAATGTCTCAGAAACGAGAAAAATATACACTAATAGAGACAAAATAATTTGATATGGATAATAATAATTTTGATGTGATCATTGTTGGTGGAAGTTTTGCCGGTCTGTCAGCAGCTATGGCTTTAGGGAGGGCCATTCGTAAGGTTTTAATAATTGATGCAGGAAAACCGTGCAATGCCCAAACGCCGCATTCGCATAATTTTCTAACGCAGGATGGAAAGACTCCGGCTGAGATTTCTGCTTTGGCAAAAGATCAGGTTCTGGCTTATCCAACTGTTAGTTTGGAAGCCGATTTGGTAAATGAGATATCGGGAGAAAACAACAATTTTACGGTTCAGACTGCGCTCGGAAACCGCTATTTTGCGAGGAAAATTCTTTTGGCCACGGGGGTAAAAGACATTATGCCGTCGATTCCCGGATTTGCAGAATGCTGGGGAATTTCAGTGATTCATTGTCCATATTGTCACGGGTATGAATACCGGAATCAAAATACCGGCATACTGCTTAACCATGAAATGGCATTTGAATTTGTCAAGCTGATTGATAACTGGACGCAAAAACTGACGCTTTTCACAAACGGAGCACCAATTTTTGATAAATCGATTTTTCAAAAATTGAAAAATCCCGATTTTAAGATCGTTGAAACGGAAATTAGCGAACTTGTTCACGAGGCAGGATATCTGAAACGGATAGTATTTTACGATGGCAGTTTTCAGGAGTTAGATGCTTTATATGCTAAAATTCCTTTCACCCAGCATGCCGATATTCCGATCAAACTGAATTGCGCTTTCGACGATATGGGATACGTCAAGGTTGATGAATTTAAAAGGACATCAGTGGACGGGGTTTATGCCGCAGGAGATATTACATGGGCATTTCGCTCAGTGGCTTTGGCGACGGCAGCAGGAACGATGGCCGGAGCCTCTATCAACAAGGATCTTATTGAAGAGAAATTTCAGGATATTATTTGAGTGTAATTTAAGCTGAGAAAAAGTCAAAATTACATTGAGCATTATAGAATTTATTAGTCTGTCCATGTCTCAGAGAAATTCTGGTGAATGCAGAATTTTTTCTGAGGCAAAGAGCAGAAAGATACCGTTTTGTTATTGTCAAGGTTTAAAAATTTCATTTCTAAGTTTCTTCACAAAGCTCACATCAACACCAACCATTCCCGCAATTTTTTCATCATCAAAAGTTGTTTCGGAAAGAAGTGATTTCGTGACATCCAGGCTCTTTAAATATATTCCTTGTTGCAAACCCTCTTCCAGCCCTTCTGCTTTTCCCTTATGTTTTCCTTGCATTATTCCTTCCTCAATTCCTTCTTTTTTCGCTCTGTCTAAAACAAATTCCCTGATTCCCATAGTATTTTTGTTTTCAGTTAATTCTTCAATCACCTGCTCAAATTTAACTTTATAATCCTTGTTTTCAAAACGAACATAAAGTTGTAAAAATAACAATAGCCCGTCAATTTTTTTCTTTGGAATATTGCGCCTGTACAAGTTTCTGAGAAGTCTGAATTTCAGATTAAATAATTGCTCGTCGTTCAATCTTTTACTTTTCAAACCGAGAAGAACTGTTAGTATTGCGATCGAAAAAGGGTTGTCGTCATCTTCAAGCTGTTTTTCGTCCTGGTCTAGCACTTTGCAGGTATTGAATTTGAAAGAATTCACTGTCCCCATAAAGCTGGTTTCATAACTATTGATATGATAGGATTTATTCGAGTCAGTAAATATTGCTATCGCAGTAATCGGGGCGCGATAACGATCCAGAATACGATAATAATAAGTGAACATCCGGAGCGCAAAATCTTTGTCTTTCTGTCCCTGAACCTCGATGTGGGCTAAAATCCATTTGGTTTCGCCCTTCTTCGTCAGGACCTTTACCAGTTTGTCAACATGTTTCGGCGCTTTACTCTCCTCAGCTGGAAATAGAACGGAAAGTTCTTTATCCAGATAAGTGAATCCTTTCTTTATATCAAAAACCTCATCGGCATTGGGAAAGAAAAATCTTAGAAAGTCGTCGAAGATATTTTCGAGCAATCCTTTCCATAAAGCGTCGTCAGTACGTCTGATTAGTAATTTTGTCATAGTAAAAAAGAGAAGCCAGCTTTTCACAGCTGGCTTCTCTAAGACGTAACAATTTGGTTTAGGTTTCAATATTTAACCAATAACTTTTGTCAGATTAGTATAACAGGTCTGAATTGTATCAAAGGATGGCGCCAGGTCATATTCGACAAAGAAGTATTTCATTCCTGAAATTTTCGCAGCATCAAATATTCGTTTAAACTCAACCACTCCATTACCAACTTCTGTGATCGTCTGAAGGTCTTTCTTGATGTCTTTCACGTGCCATAACGGGAAACGGCCCGGATGTTCCTTGAACAATGCAACTGGATCTTTTCCGGCTTTGGTGGCCCAGGCAAGATCCAGCTCCATTTTTACGAGGTCTTTATCTGTCTGTGAAAGAACCATTTCATATGCTGTTTTCCCTCCCTCAACAGGATCAAATTCCGTTGCATGGTTGTGATATGCAAATTCGATTCCGGCTTTTTTAGAGGCTTCTCCTGTCTTTTGGAATACTTCGATTGAATTTTTAACCTCATCCATTGTTCCGACCGGCGTACTGGCACAAACCAGAAAACTCAGCTGAGCTTCTGCCGCATCATCCACCAGCTGCTGATAATTGTCGCGAAGATTCATCATCACTGGGATTGTGATTGGTTTTCCATCTGAGCCAACTGGCATTTTCCGCCCGGGTGGCATTTTAAAAGGTGCTCCAAGTGCATGATGTGCACGCCACTTTAAGCCCAGGTCTTCAGCCAGTTTTTTAAATTCTTTTGGGTTATAACCATAATATCCTCCACGCGAGCTGAATGCAGTTTCTATTTCCTTATATCCGATGGAAGCAATTTTTTCAAGTGTACCTTTCGGATCATTATTCATTTTCTCGAAAACAGTGAACAATTGAATACCAACGGGTTTTTCCGCTGTAAATAAGTCAGCTATTCCTGATGCTTCTGATAGATATGGTAAGGCTAGACTTCCTGCCGCCAATGCGCCCGCTTTTCTAAGAAAACCCCTTCTGTTATTGTGCATAAAAAGGAAAATTAGTAGGTTAAATAATTTAGACTATTGCTGAAATTTAATCTTGGAGAATGACATCAAAGGCTGAATGGCCTTGGCGTCATTGTTTTTAAACACAAAATAAATATCATGTTTTCCAGTAGTATCTTTCAGTTTGATCTTGACCGGCGGACGTGCAAATGGATTGCGACGCTTGGCTGGTTCTCCTGGTTTCGCATTTTTCTTTTCACTTTCCATTTCAGCCATTACTTTCGCAATATCTACCTCCGGCGCTATTTCAACCTTTTCTGTTCCTACCACAGGCCCTGTTGGTGAGTCCAGTCTTACCTCGACAGTTCCTCCAACGCTCCCCTCTCTTTTTTGCGCCGAGGCATCAAGTTCAAGTTGATCAATACCCGAAAGATCGATGTCCTGTAATGCCAGATAGCTGTCATTGAATGTTACCATGCTAAAACCTAAACCTGCCACACCCAGGGCCTTTAATTCCGTGCCTTTGGAAATAGAAGCCTCTGCGGCAAATACTTCCGGATTTCTCAAGACTATCATTTCCTCAGAGGTTTGTGCCGGAATTGTTTTTGCACCGCTCACGGCCCGATCGGTAAATGCAGCGCGAATGATTACAGAACCTTTTCCATTATCACCTTTTGGAATTTCTGGTTTATAATCACCTTTGATAGGTAGCGTGCTGAGCGTTTTGTCAGTACTGTTCAAAATATATTTGACAATGACTTCTGCATCAGCAACCGGTAGGGCAGGATGTGCCGCCATGGCAACTTCTCCCCAGACACCCGATCCGCCTTCCAGAACTTTTTTGACAAGTTTGTCGAGCGCGCCGGACTGGCCTTTGTATTTATTCGAAATATCAGCGAAAGATGGGCCAACCGATTTTGTATTTGGCTGATGACAAACTTTACAGTCACTTTTGCTCATTAGAACCTGGGCAACTGCAAACTGCGTGGATGCATCTACACTGCGCTGACTTTGAATAACTTCCGCATAATCAAAACCTTCGGAAGTATAATCAATACTAACCGCGACCTGTTCCGGTTTAATTTTTCCGTCCGACAAACTTCCATCTTCTTTGTCGCTCACATTTACTGCATAGGCAATAGGTTTATCAGCAAAGAAAAAAGTTTTATTTCCGGCAAGATCCACTGAAACTTGTGGCGGCTCGTTACCTGCCACGATTTTTAATGATTGCGTATTGCTTGCTCCTTTTGCATCTGTTACCGTCAAACTGGCTGTGTAGACCCCCGATTTCGCAAAGGAAACTGTTGGACTGGCTGTGGCAAAAGTTCTTGGTGCAACACCAGCTCCGGTTATTTTCCAGCTATATTTTAAAGCGTCACCATCAAAATCTTTTGTTCCTTCGGAAGATAATTTCGCTGAAAATGGAACCGTTCCGCCTTTTTTATCCGTCGAAACCTGTACAATCGGCTTGCGGTTTCCTCCATTATATTCAATTCTTACCAAGCGGGAATTATCACTTTTTCTGAACCAGTTACTGCCATATTCCAGAATGTACAAATCGCCGTCCGGGCCAAATTTAATGTCTATCGGCTGTACCGGATGGTAACCCGGAAGCACGCGTTCCATAGAATCATAATCTCCATTTTCCTTCATCGATATCGCCATGATCCAGCCGCGCGAAAAGTCGGCGGCGATCCATTTATTTTCATAATATGCAGGCCATGGACGTTTCGGATTTACAAAATCAGATTTGTGATAAACCGGTCCGCCGGTTGCGCTTCTTGAACCAGAGCCGACCAACGGGAATTTCTCAGAAACACCATAAGGGTAATAAATGAAATTTGGTGCTGTTGAAGGCAGTTCTTTTAATCCGGTATTGTTCGGTGAAGAATTGATCAGATTATTCGGATCTTTTTTCTCCAACGGTTTATTCGCTGCATAATCATAAACCGGAAAAGCCTGGTTGTCTGCAACGAACCACGGCCAGCCGAAATTGCCCGGTTTTCGCGCCTGATTTAACTCGTCATAACCTCTCGGTCCAATATCCGAATCTTCATTTGCATCAGGACCAACCTCACCCCAATATACATAACCTGTTTTGCTGTCAACAGCAATTCTCCAGGCATTTCTGTGGCCCATAGAATAAATTTCAGGGCGCGTTTTTGCCGTTCCTTTTGGGAAAAGATTTCCTTCGGGAATTGTATACGTGCCGTCTGGCTCAGGATGGATTTTTAGAATTTTCCCTCTCAGATCATTCGTATTTCCTGCATGTCCCTGATCGTCCCAACTGCTTCTTCCCTCACGCTCATCCGTCTGAGCAGCTTTCTGATTTCCGGTATTGTTGCCGACGGTCAGATAAAGATTTCCAGACTTGTCCCAGGTCATACCGCCGCCCGTATGACAGCAAACTTCTCGTTGGGTTTCAACTTCTAAAACTGTCTTTTTTGAACTCTCAACCAACTGGTCTTCTCTAATTTCCCAGCGTGTAAGAATGTGTTTTTTCTCTGTCGGGTGTGCGTAATAGAGATAGATCCAGTGATTTTTTTCATAATTCGGATCCATTGTAAATCCCATCAATCCTTCCTCCGCTTCTTTTACTACGCCATCCGCACCCGTATACTTCGTATTGACGGGAATCATAGCAATCAGATCTGTTGATTTGGTGGCTGGATTATACTTTTTCAGCGCTCCTTTTCTTTCAATAATGTAAGCAGATCCATCTTTTAATACTTCAAAAACCATGGGTTCATCCAGGTTCTCAGCAACTACAACTGGTGTAAACCTGCTTTCATCAGGCTTTGGGGGACTGTCCTGGACAGTGAAAGAGGCCAGGAATGCGAGCCCGGCGACTTGTAAACTTAATTTTGTAAAGCGAAGAATTCGGGGGTACATCGAGGATTGATTGATCATATAGTAAGGTTAAAAATAACACTCATGAAATATACTAATATTTTAAGAAAATTTAGTTAAATGTGAAGAGCTGTCAGATGCTCGATGCGGCAATTTTCTTTCCATGTATTAGTATTAAATTTAAAATATATTGATAATCAGTAACTTATCGGGGTGGAAATCTGCACGGTATTATCGTGCCTTTTTCAACAGAAGAGAAATGTATCCTTGATTTTGTATTAAAATGAATCAGATCCTGCGCACTTCGTCTTGCACAATAATGGAAATAACTTTATCTTAAAAAACATCGTGACCAATTCTTGATTATATTTGCAGCCTCTGAATACATGTACAAGCGAAATTATTTTTATACAAATTGAAAAGTATTAAGAAACAATGGATAGCAATGAGTTTGCTAACGCTGATGCTTGTGAAAGCATGGGTGCTTCCGTTGTTATATCTGGACTTTGAAATTCGCCGGGACTATATTGTCGCCAATTTGTGCGTGAATCGCGATAAACCGATGATGCATTGCAACGGTAAATGTTACCTTGCCAAACGTATCGCCGATGCCAAAGAAAAAGATGCCAGACAGGCTGAAAACGATTATTTGTCACATCTTATTTATCAGGTCATGGACAGCAGGGATTTGTTGTTTTCAGCAGCTCCGGTTACGTTTGAAATTATTACTTCCATTCACTACCAATACAATTCTCCATTTTTAGCGCGCAATCCGATTGCTGATATTTTTCATCCGCCGCTGGTTTAACTGATTTATTTTAAAGGTATTTACAAAATTGAGTTTGCTCAAAAGGCAGATTTTCATTGCTTTTTGGTTCATGCCGAACTGAGAGCTCAATGATTGTATTTATCACGCTTAGAGTTTTCAGATTAAACCTTATATTATGAAAGTTGAATTTTCATTCATCTATATATTCCTGTTTACAACCTTTCTCTTTTCTTCTTGCAGCTCTGATGAGGCTGTGCCTGATACAAATCCCGAAGGAAAAGGGGACATCGTTTTTTATTTTGATAACACGGTTGGTAATGAGCTTCTTGCGCTCAGCAATACTAACTATAAAAATTCAAGTGGAGAGAGTTTTCGGGTAACGGCTCTGAGCTACTATGTCTCTAATTTTAAACTGCAAAGGAAAGATGGCGGCGAATACGTTATTCCACAGGATTCCAGCTATTTTTTGATTAACGCCTCGGACAAAAACTCGTATGAGGTCAGATTAGAGAATATTCCGGTCGGTGATTATTCCGGTGTTTCATTTTTATTAGGGGTGGATAGTGCCAGGACGGTTTCTGCTTCTGAGAAACGCAAAGGTGTTTTAGATATTTCTGCTGGTCAGCCGGGTGCTGCCATGTATACAAGTGCTAATGACGGATATACATTTTTAAAATTTGAAGGCACTTCCGCGTCAGCATCCAGTGGGAAATTCGAGTACCAAATTAAAGGATTTGGAGGCGCAGCAACAAAAACCGCAAATAATATTAAAACAATAAATATTCCATTTACGGGTACTGTGGCGAGCATAACAACTTCAAAATCGCCGGAAGCACATCTTCTGATTAATATTCTGAAAATATTTGACGGAAATACAAAGGTAAGTATTGCAGGTCTGCCGCAAGCTACAACGCCGGCTTTGACTGTGCCTCTGGCAAATAATTTAACGACGATGTTCACATTGGATCATATCCATCCGACATCCAGTGCTCATTGATTATAACTGTCAAAATCTGTGAAATTATTTAGTAATATAATACTCCGAAAGGTTTTTGTAATGCCTGTTTTGGTATTATTGGCAGGAGCGGCGTGGCTGACTCTAATGGTTGGTGCATGTAAATCGGAGGATAATGTCGAGCCGGAAAATGCTGCTCCGACGCCATTGGTATGGAAAAAGCCTGCCAATTTTCCAGATCCCGTTTATGACCTATCAAAAAATCCATTAACCGTTGAAGGGGTTGAACTTGGAAAATTCTTGTTTTATGATGGAATGCTTTCCCGGACCAATGTCATCGGCTGTGGAACTTGTCACCAACAGCAATCGGCGTTTACACATCACGGTCACGAATTGAGCCATGGTGTTGATGATCAGCTCGGCAAGCGAAATACGCCTTCGATTCAGAACATGGCCTGGAACCCGCTTTTCTTTTGGGATGGCGGTGTACGCGATATGGATTTTGTGCCTTTTAATCCGATTGAAAATCCAATAGAAATGGGAGAAACAGTTAATCATGTTTTAGAGAAACTGAGGTTAACACCGAATAAATCAGCCAAAATTCCGGTCGATTATCCAAAGATGTTCAAAGCCGCTTTTGGCACGCCTGAAATTACGACTGAACGCATGATGAAAGCCCTTTCCCAGTTTATGACTACAATGGTTTCGGCAGAATCGCGGTATGACAAATTTGCGATGGGCGACGTAACGGCACTTTCTGTGGAGGAGAAGGAAGGATTAATACTTTTTCGGAAAAATTGCAGCTCCTGCCACGAAGGCGAATTGTTCACCAATTACAGTTTTCGAAACAATGGCCTGGTGCCTTTGAAAAACGAAGATCTTGGACGGTTTGATGTTACCCGCAAAGAATCAGACCGAAATACCTTCAAGGTTCCGAGTCTGCGAAATGTGAGTTTTACTGCGCCTTATATGCACGACGGCCGCTACAAAACGCTGGGTGAAGTACTTGAACATTATACCGACAAGGTAGCGAATTTGGCAACGCTGGACTCTGCATTTATTCAGAAAAGTGGAAAAACAGGCCTAAACCTGACAGATATCGAAAAGGAAAGTATCATTGCGTTTTTGAGAACACTTAGCGACGATAATTTTATAAAAAATAATGCTTTTTCCGATCCGGGAATTGGTAACGCCTTTTAACATATTAACAATGAAAACATTTCGATTTTTTCTTTTAACACTTTTATTGCCAGCCGCTTCACAAGCCTGTGATATCTGCGGTTGTGCAAACAGTGGATCGTATTTCGGTCTTATGCCACAGTCGAATAAGTCGGTGATCGGGATTCGGTATAATTACCTCAGTTTCACAACGCACCCGTCGAGCCAGGTTTTGCGTACGGAAGAAAAATTTAATGTCACGGAGCTTTATGCGAGGTTTTTCCCGATTAAGCGGGTGCAGGTCATGGCTTTTCTGCCATATCGTATGGATCAGCAGGTGACAACTTCCGGTACCAAAAAACAAAAAGGACTGGGGGATATGACAATTCTGGCAAATTACAATATTCTGAACACGCTGATGGATACCGAAAGCAGCTCAAAATTTAGTCATACTTTGCTTGTTGGTGGTGGAATAAAGCTGCCAACCGGACGGTTCAAATATGATGAAAATGATGTTTTGCAGGTTGCGAATGCGAATTTTCAGCCTGGTACAGGAAGTACAGATTTCATCGTTAACGCATTTTATACTGTAAATCTTGATCAATGGGGTTTAGGTATAAATGTTTCCAGAAAGTTTAATACCACCAATTCTCAGGACTACAAGTTTGGGAACCAGCTTTTTGGTACAATGGATCTTTACCGTTCTTTCAAAGTTGGAAAAGTTACGCTGACGCCAACCGTCGGATTGTATGCTGAGCAGTCGGGAAGAGGCAGAAAAAATGATCTTCTTTTGGACGAAACAGGAGGGAAACAATTGAACGGAACCGTTGGTGTGCATTTGTTTTCAAACCGCTGGACGCTAGGTGTTAATGGACAAAAGCCAATTAGCCAACGAAGTAATTCCGGACATGTGGTTGCCAAGGAAAGAGTGTTAGTACAGTTAGGATTTCTTTTCTAGTACTAGCATAAAGAAATGTCGCAGTTCGTTCTGTTTTATATAATGAATCGTTCAGTTCAGCCGTTTTGAGAGTAACCGGCTGATTAAGTTAAATGAAATTTAAATATTGATTTAGTCAAAAAAATATGAAAAAACTTATTTATTTATCCTCGATTCTTTTCATCGGCGCATGTGTGATGGTTGCCTGTAATGACTCAGACCCAGGACTTGGTCCACCCCTAATTATTCCCGATGGCCGTATGGTTCTTAAGTTTGACAATATTGCCGGAAACGAAGATCTCGTTTTAGATAACAAAACCTATTCAAACAGCTTTGGAGAAGATTTGACGATATCAAAGTTTAATTATTTCGTTTCAAATTTTAAACTCATAGAAGAAGGTGGAGGAAGTTACATAATACCACAGGATTCAAGCTATTTTAGAATTGTCGAATCAGATCCTAAAACGCAAACGGTTATCTTAAATGGAATTCCCCAGGGGAATTATACCGGAATCGAATATATCGTCGGTGTTGACAGTTTACGGAGTGTTTCGGGTATCGAAAAAAGGGGAGGAGCGCTGGATCCATCCGGCGATATGGCGGGAGATGGCATGTACTGGGCATGGACTTCCGGTTATATTTTTGTGAAATTGGAAGGAAGTTCTTCAAAATCCAGCTCTCCCAATGGTAAGTTTTACTATCACATAGGCTTCTATGGCGGGTTTGATAGCAAGGATAAGACAGTCAATAACATCAAAAACGTGAAGATAAATTTTACCGGAGATAAAGCGATTGTTACAGGTCAAAGTGTTCCCGAGGTACGTCTAACCGCTGACGTGCTGAAAGTATTTAATGGTCCTAATCCGGTCAGCGTGGAAAAAAATCCAAGTATCATGTTTGATTTTACACTTTCATCCGGCGTGGCGAATAATTATAAATCCATGTTTGGGTTTGGGGAAATAAAGCAGAATAGTCTCGCTAAATAGGAATGTATGAATTGTGGATTTTGTGATGTTTTGAAAAGGATAAGCTTTCTTCCGGGTATGCTGCTCTTGCTTTTGCAAGTTAGCATCTCCTGTTCGTCCGGTTCCGGAGGAAATACAGAAGAGCCTGGTCCCGATCCCGAACCCACAGGTCCAACTGCGCTTCAATGGATAAAGCCAGCACATTTTCCTGATCCGGTCTACGATCTGACTAAAAATCCTTTGACGGTTGAAGGTGTTTTGTTAGGGAAATTTCTGTTTTATGACGGAATTCTTTCGCGGACAAATGTCATTGGCTGCGGCACTTGTCACCAGCAGTCATCTGCATTTACACACCATGGACATGAATTAAGCCACGGAGTAGATGATCAGCTCGGGATACGCAACGCGCCATCGGTTCAGAATATGGCCTGGAATACTTCGTTTTTCTGGGATGGAAATGTCCACGTTCTTGATTCGGTACCGTTGAATCCAATACAGAATAAAGTTGAAATGGATGAAACGATGGATAATATCCTGGCCAAGCTCAGAGCGACGCCGAATACGAGCTCCAAGGTACAGGTCGATTATCCAAAAATGTTCAAAGCTGCTTATGGAACAAATGAAATTACCTCTGAACGGGTTAGAAAAGCATTGTCACAGTTTATGATGACAATGGTTTCTGCCGACTCAAAATATGATTACTTCGTTCTGGGAGATGCAGCTGCTTTAACAATGGAAGAAAAAACGGGAATGAATATTTTTAAACAAAAGTGTTCATCGTGCCATTCCGGAGAGCTATTTACTGATTTCAGTTATCGCAACAACGGATTACAGCCGATCAAAATTGATGACCAGGGCAGATACGCCATTACTAAAAATGAATCTGACCGCTATAAATTCAAGGTGCCAAGTTTGAGAAATATTGCGCTGACTGCGCCGTATATGCATGACGGAAGATTTGCCACACTGGAACAGGTGCTTAATCATTATAGCGACAACGTGCAGTCTTCCGCGACACTCGATGATATTTTCAAATCTCCAACCGGGAAAACAGGTATCAGTCTGACCGCCGCTGAGAAGCAAAATGTCATTCTTTTTTTAAGGACTTTGAGCGACGACCAGTTCGTACGCAGTGCAGAATTAGCTGACCCTGGCGTCGGAAATGCTTTTTAAATTATACTAATGCGTTCGTTTTTAGCATATATCTTACTGTTTTCAGTCATGCTCCCCACGATTAGTCCGTGGGGGACAATCGCGTATTTTCATTTGAACCGGGATTATATCGCAAAGGTGCTTTGTGAAAACCGCCAGCGCCCGGAATTGAAATGTAACGGTCAATGTTACCTGGCAAAAAAACTGAAACAACAGGAAGATAATAAGGACAAGGAAACCACAAATCGTGTTCAGAACCTTCCGGTTTTGCAACTCTTTACACAAGCTGTTGTCTCATTTAAATTCAGTGCCGACAATTCCTATTTTTTAGATAATCCTTTGTTTTTCTATCAATTAGCAGTTTATATTTCTCCTGATTCCCGTTTATTAAGACCACCACAAGTTTAAATAATTGATCCCGAATTTTGTGTTTTATTACATCTTTTCCTGTCAGATATCCTCTGCTGGATGCGATGTGGTCGGACATTGTTTTGTCCGTATTCACCATAATTTCTCAATTATTTCAAACAGCATATTAATAATTAACTTACTATGAAACGAATTTTCATTTGCGCCTTTGCAGCTTTCCTTTTTTCTTCTTGCGATGATAATAATGATACAACAGATGTACAACCTGTTGAAAATGCAAAAACGACCATCACTTTCGACGCGCGTGTGGGCAATGCAGATTTCGCTTTAAACAAGGATTTTACGATCGGGAGCAGAACATATAATTTTTCAAAGTTGCGTTACTGGGTTAGCAACGTGACACTGGTTGATGCCAAAGGCACTGAATATCTGATCCCGGATTCCTACTATTTGATGGAGGAAGTTGGGGATCTGAATCTTTCAGGTACAATTTCCGACAGCCTGACTTACCCTGCGCGCAAAAGAGAGTCGATTGATGTAGAGGATATTCCGGCGGGAGAATATAAGAGCATCAAATTCTCGATTGGAATAGATGCCAAACACAATGATAATCTGAGTTTGCAGGCAGGCGAATTGTCCATTGCCAATGGGATGAGTAACATTGCCTGGATGTGGCATACGAGCTATATCTTTTCGTCGGTTGCGGGATCTGTAAAAGAAGGGACAACAAGCGCAAATTTTCTTGCTGAAACGGGATTAAATGCAAACTATAAGACGGTTTCAATAGATTTTTCTGCCCTTGTTAATTTTTCCACGGCGAAAGGCGTTGTCTTGAATCTGGATGTGACAAAGGTTATCGACGGAATTGATCTGATCAAAACGCCGAAAGTAAATGCTGCGCAAGCTGCGGTGATGTCCGCCCTGGCTACGAATTATGGAACGAAAGCATTGACTTTTGGCAGTCTTTCTAACTAGCACGATTGGAATTTTTGAAAAAAAATCTCTTATATTTTATCGGATTAGGTCTTTTTTTAGCTGCTTGCGGTAAAGAAGAGTCTGTTGATCCGGAGCCGCTTAACTATCAGTTCGTGGTTCCGGACAACTTTCCACAGCCCGTCTGGAACACAGAAAATCCTATGACCAGAAATGGTATCGAGTTGGGTAGAATGCTTTTCTACGACGTGCGGTTATCAGGAAACAATAGAATTTCCTGTGCGAGTTGTCATGATCAGAAGCTGGCTTTCAGTGATGGAAAGGCTTTGAGCAATACCGGCGTTTCAGGTACCGTACTTCATCGCCACGCGCCTGCACTGATCAACCTTGCCTGGGCAAATAATGGTCTTTTTTGGGATGGAGGCTCGACAAACCTGGAATCGCAGGCATTTGGACCATTGACAGCGGCAGATGAGATGCATCAGGATTTGTTCGAACTTGTTGACGAACTTAATAACGTGCCTGAATATGTTAAACGGTTTGAGCTTGTTTTTGAGGACAAAATCAGTTCTCAAAATATAGTGAAAGCGCTGGCTCAATTTCAAAGGACACTCGTATCTTCAAATTCCAGGTACGACAAGTTTAAAAGAAATGAGCCGGGAGGAAATTTGTCAGCGATGGAATTGCACGGAATGGAGCTGGTACGCCAAAAATGCCAAAGCTGTCATGCAGGAGCATTATTTACAGATAATAATTTTCATAACAACGGAATCGATGCTGATTTCAGTGATGATCAATACGAGGGACTTTTTCAGGGGAGGTTCAGGGTCAGTTATAATCCTGCTGATCTGGGAAGTTTTAAAACCCCCACACTTCGTAACGTCGCGCTTACGGCGCCCTATATGCATGACGGACGATTTGCAAATCTGGCAGATGTGATTGATCATTATTCCAATAAGATACTGGTTTCACCAACACTGGACAAGCAGATCCCAAACAATGGATTTCAGTTTAGTGACGTTGAAAAAAAGGCAATCCTGGCATTTTTAAAAACACTCACGGATGAGGAATTTATAACGAACAGCGAATTTGGTGAGCCTTGATGACTGCATTAGTTTGCCATTACATAGACATAAAATCAATTATTCAATTACATAAATTATGAAAAAGTACCTATTAATAGCTTTGACGATCACCTTTTTATATGGTTGCAACAGCGCGAACGAAAAGAAAAATGAACATGAAGAGCATGCACATCACGATTCTGACATTCCCGTAAGCGACCAAACCCAGGAAATGCTTGCCATTCACGATAGTATTATGCCGAAAATGGATCAGCTGATGGATTTCAAAAAGCAGATCAGTCTGGACATAAAAAAAACAGACAGTCTGATGGCGATTAAATCCAGCACCAATTTAAAGGCACGAAAAGAAGAAGCCCAAAAACTGCATGCCGAACTTGACAGTGCGGATAAGGCGATGATGGGATGGATGCACGGGCTCAAATTGGACACATTGAAATCGCTGGATAAAACGCAGGCCGAAGCTTACGTGGCGGATCAGAAAACGAAGATTGAAAATGTAAAAGTTCTTATGACAAAAAGTTTGAAGGACGCCAGCGACTTTATTGACAATAACTAAAAAGTGATATGAAAGCAAATTTGATTTGGCTGATTATCATCACAATGGTGATAGCAACAAGTTGTGAGACTAAAAAGTTACCGTATCTGGGTGAGCCCGACGTAGTAAAAAAGGTGGTTGACGGAAAAGAGATGGAGGAAACAATTTACCCGGTAATCCCTGACTTTTCTTTCACAAATCAGGAGGGGCAAACGGTTACCCAATCGGATTTTAAAAATAAGGTATATGTGGCTGACTTCTTTTTTGTTACCTGTCCGACCATTTGTCCGATCATGAAGAAGAATATGCTGACGGTTTATAAAGAATTTAAGGATAATCCGGACGTTAAAATTCTTTCTCACACGATTGATCCTGAGCATGATACACCTGATGTTTTGAAAAAATATGCTTCGGATCTGGGTGTTACGGGATCTATGTGGCAATTTGTAACCGGCGACAGGGAGAAAATTTATGATATCGGCCAGAAACATTACATGGTCAGTGCGATGGAAGATTCCAGTCAGGCAGGCGGTTATATTCATAGCGGGGCCTTCGTTTTAATTGACAAAGACAGGCATATCCGAGGGATGTATGACGGGACTACCGAAGAGGGTACAAAAAATTTGAAGGAGGATTTAAAAGTACTTTTGAAAGAATAATAAAAAGTAGCTGACCAAAAATCAGCTACTTTTTTTGTTTCTAACGGATACATTAAAATAATCCAAAAATCAGAAATTTTACTTTTTTCAGATTTGCCCTGCGATTTGAACATTTTCAAGAACTATAATAAACCCGGTATTGTTGGCTAATGATGACGCGTAAAGAAAACCGTAACATAAAAATAACAGTAAGGAAATATTGATGGCCAGTTTCGCTGGATATTACTTTTTTAAGCTGTTGAAAACCATTTGTTCACACCGATTATTTCTATAAAGATGTACGATATTTGTACGATAGGGCATATAACGCTGGATAAAGTAGTAACGACCAAGTCTGTTAAACACATGCCGGGCGGTACTTCGTTTTATTTTTCAAAGGCGATTCAACAGTTCGATATCAATTATGTTTTGGTGACCGCGCTGGCGCAAAGTGAGATGAACGTTGTTGAAGGGTTGCGCAGTGACGGTATCAGTGTCCATACTTTGCCGAGCGAGCATTCGGTATATTTTGAAAACATTTACAGTGAAAACCAGGATTACCGCGAACAGAATGTTTTGCAGAAAGCCGCTCCTTTTGGTGTTTCAGTAATGCCTGCGGTGGATGCAAAAATCTATCATTTAGGCCCTCTTTTGTCTGATGATATTTCTGTCAATCTGATCCGTTTTCTTTCTTTGAAAGGATTGGTTTCCCTTGATGTTCAGGGACTTTTACGTTCTGTTGTTGATAAAAAAGTAATTTATCACGACTGGGCGGATAAGAAGGAAGCGCTACCCTACGTCTCAATTTTAAAGGCAAATGAGCATGAGATGGAGGTGGTAACGGGCTGGTCGGATGTGCAGCAGGGTGCGCGTTACCTGGCAGATCTTGGCGTTCAGGAGGTAATTATTACTTTGGGAAGAAGGGGTTCACTAATTTTCAAAGATGGAATTTTTCATGAAATCCCTGCCTACAAGCCGTCCGCAGTTATTGATGCTACGGGCTGTGGAGATACTTATATGGCTGGTTATCTTACCAGAAAAGTGCAGGGAGGTGATATTCAGGAATCCGGTGAATATGGGGCTGCGATGGCGACACTGAAAATTGGATCGTCCGGACCATTCTCCGGCGACGCAGCAACGGTTGAGGAAATTCTTAAAAATGGCGTTGCAGAAAAATGTAATGTGTTACAAGTTGGCTTGTAATGTTCAACTTCATAAAAAACAAGAAAACCGGCTTTAGCCGGTTTTCTTGTTTTAGGATTAATCATCTAATGCAATGTCATCTGTTTCTCTGCTGAAAAGATGTTCAACCATCTTCTTGTCATGGCCGTAAATATCCTTTCTGAAATTTAAGGCGCCGTTTTGGTCCACCCAGACAGTGAAATAGCCTATGAAAACCGGAATCTCAGCCTTACCTCTCAGGCGGACATATTTTTCCTTACCAAGATTCATTGCAGCCGTAATTTTTTCGTCTGTCCAGGTACTGTCTTTTCTTAACAAAAATTCAGCCAGTTTTTTTGGTTCCGACAGGCGAATGCAGCCATGACTAAATGCTCTGCTTGATTCTCCGAAAAGATTTTTGGATGGCGTGTCGTGCAGATAAATGTTATAACTATTAGGGAACAAAAATTTTACCAGCCCTAATGAGTTTCTTGGACCAGGTTTTTGACGAACAGCATTTCCATTCCATTCCATGTTATGCCTGGCCAGATAATTCGGATTCTTTTTGATTCCCGGTAAAATTTCATTTTTTAAAATACTCGGAGGGACGTTCCAGTAAGGACTAAATACGACCTGGTTTAGCGTTCCTGAAAAAATCACTGTACTATGCGCTTCGGAGCCCACAACGACATTCATATTAAATGCCAATTTGCCATCCTGATACACATGGAGCTTAAACTCAGGAATATTGACCAGCAAATAATCGGTCGAAGGCGTGGCAGGAACCCAACGAATACGCTCCATATTGATCAAAATCTGTTGAATTCTTTTTTGCACGGGAACATTCAGTTCTCTGAAAAAGGAAGCTCCGATTTGTCCATCCTGTTTTAGTCCAAAACGCGACTGGAAACTTTTGACCGCCCGTGTCAGCGTTGTGTCGATCAGGTCTGTACTGTCAGCTTCCGGTAAATCGCCCAAGGCAAAAAGCCTGCTTTTTATTTCCGGAATAATGTCATACCGATTTCCTTCCTTGTATTTTTTCTTACCCGCCGGCAATGAATCCCAGGCGAGTTCTTTGCGGATTTTATAGTAATTCAACAGATTTTCTTTCAGCAAATTATACTGCTTATTGACCGGTTCGTAATCCGAAAGATTTTGTGCTTTATTTTTCAAAAGCGAGTCCAGAAATGCTTCTGTATTAATTTTTTTTCTCGGAATAAACCAATTGAGCTCCTGCGTATTAATACGATGATCGCCTGTATAAGCCTTGCTCGCATAACGGAAAAATTGTTCCGTCAGAAGAAGCTCAGTATTCAATACCTCAGCGTCGCCCGGATTTATTTTTTTTAATAATTTGAGCGAATCAATCTTTGAAACCAATGCAGGATTGTATAATGAACTATCTCCGGAATAATGGATGTAGTCATTTTGCATACCGATAAATGTTAGGACAAAGTCGGCAAGACCATCCGGAAAAAACCACGCAAACTGGTAATTTCTGTGATTGTAGAAGCTCAGGATCTGATTGCTGATGCTGTCATTTTCCGACTTTTTCAGGAATTGATTCAATGCAACGCTGTCGACGAATAATTCGGTGTAAGAATTTTTTATCGTGATGGTAGTATCACGAACGGCAATTTCCGGCAGTTTTTTCTCTTTCTTCGCGCAAGAAGTCAGAAAAGCGCACAATAACAGTAAGATCCAGATATAATTTTTAGTGTGTGTTTGGGTGTATTTCGAAACCATATTTAATTTGAAGTGAAGAGATTGTTGGGAAGAAATTAGGTGATATTACCTCAAACTACTAAATTTTTTCGATAAAGTCAGATTATCCGTTGAAGTTTAACCAGGGCAAAAAAAGTTTTCTGCTCTCTGGTAACCATAATATCCAGCGCTTTTCCATCACCTTTTTTCATCAGTTGATAAACCTCATTTATATTCATTTCCTTGACGGAAGTACCATCTATAAACATAATTTGATCACCCTTTTTCAGTCCGGCTTTTTCACCGGGAGAGTTTTCTTTGACATGATCTATGAAGTAGGCATCCAGTTTTTCGCCCGCAGCCAATATATCCAGCCCACTCATATTATACTCAAAACCTTCTTTTATGCGACTTTTAATCGGTTTGAAAAGGACATATTTTTCAGGATAATTGAAGGTAATTTTAAAACGACGAAGCATATCGCAGCCAATACTTCCCTGCCGGTTGTTCCGGTCCTCTAATTTTATTCCATAAGCTAAACTGTCAGGAAATGAGGTTAGGACATTTGCGAGCTCGTTTGATCCCAATTTGATCGCGTCAATCCGACCTAAACTTCCACGTACCGCACCGTTCAGACCAAGGCCTTCACGAGGTTCAATGACTGACTCCGGCAGAGAAATTTTGTTTTGAGCGGTATGGTCGATTAATAGTGCATTCCCTGCTCCGGTATCCAACATCAGGCGCAGATCCCGAAAATCTTTGCCTGCGATTTTAGCATCCGTTGAGATGTAGGGTTTTGCATTTTCAATAAGGATCGGCAGTTTATCACCATTTTTTGTATTGTATTTATATTTGGTGGGCAGCGTCAGAAGCAGTTCTTTTCTGGCAAAATCGAGCGTAACAACAAAACTGTTGAAGATTTCATATCCAATGATCCCATGAATCGGCACGCCGGCATAACCGGAAAGGCTCGTAATCGGCTCGTCGAGGACAAGCATATTGTGCTGGTTCACTTGCATGTGATGCATGGATAGGGAGTTTCCGATCGCTGTCTGTCCGCCTATCATATTTCCATCTCCCAAGCCCTCAATCATCATCTTTCGTCTCAGGTCGAGCTTGCTTTTGTCCAGTGCAGTCGGATCGGTAACAATCGTATTCGCAACTCCGGAATCAAGAATGAAATTTAAGGTGTCCGAGCCATTAATCTGTATAGGAATAATAATCAGATTCGACCGGAATTTGAAAGGAATTCGGTCATGTTTACGATTTCCAGTCAAAAAAAAGCCACTTGCGGTCTCTTTGGATGGCTTCTTTTCGGCATTTACATGAGCCGGAAAATGTATATAAAATATGGTTAATACGAATATTAGCCATTTTATCTTTTTCATTTTTCTCTGAGGACTAAATTTTATTACCCTTAAATCATTAATTTTAATATTATTATTTTGTTAAATAAATGACTAAAACCATGAAATTTACATTGTAAATGTAACATGATATGTTTAGAAAATGCGAAAAAATAGGGATGACCGGCATATTTAACTTGCTGAATTGTAGATTGGAGCGACCGATATGAATCGCTAATTAATCTTTACGTCATTCAAATAAGAAAAAGTGCAGTTCAGATAATATTGAACGGTAATACTTAGGTCGATTTCTAATTTTATATTCATACTTAATTTGTTCAAGATCAGGAGTCTGAGAAATAAATCTATTTCAAGCATTCTTTTAATGACCTAATCGTGCTTTATATGCACTTCGTTCAACGTTTACTTTCGCAGTCAAAACTTCCGCTGACACTGAAACAGTTCTGGTGGTATGCCCTTGCGTATTGGAGTATCTTCGCCTTCATCACCTTCGGTCAACTCAGTATGTTGTGGATTTTGAGGGAGGGTTTGATCATGCAATATCACGAAACTTTCATCTGGCTGCTCGACGGATTGTTCTGGTGGTCGACGACACCGCTGATTCTGTACGCTTCGTTAAAAATTCCCATCGCTTTTAAACAGCGCAAGACAGTATTGATCAGACAGGTTTTTCTCCATTTTCTCATCGTCACGTTTTTAAATATTTTTCTAAATACTTTCCATTATCTGGTTACCAATCCGATTATGTTCTGGGCTGTCGGCAAATCTGTTCCGGCAGAGAAATATTTATTTTCGCTTTTTATGGCCTTTACCGCGAGTTTTAGTCAATACATGTTGCTTGTCATAGGTTTTAATAAGGTATCATATATTTACCGTTACCAGGCATTGAAGCAGGAGCATTTTAAAACAGAGCTTACCAATGAGCAGTTGCGTGGGCAGCTGGCAACAGCGCAATTACAGTCGCTAAAAATGCAGTTAAACCCGCATTTTTTGTTTAATACGCTGCATGCGGTCGTGAGTCTGATGATAAAAAATGATATCAGAAAAGCTACACAGATGATCACTACCCTGAGCGACCTTTTACGCGCTGTGCTGATAAACCAGCAAGCGGATTTCATTCCATTGCAGGAAGAAATAAAATTAACGCAGCATTACCTGGCCATTCAACAGATCCGCTTTCAGGATCGTCTGAAAGTGGAATATGACATCGATCCGGCTACCGGATTGTGTTCCGTTCCACAATTAATTTTGCAGCCGATCGTGGAAAATTCATTCATGCATGGAATTTCGGAACTGACAACAAATGCTGTGATCCGGATTACCAGCAGGATCGAAGGTACATTTCTTATTCTGGAAGTGATTGACAACGGGGTAGGAAACAAGCAACGAAAAGTCACGTCAGGAACCGGTCTTGGGTTAAAAAATACAATGCTCAGATTGCAGCAGGCTTATGGCGAAAAAGCAAGTCTCGATTTTATTCACCCGCCGGATGGCGGAACGATTGTAACCTTGTCATTTCAAAGTCAAATTAAAAATAAAAATCAGGAAAAACATGACGTATTGCTGCCTTATCATCGATGACGAAATACTGGCAAGAGACGTGATTCGCACATTTTTATCTGCGGATTCCACCATTCGCGTTGTGGATGAGGCTGCGAATGGAACACAGGCGGTGATCAAAATTTTGCAGCACAAGCCAGATATTATTTTTCTTGATATTCAAATGCCGGAGCTCGACGGTTTCGAAGTTTTAAAAGAGATATGGCCTCATCATCAGCCATTTGTAGTTTTTACCACCGCGTACGACCAGTATGCCTTGCGTGCCTTTGAAGTCAACGCAATTGATTATTTGCTAAAACCTTTTGATGAAATACGGTTTCATCAATCGTTGGGGCGATTGAAAGAGCGGCTGAGCCAGCAGTCGCAGCCCAGGATTGATGAGCTGGTTACCAGGTTGTTGAACGAGCAAAAGGAGAATAAAGAAGGGGATTTTTTGCAACGAATTTTGGTGAAAGAGGCTGGACGTATGTATCTGATCAAAGTTGAGGACATCACGCATTTTGGCGCCGACGGAAACTATATTTCCCTGCACACATTGACGAAAACCTATACGATCTATGAAAGTCTGACCAGCCTCGAAAACCGCCTTGATCCTTCGCTGATGATCCGGGTGAGCCGGTCGAATATCGTCAATATAAATTTCATTTCCGAGATGGAAACTTATTTTAACGGCGAATATATTGTTCACCTGGCGGGTGGAAATAAGGTAAAATGGACGAGAGGTTACCGCGATACGATCAAGGCCTTTTTAGCAAAGATGGGTTAGGAAGTATCACTTGGTTTACTTAGTAAAGCTTGGTTGCCCAATACCGTTAAGTCACAAAAGTTGTATCATGGATACGAAGCGGCAAAATTTGTGAAGTGAATTTTTCAGGAGAGTTTTTTTTTGATTAATACAGTCAGATAGCCATGTTAAGTAATTCTTTATTATTTCAATCATCCAGATTCGCGCTTTTAAGTATATGTCTTGCCGGCTTTTGGGCATGTCAGAGTCCGGAGCAAACATGTTATTCAACACAAGACCCATGCAGGAAGCTAACGACTAAAAATCTGAAATGGGAATATGATGAGTTAAGTCAGAAACTGATATTTTCTGATCAGGTTTCTAAAGAATTTTCCAGCAGAGAGGCCGATATGGTTAAGTCAAAAAGTTTCACAGGATGTGTCAGTGGCACGATCTAGCATAATACTTTAAAACGCCTGGAAAATCACTTTGTCCTTACTTGACAAGCTCACTTTTTGAACAGCCCCGGTTCCCTGAAATGTATAAGATATTCCGATAATACTGACTTCATTTTTGGGCATAGGAAATTCTACGGCCATTTTTTCATCCACAAAATATTGAATATTTGATCCGTTGCTTTTGCAGGAAACCTTGACCCATTTCGAAAAATCCACCCCAAAAGCCGACAAATCATCTTTTTTTCCGGAAACAAAATGATTGACGCTTAAAAGATTTAATTCAGATATGCAGCCTTTTATGGAAAGTGGAATAACAATTGGGATACTATCGGTAAAAAGTGTGATCCTGGTTAACTGGCACACGGCAGCACCGTCCCGAAACTCATTTTTAATTTCACTGCTGAATGAGAAATTTTTTAATGAAACAGGTTCGAAGTTGCCGACATTCGCGTAAGTCACAACGGGCGGTTTCGGCTGCATTGGAATGTTTTTCTGGCTGATAACCGGAATTGGCAACCTTAATATACCATCGGTAACAAATTCCGAATCTTTGAGATAAACCGGAATATCTTTCCCATCAATCGTGCCCAGCCAGCCGTTGGTCGGAACTAAAAGCTTATGCTCTCTGATAACCTGATCTCCAACAAGAAGTTTGGCAATAAACAAACCCGGTTCATAATAAATAGAGGTGTGTTTGTGCAGGTTTTTTTCAACCAAAGTCCGTTTATTATTATCCCAAGACTGCTGGATAAAAACCGAATCGCCAGGTGCGTGTGTTGCATCGTAGGTGAACACTACTGAATTGGGAATTCCCCTGGTAATAGGCTGGCTGCTGAACGAAAAATCTTCGGCATTTAACTGCGCTTCGCCTTTGTCAAATGCAAAAATGCTGACTAATCCAACGATCAAAAGGAGCGCAAAAATCCAGGCAATATTCTTGCGCGAAGTAGTCTTACGCGTTGGTTCACTGCTATCCGCCGGATCCGGAGCCTCTTCCATATCTGGTTTTTTCGTTTTTATAAAATTGCGCCAATCCGCATAACCCGCAAATTTTGCCAGTGTATTCAATGTCGTTACGCTCGGCAGATGGTTATATTCAGCCCGTCCCCAGATTCTTCGCAGCGTGCTAACACTTAATGAAACGCCGGTGTCATCCAGAATAAGCTGGCTCAGATTTTCAAAATCGATACTTTGCCAGCTCTCGGAAGCACCCCAATCAAGCTTTTGCTCAATTTCTGTCTTACATCTTACAAGCTCGTTAACCTCGGATGTCATTGGTTTTCAGTATGATATAACTTGAAATAACTTGACCAGAATTTGATAAGGAAGATAATGGCCATCCGCTTAGGTTTGTCGTAGGTAAGCTGTAACCTATAACCAAACCTGTTTTTTAACAAAGATCTGAAAGTATGAATAAAGGTACACATTTGTCAACTCGGAAAATTTTATTCACAACTTATCAATCCATATACAAAGCCATGAAAACAATACTGTTCATTGTGTTATGCTTAAATTCTATTTCTGTTTATGCTCAAAAAAATAAGAAGCAGAATCGCGATCAAATCAATTCTGCTCTGACGATTCCCTTAAATGCCGACAACTGGGATTTTCCGGAAGGAAAGGTGGAGTTTGCCGAAGTTGATTCCCGGCCATCGATGAAGATTTCGCCCAACGGTGTGCAGGCGATATTGAAGAACACGGAATTTGCTAATGGAACGATCGAATTCGATATGATCCCTAACGACCCGTATTTTGCTACCATATATTTTCGCTGGCAAACTCCAAAAGATAATGAGTGTTTTTATTTAAGAACAGATCAAAACAGAGACTCGACTGCAACCGATGCGGTTCAATATGCACCGTCCGTTTCCGGAGTGAATTTATGGGATATGCTGGGTCATTTTCAGGGAAGCGCTTATTTTTGGAAGGATGGCTGGAACCATGTGAAGATTGTTGTTTCGGGTTTTCAGATGCGCGCTTATGTCAACGATATGGCACGGCCGGTTATCGAAGTTTCAAGACTTGAAGGTAATACTTCGAAAGGTACAATTGCGTTCGAGGGCGATTGTGTTGTCTCTAATGTGGTCATTAAAAAAGACCAAATTGAAAATTTATCGCCGCTGCCCGGTGCAGATCTGACCAATCATGACCCGCGTTATATTCGCCGCTGGCTGGTTAATAAACCCGTCGAAACGCCAAAAGGAATCGATTTTAGTGTTGATTTGATGCCTAAACCAGAGGATTCCTGGGAGGTGATTAATTCAGAAAGAATGGGATTAATCAACCTGACCAGAAAATTCGGAGGGCATCAAGGTATGCGTAAGATCGTTTGGCTAAAAGTAAATATTGAATCGAAAACGGCACAGAAGAAAAAGATATCGCTTGGTTTCAGCGATGAGGTCTGGGTATTTTTAAACGGACGACACTTGTATGTTGACAAAAATTTGTACGGTTCACCGATTATGAAAGAGCCAGTGGGAAGATTGTCACTTGAAAATTCCTCATTTGAGATCCCGTTCAAAGAAGGGAAAAATGAGATTCTTATTGGTGTAGCTAATTACTTTTTCGGCTGGGGAATAGTTGCCAGACTCGAAAATATGAATGGTATTTCGATAATAAAGTAACGCGACAACAGGGATCAGAAATTCAAACAACTGCTTACAGTCAGGTTTTTAAACGGCCTGACTGTAAGCAGTTGTTTTTTACTTGCCAATCATTATATACTTGCACGTAGTAGGATTGTTGTCTCTCAATATATTTTGGTACAATTATTTTCAGCTAGACCAAATCAGTCGAAAAATGTCAAATCGCATTTTGCCACCCGAAGTAATCGTCTAAATTAAATTCATGGGATCGTTTGAAAATAAAGTTGTTGTAGTAACCGGAGCTGGGAAAGGCATTGGGTGTAGTGTTGCGTTGGCTTATGCAAAAGAAGGTGCAAAACTCGCGGTTATTGACAGAAAAAGAGAAGATCTGGAAGAAACCGAAAATCTGTTACGGCAGCATGGAGTAAAAGTTTTTTCAAAAATCATGGACCTCACACAACCAGGCGATATCGTAGATGCCTTTTCTGAAATTAAATCAGCATTTGGTAAGATCGACATTTTGATTAATAACGCAGGAGTGGGAAAAAGCAAGTCTCCTTATGATCTGGATATTGACGACTGGGATTATGTTTTAAATACAAATCTTCGTGGAACATTTATTTGCAGCAGAGAGGCAGCAAAAATGATGAAGGAAAATGGAGGAGGTGCGATCATTAATATTTCTTCGACAAGAGCATTAATGTCTGAACCAAACACAGAAGCCTACGCAGCATCGAAAGGTGGAATTCTGGCACTGACACATGCCCTTGCAATTTCGCTTGGGCCTGATAAAATTATGGTCAATGCAATAAGTCCCGGCTGGATAGAAACGGGCGATTATAATGAACTAAAATCCGCTGATCATAAACAACATCCGGCAGGCCGCGTTGGGAAGCCGGACGATATTTCGAGGGCATGTTTATTTTTAACAAATATTGAAAATAATTTCATAACCGGATCAAATTTTGTCATCGATGGAGGCATGACCAGAAAAATGATCTATGAAGAGTAGCTAAGGCAGGTAACTACCAGCAGCAAACGTAAAGAAGTTTTTTAGAATGTATGGTTGTGAAAAATGGCGTTTGCAGTTTAGAGAGGTACATTTTGATGTTAAATGAAAAAACACGCAGGTTTCAAAATGAACCCGCGTGTCAAATTACACTTCATCAACAAACTAAAAACCAAATAAAACTACTACGAAAAAAATCGCTTGTCAAGTTTTTTTTGCTGTAGGAGGGGGATTCGAACCACCCACGGTGCGGTTAGCCGCGATACAAAATACTGTTGGTGGTCCACCCCAGTCGACTCTCGTCGGCATTATACCGTGTTTATCCCTGATTCACCACCCCCGAGACAGGAGGGCATGGCTGCCAATTTCATCACCCTACAATGTGATATTTTGTCGATTCCGGAATTTAAAATAAATTGTCGTTCCCGGAATGACAATGCAAAAGTAAGGCGTTAAATTTAAAATATAAAATTTTTGCATAAAAAAATCGAAAAATTTACGATATTTCTATAAATTGCTTAAAAACATTGCCAAAAACTCAACAAAAATCCTCTTTATGCAAAAATATTCAGATATAGACAGTACTGATTTAAGAATTCTATCGCTGCTGATCGAGAATGCGGCACTGCCGTATACCGAGATAGGAAAACGTGTGTTTGTGTCTGGCGGTACAGTTCATGTGCGTATGAAGAAGATGGAACAGCTGGGTATTGTCAAGGGGTCACAACTACTCATCGATCCGGCAAAACTTGGGTGGGATATCAGTGCTTTTCTTGGCGTATATCTTGACAAAAGTTCTCTGTATGAGCAAGTAGCGCAAGAGTTGGAACGTATCCCGGAGGTAGTAAATATTCACTACACGACCGGTATTTACAGTATTTTCGTTAAAATCGTTTGCAGGGACACAGGCCATTTAAGAGAGATCCTTCACGATAAAATTCAAAAAGTGAGTGGAATTCAACGAACCGAGACCTTTATTTCGTTAGAGGAGCGTATTAACCGCTCCATTCCGTTAACTGACGATTAAAACTTTTTGAGTTTTTTTACTAAATTCAATAAATATAAATTTGGTTATTGTATATATAAAAAACTTATATATATTTGTAAGGTAAAAACTGACTTATGGATACGAACACAACAAGTAACGAATACGTGCGTGGTACGCTTAAAACCATAGTTCTTAATTTGCTGGCCGAGGAAAAACGTATGTATGGTTATGAAATTACACAGGAGGTTAAAGAGCGGACAGGCGGGGCGATTGCATTAACCTTTGGTGCTTTATATCCGGTTTTACACAAATTGGAACAGGAAGGACTGCTTGTTACCGAGTCTGTCGAAGTTGATGGCCGCTTGCGTAAATATTATTCTTTAACGACGCCCGGAAACGAAGCTGCGCGGGCTAAAACGAATGATCTTGAACGTTTTGTGGATGCGATCCGTTTATTGCTTGCGCCGAAAATCATGGCAACGGAATAACTGATTACTGGCTAATAGTTTTTATAAAATCCTGTAATACCCTAATCTCCTTTACAGATGAAACGCCTTCAAGAAAACCGGATCGAATTGCTTAGCAATTATTTGAAAAAGAATGGTTTAAGTCCGGAATTGCTTCCGGAGATTCTCGATCATTTGGCGTGCGAAGCAGAAGAAAGACTTTGGGATGGGGATTCGTTTGAGCGTGTTTTCAGCGGAATCGTTGAAACTGCTGATCCGGATACACTCCAAATATTGAGTGTTGAACATAATCATCTATTAGCCATGGAAAAAACATTAAACGACATCGTTTTTGAAGGAAGAAACAAGTCTTACGGTGCCTACCAGCTCCGAAAAGGGTACAACAGCACCATGCAGCGATCAGTTTTGCTCGGTGTGACGTTCTTTTTACTTATTATGCTTTTACCTAATCTGTATGCAAGGCTGGTGCCCGAACCTGAAAAGGACGACATTGGATTCGAAGTGAAGTTGACTACCGTTGACATCAAGCCTGACGTAACACCTCCACCGCCAGTTCCCGTAGAACAGCCGAAAGCCGAGCCTCAGCCAAGCACGAAAAAGTTTCTTTCCTATGATGTTTTGCAGGACAATATGGTTGTAGAGGAAGCTACACCGCCCACTGTGGAGGATTTGCAGCATGCATTACCCGGACAGGAAACGGTAGAGGGGAACTCCGATATCCTGGACATCGCCCCACCAACGGCCGAAGCTCCGGCTGGAAAAGGCAAGGTTGTGGAAGCGGAAACTCCTAAGGAAGAAACATTCATAGTTGTTGAGCAGTCGCCTGCTTATGCTGGTGGTAATGCAGCAATGGCCGAATTTTTAAGGAAAAATCTGAAATACCCGACACAAGCATCACGGGCCAATATTCAGGGAAGAGTTTTTGTTTCGTTTATCGTAGGCTCTGATGGAAGGATTGAAGACGTGCATACGCTGAAAGGAATTGGTTTCGGGTGCGATGAAGAAGCTGAACGCGTTATAAAGCTCATGCCAAACTGGAAAGCTGGAAGGCAGGCGGGAAACCCTGTGCGCGTGCGTTTTAATTTGCCAATTGTGTTTCAACTTGACTGAGTAAAAGACAGTATATAACATAATATATATTAGAAATAATTTTAAGAATCCTCGCCATTTGCGGGGATTTTTTCGTTTTTTTGTAATTAAAATGAGTTATTAAAATAGATAGTTAAGGACTTCAATAAACACGATTTATTAACCTATGCAGATACCCGTTAAGTAATGTACGCCATTGTTGATATAGAAACAACCGGAGGAGGAGGAAATGCACGTATCACCGAAATAGCTGTTTTTCGTCATAATGGAGTGGAAATTGTAGACTTCTTTCACTCCCTGATTAACCCAGAAATATTTATTCCACCATTTATTACCCGGCTTACCGGCATTGACAACCTGATGGTCCAGGATGCGCCGACGTTTTCTGAAGTTCAGGATTCGGTTCGGAAATTGACCCGCGACGCTTGGTTCGTAGCCCATAATGCCAAGTTTGATTATGGGTTTCTGAAAAAGGAATTTGGAGCACTCGACGAGTATTTTCAGAGAGATTTGCTTTGCACTGTTCAGCTAAGCAGGAAAATATTTCCAGGCCTTAAATCTTATAGTTTGGGGAATCTGTGTGAAAGTTTGCAAATACTGATAGAAAACCGCCACCGTGCCGAAGGAGATGCTGCCGCGACAGTCAAACTTTTTGAATTGCTTTTACAAAATGACCTTCAGAAGCTGATTCCGATGGATTACGCCGGAATCGTGTAATGGAAGCGCAGAGACATGTGGAATGATTTTTATAATAATAATTGGTAAATTAATCAACCTAAATTATTATTCGCATGAAATCTTACATAAACTTCCTCATCGTCTTCTTCCTAATGATTGGCCTAACGAGCTGTGAACTTGCCGGTGGCATCTTTAAAGGCGGCATGTGGTTTGGCGCGATACTTGTGATTGCCGTGATAGGATTAGTTATCTGGTTATTTACGAAAATGCTCGGCGGAAACAAAAGCTAGAAGCGATAAAAGATAAATATAGGGATAAAGCAGGGTCAAAAATGGCTGCTTTATCCTTTTTTAATTTACTGGCTGTAAGTTTGTTACTCTTTAATTGAATTAATATAATTGAAAAATGCATTCATTTCTTGGTTATCCGGATTCTCTCCTACATATTTGCACTCCAAACAAGGGGGATTAGCTCATTTGGCTAGAGCGCTTCGCTGGCAGTGAAGAGGTGATCGGTTCGAATCCGATATTCTCCACAAAAATATATTTCGAGTCGAAAAAGCCGCCCAATAGGGTGGCTTTTTTGTATTTCCCTGTGTCTGATATTTCAATTAAAGACAAGCCCGTTGTACCAAAACTGAGAAAACATACCTACGTTAAAAAATTGTTAAGCTTTTAGAAATCAACAGGATCAAGTTGTTCGCGACGTAGTTTTGCAGTTTAACTACTCACAACATTATGTTTCAAAAAACTACTCTTCCTGCGTGCACATTGCTGGTTTTGCTGGCCATAGGATGCACAGATCACTCCATTGAGCAACCTGGTTCTGAAAATGCTGCATCCTTTGGTGAGGTGGCTCAGATTGACCTGGGTGGAACGGCTGCCTCTGAGATTTCAGCATACGATCCTGCGACAAAGAGACTTTTTACGGTTAATAACGATTCGATAGCGATCGTGGACGTGCTTGATCTTTCTTCGTTTCCAACCATTAAAAAATTACAACATATCAATGTTTCTGCGCTCGGCGGGGTGGCAAACAGTGTAGCGGTGTCGGAAGGGAAGTTAGCCATTGCGCTTGAAGCAACCAACAAACAGCAAAATGGAAGCGTTATCGTCATCAATACATCCACACTCGATCAAATCAGACAAATCACCGTTGGTGCTTTACCTGATATGGTAACATTTAGTCCGGACGGAAAGTATATCGTGACTGCGAATGAGGGTGAGCCTAATGCTGATTATTCTGTTGATCCGGAAGGCTCTGTGTCAATTATCAATGTACAGGATAATTATAGCATCAAAACACTCACGTTCGGTGGATTCGAAAGTTCATATACGCAGTTAGCTGCAAACGGCTTTCGTATTTTTGGTCCAAAAGCAACTTTTGCCCAGGATGTTGAACCAGAGTATGTTGCTATTTCAGAAAACTCAAAAATGGCCTATGTAACCTTACAGGAGAATAACGGAATTGCCGAAGTAGACCTGGAAAGTGGGATGATCGTAAAAATTAATCCGCTTGGAACAAAGGATTACAGTCTTGCGGTTAATGCGATTGATCCAAGCGATAAGGATAACAAAGTTGCACTGGGTCAGTGGCCGGTTAAGTCGTTTTTCATGCCGGATGCCATCTCGTATTTTTCTGTAAATGGAGCAGGTTACCTGATTACAGCCAATGAAGGTGACGCCCGTGAATATTCTGTTTTCGATGAGCAGGCTCGTGTGAGTTCGCTGAAACTGGATGCTACTGCGTTTCCTAATGCAGCTACACTAAAATTACCTGAAAATATTGGCCGTCTTCGGGTAACCAATACTTTGGGCGATACGGACAAAGATGGTGACTATGACGTTTTGTACGGATTTGGCGGCCGCGGTTTCAGCATTTATAATGCGGCGACCGGTCAGTCGGTTTACGAATCAGGAAAAAGTCTGGAAGAGGAAGTGATCAAGGCAAATATCTATGACGATGAACGCTCAGACGACAAAGGTGTGGAACCAGAAGGAGTTACTGTTGGCTGGATGAATAATAAGCTGGTTGCATTTGTAGCACTTGAACGCGTGGATGCCATCGCCGTTTATGATGTGAGCAATCCTATTGCACCAACGTTTCTTCAGATAATCAAAACCGGAGACGCACCAGAAGGAATTTTATTCATTGCCGCGGATAAAAGTCCAAATGGAAAAGCTTTGCTGGTATCTTCAAATGAAGGAGATGGGACAGTTAAATTTTATCAAACAAATTAATAACCGGTCGGTTTGATTGTTTGATAT
>NZ_JBXHAS010000014.1:0-157193 GCF_056895235.1 Dyadobacter sp. HNCC25DJ186
ATACACTACCGTATTTTCACCTGGGTTCACTAGATTTTTATCTGCACGTAGTGAAGGCTGAGGTGCTTTTGGCCTTTCATACACCGAAACCGTAATACTTGCCCCCTCACTTTCAAAACCCTCATTCACACACTTCGCCCAGTAAGTCACGTTATCCTGTTGCAGCCATTCACCGCCGCCGAAACCGACAGGCGCTGTCCAGACCAGGGTTCCTGACGGACACGTGCCGAATACGTTCGCCTTGCTCCCTTTTACGATACTTGTATTCGAAGCTGAAAGTTGCGGAGCACCCGGTGTCGGAACATACACCGAAACCGTAATACTCGACCCGCCACTTTCAACACCCTCATTCACACATTTCGCCCAGTAAGTGGTCGTTTCATTTTGCGTACGCTCACCGCCTCCGTAACCAACTGGAACAGTCCAGACCAATGTCCCACTGGCACAGATACCCGTTACATTTACCTTGCCTCCTTTTACGATGTTCGTGCTGGAAGCAGACAATTCCGGTGCTCCAGGCGTGGGAACGTAAACTGAAACCGTTATACTGGCCCCTTTTCCTTCAACACCTTCATTCACGCATTTCGCCCAATACGTGGTATTCTCGTATTGTACCCTTTCACCGCCGCCATAACCAACCGGAACCGTCCATACCAGATTTCCGACCGGGCAATATCCCGTCACGCGCGCATCCGTACCCTTTACAATATTCTGATTATCTGCCCGAAGCTCCGGAGCACCGGGTGTAATAACGGTACTTCTTGAAGCCCAGTCTGAATAACCATTGTCATAACGGTTATGCGAAATAACCTGATAATAATAAGTGATGCCTTCTGTCAAACCATTGTCATGAAAGGATGTGATGTTAGCCCCGACATTACCGACCGTCTGTGCATTGGCAAACGTTGGCGAGGTGGATCTTAAAATGGTAAACCCGTCTTCATTACCTGAATTATCCTGCCAGGTCAATGTCAGAAAGTTGGTTCCGGCTCCGGAAAAAGCCAGGTTTGTCGGTGCTGCCGGTGGGAAGTATAAAACGTTGATGGTGATCGAACTTTTCGACAGACTCTGGCAGCCCGTCGCATCGTTCCGGCAAATCGCAGCATAACTGGTTGTAGAAGCCAGCGTGACCGTAGACTGCGGAACGCCGCCCGGAGGCAAATTCTCCCACACCAGACGGTCACCATTCGCGCAGTTTCCCCCGATGGTGACACTGCCGTTTTTATCAATAGTATTATTGGGCGCATTTGAATACAGGTTCGGAGCAGGAGGTTCGGGATTAACGCGCAGCGTTTTCGCCGTTTCCGGACTCAGACAGCCATTCAGGTTACAACGGACCAGATAAGTAAAATCAGTAGCCTGGTTTACGTTTGAAAAACTGGCATGCTGTACCCGTTGATCTGCGCCGGAGCCATCAAACGAACCTTCCCCCGGATTTTTCCATTCTATTTTCCCTACACAATTTCCCGCGTTCAAATCCGTGCTTTCATAACGGCAAAAAGCATCACGCCCTGCAATCAAAGCGGGTTGCGGCAGTGATTCGTAAACCGTGATCTTTAAAGAATCAGCGCTGGCAGAAACGCAATATTTATCCTGACATTTAACCGTATAGCTAGTCGTAACCGCAGGTTTAACTTCCAGACTGGCGCCGGAGGCACCGGTACTCCATATCAGCGCTTTGTCTGCACATTGAGACGCGGAAAGTTTCGCCGGAAAATCACGGCAAACACTGTTCCCATACACATCAGCCGAAATCACAGGCTTTTCAGTAGATTTCGTTTGAATCAAAAACTTACTGTCGGCTACATTGAAGGCCAGTTGTGAACCCGTCGAAAGTACATAGGGACCAGAACCATAATTGCCTTGCTCAGTGTCCTTGACAAATACTTCGTAACGGTTATTGGTATACCGAAAGCTGTACCGGAGCAAAGGCGCATCGGATTTTGAATTTTCGCCACACCAGGGCATGGCTATTTTTCCAAGCATCGAAGCCGTTACCTGACCGTTACAGGAATAATTGGCCGTCAGGTTATCCAGTGACATATCGTACTTGTTGATTTCGTCGGTGTATCCTTCTTTGAGTGTGTATACATTTTCTGCTCCAACACTTCCGAGCAACCCCTTCGAATCCATGAAAAGATTTTTTCCGGTGGCCGGTGCCACATTGCCCATCGCCAGCGTTGCAGCAGAGCGTAATTTGAAAAATGCAGGAAGCCTGAGTTTAAAAGTCGGAAAGGCGATACCCTGCCAGCTTTCGGCTGACACCTGTGCACAGGAAGGCAGATTGGCCGGATTCCGGAGCGTACTCAAATCAATTTTCGCCAGGTTGTCACTGCCAAAATGAAACCCAAGATCAGGGTAACTCGCTGCATGAAACGCAGAAGCAACCTTGGCGTCGATGAAAATATCTTTCCAGTCGGAAGTCTGCTGACCGGTAAAAACCAGCAGCAAGGGTTTGCCATCAGCCACCTTCGTTCCGTCCGCCGTCTCTTTTTCTACAAGATTATAAGCTTTTACAAAACCGGATAAAGTAAACGTATTAAAAGCACCGCAGGTAAAACTTAGTTTGGAATCCGCACCCAGTCCCATCGTCAGATTACCGCCAAAACCCGGCAGTGCAAACTCAGCGAAAGATATCTGATCATCCAAAAGCTTACCGGGATCATCCAGTTCCGCAGATTTGGTATCACTCAATGAAGTTTTTAATATGGGAAGATCACCGGCAAATCCGCTTTTACCGGACACGGCGATGTCATTAGAACCAAAATAGAGATTTGTTTGAGAATCCGGCAAGGCGTTGCCCGGCAAAGCGTTGCCCGGCAAAGCGTTGCCCGGAACAGTAAACCGGCATCCGATGCTCAGTGTGGCCCCCGTCGGCGTAAAACGCATGCCCATAATAACAATGTCATAATCATGGCCGCTGACCCTGCTTCGAAACACAACCGGCAAACTGGTGATCTCTTTCAGCAAGGAAGGGATGCTTAGTCCACCGGTCGTCACCTGGATAATGCGCCCTTGCGCCACAGATGCAGCCAGGGCGGCATCGATCTCTGCCTGCCCTGGTTGTCCGGCCAGGGCATGTTCACGGATAAAAAAATGTCTTCCGTCATGCCGGGCGGCAGGAAGGTTTTCAACCTTTATAAAACCCGGTTTGTGTTCAGCAGTTGTGCTATATGCTTCCGCCAAATTTGTTTTGAACAAAGCAGTAAGAAGGCAGAGCAGCAAAATAAATGATCTCATTAGTATGTGTTTACCGGTTGGATTATCTGTTGAATTCAATTAGATGGTTACAAGTTTTTCTCCGGTCATACCTACAAAACCGAGAAATTATAAACCAGCCCTAGTGTGGCCGTAATCTCCTGGAATGAAGGAATATACCTTTCCGTGCTGACGTTCTTTCGGTTCAGGTAAATGATGTTGGTGGTCAGGTTCAGTTGCTTGGTCAGACCAGCAGAAACACCGGCCCTCATATTTAGCATTGATTGCGAGACTTTGTCCATTTTCCCGGCTGTGTAGGTACCGTTGAACTGAGTTTTCCATTGGATCCCATCCTGACTTCCAAACCCTTTCCCAAATCCCAGCGATGGCCCCCATTGCGTACCTGTCAATCCGGAAATATCGCTATCGGAATAATACAACGAAGCAGAAATATTCATTTTTAGCGATTTTATACCATAGCTGTAATCCAGTGCAGTATTGCTCAAATTGTTTTCAACCTTCAAATTCCCCTGGTCGTCGCTGCCGCGTTGCATCACCAGATTCAACCCAATATTTTGTGTGATATCTTCATTTTTGGAAGGCAGAACCACATTGACACCCGCCTGAATGTTCTGGTTGATCTGTTTAAAATTGAGTGTATCAAGCGCCTGATAAGGAGTGATCTGTTTGAGGTAATCGTACGTTGGCCTCAGATTTGAAAAGCTCGTGAAATTCGAATAACTCAGCATGGCCGTTATCCACTCAGCCGGTACGTAAGTAAAATTCAGAGCACCCACCCAGCGTTTGAGTGTTTTCAGCTTTTGCTTTTGTACATTATCCTGCTGAATACCGGCGTTGGCACTGACATTCAGCTTACCGGCAAGCAGCTGCCCTGCTATTTTACCGGCATAAGTTTCCAGGTCATTGACAAAATAATATGCGCCCAAGGTCCGGTAACCAGGATCAATCTTGCTATACTCGATGCCCGTATTAAAACCCTTACCCCGATACGTAACCGCCGTTTTTATTGCCTTTTTATATTCGGTTGAACTGCCCGGGCTGATCGTCCCCAGGTAACTATTTATAATATTGGATTGCCTTCCGGACTCTGCCTCCCTGGTATCAAGGGTAACTGCTGAAACCGCAATTTCTGCATCAAGTACCCATTTCTTTTGTAAAACCTTTGCTCCTTTCAGCGAAACAACGGCATTTTGTTCGGGTGAAATATGATAATCGTCCAGGGTATAGGGCAGCGAACTCAGTTTATCAGAAGCTGTAAAAAAGATCAGTTCCACTTTATCTTCCTTCTGTCGGTAACCCAGCTGTAAGCCAACACCGCTTCGTTTGTATGAGGGAATGTTGTTACGGTCCGTCGCACGGCGATCCGCCGCGCCGGAAGTATCCACCCTGATCGCCCGGCGCAGATTACCCAGCATTAACCCAAAGTAAAATGGATTTTGCTTTGATTTATATTCCAGTCCCACACCGTCATAACGATGCCCGGCCAGTGTAAAAGGAGAGAAATTCATGCTGCAAACACCCACCTGAAGCGTAAAGCCTTTGTAGGTCGGTTTTAACACAAACCGGTTGAAGGGTTGCATAAACTGGTACTTCCGGTCAAACGGATGTGACCAGTTTATATTCTGGTTCGACAAACTAAAACTGACTGGCATCTTAATCTTGCCAAAGAGATCAACATTCAGATTACCCGTAAAAAGTGTATTAAACGGAATACTTCTGCGGTCGGTTATACCAGCCGCATGGTAGTATACGAAGTTAGCCCCGGCCATCCCTGAAACTTTGATTCCCTTTTTCAGTTCGTCTTTGACCGAAATATTTTTCAATTCTTTTAATTTTTCTAAGCCAGGCTGCGAGAGGTCCTGCGCCCAACAAGCAATAGGATCACCGGCCGCAGAAACCAGCAACAAAAGCATGAGTATGTGTATAAGTTTAGCCATAATTCATTTTTTAAAAGAGAAAATTTAGACTGGGCAGTTGCACTGCCTCCGTGCAACCGCTAAAAGCCAACAGCCAATGATCAATTCATCATCAGTACCCTTTTAAAAAGAATTGACTTCCCCGCCTGAATGGTGACGACATAGGTATCCTGCATAAAATCTCTGAGGCTTATTTCAAAAGTGTACTGCTTCTCCCCTTTCTTTTCCTGTTTCAAAACCGGTGTGTTTGTGCTCGAATTCGAGATCGATAATATCACATCACTGACCTTGGCCAGTTTTACTGACACGGTGAACTTCCCGAAATTCGGGTTAGGATATACGAGCATTTCCTGCACGATATTGATTTCCTGATAATGAAGCAGCGAATCCGTCTGATCGATATCTTCCTTGTCAAAAATCTTGATTGTCCTGATTTTTGTATTGATACAATCGCCTTTTCTGGCAGTCATCTTAATCGGATATTCCCCTTTTTCGATCACGGCAAACGATAGCTTTGTGATCTCGTTCAATATCGTCTGAGCTTGTGCCGGCAGCTCCCAGATAATCTCATCCGGCGCTGGTTTTGAAATATCCAGCACCTTCACCGTATCTCCTACAAAAGCCTGAACCGTCATCAGGAAATCAGCTTTTAGAGCATTGTTATTGTTTTCAAGCCTATATTCCCGACTTACAGAGCAGCCCGTTTCGTTGGTTACCACCACCTTGTAAGTTCCAGGCTCTACGGCACTTAGGCTTTGCTGATTTTTTGCTTCGGCAATAACCTGCTCCTTGTAATACCAGGTGACAAATTTACCTGGGTTACCTGCATCCAGTACAATTTCCTGGCCCTTGCAAACCGCTTCCGTGACCGGGAAACTGATGGTATTGAATTTTTCAGGCGCCGGCACGTTGACCGAAGAAACCGACAGACAGCCGTTCGCATCACGTGCATTTAATATATATTTACCGGCAGACAGGTTTTTGAAATCCCAGACATCCGCAGTGTTAACAGCTACTCCCGCATTTTGAGGTGCGCTAACCGTGTACGGTGCAATTCCACCGAACAGTTTTATGGAAATGCTTCCGTTATTATCACCATCACAAACAGGCCCCTTCCAGCTCACCTGACTTAAAAGCGATTTTGGCCACACGAGCTTTACACTGGTAACGGTGTCTTCACACCCCCTGCGGTCCACCACTTTGAAGGTGTATTCAGCTTGCGTCAATCCTTCGAATGTTCCGTTTTTTTGCTGCGTTACATTGTCTTTCCAATAGGTATAAGTGCCGTTTCCACCCGTTGCTGCCAGCATAATACGTCCATTTTGCTCACCGGCGCAAAGCGGGTCCGTCTTACCTGTCAGACTCAAATCCAGAACGGCTGGCTGGGTAATACTTAATGATGTCGTCTGCAGACACGCTTTGGTATCCTTTACCCAGAATTTGTAAGCTCCCGCCGCCAGGTTTTTAAAGGTGCTGTCGGAATAAAACTGTGTTCCGTCCTGAGAATAAATATAACCCGGAGTCCCGCCGCTGGCCAGAATACGGATACTACCATTTCTCTCTCCATAACAGCGTACCGTATCCTGATTAACCGCCAGCAACTTAACTTCTGTTGGCTGGACAACCTGCACCTCTTTTGTCAGTACACAGCCCTTCGCATCTTTGATACGGACCGTGTAGGCATTGGCAGTCAGGTCTGCAAATGTGCCATTACCTGAATATTGCCCATCATTTAAGGCAAAGAGATAAGAAGGTGTAGCACCTTCCGCAGAGACTTCAAGTTTACCGGTTTTATCACCGTAACAATTGTTATTGGTGATATTTACTTTGCTTGCCAGCGCCGTTGGTTGTGACAACAAAACATCCAGTTTGTCGATGCATCCGTGCTGGTCTTTTATTTCAATCGGATAAGTTTGCGATTTTACATTGGCAAAAGTGAACAGATTATTCACTGCGTTAAAGTTCTGTCCGTTGAAAAGTGCCTGATATCCGGGGCTCCCCCCGCTTACCTCCACCGTAATGGTTCCACTTGACTCTCCAAAGCAGGTTGGCATTACCGTAGCATACTTTGACTGGATTTTCGACGGCCATTTCAGTTCGACCGTTTTCATACTCGCACTGCATCCTTTACGATCTTTGATTGTGATGGAATAAACCGATTGCGTCAGTCCCTGAAAAAGGCTCGCCGGCTGGCTGACCGCATTATCAAGTGTGTAAACATAACCGGCATTCCCCCCTTTCGCTGCAACCTGAATACTTCCATCTTTGCCTTCAAAACACAACGGATCTGTCTGAGATACCAATCCCAGTTCCAAAAGCGCTGGCTGTGAAATGCTGAGTTCGCTGGTTTTTAAACACCCCTTCACATCACGGGCGTAAAATTTATAGGTGCCGACGGAAAGGTTTTTAAAACTTGCATCCGGGAAATAATCTGTCCCGTTCATCGAATAAACATAGGAAGGAGTGCCGCCTGCCGCAACGATATTGACCATGCCGTTTGCTTCCCCAAAACAGCGTATCGTATCCCGATAAACCGGCGTGATCGTCAACAAAGCGGGTTGAACGACCGACACATTTTGCGCACTGATACAACCGTTTGCATCCTTAACATAAGCGTTATAAGTATTGGCGGTCAGTGAAATAAATTTGCCCGACGACACATAATTTGCTCCGTCGATCGAATAACTGTAAGCCGGCGTTCCACCGGTCCCGAACAATTCCAGTGCTCCGGTATTGTCACCATTACAGCTGTTATCGGTTTTGGTAAAACTGCTGCTGAGTTGCGTCGGTTGTACCAAAGTCACCCGAAGACTATCAACACAGCCCATCCGGTTTTTGGCGTAAAGGCGGTAGGTGCCTATTGAAAGACCGGCGAAAGTGCCATCGCTGCCAAATGGGCCGTTATTGATCGCATAACTGAAAGGGCCTACATTGTTGTCTCCCTTGATATTGATCACCCCACTGTTTCCACCGTAACACAATACGTCCTGTTTGGATACAATCTGCAAATCGGCACGGTTTTGTTCCTTGATTTCAATACCCAAAACAGTCTTGCACGACAGCGGGTTATCCTGGATCAGCAGGTTATAAACATTCGGATGAAGATTGGTATAACTCCTGGATGCGCTGAGTGCAGCTCCGTTTAAGGACAGCTGATATCCGCCATTCCCTCCACTGATGGAATTCACGTTCAGATTAGCGACGGGCGTCGTACAGCTAATAGGATCAATGGTATAGGTTGCTTTGATACTGCCCGGCACGGTCAGGTCCACTTCCTTTTTATAAGAACAAAGCTCATCCGCGACGGTCACGATGTAGGTTCCGTTTAAAAGTCCGCCAAAAGTAGCGTTGCTTCCGAAACTGTTTTGCGAACTGATGCTGTATTGATAGGGTTGCTTCCCACCCGACGTGTTAATGATGCTGATCGTTCCATCCTGACTGTTGCAGTTGGAAGGCAGCGTTTTACTTACATCGTAGCGGATGTTTGTATTTTTTGGGATAATAATTACCGGAAATTCTTTGGTACAACCCGACTGGTCACGGGCTGTTACGGTATAATCACCGGCTTTCAGATTATCAAAAAATCCTGTTGTATTTGTAACGGCGCTAATAGCATTGAATTTGAAATCAAAGCCACCCAGCGCATAAGAAAAATTTCCTGTTGATCCGCTGGCGGATACCAGTGCTTCTCCTTTTTGATAATACTCGCAGTCGACATCTTTTTTGCTGATCAATGAAACAACAATGTCCGTAGGCTGCGATAAATTTATACCTGTTAACGTAAACTTGCAATTGTTTGCATCCTGACCATACACGGTATACGTCCCGGCAGACAGGTTACTAAAAACATCCGAAGCTTGAAATTTGGCGTTATCAATGGAAACCTGATACGGAGCTGTTCCTCCGTTATTTTTTACTTCAATCCGTCCAATGTTGGCGTTGTAACAGCTCAGGTTTGTTTGCGAAGCCAGGGTTATTGTGTAAGCCTGTGCCGGTTGGGTTATCTGCGCAGTCACTGGCTTTGTACAGCCATTTCCATCTCTGATTACAAAACGGATGGCAGCACCGGGCAAACCTGAAAACGAAGGTGATGCCTGAAAATTCACCGAGTCTCGGGCGTAACTATAAGGCAACACACCACCTGTTGCAGCAAGCTGCACCGATCCGTCACTGCCTGCAAAACATTTCACAGCTGTTTGTGACGCGATCGATGCGACCAATTCCGTGGGTTGTGTCAGCGCGATACCGTCCGTTGCTTTTACGCATCCGTTGGCATCTTTCACCCATATTTTATAGGTACCAATCGGAAGTGACGCAAAAGTCGCGGAAGACTGATACGTAGTTCCGTTGACTGAATATTGGTAAGGTGCTGTTCCGCCCGAAGCCGCAGCCTGAATAATCCCGCTCTTTCCATTATAACACAATACCTGTTGGAAAGCTGAGACTGAGGCAGCAAGCGCGCTCGGCTGGCCAATGGTTACGTCCACAGTGCGGACACAGTTATTGGCGTCCTTAACATAAAAGGTAATGTTTCCGGCCGGTAAAGACTGAAACAGACCGGCGGTCTGGTAGTTAGTCCCGTCTTTTGAATAGGTGTATGCGTTTGTCCCGCCTGTTGCCGTAACCGTCACCAAACCATCCGCTGCCCCAAAACATTTTACGTCAGACTTGGTAAACGTTGGTACAACCTGGGTTGGTTGTGTTACACTGGTGACTGCCGACACCTTTTTACAACCGTTCGCATCCTGCGCGGTGACCTGATAGTTGCCAGCTGGAAGACCATCAAAAATAGTTTGGGCTGTAAAATCAGTTCCATTGATTGCATACTTTAAAATCCCAGTCCCACCCGATCCGGTTGCCTTGATCTGACCATTAGTTCCACCGAAACAACTCACTGTTATACTGTTAACCGCACTGATGGTGATGTCCGTTGGTTGCAGGATATCGCCTTTAACAGTTGCCTTGCAGCCGTTTGCATCTTTGATGGTGATCAGTTGATTACCCGAAGCAAGCGACAAAAAAGTGGGTGACGGCTGGAAATTTACGCCGTCTTTGGAAAATTGATAGGGGAATGTGCCTCCCAGTCCGGTTGCTGTCAAAGCACCATTTGAGCCTGCAAAACAGGAAACATCGGTTTTATTCAAAATAGAAACGGAGACCGCATCGGGCTGAGATACCGGCACCACAGCAGATTCTTTAACACAGCCGGCGGCATCTTTTACCCATATTTTATAGTTGCCCAAAGCAAGGCCACCGAAAATCCCCGATGAACCATACTGTGTTCCGTTGATGGAAAACAGATAAGGTGCAGTCCCTGAACCCGCCGTTGCTTCCAGCATACCATCGCTTAATCCATTACAGGAGACCGCCTGTTTTAAAACAGCGGCAATGGTGAGATCTCCAGGCTGGGTGATCGTGGCATTAACCGAAATCGAGCATGTATTGTCTTTTACGAGAACCTTATAGGAACCCGCCGCCAGATTTGTAAAAACGTTAGAGGCCTGAAAGGTTGCTCCGTTATCAATAGAAAACATTAAGATTCCGCTTACGACTGATCCGGCCGTTCCAATGGTTAAGGAGCCATTATTACCGCCAAAACAGCTGACATGTTGCTGACTTGCAATGGTCGCGAGTAATTTGCTCGTCGTTTTTATGGTATCGGCCACCGTGCCAATACAGCCGTTATTATCTTTTACTGAAAAAGTATAAATGCCGGCGACCAGACCCGTGAAAACGTTGGAGGTTAGATAAGTCGTTCCGTCTTTGGAATAGAGATAAGGTGAAGCGCCGCCCGAAGCCTGGATGGTCACAGAACCATTGGCTGTGGCCGAGCAGCTTTCATCTGTTTTGGCTGCCACCGAAACCTGCAAGGCCACGGAAGAACCAACGGTAACATTTCGGGTGGCCGTACAGCCGGAGGCATCACGTACTTTGATCACATAATTTCCTGCTGCAAGATTGGGAAAAACATTCGCCGAAACATAAGCTCCTGAATTCAATGCATATTGTAAAGGCGCAATTCCTCCCGTGGCATTGACGGTAATACCGCCCGAATTGCTCCCGCTGCATGCGATGTTACTCACAACCGGATTGATCGCGATGTCCTGCGCCACCTGAAACTGCTGGCGGGTATACAAAACCCCGTCTATCAGCACACTGACCCATTGGGGCCCGGACTGCATTCCACTCCAGGTTACCGGCGTACTGTAATCAAGGCCTGCGCTCGAACCGGGTGTCAGGCTGCCGCTCGATGTGCCGTATTCGACAAAACGACGCAATTCATCCACCAGCACATTGTCGAGATATGCACGATAATAAACCCCATCGTAGGTAATTTTAAAAACCGAGTTGGGTTTTGATGCATAGGTAACGGTGTTAAAATTACCGCCCAGCGATGCCTTTTCGATGTTAAAACTGTTGTTTTTAACCTGCCGTATCGACATGGCTTTAAACCCGAATGACAAATCCCCTCCAACTACCCCACCGTCGTGACGGTATTCCAGCGAGAGTGGCACCTGGCCGGAATAATGCGTTTTACTTTCCAACTTCACCGCCGTGTTGGCGGTTATCGAACCGTTGGCACTGATGCTGTGGACGGGCGTTCCCTGGTAACCGTTGAAATTGATTTCATAACCGCCCGGATTGATGGCCGTGGCGCCATTTGTTAAAGGAGAACCATTTAACAAAAAAGTACCGCCGGTTTGCGGGCTGAAAACATAATAACTCACAAGGCCGTGGGAATCAATATTAACGGGCGAACATTTCCCGACCGCAACCGCGGTGCTTAACTTGGAATATGGCGGATACTGGTCATCCGGGCCGATTCCATTCCCTGCGGTGGCTGCTCCGCCCGGTACTTCCACGTACACATAGTCATCTTTAACCGTTTGCTGATAAGGCACGCCACCACAGTCATCGGTGGTTTTAAATACGTCCCCGGGTTTCATAAGTCCGAAATCCATCTCAAAAGCCCAGTAACCACCGACAATGAACTTGGTGGTCAGCTGAGCAGGATTGACCGGAACATTATTAATAAAAAGATGGATCTGAGCGGGGTCGCTGCACGGAGAGCCGTATACTTCCAGCTGACGGTCTGTATATTTGATCGGGTTCATGAACAATTTGTTCTGAGCCCAGGTTTTGTTCACAAAAAATCCTGAAATAAGAAAAATAAAAACAGGAAGACGCAGTAATCCACCGCAGAATCGTTTCATAAATAGTGTATGTTATTCTGTAATTGTTAGGGTATCGTCCAGATCCAGGTTATAAGCCTCAGCCGCTGAGTCCGTCAGAAAAATTACTTTGATCGTGTATAGGGACGCCTTCATGTCCGCTGGCAACACGATCGATAACCGCTTATCCGCCTGTGAATAAATACCGTTCTGATTATATTTCACGCCCTTGCCCGACAATTCGACCTGATAAAAACGAGCCGTCAGTTTTTCAAATTTATCAGCATACATCCGGACTGTCTCTCCCGGTTTGTCATCGGTTTTCGAATCGGCAATACCTTTGATAAACGGCATTTGGTTATCGTAAATCCGGATGTTTTCTGCTGCGGCTATGCTTGTGATCTGCTCACGGACGTTGACCAAATAAAGGGTATATGATCCAGACGGAAGTTTGGCATCCGTGAGAAAAGTTAATTTCCCGTTTTCCTTTTTGGCGGGATCCAGGGTAAAGCGCCGTTGATCGGTACGAAGTTCCAGACGATAATCATAACGGGCCGGCACAATAAAATTGCCTGTGATAAAAATGCTGTCCCCCTGCAAAATGTTTTTAAACTTAACCGAAGTGATGTCAGGCGGCGGAATTTTTACCAGCAGCGTCTTGGCCGAAACCGTTTCTATTTTATTTTTAATGACTTTGATAAAATAGGAATCAGGATTCGTTGCAGCCGGAACTGCCAGACTCAACCGGGTGGAATCAAGCAGTTTGGACGGAATCGAAATTTCGGCACCAGAAGCAGTTTTGAACACCACCTGAATACCCGCTCCAAAACTGCCGAAGTCTTTGCCTGAAACGAGCAGCGTTTCACCTGCGCGGATGGTATCCCTGGAAAAACCTGTGATCAGCGGGGCGCCTTGTTTTTGGGAAGTTACGGATATCGTATAAACTTTCCTGGAACCATCCTGAGCCGTTACAGTGTAATAAACCTGCTTTGTAAAATCCTGCGCGAAAGAGGACAGTGGAACGATCGACGCATCCGGACTAATGGATACTTCCGGGTTCAGATCGGTTAATATCGTACCATAAGGGACGACTACGCTGATTACACCTGAGGTCTCTTCAATGGAAACACTGATGGTTTTTACTTTCGGAAGAGCAAACGAAATAATTTGTTTAAGGCCCGAAACTTCACCGGGTTCCTTGCAGGAAAAAACAGTAAAAATGAGCACAACCAGACTGCCAAGCTTTTTCAGAGCAGACAAACTTTCTTTTGTTAGAAAAAAGCGGTTGGTTTTCACCGCCAATCCTGTTTTGCGGAGCGAGTAAAGTGTTTTCAAATAGACAACTAATTTGACGAATAACTTCGGGTACTTTTTTAGTGACGTAGTTCTTTAAACAAGGTCACTATGAATTGTATTTTTTTTTCAACAAGTATATGCCGGACTGAAAAATCAAAAAGTTGTCAGAGAAATGTAGTTAAAATAGGTCTGCAACAAGGCAATCAACGTTTCACACATCTTTAAAAAGTCCTATGAGTAAGCATAAATTGAAAAAATGGCTTCGTTCACCGTGTCATCGCGTTTCAGAACGCCTCATTAAATTATTTAAAGCCTGTGGCATTTGAGGCAAACTATGACTAACCGGGTAGTCCACGAGCCGCCTGCCTGCTTCTATTGTATCAAAAGTGAAGAGATCATTGAACATTTCCTTGTTCATTGGCAGGTGCAGGATATAGGGGCAAAAGTTTTGGAGTATTGGAGAATGCAGAAATTTAACTCAACCAATTACTCACCTTTTTTAGGAGAATTATTAGATCATGAGCCGAATTATTGAATATTTTGCGGTAGCCAGCAAAAAGAAAACTCCCGCAAATAATTGATTTGCAGGAGTTTAGCGAGTTTTAATACTCATTTTTGGTGATCCCGTTGTGATTCGAACACAAGACCTACTACTTAGAAGGCAGTTGCTCTATTATTTTTAGTCGATTAACGCCAAAGAACTATACTATTAACCACTTGGATTTCAGTGGTATTTAAAATTTATTAGCGCCCTGTTGATTAACATTATACTTACATTGTATACATTTACATTGTTAGTTTCATTGTTAGTACATTGTTAGTCTCAGATGAAGAAACCTTCTATCTCCATTTACTTCGATAAACGTAATATGCCAGCTGATTCGTATCAGGTGAAGTGGTCGGTATATTTCGATTCAAAGCAGAAACTATACGCCTCTGGTAAAATTGTCACTGAAAAGGAGGTCACCTTCTTAAAGCAAAATAAACCCGGTTTGTCCGGCCGTGTAAAAGATGATTACCTCCGCGAACTATGGCATAAGATTTACGGCGACGGATACACTGATGAGGTCACAGGTAAAGATATACTGAGTGTATTAACTATCGGCAGAAATGCTGCAAAACAAATTGAGGATTATTTCTCGTTTGAAATATTTGCCAGGATAATTGCAGGTGACTTCAAACCTGAGACGAAAGTAACTGTTGATGCGGACCTCATCAAGGCTCTTGAAAATAAAGCCACTGAACTCATTGCCGAAGGCGACATGAGTAACGGAAACCTTTTTAATTCGGCAGCAATGAGCTTGCGGCGCTATACTATGTATGCGAAACTAGCCAAGTCCCCCGAAACTGCTAAGCTACCAATTCAAGTTGTCACCGCTAAATTCCTCCGGCTATACGAAAAGTGGATGTTAGTAAAAGGCAAGGCGCCGCAAAGGAAGGACGGCGAAGAGAAGCCGGCGAGCATAACGACCGTTGCAATATACATCGCCCGGATCCGGAAGATATTTAATGATGCAAAAAGAGCAAAGATTATTAAGGATGAAGATTATCCCTTCGGAGACCAAGGATATAAAATTCCGGAAGTCTTGAATAAGAAAAAGGCCCTCTCGGACGACGTGCTTTTAAAGATATTCAGTTACCAATGCAAATTGGGTAGCTCGAGGGATAAATGGAAAGATATGTGGCTATTTATCTACCTAGGTAATGGATTAAATACCGTAGACCTTTGTAAAATAAAGCATAAGGATGTTCACTACAAAAACGGAGAGATTACGTTCTTCCGTGACAAGACCATGGAAACAAAAAGAGAAGGAATGTCTAAAATTTCGATTTCCATCTTGCCTGAGCTTTTACACATTATAGAAAAATGGAAAACTGATGACAAGGATCCTGAATCATTCCTCTTTCCTTTCCTCCCCAAAAACGTCACTCCTCAGCAGGAGAAACCGCTCGTTAACCAAGTCACAAAAAACATTAATCTCCACATGAACAAAATCGCCAAGGAGCTTGGCATTGAAGGTAAGATTAATACCTATGAAGCGCGGCACAGTTTTGCTACTTCCCTACTCCGTTCAGAAGCCCCTTTGACGTTCATTTCCCGATCTTTGGGCCACGGAAGTTTGAAGACTACTCAAAAATATCTTGGCTCATTTGAGGATATTTCAACAAAACGATTTGTAAAAGATCTTGTGCCTAAGCAGATAGCTACCGACCTGGCTAACTTAAACTATTTAAAACACAAAGCGGAACAATGCTTGGAGAAGTTCCCTGATATTCTAAGTGGAAGAATGGCGCCTCAAATTGATGAATCTAAAATTGCAGATGACGCTTCTTTGTCAGATTGGATAAAGCATTTTTGCAAATGGGAAAATACCGCTGAGGGTAGTAACTTTTGGTTTGACGTTTGGCTTCTTTATAAGGAACACGGTCAAGACGTTTCCCTATATTCGCTAACAGAAGCTTTAAAACAATTAACACTTAGATGAAAATTGTGATATTCTTTGACATGTTTACAGGAGAATCCCTTTAAGTTATGCTTTCCAACTACACAGTACCTAAAAATATTATATGAAGAAACTTTCCCATAGGCAAAGAATATTTTTATTAAAAAAAAGTAGAGAGATAACAGAAAGGAAAAAAGCTAGGAAGTACAAAATATACACTCCGGGACCAAAAACGGGATATTATAGTAGAAAAAGCTCGAAAAGATCATTAGTAAAAAGGGACGCTCCACCAATATTTAATTTGCAATATGAGAATTGCGAAGCAGTTATTGAATTTATTAGTGAATTAAAATCAATTGGAAGACGAGGAAAGGATATCAAAATTATACTTGACAATGTGTCGGATTTTGGTGAGGGTGCGATAGCAATGCTTCTTTCAGTCATTAAAGAACTTGGTAAAATGGGTGTAAAGATTGAAGGAACAATGCCCATAAGCAGCGAAGCTCGGTCAACATTAGAAAAATCCGGATTCTTTAGTCACATCGCAATAAATAGATCTTTAAAAAATGTTTCGTTCAAAAATTCCATATTGACAACTGGCGACAATCGAACTCCACACTCCAAAATCGCCAAGGAAGTTCGGAAAGCTGTTGAAACCATATGGAACACCCCATCTAGATGCCCACTCCTATATGGTGGCATCATTGAGATGGTAAGAAATTCATGTGATCACGCTTTTTCAAACAGCCGTGAAATAACATGGCATCTAAGTTTGAGCCACTTTGAAGAGCAAAATTTAGTTAAATTTTCGTTTGTAGATAACGGGCATGGAATTTTAAAAACTTTTTCAAAAGGTATCTTGAAAACAGTTATGTCATTTTTTGACGATAAACCAGATTTAATTAATACAGCATTCCTTGACGGAATTGAATCTCGGACAGGTTTAAGTTGGAGAGGAAAAGGACTGCCTACCGTTTACGAAATGTATTCAGAGAATCTTATTAAAAATTTAATTGTTATCACGAACAATGTATATATTGACTTTGCCAAAAATATTAAAGTAACTTTGCCGGTCAATTACACTGGCACCTATTATTATTGGGAAATGGATACTAATTGTGCAAAATTTTATTTTGATTGATATGGAAACTATAAATATAGCCAAGGATTTTACAAAAAATCCAGGCGCTAGAAATTATTCAGATGGGCCTAAGTCGGGTCAAGAGTTTTACGAAACAGTTCTGCTTAAAAGATTTGAAAATGCACAGAAAAGTGGTGAAAAATTAACTGTTATTTTAGATGGTACAGAAGGTTATCCTAGTTCATTTTTGAACGAGGCATTCAGACTTTTGAGTACTCAATATAACCCTTCAATTGTTTGGGACACTTTGATTATTGTCTCCAATGAAGTTCCTAAGTACATAAAAAAGGTTAAGGAGGCTATTTATGAAAAAAAATAGCCCATTTTTTTCATGGTCTAGTCTAATTATATTTCTAGTAGGAGCTCTTACATCCTATTTGTTAGTACAGATTGAGTATTTCGAGATTGAACGAAAGATTAATGTTCCTGAATTTATTGTAAGTGTTGCAACGGCTGCGATTGCGATCTACATTGCTCAAACAATTCAAAAGAATTTAACAAAAAATCAGAATCAGTATACCTACCTCGGGTCGAAACTTGATGTTTTATGGAGCTCGTTTAATACGTTCTCCCAAAGCTTGGATTACACCGATCAGATTCCTTTGAGCACAGTAACGGCGTTTGCGAAGGACTCAGATTCTTCGTTGAGTTTTTTGAAAAACGTTTTTAATGCATATGAATTTCCTTCGGACAGCATTCTGGAGCTTGAAACTAAAATTGATACTTTTGTTGGCTTTTTAGAGAGCCTACCGATTCAAAATAACGTTATTTCGCTTTTAAATCAAAAACCAGCAGTTGACACATACACTTCAGAAATTGATTTGTGTTTTTCGAATTTACTCAAAATTGTTCATGACATTTAATGGTGCCGCACTTTCGTAAATAATGATTAAATCTACAAGACAAGAATTATTCGAAAAGACTTTCAGAGAGGTAGCACTTATAATCCTATCCAAAGATCTATCGCATGAAAAATATCAGGAGTTTTTAGCCTCTACGGGGATTTCCGAGCTAAACAGCGAGGAGCTTGCAAGATTAAATTCGATAAGGGATATAATGTACGATGTGGTACAGAAAATTGTCTCTAATGATACTCCACAAAATCAGAGCCACATCCATTACCAGATTGACCGGATCAGGCCATTGGATAAATAACAATTACTTTTCCTTTACAAGTAATAATCAATTCCGAAGCCAAGATTCTCCCCTGGAACATTTCAATTAAATAAATACATTTTTGTAAGTAAAGTTGAAGGTTTGATTGGCAAAAGCCTAAGTGATATCAAAAGTTATAGAGGGTCAGAAGTAGTTTTAGATTCTTTATTTAACCACCTTATCCAGTTAAAAGAAATTTGCATGAAGTAAAATACAAGTGTTTCAATATCAAATGATCACAAAACCCCTATCAAATGAAACAAGCATTACCCTTCTTATTATTTGCAATCGTATTCCTATCGTGTAAGAAGAAAGAGTCAGAACCAGGTCCTGATTTTGGATCTCAAGTGGCAGGAGAATATAGAGCCACATTGGTCGAAATCCTAGGTTTTAAAACTAAAATGCCTGCGGCAGATACTATTGACCGCCTAAGCATCAAGAGAATTAGTAAAACTAAAGTTAGTTATAATATTGAGTTGGATTACAGCGGTATATTTACAAGATCGTACGGTGAAGCGGATCTTGCTCTTGATGGCGGCATATTCCTCCACCCAACTTCCTCAACTGGTTTTTTCGCAGTAGTAAATGGTGATAGTATAGAAATTTACTACAACAGTGGACGATATTGGGGATTTGAAGATATCAAAATTACAGGAGTAAGGAAGTAATCTGCCTAATCCATCCTTAATCTTTTAAACTATTAATAACAATGTGGTTACCGAAGTGGAATGCTCCGAAAGATGGTAGCTGGTTTTTGGCAATTAAAAAAGATTCAAAAAGTAAACATGCTCCTTTCGAATTTGTATCCTGGAATGGAGAACGATTCGGTTCGCATGACACATCGAATGAAGTTGATTTTGATGCTTGGATGCCATTACCTAAACCTCCAAGTATCTGAATAAACAAAGACGAATCATCTAAATTTACAATTACCCCAATGCGATAAAACCTGTCCAGTACAAGATCGAAAAAACATACAGATACCGATCAACAATATACGTATTTTTAGATGTAAGACTTTCATTTACAATGACTTTGAATGCATTAAAACTAACGATTAGCCCTTAGATATTTTGTTAAAAATCTGTCTATGAGTATTTTAGCTAAAACTAAAATTGAAATTAATCTTTGAATTTAGAAACAAATGTTTCTTATTTGTGTTGTAAGAGCATAGCAAATTACGCATAGCTTAGTTAGCAATGAAGCTAACGTTTAAAACGAACCACAGATGAAAGCTGAACCTCAAAAGAAAAAAGCAATAGCTACTGCTTTTGAGAAGACTGTAATTGACAGGTCAATCGAAAAGAAAAAAGCAGTTAACGCCTACTTTAAAGGCATAATAACTATCGAGGAGTTACATGCCAGTGGAATTAAATTTGCCAGTACAATATAATTATACCCGAAATCCATATAGCGGAGTTTATTCATTCACAACAGACAATGCAGTTTTTGTTTCTGCATATTTTATCCCGGACTTAGATTTGCTCCCTACTGAAATTATTTTCAGGGGCGGCGTTTATACTTTTGGGATAAATGCCGCCCCTTCAAATGTTCGATATGACCACCGTATAAGAATTACCATTACAAATCTGGTTAAAGATCATTTCGAGAAAAATCCCGAAAGTGTTTTGACTTATTCATGTTCTGACGACGATCAAAAACACAGGTGTCGAAATAGAAAGTTTAATGGGTGGTACTTATTATCTGAGAATGATGATATCATTAAGCTGGATAAAGAATTAACTACCGATAATAGAATTATTTACTCCTCAATTTTATTGAGACAGGGAAACAAAGACTTCGAAGCAATTCAAGAATCTTACTATTCAGGAATAGTAGAACCAGCATATAAATTACCCGACTAACAATAACCTGAGTAGCAAAAAAGCTAGACCGGTTATTGACATGATACTATAATGATATCAATATGATATTTATCAATCAAAATAAACTGAATTAGCTATCCACACTCCACTCCCCGCATGAGTCTTCTCTCCAACGCCTGATCCCCCAACAACATCAGTCTGCCAAACTTTCAATCCAACGGCTGGACTCGAAATTGCTAAACGCTGAGCTCTTGTCATTCTTGGCAATAAAAACCCCTGGGTCGTTGATGTTATTTGAAGGGCGGCACTAGGATCAAGTCCTCCGCCTCCAATTAACGTATTGTACAAATAAGTGGTGTTTCCGATAGCGCACGTAAAACCACTGGCGTAAACGCGAGAATATGTGTAAATTTCACCTTGTACAGATAATTGAGCACTACCAATACTGGATGTTCTCCCTATTGAGACATTACCTGACGCTCTATATATGTCACTTCCAGAAACACTCCAATTACTTCCTCCCCCGCCAGATCCTAAATTTGGATTACTGTTTAAATTGTAAGTCGTACCATTGAATGTAATTGTCCGGTCGTCGCGCATTGGCGTGTATCCCAGTGCGCCTGTTACCATACCGGAATTGATTCCAGAAATATATCCATAACTTGCGTGGTTCCCCCAGCTATAAGCTGTTTGTCCGTTGTTTATACGAGAATCATCTCCTCTGGCAACTTGGAGGGAACTTGTGCCGAAATCAATTGAAAACGATCTATCTAAATTCAATGCCCCCCCACCTAGTAAACCAGTTCCCGCACTTAAATTTCTAGTAATAGGCACATAGCCAGATAATGAAGATGATGTAATATAGCCATAACTAGCATGATTACCCCATCCGAAAGCGGTCTGTCCATTATTAATCCTTGAATCGTCCCCTCTGGCAGACTGGGTACTGGACGTCCCAAAATCGACTGACAAAGTTCTGTTAACCGAAAGATCACCTCCGCCCAATAACCCTGTTGACGTGCTTATTGATCTGCCTAACGGAACAAAATTAGCAGTTACCCATGATTGAGTAGCAACATTTACTCCATTCCATGTAAAAGCCCCGCTTCCAGAAAATTGCAACGTGCTCCATCCCGAACCATTCCAAACCCTTAAATTTGCTATTGTTAATGTTGCTCCATTACCACCTACCGGACCATAGTGATGATAGATATTTGTTCCGTCAAAAGTGTTATGAAAAGTACTCCCCGGCAAAGACAGGTTATTATTAGTAAAATTATGAGCTGCTGTTATTGTATTTGGTGTTGCAATGCTTACGTACCCTGCAAGTGAAGCAGTGGTTGCATATCCATAAGTAGCGTGATTACCCCAACCATAAGCGGATTGTCCGTTATTAATACGACTGTCGTCGCCTCTTGGGGCTTGTGAGGAACTTGTGCCAAAATCAATTGCCCACGTAGTTGAAGCAGAACCATTGTAATTACTCCCTGTTAACCCAATTCCTCGCGACAGTGTTTGGTGTGTATGAGAACCAACGGAATAACGAGCATCCCCAAATGCAGTATCAAATGACAATGTGACATTTGCTGACAATGGACCCCCTCCCGTAAGACCGGTTCCAGCAGAAACAGTTCTTGTCTGAGGCACGAAATTAGCCGTCACCCATGGCTGCAAAGCGACTATATCACCCTGCCATGTAAAGCCTCCTGAACCAGATAGCGTCAGTGTTCTCCATGCACCTGATCCATTCCAAACACGTAGGTTGGCAATGCTTATCACCGATCCATTCCCATCGGAAGGCGCGTAATTTGCATATACATTTGACCCGTCATAGGTATTGTGTCCATGATTTCCAGGTAGTTTGATGATGCCTGTGAAATTGTGATCAGCTGTGATATTGTCAGCGACTGATTTTCTAACATACCCCGAAAGAGAAGAAGAAAGTGCGTAGCCAGCAAGAGCGTGGTTTCCCCAGCTATAAGCAGTTTGTCCGTTGTTTATACGAGAATCATCTCCTCTGGCAACTTGCGAGGATGTCGTGCCGAAATCAATTGAAAATGTTTTTAATAAAGTGCCATTATAAGAGCCTCCCAGAATTCCGGTACCAGCAGTTAAAGTTGCAATACTGGAAAGATAGTTCTGAGATATAACCCAAGGTTGAGTGGCAATATTATTACCATCCCATGTTATTTGCCCGCCCCCTCCAAATGCTAGTGACTTCCATCCTCCTGAACCATTCCAAACACGCAAATTTGCAGCACTAATTGTGGTCCCATTCCCATAAGTAGGGGCGTAGTTCACAAAAACATTTGACCCATCATAGGTATTGTGCCCATAATTAGATGGTAAAAATATCTCCCCTGTAAAATTATGCGATGCTGTTATAGTATCGGCAACCGATTTTCTGACATACCCCGAAAGTGACGTAATATTATTACTTATCTGACCCTGTAATTTACCGAACGCAGAAAGAAGTGTATCACCAGCACTAATCGGCGAGTTGGCCCCTAAAACATACCCCGTTAAAAGGTTGGAATAAAAATTTTCATCAAATAGATCATCAAACTCAGAATGCAGCACGTAATCATCCGGCTCAAACAGGTTCCACTTTTCAATCTGAGCCTCAGTGATATCTTTAACCCATTGTGGAACGGTTGGATCTTCTTCCTCAAAGTCAATAATCGGAAGTTCTGCGTCCGCGTCAGTTAGGGTAAAAGTTGATTCTGATGTTCCTACTTGGGTAGCACCGAGGTAAAAAGTAGCGGTTACCTGATATTCTCCAACATCATCAATTAAAACCTCCTCATCGGCGTCGTTATATAGAATTCTTAAATCATCGTCACCTGGGAATCCAATAATATAAGCCTCGTCATCTGCCCCTAATTCCGTTACAGGTACGGAAGAATTATAAATAGTCACAGCTCCCGTAAAGAAACCGTGCAGTATTTCACCGTCTTTTCTTAGCTGAACAATAACTTTGTCAAAAAGCTCGCCATTATAACCGCGGGCTGATGAACTCCATCTAAGTGGATATTTTGGAAGTATATAACTGCGGCCAGCTTTCGGCATGTTCGCGTCAATTACTGACACGTCTCCTGAGTCTGCATCAAACGTAACAAACCTTAATCCAGAATAATCATCCGGCCCAAGTGGAATACGAAAAGCCACATCCGCCTGAATAATTGCAGTAATTTCCCCGGCCGGCCCGCCATCTTTGAAAATACCAACGACACGAAGTGATGAAGGCGCCCGGTGTAATCTTCCGATCTGCGTTGAATTCTTGGAGCCGAAAATTAGGATATCTTCCGGAGAATCCCCCTCTGCAACGGTTATGTACTGAGGTGTGTTAGTATAAGTCTCAATATCGACTTCAACCAGCGCGCCGGATGTTTTATCATACACCTTCCATTCTGCGTAGTTAAATACAGCATCAGGAACCGGTATTTTAAAACCATACGCATCGGGGATGTCGTACTCTGCATTGTTTATCGGAAGGTCATCAACTACAACATAATTCGTTTTGTTTTCAGGAAAGGCAATTAGTTGAACGCCGGCAACAGGCTCAACCTCTTCCTTATTAATCTGAAAACTCAAAAGGCGCTGATAAACCTGAGCCTCGTCGTTAAATACATCAACAAGAAGTTCGTATTGACCAGGCCCGTAAGTCGTAACAACTTCGCCAAACAAATCATATTCTGCATCCTCGATTGACGCAGTCAAAACTTCTTCTTTCGTTAATACCTCAACGCCGTCTTTGTAAAAAGTGAAATTTACTTTATCATGCAGCAGTCCGGCAATTATTATTTTAGGATCAAAGCTTACAGGTTTAACAAACTGGCTGGATCCATCAGGATCAATAACACCAAGTAATCGGTCCTCAGTAGTATCCCATAATTCACCCGATAAAACGGAAAGATACTCGTCGTCGTAAAGCGTAAATGGTATTATATCCTCTGTAACAAGGCGGGTGCCGCGCAGCGAACGGAGAATGTATTTGTATTGCCCGACCTCTGTAATAATCCCTGATGTATCCGGAAACAGCAGGTATGTACCAAGATTTGTTTCTGTGACAGAAATAGTCTTGGTTTCATTTACTGCATCCCCGGAAGGCCCGCCGCCGACAAGTGATCTTTCGACCTTATCGTGAAATCCGGTAACAACAGATTCAATATCAATCTTACCAGGATTTTCAAATGAACCAGGGATAACACCAAGCACGCCCGGGCCATCTACACCACGATCAAGAAGTGTATGTTTAAGTACGGTTTTCTTGATGCAGGCTAGCGTTATCTCCTCAACGTGTATTCTGCCTATGGCATCTGTCATTTCAAGTGTCAGATACCGAGTTTCGATTTTAACCGGTTTACCTGTTACCGAAACTTCACCAAAAACCACAGACTGGTCAGAAACCCATTCAGGTTTCCCCATGATCCGGTAGCTTAGATTCTCATAAACCAGCTCCGGCATGTAATCCATGATCACAAACCCATCTGTCGTCTGTTTTCCTACTTCAAAGAATAGGGTAGGCAATGGCGGATCGAATACCGGTGGCCATGTTTCAATGAATTCTTCGTTTTCCTCAACCAGGATAGGAACTCTGAATTCAAATTCTGTTTCAGATTCTGGATCAAAAGCCTTTACAACTAAAAAGAAATCTCCAATCTTAGGAGCTAGTGCGGTGGCTGTAATTTCCAGCTTGTCAAACACAACTTCACTCACCCATGTAGGCTTGTCAACCAAAGTAAGTTCCAGCGTCTCAGGATCGAACACATCCTCTTCCTCCTGGTCCTCATTTTGCTCAATGAAGTGCTCCGATAAAAAATCTGCCAGATTTACAGTTTCTTCACTTTCTTCTGCCGCTACGTATGTAAGAGGCTCTATACCGTCAAAAACAGCACCCATCCGAGCCCTTTGTTCGAGGTCGGCAGTTATTTCATCATTTGTAAGCGGCAAATATTCAGCACTAATTCTACCGTTAGTACTATCAGATTTTGTTGGGTAATACCCGTCTCCTTGACCTGGAATTAAATTGAGCGTTCCTTCTCCTGGAATATATGAGTCTTGCCGTAAATCATTTGCTGGAATCTCTTCATATCTAACCTCAACAGCTGTTATTTTGGCAATTCTTGTAATGTCATTGTAAGAATAACGCGTGATTTTCATCCGCATGTTACTCTTATCAGACAAAACAAGCGTATGAAGATAGCTTATTTCGGGACTATCTCGCTTAATAAGAATTTCACCCTCAATAACAATAAGCGGGCGACTTGTCAAGCAAAGTCTATCCTGCATCATTGCCCGGTAAATACTAAGACTTTCGCTTAGTGCAGTCCTGCGCCTCCAAGATCTTGTATTTTCGGCTGATCCGGGCCGCGTTAACGATCCGGTATACCATGGATTATAATCTCCTGTTATTAAATTAATCGTTTCGGCCTCTTCTTCTGTCGGCGCACCGCGTTCCAGTGTTGTAGCGTACCTGCTTGCCTCAGCAGTGGCAACAAAACCTTCGAGCGTACCTTTTAAATTATATACCTTGTACCAATCTCCTGATTTATCTTCATCCGTAGCTATTTTATAGAACCGGACATAAATACTATCATAGCGAGGTAGTGCCTCATTGATAAACTGAGACGTTACAATATTATTTCTTGAAACAGGAATCGTTACTTCGTACGTACCCTTTTTAGTGTTATTGCGAACATTTATAACATTCCAGTTAACCCCGGTAGACTCCTGAGTACCTCCTGTATTTGGCACTCGGGAAATAACTAAATCACCATTTTCAACGACAACCCCATTGACACCTCCGACCTTTCTAACTTGACCGGCAGGAACTCCTGTTACTACGTAAGTCCAGTTTGCAGTCGTTCCGCTTGGATAGTTTGGATTACCAGAAGCATCCAAGCTGCCTACATAAATAAGGCCTTCCCGATCAACAGGAGGCACGCGGATTAAATGGAATTCCTCTTGGGTTTCAGAGTCGCCCACGCCGAAATTTAACCATCGAGTAGGGACGTCAGACTTCCAAGAACTTTCCAGTCTTATCGAAATTAAAACATCACTGGAATTTGGAGCCGTTTCATAATCAAATGAGATCGTTACGTTTTTATCTCCCTTGGATATGCGGCCCACTGAGCTTTCAATCCATTGCGCCGGTTCGAGATCATCCCACTTATTTTTTAGATTGGCTCCAACCATCCCAGTTAGAATCGGGACGGCAATTTGCCAAAACTTCTTTTTTCTTTTCTTGCGGTATGGTTCAGGGGATTTTCCATTGATTTTTAAAATGGAAGCCGTTACCCCTTCTCCGCCGAGATAATATCTTTCCCATCCCGGATTACCGTTAGGCATTTGCGTGAAGTCCCACCCAACCAGACCGGCCGATGTCCAAAGAAACATATTCCCATTTTCGAAAAATGGATTTTGAGTTCCAAGGTCAACTTCTGTACGGTATTTGGTAATTGGAGCTAAAACCCGTTCCTGTCCACCGTCTTTTGTAAACGCCTCAGTATCATTTATGACGTACGTCCCAGGCCATGCACCTGATGAGGTAGGAGACCCGCCACCAAAAGGGTATTCAAGAAAATCCGTTTCAAATCCGGTAGCATGGTCAACAATGGCTCTGACAACCCATCTGTTATTCCACTGAGTTAGCTCTGCATTAAACTTATTGAGTATGTCTGAGATTATTTCATCACAATGTATAGGCTCCCCATTCTCATTGTAATACCGAGCAATATTTATTTCAAAGGATTCAAGTCCCTGAACGTTCGGCCCGGAAAAACTATTCTCCTTCATGTGTGTTGATACACGAAGAGGAAGCTCACTGCCAATAATAGCCAAACACTCTTGAATAAGCGTTAACCCTGTTTTCTTGAAAGTATTCGACGGATTAGAATATTTCTTCCTCGAAAGGTGAGCGAGGCCGCAGCTTGCCGTAAGACTTACGATATGCGGAGGTTTAGAATATGCGTGAGCCGCATCCCAAGGCTCAACCCATCCACTCCACTCAACTTCTCCGGTTGCATCAACAACAATTTCCAGGAAAAATGTTTTTCTATCGAAAACAAATTCCGTCAGATCGTATCGCTCTTTAAAATACAACCCAAGTCTTTTTTGAGATGGGATGATAGTTGTTTCGAAAAGAGAATCTGATGAACCTTGATTATTTTCGACATTGGCATGCGTAACAAACCATTCTATTGTCGGCCCGGCATAATCGATTTTTGAAAACCGGATTTCTTTAACCTGGCCATCATCTGACTTGTATCTCGCAAAATATTTTAATCCGTATGCCATTATACTATGCCGAGGGCTTTATTGCGTTGCTCTACTCTTTTAAATTGGATGTACATATCTTCCCCTCGAAGTTTCATTTCAGGAATGAATACATTCCCGCCGCCGACACCCATGGTTTCTTTTGCTATTTTCTTGAATGAGTCATGAACTTTGGAATATGGAGCTACGAGCTCAGGGTTGTTTGCTGCACCTGGATATTCGCCGACAATTGCGTTGGTTGTTCCGTAAATAGCACCGCCATTTGCAAGTCTAGTTCTTGAAAGGTTACTAGCTGATTTAGATACGCTGTTATTTAAAGTTTGACCGATCGCAACAAGGGCAATACCAGCTGGAATGGCAAGAGCTGGAACTGACATAATTTTTTTAAGCGCAGACCCTCCAATGCCGGCAACAATCAACGCCTTACCCATTTCTTTGAGCATATTACCAAGAGCACCCAGCAACCTTTGACTAAAAGTCTCAACTCCGCCAACGCCGGTAGCTAAATCACCCAGCATCTCACCAAAGCCAGTTGCCACATTTACCCCTGTTTCTTTGAAAGCTCCTTGAAGTTCACTGTTAAGTTTCGCAGTAGCTGATATAGAGTCTTCGTATTTGTTTCTTAAATTATCAAGTGAGGAGTTCATTTGATCCCCAATCGCCTCCTTAGTCCCGGGAGCCGGGGCGCCTCCTATATTAGCAATACCCGATATTTCTCCTGCGCGGCCCTTTAATGCGTCAGTGGATTTTTTGCCAGCCAAAGAAGATTGAAAATTACCAGAGCCTTCACCTAGTAAATTCGACAATATGCCGGCACTATTCCCGGATCCGCTGATTGCTTTGATATTAGCGGCGATATCCCTTATGTCTTCGAGATCTTTCTTTTCGTCAGAAAGGATTTTTTGATATTCCTTTTTGCTGGATGTATCAAAAGCACTCTTTAAAGATTTTCCAGCTGCATCTGCCGCAGGAGGAATTGCATTTAATTCCTCAACAATAGAACTTCTTTGCTTTCTTCGATCCGAAATACTGTCAATACCTTCCGCGGTTTGTAATTCTTTTCGGCTTCTCTGTATCTCTGCTTGCAAATCAGTGATTTGCTTCCGCATAACCTCTTTTTCATTCTCAGAAAGAGGGCGCCTTACAGCAACTCCATTTGATGAAGTTTCATAAGTAATACCTTCGCCAAGCTGCCTGGATATGCCCGCAATTCTGCTTCTACTAGACCCGATAGATGATAATGCCGCCTCCTTTTGAGTGCGTTGCATTATCTCCAATAACTTCCGTTGTTCAGCTATGAACGTGCGGACCTTGTTAATATTTACATCAACCGCATTTCCATATTTGTCAAAGGATGAGGCAGCGCCAGGAACAGCCTTAGCGATGTCCTCTGTAACTTTTTTTAGTTCACGCTGTTCATTACCACTAAGCTTAGCCTTTGCGGTTAGCTCTTCGTAGCGAGCCATCAGCGGACCTAGCTTGTCTTTAAAACTAGCAACCTTGTCAAGCTGATCCGCAGTTTCGGCAGTCTGATTGTTAAGAAGTGGCAAAAGGGCAATTAATCCTGATATCGCGGTCGCCGTTGCCACAATAGCAACAACTGGCCAAGATACGCCAGCAAACCCAACTGACAACAAAGGCCATAGTTTAATCAATGTGCCGACCGCAACGGTTAACGGCGGAATAACCACAGCCATACCACCAAAAAGAAGAATCGCTTTTTGCGCTTCCGGATTTAAAGTCCTGAAATTTGTAGAAAGATTATCTAAGAGCTGACCAATTGCAGTTATTTTACTGGATGTATTAAAAGCTTTTTCAATACCCTCTCCAATTGTTCCGGAGAAAAAAGTAAAACTGTCTGCAACCTGTTCCATTGCGACACCTGCTCCGCCTGCAACTTTTGGTATTTTTTCAAGTCCAGAAACAAAGCCTTCAATGAACTTGTCAATTCCGATCTTATTAAGCTTCTCAGTATCAAGCGTGCCAAACTGCTTTTGGATAACATCCAAAGCCTGTGGGATACGAGCCGAAAGCTGGCGTAAATCAACCTGGTTAATATTTTGGGTAGCCTTGAATTGTTTAAGGTTAAGTAGTGCCGGTTCAAGATCAGCAGCGTTACCACCGGATGCGGCAATTGCATTGGCGAATGATTTAATTGCTCGCTCGGCCAACCCAGCTTCTATTTTAGTAGCTCTTAGCCCTATAAGTGTTTTAGCCCCATCAAATACACCAATATTTGGCTCCTTAGCCAGTCTTCGAACATCGTCAAGGGTTGACCCATACAGAGCCAACCCTTTTTCCATTCGCTGAATATCCGCGTAATCTTTGTAAGCTTTCCCAGCCGCAAATAGTGCGGGCAATGTGCCCACCAGTGCCATTTTCTTGCCTAGATTAACAAACTCATCCCCTAAACGGGTTAGTCCGCCCCTGAACACTTTTTGTTCAGCATCCGCCTTTTTATAGGCCTGGACAACATTGGAGTTTATTTCCTTGGTAAAAAGTGAAAATCTTTGGCGCGCATTATCAAGACTTTTTATAAGCCCTGTTTCATCCCCGCCAAGTCTTATATTCGCACCGGCTACATTAGTCATTTTCTGATATTCATTTTTGCCTCCATTTCGGCTTTGTAGTCTGCATCAATTTCCTGTTCGCGAGGCGTATCACTCGGTACGTCAGAGGATTCTTCGAGCCACTGATCAATAGGTTTTGGAGTATGCCCAGCCGCCGAGCATCCGCTGGCATATACTACCCATGCTTGGAATTTTGCTATATCCCAAAGGCTCTCCATATTTTTATGGTAGCCTTCGCGCATTAGATTGAACTCATAGGGAGTAAGGTCGTTAAGCTCAGAAGGCTGTATGCCCATAGCGCCGGCATCTTTCCACCATTGCCTCCAATCAATCGGCTTTTCTAAGCTTTCTGTGTTTCTGCTTGATTCAGCATTTCGGTCGCCCTCTGTACCCATAGATCGAAACGCTGATTGGTAAACCCCAAAGCATTTTGGTAGGCCAACGGGATCAATTGCAATCCATTCTCATCTTTGCAGTTTTCATACAGATTGAGAAATTCTTCTTCATCATTCCACTGTCGTAATTTTGGATCAATCCCGTTTTGTATCAGAAATGGAATCACCTCAAAGTCAGGCATGGTTGTACCAATTATATTGAATCCCGGATGAGACTCTTCAATACGGCGGCGGGCCAATATTCCAAAATTGACCTGGTAAACAGTCTCACCAAGTTTAAGTGAAACCGAAGTTTCTGAAAATCCTTTATCATTCATGAGTATTCGATTTATGCCATCCCCGATTTACCAGGGATGGTTATGAAGGTTTTAATTACGCTTGATCGCTTAACTCAGGAGTACCTGAAATCTGGAAGCTTACCGAGTAGGTGCGAGCCTCACCATTCGATCCGGTTTCACGGAAGGAAGCAATAACTGCTTCAAATTCTCGAACTAAATCACCTGTGTGTTTGCCTGCCAGTTTGTATTCTCGTGGACCCTGCGGAAATTCACTCGCCCACTCTTCGAATTCGCGAGCTGAAACATTTGCAGCGACATTTTCAGTTGCATACTGAAACACAAAGCCCGTCAACTGCAAGTCAAAGTCCGGCTCTTCCGGCGCAATTTTGATCTTTCCTTTATCGCAGTTCAACGTGATTGTATTAATCGCAAGCCCGTAATCTTTTGACGTCGCACATCCAACCATTACGAAGTTGGGCGAACCTGTGGTGCCTTTGTTCACAAAAAGGTTTACCTCGTTGGACAAAACGGCCTCTTGAACTCTTGCAGTTGATGGCATATTAATTTATTGATGAAGTGTTATTTAATTTGCGCGTAGGCTTCGAATTCAATGACTTTGATACTCATAGTTCCAGTTTCATCGTAATCGTCGGCCGTCTCCTGACCTCTTTGGAATGATATTCCGACATTGCCGACCATCCCCGAGAAGTTGTTTAATATTGATCGTACCAGATCCATTATCTGTACACATTTACCATACTCAACAGCATACACGCCAATCTCGATAGTTCCGCTGTATACCCCGTTATTATTGTCACATGGCATGCTTTGCATCTCGTAAGAGCTCACCCAAATTGCAGGGAAAACCTCTTTTGGCTTAATCACATTTGGCCTTACCCGATCCCCCACAATTGCGGTTAATGCTGAATTGGCCAGCAAAAGCTGTATGACAGATTTGGTAATCATTAAACTCCTATTTGTGGCCAGGTTGATCTAGCCCATGCAACGAATGACTCTCTGTATGCTTTCTGAAAATCTGCTCTTACAAAATCGATTGTAGTATCAAAGGCCCGACCCAAAAAGTTATTAGCTTTGACCGATCCCCGGTTGTATCCTTTTTTAGTTTTACGAACCTTAGTGCCCTTGGTTATAAATGGCGTTCTCCATCCAACTTTGCTACTTCTCTTACTAACGCCGACCAATACACGTGACAATTCTCCTGGCTCCGCCTTTACAACTTTTATCCGGAGATCTCTTCGCGTTGCACCGCCTTGTCTGTATGCATTGGCGTTAACTCCGCGCTTTTTTAAACTGATTCTTTCGCGCCCCATTTTCCCAACCGGAACCTCTGACTGAGCTGCGCGAAACATTGGCTGAGAGGCTTTCCTAAGTGCTGAATTAGCCTTTTGAGTCGGCATAATCATCGCATATTTACCCATCGCCGTTTCCAGCTTTTTCAAATCGTCGGTGTTAATGGTAACCTTCATTACTGAATCAGTTTCGTAACAATTCGAATTCCTTGACGACGCCCTATTTCAGTTGGCGGAGCCGTGATCTCGTAAGTTTGACCATCATGCAAATCTTTAAGCTTCCAGTTTGTTGCTATATTCAGATTTGGTAAGAATCGAACTTCCCATTCCACTCGGGCTTCGCCACTAATTTTATTATCACTCTCCCCTTCATCTTGATTGGATGAACTATCCTTTCTGTGAGCTGGGAAATTGGAATAAACGACTTCAAACTCAGTATTTTCATTATAAGCATCCGCCGAGGCAGAAGGCTTTGAGAATTCAACCCTGCGATCCATCTTACTTGAAAGCAATCTATTATCCGGCATATGGTATTTTGAAATGGTCTGCTAATTTTTCGGACAGGGTTTTCTTTTCAGATACCCCATCACCTCGATTTTCAAATCTTTCAGCTATTCTCGCCCTAATTGCATCAAGCAAAACGGCTGGCACCTGACCATCTGGAAATCCTGCCTTGAATTTAATTTTGTATCGATTAGAGGAGATTTGAGTATTGAACCATTCAATTTCAGATCTGCGTTTGCTAACCTGGATCAACTCATAGTTATTAGAATTAACACCTAAATATCCACTCTCTCCTCGGTACTCAATTGAAGTAATACTTTGTATATAAAAGACGTCGTTAAATGAATTAGGGAGGCAATCAGTGTTCCACTCATAGTTTGAAATCCCTAAGGATAGATTACAATGTGTTTCAACCCAGCTAACCGCTGATTCAATGGCCATCAAAATAACTGAATCCTCCCCATCATAGCCAGGAATATCCATACGAAGCCATTCTCGCGCTTGTCGGAGAGTAACGATATCGTGCGTATACTTTTCAGTTATGAAGGGGAGTGATTTCAATTTTTTATTTGATTGCTTTGGCAAATTTTCTTTCAATCAGATCCTTCGCGGTTTCTTCGCGAACAATCGGCTGCTCACCGACCTCGTGAGCTACCAGAGGATGAAATTTAATGATTTCGATTTGCTGCGTTTTGAACGCTGCTGTCTCTGCTTTGATTTCTGGTTTTTCCATTTTTGGGTATGATGTGGAGCGACGAACCGCTCCGGTTAAAAAAGTCAATTAAAAATTAAGGGCGAGTTGTAATTGCGTCCTTAATACCTGCGAACGATTTCACTCTTGCTGGTTTCATCCCCCAGAATGCATTGGCAGTAACTTCGATAATCGCCTCCTCCTTACGAGTGTAGGGGTCAACAACGTACTCAGTTCCACCCCACATACCAACCAGGAAGTCTGAGAAGTTTCCGAAGAAAATTGGGGACAAATTGGTTCCTGTACCTTTGGTAAGTGTTGATGGCACTACGTTCGATACTACGGCTTTGTGACCATTCAGCTGACCTGTCAAATCCCAAACCGGTGCTCCACTGGTTCCTGTAAAAATCTGAGTGGTTTTTAGGATTGCTTTAACTTTCGAATTAGTTAAATACGCAGGATTTCCTCGATCGTGGTTATATCCTTCAACAAGTGCTTCAAGAGCAACGATATCTTCATAGTCCGGTAGCGCGCCATTTGTACCCAGTGCCAACAAATTGCCGTTGGCCGATGTGATGTACGTCAACAAGATCGCAACTGCTTCTGCATTCATTTTCTGCGATAAAGCCTCGCCAATTGCATTGATTACAAAATTTTGCATGTCGATCGACGACTGAATCAACAATTGCCGCGAAATAGGGACTGTGGTTCCTCTACGGTTTGGCTTAATGCCGACTGTACCCCAAAGAATTTCAGATTTATTCATCTTCTCAATCTCCGTCAATTCCTGGATTGTAGGCACCGTTTCTTGTACTGGAAATTCAATATCACCAGTTAATCCAGTAAGAAATCTAGCTCCAACCTTATCGAGGAAAGTATTGGCTTGTAAGACTTCCAAAACACCTCTTACATCTTTCTGAACAGTTACGCCGCCCTGATCACCAGGATTTGCGGTTTGTAGCGTGACTGTTTGACCGCGTTTTTGCAAAACCGTATCTAAAACTACAATACCGTTACCACTCAGCTTGATTCCGTCAGCCTGTGCGCGAGCCTCAGCAATTTTTTGAACTTCCGCCTCTACCCCGTCTAATGATCGGTTGTCAAGTCTGGCAAGCAGAGCTCTATTCAAATTGTATTTTGAAAAATCACGCTCGTCAGCAGCCGAAGAATCACGATTACCTTCCGATCCTGATCCGACACTTGCAGCACGCGCTCGGGCAAAATCTTCTAAACTTCTTTCCTGAACGATCTGTTTATCCAATGTACGAACTTCGTCCATCAGTCCGGAGAATTTATTGTATTCATCAGTGGTTAGGTTCCGATTTTCGGTTTCCCCAACTTTCTGAGCTTCCTCAGCGGCTGCGAACTTTAGCGCGCGCTCGTCCAGCAAGTCTTTAAGTGTCTTTTTTGCCATTTTGATTGTTGATGAAGTGTAATATGTTTATCGGTATAGTTCCAACTGCATTTTTGCGAAGGTGGACCTGAGTTGTAATTCTTGTTTTTTATGCTCGTTTATGAAATAATCGAAAGATCGCTTGGCAACCTCTGTAGATGTTGTTAGGTATGCCGGCATTGAAACTGGCCCCCATTCATAGACTACATCAATCTTGCGTACATAGCGGATAATATCACCGTTGGGCTCTTCAACCCACTCATCCCCTCCTCGCTCAGCAACACTGAACATAAACGAGCTGCCAGTCACATCGCCTCGTAAAATAGGCGCGATAACAATATCCTTGGTAGTCTGATTATCAGGTGGCAAAGTATCGTATTCCATAGCCTCAGCAGTTACGGTGAAGCTTGTGGTCTTATTTCTAACATTTCCCAGAATATGATTCATATCGTGATTAAAGCACGATATCGCATCACTCATATTTGCGCTGTCCAAGGCTCTCGGATCAATAATTTCATAAAAGAATCCGAGTTTACGTGAGCGCTGGTTAAACACAATTCCCTTTCCTGGAATATGCCAAATTCCCTCAGTGCTCTGAACTGCTCTTACCTCGCTATGATTCTGTGGAAGTACTCTCTTTTCCTGTACCATTTTTATTTTGTTCGGATAATCTTACTTCATCAATTATATCCAGCGGCATCATTGCGCCTTGTATGTACGAGCGAGCGCCTACTCCCCCTGGAAGCGGTTTCATGTCATCAAAACCGCGTACCTCATCAATGGTATATATCCCATTAGTTACCATTTTCGCATAGTACTCGCCCTGGGATTTTAGATCACCTCTAAGAAATGACTTAAATAAATGGCGGGTAAATATTCCTGCTAATATCTCGTCCTTACGGAAGCATTTGTAATTAAATTCTTGTTCGATCTGGGTAGCGATTGGAGCGTAAACAGTATTTGTTACGCGAATAAACATCTGCTCAACACCTGTTCCCCAGCTTGTGTCTCCCGAAGTGTCGCCTATCATCGAAAGAGGCAAATTGAACATTTGAGCTACATCACTGGATGATTTGCTAAAAAGCTCCATCAATTGAGATTCGACGGGTGGCCTGCCCACATTATGCCACTTTACGCCCGGCCCCAGCACAGTAAATCCAAAGCCTCCCCCATCTGCACCCTGTAATGATTCTATTATTCTTTGCTTATAAATCTTTGCCTTCTCTGCATCATTGCCTGCATCCGGAGTTTCGAGCATCCCCCCCATGAAGGTTCCCTTTTCGTAATATTTTTGAGCAAATTCCTTAGCGAGAAGATCTATTTTAATTGTTTGACACTGCCAATTAATGATTGAATGCCCAACATTCCCATCAAAACTTAGATCTCGCAGAAAAATAACATCATCCTGAGATAGGTTTTTTCTTTTGCTTGGAATTTGAAAGAAATACCTGTCAGTCTCATCATCATGCAATATTGTAACGTCTTGGGATGCATATGGAATGATTGATACCACATTCCGAAATAGGTCGCGTCTTATTTCTGCGACGGCCCATCCATAAACAAGCCAGTTCGTTATCAGCGCTCTTCTAGCGATGAAAGATGACATATTTTCATTGAATCGTGTGCTTAATGTGTAGTAGGCTGGATGGTCATAATACTTTTCACTACCCTCAGCACCACTGTCACGGTATACTGTATACGGTATTGACGCCATCACATTGGATATGTGTTTTACACATCCAAAAAATGTGGATATGCCCATAGCATTTCTGGCCGTAACATTAGCAGACAAGCTTTCCAGTCCATATTGTTTGAGCAAAAAAGTAGCTGCATCCATCGCCGGCGTGGTGGTGATGGATCTTTCCTCAATATTAGTCTGTAAAGGTGATTTGGAACGTGCAAGAACGTTCTTTAACCAGTTTGCCAAGTTGCTCAATGTTTGATGCAATTTCCAAATTTGAAATCACAAGTTCGGTACTACCAGTACCCTTAATTTCCTACTCTCGCAATTCTACCACTGTGAAAAGCTGTTTTGAAAGACTCAAAAGTGTTGTAGTAGTTTTCAACGTCGTGTTCGATACAAATACTCTCAATTCTGTCGAATGTCCGTCGCAAGTTTTTTCCTTCCGGATCCATCTTTAAAAACAGGTCAATGAAGGTGGTTTTTTTTAGTTGAAGCTGGTTGTTAGCGATTTTCATAGTCGATGATTATTTTAGTAAACTTGGACTTCACTGCTGTGCTTGCGGAGATCATTCCATTCAGAAGACTGAGCTAATGCCATAATCGCGGCAATAATTCCATCGATTTTATCTTTACTCTTAGCTTTGTTCGGCTTTATATTATCGTTTGAATCCTTGTCCAGTGCTACATTGCCCAACATCCATCCGGTAACTGGATTACCGTCATGAACGATATTCCCATTTATAACCAGCTCTTCAAAGAGGTTTGTAGGCGGACTTAAAGATTTGAATCCTTGCCTAAAACTTTGCAGCCTGGGTTGATATTCCCATTTGATCGTTCCATCTTCCTTTTTAGTCAAAGTATAGTGGGTGCCGAGTATGTCTGTTAGTTTATCCCAAAAAAGCTGAGAGCCCCAAGAATCCATTCCAATAAAATTGACACTCCATTCATCACACGCCTCAGCTACTTCATCAATTATGTACTCATAATCAGTCGTTTTGCCCGGTGTTGCACATAAAAATTCATTCTCGATCCAGTCTTTATAGTCAATACCACTCCTAGCTGCGTATTCCGCAGCTTCTTCGGCTACGTAGTACTTGACTCGCAGGAATTTATACTCTGGAAAGTAAAGAGCAAATGCTGAGATATCACTTTTTTGCCCTAAATCAATCCCGCCGTAACAAATAGATCCACGAGGAGGTGTAAAGTCAGGCTGTGCCAACAAGTCCCAAGTTTTCGAGGGAATCCATGTCACATCTGAATCAACCCAAAGATTCAAGTGCTTTGTTTTAAATTCAACCTCTGCTCGTCCATTAGATTTAGCACCTTCATATTCCCCCTGTAAGAAATCGGGACGAACAGAAACACCGTAGTTCGGATTAGCTTTTTCCCACATGGCAGGATTTTCCCAATCATCGCCCTCATCAAGACTGTAAATTATTGAGAATACCCTATCTTGTTTCTGATATCCTTTCAGCGTATCGATACAGCCTTTTCGATATTTGTAACACGGCCCTTGTTTATTGGAACCAGCTGTTGTGATAATAAAAAACAATGGCTGGTCTCTCGCAGCCATACCGGAACGAAGCGATGTTTTAACATCATCAGTTTTGTGGACGTGGTACTCATCAAAAAGCACACAATGAGCATGCTTTCCTTCTGTGTTGTCGGCATCATGAGACACCGCAGACATTCCGGATTCTGTTTTTGGATAATAGAGATTATGTGCCAAGATCCGTAACCTGCTCTTAATAACAGGAGACTTACTTGCCATAGTTTTTGCTCCCTTAAAACAAATATTCGCCTGGTCTCTGGTGTATGCTGCTGCATAAACATCGGCTCCATTCTCCTTGTCCATCATCAACATATACAAACCTATCCCAGCGGCCAGCTCCGTTTTTCCGCATTTCTTTGGAATTTCTACATAAGCTTCTGTAAACCGCCGTAATCCGGTACTCTCAACTTTCCAGCCAAAAACATTGGCGACAATAAAGCATTGCCAGGGCTGCAACTCGAATGGCTTACCCATCCATTTCCCCTTCGTAAAACAAAGCATTTCGAAGAAAGACAAGGCCTTCTGAGCAGCTTTCTCATTAAAAACAAATCCTTTTTCCTTGGCATTCTCTAAGTCTTTATAAAATCTTTCAACTGATAACTTAACATACCCGCCAACAACTTTTTTCCCTGACCGAACATCAGCGGCATAGTCATAAGCTTTCTGCAAAGGGTTTAACATTAACTATCCATATTTTCGAGTTCGGCGAATGGATCTATCCCTTTATCCATAGCCATTTTCACCTTATTGCGGCTTGCCGGCGTCATACCGAACTCTGTTAATAATTTAAGTAGATTTTTCTCTGACTCCACCAAGACGGCATATTTTGGATGTGTCTTTTCAACTTTTGCCCCAACATCAGATGTATAAGAGTAAATATAATCGTCCGTTTTTTTGAATTCTTTTGATAGAATTTCAACACGATTAAATGTCTTGCAAAGTAGGCCAAATGCTACCTCGTCAGTCTCTTTAAGGATATTATTTTCTTGTAAAACCTGGTACCACTTTTCCCAGATCTTCTTTTCTTTGGCTGTCAGAAAATTGCTTGGAGATATCGTAAGGGCATTTTCTATATGCACTCGATCACCATGGCGATCCTCCCGGAATGTGCCTTGTTTCTTTAAAAGCTCCGTTGCTTTTGGATTTCTACCTGCTCCCATTTTCGTTCGGGGAATTTGTTTCTAATTTTGACTTGTTACGAGCCTGTTTGGACAGGCGGTTGCCAAAAAGTCAAGACTTTGACTTTTGACCTACCCCTCCCTTCCGACTTCCAGATGTAGAATTACTACTACGACAAGGAAGTTATTTAATAGACTATTACTGCGTTAGTATCATAGTCAGCACTCAAACCAGTGGCCTTTTTTTGATCAACCGTAGGCGATTCAGGTCCGACCTCCATCAACTGCCCGTCATAGATATCAACAACAGCATAACTTCCTTTGTGATAATATAAACCAATTACCTTCACTTCATTGGTTGTAACTGATCTTTCAATCGATGTTATCAGCATTACCTTACCTGATAACTGACACCTATATACGCTGCACTTCCGTAGGTTTAGTAAATCTAAACCTTTGCTGTTGTACGTACATACATTCTCAGTTGTTCCGTTCTCTAAATTCTCGCTGTTTTCCATTTGTATCCTATTTTTAAATGAAGTGATTATGTGATTTTCTGTAACGGTAATTCAATGATCCTCCCCCAAGGATCTGAGTGATACTGTGGTACATTCTATCGTCACTCAAATATTTATTTTAATGAAATCGATTATTTTTTAAGTTCCTATCCCGTTCCATTTGAACAGGATAGAGTTGAATATTCAATATATGGTTCTCTTATAAAGACCTAGCAACGAACCTGTTAACTAATTAATTCGTTTTTATTATGAACCAAACAATCTACCAAATGCAAAATCTATTTTACCAATTATCAGAGACATTCAAGTCTGCATATCCTGATGTGAAAAATGTTTATGGCATCCATCATGATGGCCGTTTGTTTAATAAATTTCTTCTTCAAAGCTCACCGAGGAGAGAGTTGAAATTAGAACTATCACCTATTGGTCTTCGTGCCTCGTATTACATTCAAGGGACTGGTGCTTTCACCAATTATATGTCTGGTAGCTTAGATATGTTTCCCTCCTTATTAATCGAAAAGTTAGGCGATGACAAATACACTTTAAATACAATTACTGGTAAAACCATCGAAACGGATTGTTTTGAGTGTATTAAACCTATTGTGACCGATCAAATGAAAGATGCGATCAAAATGGGTGTAAATAATTAACTCGTTTTATCTTACCTTCGTCCCTCTACTTAAATGTAGAGGGAGGGTGAGTCATTAAAGAATCTCGGTTTCGGGGTTCTTTATTTTTATTTTACTGATATTGATCCAATTGGTCAAACTTATTGACTCGTCAACAAGGAATAGGCATTCTTACCATGTATTTTAGAATTATGATGATAGCCAATACGATTCGCAAAGCTGGTCAATAGTGAGCAGACATGGGATAGCTGTATTTCATCTGCGAATTCAGGAACCCTCTCTTTAAAACAATTCATTAAAGCGCGACGGTCAAAACTTACGTTCGTTGGTACATTGCCCTCGTCGGCCCACAAATCAAACTCTTTTATTACATCTGATGGCAATTTAGGCGGTCTCTTAAAAGCCTTGGATTTTATTGATGATCCTTCTACCCCCGAACCAATTGCGACAGTTTTGGCTTTGAACATGCCTGAGAAGTTAATGTCTGAACTTAGAGATACAAAGTCAACGTATGAGTTCGCTACTGATTCAGACGTAACGACTTCTAATTCAAGTAAGACCTTCTCGCCTGGCTTCAACCTGGATAAGACACCAGAATTCTGGATGGATGGAAGCCTCGGTACAAGATTAGGTTCAGTGGGTAATTTTCCTCTTATCATTCGATTTATAGTTTATGACGCGTGAATCTGTTTATTCACTGGATCCATCACAACCGGTAATAATACAATCCATCGAGAGCTGACGCTATCGGTGGATGATTGGTTGTTACTACCAGAATCATTGATGAAGTATTTATAATATCAAAAGTAAATAATCCAAAAGATAAAATCTAGTGCTTGGCAGAATAAATAAAACTGAGCCGATATTCGCAAACGTAGAGATTCATACGTTTACTAATATCGGCTCTCTATTCCAAAGGTCATTTTTAAAATCCCGGATCTCCCACCGAGGTAAAATTGAACGAGGTGCCAGGAATAAGCTTATTAATATCAGTCAACTCAGGCGAGTCATTTGGTGCAGATATTGAACTATGAAGCAAGGTAAGCTGTTGCTGTTTGCCCTCTGTTTGCCCCTTTAAAGATTCCGATTGGCTCTTCAATAGCAACTGATACTCACTTTCATATTTTGTGCCGGGTAAAATATATCTACCGGTAGTTCGATCGTAATAGAAGTCACACGCACCCTTCTCTCCAACATAATCAAACTTGACTTTCTGGACGTGTACAGTTACTGTATTCGTCGCCGGGTCAAGATAAACGGTGAATCCGTTATCGGCCTTATTAAAGAAATGAGCGGATCCTGATATCTTGTACAAGTTAGGGACCTCATACTTACCAGTATCCTTCTCCTTGTTCATTTTCGTTGGGTGAGCAATTAGAAAAATATGAATGTACTTTTTCTTGGCGAAGGAAGTTATTTTAGTCAATACTTCACTTATGTATTCAGTCTCAGTTAAACCAGGTGGTCTTTTGTGCTCAATGTAGTTGTATGGGTCAATTACAAGAGAATTTATACCTTTTCGACCAACGAGCTCAGACGCTTTACTTAATATCCCATCAATAGTTGTGTTTACTTCATCGTATTTCATGAAGTAAAAGTGCTCATTGACGAAATCGATGCCAGTATTTAAAACGTCCTCTTTCATTCGATGCGTCCCAATGGTTGGAGATCCAATAAACTTTGTAATTAGCTTTGTACTATGGATTGCAACATCGTTCTCCGGAGAGAAAACGCCAATTCTCCATTTATGCCTGGCTGCCAATCTCACCAAAACCTGATCCACAAAAGTAGTTTTACCGTGACCAGGGATACCGGTAACAATTGTTAACTCTCCTCCCTTCCAGCTGATTAGTTTATCAAATTCCGGATATCCAATCTTAGCGGTTTCCGGGAATCCGTTATGGTAAATATTTAAAACTCGCTCCCTTATCTCATCGTCGATAAATACACCTTCCAAAGGAATCTGTTGGGCATTCTTGTACATCTCACGAACAGCGTTTTCGCCATGCTTTAAAAGGACATCATTCGTATCCTTACAGCCTTCTGGATATTCAATAGTCCAGCATCGCTCGGCCCCAAGTCTCCGAATAAGTTCTGCCCTCAATATTAATCCAGCTTCATCCCCGTCGGTTGCGATCACTATCTTTTTTTTATTTTTAAACGCATCGATACAGTTGTCGAGATATTCAAGTTTCATTGAACCCTTGGAAGCTCCATTAGGCACTGAAATAGAATTAATTATTCCACATTGATACGCTGTTAGCGTGTCGATTTCACCTTCTTGAATATAACACTCGTCAGATTTCACTACGCTGTCGATGTTGTAAAATGTCAACATCGCATCCGGCGTTAGCATAAATCGCTTCTGAACGCCTCTAAATTTCGTATTGGTATGTTTCCCTTGGTAGTAGTAGTTAAAGTTGATACAGACAGAATTCCCGGCCTTTACTTCATCCTTTGCAGGCAGGTAGCTGAATGACTCAGTGACTTTAAAATGGGTTAAAGTCTCGGCCTTGATTTGCCGGGACTTAAAAAAATCAATTACCGCTCGCGAAAGCGGTAATTGCTGAAAAGAAGGAAACTTGTAAACTTTCTGGGGGTACATGGGCTTATATTCGTTCTCTTTTTTTATCACATAATTTACCCCACAATGATGGCAATTCGCTACGCCCTTACCAACATTAACTGAAAGACACTTATCTTTCGAATTCCTCCGGCTTTCGCTGCATTCCGGGCAAAAAGTCTTGGTCTGGTTAACGTTGTAAGGGATAATCAGACCTACTTCATCCCATGATGCAATCAACTTTGTATTTTCCTGCATTTGGTTAAATTATTTACAGCACCAATTTGGGTTTCTGGTATCCTGCCGGAATTTCCGACGGGTTGGCTGGATCGTGCTTGGTCACTTGTTTTGATAGCTCTGAATCATCCAATTTGAATAAACCTTTCCACTGGTATGAAATTGACTTTTCAATCATTTTGATCGCATCCGACTCACCTGCGGAGGATAATTTTGACAGCTGCTGCTTCGCGGCCGTTGGAGTGATTGCGTTTTTGATTTCTTCTTTGTGACTGCACCAGTTATTCCAAGCCTCTTGAAATCTTTCACTCGAAAACGGAAGATCAGCCAATCTGGCATCAAAAGGAACATCGCGCGCCTTTTTAGAGATATTTATATCTCTTTTTTCTTTTTCCTTTCCTTTCTTTTCTTTTCCTTTATTAGTATTACTATCGATATTGGAAGGTAATACGTTCGTATTACCTTCGCTCTTATTCCACCTTTTAGAGACTGATTCCGAAGCCTTTAAAGACTTTTCCTTTCGTTCGTCCAAGCGCCTCTGTACCGAGTTCGAGCTAATAACGCCATTATTGATTTGAAATAAATCAAAGTCATTAATCACACTTTCTATTACCGACGAATCAACCCGTAAATCGTACGCAATACTATCGTAATTCGAAGGTAATACGTTCGAATTTATGTATAGATCCTCAATTATACACCAGTACACGCCAATCCCCAGAATGCCATGTTTTGATAGCAAGTTTTTAATCTTTGGATCTGATCTGGTAGTATATTCGTGAGAGAAATAAAAGGTATTTTTCTTCATACATTCTCAGCCGTATTATCGTCCTCAACCGAATTCCCAGGACTAGAATTAAATTGCGACGGTTTAAGCGTTTGATGTAGATTATGCTGAACAGTTGGATTTTGAAGCCAACACTGCATCAAGATATCTTGGTAAAAATCCAGCGTCATGTAAAGATTCTCATCTTCCTGATCATAATTAGAGCCCATCGCATGCGAGCTGCTGAGGTAGGATGAAATTACACGGGTAATGATTTTGTTAGCTTGCAAGTATTCGTAGGTGCTATCCAAAGAGCTGTGTAGGCGATAAGGAATTTCCAAATCAGCACAATCCTTATCAGTTCCATCAGACTTGCATACAAATCCAAGATTGAGAGCTAGAATAGACTCATTCACGAAAGATACAGCCAGCTTTTTATTGTCCGGAAGATTGGCGAAAGTTTTTGTCGTGTAGTAATGCGCAAAGGTTGCGTTAACCAGTTCGGTCATTTCTATTGCGGCTGAAAGTCTTTCCTCATCAGGTCTTCCGGCGAAATGTGTTTTGTAAAGTACCTGGTTTGAAATGTTTATTTTGATTGTTTGATCCTGCATTTTTGAGTTGTTTATTGATGAAAAAAATAGAAATAACGAAAACGAATATACGCAACACGAAAATGCTGGTTTCAGTAAGTGAAGCCAGGTTGCATGTATAACGACTCCTTTAAAATGTTCGAAAGAAATTGGATTGTTCGGTATGACGCCGGCCAAGTATCGTCAACCTTCAGTGCTTCACGGTTATTGAGAAAGCAGAAAAACACTTCCAAAATAATTTGATTGGTCTCAGCAAATCCACGAGAGGTTTCTGCTAATACTGAAAATTCTTCATGAATTTGAAATTTAGACCATTCCGGTTTCTTGGACACCACATTCTGGATTAATCCATTGAATAGGTCCGATATAGAGGATCTGATTACAAGTATGTGATACTGCAATAGGTCTTCTTTTTCTTTAAAACACTGAGATTGAACAAACCAGATAAATGCCTCATCTAACATTCCTTTTGTCCTCAACAAGACTTCAATTTGATTTTCCCTGGTACTATTAACTGGGAATAGATTATTATTCGTTAGGTCCACATAAACAGTCGAGATTTCTTTATACGCTTCCATGAGAGTTATTTTAGTGTCGATTAATATGTCAGTATTGAAAGAATCTCATCGAAAGGCCTTTTCAATAAGACCATCGCTCTTGCATGCTCTATAAAGTCTGAATACTTTACGAAGCATTCATTAACTTTTAGTTTCTTAACAGCTTCTGTGAATTCCCAGTATTCCTCATATTCCTGTGGTAGGCCCTCATCAGATATCGACTGGTGAAGAAGGGCGCCGAGAAATAAGTAAGGGTCAAAATTGACCTCATTGATATTGACATCATACCCAACCGTCGCATTGACTAAATCCCCGGATTTTAGGCACTCAACGGCGTGTCGGAATTCGGATAACTTAGCAAGCAGGTTTTCACCCTGCTTATTTGCTTTCAACATATCCATCAACACTTCCGATTGTGATAGGTATTGACGATTCGTTCTTTTATGATCCTCCGTAGCATTGTCAAAGAAAAATGAGGTCGATCGAGAATAAGCCTCCTGAAAATTAGCTTTTACTGCTTCTACGGCTGCGGAAATAGATGTTAAATTGATCATGGGATTAAGTTTTAAGGTAGGTAGTATTTTTACATGCGCAATAATTGCCGAGATTAACGGCGTGATCTTCTTTTACCCGGATCCGGAATCACTCTCCCCTTTTCCAGATATTCAACCAGATCTGACTTTTTGAAGTATAACCTTCCTCCGCGGATTATGTGCGGGAGTTTGGTTTTAAGCGTGTAGACGTATGGTTCGGATACATCAAGGAATTCAGCAGTCTTTTTAACAGTGAAGAACGATTCTGCGTCCATTCCGTTTCTATCAGTCTTTGACTGGATGAATTGCGATAGCATCTTCTCTATACTATCCAACTTGTCCAGAGTGATAGCGCCGACGTTAGGGATTTCGTATGACATTGGTTTTTAGTTTGTGGTTGAATGAAGAAGTTGTCGGCATTACCGATAGCAGGTCATATAGTGAACTTGCCGGCTGTTTGACGGTTGGCCGTCTGGATTATATTTAACAGTTCAACAAGATCTTCCCTAAAAAGCACAACCTCATCCCCGTTCTCGGTTTTTATTCTCAGGTAATTACAAACTTCATATGTTGAACCGAAGCCATCTCTCATCCCGCATACGGATCTTTCAATCGTACCGGTCGCTTTTATGGATTCTTTCGACAATGCAAATTGCAATTCCTCGATAAGCGGATCGTTTTCATCCACCTTTGGCACAAATCCCGCCAACTCCGCTATTTCTCCGGCTAGTATAATTGCTTGGGTCGCATTCGCATTTTGCTCGTCCACCTCGTTAAAATATTGATCCTCATCAACGGCATTGTAATCAATCTTTGACTCCTTGAATGCCGTGGCATGATCGTATAGTAACTTTTTGCCGGCCATGACAGCGTCTGTTCCAACCTCCTTTAACAACTCTTCAATTTCGGGGATAACCACTTTCTTTTTTTTCTCGTCATTGGAAAGAACGATATCATTTAAGCCTGCAAGGAGGCCCTTCGTGCTGTCACTTAAAATGACTGAAATTTGAATTTGTCTGGACATAGTTTTTCTGTTGAGGCTTTTGGTGAAAAGCCAGGTTAATAAAATAGATTTTAAAAGATGCGTGAACTTAGTTTAGTTATTTCCTGAGATGCTTAAATAAAATCAGGAAAACCCTTTTTATTATTGCGACAATCGATCCCTGTTATTTTCCGTATTTCTCTGTCAGGTACTTTTGCCCTTCCAATGTTACTTGTGTCTGGAATTGGAGTTGAACCTGTCCGGTTTTTTTATTCCTGTATTGTATCGTGACCATTTTGAAGTAAGTGCCAGCGTATTTGCTGTAAGGCTGATTGATCTTACCGTTAGATTTCATTAAATAGCCATCGTCTCGCAGCTGCTTGAATAACTTGTAAGGCCCCCAGCCTATTATTTTGGCAAAGGCGGAGATTTCAATTGAAGGAGATATTTTCTTCAATTCTGGAATATTTTGAGTTTGTTCTTGATGCATGATGAAGTATTTTGATAATATTGTTCTTATTAGTATCCTACTTAACTTATCGCTAACCAGCATTTGAACCTATCTAATTCAGTGCTTTCAGTTGCAGTATTTAGTTCACATCAAGCTTGTAAATCTAAATATTCTTTCATAGCCAACGCCTTACGAGAATTAAGCTTCTGCTTCGAATCGTCATGTTCCCTAATAATCTCTGTGACTACTTCTAAAAAATGAATTTTATCTTCTTCAGTTGCTTCTGTCTTACCGCATTTCCAATTAGATACGGTAGATTCTGATTTCCTGAATCGTGACACAAATTTCTTTCGCCATCCAGGTAATACCTTCATTTTTTCCATTGCATCTGAAACAATTTCTGGAAATGTTTTTGGATTTTTCATTAGTTTAAAGTTTAACCGTTAAATCATTTATTAAAAAATTTGAAATATTAAAATACTACATTTGAGCCTAAGTATTACACAACTGTAACAAATGTAGTATACATATATTACAAAACAAACAATTTGTCATACTTTTTTACACCTTCTTAATATTTCACTTTCCCGAATCATGTATTTCAGAGATAATGTATTATATATACTTGAAAAGCAAGGCCTTAGCAAATCAGATCTAGCGAAGAGATTAAATAAACCTCGTCAAAATGTCTCAAAATTTTTAAAAAACAATAGTCCTAGCCTGACAACTATTAAAGAATTCGCGGAGGCATTAGGCGTTGATGTTGAGGATCTTATTTCGAAGAAATATATTGATACACAAGATGTTAAAAAAAGTACCCCTCTTCCCCGTCAGACTAGTTCAGATGAACCCTCAAACACACATGAGGGCGGAATAGTTAAGAGAATTAAACAGTATATTGATTACCAAGGCATCAAAATTAGCGCGTTCGAAAAAGAGGTTGGTTTTTCAAATGGGGCATTTGCAAGCCAGGTACGAAATAACAAAACTATTGGATCAGATAAATTAGAAAATATCTTAAAACAGTATCCTCGAATAAGCTCTGAATGGCTTCTGACCGGCGAAGGAGACATGCTTAAAGGATTTGAAGATGCGCCAAAAATAGAAATTTTAAAAAGTGACCCCAGCACTTCAATAGTCGAACTTGGTGAGGTAATCGGCCTGCAAAGTAATTTTTATGTTGTAGTATCTCCTTTAATAGAGAAAAAATATTTTAAGAAATATATTCAAAACTACAATGACAATAAATTTTTAACAAATTTACCAAGGCACGCAGTATCTATTGAAATTGAGGATGTCGAAGCCTATGATTTTGGACCGTATAGATCATTCGAGGTGACGGATGGTGAGATCACTGGAAACGTAACCGATAGTATATCCAATGGTAGCATAGTGACAGCTGTTAAGTTCGACAATAATATTGGCCGATTTTATGTAGCCTCACTTACTTACAAACACCTAGTTTTGGTGATGAAAAGTGGAATCTTTATAAACGCCAATATTACAGCGGCATTCAAAGAAAGCCTAACGTTAGTGCCGCCTATGGCTTACAGTGAATTCGAGCAACATGGACATCTTAAACAATACGGGCAATTTAATATGGGAGACCTAATTGAATTATACGGAGTTGTTGCAATATCAAAGATCATGTAGGTAGTTATTTAATTACGAAATTTTACGACAAAGCTTATTATTGGCCTCCACAGACAAATGGAGGCCAATTTCATTTGTCCACAAAAAAAGCTATCAATGACCTAAAGATTGTATTTGCCGGTTAATAAATTGATCTTTTATTATATCACTTTATGTGTTATGTTACCTATCGTAAACCAAAATACATAATCACATGAAAATAAACTCAGAAAACCAACATGAAATTACGAAGTTAGAAAATTTCAAGAATCTAATCTCTCATATTTTAACCACTGCAAGTTCTGGGCAACAAGAAGAGGTACTTCGAGGCGTTAGGGATTTTTCAATTCACTTATTAAGCAAATATAAATTAAACTACGCATCTAAGGGAGTTAACGTAGGAGCTTTCGAATTCCAGGACGAAATAAAACACTATGGCGATGAAATAAAATTCGCAGTAAGCGAAGAGGAAGAAAGCTTTAACCCTGGATCAAGGCATAAGTTATTTATGAAGCCCATTTCAGCAATGAACGGTTACGAATACCAAAAATTTATTACCGTAGTTGAGGCAAGTAAGCAAACTCCTGTTGAATTACGGATAGTCGATGAAAATGGAGATAATATTATTATCCGTACAATACCATTCCTACCCGACTTTCGTGTGGGACAAACGCTTGATATAAATTTAGATTTGCTTCAATCCCATCCATCTGCTACCGAAAAGAAGGTGGTAAAATCTTATAAGACATGTGAGATACTGAAAATTGGACACCGAATCTTATTTGACGAAACAAAAAATCCATTTGGAGTTTCGTATACAATTCTTATTGATGCAAAACTATTGAGCGCATCAGAAGACTAACCAAAAATTGTAACTGATATAAAGTGCGACCTGCTCAAAGTTGAGCAGGTCGCACTTTATAATTCACTTCATTTAATGATGCCATCTAAATGAATTCAAACGGTCCCTTAGAAGATATTGCATTCCAATTGTTAAAACTGCGGGAGGAAAATTTCCAAATCAAATCAGATATTCAAAAAGTTCTGAACATAGCCGGGGAATCAAACAACCCAGCAAAACCAGTTATATCTAATACATCGCATCCTCATCAAGATTCACTATTCAAGGTATACCTAAATTCATCTGAGGTAAAAAGAATCTTGGAGATTTCACACCCGACACTGCTAGGTTTTGTAAAATATGGTATGCTTAGAAAACACCCCAATGAATTAACTCCTACAAATTGCTTCCTCCTTTCGGATGTGGTATGGATCCGGAATCAGAATGTAAGGGGAGTGAGAGGTCGAAGATGGAACGAGATACTGCGTAAAAGGCAGAGAGAACTAGGCTACTAAATGGCAATCTTAAAAGTAATTACCAAAAATCATGTTTTGGTTTTGTACTCAATTGTAAGAATCCTTGACGACATTACCATCAAACTATTATAAAAACCATTACCCCAAAATGGGGGCTTGCTGAAAATCAGTTAGTTATAATACCCGGAATTCAGGGTTTTATGAATTACACTCCCCAAATTTGAGTTTTGTCTGTATATCAGTCCGTTATCGGAAAATCTGGCAACGGACTAATAGGTTAAGGAGATCCGAAAATTCCGCCGTCCGTCGCAAAACCAGATTTTCTGGTACATGGCTCAGATTTGAGCCATGTACATATTCCCTGAATTCTAGGTAATTGAGAGCGGCCGAAAATCCGACCATTCGAAGTTAAACACCTGCTTTGGAGGTATTGGACCATATTTTCCCAGGCGACAGTTACCCGAAATTTGGGTATCCCTTACTCTCGCTAATGTATTCTTGGATAAGCCAAAGGATCAATCCCCCAATACCATTACTGCTAAAATTATTTAATATATCAGATCTAAATCGATCATTGACTTGAAGCCACATCTCATTATCCTTCAACGATAAAAGTTTATCTATTTCATCAAGGCCCAGAGTGTCTGGTCCATTTTTTAAATAACCATGCTTACCTTGACCATATTTTAAAAGCGACCGAGTAGTATTTGTCAAGCCAGGCACATCTTCCCTTTTAATATCTAATAGATCAGAATTAAATGGATCCGCTTGAAATTCCAAAAAATTACGAAGTGCAGCAAGGTCATCAACATTTATTTCCGGTTCCATAAATCAGTAATAAAAATAATTAAATTATACTCAGTGTGCAACGAGAATCATTGTTAGTTTCATTGTTAGAAAAGAAAAAAGCACTTAACGAAGTTCGCTAAGTGCTTGATTTTCTGGTGATCCCGTTGTGATTCGAACACAAGACCTACTACTTAGAAGGCAGTTGCTCTATCCAGCTGAGCTACGGGACCTGGTAATGATAAAACAGTTGGTGGTATGCAGCAAGCAATTAAAATCGCTTAGTGGTACTGCCAACTGAGTCCTTAATTTATTGTCGGGGAGACAGGATTCGAACCTGCGACCCTCTGGTCCCAAACCAGATGCGCTACCGGGCTGCGCCACTCCCCGATTCATTTGCCCTAATTGCCAGTTTAAATTTACACTTAAAATAACAATTCCAGAACGTACGGCTTACCGTATAAAGAGAAACAGTGTAGAGGAAGCGGGATTCGAACCCGCGGTACCCTTGCGAGTACGGCAGTTTAGCAAACTACTGGTTTCAGCCACTCACCCATCCCTCCGTCTTTCCGTTCTGGGTTGCAAATATAGCGGGTTGTAATTCAAAAAAACAAATGTTTACGAAAAAAAATCTTTGTCAGAAGCTTCTATTGTCTATTTTTGGAAAACTTTTAATAAGCCAAAACGTTCATTATGAACTGGAATTACCCCTTTGAAACAACTGAATATTTTTTCATATTATTTTTTATTATTGCGTATGTAACCTTCATTATTCGCACAATTCGTGTGGCCCGGCAGCTTAATACCACCGCCAGAACGTTAATATTAAAACTTTTTTTAAGGACGATATACTTTGCGCTGCTCATTATAAGTTTGCTTGGACCCTCTTTTGGTGAATCGGATCAGGCCTTACAATCCAAGGGGAAGGATATTTACATGCTGGTGGATTTGTCAAAATCGATGGACGCCACGGATGTAACACCTTCCAGACTTGAAAAAGTTAAATTTGAAATAAATCGTTTTGTCCAGAATCAGCGGGCCAATAGAATCGGCATCATCGTATTTTCCAATGACGCTTTTGTGCAAGTGCCACTCACCTATGATGCCGCTGCGCTTGAACTTTTTATCCAGAGTTTGCAAACAGATCTTTTGCCGTCGAGCGGTACCAATATTTGCGGCGCGGCAGACCTTGCTTATAAAAAACTTGTAAACGGTGATGATCCATCAGGAAGATCTAAAATGATTGTCATTTTTAGTGACGGTGAAAACAAAGGCGATTGCGCCGGCTATTTATACAATAATCTCCGGCGGTTTGGGGTTGGCGTTTATGTTACAGGTATTGGCACAAAAAATGGCAGCAGCATACCTTCGGAGGGAAAACCATTAAAGGATAACAGAGACAACCTGGTGATCAGCAAACTCGATGAGGATTTCCTTCAAAATCTGGCGACAAATTCGAAGGGATTGTATTACCAGCTTAATAATGAAAAGAACGAGATAAACCGGATGATTTCCGATATTAACAATGCGAACGGCACACTTGTGGACACCAGAACAGTGACGGTTGTAAGTAACAAATATTATTATTTTCTTGGTGCTGCATTGTTTTTATTGCTGATGGACGTTTTAATTACCATCGGAACGTTCCGACTCTGACGATCTATTCTTATTTTTGCAGCTTAATCCGAAATGTTATGAATGCCCTGCTCCTTTATTTTCTGCTTTTGTTGTGGGACAACCGTACGTTCGATTCTATTACAAAAACGAATGAAAGGAAGATCGGGGCTGAGATGGCTTATGAACAAAAGCAGTTTGTCAATGCTTCAAAACTTTACCATCAGATCACTTACAGCTCACTTTTTTCAGATCCGGCGGCGCGGCTGAATATGGCACACTCCTATTATCAGGCCGGTCAGCTAAAAGAGGCGCTGTACCATTACAAGCTTTTGCAAAATGTGAGCAATAAGACAATTTCTTCTATTGCGAATTGCCAGGTTGCGTTGATCCTCGTTTCCCAAAAAGATACCGCCACAGCACTTGACGACCTCAAAACCGCGCTTCGTCTTGAACCGAGAAATACGCTGGCACGGTCAAATTATATAATTTTAAAGAAGCGGTTTTCAGGGACAGAACAACCTTCTAACAAAAGCGAAGATAGGCGACAGGCCAAAAATGAAGCCAGTAAAAATCAGCCAACACCTTCACAACCAGAACAAAAACCGGAAGGTTATGAACAGGAAGAAGCTGCAAAAAGAGAACAGCTCCTAAAAAGCCTGAGAGCGATGAATATGTCCGAAGAGCAGGCTCGTCTGATTTTAGATGCCATGAAATCAAACGAATCCCAATATATTTACCAGCTCAGACTAAAACAATATGCGAAGAAGTCTGAGAAAAATAAGACAATAGAATGGTAATTTTTACTATATAAACTCCATGAACAGTATTCCAGAAACAAACTTTCAATTTCCCGGCCAGACAGCTTTTTACAAAGGAAAGGTACGCGATGTATACTCCTTTGACAATCGCCTTGTGATGGTTGCGACTGACAGAATTTCAGCTTTCGATGTTATTTTACCCAGGGCTATACCCTATAAAGGACAGGTTTTAAATCAGATTGCCGCACATTTCTTATCGGCTACTTCTGATATCGTTCCCAACTGGCTGCAGGAAGTTCCGGATCCAAACGTCAGCATGGGAATAAAATGCAACGCTTATCCAGTGGAAATGGTGGTAAGAGGTTATCTGGCAGGCCATGCCTGGCGCGAATATGCTGCCGGAAAAAGATCTGTATGCGGCGTTCCGTTACCGGACGGCCTGAAAGAAAATGACAGGCTGCCTCAGCCAATTATCACGCCAACAACAAAAGCGCATGAAGGACACGATGAAGATATTTCCCGTGAAGAAATTCTAAGTCAGGGCCTTGTATCTCAGGATGAATACGAACATCTTGAAAGATATACTTTGGCCTTGTTCAACAGAGGTACGGAGATGGCTGCCGACCAAGGGCTTATTCTTGTCGATACAAAATATGAATTTGGTGAACTTGATGGCACGATTTATTTAATAGACGAAATTCATACGCCAGATTCGTCACGTTATTTTTATAAAGATGGGTATGAAGAGAACCAAAAATTAAACCAGCCGCAAAAACAATTGTCAAAAGAATTTGTGCGGGAATGGTTAATTCAAAACGGATTTCAGGGAAAGGATGGACAGACAGTACCGGTTATGGACGACGACCGTATCCAGATGATTTCAGAACGATATATAGAGCTTTTTGAAAAAGTTTCGGGTAAAAAATTTCAGAAAAACAATTTAGATAATCCATTACAAAGAATAGAAAAAGCCATTCTGCGAGCAATTGCATAACAGTGTGGTCAATCACTCAACCTATCAAATCATCTGGTTTTAACAAAAACTCGTATGAATTACAGCCTACAAAAAAAAGAGCAGTACGCCTACATCGACCTTGAAGAGGCGGCGTTCGCCAATGATGTTCCGGCCTCTTTCGAGGAAACTTCCCGTGAGCTTTTCCGGGAAGGATTTAATAATCTGATCGTAAATATGCAAGTCACCAAGGATATTGATGCCAATGGGACTGCGATATTAAAAAAAATCAACAGACTTTGTATCAATGATCTCGGTATGTTGGTGATCGTTACAAAAGATGATGACTTTATTGACTTACTTGAATCATTGAAAATCCCCGATCTCAATATTCTCCCAACACAGGAGGAAGCGATCGATGCGGTATTTATGAACAATCTTGAAAATGAATTCGGCGCTGGCGAAGATGATTACGATGCCGATGATTACGATAACGTGAGCGAATCAAAAGAGCCTTAATCACTCTTCAATTTAGAATTACATTAAATCACCCTCTTTCCGGGGGTGATTTTTTTATTTCTGACGAAATTTTCTTAGCTTGACATTAGCAAAAATCTCCTCGTCATCTATAAGGCTAAAACAACTTAATGTACAATTCCCGTTTGGGAAATTTCCAATAAATTTATCTGATCCTTGACATATTATCAATATTTGTAGATTTATTGTGACTAAACAACCGAATTATTAAAGGTGAAGAAAATTTCGTGTTTCTCATATTACACCAAATATTTTTTATCATTATCTTGCGAGGCTTAACACTATTCATAATACAATAGCCGCGGGCAATTCATTTAATTTGCTTATTTATATAAATTCTACGTACGAATTTGTAAATAAATCTACACTCTTCGATATATGTCGCAAATGTCTGAAACAATGGTAGAACAACAGGGGCTTTATCGCCCGGAATTTGAACATGATGCATGTGGGATAGGTTTCCGTGCCAACATCAAAGGTCGTAAGTCGCATCAAATCGTGGCGGACGCTATACACATGCTGGAAAGGATGGAGCATCGTGGTGCTACCGGTTTCGATCCAAACACTGGTGATGGTGCCGGTATCCTGATCCAGATCCCACATGAGTACTTTGTTGAGGAGTGCTCAAAAATTGGTTTTCAGTTGCCTCCGGCAGGAGAATACGGGGTTGGTATGATCTTCTTTCCAAACGACGAAACCGTCCGGGAAGAATGCCGCGATATCGTTAACCGTAAATTGAAAAGGCTTGGATTGACTCTTTTGGGTTACAGAAAGGTACCTACGCTAAACAATACGCTTGGTGAGGGTTCATTATCCGTTGAGCCTTATGTTGAACAGGTTTTCATAAAACGTCCGGACGATGTCACAGAAGACACCGCTTTCGAACGCAAACTATATATACTGCGCCAGGTTTCTGCAAGGTTAATCAGTGATACGGTGAAAGGAGCCAAAGGCGTCTTTTATTATTCGTCATTGTCATGCCGCACAATTTCCTACAAAGGACAATTGACTACCGCGCAGTTAAAATATTATTTCCCTGATCTTGAAAACGAATCAGTAGTTTCAGCACTTGCTGTTGTTCACTCTCGTTTTGCGACGAATACATTCCCGAAATGGGAACTTGCGCAGCCTTTCCGTTACATTGCTCATAATGGTGAAATTAACACCGTTAAGGGAAATGTGAACTGGATCCGCGCCGGCGAGAAGGCTTTCCAGTCAGAGTTTTTTACCAAAGAGGAAATGGACATGGTCCTTCCTATTTGCGACAGAGGCCAGTCCGATTCCGCGAATCTTGATAATGCCATTGAATTACTTCATCTTTCAGGCCGCTCACTTCCTCATGTGATGATGATGCTCGTGCCTGAGGCTTGGGATGGCAATGAGCAGATGGATGCGGAACGTAAGGCATTTTACGAATACCATGCTGCGATTATGGAACCCTGGGATGGTCCTGCTTCCATATCGTTTACGGATGGAAAAATGGTGGGTGCAACGCTTGACCGTAACGGTCTGCGTCCGTCACGTTACTGGGTTCTGGACGATGATACCATCATTATGGCTTCAGAGGCTGGTGTGCTGGAAGTTGACCAGGCGAAAGTGGTTACAAAAGGACGTTTGCAGCCAGGGCGTATGTTTGTGGTTGATATGGAACAAGGACGTATCATCCCTGATGAAGAAATAAAATCACAAATCTGTTCCGCACAGCCTTATCAGCAGTGGTTGAATGAGAATAAACTGCGCGTTGAAGATCTTGATCAGCCAATCCGTACATACAGACAGTATGAAGATTCTTCGTTACTGAAACGCCAGATGGCTTTCGGTTTTACGTCTGAGGATTTGCGTATGATTCTTGCTCCGATGGCGCAAAGCGGCATGGAAGCGATTGGTTCTATGGGTACCGACGTTCCGTTGGCAGTGCTTTCTGAGCAAAGCCAGCATATGTCGAGTTACTTCAAGCAGCTTTTTGCGCAGGTAACAAACCCACCGATTGACTCGATCCGGGAAAGAGCCATTATGTCGCTGATCTCATTCGTTGGAAGTACAGAAAATATTCTGACCGAGACGCCTCAGCATTGTCGTCAGATCGAATTACCGCATCCGGTTTTAACAGTGTCGGAGTTTGATAAATTAAGATTTATTGATAAAAATCACTTTCAGGCAAAAACGATCAACATTTATTTCCGTGCCGATCAGGGCGGAAAAGCTTTGGAAAGAGCTCTGGCTAGAATTTGCCGTTATGCCGAGGAAGCGATTGAAGATGGTTTTGAAATTATCATCTTATCCGATCGTGCGATTGATTCGGATCATGCGCCAATCCCAACTTTACTTGCCACAGCAGCTATTCACCACCACTTGATCCGCGAAGGTTTAAGAGGAAGAGTTGGCCTTCTGGTTGAAGCAGGAGATGTTTGGGAAACGCATCATTTTGCAACGCTAATCGGTTATGGCGCCGCGGGTGTCTGCCCTTACATGGCATTTGAAACGCTCTCCTTCATGAACCGCAAGAACATGATCGATGGCGAGTTCACTGATGAAAAATTATATTACAATTACATCAAGGCTGTAAATAAGGAGCTTTTGAAGATTTTCTCTAAAATGGGAATTTCGACGCTTCAATCATACCAGGGCGCTCAAATCTTTGAGTGTGTCGGTATGAACAAGGATGTTATTGACCGTTATTTCACCGGTACTATTTCCCGTATCAGCGGGATGGGTATTTCTGAGATCGCACGGGAAGTTTTGGTTCGTCATAAAGTTGCTTTTCACGAAGATTCAACCCTCGCTCCCCGTTTGGAAGTAGGTGGATTTTATCAGTGGAAACAACGCGGAGAAGCGCATATCTTCAACCCGGCAACTGTGCATTTGTTGCAGCATTCGACAAAAAACAATAGCTACGCTGAGTTCAAGAAGTACTCTAAACTCATTGACGATCAGACCCATAAGGCGCTTACACTTCGTGGATTATTACGTTTCAAAAAAGGAACGCCAATACCAATCGAAGAAGTTGAGCCGGTTGAGAATATCTTTAAGCGTTTTGCTACGGGTGCGATGTCCTTTGGATCGATTTCATGGGAAGCCCATACAACGCTGGCCATTGCCATGAACCGGATTGGTGGAAAATCCAACTCAGGTGAAGGTGGCGAAGATGAACTTCGTTACAAAAAACTGGCGAATGGCGATAGCATGAATTCTCAAATTAAGCAGGTTGCATCCGGTCGTTTCGGGGTAACTAGCCATTATTTGAGTAATGCCGGTGAGTTACAAATTAAGACTGCGCAAGGTGCAAAACCTGGTGAAGGAGGACAACTTCCGGGACATAAAGTCGATGACTGGATCGGACGTACGCGTCACTCGACTCCGGGCGTAGGACTTATCTCTCCCCCGCCCCACCACGATATTTACTCGATTGAAGATTTAGCACAGCTGATCTTTGATTTGAAAAATGCCAACCGCGCCGCTCGTATCAGTGTAAAACTGGTGTCAGAAGCAGGGGTCGGAACAATTGCTGCCGGTGTTGCAAAAGCACACGCAGACCATATCCTGATTTCAGGTTATGATGGAGGAACGGGTGCATCGCCACTTAGCTCGATCCGTCATGCCGGACTTCCGTGGGAGCTTGGTTTGGCTGAAACGCATCAGACATTGGTTAAAAATAAATTGCGTGGACGTGTGACGGTGCAGGCTGACGGACAGCTTCGTACAGGTCGTGACCTTGCGATTGCAGCCATGTTAGGTGCAGAAGAATGGGGTGTTGCAACGGCTGCCCTTGTTGCGGCAGGTTGTATCATGATGCGTAAATGCCATTTGAATACTTGCCCGGTCGGGGTTGCCACGCAGAATAAAGAACTTCGTGCATTGTTTTCCGGAAAACCGGAACATGTTGTGAATATGTTCACATTCATGGCCGAAGAGCTTCGCGAGATTATGGCGCAGCTTGGATTCCGTACAGTGAATGAAATGGTCGGACAGGTTCAGTACCTTGAACCTCGCCAGGACCTGAAACACTGGAAATACAAAAACCTGAATTTTGACGCAATCCTGTTCAAGGATGCTGATCTTTCAGTTGCACAATACAAACAGGAAGACCAGAATCACGGCATCGACGATATCATTGATCTGAAATTAATTGAAGCAGCAAAACCTGCTTTGGAAAATTCAGAAGAAGTGTATGGCGAATTCGCTATCAATAACCTGAACCGTGCCGTGGGTACGATGTTGTCGAACGAAATTTCGAAACTACACGGCGGCGTTGGTCTTCCCAAGGGAAGTATCCATTTCCGGTTCCGCGGAACTGCGGGGCAAAGTTTCGGAGCATTCAACACCGCTGGTATCCGTCTGGAACTGGAAGGTGATGCAAATGATTACTTCGGAAAAGGACTTTGCGGTGCTGAACTTATTGTATACCCGGACCGCGATTCCAAGTTTAAACCAGAAGAAAATATCATCATTGGTAATGTAGCATTTTATGGTGCAACATCCGGTGAAGCTTATATCCGCGGAACTGCCGGAGAGCGTTTCTGCGTAAGAAATTCCGGTGCAAAAGTTGTCGTTGAAGGACTCGGCGACCACGGATTGGAATACATGACAGGTGGTTTGGCCGTGATACTTGGTTCAACAGGTAGAAACTTCGCGGCTGGTATGTCAGGTGGTGTAGCTTATGTTCTTGACAAAAAAGGAGATTTCAAGGAAAAGGTGAATTTTGAGATGGTGACACTTGAAACCATTAATGAAGAAGATCAGCTGATCCTTCGTGATGCTCTTGAAAAACATTTCCAGTATACGACAAGTAACGTCGCGTTCCAGTTGCTGCAAAACTGGGAAGATGCGATCAAACAATTTGTAAAAGTTCTGCCAAGCGATTTCAAGAAAGCTCTGGATGGACGAGGCATAACACTTGCCCAGCAAATTGCGGACAAAAACGTTGTATATCAGGACATTGTTGTCGACGTAGAACATTTGTAAAATTAGTCGTTTGCTATTCGCTGTTAGCTTCGGCCGCCACAGAAAATATACAGCCTAATTGAATCACGATTAATAAGGAAATTATAAGAATGGGAAAGCCAACCGGATTTATAGAGTTTGAAAGGGAATTACCAAAAAAACGTGCGATTGAGGAGCGTCTTCATGACTACAAAGAAATAGAGACGATGCCGGTAGAGTCGCACTCTAAGCAACAAGCCGCACGTTGTATGGATTGTGGAATTCCTTTTTGCCATAACGGATGTCCGCTCGGAAACATTATTCCGGAATTTAACGACGCCGTATATGATGGCAACTGGGGACTTGCTTATGAAATATTAATATCGACCAATAACTTCCCGGAATTTACGGGAAGAATTTGCCCTGCACCTTGCGAAGCATCCTGTGTTTTGGGTATCAATAAACCACCTGTTGCGATTGAATTTATTGAGAAATCAATTGTTGAAAAAGCGTTTGAACTGAATCTTGTTAAACCAAGATTGCCTAAAAAACGTACAGGTAAAAAAGTGGCTGTTGTAGGTTCAGGTCCGGCTGGTATGGCTGCGGCTAATCAGTTGAACCAGGCTGGTCACACGGTTTCTCTATTGGAACGTGCTGATAAAATCGGAGGACTGCTACGTTACGGAATTCCTGATTTCAAACTGGAAAAGAGAGTAATCGATCGTCGTCTTGCTGTGATGCAGGAAGAAGGTATTGAATTTATTACCAATGTAAATGTTGGTGTGGATATCAAAGCGGACGAACTTTTGAATGATTACGACGCTGTGGTTTTGACTATGGGTTCAACGGTTCCAAGAGATCTGAACATTGAAGGCCGGAATCTGAAAGGTGTACATTTTGCAATGGAATTTTTAAGCCAGCAGAACAAACGTGTGGCTGATATTTTCCCGGAAGTCGACCATCAAGGTGCGACCTACAAACACGGACAACTTCTTGCCACCGGCAAAAATGTTGTTGTGATCGGTGGTGGAGATACGGGATCTGATTGTGTGGGTACCTCGAACCGCCAGGGAGCGAAATCGGTAACGCAGATTGAGCTTATGCCAGTTCCGCCAAAAGACCGCGATACAAGCACGCCTTGGCCCAATTGGCCGATGATGTTGCGCACATCCACGTCGCATGAAGAAGGTTGCGAAAGACACTGGTCTATCAATACAAAGTCTTTTGTCAATGACGAAAATGGAAATTTGACAGGCTTGAAAATAGTAGAACTTGACTGGCAAAAAGATCCTGAAACGGGTCGTATGCAGATGAAAGAAGTTGCCGGAAGCGAGCAAACGCTTCCTTGCGAGCTTGCTCTTTTAGCAGCTGGTTTTCTGCATCCGCAACAAACCGGACTTTTGAAAGACCTTGAATTGGAATTTGACGAACGTGGTAACATTAAGGCAAACGGATATCAGTCTACTACAAATGAGAAAGTGTTTGCAGCAGGTGACTGCCGCAGAGGACAATCCTTGGTAGTATGGGCAATCAGCGAAGGTCGTGAAGCAGCACGCGCTGTGGATGAGTTCCTGATGGGAGAATCATTCCTGGAAGCAAAAGCAGTTTCCATGCTGAACCCGGTTTTTGCTCACGCCTGATCTTTCTGAAAAATAAATATATTGATAGAATAAGCCACTCGTCATGAGTGGCTTATTTTGTTGTAATTTCTGATAAAACAAATTTCAATGGGTTACCAGTGATCGTCCCTATATTTGAATGATTAAATTTTCGAGTCAGGTTCTCGGTAAACACACTTACTAATGTTTTTACACTACTCTCCTTTTTGGCTGAAAGCATTGTTCCCGCGGTATAAGTGGTCTGTCAACACAAAGGACAAAACAATTTTTTTAACTTTTGACGACGGCCCAATTCCGGATATCACCGAGTTTGTCCTCGATACGTTAAGACAATATAACGCAAAGGCCACATTCTTTTGCATCGGAGATAATGTACGCAAACATCCCGAAATTTTCAGGCAGATTTTAGAGCGCGGACATTCTGTTGGAAACCATACCTTTAATCACATGAATGGATGGAAATCTGACGATGCAGAATATCTGGCCAATATTGATTTATGTGAAAAACAACTAAATATTCCGACAAATTTATTTCGTCCGCCGTATGGGAGAATGAAGAAAAGCCAGGCACGAAAACTTCCAACCAGTAAAGAAATTATCATGTGGGATGTACTCAGTGGTGATTTTTCTCCGAATATAAAGCCGGAAATTTGTTTACAAAAATCCATAAAACATACTAGTCCTGGCTCGATTGTTTTATTTCACGACAGCCTGAAAGCTGCCAGTAATATGCAATACGCTTTGCCTAGATATCTGAGTCATTTTAAAAAAATCGGATACCAGTTTGAAGCATTGCCGATGTTATAGCAGCATTTCATTACACTGCGTTCCTAATATTCAAGTTTCAGTAATAAGACTTTATGTCTATCAAATCAAGCCCTGTTTTAGTAAGTATTTTGTTGGCCGCCAGGAATGAAGAAGCAAATATTGAACGCTGCCTACGCTCTCTCGAAGCATTAGGATTCCCAAAAGAAAAAATAGAAATCTGCATCGGTGACGACGATTCATCTGATGACACCGCCAGTATTATTCAGGAATATATAAAAGACAAACCGTATTTTAAATACTATAAAATTTCAGATCAGAGAGCCGGTTTAAAAGGAAAAGCAAACGTGCTGGCCCAACTTGCCAATTTCAGCACCGGGGAATACTTATTTTTTTGCGATGCAGACATAGCCGTTTCGCCCGACTGGATTGAAAAAATGCTTGCCCATTTTGAAGACAATACCGGGGTGGTCGTTGGTTTGACCAGAATGAAAAAAAGAAACCTCCTTGCAGATTTTCTTTCCCTTGAGTGGATATTTACATTAAGTCTTATGCGCTATTTTTCTTTACTGGGCATTCCCGTTTCCGGTCTGGGAAACAATATGGCAGTGACAAGAAAAGCTTATGACGCGGTGGGAGGCTATGAAGGAATTGGATTCTCAATCGTCGAAGATTACGCGCTTTTCATGGCCATTGCGAATAAAAAATTCGGTTTCGTACAGGCCTATACCAAAGATGTTATTGGAATTTCAGAGCCATTGTCATCTTTTAAAGAGCTTGTTATACAACGAAAAAGATGGATGCAAGGAATTATGCAGTCACCGCTCTTCATCCGGATTTGTCTTATCTTTTCAGCGCTGCTGATTCCGGGAATTATGGTCATCGCCATTTGGGATCCTTTGCGAAGTATACGAATGGTGGTATCAAACTATTTCTTCATCACGGGAATTATGTTGCTCGCTACTGTGATTTTAAGACAATGGGATTTGCTTAAAACGGTCTTACTTTTCTGGTTTTATCTCATCGGTATCAGCTGCCTGATGTTAGTCGTTTATCTTATTCCCGGTAAAACGGTATGGAAAGATCGAACTTATTGAATTAATTTTGAAGGAAATAAAAATATGATGATTGAAACGCACGCCCATATTTACGATGAAAAGTACGACGAGGATCGTACGGAAATGTTACAGCGCGCCTGGGATCACGGAATAGAACAGATCTGGATGCCAAATTGTGATCATACCACGATTCCGGGAATGATGCAGCTGGCTGAGAAATATCCTGACCGCTGTCTGCCAATGATTGGTCTGCATCCAACTTACGTAAAAGAGGGTTTTGAAAAAGAATTACAAATCGTAGAAGAATGTTTAAGTAAGCATAAATTCATAGCCATTGGCGAGATCGGCATGGACTTATTTTGGGATAAAACTTTTAAAACCCAGCAGGAAGAAGCGTTTTTATTTCAGTGCTTTTTAGCTCGCAAACATAATTTATGGATTGATATTCACAGTCGTGAAGCTTTCTGGGAAACCGTTGCGCTGATCGAAAAATTTGGAGATTCATCGCTGACCGGTATATTTCACTGCTTCATAGGATCGCTCGAAGAAGCACAAAAAGCGATCGAACTAGGATTTAAGCTGGGAATCGGTGGCGTTTCGACATTTAAAAACGGAGGATTGGATAAAGTTCTTCCATTTATTGAGCTTGAAAATCTTGTACTGGAAACCGATAGTCCATACCTCGCCCCGACTCCCTATCGTGGAAAAAGAAACGAAGTTGCTTATATTGACCTTGTAGCACAGCGCATTGCTGATTTGAAACAAATTACAAAACAGGAAGTTATTGACGTGACGACGAAAACCGCTAAGTCTATGCTGGCAGTAAACAATTGACCTTCCCAAAAACGATTTCTAAGTAAATGGCATACAATAAAGTACACATCAACCCTATTTCTCCTGAGCCACCACGCGCTTCTGTGTTGGTAATTTATACAGGAGGAACATTAGGGATGGTTTTTGAAGCAAAAGGAAAACAGCTGGTGCCCTTCAATTTTGAGCAGGTGATTGAAAAGGTACCGGAAATTCGCCGGCTGGACTTCGAAATCACATTCTTAACGCTGAATGAACCGATTGATTCGTCCAACATGAATCCCGAAATCTGGGTTGAACTGGCGAAAATTATTGGCGATCAGTATGCATTGTATGATAGCTTTGTGATTTTGCATGGAACAGATACCATGGCCTATACTGCTTCTGCATTGAGTTTTTTGTTAGAAGATTTAAATAAACCCGTAATCCTGACAGGTGCGCAGCTACCCATTGGTGTAGCAAGATCGGATGCGCGTGAAAATTTCATTACTGCACTTGAACTGGCAGCATCCGTCACTGACGATGGACATCCCGTTCTATCTGAAGTTTGTATTTATTTCAATTCGCGATTACTTCGTGGAAATCGCAGTAAAAAACAGGAAAGCTCAGACTTCAATGCTTTTCACTCCGAAAACTACCCGCACCTTGCCAATGCTGGCGTCAGAATCGACTGGAATTTCCCATTCATTAAACCTTATGACCAAAGCAAAAACCTCAAAATTTGCGATAAGCTTGATACGAACGTAGCATTTCTCAAATTATTTCCGGGGATTAATAAGCAAGTTGTACATTCGATTTTGAACATTAGCGGTTTAAAAGGTATCGTTATGGAAACCTACGGAGCGGGAAATGCGATGACCGATCAATGGTTTCTCGATGCCATAACAGACGCCATTGACCGGAATATTATCATTTTTAATGTATCTCAATGTGACGGAGGCCGCGTCTCCCAGGGCCACTACCAAACCAGCCGGTATTTGAAACAGGTTGGCGTAGTCAGCGGCTCAGATATAACTGCCGAAGCGGCCATCACAAAAATGATGTATGTTTTTGGAAAAGAAAGTGATCACTCGAAATGTGTCGATATGCTGTCAAATCCTGTTTGTGGCGAGATGAGTCTTTAAGGTCTGTAAATGGTACTGAAATTAAAAATTGATATTAGAATCTATCGGTTCTATTATACTTAGCACCTAATGGATTGACAATCAGCAAGGCTTAATCCTGATTGTAAAATAAGAAGTTACAAAGCAGTATTTCATTTGATAATACAGTCAAAAAAACTATCTTTGCACCCACATTACCCAATAGAGAGGTGTCCGAGTGGTTGAAGGAGCACGCCTGGAAAGTGTGTATGCGGGTAACCGTATCGAGAGTTCGAATCTCTTCCTCTCTACAATATCAAAATAAAAATCCCTTAATACAAAACGTATTAAGGGATTTTTATTTTGATATGTATTCGAACTGTACCGCTTTCGATACTTAATTGGTTGGACAAATTGTCAAATGAAGGGACACGGTAGATCTGGCATTATCAGGTCGTAATTGTGATTTCACATTCAAGAAAATATTTACCGCGCCAAGGCTTCGCGAATTTGCATCACAAAATATCAAATCTAAATCTTAAGAAGATCTTAAGGTTTACTTAAGGCTATCTGAATTCATTTCCTGGCTATTTAGCGGCGTGATGGATAAACCATTTAAGAGGTAAAGAATGCATTCCTTTCAGATGTTAATACATTCTTATTACAAGATCTGCATATTTCCGGATCCGAAACAGCTGACCTGTCAAATAATTAAATAATCCCTCGTCCTCAAAAATCCTTACCCTAGCCGCATGAAACTGAAAGAGAAAATCGTAAGCGCCAACCATTATCCGATCAAGGCCCATTCATTCGGGCTCATCGGTTTGCTTGCAATACTGGTAATTTTATTTTCCACAATCACAAGGATTGCTTTATTTATGAAATCAGCTGCAAGTATCGATTACACTTTTCTGAACTTGCTAAGCATTTTTGGCATAGGACTTTTGTATGATCTAATTAATGCCCTATACGTCGTCTTACCTCTAATGATCTACGTATGGTTAACGCCCGGTAATACAATCCGCAAAAACTGGCAACTTGGTTTCCTTCACATCCTTTTTTCACTTTTCACATTCGGATTGCTATTCAACGCTGTTTCGGAATGGCTGTTTTGGGACGAGTTTAGTTCAAGATTTAATTTCATCGCAGTTGACTATCTAATTTATACAAATGAAGTCATCGGAAATATCCGCCAGTCTTACCCGGTAGAAATTATTTTAACAATACTGGTTCTGCTAACTGCTGCAATAAATTATTTAGTTCACCCTGCAATCAGAAGGTCCTGTGCAAATGCGCTTCCTTTTCGATATAGATCACTTTGGCTCCTCGTCTATCTGTTTATATTAACTGGGACGTTTTTTCTTTTCGATAATAAAATCAAACAATTTTCTGAAAACACTTATGCAAATGAACTGGCCGGAAACGGGCTTTACGAACTGTTCGCCGCTTATAGAAATAACGAACTTGACTATGCACAGTTTTACCAGAAAATACAGGATGCCGATGCTTTTAAATCAATTCGGAAGCAAATCCAAACACCCGAGAGTCACTTTATCGATCACAATCCTTTCAGTATTGAAAGAGAAATCATCAACCCCGGAACGGAAAAAAAACTGAACGTGGTACTAATTAGTGTCGAAAGTTTAAGTGCTGACTTTTTGGGAACTTTCGGAAACAAACAAAATATAACTCCCAATCTGGATACGCTTGCAGGCCAGAGTATTCTTTTTACAAATCTTTATGCAACAGGTACACGCACGGTGCGGGGTCTGGAGGCCCTTTCGATTGGCACACCTCCCACACCGGGCCAGTCCATTGTAAGAAGGCCCCACAACGAGGGCCTGTTTTCAATGGGAAGAGTTTTTAAGAAAAAAGGGTATGAAACCAAGTTTATTTATGGTGGCTATGGCTACTTCGATAACATGGGCTATTTCTTTGAAAACAATGATTATAAGGTAGTTGACAGGAAGAAAATCAAAAAGAAAGATGTTGCCTACGAAAATATCTGGGGTGTGGCCGATGAAAATCTTTTTACTCTGGCAATACAGGAAATTGAAAAAACAATAAAAAAAAGCAAACCAGTTTTTGCACACATTATGACAACATCCAATCATCGTCCTTATACTTACCCGGACGGCCGCATTGATATTCCCTCTCATAACAGCCGGGAAGGTGCTGTGAAATATACGGATTACGCTATTGGCAAATTTATCCGGGAGGCCAAATCAAGAACATGGTTTAAAAATACCTTGTTTATCATTGTGGCAGACCATTGCGCTTCAAGTGCCGGCAAAACTGACTTACCTGTGAATAAGTACAAAATTCCACTTTTAATTTATTCACCTGGGAATATACAGCCTGTGAAGGTGGATCGGCTGATGAGCCAGATTGACCTCGGGCCTACAATTCTGGGTTTACTAAATTTCTCATATAGAAGTAAATTCTTTGGCTACGATATCTTTAAACTAGAAAAAGGACGCGAGAGGGCATTTATCAGTACTTACCAAAGTCTGGGTTACCTTAAAAATGATACACTGATTATTTTAAAACCTCAGCAGCTTGCGGAATCTGTCATCCCTAATTTTGCTGATGGCTCGGCCGTGGCAACCCATCCAAATAAGAAACTGACAAAGGAGGCCATTACCTGGTACCAGACTGCCAGTTATCAGTTTAGAAATAACTTAATGAAGTAATAAACCACTAAATCTGATCTTAGTTAATATTTTAGAGAGCCCGTCAGGCAATGTTTACTTGACCGGTTTCGCCAGCTCGATTACGCTACACTTTCCAAAAGAGACAAGAATTTTGTGAAAATTGTCAGTGTACTATGTGAATTTTATGACACCGGTACCATAGCAACATCCCGGGAACAGATCAAAATTGACGGCGCAATCAGCGAGCTGGTTAAGCAATTTGTTGATCACCTGGCCACGCTGCGATTAAAGTCAACAACAATAAGGGAGCGCGAACATTATCTGAGCAGGTTCCTTTTTCATCTGAAATATAATGGCATCAATTCCGTCGACAAGGTGGATAGGTTAGTGATTATGGATTATCTGAGGACCTTAGATATACGGTATTACACGGTTGCTCATATAATTTTTAAGAGAGATGCAAAGCGGGCAGGTCGAATAAGATGGCATGATCCCACTAATGATTTTTCAGTTTCATTAGATTTAGCGCAAAGTTTAAAGCGTCCCGGAATTCAACTTGATGATCCGGAGTCACTCCCCTGAAATCGGTCTCCTTAGCGCCCATGTTATAATATAAATTGTGCGATATGGTCAGTTCCATGTTGGTTACCGCCAGGGGCGTGGTAATGATATCTCCGAAGCTTACAATCAGTCCGCCTGTCTCCTGCCCTACTACTTTCCCGAGTTTATAATGATGAATCGCCTGGGTAAAATCAGCAGCAGAGGAAAAGGTAAAAGGACTTGTCAGTACAAACAGTTGGCCATCAAACCGGTTGGCAAGTTCCCTTCTTTTGATAAGTGGATATTCTTCCACTTCGATACTGCCATTTTTCTTATTCATCATCACTTCATAAGCACTGCTGTTGCGATCCGTATTTGAATTGTTTTGATACCTTTCTTTTTGCAGACGGCTATATTTTGTAACCACTTTCGAGTATTGATTGAAGTCAGATTTTACAAAATATTGTAAAAATTCATCGCCAATTTCAGAGTCCCTCCCAGATTAGACCTCAAATCAATGATAAGCTTGTCCACTTTTTCGTCTTTAAGTAAAGAAAACGTCGAATCAGCAAAACGCAGAAAAGATGGTTTTCCTCAAAACTTCGGAAGTCGATGATGGCTGTGTTCAAACTGTCCACCAGTTTCAAACTATAAGGTGCCTGACTCGGTGCGGCTTGACTTTCCTTTTGCTTGCGTGCGTTAAACTCTTTGTCCATGATGGAGAATTCGGACGTGTTAACCATATGATTCCGTGGCAGATTGACCATCAGCAGACTATTACTAGCTGTCTGCTAAATAACTGTCAACCATTTACTTAAACTGATCAATTCCAGCCGAAACAACCTGCCCTCAATTTCCGAATTTGGGTGATCAGTGGCTCCGAATTCTCCTTCCAAAGTAGCATTATGACTATTTTGTGGTTTAATTACGTCAACCTTACTTGATGGAGAAGTATTCAAATATCCGAGCACAAGTGCCATCGTAGTGATAGCCCCCAATAGTAGCTCCACCCACTTTTCTCTGAGTTTGATTCCCATTAAGGCTACTGCAAACGAAACGCACATAATTAGGTTTACTATGAAAATGGTCTCCTCTTTAAATAGATACAAAAATAGATAATTTCGGGAGTTTAAAATTGCAATGAAACTGATAGCCAATCTCGATATGAAAATTGCGAAATTTATCGGAATTAGTTTAGATGAAATTATTGTATCAAGGACTACGACATTTGTAGTTCCGATCTTGGAAGACTTGTAACATTTTGCTTTGTCCAGGTTAAGCTTTTCTGAAAGATGATTAAAGTCAATTTCGTTGCTGCAGACAATTACGATCAGATCGTGCTTCTCGCTGAATTTAGCTACCACAGGCAGCTCAGCTGATTGCTCAGCACCTGCCTGAGCTACCTCATTTAGCTGCTTATCTAATGTATTAATCTCAAGAAAAAGCTAACTAATTGACAATGAGCTTACTTCAATGAACGGAATTGCCTCCGAAACTGTGAGCCGAACACTGACTGATTTTACAGAAGAAGGCTTGATTGAAAAAAAGGAAAGTCTGATTTGTATTAAGGATTCTGAGCGTTTAGGCAAAAATGAAAAACTGATGAGCATCACAGGAAAGCGCGATCTGCCGGAACAGACAAAAGAAAGTGTCGTAGAATTAGCCAGTGTTCCAGATTATTGCCTGATTCAGTAAATGTCCTTATCATTATTGAATAGTGGTTCTATCTTTTTGTGCAGGAATTAAATGCTTTCGCCTGCGCCTCCACCATAGAAGAAAGCCCGTAACAGTTAGCAACCCAGGCGTGAGCCCAATGATGACATAAAGTACCTTGACCGCAAGCCCGCCAAAATTACCTACATGTAAAGGAAAAAATGTCGCTTCGATACGTTCTCCCAAAGGTTTGTCTGCCAGACGGCTAATTTTTACGATGTCTCCGGTTTTCTGATCCGCCTTTACGGAATTCCCGATACCCCATAATTTTAACTGCCCTTTAGTGTAACCTCGTACCTCGAACTTACGGCCTGGTTGTGTCGGCAGGTAAACATAGGTAGGCTCCAGATCGGGCATAGCGAGCAGCGCCTGCTGATACATCCGGTCAGTTGAAACAGATATGTGCATATTGGGTTTGGTCGGTACCAGCTCATTCTGCCAGGTTTTTGCCTTAAATGCAAACATATTCATCCAGAAACCGGTAAAGAAAATTATTGCGTTTAAAAGCAGAGACCACACACCCACGATGCGGTGCAAATCGGAGCTTATTGTCCGCCAGTTTTTCCGGTTGATCTTTACGCGCAAGGTCAGCACTTTCCAAAGCATTTTCCGGTACACCACCGCCCCGGTAAGCAGCGAAAGCAGCATCGTGATCCCAAAAATGGCCGTCAATGCAGCCCCCGGCATGCCCAGCTGGAAACTGAAATGAAACTGAAAAAGCCATTCGATAAAACTGGGCGTAAACTGGCTCGCCGGCCCCTCTCTGAGAATTGCGAAGGTATATGGATCAAATGAAATCAACCCCAGATCGTAGGTCATTAGACGCGTGTCATTGAAATAGATCCGGAAATTATAAGCTTCATCCGGCCCGGCATCCGGATTGACCCACGCAATCCCGTCCAGGTTCGGATACCGGCTGATAATTCTATTGTAGCAATTTTGCAGGACCTGATCGGGAACCCTGGTCTGTGCATGTGAAACGTGGAGTAAATCCTGGTTGAAAAAATGATCCAGCTCCGTTCTGAAAACCAGAACGGAGCCGCTCAATCCAAGCAGGATCAAAAATATACCGGTAAACAAGCCAAGCCAGCTATGCAGCTTGAAAAGCTTTCGGCTGAGTGATGATTTTTTCATGTATATCCTGATCATTAACAAATATGAATTACCAGAGCTGATAGCTAACCCCTACCCTCACATTCAGCGGATCGCCCAATCCGGCCAGTGTCACGCCCGACCGGCTTCCGGTGAAATAGTGTTTATTGGTCAGGTTATACGCGTTGAGCTGAACCTGAAATCTGTTCCGCTGATAAGAAAGCGCCGCATCCAGAATCGTGTAAGACGGAAAGATAAAATTCTGGTTGGTCAGCAAACCCACCTGGTCGCTCACATAACGCACCCCTGCGGCCAGACCAAACCCTTTAAGCACTCCTGAAAGCGCGTACTTGCCCCAGAAGTTGATCTGATGTTTCGGCGCATTGGCAAAACGGTCACCTTTTTTTCCATAATTGCTCGTACTTACCAGTACGTGTTCATTAAATGCATATCCCGCGATCAGGCTAAGCGCATTCAGATTACCCGTTACAGAAAACTCACCTCCACGGCTACGCGTACCGTCGATCGCTGCCTGCCGGTGAGAATTTTCCTCTGTGGGTGCGGCGGTGAGAATGTTGGCGTAGTTGATCTGATACAATGATACTGTGGCCGACAACCGGCTACTGAAAAGATCAGCTTTCGAACCCATTTCGTACTGGGTTGCCTGCCGGGTCGGGAAAGGTCCGCCAGCCAGCACATTATTGGAAGTCTGAGGATTGAATGATTTCAGATAAGTACCATAAACGGATAAATTCTTCATTGGCAAATACACCAGGCCGATCCTGGGAATCCATCCCGAAGCCTGCAGCTCGTCACCCTGCTTGTTGTCGCGGTCAGATAATGGCGTTTCCTTTCCGTTGTAACTGTCATAACGCAGCGATAGCAGCACTTTTAATTTACCAACACTTACCTGATCCTGAATATAGCCGCCGATCAGGTTGGTAATGCGCTTGTTGTCATCGGATTCGTCTGCCGGGACGGAAGCCTCAGGAACACTGCCCGCATAATTCGGATTCAAAATAGAAATGCGGGTAGAAGATTTATATTGATAGTCATTTTGCGTCCAGCCGTAGCGGTTATAATCTGTACCCACAATAATCTGGTGGCCAACCGGCCCTGTTTTTGTGCTGTAAGTGGCAAATGCAGTCGTTTGCAGACTGAACCTGTCGGTAAGCCAATCCTGATATCCCCGGCTGATACTATCATTGCGGATCCTTCCCACCGGTATGTGATCGGTAAAATCCAGCTTGTTACGCACTGCCCGCTCCACGACCGTGAGTTTCAGGTTGTCACCGATCTGATGGTCAAAGGTTAATGTAGCGGATGCATTGTGCGTTTTGCCGTAATCCGTCGGACTTTGGATCGTCAGGTTGTCAGGATAATAGTTAAAATCAAAACTACCATCGGGTCTGGTGTATATAAAACTTCCGTTGTCGTATTGATGAACCGCCTTTTGATAAGCGTAATTCAGTTCGAGGTTTAACGAAGTCTTTCGGTTAAAGAGATAAGTTAGCGATGGGGCAAGAAAAAGATTTTGTTTTTTCTGATAATCCCGGAAACTCTCTGATCGGTCATAACCGGCAATCGCCCGGTACAAAAGCTTTTTCTGACCTCCAACCGGCCCGGTGAAATCCACCGACGTACGTCCAAAACCCCAGCTGCCCAATGAAAGATCCACGCTGGCCCGCTTTTCCGACAAAGGCTTTTTCGTAACGAAATTAACCACGCCACCCGGAGAACCTTCACTAAACAACGCACCCGAGGGACCTCTGAGAAGCTCTACCGATTCAATATTATAGAGCAAAGGTTGCTGACTCCAAAGGAAAAGATTCCCGCGAATACCATTATATAGCAGAAAACTGGCATCATTGGGCGAATATGCCGTGAAGCCGCGTATCTGAAAATTACCGTTTCCGTTGTTGGCCTTCATGCCGGTGAAGGAGCCAGCAATCTCATTCAAAGTGAATGCCTGGCGGTCACGGAGAACCTGTGAAGACATGACCTGCACGGATTGGGGTGTGGAGAGAAGCGGGGTATTGGTCCGGGTTGATGCATTGGAATTCAGTACCTGATAGCGGTTTTTAGCCGTACTTACCACAACCTCCTCCAACTCCTGCTTGCTTTCTGAAAGCTGCAGGTCAAGAAAAGGGTTTTTCCCTTTCGAAATACGAAGACTTTGGCTGTAAGCAGTATAACCTACATTTGAAACAGATAAAATATAAGATCCGGGTGTGATGCCCGTCAGGCTGAACTGACCTTTGGAATCCGTAACGGTTCCCAGACTGGTGTTCTGTAAAGTGATAGATGCGCCGATAATGGGCTGCTGCTCAACATTGACAATACGGCCATTAAGGGAACCTGGCTCGGATTGAGCAAAGGAACTAAAACAGTTACTTACAATAAAAAACAACAGAAATAGATACTTGATTTTCATTAGAAATGATAAAATAATAAGTACCCCCTATTCACTTTTGAAAGGGTACGAATTGATGTCTTAATACAAATAAGGATATAACACCCGTAAAACGGATGGGTCATAGGCTATGGTCAGCCAATCAGAAAGTTGAAACCAACGACAAACAAGGTGGTGGAATTACTATGGAAAGCGGCGCTTGATAAGTTCCCAGCTGATAGCAGAAGGCAAGCCGCTGATTTTGTAAAAAATTCGCTGTTAAAAAAGCGAATGAAGTAACCGGAGAAGCAAAAAGCTGAAGTGAAGGAATGTTTTGAACCTGCTCGCTGGTTTGCTGATCCTTTTTTTCCTGTTGCGATTTCAGTTTTTTAGCCAGATAGCATCGACCATTACAGTTCAGCTGCGGTTTCTCCCGGTTAATGCAAAGTACCCGGGTTATATATTCCTTGTTAATCTGATAATAGGCGATTGTACCCCACTGACTAAAGGTCGGCAGGATTGTAGTAAAAAGCCATATATAGATAATAACTGTGCGCATCGATTCTGTGACAAATATAGGTATGAATTATCTTGTCATACGAATTTAAGTGCCAAAGTTTCGAATTTTATAACCGGTTTACCTCTTAATAGTGCACTTTATATACATCAGTATAAAAGAACTCACCTAACTGAGTTAGCGCGGTTATTTCAGAGGGTACTGGATTTTCCTGTCACAGGCATCTCGTTTGCTAGATGGTCTCCATAAGGAAAAGTTTACCTGAGACATTGTTCGATGAATTCAATCTCCGCCTGGAGCGTCCGTAAATAGGTCGATCTCAATAGAAATTCGGTGGCCCAACTGCTGGCTAAGAAAGGTGCCACCGACTAACTTGAAGGAATCAAACTTATTATCAGCCATGAGTTATCGACGACTGCTATTTAAAGAGTTATTTACTGTTTTATGGTAGATCATGATTGACTATACCATAAGTACCGCTGTTGTTTTACCCATTAGCACCAACCGGATCAGTGCCTTGCCATAAAACCTTTTTATTGCTTATATCCTGTAATCGTCCCCAAGTTCCAATATCCCTCGTTTTCATTAAAGAATCGTATGAAAGTCCTGACTGTTTTCAGCAACGGATAAAGTTAAAGGCAGCTGCATTAACGATCGTTCTTTTCACTCCCGCTTTGGCGTAAATCCTGGGTGGATGGAATTGCCTGTATCAGAATGACAGAAATCTAGTTGTCCAGTTTTTTTATGACCATTGAAGCATTTACGTTGAATTGCATTCCACCTGCCAAGTTTTGTAGCGTGACTGCCGCAGCGCTCGTATGGTTTCTTAGCGACAGTATATCTCCGGCAGAAGCAACAAGTAATACAGTTCCAGTATTTAATTGTGTGCCAGCCCCTGAACCAAATGTTGAACCCGGAACAGGAGCACCATTTTGAAACAGGGCAAACTGATTAGGCTCTACGCCAGAGATATTGAACGTCACCTCATACACACCGGCGCCGCCTAAAACAATAATTTGGGAGCCTGGTGTATGGAGAATTTCGCCGGTTGCAATGCCATTATTGCTAAACGTAACATCAGCTTCGATCGGGACTACCTGAGCTGCTTCGTTGTAAATATAGGCATACGTTCCAGCCACACTACCGGATGTCTTGGCGTACAGGGCATAAGGAACACTCAGCAATTCTGTCGTCCCCATTACGGTGTAGTCAGCTCCCCCGTCAGGATCTATTTCCGTTTTGATAAAATATGGACCCGCCCCCCAATGGATTCCAGAAAATGAGCCTGTTGCGCCTGTTCCCGTTCCGACTGCCACACTCACAAGGCCGTTGGCATTGGTTGTAGGTGCATGTGTCTCTGTATAAACAGCCGTTCCTGAAACAGTTCCCTGTAAAATACTGATTTTCAAACCAATTGTAGTAGTGATCACCAGCGTTCCCCCGGCGTTCCTGATTACTGCCTGATAGGTCATTTTTTCCGGTACCTGAGCGAATAGCGAAAGACTCACGAAGAGTATTATTGCTAACACTGCACCAGCCTTTTGTAGTAGTGATGACATAGTTTTAATTTTTTATGATTTTAAATTTTTTTACTTCGTTGTCTTTATTATATTGAATCAGATACAGGTTGGAAGAAAGGTGGGACATATCGATTTTTCTTTCGCCAGCCGAGAGGTTTTTCGCATCTATCAACCTCCCATTAATGTCAAATATTTGATAGGACCTGTTCAAACCTGGATTGCCTTCCTTTATGAAAAGAAATTCATTCACCGGATTCGGATAAATCTCAGCCAGAACAGCGCTTGCTTTTAGGCTAACAGATTTCATATTTGAGTAGGCATACGAATTATCATAATCAGTCTGCTTGAGGCGGTAATAACTAACGCCTTCGTAGGGAGCAGTATCGGTCCAGCTATAAATTTTGCGCGAATTACTATTACCGGAAGCATTCACGATTGTTGCCTGCTCAAAAGCAACGCCATTCTTACTTTTTTCGACCGTAAAGAAATTACTATTCTCCTCGGCCGCAGTTTCCCAGCGTACCTGGACAAGCCCGTTTTCCACCTTTGCATCAAAGTATACCAGACGGACCGGTAGCACGACGAATTCAAATGGCTGCTGAACACCTTGATTTTCCGTACCTTCTGCCGCTACATTGAAGGTATATACAACCTGCCCAATTGAATAGCTGACCGAGCCTCCAGGCCCGGTTGCTTCACCACCTGCTGGATCTATAATTGCCTGAGCATATACAGATTGGGCAAAAACGGCTGTAAGAATGATGAGACAGCCTGCGCGGATGTGATGGTAAAAATTTGTTTCGATAAGTTCCAATGTTTAATATTTATGACTAGATTAAGTAATTCTACAATATTAACATAAAAATTCTACAAATAATTATATTCAAATGAATAAATTGAACAGGTGTTGCATTCGAATGTACACAATCACCAGATTATGATACTTAGTCACTATCTGATACTCTGAAATCAGGAACAGCGTTATATCAACGATGCATTAAAACTTTAATTCAGGTAGGATCCATAACGGAATTGACAAGTTCCTTGTGGACTTTTCTATCTGCATGAAGACTTAATATTTATTTACTCCAGCCTTACCGATATGTTGGGTGAATAAGGGTATTCAGTGGAAAATATATTAGCAATCTTATCAGGCAGGAAAACCAAAAAGATCATCTCATCCAATGCTATCCTGCCCTGGCGGTTAAACGGAATTTTGGACGAATATATAGACTCAGGGGAGGTTGTGAAAAAGAGACAAAATGAAAACGGTTCCGATCCTAAATCATGCTTTTAACAAAATCAGCCATCGCCTCCATTTTACTTTTACCAAACCTGTGTGCCGGACCTGACAGTCCAATAACCGAAATAATCCTGTCCTTATAAAAATAAGGAACAGCTATGCAATTCAGTTCTTTTTCATATTCTTCCAGGTCCATGGCATAACCCCTTTTGAGTACATCCTGCATTTGGGCTTCCTGCTGTTTTATTTCGCTTTCTCCTTTGTAAATACTATTCGATAAATGCGGCGAATAGGCCATAAATACCTTTCCTATTGCTGTGTGTTTCATCTCAAATTCTTTTCCCAGTTCAAGAGAAATCCGTAACGACCTGTTGGGTTCGCATTTCCATTCGTACCGAAAATAACTGCCCATCTGTATCGCCATAAACGACGTTTCCCCGCTTTCGGCGGTAAGTTTTTCCATCACTGGCCGTAAATCGGCACGTAATTTTTGATAAGGAATATCAGAAAAGTCCAGATGGCGAATTTTAGAGGTTATCCGGTAACGAGGGGTTAACTCATCCTGTTCAACATAACCTAATTCTTTGAGACCGGCCAGGAAATTATGCACCGTTGTCTTTTGAAGACCCAACGCCTGAGCGATATCGTTTAACCGGACAGTGTTCCCGTTGGCCGCTATGTATTCCAGAATATCGAATGTTCTTTTAACGGATTGAATCATTTGTTCAACTATATTGAATTTTTAAACATTTAGCAATCGATCATGCCTGATTATTTCCAAAATAACAGCAATTTTGAAACAATAAGTAAAATATTTAAAAATGAAAAAAGTAACATTAGGAACAACAGGGTTACAGGTAGCCCCAATTAATTTTGGTGGCAATGTATTTGGATGGACATTGAATGAGAAAGAGTCTTTTGATATTTTAGATGCCTTCGCAGAAGCAGGTTTTAATTTTATAGATACCGCGGACACCTACTCTTTTTGGGTGCCAGGCAACAAGGGCGGAGAATCCGAAGCGATCATCGGCAAATGGCTGAAAGAGCGGGGAAACCGCCAGGACATGGTTATCGCCACCAAAGTCGGTTTTCAAAACAATGAAAGACCAGCGGATATCAGCAGGGAAATTATCATCAAATCAGTAGAAGAATCCTTACTGCGCTTAAAAACAGATTATATCGATCTGTACTACACCCACATCGATGATGGAAAAACGCCGGTAGAAGAAACGATGGAAGCACATCACCTGCTGGTAAAAGAAGGAAAAGTACGGCATATCGGCGCATCTAATTTGAGCGTTGAAAACCTTGTCGCTTCTATGGAATACGCCAAAAAACAGGGAATTCCTGCCTATGAAGTATATCAGCCCCATTATAACCTGATCGAAAGAAGCGAATTTGAAACAACCTACGCACCGTTAATGGGTAAATATAACTTGTCGGTCCTTCCCTATTATTCGCTTGCTTCCGGATTTTTGACAGGAAAATACCGTTCAGCAGATGATCTTGGAAAAAGTCCGCGTGGTGGTGGCGCAAATCAATATCTGAACGAAAAAGGTTTAGGTATTTTATCAGCGCTGGACAAGGTATCTGCCAAACATGATACAAAGCCAGCTACCATTGCATTGGCCTGGCTGCTTAATCAACCAAATGTAGTTGCGCCGATTGTAAGTGCAACTTCAAAGGAACAGCTGGCTGTTTTAGTTGATGCACCAAATATCATTTTGGATAGCAGCGATTTGGAAATTCTGGGAAAGGCAAGCACCTTTTAAAAAGTTGAAAGTCAAATCCGGCATATTGTATTAAACGATTTGCCGGACAATTGAAATCATAAGTTATCATTAATGTAAATACTTTAATTAAACGCTACCGTTCTGCCGAACCATAATTTAGACCGTGTCCAAAATTGAACAGTCCGTAACCATTTGGCTCCATGGATCCCGGCAAATCTGACTTATTATCAACCACGGTCTGGTTAGACGCAGGAATTGTAAATGGCAATTTGCCTGTTGGATTAAAGTTTCCGCTTATAACATCTAACAATGCATCGGCCGTTGTACCAAAAGTAGCAAGCAGCGTTTTTGCATCTCCCCCGTCGATCTCATCTAAGACCCATGGGCTGGAAAAGTTGATCGCGATCACTGTTGGTTTACTCTTAACGAGCTCATTTACATGCGTTACATCAATTTTATTTTTGGATAAATTTAACTCGATTGGCTTATTACCAGCTGCAAACAAACCGCCTGTGCTTGGAATTAGCCAAAGTAAAACCACATCAGCATCTTCCTTACTTGAGACAAATTCAATGTCATTGACCGATTGCGTTGGTTTCTGAACAGTAATCGAACCCGCTGCACGACCGTTATCATAATAAGTTTCAAAATAGACTTTTGTTCTGGACTTCAATGGGAGGAGTTGAGCGGAATTGCGCAACAACACTATCGACTTGCGCTGGGCTACATCAGCCTTTTTTTGAAATTCGACATTGCCAACCAGCTGCTGCGCCTTTTGGGCATCTACATAGGGATTTTCGAAAAGACCAAGTTCAAATTTTTCTTTGAGTAACCTGGCAACTGACTCATTGATGCGTGTTTCTGTAACCAATCCCTGTTTCACAGTTTCCAGTAAAATCGCTGGATCTGCGGTTCCCGAAAAAAGGTCAACCCCGGAATCCAGGGCCTTTTGATATCTTTGGTGAAGTGTAAGATTTTCCACACCCCAGGGCATCATTTCGATCGGACCAGTATCAGAATTAATGATGCCTTTGAAACCCAATTTATTTCGCAGCAAATCCTGAATAATTGCTTTATTGTAAGAAAACCCAACCTCTTCAAACTCTTTTCCCTTAGGCGCGGAATAGTACGGCATAATGGCAGAAGTACCTGCTGCAATAGCAGCTTTGAAGGGCTTAAGGTGATACTCAAAATTACCACCAGGATAATGCGCAAATTTCCCCCAGTCAAAATGGGAATCAAGGCCATCAACCTGAGGGCCACCTCCGGGAAAATGTTTGGTCGTCATGGCAACTGAGTTTTTGCCAAGCAGCTTTCCCTGAAAACCCAATATGATCTCGCGAATCATACCCGAAGCCAGATCGGCATCCTCTCCGAAAGTGCCTTCTATACGTTGCCAACGCGGTTCAGTCGCCAAGTCGGCCATGTACATATATCCCTTACGCAGCCCGACGGCCGTCCACTCCCGCCGCGCAATGTCGGCAAATTCGCGTGTAAGTTTCAAATCGTTCATGGCAGCCATACCCAATTCGCCCGGCCATTTTGAAAACGCTGTTGTACCCACACTTAAACCAATGGCTGCGTCAATTGTGATATGGTTACGCGGGTTAGAAGCTACAATCGCTGGTATTCCTAACCTGGAAATTTCGCAAAGTTCCTGAAGGCGGTTAGCCCATTCGGCAATAACTGCGGCTGGCGGATTAGCTCGTAAAATAAAGTGGCGAAGGTGATATTGGTTCACCCCTTTGGTAGTTCCTGCAGATGACATGATGGGAATAGTCAGAGGCTTTCGGGTAAATATATTGTTAGGTTGAACTAAGTCTTCTTCGTTAAAGGCACTAGTAATTTCGCGCTTGGGTGCGTTTTGTTGAAATGCATTATCGCCACCCATTCGCGTGGTGCTGATGAGCATAAAACCTATTTTCTCCTCCAGGCTCATCTGGACAAGAAGGTCCTGAACGCGGGTTTCAACAGGCAGACGCCAGTCTTCATATCGGTCAAGTTTACCATTTTTGTTAAGGTCTTTGAAATTTAATCCACTTTGTGTCAAAGTTTTTACTGAGCGTTGGCCAAGTGTCGGCTGATTAATCCGCTGGGCCTTGAGAACGTGAAAGGAAGACAAAAATACTACCAGCTGCAAACCTGTTCTAACCAATTTTTTGTATTGTTTTTTCATCGATCTGAAATCATTTAATTTGATAGAAAATAATTGATTGACAAGTAATTATTTCTTTGATAAAAGCTGGATATAATTGTTATATACAAACAAATTATATTGCAAAAACAAGACGGAAAGATCACTGATTTACCCTGTATCCAACTTACTTATTTAATAGAATTCTGGTCAATAATTGAAATTAAAATTTCCTCTCCAACAGATGCAAGTTATATTTCACGAGTATAATACCTGATTAAAATTAATATATAGCCCGCCTGATGTACTATACAAAGGAGCGTCGTTGTTACGAGCCTGATTTCTGGCAAAAAAGTTAGTGAGATTTCAGAGACATTTGGAATTGCTGAAAAACGGTCCGCCGTCGCGGCAGATGTATCGTTGGAAAACCTTATCTGAAATGAAGAGAAAGGCCAAAAGTAACGAGTCCGAAGGTAGCTCTAAATTGGTTGCTGAGAATGCGAAATTGAGGGCGGAGATTGAGTGGCTTAAAACTGACCGTGAAATTCTAAAAAAGGCATTGGTTCTTCTGAGTTCGTCCGATCAAGAGATGTCTATAACTTAGTATCACCGCTTGTTAAGAAGCACAAAATGACCTACTTGTGTTCGTTATTTGATATCACGAGGCCGGCGGCAGAACTGCTTATTGTCGGTATAAGCGTGGTAAAAGTTATGATACGGACAATGTGTATTCCTGACTTTGGAACGGTCATATTAAAATCCGTTGACAATACTACTTCAAGGATATCGCTCATTGTAGGGGCAGGAGCAATTTACCATTTTAACACTACCCTATCGCTCGTTGCTCAGCGAACCTATAGTTATACAATTCCCACCACGGATTATAAAACTCGAGCTTATCAACTGAGCCTTAATGTGCAACTGATGTTTAAGCTGTAATTTTATCTGAATGAGGTTGTCAAAAAGCTGATTCCTTGATATTGAAGTTGTCTCTACCTTTCACTCAAAACCACCTTATTTGATTGATATGCCTTTTTGTCTTTAATACGAATCTTTTTTGCTATTATCTACAAGTTAACGTCAATAGACTTTTTTGCAAAATTCCTGCCGCTTCTTATTGTCGCCATTAGCTTTATGTTGGCAGTGTCTGTCTAGTCATCATTATCCTTTAGTAAATTGGGATACTTTTTGAAAACAAGGAGTTTATTTTCTATTTAGTTTTCCCTTTGGCTTGCCGGACAGTTAAGCATTGTCCTGAGTAGAAGGATTATCAGACCGATAAACTTCATTCTAAAAGTCTGACTCATAACAGTCGATTTTTTTGTGCACAAGAACGGTCTGAAATGAGACATATTTTAATAAAGCGTATGCGGGTAAACGCGTGAGCTTGTCTGTGACACAATCAAGTAGGCTGTTCAATATTTCGGTTCTCGTCCCGCATTTATTTAATATAAAAAAGAGATCGGGACTCTTCAAAAGATGATAATCACTAGGGCAAGTGTCGTTTTATAGAATTTAAGAGGCCCCGTTAAAATGAGTTAACTTTTCAGGTTACCACATTTCAACGGGAGATTAACAACCTATTACAAAAATCTGATTAATAAGCTTAGAATTTAATCCTGGACTTGTTTTTCAACATATAAGACAACCTCTTTTTGTCGTTTAACTTCTATTAACTTTTAAGGCAAAGTTGGATCAAAAGTGCCACCCCAGCCTTTGTTCTGTTCCAGGTTTTTGTTCCTGTCCAGAATGTCACGCTGTATTGGGAAGAAGTAATATGTATCGGGTACCACATTCACCTTTACACCTGAACGTGGTACTTCCAGGATACTATACCGAAAGTTCGATTCCTGTAACTCGTATTTGTTAGCTTTGTCTCTGGCTTCCCCGATCGGCATATCCTGTCCGTTTGCTGTAATAGCTATCGCTTCTACGCCGTGCTTGGTTGTTCCGTCCAGGCGGTCAAGCATGCGCAACCTTCTCAGATCCCAGAACCTGTGTCCTTCAAAGGCCAGCTCAATATTTCGCTCGGCAAGGATCGCTTCACGCATTTCGGCCGTAGTAGTAGCAGTGATGCCGTAATTTCCATTTGTTCCGGCTTCGATGCCTGCGCGCTTTCTGATCTGTCTCAGGATATCCATTGCTTCTGCGATCTTTCCGGTTTCGTTGGCAGTTTCAGCATAGTTAAGCATAACTTCTGCAAAACGCATCGCCACATAATCCAAATCATACTGCTGTACCTCTGCTTGTGCCAGGTTCAGCAAGCTGTTTTTCAGTATAAAAAATCCGGTATACCGATCCAAATTTGTGGAGTTCACTCCCGCTTTCGGATTTATACCAAAATCGTCAAGCTCGTGCGCGATTCCAAGTGCAGTATACTGCCTCTTACCAGCCTTACCAGACACTTCATACATTTTGCCGTTCCATACGATCGACTTTTCAAAACGCGGGTCGCGGTCTTTCCAGTAGTTCTGAAGCAGTACTTCATCAGACTTGAAATACTTCCCCGTAGGATCATTGAACATTTTTCCATCCTTCATTGGATATTCTTTCAAAAACTCCCACGTAGGCGTTGCTGATGCCGGCCCCCGGCTTTCAGAACCAGGACGTACTCCATGGTCCCAGGTGGCAACCTTATTTGGATAAGAATTCACAACCGTAAAAATTGATTCCTTTCCACGTTCCGACAAGGCGATATTGGAATAATCCTCGACAAGTGCATAACCCAACCCCTTCAAATCGTCATACGCTTTTTTATTGACCTGATATGCTTCGGTCCAGTAGGCATTATTGAAAGGTTTGGTCGGATTAAATTGCGGGGATGCCTTCCAAAGTAGTACTTTCGCTTTGAACGCAAGTGCAAATGCTCCATCTATCTTACCAAAATCAGCTGAAGTACTTGCAATTCTTGCGGGTAGACCAGCAATCGCCTGGTCAAGGTCCTTTATGATCAGGTCGAAACACTCGGCGCTTGAATTACGGGGCACATTCAGATCGTCCACATAACGGTCTTGCGGTTCGGTGAGATAAGGAACGCCGCCATGGTACTTTACCATTTCGAAATACGTGAAAGCCCGCATAAACAGTGCCTGCGCCGTGATATTAGTTTTCACAGCACCCGGCAAATTCCCGCCGTTCACATCGACAATCGCCTGATTGATCAGCCTGATCCTGGCGTAATTCCAGAGCTTGAACTCTCCGTTTGTGATCGTGATACGGTCCGAGTAGAAGTTGATACCTGCGATTTGCTGACTGAAAGCATCTGCGCCCGGGTTCCAGTTTCCAAACATCGGATATAAGTTCGCCATGTACGCATTGGCCAAATTAGCATCGTTCCATACCAGTTCCGGATTGTAGTTGCTAATGTCCTCCACATCCAGAATATTGTTACAAGAGGTGCAGAATATGGAAATGCAAAAGATTACAGAATATATTTTTTTCATGTCTTTTATAACTTAAAATTTAAGATCCAAACCAACTGTAAAAGTTTTCATGATCGGAAACGAATCGTAGTTCTTCTGTTCCGGATCGTGAAACTCCTTCACTTTCGAGAAGGCGAAAAGGTTGGTACCATTCGCGAAAACCTGCAAGCTGCCCAATCTGAATATAGAAGTAAACTTCTTTGGAATGTTGTAGGCGATGTTCAGGTTTTTCAACCTCAGATATGAGCCGTTCCGAATCCAGAAAGACTGCGATTCCGTACCCGACTCGTACCAATTCTGTCCGATGGGTCTGGGATATTTGGCATCTGGATTTTCCGGTGTCCAAACGTCGTCCGCCCAGATCGGATAATAGGGCCGCACAGTTCCACCGTGCTGTCGCATTCCCGCTCCCTCTTGGTTACTAATAATGCGGTCGTAAGCGCCAACACCCTGGAAATGGGAGTTAATTGCAAGACCTTTATAGGACACATTGATACCAAAACCAAAGTTGATCCGCGGCGTTGCATTGGTCGAAAGCACTTGTATATCGTTTCCATCGATCTTTCCGTCCGGACCAGACGAGTAACCATCTCCTCGCACATCCTCAAAATATAACCCTCCCAGATACGGATTACGGCCGTATTGCTTCAACCCGGTACCAAGCAATTCGTCGAGCTGATCCTGCGTACGTACCATTCCTAGCGTCCGCAATCCGATGATCCGATTGTCTGGTTGGCCGACCCGGCTCTGGAAGCTGCGGTTTCCGCCCGGTTGAAATGCGGCTGACTCGTCGATGATATCCCACCGGTCTTTGGAATAACCAATATTTGCATTGATCGAATAATTAACCTTACTGTCAAAAGCCTTATCGCGCCATTCCGCGAAGAATTCTCCTCCGCGCCACGAGCGTGCTGCATAGTTTTCCGGTGCCAAACTTTGTCCGTAGTTGTCAGGCAAAGTCACAAGACGCGAGCCAAGGATCTCTGTTTCCTTCTTAAGAAACACATCTAGCGTTCCGTAAAGGCGATTTTTCAAAAAGCCAAAATCCATTCCTATATTATAAGTGGTAGAGGTAGCCCAAGTCAGATTCGGATTCGGTGTTGCTCCCGGCGCAATACTCTGGTAAAGCCTGTCGCCGAAAATGTAGCTCCCTGCATTCTGGTAGCGGTAGCTGTATGAAAATGGATTGATCCTGTTGTTATTGACATCTAAATCATTACCAGTAGTACCATAAGAAACACGCAATTTCAGATCATCCAGGAAAGAGGTCCCGTTTTTCATGAATTGCTCTTCCGAGATCCGCCACGCAGCAGACACAGAAGGGAAAAAACCCCAGCGGTTACCTTTCGGAAAAAGGGTATTTCCGTCATACCGGAAAGAGAATTCTGCAATGTAGCGGCTATCGTAATTATAGTTAAAACGACCTATCCACGACCGTCTGGCACCCATTTCTTCATAGGCGCTACCATCTCTGCGCTCAGTATCTGTGGAATATACGAAAGCTTGATCGTAAGAAGTAAGTGGCTCTTCTAATTGCGCACTAGAGCCGAGTACAGTTGGTTTTGCGCCTGTTCAAACACCATTAACCCACCCACACTATGCTTACCGAAATCACGGTTATAATTCAGAAACCAGTCAAACTGGTAGCTCCATCCGGTTTGGATATTATAGTTCAGGAAAGGCTGGTTCTGGCTAAATGTGAAAATATTGATTTTCTTTTCATCAGGCGCGGCAGGGATAAACCTGTTCCCATTTGGATCAGCCTGATTGAAGACATAGTTTTTCTGAAAGGTCATGTATCTTTTTCGCATGAAATCCTCCGCGATGTAATTGCCCACCAGTTTTGTAGAAAGGCCAGGTATCAATTTATCAAGTTTGATATCCAGTGTGAGAATAGAGTTCAGGTTTCTGTTACGGGTTCTGATATAGCGATTTCCCGTCACCTGATCAATCACATTCCATGCCTGCCAGCTACCCATTGGCGTTTGTACCGGATAAGCCGTCGGACTATCGGATGGTGTTCCGTCGGCATTGGTATAAAATGGATATAACTTGGGCCAGTTGAACGTAACGCGGTACAAATCGGATACATCGAAATCATCGTCGCCAGTAAATGGCCAGTAAAATCGGTCGATACTTTGCTGGTAGGCGGCGATGTTCAATCCAACCTTGATATCCTCATTAATGTTGGCGGTGACGTTGGTTCGCAAATTGAACTTGGCGTTTTCAAGACTTTTATATGACCCCTCCTCGCCACGGTAGCTGAGCAATGAATAATATGTGATCTTTTTGTCACCGCCACTCACGCTCAGTGAATGCCTGTGACTGTAAGGATTTTGCCAAATGTAGTCGTTGACGTTATATTTTTTGTCTTTAAAATAATCGAATTCACGCTGACCATTCGGAATTGGTGTGCCGTTGAATTGGGCCACGCGGTTCTGGTAAGTCAGTTCGTCTTCTGCCGTTGTAAGATCTGAAAGCAGTGTTTGGGTAGGCCTATTGGTCGAATAATTAGATTGCAGTGTAAATGTTGGCTTCTGCTCCACACCTGTTTTAGTTGTAACCATAACAACCCCATTTCCTGCACGCGATCCGTAAATAGATGCAGTCGCAGCATCTTTCAGAAAGTTCATCTGATCTACTTCATTTGCTTCCAGTGCATCAAAAGCCTCTTTATCCCGCACAATACCATCAATCACATAAAGCGGGTCTCCAAAACTTCCGCGCATACGAATCGACGAGGAGGCTCCAGATAGCCCTGAAGTATTGGTAACGTTTACCCCGGGCGCGCGGCCAGCGAGCGTATTAGACAGGTTGGAAGCCGACTGATTGTTCAAATCAGCTGAATTGACTGAGGTTATTGCCCCGGTAAGATTTACCTTTTTCTGCGCACCATATCCGACCACTACAAGCTCTTCCAGTCCGCGCACGTCTGGCAACAGGGATACCCTAATTACAGACTGCGATCCGACTGTCACTTCCTGGGAGGTAAACCCAACAAAACTGAATACAAGGATCGACTGTCTCTCAGGGATGGATAACTCCCAGTTTCCTTCATTATCTGAGGATGTTCCGACGCTCGATCCTTTAAGTAAAATACTCACTCCCGGCAGAGCATCCCCTTTGTCGTCGGTCACCTTTCCCTTGATCCTGATATCGGCTTGTATTTGATTGACTGGCTTATGACTAATGAGTTCCGCCGAAACTTTCTCCTCTGGTTTCGCACGCCTTCTCACTACAACGGTCTTGTCTACAATATTATACGAAAGCGGAAGACCGGTAAAGCATTTTTGTAGCGATTCTTCAAGCGATGCGTTTTTAAGTTTGATACTAACTTTTAAACCGTGTACATCGTCTGCATTGTAGAAAAAAATATGACCACTTTGCTTTTCGATGACCTCGAAAATACGCTCGATTGGGGCGTTTTTCTGCGCTGCGGTAATAGGCTGCGCAAAACCGCCAGCCTGAACCCGGATAAAAAAGGCGATAAGCATAACGGCAACCAGCTTTAAACGAATGGCTTGTTGCTTCGTAGTAGGTCTTAAAATTGAGGCGCAAGTTCTGAGCATTTTCAGTAAATGGACATAGTAGGTCCACTCACCGGGGATAGTCTTCCCGTGAGAATGAAAATTCATTTTAAAGAAACGTTTGGGTTAGGAATAATTAAAACACTTGGGCAGTAAGCCTCGACGCCGGCTTGGGCAGCAGGCTTGAAAATACATAGTTATGTTATCATAATTGAGCAGTTAGGTGAAAAATTGAACGACACTATTCATCAGTTGGCAATACAACAATTTTTCCCTGGATACCACGGATCTCACTCGTCTCGATACGAAAATTGACCCCGGCTAATCGTAGAATTTCCAAAATTCCAGAAGCATTGGAATCTCGCCGCAACTTCCCCGAAAACCGCTTTTGCGGAATACCCTGTGCATAAACCACCTCCACATTGTACCACCTTTCGATATCACACATAATTGTTGTCAGCGCGGTTTCGCGATACTGAAAAAATCCTGATCTCCAGGCCACTACTTCATTGACATCCACCTGGCTTTTTTGAAATTGTCCTTCTGCATTGAATACTGATTGTTCGCCTGGAACGAGCCGAAGGTTGTTTTCCCCTGCGTGTGCATGCGCAGCAGCTACATTGACGGCACCTTCCAATAAAGTAGTGCGTATGTCAGGCTCATTTTCATAGGCTTTTACATTGAAATGAGTCCCCGTTACAACGATCTGCTGCCGACCGTTGACATTGACGATGAAGGGTCGGGACTTGTCTTTTTTGATCTCAAAATAGCATTCCCCTTTCAAAGTAATTTTTCTTTCGGATTCGGCAAAAGCAGTAGGGAAAGTGATGGAGGAGCGCGCATTAAGCCAAACCTGGCTACCGTAGGGGAGCACGACGGTATATTGCCCGCCTGCGGGTGTCGTAATGGTGTTTAATCCTATCGAGCCAACAGGATCACCTGACACCTGATAGGCAATTTTTCCATTCCCATTTTTGCTGATATTCGAATTTCCCTGTGTCGCGATATGTCCGTTTTTGGCACTGTCAAGCGTAACTTCTGCGCCATTTGCGAGCGTCAATATCGCGCGCTGTTTTCCAGGCGCGAAATCTTTGGGTATTGTTGAACCGACCTGTATGAAGGGAGCAGACCTCTTATTAAAGTACAGCATACCTGCTATGATGCAGAATAAGACCGACGCCGCTGTGGCGAACCTCTGCCACGAAGATGTTGACAGGCTCCCGAACGGACGTTTTCGCATATTCATTGTTTTCCGGAGAATATAATGCTCCATTTCTTCTTCGAGCGCTGCCTTTTCCAGATCGGAAAATTGATCTAATATATCAGGCTCTTTATTTTGATACGCATATAACTCTTCCAGGAAAGCCCGTTCTTCCTGGCTGGCAGTGCCTTCCTGGTATTTCCGGACAATTTTCAGAAACTCACGCTTTTCTTTGAATTTTCTTTTCATTGAGACCAGGGCTAGATTATTCCCTCATTGAATACATGTACAAAAGCACCGTATCATCTCCCAAACGAAAACAGGTTTTTTTATTATTATTTTTAAAGTTGCCCAAACAAATCGTTGCAGCACCTGTTAATAGAAGAAAATCGAGAAGGAAACCAGGCCCGGACACAGAATTTTATCAAAATTACTGCGAAGTTCAACAGAAGCGGTATTTATCTGGTTTTGGACTGTTTTTTGAGAAATATTAAGCTCGTTCGCAATTTCGGCGGTTGACCGGCCATCAAAACAATGAAGAAGAAAAATTTGACGCCGCTTTTCAGGCAGTGCTTTGATCCACAGGGAATTTAATGCCAGCACCTCATCTTCTAGTAAATTATCGTCCGCCCTGCCAATTGCAGCCAGTGTCGACTCAAAGCTTTGCAGGAGCTGCGAATGCTCCGCTTGTCGCGACGTAAATCTGAATACCTGAAAACGCACTGCGGTATGAAGGTATGCTTGCAGGTTCGTAATTTCGAGCGAACTGCGCCGCTCCCATAAATTAATAAAAATGTTTTGCACAATATCCTGCGACTGATCTCGGCAAAGTAGTCTTTTGTATGCGCTGTTAAACATACTTTTCCAATGACGACGATAAAGCATTGTGAATGCATTATCGTCTCCGGATTTCACCAATTCATAAAGTTCTATATCGCTCAATTCGCCTTGATTACTCATATGCAATCGAATTAGAAAAACGAATTTAATAATTATCATATTAACTCACCATGTTGCGTGTACGAAAACATTCTTTAAATGATGGAGTTGAAGTTATGATAGAGCTCCTTACCATTTCCATTCTATTCCGTACGGCAATCCGCGAACTGACTCTTTCTAGGGACTTTTCGAAGGTGATATTAATTGTTTTTTGAATTACTGTTATTAGAAGATTATCGGTTAGTTTCAAAAGTACTTTTGTGGACGGCGAACGTGACATGTGACCGGAGTAAATAAACCTGTCCGGAATATGGTTCCAATAGGCGTTGACATCGGGACTGTATCCAAAAGGAGGCATTATACACAGATTATAGCAAACCAAATACCTGCTTTTGAAAAGAATCTTACCGACAGTGTTGTAAATCTTACCTGCTTCTGCCCTTTGGCTATATCTCTTTTCTATTATTAAAGAGCAGTGCATCACAAGTAATTCCTGCAAGTTTTCATCGCCCGCTACAATCGATTGTGCTATTCTTCCCAAAGCAAAAGATTATAAGTTTGGTTTATTAATTTAGTAATAGTAGCAAGCAATTTTACAGAAAATCCGAGTAAGAATTTTACTCCTTGGGAGGTTTTGGAAATTCCGGGAAAGAATTTTGAAAGAAACTTTGGTATAATTATTACAGGTCTGGCATTAAAAAAGTTTAATACTAAATTGTAAAAATTATGAATCTACCTACCACTGCGCTAATTGATAAAATCACGTCTGCCGAGTCTGGTCCTTGCCTGTCGATATATATGCCCACCCACAGGAGCCATCCTGATAATGCACAAAACCCGATTCGGTATCAAAATTTGTTGAAGCAACTTGAAGAATCGCTTTTACAGAAATACACGGCATCTGAGGTAAAACTTCATCTTGAACCACTACGTCAAATTACCTCTGATCAGGATATCTGGAACCACACATTGGACGGATTATCCGTCTTTAGCTCAAAAGATATATTTGAAATCGTATCGCTTCCAGTTCCGACAAATGAATTGGCAGTCGCCGCCAACAGTTTTCACACCAAACCACTTCGGAAATATCTTCAAAGTCAGGACCGATTCCAGATACTTAGCCTCAATCTGCACGAATTCCGTCTTTTTGAAGGAAACAGACATTCTATTTCTGAGGTAAAAATTGGTGACCACGTCGCAAATACGATTAAGGAAGCTCTGGGAGATGAACTTACCGACAAGCACACCACAGTTGCTTCCTATGGAGGCGTTGGCGGCGAAAGTGGCAATATGCATCACGGACATGGCTCTAAAAAAGATGAGACTGACATTGATGCTGAACGGTTTTTCAGATATACTGCTGGTACTGTTTATGAAAACTTCTCTAAGAAAACCGAATTACCGTTAGTTCTGGCTGCATTGCCCGAGCATCATGCGCTTTTTCAAAGCGTTAACAAAAACCCGTTTTTGGTCAGCGAAGGCATCAGTATAAATCCTGGTGCGTTGTCTGAGCAGGAACTTGGACAAAGGGCATGGCAGGTAATAGAGCCGGAATATGACAAAAAAATTAATGACTGGGTAGGTAAACTTTCCCAGGCGATAGCTGACCAAAAAGGAAGTGATCTGATCGAAGATGTCACTGCGGCAGCGACTTCGGGCAGAGTTGCAACGCTTCTGGTCGAAGCTGATAAAATGGTGGCCGGACAGATAATTGATGAGGTCAATGGGCAGGTGGAAATTAGTGATCTTTCCAATCCGGACACAGATGACTTACTGGATGATCTTGCAGAAATCGTTGTAAAATTTGGCGGAAAAGTAATTGTCATACCTGCTAAAAAAATGACTGCCCAATCAGGCATTGGTGCAATCTATCGTTATTGATGCATTTCCATTAATCCAGTTTGACCGTTATCACGAAGAATTTTTAAAAAATTAATTAAAAACAGAATCATGACAATTCAATTTAATACCGATAAAAATATAAAAGGAAGCGAGCAAAACAGCACACCGCTTATAGAATTTCTGACCCAGGATTTAAGCCGTTTCAGTAGTCAGATTACCCGTCTTGAAGTTCACCTATCTGATGAAAACGGACATAAGGAAGGAATAAATGACATACGCTGCGTAATTGAAGCGCGTTTGGAAGGCAAACAACCTATTGCGGTTACCAATGAAGCTGATTCCGGTATTCACGCCGTAAAAGGAGCAAGTGATAAATTAAAAAATGCACTCACGACGATTACCGGACGTGCCCGGAATTACTAAAGTTGTAAAAAGGATTTTTCCCCGGATGTATAAAAGTACATTCGGGGATCTTTTTGCGATAAGTTAAACTAACTTAGAAATTAATTTAATAAAAAATCGCTTTACGTAAATAACTCATTTTATTGCCTCCGCCTTGATCATCGAAGAAGAATTACTTTTCCACAACGTTAATAAATACACTGTCCCTAATGCCAACATCTCCTATTGATCAAATTTTAAAACCTGTCAGCAGATTTATTCACCAGGAGTTCACAGGAGGTATAATCCTCTTCGTCAATGTTGTGATCGCCATATTGTGGGTTAATTCCGAATGGGGCGAAACATACCACCATCTTTGGGAAACCCAGCTTTTTGTAGGTTTTGCAGATCTGATATTTAGTCAGCCGCTTCACATCTGGATCAATGACGGACTGATGGCTCTTTTCTTTTTTGTGATAGGGCTTGAATTGAAAAGGGAATTCATGGCAGGGGAATTGTCGACGCTGAAAAAAGCATCTCTCCCCATGATGGCCGCTCTCGGTGGGATGCTCATACCGGCAGTAATATATTTTCTGATCAACCGGAATATGGAATCTGAACATGGCTGGGGAATCCCGATGGCGACTGATATCGCATTCGCGCTGGCACTTCTGTCTATGGCTGGAAAGCATATACCAGGTTCTGTGAAGGTCTTTTTATCTGCTCTTGCCGTGGCCGACGACCTGGGGGCGGTACTTGTGATTGCGTTTTTCTACACTGCCAATATTGCCTTTATTCCATTGATTATTGCAGCAGCGTTACTCATCATTCTGGTTATTGGTAATTTGCTGGGTATAAGGGGTATCCTGTTTTACCTGATTATCGGAATAGCCGTTTGGGCAGGGTTTCTCTTCTCCGGTGTCCATGCTACCATTGCGGGTGTTCTTGTGGCCTTTACTATTCCGGCCCGCACAAAGATTGACGAAAATGAATACATAAAAAATATCAGAAAAAACATATCCGATTTCGAAAAAGAAATACCGCAGAACGGTTCGCTCACAACATCTGAGCAGCATAATACTATTGAGAAAATAAAAAAACTAAGTACCGATGCAGAAACACCACTTCAAAAAATCGAGTACGCCCTGCATCCCTGGGTAGCATTTGTGATTATGCCCCTGTTCGCTTTGGCCAATGCTGGAATGGAGATCGGAACTAATTTCTTTTTTTCGCTGCTGAATCCTGTGAGTATTGGTATAACTATCGGTCTGGTGGCAGGCAAATTCATCGGAATCTTGCTTTTCACCTGGTTAATGGTACGTTTAAAATTATCGTCACTACCCTACCTGGCTAACTGGAAACACATAACTGGAGTGGCCCTGCTCGCGGGTGTTGGATTTACTATGTCACTTTTCATCACCGGCCTTGCATTTGATCACCCGGAAATGGTAGTTCAGGCCAAATATGGTATACTGCTGGCCTCCGTCTTAGCTGGTGTAGGCGGACTTCTTGTCCTAAAAAATATTAAAAGCGAATCCTGAAATGGGTATTGACAATCTATTAAGACGATTTGATATCTCGTCTGAGCGGGAAGAATATACAAAGATCCTCATTATTGGCGCTATGTTAATCTCACCTTTAATGGGTCCAATCCTGGGAATGGGGTACAGCATTGCCACATACGACTTCGAGCTAGTCAAAAAAGCGTTGGTGAATTATCTGTTTGCAATCATTGCAGGCTTGCTTACCTCGGCGCTATATTTCTTTGTAACACCAATATATCAGGCTCATTCCGAACTTCTTGCCAGGACACAACCTAGTGTTTATGACGTAATCATTGCGTTGATTGGCGGTTTTGCATGAATCGTAGCAATTTCCAGTAAAAACAAAGGCAGTGTGATTCCGGGTGTTGCGATTGCCACTGCACTGATGCCGCCATTATGCACAGCGGGTTATGGACTTTCTACCGGCAACTGACCATTTTTCTTTGGAGCGCTGTATCTTTTGACCATCAACACTGTTTATATCGGAAGTGCCACGCTGATCACCGTAAAGGCTTTTAAAATATCAGATCCGAAACTATGCTGACCAGAATCAGAAACGAATGGCCAACCGGTGAGTGTCTTTTATTGCTCTGCTTACTTCGGTTCCCAGCATTTATTACGGATACTTGCTGGTTCAGAAGGAAAATTTCATTCAGAATGCCAATAGCTTCATTACAAATGAAAGTTATATTGAAGGCGATTTCCTTCTAAAAAATGAGCTGGATCCGGCCAAAAAACAAATCAGACTCATTTACGGAGGTAAAACGATCGACGAACCAGAGAAACAGCGCCTTGCAAAAGAAAAAGTATTTACGGCCTTCATGATGTCAGGTTGATTGTCCAGCAAGGGTTTTCTATTAGTGACGTGTCAAAAGACCTCGGCCAGACCGAGCGTTACCAGGCCGATAAACCAGTTAAAAAACCAGCTGAGCCAAAGCATACAAAAAGAAGACAGTCTGACAAATTTAAATGTGCTTGGACAGCCGCCTTACCGTGAATTAAAACCGCTATTCCCAGAGGTTAATTACTGCTCTGCTACCCGCCAGACTTTCTTCACAGAACGAAATCAAGCTCGGATTTTTACAGTAGTCGTATTAGGATCAAGCAATCCAAAGAAAACGATCCGCGATCTTGGCAGAATCAATCAATGGCACAAAGTCAGACTTAAAAGTGATTCATTAAAACTCTTTGTGGAAAAATCTACATTATAGGGCCCCGGATTGTGGACACTATTGCATATACCAATCACCGTCTTAATTATCAGCACATTAGAAAAATATTAGATTATCTCAAATTAACCTGATAATTCACTGACCAGAAATACCGATCGCTATATTTGGGATAGGAAACGCTACCTCCTCCAACGCAGGTGATGAAACAATTTGGTATTTTACATTGCGTTTATCCTAATAAAAGGAACGCAAAACAGCGCGAATGAGGTTCAAAAATCATGCCTTGTAATTCCATCAATATTTCATCCTTAATGAATATATACAAGTTAATGATATCACAATCTACTTTCTAAAATCAATGGTTAAACTACCAGAATGTCTGTTTTGTGGAAACGCGGGAATGTCTAATTATTTCTCATTTTGAATTAAATAAATTGTAGACTTGAAGATGAACAAGAACGGAAATATTATTGTAATTGAGGACGATGAGAATGACCAACTTGTTATGGAACAGGCATTTGAATTATTAGGTTACGAAAATAAAAGAAAATACTTCTTGGATGGCATAAGCGCATTGGCTTATTTAAGATGTACGGAGGATTTGCCCTTCCTAATTTTATCGGACATCAACATGCCTGTGTTGAATGGATTTGGATTGAGAGAAAAATTGTATAATGACGCAGAGCTAGCCACAAAGTGTATTCCATATCTATTTTTCTCTGCTGCAATAAGTCAGAGAATTGTAATAGACGCTTATAGTACCTCTTCCCAAGGATTCTTCGTGAAGCAAAATTCTTTCGAAGATCTGGTTGCTACATTAAGAGTAATAATGGAGTACTGGAAAAGATGTGCTACACCTAATAACTTTAACAATTAAAAAAGTTTGGAAGATCATAACAGTAGTGAAACAGAAAATTTTTCAATAGAAGATACCAACTTCGGCAATCAGGAATTAATAAGAAATGACTGCGGCTTATCATCTTGAAGTTTTGCCTACCCGTATGCAAGCTTCTCCCTTACAAATCCTTGCAGTGTATCAAAAAGCTCAGGTAATATTTGCCTTCAATTTTAAATTGAATAGATAAAAGTTAAACGTGATAGATTTATGAATACCACCGAAGAAAAAATAAAACAACTGTTAGCTGAAAAATTCAGTATTAAATCTGATACCATTAACAGTGAAACGAGTTTAAGATCGGATCTTGGGTTGGATTCGCTTGACGCAGTAGAGCTGATTATGGAATTAGAAACTGAATTTAAGATTACGATCCCTGACCTTGAAGCAGAAAATCTTAATTCAATTGCCGATTTAATATATTGCGTAGATGCCAACTTATAAATACAATATGTTATTGACACTACGTAGGAGAATTAGATAGCCCGCCATTGATGGCTGAGACCTCTATCTAAGGCCTTCCAGCATCAGACCTGTAAAAGAGAAAAACTGATTCAGTTTAGGTATAATATTTTCAGTATCTCAATTTAGATTGTGGGCAAAACCACACAATCTGAAATTTAAAAATAATGTAATATCAAAGCCTGACTTTGGATTTAAGAACGTATTGATAAAAGAATTCGACAATATTTCTGATTGCTATAAAACTTGAAATTAGATTCCCTTTGCTTTTACAAATTTACATAGCCAAATACAACGATATACTACCCAAAACAGGAACTGACTAATATTTATAGATTTTTAATAGCGCAGTTGGTCGTTCATTTCACAATCAAGCCATTTTAAATTAAGACTGTCAGTTTTCACGTAGGTATCCATCAATCCGACTTGCACCTGAAAAGTTCAAGGGCATAGTTACATTTAATTAATAAAATAAGTAAATGTCCAATTATATCAACTTCGCTCCATTCAAAGAATTTCTCAAATCAGGTTCCTTGGGCGGAATAATCTTATTCACCTGTGTTTTTATTTCCCTGATCATTTCTAATTCATCGCTCGGCCCTGGTTTTGCGTCTTTTTTATCAAATGAGATTGGTGTAAATACAGAAAGTATCCACCTGCGATACCCGATCCTCCTTTGGATCAACGATGGATTAATGGCCATATTCTTCCTGCTTGTAGGTCTTGAAATTAAGCGAGAACTTGTAGAAGGTGAGCTGGCTTCTTTCAAAAAGGCGTCCTTACCCATTCTCGCTGCCGTCGGTGGTGCTGTTTTTCCAGCATTGGTCTATTTTTTACTAAATAAGGGCACGGAAACTGCCGATGGATGGGGGATTCCGATGGCAACCGATATCGCTTTTGCGCTTGCGATCATCACCATGTTAGGTTCTAAAATTCCTTCTTCGCTGAAAATTTTCCTGACGGCAGTTGTGATCGTAGACGACCTGATGGCGATTCTGGTGATCGCTATTTTTTATTCCGCAGAGCTGAGTTACATATACCTGCTTTATGCAGCAGGCATTTTCCTTTTTTTATTGGTACTTAACAAAGCCGGCGTCAAGAATCTGGCATTTTACCTGATTCCAGGCCTTTTCATTTGGTACTTCATTCATCACTCCGGCGTGCACGCAACAATCGCCGGGGTATTGACCGCCTTTGCCATTCCTGCGACGGGTGATGCTACCGAATCACCATTGGAGCGGCTGGAACACATGCTTCTCAAACCGGTAAACTTTATCATCATGCCAATTTTTGCATTAGCCAACACAAATATTCCATTTGAAGAAGGCATGATAGAAGGGCTCTCAACAGCTTTGGGGTTGGGCATTATGCTTGGCCTTATCATCGGAAAACCAGTGGGAATTACGCTGCTCTCCTTTCTGGCGGTCAGGCTGGGAATTGCCAATATGCCTACCGGTGCCAACTGGCGACACATTGCGGGAGTGGGGCTACTCGGCGGTATTGGTTTTACCATGTCTATTTTTATCGCCCTGCTTTCATTTGCGGGTGAAGATCTTCTTTTACCGGATGCTAAATTTTCGATACTTGTAGGCTCTGTGGTATCCGGAACACTTGGTTTTTTACTATTATCCTCTGGCGGTAAAGCAATTGAAAAAAAAGCATAGCAGAGATCCTGTTCCTGGATATGTTATGCTTTAATACGTGGGTAAAAAAACGGATTTTACAATATCTGACGTCAACGCTTCTCATTTTTCATGTTGAGATAAACAGCATTGGTCCAGCCAAAACATTCCTGATTGGCATACTCACCGCCGCAGGCAATCAGGTTGGTGTCAGATACGTTATACTTTCGAGCATCTTACCCGAATGTTTGAATTCCTTTTCCATCATGCCAAGCCATTCAAGGGATAACAGATCTGCCGTCTGATCAAAATTATAATTTCTAAGCCATTTGTAAGCGATCCATTGCAAGGTGGCCCAGCCATTAGGAGCATCCCACTGCTAACCGGAATAAACATTGGTCGTTCTTAGACCTCCCGACTTCATAAAGATCAGGCGGATGTATTAATCACGTAGCGGCTGTTGGTGGTTATACGGTTAATTTTGCTTTTGCCAAAGAGAACAATTATGGTATTATATTGATGAGAAACTATGCCGAGGGTGAACCCGATATTTATGAATTGCCTTTTGAACTCTTGGGAGCCTTGAATAAAATTAAGGAATAAATGAGCATAAGTAATCGGTTCACGGGTCAGACGGGATTTTTACACAAAGTAATGTCAAAGAATTTGCTAAACATCAGATTTTCAGTCACATTTTTGTGGTTTATGAATGAGTGCTGCGCCACGCAAAGTTTTTATATACCAAATCGTTAAATTTGTAAGTAATCGTAGAAGTAAGGGTATGGCAGTGAAGGAAATGAGACATAAAAATGGGAGACTTTCGGGTCTTTTCATCAATAGTTGCGCTTTTCAATTTTAGAAACTAAACTTGACAGGGTTGGTAAAAAATTACAAAGCTTGGAAAAGGTGAATATTTAAGATCAAGAAAGTACTCATGAAGTGCACACATCATATAGCTAATCTTCAAACACCGACAGATCCCACTGATCTTTCCATTCAATCACTGGCTTGTTGTCTTTAAATCCAATCGGGAGCCAGATATAGCGGCTATCTTTTAGATCTTTTGGCTTCCATATATCGGCCATGAAAATAAAAGCATCCTTTTTCCCCTGTACCGGCAATATGTAGGTAGACTGCCCCTCAAATGTAAGTTCGGATTTAGGACCGACCATAGGATCACCGATCATTTCCCAGGGTCCAAACAGTGACTTCGAAACATGGATGCTGGCGCGGTTGGGAGCCCATCCCGTGCAACCACTTGTGATAAGAAAATACTGGTCTCCTCTTCTAAACAAAGCAGGTGCCTCCCGGTGCTTACTGAACAAAAGGCTATCTTTGACAGTGGGCGAAAGATAATCTTCTGTTAGCCTGGAAAGTCTCAGATCATAGTTATCTTTCGCCGAATATATATGGTAGGCGGTTTGGTCTAAATCGACGAAAAGCCCCATATCTCTGGACATGTTCCCGTTTGGCCTGAAACTTTTCACCAAGGTAAATGGACCTGTCGGCTTATCACTTACTGCAACAGCAGCTCTGGCGGCGTCATATCCCTGCCCCTTCATTTCCAGATGAAACCACATGACATATTTTTTAGTCTTTTCGTTAAATATCACCTTCGGACGCTCAATGATGCAGCCGCTAACGATGTCACTCTTTGGATCTGAGCTTGTTTGCAGGGCTAACCCCTGGTACTTCCAATGATAAAGGTCTTTCGAAGAATATACATTCACCCCTTTCGATTCGGTCTCACCGCGAAGCTCTCCATACCAATAGTAGGTATCTTTATGATAAAGCAGCCCACCGCCATGTGCATTGATAACATGGCCATTGTCGTCCTTCCAGACTCCACCTGGCCTAAAGACCGCAGTACTATCCTGCCCCTTCTCAGATAAACCCTGCCAGGCAGATGCAGGACAGACCGCGGTGTGTAAAAAGCTAGTAATCAGTAGAAAGACAAATTTTTGCATGATTAACGATTTCTGATTGAAGTTTTAATTGTGCGAAACTATGCACAGATCAAAACCTAAAAGAGGTGTTATTCGTCAAAAAACGGGTCAAATCTTATCAATTTCTAAATGTGCACTCAGCCCTCAGGTTCTGCTGCTGTTTCCTTGGGTTGCCTGTTTTCACTGGCATATTGCGAGGGCGACATGCCGTACCGTTTTTGAAAGGACACACGAAAGTTCTTTGGATCTTCGATTCCCACCATAAACGCAACTTCTGAAACGCGTGCGTGCTGATTTGTGAGCAATTGTGCCGCCCGTTTTAAACGAACATCTTTTATAAATTCTATGACCGTCTGCCCGGTAATGCTTTTGATCCGGCGATAGAATACGGACTGACTCATGTGCATGCTAGTTACAAGCGATTGCACGCTAAAATTGCTATCTGTAAGATTTGTTTCCACAATTTCCATTGCCTTTTCCAGAAAGAGCTTGTCTTCATCAGGAATGACGATCTCGGTGGGTTGTAAAAGAATCTGCCGCTGATAATATTCCTGAAGCCTGCTCCTGTTCCGAAGCAGCGTGTTGATCTTCGCTTTCAAAATATCTTCGTTGAAAGGCTTTACGATGTAGTCGTCGGCTCCCGTTTCCAGCCCCTCCAATTCCTGCACAGCGGCTGCACGGGCAGTGAGTAAAATCACAGGAATATGTGTAGTCTTCAGGTTCTGTTTAATTTTTTTACTCAAATCCAGGCCATTCATCTTGGGCATACTCACATCACTGATGATCAGATCAGGCAAAATTTCAATTGCTTTCGCCCAGCCCTGAGCACCATCAGAAGATAGAAAAACCTCATAACTATCTTCGAATAAGCTAAACAAATAGAGTCTTAAATCGGTATTGTCTTCAACAATCAGAATTTTGTCCGTTCCATTTTTTGCGTTTTTCTGTTTGGAAAAAGGCAAAACCGACATGGTTTGCGCTTGATCAAGTTGTGGAAAAGCAATGTCAGCAGCAAGCTCATCCTGCCGAAGATGTTCTTTCCCGAACGGTAGCAGAACAACAAAAGTTGACCCGGCTCCAAGCGCACTTCTTACAAGGATATCGCCTGAATGTCTTTTGACAAACTCTTTCACCAACGCAAGCCCTATGCCCGAGCCTGTAATAGCCGAAGTAGCATTTGAAGCTTGAAAATAAGGGTCAAAAATTCTTTCCCTTTCCTTTTCATCAATACCCCTGCCCGTATCAGACACTGAAATTTCAAGATAGTGATTAGCCAACGTCTTGTTCTCCCACACCGCATTGTCTTCTGCAGATCCGATAATTTTTACGGTTAAACTAACCTTTCCACCCGGCTTGCTGTATTTGAATGCGTTAGATAAAAGGTTGGTAATGACCACTTCGAGTTTTTCAGTGTCAAAATAAACTGGCACTTCAACCGCTGGTAGATCAAGATCGTAACAAAGATCAAGCTCATCGGCTTTGATCTTGAAAATTGAAAAGATTTCTTTGATCAGCATAGTGATATCCTGCCGGGCCGCAGAAAGCTGCATAGTCCCTGACTCGACTTTACGAAAACTAAGAAGCTGATTGACCAGATTCAGAAGCTTACGCGTTTGCATGTGCATCATCAATGCTTTTTCCCGCATGGCTTCCGACCCTGCCAGTGTATTGACGAATTCCTCCATAGGGCCCAGAATCAGCGTGAGCGGGGTGCGGAACTCGTGTGATACCCCCGTGAAAAAGGTGGCCTTCATTTCTGCCATTTGACGCTCGTTATCGCTTTTCAGTTTTTCAAGCGCCAGCTTATTTTCCAGCCTCAACCGACTTGTGGTAAGCCTTTTATACCATACAAGAAGCGCCGTACATATGATTGAATAGGCCAGGTATGCCCACCAGGTGCGCCACCAGGGTGGCAGCACCTTCACATGCACCGAAGCAGGCACCGCAGACCAGACGCCTTCTCCATTGTTAGCCTTTACTTTGAAAACATACTCTCCAGCAGGCAGATTCGCAAAGCTTGCAGAACGCTGCTCAGCTGGCAGCTGGATCCAGCTCTTACTATACCCTTCCATCATCACAGCATAGGACTGCTTGTGCGGGTTGACATAGTTAAGACCCACAAATTCAAATAAGAAGTCGTTTTCCTCCGCAGTGATCGTTACACCCTCAACCTCCGAAAAAGACCTTGTCACCATTGAACTTCCCGCCTGTCCGTAGGTTTGCTCCGGATTTTTATTCAGTACCCGAAGCCCCGTAATTCTTACCAAAGGCGGTAGCGGATTTGGCCGTATCTCTTCAGGTTTAAACCAGGTGAGTCCATTTGTCCCGCCAAAATACATCGTGCCGGTAGACGCCTTAAAAGCTGCCCCGACCTTGAACGAATTACTCTGGAGACCATCACTGACATCATACTGCACCACTACACCGGTTTTAGGCGAAAATTTTTTCAGCCCCGTACCTGCCAGCCACAGATTTCCATGCCCATCTTCGAGCATGCTTTCGATATCGTTGTCGGCCAACAGATTCTGAAACCTGTCAATCTTTTCCTTTCCGTTTTTTAGAGACAATTTATGAAGGCCGCCTCCAATGGTACCGATCCAGATACTACCGTCTTTGTCCCGTAGCAATGGCCATGCGAAATTAACTTTCAAACTATTTTCATTCTCAGGATCATGCTTAAACTGCCTGAGCAATTGCAGAACGCCCTTATTTTCCCGCAGTTTCAATACCCCCTGATCACGGGTACTGACCCAGATTACATCTTGAGACGGATCAACCAAAAGAAAACTTATATCATCAGTAGGTAAAGGGCTGTTAGATCTATTGTAAGTTTTTATGTACTTACCTTCATCAGTGAAAAGACTCATTCCTGCCCCGAAAGTACCTACCCATACCCGGCCCTTGCCGTCAGCGACGATGCTTTCGATACTTAAGTAATTCCAGGGAACAAGTCCAGGAAGCTCTGCGAGCAAAACCGGGGGATCCAATTTATCCGCCGCAGCCAGGTACAACCCTTTATAACGGGTCCCAACCCACATCTTATCACCAGCCAGGCAGAAAGCAGATACATCGTTTCCTGTGGCATTTCCTCTGGCCGAAAGGCTAAGAAAGTTTTCATAGCTACCTGACGCTTCATCATAAACCGAGTAACCATTCCTTGTACCGATCCATACCCTGCTTCGGGCATTGTCTCGCGCCACCGCATTCACAAAGTTGTTGGTAAGCGTGGGCTTTTGTGAGACCTGACGGCTTAGGTGGTAAAAACCTTTGGATTCAAGACGTATCCTGTTAATTCCTCCCGCAGACGCGGCTAGCCATAGATTCCCGAAGGTATCCTCCATAATTTGATGAATACGCCCCGAATTAATGCTTGTGGGGTCGGAATCCTGAGGAGAATAATGATGTATCGTTTGCGAAGGCGGATCTTTAAGGTAAGTTTCCGGGTTTTCAATCAGATACAATCCAAAATTTGTTCCGATCCATAACCTGCCAAATGAATCCTGATAGAGGCATTGCATCTCATAGAAAAACTCAGGTAGTTTTTCGGCTTTAAAGGTGGCCTTCCCCGGGTTTGGTGTCAGCCGGTAAACGAAGTTATCAGAGGCGATCCATATATTTCCTTTTTGCCCGTGCTGTATCACATGAATTTCAGTTTCCGAAACTGTATTATTCTTAGAGGCCCGGTAAATACCCTTTTCCGCTTTTGAGTCAGAATCAACCGTCCAGAGCCCATATTGAAGCGTTCCTATCCAAATCTGCTGGGCCTCGGTCACCAGCACAGAGGCGGCTCCGTATGGACTGCCGAGTACCACACTATTCACACTGGAAATAACGGCATTTGCATCCGGCGTAAGACAAAACACGCCATGATTCAAAGTCGCAATCCAAAGACGATGCTGCTGGTCCATAGCCATCGCATTCACACTGCCGCGGTTCAACCGGTCACGAATTTGACCGGCTAATACGGGGCTCCTTTTGAACACTGGCCTTTGGAACTGATCAGCGCTGCGATTGTAATAATATATCCCCGCGTTCTCTGTGCCGACCCACAATATCCCACTCAGATCAACAAACAAGACCTTCACCCTGTTAGAGGACACCCCGGTTGGATTGCTTGCAGGTAGCTGATAATGTTTTAGATCGTAGCCATCAAAGCGATCTACGCCATTATTAGTAGCGATCCAGATAAAATCCCGGCTACCCTGGACGACATCCATAGCATCGCTGTGCGCCAGACCATCGTCCACCGTAATATGTTCGAACCGAAATTTGGGAGATTTGTTCTGCGCGGACACTGGCCCGCCGGCAACAAATACAACGAGCCAAAGCACAAAACCACCCCATTTGATTTTAACCTCAGATTTTTTCTTGGCGTTATACATTCTCAGTAGCCGATTTTACTTACAATGTGGCATGAAAAGTCAAAATATTCTAAGAAATTTTTCAAGTCAACAGATTTTCACCCTCAAACTGACGAAAAACACCTCCTTTTAACAAACCCGGCCTCGTAGTTTTGAATTATTCGAATGATTATTTGACAGCCTCGGTTGGCAGGGCAAGTCATTCCGATCAAATGAAAATTGTACGTCTAAATATCAAAATTGACTTTTTTAAAGAATTTCCTTTTTACTACGATGAGTAAAAACTGTTCACCGCTGACAATCTCAGTAAAGATAAATTAAAAACAAACCTGATTTTCTATGCATAAATGTCCACGTTAAAAAAAACAAATATGAGACCTTACCCGTCGAATTTTAACCCTTAAAAGGCTTTTTGCCATAGCAAAAAGCAATTGATTCATTTCTAAAACAGATCAAAATGAAAGAAAGACTACTTTATTTTTTTACCAGGACAGGCCTTTTGATAATCCTATTGTCCCTCGTATCAGTCACAAATAACGTATATGCACAAGCGGTAAAAGTGCAGGGAATTGTTAAAGATACCGATGGTCCGCTCCCCGGTGTCAGTGTTCTTGCCAAGGGCACCACCATTGGCACAATTACCGATGCAAACGGAAACTACAAACTTGAAGTTGCGCACAATGCCGTTCTGGTATTTACATTCATCGGCTACCTAGCCACAGAAGTGAAACTTGCCGATCAGTCGCCTGAGACTAATGGCATTTTCTCCCTGGATGTAACACTCAATAACGACAATAACAATCTTGATGAAGTCGTAGTCGTTGGTTTTGGTACTCAGAAAAAAGTGAACCTCACCGGCGCAGTAGCAACTGTGGATGCGAAAGCGATTGAAAACAGACCCGTTAGAAATGCTACGCAGGCATTACAGGGTTTGGTGACAGGACTCAACATTTCACAAAACAACGGGTCGCTGGAAAGCAATCCGAGCATTAACATCCGTGGCAATGGAACGATTGGAAACTCTTCTTCGAGCCCGCTGATCATGGTTGACGGGATGGAAGGGTCTTTGAATGCCATTAACCCGCAGGATATAGAAAGTATTTCGGTATTGAAAGATGCTGCCGCAGCAGCTGTTTATGGTTCACGCGCTGCTTTCGGTGTGATCCTGGTTACTACCAAAAGAGGCAAAGCCGGCAAACTGTCTATTAATTACAACAACAGTTTTAGGTCTACCGCACCAGTATTAATGCCTAAAATGATGGACTCATATACTTTTGCGTTGTATTTCAATGACGCCGGACAAAATGGCGGCAGTGCACCGCATTTTAATACCGACCAACTCCAGCGGATCCAGGACTACCAGAGCGGTAAAATCACGACCTCGGTTATAGCCAATCCGAACAATACGCTTTACTGGGCTGACGGTTACGGATACGGTAATGCCAATGTGGATTGGTACAAGGAAATGTTCAGAAGTAAAACTTTGTCTCAGGAGCACAATTTCAGCCTTAGCGGTGGTAATGAGAAAACACAAATTTACATTTCTGGAAACTACATGGGACAGCAAGGTCTTATGAAATTCAATCAGGATGACTTTGCCCGGTATGGTGCAACCGCGAAGATCAACTCAAAATTGTCCGAGGCACTTTCGGTTAATTATTCTTCGCGTTTCATCCGCGAAGATTACAACCGCCCTTCCAACCTGACAAATGGCTTTTATCAGGATCTTGGTCGCCAGGGTTGGCCTACATTGCCTTTATACGATCCCAACGGATATCTTTTCAGTTCGCCTTCCCCTGCGCTGGCAATGCGGGACGGCGGTAAAGACCGCAACCAGACCGACAACCTTTACCAGCAATTGCAGCTGGTGCTAGAACCAGTAAAGGGCTGGAAATCTTTTGCAGAGATCAATTACCGTACCCGCAATGATTTCAGGCACTGGGATATACAGAAAACCTTCAACCATGATGTGAATGGGAGTCCATATGTATACAACAACAATTCGGCTGTGTATGAGTTTGCCAATAAGGAAAATTATTTTAACGCCAACTTGTATTCTGAATATAGCCGTAACATTACTCAGAAGCACTTTTTCAAAATTATGGGCGGGTTTCAGACGGAACTTACCAGATACCACAACCTGGGTGCACAAAGAAATGGTATCCTTGTGCCCTCATTGCCAACGATTGCCACCACCAGCGGTACCGACGCCAATGGCGTTGCGGTTGCTCCTTCGGTTACCGGGGTTTACGATCGCTGGGCTACTGCAGGCTTCTTTGGGCGTCTGAACTATGATTACGACGGCAAGTATCTGCTGGAAGCCAACCTTCGCTATGACGGTTCGTCCCGCTACCGGGCAGAACAACGCTGGAACCTTTTCCCATCTTTTTCCCTGGGGTGGAATCTAGCCAGAGAGCATTTCTTTTCGGACAATATTTCTTTCGTAAATACTTTGAAATTCCGTGGGTCTTACGGCCAGTTAGGAAATCAAAAACCTGCTGATGGTTCGGCTGACTTTTATCCTACTTACGTAACGATGCCGGTAGGCACGGCAAGCGGCTCCTGGCTGATCAACGGCGCAAGGCCCAATACAGCAAGCGCACCCGGATTGATCAGCTCTACCCTGACATGGGAAACCGTCAAAAGTTATGATCTGGGCCTTGACTGGGGAATGTTCGGAAATCGCCTGACCGGAACATTTGACTGGTTCCGCCGCAAGACACTCAACATGGTAGGCCCCGCACCGACACTGCCTGTAATCCTGGGAACTGCGGTACCTCAAACTAACAATACCGACTTACAAACAACCGGTTTCGAGTTCGAGGTGGCCTGGAACGACCGCCTGAAAAACGAATTGGGATATAGCGTGCGCTTACTGCTTTCCGACTATCAAACTACTATTACGCGTTACCCAAATGAAACCAAAGACCTTTCAAGGTACCGTGAAGGTCAAAAAAAGGACGACATCTGGGGTTACACGACCATTGGTATCGCGAAGTCTCAGGAAGAAATGAATTCGCACCTGGCCACACTTGGAAACGGAGGGCAGAGTGCTTTCGGATCGCAATGGGCAGCTGGCGACGTGATGTATGCTGATCTGAATGGTGATGGCCAGATCAACGGTGGCGCAAATACTGAGGATAGTCCGGGCGACTTGCGTAAAATTGGTAACAGCACACCACGTTATACTGTAGGGATGGATCTGAACCTGGACTGGAAAGGTTTCGATTTACGCGCCTTCGTTCAGGGTGTTCTGAAACGTGATTACTGGCAGGGCAGCTACTTCTTCTGGGGCGCGACGGACAACATCTGGTGGTCAACCGGATTTAAGGAACATTCCGACTACTTTCGGGATGATGCAAATCATCCCTTCGGACAGAATCTTGACTCCTATTATCCACGGCCGGTATTTGGGAGTGGTAAAAACCAGCAGGTGCAAACCCGCTACCTTCAGGATGCCTCATACCTCCGCTTAAAAAACCTCCAACTAGGATACACTATTCCACAGGGCATTACCCAAAAGGCAGGAATCCAAAAACTGAGGATCTACTTCTCTGGAGAAAACATCCTGACCAGATCGAAAATAGCGAAAATGTTTGACCCTGAAACTGTGGACGGTGGTTCTGGCGGAAGTGTATACCCACTTTCAAAAGTTTACTCGGCCGGTTTAAGTATTACCCTTTAAAATCAGACACAAAATGAATTTTCTCAGAAATAAAAAAATAAGCGCGTTCGTAGTGGGACTTACTGGATTTCTAGCTGTGTCCTGTAATGATTACCTCGATCAATCACCCCTTTCCAGCATTACACCGGAAGACTATCTTCGCGAAGAGTCGCAGCTTGCGGCTTATGCCGTGGGTGCTTACCCTTCCATCCTTCCCTCTCATGGTAACTGGTCATTCGGAACTTTCGGCACCGACGGCAATACGGATGACATGGCGATACCAGCGTTGGATAATAAATACATACCCGGTTTATGGAGAACGGGGTCGGCAGGCGGAGACTGGGATTTTGCGAATATTTTCCAGATGAATTACTTTTTACAGACGGTGATACCCCGCTTAAAAAGCGGCGAAATTACGGGAACCGATGCCAATATCAGGCATTACATTGGAGAGATTTACTTTCTGAGGGCATTTGAATACTTCAGAAAGTTACAGGCATTGGGAGATTTCCCGATCCTGCGCACCACCCTTCCCGACAATCAGGAAGCATTAACGGCAGCCAGCATTAGAAGCCCGAGAAACGAGGTGGCCCGGTTTATCATTTCGGATCTTGATTCAGCCGCGCTGATGATGCAGAACACTGCGCCTGTGGGCGGTACAAACCGTATTTCAAAAAGAGTCGCACAATTGGTAAAATCACGCGTGGCATTGTATGAAGGTACCTGGCTAAAATATTTCAAAGGAACAGCATACGTTCCGAAAGGACCGGAATGGCCAGGAAGCACCAAGCCGGAAGGCGCATCTTATGCCTTCCCTTCCGGAAGTATCGATGGGGAAATCGACTTTTTCCTGACCCAGGCAATGGCCGCTGCCAAAGAGGTTGCATCCAGTGTACAGCTTGTAAACAATACCGGTATTATTCTGTCGGCAAACAATGAGAATCCATATTTCAATATGTTCAGTGCTGAAAACATGGCGACTTATGGAGAGGTTTTACTATGGAGGCAATACAACAAAACGCTGGTGACCCACAACGTGCCGGTGAACGCACAAGCAGGTAATTATGCTGTGGGACTTACCAGAAGCATGGTTGAGAGTTTTCTGATGGCAAACGGACTACCGATTTACGCGGCAGGAAGTGGTTATAAAGGTGATGACTATATAAACGATGTGCGGGCAGACCGCGACGGCAGGCTCAATTTGTTTCTTAAAGAGCCGGGCCAGAAAAATGTCTTACTTAATCTTGCATTGGGATCACATGCAACAGAAATCGAGCCGACGCCTATGATCTGGGAATCGAGCTACGAGAAAAAATATACGACAGGCTATACGATCCGCAAAGGACTGACCTATGACGCAATTCATTGCGGAAACGGAGCTGGATATACTGGCTCGATCACATTCCGGGCGGCAGAAGCTTACCTGAATTACATCGAGGCGAGCTATGAAAAAAACGGAACACTGGATGGCGATGCGATCAGCTACTGGCAACAGATCCGCAGCCGTGCGAAAGTAAATACTGAAATCGAAAAAACGATTGCTGCAACGCAAATGTCCAAAGAAACAGCTGACTGGGGTGCTTATTCGGCCAATCAGCTTGTTTCTCCAACGTTGTACAACATACGTCGCGAACGTCGTAATGAATTGATGGCCGAAGGATTACGCTTTATGGACCTCAAAAGGTGGAGAGCCATGGACCAGATGATCAACACGCCTTACCACGTAGAAGGGTTCAAACTATGGGGTCCGATGAAAGCATGGTACAACGCTTCACAGTTAGTTTATGGTGGTGCTGTAAGCAATTCAGTAGTTTCCGATCCGGCATTGAGCATTTACCTGAGACCCCATGAAATCAGAAGCAATTCCAATTCTTACAACGGTACCAAATGGGCAATGGCTCACTACCTTAGTCCGATTGCGGCGCAGCACTTCACGCTCACAGCCACAGCCGGAGATGCCACTACTTCGCCGATCTATCAAAATCCAGGCTGGACCACTACAGCCGGAGCTGCTCCAGTCGGATATTAAACCAAAAGCCCTTCTTAGCAGTGCAGTTTTGGCTGCATTGCTAAGAAAGGACTAGCTGCACAGATCATCATGAAAAATTGCATTTGTAACAAAATCAATAAACAAATGACGAACTCCAGAACATTTTTTCTCTTTTTTTTCAGTTTACTTGCTAGTTTATCGGGCTATCGGGCCACGGCGGAAATCCTTGCAGCTGACGCAGAAGCTGATTCCGTTGATATGACGGATCGTATCGTTAATCCAAGCTTCGAGTCAGGTTTTACTGGCTGGATAAACGATGGCCTGGCTACCCAAAACAATGCAGATTTTAACCCGCAAAAAGCGGGTAATACCTATGTGGAAAAATGGGTAGGCACTCCGCCGCTTCCTAACGTGAGCGTGACTCAGAAAATAACCGGGCTGGCTAACGGGCAATATACCCTGCGGATTGGTGCCCAGCATATAACGCAAAATCCATTGAGCCGGCAATCCGGCGGTTTTGTTTTTGGCAATGATGCAAAGAAAGAAGTTGGAGCAAAAGGCGAATATGCTGTTGACTTTCTGGTCATTGACGGCACCGCGACAATTGGGTTTAAAACGGAAAACTCCAAAGCCAACTGGGCCGCCTGCGATAATTTCAGGTTGTATTATAAAGGGGTTGCCACAGATTCTATGAGGGTTAGATTACTAGTCCTGGTTGATTCCGCTACGATTGTGTCAGGTAAAAAAATGCTGAATGCGGACCGGACTGCCCTGGAAAGCGCAGTTACCTCCGCCCAACAAAGTCTATCTCAGAATGCCCCTGGCGACGAAGTCGCCGACCTGATTGTGCAGCTGCAAAATGTGCTCGAAACTGTCAATTTATCAATTGATGCCTACATCAGTTTGCAGAAAGCTATTGACGCAGCTGATATCGTTTATGGTGGCGGAAGTGGTACGGGAGCGGCTACTTTGCTGGAAGTCATCGATAGAAATAAGGTACTGGTCAAAAATCTGGATGCAGCGCTCGAAGACCTTCAAAAGGGTCCCGAAGAAATCAATGCGGCCATTCTGGCCTTCCGGCTTGCTAATGCATCAGTCGCATCGCCTCTTGAAATGACGCAGCATATTATGAACCCAAGCTTTGAATCGTCTTTTACAGGATGGATCAATAATGGCATGGCTACCCAGAGCAATGCAGATTTTAACCCATACAAAGCAGGTAACATTTATGTGGAAAGATGGGTAAGCAGCCCGCCGCTTCCCAATGTAAGCGTGTCCCAGAAAATCGTTGACTTGCCAAACGGGAAATACACATTGAAAATCGGAGCCCAGCATATTGCTCAGAACCCATTGAGTGGGCAACCCGGCGGCTTCGTTTTTGCCAATGATGCACAAACAGAGGTGAAAGAAAAAAGCGAATATGCGGTTGACTTTCTGGTCGTTGACAATACCGCGACCATCGGGTTTAAAACAGAAAACTCCAAAGGTAACTGGGCGGCTTGTGATAATTTCAGATTGTATTACCAGGGTGCAGCCACGGACGCCATCAAAGAAAAACTTGAAGTCCTGGTTGATTCTGCTACGATTGTGTTAAATGAAAAAATGCAGAATGCCAATCGGACGCCGCTTCAAAACGCCGTCAATTCCGGTAACCAAAGCCTTGCAAATAATGCTGAGAATGAATGGCCAGACCGGATTGTCGCATTGCAGAATACGTTAAGTGCAGCCTGGATATCAATTGAGGCTTACAGCAAACTACAAACCGCTGTTGACTCTGCCGTGGCCACATATGGTGACGGCAATGGTAATGGAGCGGCCGATCTACTGGCAGTTATTGACGAAAATGAAGCCCTGGTCGATAATCTCGATGCCGCCCTGGCAGATGTGCAGAAAGCCCCAGAAGAAGTGTATGCAGCTATTTTAGCTTTCCGGGTTGCCAATGCTACGGGTCCCGCGCCTGTGGTAGTAACCGACTCACGCATTGCCCGTGGGGCAACCATGGCGTTTGGTCGCAGTACCATATCCGGAGTTGAGGCCGGTACGATCCGCGAACATGGTTTCTGCTGGAGCACAAGTCCCCTGCCTACTATTTTTGACAATAAGACAACCAGCCATTTCTCGAATAACGGCTTTATTTACCGCATTGAAAACTTGCAGCCTGCAACGGTTTACTACATGCGTGCCTACGCCATAGGTCCGAATTATGTAGTTGGCTACGGCGAGGCTATCAAAGTCACCACCATTCCGAAAGGCAATGTTACTTATCAGTTACAATCCAGCGTAACCGAAAGCGGAGAACATTATCCCCGCATTGCAGGCGCCATAGCATCCGCTGTTGACTATTATAATAATCTGACAAGCATTTCAGGTCACCATCTATCGGTAAACTACCATCCTGGAACGCCTACTGCGGAGGCAAGTTATGGGGGATACATGCAGTTTGGAGCTGGTTTGGGCTACCAGAGAACCGGAACGGCACTTCATGAGATGGCACATACAATAGGGGCCGGGCAGCATTGGATGTGGTACGGGCCCAACTCTCCCCTGAGAGCCGAGGGAACAAGAGGAATGTGGCTGGGCGAACGTGCCAACAAAGTAGTACAGTTTTTAAACAACGACCCTGCGGCATTCATGACTGGCGACGCCGTTCACATGTGGCCATACGGGATCAACGGATCTCAGGAAGATAACAACAGTGCGTTTTTGTATACCGCCAACACACTCATAGTCCAGGCGCTGGGCGAAGATGGTTTACCTCCAACAGGCGGGTTTGCCACACCTGCTTACACATTTGATTGTGATACCTCCAAATATTATATCAAAGTAGAAGATGAAAAACTGGGATTCAATACCTCTTTCCTGGTTGAAAATGAATCTGGGAAACTTGCAAATAAAGTGATATCGGCTACTGATGTGCTCAAAGAGAGTCATGCAGCCTGGTATGTCCAGTTCATTCCGGCAACCGGCTACTACCATATCCGAAATGCCGCTACGGGAAAAATTTTCACCTATCAGGGCGACAATGGCATTGGGTTGACGGCCTCAAACGCGGCCACAACCCAGTCGTTCCAACTGATGGGGGCCCGATACAATACAATGATCGGAGAAGGAGAAAATTCTTTCAGCGCAAAAGCTTACTGGATTGTGAGCCCGCAGCCTAACATGACCCCGCCCACGCTGGGAGCGAATGCCGATGGTGCGCCAAATGTTGTAGCTTTTAACTTTACCGACGCTGCCAAATCCCAACGCTGGTTTTTGCTGACGGGGGAAAATGTGAAATCATTCCAAGCTCTACTGGTTGCACCGTCGGAAATAAAAAACCTGCACATTGCTTCCGGTGATGCGAAAATTATACTGACCTGGGATTCTTCCTTTGGTACAAGTTATGACGTCTTTCGTTCTGAGGCACTGGATGGTACTTATACAAGTGTTGCTGAGAATCTTTCTATTGCCAGATTCGAAGACACAGCCGTTACAAACGGAAAAACGTTCCATTACAAATTAGTGGCTCATAACGACCTTGGCACCAGTCCGGACTCAGATACTTTATCAGGAACTCCTGTTAATGGACAACATCTTCATCTTTCCTTCGATGAGAACAGTGGAAGCACGGCCTACGATGATTGGGGAGGTTATCATGCCCAGTTGAAAAATGGAGCCGCCTGGTCGCCGGGTATGAATGCCTCGTCCAATAGATCCATCTCGAACAGGACAGTTGAATCCGGCCAAAGTGCTGTTGTGCTTTCCGAAACCGACAGGTCCTATCTGCAACTTGATCCAGGCGTCGTAAGTACGCTGTCCGATTTCACATTAGCAGCATGGGTGAAACTGCCGGAAAACTTAAGTGATAATGCCCGCCTGTTTGATTTCGGCTCTGGCACGGATACCTATATGGCTTTCGCTCCAAAAGTCGGCTCGAATGTATGGTACCAGATAAGACACGCGTCTGGTGACTATGCGTTGTTTATCCCTTACACGATTCCTACTAATCAGTGGGTGCATCTGGCCATTGCCCAGCAGGATCAAACTTTCAGGTTTTTTGTAAACGGCAAGCTGATTTTCACCGATCTACAGGCTACTCTAAAACCCTCAGATCTGGGTGTAACCACTCAAAACTATCTGGGACGCTCGCAGTGGTCCAATGACCCTTATAGTAATCAGGCCCTGGAAGATTTCAGAATTTACAACTATGCGCTGTCTGAGCAGCAACTTGTAACGCTGGCTGATGCCAACGCCCTGCCGGTCCGCCTGATATCATTTGAAGGAAAAGCCATTACTGAAGGAAATTACCTGACCTGGCGGACAGCCGAGGAGCTCAATAACGATCACTTTATTGTGGAGCGGGCTTTCAATACCCCTTTGAATTTTCAGGCCATTGCCGAGCTCAAAGGAAAAGGTACAACTTCGCTGCAAAGCGACTATCAATTCATTGATACCCAAGCCTTGGGACGCACGGCCTACTACCGTCTACGACAAGTCGATGTAGACGGCACAACGGATGTAAGCCGGATTATTGCCATTGATAACCGGACATTGCGCCCGCTAATTGCATTTCCAAACCCGGTAACTGACGATATAACGATTGAGCTTCCCGATGTCAGCATCGCGCCCGTACATTATCAGATATTCAGTGTTAATGGACGACTTGTAGCCGAAGACAAACAGTATTTTTCCAATGATGGTAATGTGCGTATCACTACGAGCAAACTACCCACCGGCGTGTATCGGATCAATATTACAAGTCCGATAGATCATTATGGAGTAACGGTAATCAAAAAGTAAATTAAAACAAGCTGCAAAGACCGTCTCAGGATTCAGATCTGAGGCGGCCTTTTATTTTAAAATCTATACGAGTATAAGCAAAATAGCTCACCTTTCTGCGTTGAATTCGTTGAGTCAGGAAGGAAATGGAATTAATAGGTACAAAATTTGTGGTTAACAGAATTCGAACGACTAATTTGGGCGAATTCACTCAGGCTAACCAAAAACACACCATGTACAACTGCGGGCAAATTGTTAGTCTTACACGAATTGTTGACAAGCGTTACAATTTTGGTCTAAGGCTTTTGAAATAAGCAAGTATACTTAGAAGCATAATCACATCACATTACTCTCCCACTCAAAAATTTCTCTCAGTTACTGGTGACTACATAATTTGTCTCACTTACTTTATTTTGGGACATCCTTTCAAACGCCCAAAATAGAAATGCTGATAATGAAATCTTTGTCGTTATCAGTTCTGAGAAGAGTAGCCTCTGCCAAGGTTTGAAATATGAAGAGGGACTACCATCTGATAAATCAACTTGAAAACCAATCCGTACTTTTTAAAATATCCGGCTCCAATTAACGATCAACCCCTGCGTTGATAATAAAGGACTTGCCAAAATAGTAGTTTTTCCCTATGACTGCTTTTATCTGATAGCCGGTTCCCCATAGGGTTTCCGGTCAGCATAATTGGGATATGCACTAGATTCGAAACCGGAATTTTAACTACAAGAAAATGAACAAACATTGTTTTACCTTTTTTCTCGCAGCTTTGTCAACTGTCGTAGCCGCATGGGCACAGGTGGAAAAGTCGGCGATTAAGGACGACTTTAAACCGTCAGAACTCAATCAACCTGGTCAGGAATATCCGCAGGTGAATTCTCAGAGATATGTCCGGTTCCGCATCAAAGCACCGCAGGCCGATAGTGTAAAGGTAAGCCTTGGACTGGGCGGCAGGGGCGGCACCAAACTCACAAAAGATCCGGAAGGTTTTTTTTCCGGAACCACCGAAGGACCCATGGACGAGGGTTTCCACTATTACCACCTTAATGTTGATGGAGGGACATTTAATGATCCGGGCACACTGAACTATTACGGCTCGATTCGCTGGGAAAGCGGCATTGAGATCCCTGCTCACGATCAGAACTTTTATCAGCTGAAGAGTGTACCGCACGGCCATGTGCAACAGATATTGTTCCCCTCTAAAAGTACAGGCACTTCCCGTCGTGCATTTGTTTATACCCCTCCCGGATATGAAAAAGGAAACAAACGCTACCCGGTACTGTACCTTCAACATGGATGGGGAGAAGATGAAACTGCCTGGAGCAACCAGGGCCGTGCAAACCTGATTATGGACAACCTGATTGCAGATGGCAAAATTCAGCCGTTCATAATTGTGATGACATATGGCATGACGAATGAGGTTAAAATGGGAAAGATCAGAGAATTTAAGATCGAACCTTTTCAGACCGTATTGGTTGACGAGCTTATCCCGTATGTAGACGCTACTTACAAAACATTAGCCAGCCGTGACAAACGCGCAATGGCAGGCCTTTCAATGGGAGGAATGGAAACTCGGACCATTACGCTAAACAAGCCAGACCTTTTCGGATACTATGCACTACTCAGCGGAGGTGTATATTCACCTGAAGATCTAAAAGACAAAACCAAGCCTAAACTTATTTTTCTCAGTGCAGGTAGTAAAGAGAAACCCGACGCAGTGAGAAATGCGGCTAACGCCCTTAAAACCGCCGGATATAATTCGGTTTCATACGTTTCCGAAGGCACAGCACATGAATTTCTTACCTGGCGCCGCAGCCTGTATCAGATGGCTCCCCTTCTGTTTAAGTAGTAATCCTAACAAATCTGTCAATCTCATGCAACACCCTCCACATTTACAACATAGGGTATTAAGTTTGCAAAGCACGACATTAAGCTTGGCAATGTAATAATTGGAATCATAGGGGCTCTGGTTGGCAGATGGTTAGCACAATTTCCAGGCGTCGGGGGGAGGCAGATTAGCCTGGCATATAATTGTCGCCGATATCGGAGGATGGATCATGCTTCTTAATTACAAGAGTCGGACCAAAATTCGATAACGGCGGGCAGATACAGACAAACGCAATTGTACATTCTATTGAGCAGATGTCTACTGGTGAATGCGCTGATCTAACCAGCAAGATTTGTGACCAATACGAAAAGGTCAAATGTGAATTTGGCTTTTAAATGAAGATTTATGGGGATTAATGTACGTACGATTCGGCCAATGGCCCGTATCAACCATTGTAAAAGCCGATCTGCACCCAAAAAGGTCCGGGTTGCTGCAGTTTTAGTCCGAATGATTACCTTCGTTCAAAACGCGGCTCAACCAGTTATGAAAAAATACAACCCGGCACTTGGCTTACTCATTGCCACTTTTTTAACTATTGCTCTTTTGCCAATCAGGATTTCAGAAGGCCAGGGAAAGGATCTTAATAACTTAATCGGGTCCGAAGTTGTGATCTGGGCCTTGTGCTTTACCTCCTGGTGCGGTACTTACTTTATACAATTGCAACTGAAGCTGCGCAAATGGCAAAAGATCGTTCTTTCTCTCGTGTTATGCGCCGTGCTGTCGAACTTATTTTATCATACATCAAACCCGTTCTTTGAAGATTATCCGCTGACTCCCATGCGGCAGTATCCATTAGCTTTTGCTACGCTGCGTCTTTCGATACGCGGCTTATTAATGGGCCTGATAATCGTCCCAATTGCATTTCTCTTTGAAAATGAGCGCCAGTTACATAAAGCAGAACTTGATGCTGAAAGGCAACGCATAAGAGTATCTGAGGAGCAAAACAGGTTACTTGAATCGGTAGTCAGCGAGCGTACCAGGACCATTGAAAATACACTTTCTGCACTAAAAGAATCGGAAAGTAAACTTGATAATCAAGTCTATATGCTATCCCGTTTGGTAGCTTCGGTGACACATGATGTGAGTTCCCCATTAAATTATGTGATCATAGTTGCAAATAAAATAAATCAGCATTTGGAAACAGGGCGGTTAGAAGAGGCAGGCCAGTACGGCCAAGAGCTTCATAAAACATTGATCAGCATGTCCGTTTTCATGAATAATCTTCTAGAATTCACCAAAACGCAGGTGCGAAACGAATCCATTCTGCTAACACAGGTTGACCTGCCGGCGCTTATCAGCGAAAAAATCAGGCTATTTGAAGGAATAATCAGTCAGAAAAACAACAAACTTTTTGTCGATATGGACAGGAAGTTAGTCATCCACACCAATTATAACCTACTCGGGGTAATCCTTCACAACCTTCTTGATAACGCTACCCGATATACCCAGGATGGAATTATTTCGATAAGAATCGAAATAGAGGACAGCAGCAACAAACTGATCATTAAAAATAGTGTCCAAACAGTTACAGAAACATTATCAAGCTATCCGGAAAATAGTGCCGGATCACAAAATTGGAAACAGAGACCAGAGCCAAACGAAAAGCAGGGTATTGGTCTGATCCTGGTCAAAAATATATGTGCGCTGCTCAGTATCGAGTTTTCAGCCGAGCTCTCAGCCGAAGTTGCAACTGCCGAGTTGACTTTTATTGAAAGAAAGAACCCTGTTTCTTAATCTTAAAAATTAAAGATTGTATTATTCTCCTCAAAATCGGTAACAAGTTGTTCGAAAAAAAAAACTTTCCCTGCCCGATCTGACTGATTGTCCGGTTGTAGTTCGCCCACACCCTTCATTCTTTACCAAAAAAATAGATTATCCAAAGCATTTTTTTGACGTATCCAGGTTACCGTCAGCATCTGAACTGGGCTTAAAGATCAAAATAAACGTACAAATATTAGCGTTTTCTATCTAAAACCAAGCCTAAAACATTTCTATCTCAATTGTAGTTATATGACTACAATCCAAGAGTAAATTATTTGATAAATTTACTCAATAAGATCCCGAATAAATATCGTTTTAAGTGTTTCTGTAAATTGTAAGAAGATAAATATCAGACTTTTAACTCGCATCAAAGTTTTAGTCGCACAGTCATTTATTCTTTCTACCATTACAAGCCGACTGTTTACTAAACGGAGACGATGGAATACTGACCGTAAAATGTGCCCTGTTATATTACACTACTCAACGACACTATGCAACAAGCTCTTCCCAACTGCAAAAAAGCAGAAGAATTAAACCTGGAAAACTCAAATAGATCCATCCCGAATCACGGACTAAACAAAGTAATCCGACGGTATCTCGGTTAAATTTTCTCATTTCACTCCCAAAACATAGTCTGAAATTACGTTTAAGCCAGTGAAGTCTACGATTCAAACTGCTGACACCATTAACCTTTGCCCCTTTAAAGGCTAAGAACCTGTCCGTTATGCGCATGGCAGTATGCATACCACAATTACGGCATCATCCAAAGCAAAACAAATTTGACATTTTTTACATATTTTCTCAATCTTTCAATTTACACTTATGACAAAACATTTCCACCGAAAAAATAGCTTAGCGATCAGGCTTATGTTTCTCTTTGCCCTCCTGTCGAGCCCCTCGTTTGCCTTGCATCACATAGATGATCAGGTTAAGGGCAAAAGTCAAATTTTAGAGGCATTAAAAGGTGCACAAGCTGGGACTCTGCACTTTATTTCACACGGTAGACCAGGTGAATTACTGGTTGGCGGGCAATGGCTGGATGCGCCAAAACTTGCCGCGGTGCTGCGAGAGAAATTAAAAAAAGACCCAAGCATCATGCATATCAACATATATGGATGTGAATACGGGAAAGGGGCCGAAGGGCAAGCAGCAGTTACTTATTTACAAAACACATTGAAGGTCGGAATTGCTGCCTCTAACAATGTTACCGGTCGTGGTGGGGATTGGGAGCTGGAATTAGGCACCCCCGGCCAAAGTATTGTGCCAGTCGGTAATTACCCTTATAATTTACAGTTTACAGACGGAGATGATTTTGATGGCGACGGGGTTATCAATTCGCTGGATCTGGACGATGATAATGACGGGATATTAGATAGCGAAGAATCCACGGTACCTGTTCAATTGTGCACACTTAACTATCCCAACAGTGCCACAGCCAACCTTGCTTCTCCAGCCACAGCATTTCCGGCGGGAAGGGAATTAGCCAATACCTACGACAACCAGCTGACAACATTTGGCGGCGCGGCCGCGAATATCCCCACGCTGATTGGGACTGTAACTTATGTGTACAATACCCCACTAAATCAGGTTACCGAATTTCAGTTCTTTTCAAATGGCGGAAGTGTGTTGAGTGACGGGCAAGTAACGAACATCGCATCTGTCAAATTTTACAACAGCGCAAATCAATTGTTGTATCAGGAAGATAATGTCGTTATCCCACAGGCCAGCAGCGTCACGCCTTTTGTACTTACTTTTCCAACCCCATTGGAGGGTGTCGCCTCATTTACCCTTGAAGATCTATCTGACCAGACACATGGAAACGCTAGCGAAGCTGTCTGGAAAGAGGTAAATGTTAAAACTTGCAGTATGTCGAGTGGAGACCTTGATACCGACAACGATGGAATCGCAAACCGGTTTGACTTGGATAGTGACGGCGATGGATGTCCGGATTCACAGGAAGCCGCAGTAGTATCAAGTTTTCCGCGGATCCCTTTTGCCGGTGTAGTAGTGACCAACACCGGTGGTACCCAACCCGCGGTATTGTCACAAATCAACCTGGGTACTTTCCGGGACAATAACGGTAACGGGTTTGATGACAGACTTGAAACTGCAAACGCCGGCTCTTATTCAGGGACTTATACATACGATAAAGCTACAGATAATTTGGCTGCCGGTTGTATCACAGATCTCGACAGTGATGCTGATGGAGTTGCAGACTCGGTCGATCTGGATGACGACAATGATGGTATATTGGACGTAGCTGAATCCGCGGTGTCTTCGTGCAGCCTTCAATACCCCAACAGTGCTTCGGCCGACATCGCTTCTCCCGCTACCGCTTTTCCAACAGGAAGAAGTCTTGCCAATACTTTTGACAATAACCTTGGAACTTTTGGTGGTGCCTCAGCGAATACTGCCAGCCTGATTGGTACAGTAACGTATTTCTACAATACACCGCTTGACCAGGTAACCGAATTTCAGTTCTTTTCTAATGGCGGAGGCGTTTTGACTGACGGGCAGGTAACCAACATAGCGTCTGTCAAGTTTTATAATAGCACAAATCAGTTGCTCTACCAGCTCGATAATGTGGTTATCCCACAGGCCAGCGTTACTACTCCTTACGTTTTTACATTTCCAACGCCCTTACAAGGTGTGTCCTCTTTTTCCCTAACAGATTTGTCGGATCAGACACACGGAGCCGCCAGTGAAGCCATCTGGAAAGATGTAAACCTTAAGAGCTGCCCTCTCCCAGCCGATCTGGATACAGATCAGGACGGTATTGTCAACCGCCTGGATCTGGACAGTGACGGTGACGGATGCCCTGATTCGCAGGAAGCGGCAGTGGTGAGTAGTTTTACCAGTGTTCAGTTTGCAAATATCAATGTATTTAATGCAAGCGGTGAATCTGCTGCCCTAGCTTCACAGGTTGCCGCAGCTACCTTCAGTGATCAGAACGGCAATGGGTTCGACGACCGCTTAGAAACCGGAACAGCGGGGGTTTATGCAGGCAGTTATACTTATCAAAATGCAGTCAACAGTGCCACTGCTGCCTGCACACCTTTACCGGTAACATTGATTTCTTTTACGGCCAAAACAAGTCCTGAAGGAAACCGGCTGGATTGGGAAACTGCTCAGGAAAAAGACTTTGACCGTTTTGTCATTGAGAAAAGTCCGGATCTGGCAAATGGCTTTACAAATATAGGTAGTGTAAAGGGTGGTTCGGCGAGCTACAACTTTACTGATATAACTAACGGTAAAGGACATAGTTATTACCGCTTAAAGATGATTGACCTCGATGGAAGCTCAGCGTATTCTCGCATTGTACAAGTGTATCAGCCGTATGGTGAGAACGAACATTCTGTCTTTCCTAACCCCGCGATTAAACACACGGTGTTTATTTTCAACTATTTTACAATAAAGACCGTGGCTGTTTACGATATAAATGGCAATGCGGTAAATTTCAAAACCTCGAAGCAAATGGACCGGTACAGGTTTGATATCGACCCCAAAGCATCACCAGGTATTTACATTATCGAATATCGTGTTGGCTCTGATCTGATACGGCGTAAGTTTAGTTTGAACTAGACAAAGGATTTATCACAGGATGCATGAAAACGGAGTGGATGATCGCATCTACTCCGTTTTCTTTAAAAAAATTAACCAGGGATCCGGAAGAATGCCCTGTCAAAGCTGATAACGGTCGACAACTCTTACAAGATCGACAATATTTTCGACAGCGAGCTTTTGAAAAATCCTTGTTTTCTGGGTACTTACAGTCGAGAATTTCAGGTTAAGTTCATCAGCAATTTCCTTGGTCCACTTACCGGCAAGCAGAAGTTCAAGAACCTGCTTTTCGCGGGCAGAAAGAGATTCCACCGGATTTTTATGCTGCTGGCCGCTAAGGATGTCCTGGAATATTTTTTGCTGAACCACACGACTCATATATTGTCTATCCTCCATTACAGTTTGAATAGCCTTCTGTATTTCATCGTCGCTACTGCCTTTATAAAGAAATCCATTGGCTCCGGCACTAATATACGGCGGAGCAAAAAGCAGTTCATCTCTACCTGTGCAGACCAGAATCCTTACTTCTGACTGTTGTTTACGAAGGATTTTTATCATTCCTGTGCCCAGTCCGCCAGGAATTCCAAGATCAAGAATGATAAGATCCATATTGTTGTTTTGAAGCTCCTTCATGGCCTCTACAAAAGAATTTGCAAAATACACTTTGGAAGCTTTAATTACTTTTTCTAACAAAATCTGTAGCCCAAGGCTCGTCATTCGATGGTCATCGACGATCAATATTTTATTCATAACGGCCAATTTCCTTCCCTGATTTATATTTAACTATCAGTACAATTAATTCAAACTGCTTATTGAAATGTGTTAATTCAAGTGTCCTGCTGTAATAAAAGTCTGACATAATCGATATTTTTCAAATAGTTAAGTATCTAAAAAAAACACTTGATGCAAGTTCCATACGTTCCGAATTCTCGATGAAATCTAATTCGGGTTCGGTTCAGCGCTAATTGTTAGCAACTCCTGTTACCTTCGATTTTCCGAAACATTGGTGGCAAACAAGGCGATTTTATAATCACAAAAAATGAAGCTCATGCCAAAGATTGTCAGGACTTTTTAAATGTAAGTGTCACTTTCGTGCCGTGTATATCTGAATCCATCCGTATTTGAATACCAAGCAAAAAAGATATTTCTTTTACCAACAGAAGACCTATTCCGTACATTTCACTTTGATCAATTTCATCATTGAGCGGCTGCACTATGTTGTCCATGTTAAACCAATCAATCATATGTAAAGGTACTGGCTCTCCCTTGTTGGTAACAGACAATTCTATGGCTCGATCTGTGCTGGCAGCTTTGACTTCAATTGTTCCGTTATCAGTGTATCTATTTGCATTATCAATTAGATTATGCAGCACAATGCCAAGCAAATTATAATTACTCTGAACATAAAACTTTTGATCCACATTGATCAAAAGTGAGTTATCCTTCAGCTGAAGCCCCCCTTCAAACAAAAGCACTTTTTCTTGCAGTAGGCTTTGAAGATTAACCTTCTCATTTTCCATTTTTTGCCGGATAGGCAACTTGGTAAACTCCAGAAGATTTTTTACAAAGGTTAGGGTTGTTTTGAGTGACCTGTTTAACTCACTTGAATACCTATGTATTGCAACCTGGTTTCCGTTAACAGCAGCTAGTTTGGCAATTTTATCTGCAACCACCATAGAAAACTTGAATGGTCCCCGGATATCGTGATTAAACGACGCGATAATTCTTGACTGAATATATATCTGATGTTCAAGCTCACGCTGTGTTTTCTGCATTGAACTCAAGGTGTAGTGAAGCGCCTTTGTTCTTTCAAATACTTCTTTTTCTAATAACTTATTCTCTATCTGAAATCTTTGTACTACTAATTTTTGATGTTCACGTTGTGCCTTTCGCACTTCAAGATCTTTGTGGACATAATATGCGCCGGGGATCAGTATCACACTCATCAGAATCCCTCTGCTGGATAACATCAGAATCCGCATATAAAGCGGATTCGTAGCCGTTCGAAAGGGAAAATCCTTGAAGAATGGATTAAAAGTAAAAAAGAATACATTCGATAGCAGACAGCAGCAGAGTAATGATAATACGATTTTATGCCAGCCTTTGAGATCTTTACGGTTCTGTAAGTAGATGATTGCGTGCCAACAGGCAAGACTCATCAAAAAAATAACGACTTCGGAACCAATTAAGTTAACAGGATCCTTCCACTGCCCTTCTGAGATTCTCGCAGGCAATACAAATAAAGGAATGGCTCCGGCCACAATTAAACCGGCCCGATTCTGATATCTCTTCATCAATTTAAATACTCAAAAATTTAATGACTATTTTGAGTAGAAAGCAGGCTTTACACATAAAAAAATCTGTGGACATATTGTCTGATAAAATTTAGAGGAGACCCTTGTAAAGGTCTACTTTGTTGATGAGCTCTATAACATTTTCTACATCAAGTTTTTCAAATATCCTTGATTTATAAGTGCTCACCGTTGAAACTTTTAAGTTAAGCTCCTGAGCGATTTCCTTTGTAAATTTACCCAATATTAGAAGGTGCATAACCTCTTGTTCTCTGCTAGATAGCTCTGCGAGAAAATCTTTTAAGGGTGTACTTTCCACTTTCATTTTCGCAAATTGGGTGGCTTTTGACAATATCGTGCCGATAGCGCGGATAAGCTCCTTCTCATCACCAATTTTCGATACAAAACCGTCCGCACCTGAATTCAAATAATGTTCAGCATAAATTTCTTCCTGCAGCCCGGTAAAGATCAAAACTTTCAGCGCGGGCTGAATCAACCGAAACTTCTCGATCATCTTACTATTCTCGCCTCCCGGGATATTTATATCCAATATAATCAGGCTTACGTTTTCTTTGCCAAGATAATCCAGCGCATCGAAAAAGGTTGATGCGAAATCAATTTGATAGCTCGGGAATGATTCTTCCAGTAGGATTCCCAGGCCCATTTGCACGATCACCTGGTCTTCAACAACTAATATTTTCTCTGCCATAACCACAAATATATAAATCAATGTACATAAATGGTTACAACTGTTAATGAGAAAATCAAAATTTGCACTTCGATACCGTTTAATGATTTGCAAATACGATCACTAGTTCTGGTGAATATTTCCGGCATAAGTGTGACGGTATTACCCACAAGAGGCTGACCTGCATTACCAACCACCCTACCAACCACAGACTGCCCCAATAGTTCCTGATACTGCACTAACAGCAGTGTTAGCAAATTAAATAGTAAAAATGTTTTATACATCCAGTCCGTTTTTCAATCTGCCCTAAGCGCAAGATCTGATTGAGATAACTAGCTGGCCCTAAGTTTAGGCAGTGCCATAATTTGCTCACAGTTTTTTACATTTCAAGTGAGTGCTTAGCGGAAATTCACCTGGCATTTCTCCCATATAATGATCTTGCCCAGCACCACTCGAATCCATCAACCGGCACAGAATCCCGGCATCGACAAGATCCAAAAAAAGTTCTGTAAAGACTTATCCGGTTGATTTTATAAGCAGGAATTGCCGTCAAACGGGCCTTTGGCAGAGACTTGCTTTCACACATAAAATATTCGGTACAGCAATCCTGTTTGGCGTTGGAGCAATCCCTTTATTTATCATAATATTTTTGGCGCTTTTCATGTTCTAAGCCGTCAATGAAGAATATTGCTGTTAATCACGCGGCAAATAAATACCATTGTGCAACAATATTACATAATTGATAATTTTTCAGTGGCATAATAATCCGGGAACAGACTCACTCACTCACTCACTCACTCACTCACTCACTCACTCACTCACTCACTCACTCACTTATTCTCTTGAAAAAAGTTTGGTAAAATCTGATTCGTATCCTTATTGGTCAAATTCAGCTAATCTGAACTTCGTCACAATGGCGACAGGTTAGCATAATAATAGAATATCTTAATGTAATCCAGTTTCAAAAATTATTTATGCAACAGTGATGCAAGTTTAATTTTTTGTTTTATAATTTGCAACCTCGTTGCACTAGACTAACTATTAATGCTCGGCTGGTGCATAGGATTACTTTGTGTCACATATCTCGAATCAGTCCTTGGAATCCAAATACTTTACACCAATGCAGTTAAAATTTATCCGATTCATTGCCCGGCAGGAATGGAATTCCATTTTCCGAAGCAAAATTCCGCTTGCCCTCTATGCCGTATTATTGACGGTCAGTCTGCTGGCTACTTTCACCGGCTGGCAGTACGTCAGCAAGTTCAATACGCAGCAGGCTGCTGCAAAAGAAGAAGTCCATGACCACTGGATGACACAACCCAACCGGCACCCGCACCGTGTGGCTCATTACGGGTATCTGGTTTTCAGGGAAAAATCTCCGCTGAGTTTCTTTGACTTCGGTCTGGACAGTTATGTCGGTAACTCTGTTTTTCTGGAAGCCCACCGTCAGAATACAGTCAACATGAGCGAAGCCGGTTTCTCCAACGGAATGCTTCGTTTCGGAGAGCTGAGTATGGCGCTGGTTCTGCAGGTACTTGTGCCACTCTTTATTATTTTTATCGGCTTTCACTCCGTTGCAGGTCTGAAACAAAATGGTGTTTTAAAAATCCTGCTTTGCCAGAAAGCTTCCTATCTGGACATTCTTCTGGGTAAAACAGCCGGGATCGCAGCCGTTACCTGGGCATTGTTTCTACCGCTGCTGCTGGTCAGTCTGCTTACCGGTGTGGTGTCTCTTTCCCGTGATTTTGGCAGCGAAGGTTTGGTACGTGTGGGACTTATCGTTTTGTTATATGGGCTCTATTTTCTGATTATTACCATGCTGGTGGTAGCCGTTTCGGCCATGAGCTCCAATGCCAGAAATGCACTGATGGTGCTGGTTCTTATTTGGATTCTGTTTTTTGTAGTTGTTCCAAAAAGTGCTCAGACACTTGGAAACGGAATTTACAGTGCACCGGACAAAATTGCTTTTGAACAGGCCATCGAAGTGGATGTGAGCCAGGAAGGTGACAGCCATGATCCCAATGATCCGCATTTTTCGGACTTAAAGGCCGCAACGCTCAAAAAATACGGTGTTGATTCCATATCTGCGCTGCCGGTCAACTACGGCGCACTGGTGATGCAGGAAGGTGAAAACATCAGCTCACGGATTTTTAACAAACATTACGATCAGCTGATCCAGACTTATAAAGCGCAGAATTCGATCTCATCCTTTCTGGGTTTTGCCGATCCGTTCCTGGCTATCCGCAATATCTCCATGAACCTGGCCGGAACCGATTTTGACACCTTTACTGAATTTCAGAAACAAACGGAAAAGTACAGATTTGAAAAGACAAAAAACCTGAACGAAATCCATCTCACCCAGATCAAATACAAAGAGGACAGCAAACAAAAAGTGAGTGCCCGAAACTTTCAACAGCAACCTGAATTCAAATTTCAACCCGTTTCCATTCAGGATAACCTGGTTAATGGTGCATTGAACCTTGCTGCGCTGATATTCTGGATCCTGGCCGGATTCGTAGCCTTAAATTTTATTTCCTCCAAACGTCAATACCAGTTATGAAAATCAGTCAGAAAATATTGTTTCTGGAAACCAAAAATTTCCTTTTGGGCAAGACCGTTCTGATCGGTGCGATCAGCCTTTTGCTTTTCGGAATTTATGGATTTTATCACGGAAGCAAAGTCATCGACCGCCAGCAAAAAACGATTGAATCTGTTGCCCAGGTTCAAAAAAACCATCTTGACCTGATTGTTGCGCACGGAACAGGAAAACCTGCTGGCACGACGGCATATTATCCGTTTTTCTATACCTTCAATCCGGCTTCTCCCTGGGCAAAGTTCTCCATCGGGCAAAGGGACGTCAATCCATTCACGCTCAAAATGAAAATGCTGGCCATTGAAGGTCAGCTTTATGATTCCGAACTGACCAATCCGCTGACGCTGCTGGTTGGAAATCTGGACGCTTCCTTTGTTTTCCTGTTTCTTTTCCCGCTGCTGATCATTGCTTTTTCCTATAACGCCATTTCTGAAGAGCAGGAAAACGGCGTCTGGAAAATTGTTCGTACCACTACTGAAAGTATTACCTCTGCGATTATAAACAAGCTTTTAATCCGCCTGGCAGTGATCCTGATCACGACGGCAGTGATTTTCGTTGCCGGGATTTTGTATCTGAAGCTTCCCTTCTCCTACCCGACTTTTCAATTGGGACTGGTGATTTTGCTGTACGTGCTCTTTTGGTTTACAGTATCCGTCATCGTCATTTCCTTGGGTAAAAGCTCGTCTTTTAATGCGACTACGCTGGTCTCTGTCTGGATTTTCCTTTGTATCCTTTTCCCCGGTATTGCCAATGTGACTGTCAACAACAGCATCCCTGTTCCCGAGGCTTCGGAAACGACCATCAAACAGCGTGAAGGTTATCACCAAAAGTGGGATGAGCCCAAGGGACCTACCATGGAAAAGTTTTATGCCGTCTACCCGCAGTACAGGAAATACCCGGTCGCCGAAGATAAATACTCGCCCGGGTGGTATTACGCCATGCAGTTATCAGGAGATCTGGAATCGGCCAATTCCTCAGGAAAATTGTTTGGTAAATTAGATCAAAGACAGAGGTTATCAGAAAACATAGCCGCCTTTAATCCGGTTGTTGCCGCACAACAGCTGGTAAACAAAATCGCCAATACCGATATGACTAGTCACATTCGGTATTTACAGTCTGTTAAAGCCCATCACCGACAGATCCGGGAATATTTTTATCCATTTATTTTTGAGGAAACCCCGACTGAATCCATCAACTGGGCTGGTTATCCTGCTTACAAACCGGTAGGTTATACAATGGATACTTTAACAGGTGGCCTGCTGGCAATCCTGATCTGGACGGCAGCCGGGCTGGGAATTTCCATCTTCCTTTTCAAAAGAAACTTTATTCACATCAAAGACGTGCAAAATGCTTGAAGCTAAAAATCTAACCAAAAGATACGGCAGCCATACTGCCTTGAATAAGCTGAACCTGACGATCAAACCGGGCGAAATATTTGCGCTGCTTGGGCAAAATGGCGCCGGAAAAACGACCACCATCAATCTTTTTCTGGGCTTTATCCAGCCCAGCGAAGGTTCGGCCAGTATCAATGGTGTTTCCGTGGCTGAACATCCGCAGGAAATAAAACAGCACCTGGCCTATATTCCTGAAACGGTCATGCTGTATCCGAATCTGACAGGCCTTGAAAACCTTGAATACTTTTCTTCCCTGGCAGGATTTGATTATTCCAAAAAAGAGCTCGGTGAACTGCTTGCCACGGCAGGATTACAACCGCAGGCATTTGACCAGAGACTGGGCGGTTACTCCAAAGGCATGCGCCAAAAAGTCGGCATTGCGATTGCAGTCGCCAAAAAAGCGAAGGTGCTGCTGCTGGATGAACCAACAAGCGGACTGGACCCCAAAGCGTCGAATGAATTTTCTGAGATTCTAAAAACACTTGCTGCAAAAGGGACCGCAATCCTGATGGCGACCCATGATATTTTCAGGGCGAAAGAAGTAGCCACACGCATTGGTATTATGAAAGAAGGCGATCTGCAGTCGGTGGTCAATGCCATTGACATTTCTGCCAATGAGCTTGAAGCACTGTATCTTAAAACTGTTTAAATAATCCACTCTCCCATTTAACCCCACTTTATGAGGCCAATTTTAATTATTTTTTTCTGCCTGAGTGCGCTCTTTTCAAATGCGCAAAGCATATCAGGTAACGTTTCGGACGCCCACACCGGAGCAGGAATCCAGGGAGCTTCGGTAAAACTTTTGAATTCCCAAACAGGAACCGTCACTGATTCTACGGGCAATTTCTCCATCGAAGGCAAAGGACCTTTGGAAGTTTCATTTTTAGGCTATAAAAAAACGAGGGTTAACAACACCAATCAGTTTTTGAACATTGCACTGATCTCTGAAACCAATCAATTGCAGACTGTTGAAGTTTTGGGCCGTGTGGCAAAAGATTACAATAGTGACTACTCTTTTTCAGCCACCCGGATTTCTGCGCTTAATAAGGATATTCCGCAGTCGATTTCCACCATCACCAAGGAACTGATGGCCGACAGACAGGCGTTTCATCTGGGCGATGCAGTGAAATTAGCCAGCGGCGTAATACCATCAAGTTATTACAATCAGTATACCATCCGCGGCATCAGCCAGAACGAAGAAGGACAGATCATCAACGGAATGCGTACCAGGCAGTATTATTTTCTTCAACCACTAACCTCAAACATTGAGCGCGTCGAAGTAATCAAAGGACCTGCCAGTGCTACATTCTCATCAGTGGATCCGGGCGGAAGTATTAATCTGGTAACCAAAAAGCCGCTTGCCATCAACCGAAAAGAAGTTACATTAAGCGCAGGCAGTTTCAGTACTTTCCGTGGAACGCTGGATTTTACCGGGCCACTGAACGAATCGAAAACTCTGCTTTACAGGCTCAACGGCGCTTATCAGGAAGGCCGCTCTTTCCGTGACCTGGTGGGAAGCAAATCGCTTCTGATCTCCCCTTCAATCAGCTATCTTCCGACAGATAAAACTGCCATTAGTGCGGAGCTGATTTATAGCAACGACAATGGTAATCTGGACCGCGGGCAACCGATTTTTGGAGCGGTTTCGGGAAAAACCGATCTGAGCAGTACACCGAAGAGCCTGAACCTTGGCGCGCCAAACGATTTTTTCAAATCCAAGCAACTGATCATGATGGGCAGTCTAACGCACAAGTTCACATCACAGATCAGTTTCAATGCTTCGTATATGAAGCAATCGTGGACCGAAGATTTGCAGGAACACCGCACCACCAATGCCTTTGCACCCGATATCACCAATCAGCCTGTGACCAGTCTGGCAGCCATGCAGTTTGTGCAGCGCCAGCAGTATTGGAACATAGATAATGTGAATGCTTACTTCAATTTCAATTTCAATACCGGGCCATTTGCCCATAAGTTATTGGCAGGTTATGATCTGAGCAGCTGGCAGAAAGTGAAAGGTGGCGGGCAAAATGCAGCGCGTGGTTTTCTGTTAAAAGACGGCACGGTTGCTGGCTCCTTTGTAGCCGCTAACGCAGCCAATTACCAAACGATAACGGTTGGCGGAAAAACACTGCCACGTCCTAATGTTAATTATTTTGACCTGCAAAACCCGCAGTACACGATCAGAAATGTGGAAGACTATACCCTGAACGTGCGCTCAGCATTGCCTTCCGCGCTCACAACCACCAATGCCATTTATATTCAGGAGCAGCTGCAATGGAATAAATTCATCCTGTTGCTCAGCCTGAAAAACGAGTGGTTTGAGGACATTACTAATTACCAGGCACCTGGTACGCTGACTGTAAAGAAAACGGCACTTTTACCAAGGATTGGCCTTACCTATGCCATCAATAAAGCCATCAATGTGTATGGAACCTATCTGGAAGGATTTCAGCCGCAGTCTAACACGGTAACGCTGATGCCGCAAACTGGGACATTGCCTGCCGGAAGCCAGTTCGATCCTTTGACGAGTAATCTGAAAGAAGCCGGGATGAAAGCCGATTTATTCCAAAGCCGGATCCGGATGAATGTAGCGGTATATGAGATCAAGCAGAAAAACATTCTGATGAATGCCAACGATCCGCAAAATCCTGACCTGCTCGTAACGCGCGGCGGCGAACGCAGCCGGGGCGTTGAATGGGATATTGCCGGATATATTACGCCTAACTGGCAGATCAATGCATCTTACAGTTATATCAACGCGATCATTACCAACGATGCAAATGAAAGTCTGATCGGTGCCCGAAAACAAAATACGCCTAAACAAAGCGCAAACCTTTGGACCCGCTACAACTTTAGTGCTTCTTCCCCGCTGAAAGACCTGGGCATTGGCTTTGGCGTGCAGCATCAGGGAAACAAGCTACCCTGGTTCGACCGCACGTTCACCATTCCTGCCTTTACCATTTTTGATGCGGCCCTGTATTATAATCCCGGACGCAGTAACATGCAGATTGCTGTGAATGCAGGCAATTTGTTTAACAAAAACTACTGGCTGGGTGCTCAGAATTATCTGCGTTTATTCCCAGGGGCTCCAAGAAATGGTATGGTTACGCTGACGTATAGATTTTAGTCTCAGCAGTATTTTCTGTCAATAAAGAAGAGCCGCGGCGGGAGCCTGTTATCAGGAAACGGTCGGGGCTTTCTTTGTTATACGTTGAGGTAAATTTTATCTTCGGCTTTGATTTTGTTGTGCCCGCTGGAATCTGATTCCTTTTTAGCTTTATGTTTTTCCATCAGTTCGGCGTGCTCTGCATCCATTTGGCGATGTGCTTCTTCAAGATCGCGGTGGTCAGTTTCGAGGTTCTAGTGATCTTCACTTAACTCTTTTTCACGATCGGAATTCTTATTGTTATACGAGCTGAGCAGCATAACCGCACGCATCAGGTCTGCGGCAATTTTATCAAAGCCTATGTGCTCGTGCCATGGTTTCTTATAAATCCTACGAATTTACAGCGGCTGTTGCGTTAATATTGTTTGTGCATTGTCGTAACGCAAAAGGCCTTTCCAGCTACCTGTGATCGGATAACGCTGCCCGGTCATTTTGTTTTGTATAACGGCGCTGAAAGAACAGGTCATATGAAAGGCCTGAATACTGTAATTAACAAGAATTTTGGAGCGTGGGGGAACATTGACCATTACGACTTTGGTACTTTGGGATACTAAATGATAAGGCTTTTGGTTAGCCTGCTGGTTTAAGAGGAATTTTTCGGGAAACAGGTCAAAATAACTATCCGAATTCCAGTTTTGAGGAACACTTACAAACAAGTCATCCAGTTTTACATCTTTGGGTAAGGCATCCAAATTGGTTAAATGAAAACGTGATGTTTTGTTTAATTTATTAAGATCTCCCGTAAACTTCTGGACATTTAAATCATTGCCGGGATTATAAAAAGTGGTGTCGTTTAACACGACTTTTGCTGTGTCGATTTTATCGTTCGTATTCATAAAATAGCGAACATCCTGAATAACATATTCTGCTGAGGACACTTCTTCCGGTTCCACCTTCACAGACTTGGAGCAGGAAGAAAAAAGCATCGATACCAAACCTATCATTAGTATACTGATAAAGAAACTGTTAACGTATTTTTTTACCTTGCTCATGTATATAAAAAGATTAGTAATAATTTGGTTACTTGTAAAAGTAGACAACTTACTTAATATAACTATGCTGTACAGCTTTTTTAGGATTGTACAGGTAATGCAGAAAGCTTTACGAAAAGTCAAACTAATAAGTGATTAGTTATTTTTTACAGTTTGCTGCTTTTTTATTAAATCCAGTGTAAACTTTAAAGCGTCCCGGTATTCTACCTGATGATCGGGAATAACTCCCCTGAAATCAGTCTCTTTGGCGCCCATGTTGTAATATAAATTGTGCGATATGGTCAGTTCCATGTTGGTCACCGGCAGATGCGTGGTAATGATATCTCCAAAGCTTACAATCTGTCCGCCTGTCTCCTGCCCTACTACTGTTCCGAGTTTGTAGTGATGTATCGCCTGGGTAAAATCAACAGCAGACGAAAAAGTGAAAGGGCTTGTCAGTACAAACAGCTGGCCATCAAACCGGTTGGCAAGTTCCTTTCTTTTTATGAGTGCATAGTCCTCCACTTCGATACTGCCATTTTCTTTATTCATCATCACCTCATAAGCACTGCTGTTGCGATCCGTATTTGCATTGTTTTTATACCTTTCTTTTTGCAGACTGCTATACTTTGTAACCACTTTCGCGTATTGATTGAAGTCAGATTGTACAAAATATTGTAAAAATTCATCGCCAACTTCGGAGTCTCCTCCCAGATTGGACCTTAAATCAATGATAAGCTTGTCCACTTTTTGTTCTCTAAGCAACGAAAACGTCGAATCTGCAAAACGCTGAAAAGAGGGTTTGTCTTCAAAACTTCGGAAGTCGATGATGGCCGTATTCAGACTGTCCACCAGTTTTAAACTATAAGGTGCCTGACACGGTGCGGCTTGACTTTCCTTTGGCTTGCGCGCGTTAAACTCTTTGTCACTGATACCCGCAAGTGCAATTTTCTTTACTCCCGGCCCGGATGCATACGTAATAGTGTAGCTACTATCGATGTTATACAATTGTTTTAAATGGAACTGAAGAAATGAGCTCCCAAAGGCAAGGCGAAACTCCTGACTTTCGCCCGAGGTCATCCTGATGATATCATCTGCTATTTTTTTGGATGCGATGTTATTTATTGACAGTATCTCTGCATTTACCGGTATGGGAATATCCAGATCAGGCAGTATAGGCCCCTGATAAGAAATATAAGGCTGTTTTACTGAAAATTTCAGCCTGACCGGTATCCTGAACGGGTTGGGATACAGCGTATAAAATTCGGATAAGGGCATGGCCAGATCCGTATGCCCGTCTTCCAGCCTGACCAGTACAGGTTCAATAAGCTGGTAAAAAGATAAAGTGGATATTGGTTTGGTGATCTGCCGTTTCACATCAGCGATATCGCTGTAAAACGAATCTTTGGGATACCGGTAATAAGGATCGGGATGGGTATCTTCTATAAATTTAACGAGGGAGTCAATATCGCTTTTCAGCTTTTGAGGATCGTATTTTTTTGGTAGATCCTGCGCCTGAACTATACAAAAGGTAGAACCCATGACCAGGAAAAACGTAATCTGTAAAAGCAATCTTAAACTTGTAAACATAACGCTACTCTTCATTCTGCGGTAATTAAATTTCATGGCTAATAGAATAATCCCAATCTGAGCAGTGGGCTTCGATATTAATACGATGTATCTTTTTACAGAAATGTTGCATGAGCAGCGATATTTCCTGATATATTTTCCTGAATGAACCGTCTGAATGTGGTGCCAATTTATTTCTACCCGTTACCGCATTGATACAGCAAATGGATGGTCAGCACCGTACACATGACCTCAAACAGCAATCTCAAAAAACATCTTCCCGCAAAACCGGTTTAGTTTTTTAAACCATCCGCCATCACCTCCAAGGCTCTCATTTACCGTTTAATAAATATTTCCAGGTTTTACATTACTTTTATGCGAACTAATTTGCTACTTAGGGTTACAATCTAACCTTCCCTATATATGACAACGTTATTGAAAACTGCATGTTTGCTTCTTTGTAGAAATTCTTCCTTAAAATTTCTGGGTAGACGTTAGCTTTTTCTTTGGGATTGGCGAGTGGTGGCTTGATGGGGTTTTGACTCTGTTGGGTGGTGGTCAAATACTAATCGCTTTTGCCGGGAATCACCCATCTGTTTATTTACATCTCTCCCTTGAATTGTTCAAATAAATACGATAAGTACGACAGAACTTTCGCATATTAGATAGTTATGCGGCAGCTTAAAAGACGACACAACAGACAACCAACAAGATAAGAAAATGGGATTTGGTTTTATTTTATTTTTCGTTTTTATCCTAGTTCCATTGACAGGAATATTCTTGGTGACTTGGTTGCTGACAAAAAAGAAAATTTTCGGAAAGACACTTGGACTAATTTGGCTTGGAATATTTGGACTTGTTTTGCTCTCAGGAATAACTCAATGGTTGACAGCAAAAACAGAATTAGAAAAGAAAGACTATTATGGAGATTATATTGTTAATCGAGACTATTTCTCTGGTAGACAAGCGGACTGGCAATACGACAATTTTAGATTTGAAATAAAGGAGAATGACTCTATTTTCTTTCACGTAACAGACAAGGAGAAAATATTAAAAACATACCGTGGGACAATTACAACGACAAAACCTTATAGTTCGGAACGACTGATAATAAAAATGGAGCAACCAACTCACCACATTATGACAAGTAACCCGACAACTTATCGAAGTGCTTGGAGCTTTTATTTAGTATTTTATTCACCGAAATTTAACAACGTTTATTTCAAAAAAGGACAATGGAAACCACTCGACAAATAGACGACAGAAAAGAAAGCCGACCGCGTAACAGCGGTTTGGCAAAAGTGGCGGTTCAGTGCTCCGCAGACACATTTGTGGTTAATCAAAGTTTAGTTCTCCGCATCAACTTTTGTGCTGAAAATCGCCACCGCAAGCCGCAAAACGTTATGCCAAATTTCAGAAAGACACGACAATGATAACATTCGGAACACCAAAACACCATTGGAATTACTTCCTTGCGATTGAAAAGGACTTGGAAAACCTTTCACGTTATATAGAGTTTGCAAATGCAAATCTCGGAACATACTCCATTGAGTTAACTCATATTTTACTTTCAGCTTCATCAGAAGTGGACGTAATAATGAAACAACTCTGTTTATTAATTGACCCAACACAGACAACTAATAATATTAATGACTACAAAAATGTTATTAAAGCACAATTAGGAACATTTGTAAATGAAGAAATTTGCATCGCTAGGTTTGGATTATCATATAGACCTTGGGACAATTGGAATGGGACACAAAATCCAGACTGGTGGAGAAGTTATAATAACGTAAAACACCAGAGAAACAATCATTTTAATGAAGCTAACTTACAGAATACGATAAATGCTGTCGGAGCATTACTTTTGACAGTTGTATATTATTATAAATATGCATTTACTGCTGAAGCTGTACACGAAATTGACTTTAGAGAAACGACAAGACAATTACAACCTGAATCATCATTTATGAGAATTAATGCTGCCTATTACTATCACCATTTAATTGTATAATGAAGAGAAAAACTGGCATAACAGGCGTTTGGCAAAAAAGCGGGTTCAGTGCTTGAATGAAGCTTTGTGCTTCGTATCAAGTTCAGTGCTGGCAGACAGTTTAGAGCTTCGAAATCCGCTTCTTCGCCAAGCGCCAAAACGTTAGCACTCACCCTAAAAGACCGACACTACCGAACTATATAAACTGACTGATGAATAAAGAAATAACATATAAAGGGACAAGGTGGTATAAATGTGACTTGCATTTACATACTACGGCAAGTTTATGTTTTCAGGACAGAAACGTAACCGCTGAACAATGGGTAAATAGAGCAATTGAAGAAGGACTAAATTGTGTTGCTGTAACCGACCATAACACCGGAATTTCTGTGGATGAGATAAAGGAAGCAGCGGAAGGAACAGGTCTGACTGTTTTTCCTGGAGTTGAAATTACTTGTGACCCTTCAAAAGTTCATCTATTAATTATATTTAATGTAAATAAAACATCGGCTGACATTCGAGATTTTTTGGTTAGAGCTGACATTCGTGCAGATGATTTCGGAAAACAAGAAGCTGCCACTAGTAAAAGTATTTTTGACATTGCTGAATTAGCCAAAACAGACGGTGCAATTGTAATACCTGCACATATAGACGAATACAATGGACTTGGCTCAATTAGTGTAGGAAACTTAAAAAAATTCTATACAGAATGTGATATAAACGCAGTTCAGGTTGTTCACAAAGAATTCCTTGATAGCACTATTCAAACAGCAGGGAATACAGAACTAAAGGCTACATTGAATGATTATTACAATAATCCCAATCTTGCAATTGATGATGTAACGGTAAAGAACTGGTTTACACCAGTTAAATATGCTTTAGAAAATCATTTAGCCGTTCTGACATTTTCAGACAATCCACACGAACCCAAAAAATCTAAACATGGTCTTTGGGGTATTGGTAGTCACTTCACTTGGATAAAAATGGATGAAACTCCATCTCTAGAAGGATTAAGGCAAGCTTTTCTTTTACCTGAATATCGTATCAGAAATGAATTTGATCGCCCTTCTACCCCATATACAAAACCCGACCTTTGGATAAAATCAATTTCAATATCTAACACGACAATTACAGATGTTGCTTCACAATTAAAGATTGATTTTAGTCCACAATTAAACACTTTAATCGGTGGTAGAGGCAGTGGCAAATCAAGTGTATTAAGATTTATTCGTGGGGTTTTTAATCGCACAGCAGACTTAGGCGATTTAAATGAAATTCTAAATGACCACAATGAATTCTATAAAAGGGAAACAGGAAGACCTAAAAAAGGTGTATTAACAGATGCAACAGTAATAGAAATAGAGTTCATAAGAAATGAAGTTCTGCATAAAATTATTGCTTCTAACATTAATAACTCTAGCTCTCAATCCATTCAAATAGAAAAATTGAATGAAACTGGCAACTGGGAAAATGTATCAGATGAAAGCTACATTGATTTTTTTGAATTTGAACACTACTCCCAAAAACAGATTTATGAAATTGCACAAGAACCAAATGCATTAAGAGAAAGAATTGATAAAGCTATTATTGGACTTGATAGAACTAAGGCGGATAGAGACCATTTAAGAAGTCTGTTTTTAGAAAAATCGGCTGCAATCAGAACCGTAGATGTTTTATTGGCTGGAAAAGGAAAGATTGAAACGAGGATAAAAGACCTTGATTTAAACATTAAGAAATTACAGCAAAGCGGTATTGCGGACTTGCTGACAGCAAAAGAAAAGTTCTCAAACGAGAACAATTTAATAAATGCCTTTCAATCTGAAATTGAAGCTAAAGAAAATCAAATTGATGAATTAGCTCAAAACATTAACATTGTAGACATTGACTTTTCATCTTTCGATCAAACACACAGTGAACTATTACAGCAACACACAAAAAATGTTATTGATGGTTTTGAAAAGATTAAATCTGAATTACTAAAACTTAAAGAGCAATCAAGCGAACTTAAAGCGAATTTTGAAACAGCTTTAAATGGATCTACTTGGAAAGAAGCTTTAAATCAGAATACAATAGATTTCAATCTTAAGAAAGAAGAACTTGAGAAAGAGGGAATTGATGCGATTTCAAGTTATGAGAGATTTACAAAAGAAAAGATTGCCTTCGAAGAAGAGTTGGAAGAAATAAATGCCAAAGCAGTCATAAGGGAAACTGACAAAACTGAACGAGAAAGGCTTCAAAACGAATATTTACGACTGAGTAAAGAAATAACAAATAAAAGGCGAGAATTCGTCCAAAGCATTGTTACAGGAGATAAGGTCAAGGTTAATATTAAGCAATTCAGAAATCAATCAGACTTTGAAACTCGTTTGAGAAAACTAATTCAAAGAGAAAACAGTACTTTTCAAACTGACATAGATGCCTTAATTGAAATTTGTTTTAGTGGCAATGTTGAACAGAAAATCAAAGAAGTTAGAGGAGTATTTACTAAAATTAGGGCAAATGAAGATGTAAGCACAACTGTTTCAGGGCATTTTGTGAACTTAGTTAAATCACTGAATGATGCACAAATAGATGAGATAGAATTAATGCTTCCCGAAGACGAAATAGAAGTTCAATATAAACCAACGCCTACTGGTGCATTTAAGTCACTTTCAACAGCATCAGCTGGGCAAAAAACAACAGCTATTTTAACCTTTATTCTATCGTACGGTAAACTTCCTTTAATTCTTGACCAACCTGAAGATGATTTAGACAATAGGTTGGTTTATGAATTAATTGTTGACAGACTGAAGCAAGCTCAAGAAAAGAGACAATTAATTGTAGTAACTCACAATGCAAATGTTCCTGTTAATGGTGACGCTGAATACATCATTTCAATGGATACAGAAAGCAAAGCGTTAAAAGTTTTGCATACTGGGACAGTAGAGCAAATTTCAATAAAGAAGGAAATATGTGATGTTATGGAGGGGGGAGAAATTGCATTTGAAATGAGGTCTAAACGCTATAAATTAATCAAGTAAGACAACGCCCTAAAGCACCCAGAACGACACGAAATGACAACGAATAAACAAGACAGAAAAGAAGGGCGAAGTGCTAACATAGTTTTGCAAAATGGCGGGTTTCGTACTTCTATGACAGTTTAGTGCAAGGTTCAAGTTCAGTGTTTCAATTGAACATTTGTGCTGAAAATCTGCCACTTCGCAAAGCCGAGAATCGTTAGCGGTAATTTTACAGACACAACCTGACACAATAGTAACAAAAAAAATGGGGAAACCATACTTAGAATTAACGACAAAGGATTGCAATAAACTACTTCAGAAGCATCCACAAGAATGGACTCTTTGTTTAGGAGCAGGTATAAATAACAAGGTTTTACCTGACTGGTCAGAATTAACTTTAAATGTAATAAACAAAGTTTTTAAATTTGGGTGGGACAAAACGACATTTGAGCAAACCAACAAAAGTATTGGTTTTAGCTATGACGGTTGGATACAAGCCTGCCTAAATAGACACGTTGAAGAAGGCAATCAAGTTGATTCTTTCCATAAGATTCTTGAAAATGAAATTTATGGCGATTTAATATTAAAGGCAGAAAGTGAAGGTATTAAAGACCTAATGCTCAAATTCCTTAATAAACCACAAATGCAGAGGAAACCTCAAAAGAAGGTGACGGATTTTTTTGAAAAGCATTATTCAAATACAACTTTAATGCAATTAGTAGACGTGCTAACAAGTGACAATAACACTTTCAGACTGCCCGACAAAATCATAACATTCAACGCGGACACATTGTTGTATTCATTGATAGTCGCATATAGTGAGATAAAGTATTCCACCCTTAAAAACCCAAAGGCAATAGAGCCATACAAACTCATACTTAAATCATATCATTCTTGGGGTAACAAAATTCCAATTTTACATCTTCACGGCAGTATATACCCTGAATTAATTTTACACAAAACTAAAAGACCCAAAAAACAGGACGGTAGAGATAACTTAATTTTCTTAGAAAGTTCCTATACAAAAGTTGCTGGTTCAATGTACACTTGGGCTCAGACAAATTTTCTGTATTGTGCATTAAACACAAAAATTGTTTTTTTAGGTTTGTCAATGAGTGACCCAAATATCCGAAAATGGCTCAATTGGACAAATGAGAACATCAATGCAGACTTGACTTCATTCCAAAAAACAGACATTAATTCAAACAAACATATTTGGTTAAAACCAAAACCATCATCAAAGGAAACGCAAGACTTCTTGCAAAGCTCATTGACACATTTAGGAGTGAAAATGGGTTGGATTGACAATTATGGACAGGTAAAAAATTCACTACTTAACATTATGGAGAGATGAAAATTACCGCTAACAGCAGATTTGCAATAGGCGGGGTTTCGTACTCCGCAGACAGTTTTGTGGTAGCAGAAAATTTTTTGCTCAGCTTAAAGTTTAGTGGTAAAAATCCCGCCCATCGCAAATCTGCCAACCGTTCAAATGACTGCTGCCTTCTTACATCTGAACATGACGCAGTGTACGGCCGCCATTTTCACCGGTATGGAGGATTGCAAATTGATACAGGTTCCACACTTATGATTCGGGTTCGCAACGGATCCGGTACAAAATGGGAAAAGTAAACCTGTGTCTCATTAACGTAGACTAGCTATCAAAATAATATTCTGATTTGTGAGATATCAAATTGATACACTTTTTAAGCCATTTTAGGCGGTTGGGTGTCGGCTGGCGCTGGTCTCAGGAAACGGACTTTTATTGAGACAATTTTCAACTATTTTTAGACAAGTGCATTTCTGATCTTCCGTAATAGAGGTAAAATAGCGTCCCAAATACTGGAAGAAAGAGAATTGCCGCCATCCAAATTAATTTTGCTAAAGCCGAATAGTCACTATTAGACATCAGATCAATAATCGCCCAAATTACAAAAGCAGAAAACAAAATAAAGCAAGATATAAGGAACAACTCCTGATTACCTAGCCCAAAGATCGCAGCGAATGGATTGCTCATATACGTTTCTTTAGTAACTATTTCAAATATATAAAAAATATTCCCATCACGCAATACCTTTATTTGAAGCTTTTTGGAGCAGTTATAAGCAAAATACATGAGTCTTTGCCAAAGAGAATCCTGTCCTGATATTGCTCAAAAAAACTACGGGCCATCGCGGGCTGTCTGCCTATTTCAGCCATGACGGCTCCAAATTCGATGTACATATTTGGAAGCTCGTCTTGGTGCAAATCCGGCAGATGGCCGATTTCGGAAGCTTTTAGTCTTTATTTTTTTACAGTATTTCCTTTTTCGTAATACTTCTGAACAAAGTCAATCCAGTCTTTTTCTCCTTCCGGTATGCTTACATCGGGCTTAAAGCCGATGTTATCGATCCGAAAATCCTTCACCCAACCATTGCGTCCCCATGGTGTAGCTAAGTTGTATATACCGTCACAGATTCTAAAATCCTGATCGCTTCCGTAATCCATGACACCGTAAGAGTTTGTACCAAAAAGCGTTACCTTTTTGCTTTGTTTACCTTCGAATATGTAGAATTCGGTAGCGCTTCCACTTCCCTTATCAATCAGAAAGGCAATTTGCCGGGGATAGCTTTGGGGATGTACGTCCAGGGTGCGAACCAGGTCACCGGAGTCTTTCACCATTTTGCCAGGGTTTGCCTTTGCGGCATGAAGCAAATTCACCACACGTTTGTAGTAGGGGTCGGCTGTATCCTTATAAGCTTTTAACTCCCGTTCTTTGGATTTGATGAATTCTTCGCTGCTGCGATAATCCCATGCCGGATATACGATTGGATTGGTATAAATGAGTCTGGCCATTTCGTCGGAAGTGCTGGTGTTGCCGCCACCGTTTCCTCTTAAATCCATAATCAGATACGGGGTTTTGGTCAGCAGTTCCCGGTTTGCGGCCAACATACTATCCAGTTTCCCCACTTCCCTCTGGTCGAAAACGGCAAGTTTCACATATAGAAAATCATCATTTAGTTTCCTGAAAGTCAGGAGATCTGTCCTGTTTTTATTCGCTTCCATGTTTGTTACCGCCTGTTTTGTGCCTCTCATCCATACCGAGGATACATGGCTGTCCTTAAAAAAGCCGGTATAGGTTTGTAAGACGGTCTGGCATGCCAAAGGACTATTAACGGAGGACGCTTTGCTTCGCAGATTTTTGATTAATTTGTCGTAGGCCGGTCGTGTTTTAGTGGTAACCTTGTCGTCAAATCCGGCATAAATCCGGGTTACTTTGTCAATAACTTCTTCCAAAGCCCGGGAGCAGGAACAGTCATCAGAACTTACAGCTTTCTGTCTGGAACTTTCCTGCGCCTGGACAAATGTATAAGTGAGGGCAAAAATTAGGGTAAGAAATGCTATTATTTTCGTTTTCATGGACTGAGCTTGGTTTAGGTATGGCTTTGATTTAGAGAAAAAGCTTTGTTACTTTCATGATTATGTGTCTTGATATACCGCTGGTCAGCTCCCGGCATTTTTATTTCTGATGATGACAAATACGCTTCGTTGTGCAATTATAGAAGTTGAGCCGCTGGCTCAGGAACTCCTTGAAAAATATGTCCATCGTGTCTCTTCGCTGGAACATGCCGCAACATTCGATGACGCCATTGTAGCTTATGATCAACTGCCTGCTATGCGTCCGGATATAATTTTTCTGGATATTAACATGCCCGAAATGACGGGGATCGAATTCCTTAGGGCTTATCCTACCCCACATCCTGCGGTAATTGTAACAACGGCAAATCCAAATCACGCCCTGGATGGTTTCGATATGGGTGTTACTGATTATCTCCTGAAACCCATTACGTTTGATCGTTTCCTTAAAGCGGTTGGCCGCGCCAGGGAAAAAATGAACGGGACTTCCCAGCCAGTTTCTGCTGCTGTCACTGCTGAGAACTTACCGGTTTTGCCAGAAAAAGGTACACCATCAGATTTTATATTTTTCAAGACCGATAAAAAGCTGGAACAGGTTCATTTCGATGAAATCGTTTTCGTGGAATCCCTTGGCGACTACATTAAAGTTTTTCTTTCAGATCGTTTTCTGGTTACACTTGTCACAATGAAAAAACTCTGCGAAACACTTCCTGCTGATCGTTTCCTTCGCATTCACCGATCCTGTCTGGTGCAACTTCGCTATATCAGAACGCTGGAAGGAAACACGGTGATCACAACTTCCGGTCAGGAACTGATTATAGGCCCTAACTATCGGGAGGAGGTAAAACTTGCTCTGAAAAAATGGCTGATTTCATAGTACCACTGTTTTGATTTAGCCTTCATCGACTATGAAAGCAAAGGTATCGGGTCAATGATGTTCAGCTTAATTAATTCGATGGAGTCCATATTATTCCCGATGAAGATGTAAAATGAGTTTTATCGGATAAAACCCGGTTCTCGTCGAAAAAAGTAACTGAAATACTTCCAGAACAGATTCCTTTGAAGAACTTTTTAAAAGGCTCAGGATTTCCCCCAATACTATAATGATCAGACTGGATATCGTTGCGGACAACACAAAATACCACGGCTGGACACGTGCAGGTTTTCATGCTCTGCTGATATCAGGTATTTTACTGCTGATATTTTCTGCATACGTCCCGTGGTTTTTATATCCATCGGCGCCGCTTGATTATCCATTCAAAACGTATGCAGGCCCCATTATACGTGACGCATTTTGTGTGGTCGTCCAGTATTATTTTCTTGTCTTTCTATTCACTCAATATGCCCGAAAACCCTGGTTTCTGGTGATTGGGATGGCGGTTTACTATTTTATTCTTTTTACATGCTATTACTACACGTCCTATCTCGTTAAGCATTATTGCGGCTTACCGGATGATTACACAGGCTCCATCAGCCATTTCGACAGGACACCCTATTGGAAAGCACTGTTTCATCCGGCAACATTCTATCATTTAATGTTCATTATAGAACGGGCCTTTTATCCGCTGGCGTTGAAGTTGCTGATTGAGATATACAGGCGACAGGTACGGAATGCCAATTTGCAACAGGACTACAACCGTCTGGAACTTGATTTCCTGAAAAGCCAGATCAGTCCGCATTTTTTGTTCAATGTCCTCAACAGCATCTATGCGCTTACGGAGGAAGAAAGCCCTCGTGCGGCAAAAATTGTACAACAGTTATCCGGAATGATGCGCTATTCTCTTTATGAAACCGCCGATGTTACGGTACCTCTGTATAAAGAATTATCGTTTATCAGAAACTATGTGGAGCTGGAACAACTGAGAACTTCAAAAAGACTAACCCTTGAAACCAGTTACCCCAATCCTGTGGACGAGAGGCTGGTCATTGCTCCGTTTGTTCTGATCACATTTATTGAAAATGCTTTTAAGCATGGCGTAGGCAGTACCACCAAAAAGTCCTTTGTGAAAATCGATCTCACATTGCGGGACGAAGTGCTTCATCTTACGATTGTAAATAGTAAACCCGTCAATGGCAAAAAAACGTTTGGCGGGTTGGGGTTGGTCAATGTACGCAAAAGACTGGCGGCGCTTTATCCCGATCACCAGTTACAGGTGCTGGATGATGGGCAGCAATATGCCATGACGTTGACGCTGACTTTGTCCAAAAGCAAAATCCCCGCCCCTACTTTAAAAGCCGGGGTGTTGGAAGGTAGGGCGGACAATATCCGGTAAAATTGAGCGTGCGTCGGGAAATTGAAAATATCGGGGATTGTATCAACTTTGTTCTGACCAAACTTCAAAGAAGTGAACAAATAGTTTTTAGATCATTATGAAAATACACGCGGCATAGCCAAATTGGCTGGCGTTTTGTAATTTGCACTTCTAGCCATAACCATGAAATAAATGCCTCCTTCCTTTACTCAGTCGACTTCAGTCCCGCAGGACCCTAAAAGTAAAATCGTTTTTATTGATTATCTGAAAGTAGTGCTGACTGCTCTTGTAATCATACATCATGCCCTGGTAACTTACGGAGCCCCCGGCGGCTGGTATTATTTTGAGAAAACAGAATTGGTAGGCGCCGTCATTCCGATGACGATGGCCGTTAGTGTTAACCAGTCCTTTTTTATGGGCTTTTTCTTTTTTCTTTCTGCACTCTTTATTCCGGGATCGCTAAAACGTAAAGGAAGTGCGGTTTTCATCAAAGACAGATTTTTCAGACTGGGAATCCCTTTAATTTACTATTCTTTGGTTCAGGCAACGGTCATGAATTTTCTCGTTTACCGCTATGCAGAAAACCATGACATTACCTTTATACAATTTCTCTCAGGTTACGACGGCTGGATCAATGTAGGCGTGCTTTGGTTTGTGCTCGCTCTGCTCCTATTCACGCTGTGTTACATCGTTTGGACCAAAATCGCTAACCCTGATGTTAAAGACTGGCCATTGCCAAACCTCAAACAAATTCTGCTTTTTGCTGCTGTGCTTGGGCTCATTACTTTTTTAACCAGGACTGTTTTTGAGGTAGGTTGGGTTTTAGAACCGCTGGGTTTTCAATTAGGGCATTTTCCGCAATACATCTCCATGTTTATCTTTGGATTAATTGCCGCAGAAAACAAATGGATCCAGCAGATTGATCAGCAACATTATCGTAAGCTAAACATTTTCATTATTTGTATGATTTTCATTGGCTTTCCGGTAATTTTTTCTCTCAAAATGGTATTTGGACAGCCGCTGGAATGGTTTGTCGGGGGATGGCATACAGCCGCACTGCTCTATGCTTTCTGGGAACAAATGATTGGCATTTCTATTATGGCTGCATTGCTCATGCTTGGAAAAAACAAGTTAAATACGCATTCCAATTTCATGAATAAAATGTCACGCTGTGCCTTTGCCGTGTACATTCTGCATCCGTTGGTGCTGGTGATGCTATCGCTTATGCTCAAAGACTGGGCAATAGATCCGGCTGTTAAATTCTTAATCGTGGCACCGCTTGGCGTTATATTCAGCTTCTTACTAGGATTTGTTGTCGTGAAAATCCCGGGCGTTAATCGGGTCGTTTAGGAGGATTTAATGATTTGCAAGGAATTGTGTTACCGCTCACTTAATCGCATAGGGTAACCTGGAGTGAGCTATTTGCCAGATTTTCCACCCAACTTCTTAATTTAGCATCCATAAGTCTAAATCCAGTAAATTCTTATTTGAAATTATCATTACCGATGACAGAAAAAGAAATTTTGATCAGCCAGACTTCAAATGCTTATGATTGGACAAATAAGCTTATCGAAACGATTCCGCTCGAAAAATGGGAAATCATTCCCGGTACCATTGAATCCAGTATCAACTGGCAGGTTGGGCATTTGATCATCAGTCATTACTTTCATTCCATTATGGTAATCAGGGGACATCAGATGGATATTCTGCAAAAACTTACTATCAAGGATTATAGTGACTTATTTACGGTGTCGGCACCGATCCTATCCGTAGGAAAAACAGACGCAATGAAATTATTGCAGGATCTGAAAATTATGCAACAAAAGTCGATGGACATTCTGGCAGCCCTATCCGATTCTGAACTCAACAGTCCACTGGAACCCACGCCAACTCCACATCCCATCGCAGCAACAAAATTTGAAGCAATTGACTGGAATATTAAGCACACCATGTATCACTGCGGACAAATTGGTATGCTTAGACGAATTGTTGACCAGCGTTATGATTTTGGTCTAAGGCTAGCAAAATAAACAAGTGAACATCCAGCTCACCTGATCGTATATACCGGCCGTATTAATTCCCTGCATCAAATAATAAATGAATTCTCATAGACCTTCCAAACAATCGGATACACGTATTTCCACCTGGATCGCATTTGCTCTTCTGCCCCTATCCGGCTTTGCAACAGATATTTATGTCCCATCCATGCCCGGCATGGCAAATCAATTGGGAGTACAAGAGGTTCAGATACAATCTACTTTGACTTTTTTCCTGGTGAGCTATGGATTGTCTCAGCTTTTTATGGGAAGTATACTCGACAGTTTTGGCCGGTATCGAATAGGTCTTTTTTCAATGGTTATCTTTGGCGTCGCCAGTTTCGTCATTGCCCTCAGCGTCAGTATCAACGTCATTTTATTGATGCGTGTTATCCAGGGGATATCCGCTGCGACCATTATTGTAGCAAAACGGGCATATTTTGTAGATGTTTACTCTGGCGATAAGTTAAAGCATCTGATGAGCCTGTTTACCATCATTTGGTCTGTCGGTCCCATTGTTGCTCCTTTCCTGGGGGGATATCTTGATCAGTTTTTTGGATGGCAGTCAAATTTTTTACTCCTGGGCGGACTTGTACTGACCTGTGCATTTCTGGACTGGATTTTTGGATCAGAAACAATTAAAGTACCCGTGCAATTCAATCTTCGGAACCTGGCCGGTATCTATACCTCCATGCTTAAAACGCGCAGTTTCATTTCGGGAATTCTGATATTAAGCTTCACATATAGTATCGTCATGCTTTACAATATGAGCGGCCCCTTTATTATCGAAAATAAATTTCACATGAATTCCGTCGTATCGGGTTACTGCTCACTGGCGCTTGGATTCGCCTGGCTATTTGGTGGGTTGATCAGCAAAAGAACAATCTTACGACCGTTTTACGCGAAAATAAATATTAACATTTCCATTCAGTTACTGCTTGTACTGCTGATGCTGACCTTTGCCAGCTCAGCATCAAGTCTGGCTACAATGGTATTTTTTGCGTTCTTAATACAAATGAATACTGCTTTTACCTACAACAATTATTTCACTTACTGCCTGAGCCGTTTTCCAGACTACGCAGCGATGTCAGGAGGCTTGACTGGTGGGATCGTATACATCATGGTTTCTTTTTTCACTTACTCCATGGTTCATTTTATTCCACCCGTCGACATGACAAATCTCAGTATTAGTTACCTGATACTTACTGTTTTTTCGGCACTCGTAATTTTCTTTGTATACCGTACGCAAGGATCAGAATCTCGTACCGCATAAATTGGGCTTGTATCTGTTATCTCAAAGACAAAAAGCCCGAGATAAAAAGTATATTTCGATATTTTCTTAATAGAAACAAAATACGCTTCGCAATGCTGTTATCTAAGCAGAAGACGCTGTAGCACATAGAAATCCGGATTTGTGATAAGGTCGTTGCTCCTCTCCATATTCGTGGCTGGAAGATGAAGGCCTCAATTGCACTTCTTGCTGGTACTCTTTAAGTTAGGGTGATTTAAGTCAAATTTTAACCTGGGAAGCTGATTCGTGGGCATGATCCGACTCGCCTTGCTCTGGGATACGGCCCCGATTGCAAAACCTGTCGTATTATAGGCTGAAATTCCGCCGGCTGATTCAAGTGTCCAGTTGTCTATGTTTTTCACCGCTGCTTTGAACATCTCCAGCGTAAGTCCAGTCCTGGGGCCCGAATATTTCGAATATGACCTCGGAAACACTCGGCTGGGTCAGAAGCTGTTTTTAATACCCTGAATTTCCTGATTTGCAATGGTAAATGGTTAGCCCAATCCACGAATATTTGGATTCAGTAATTAAATATTTTTTATCACCTGTCATCTTTTTCAACAAATCGCTACTAACGGTTCATACTAATGGTAAAAAAGATGAACAGATTACAAATTTTTATACTTGCTTTTATTTGTGTGTCAGGCTTTCCAATGACATCCAAAGCCCAGATTCAAAAAGAACAAACTGACTTGATTGACCGTTATTTGAGCATACAGCAGCAATTAATTGGCTTCAACGGTACAGTCGTGATTGCCAAAGGTGATAGTATAATCTATCGACGGTCCGTAGGAAAAGCTTCATTTGAGCTCGACGTTCAGTTTTCCTCAGATCCTGTTTTTCGAATAGCGTCAATCACCAAACAGTTTACTGCTATGTTGGTTGTGTTGGCTGCCGGAGAGAACAAGTTAACGCTGGGCGATCCACTCAGGAACTATTACCCTGAACTTGGCCAATCGGATTGGGGTAACATAACGATCAGGCAACTACTTACCCACACATCCGGCCTACCACACAACGAAGGTATAGCAGATTACTGGGAGAAAATTTCGTTCCTTCCACTCTCGGACAGGCAGGCCAGGGAGGAGATATTCAAACTAAAACTATTGTCTGTCCCCGGGACTAAGACGCAATATTCCAGTCCAGGATACTTTATTCTGGCTAGTATTCTGGAATTAGTTTACCATAAAAATTATGAAACCATACTAAGGGAGAAAATTACAGCTCCATTGCGGATGGATCACACAGGAGTAGGCAACGCAAAAGAAATTATCCACGGCATGGTTTCTCCTTATCATCAGTTAGCAGATCGACTGATCGCTGCCCCACATCGGGACTATGCTTTGATGAAGGGGTCGGGCAACGTGTATTCAACAGCGGGCGATCTATCAAAATGGAACAATGCCTTAAATGGAAGCGGTCATTTCAACAAAACGGTCACTGACCAGTTGTTCACCATTCAAAATTCACAACCGGTTAACGGACGTAGCGAATCTTATGGTTATGGCTGGTTTCTTAGGAGATCTTCAAACCCGGAAAAGAATTTTAATTTTACCGGTGGGGGTTCTTTTGGATGTTCCGCTATTTCGGGATACTATCCAAATGCAAAGATTTCTATGGTTATTCTCAGTAATGTTTCGACTTTGCCTGTCGGGGAAATGCAGTCCAATATCGAAAGCATTATTTTCGGGGACAGGTTTGATATGCCGGTGGTTCGTACTCCTATAATAATGGAAGCATCGCAACTTGACAAATTCCAGGGAACATACACTGCGGACAATAGTCACCAACTAGCGATTTTCCTTAAAGGAGAGCAGCTCTACGCGAAAATGGGCCAAAATCCATTCTTTGAGTTGTATCCCTCGGATAGCTCTGTTTTTTTTGGCAAAAAGGTACCAGTGCAGATTGAATTTGAAAAAGATTTAGATGACACCATTAAAGGTCTCAAAGCCAACCTTAAGGGACAATCAATTCATTTTGTCAAAAACAAATAGCATGGAAAAACAGTTTTTGGAGATGATCGCCATGCATAAAGGCACCATTCACAAGGTGTCACGACTTTACCGGGACAGCCCTGAGGACCGGGAAGATCTTTTTCAAGAGATTGTTTTACAGTTGTGGCAGTCTTTCCCAAAATTCAGGGGAATGTCCAAACAAAGTACCTGGATATATAGAATCGCCCTTAACACCGCAATGGCATGCTATCGAAAGAAGCGTATAATTTTATCGTTTACCGAGCGGCTACCAGATAAGGAAGACAGCAGCATTGATTGTGAAAACCGGGAAAGAGAGGAGCAGCTGTTTATGATACTAAAAAAGCTAAATGAAGCAGACAGAGCTTTATTAGCATTGTATTTCGAAGACTTCGACTACCGCGAAATTGCAGAAATTACGGGACTGAGCGAAAACCTCATTGCCGTCAAGATGGGAAGAATCAGATCCAGGTTAAAAAAAATCATAAATCCGGCAAAATGAATATCGATGAACTTAAAAACGATTGGAAAAACCTTCAGCCAGACAATACTGGCAAGAAAGAGCAGTCATTCCAAACAAAAGGAAGAGGCAATAGTCAGTTAAAAGCTATCAGACTGCGGCTTGCGATAGAAATGGTGTCGTATGTCTTATTTCTGGCTGTTTACTATACGATGTTTGATGGAGATAGAAAACCGTTATACGCCAATTTGTTACTTGTCGGATCTTTTCTCCTGGTGATCATCCATAGCTTGACTGGCTACCTGGCGGCAAAAAACATCATATCCGGAGAAAATATTTTGCAGTCGATGACTAAATATCACAAAAAGCTTAAAGGATACGCCGTCGTTTCTTTGCTGACACGGACAGCCTCATTGATTTGCCTTTTAATTTTCTTCGTTTCTTCCATAGAGCTTAATGCTGAGAAAAACCGGATGCTTTTTGGCTTAGTCTTGATCGTCGCCATTCAGGCTTATATAAATTATAAGATATGGTCTGCAAGAATAAAAAAAATAGGTGATTGCATTGAAAATTGGCAATCATAAATGGAGAAGCAGGAAGGCAATACCATCTGAAACATCTGGCGTGGCGGTTTAAAGTCCTTGTCTTGGCAGGTACGGCGCAGTTACCTTCTGAACGGTACTATTGATACGGCGAAATTCCTCTCTCTGCATGGAACATTGAACACAACAAACCGACTTTTGATTACAAGTTATCCAACTGAAGCGAACGTCCTTTGTATAATCATTTAATACAGAGAAAAAATGAACTTTACATTGATAACAGGAGCTTCGGGTGGGATTGGTGAGGCTTTGGCAGTGAAGCTGGCAGCAAAAAAGCATAACTTTATTCTCGTCGCCCGCAACGCAGAGAAACTCGCCAGGCTAAGCACACATTTACAGGAAACCTATGGAGTGCAGGCCAATTATATTGCTGCCGACCTCACTAAACAGGGGACTCCATTTCAAATATTTGATAAGACCCAAAAAGAAAATTGGGAGATACACACGCTGGTCAACAATGCCGGAATCGGCTCAGGTGGTGCGTTTGCAGCATTGAATCTGCAATCCGAATTGGATCTGATGCAGCTTAATAATGCATCCCTGGTCGCGATGACCCATCTTTTCATGCAACCGATGCGTGAGCGAAAAAGCGGTAAAATCATCAATGTAGCCTCAATGGCAGCTTTCATTCCGGTACCCTACATGGCAACTTATGCAGCGAGCAAAGTGTTTGTCCGATCCTTTACCGAGGCGATAACGGAGGAATGTAAACCATACAATATTCAGGTTATGTTGTTTGCGCCGGGACTGACAAAAACCAATTTTAACGAAGCTGCGGGCATCAATAATGAAAAAGGGGTTGGGTTGAGTTCAGACTATCAAACAGCTGCAACCCAAACGCCGGAAGAAGTGGCAGACGAATTATTGAAAGCTTTGGACGCAAAAAAACATTTCCAGATATCCGGAAGCAGGAACCGAATGGGCGCACGTTTGGTATCCTTGTTACCCAATGCAATGATCGCCGGATTCATGGCCAATTCGTATCGTAAAAAATCAGGTTTGATTTAGCTAACTTCGCAGGCATGGAAACAACGACAACGGTTCACATTCAGTCGATCAGCCAGCTGCACCAGCTTTTGCAGCTCCCGAAGCCCAGGCATCCCATGGTGAGCCTGACCCGATTTGAGGATTTCCCCGAAATAAAAATTGAGCAGCGGACAAGGCTCTTAACCGATTTTTATCAGGTGACGCTGAAGACAGAATGCCCGTGCAAAATTCAATATGGCCAAAGCACTTTTGATTTTGACGAGGGCGTAATGTCCTGCTTCGCGCCACGGCAGGTCAGTTTTATCGATAAGGATTTCGTACCTGCCAAAGCCGGCTGGCAGCTGTCCATCCATCCTGATTTCCTGCGCAATTCAACTCTGGGCGGCAAGATGAAAACGTACGGATATTTTGATTACGCTGTCAATGAAGCGCTTATCCTCTCCGATGATGAGCAGCAGGCAATAGAAACGATTTTCATCCAATTGCAGAAAGAGTTATCACTGCCCATTGACAATTTCAGTCAGCAGGTATGGATTGCTAATATTGAGCTGATGCTGACTTACTGCGATCGCTACTACAACAGGCAGTTTATCACGCGTAAAACAGTCAGCAATGAGCTTCTAAGCAGCGTTGAAAAGATTTTGAACAATTACTTTGAGTCCGATCAGGCTGACAATGGTTTACCCTCAGCGCAGTTCCTTGCAGAAGAATTACATTTGTCTTCGAAATATCTGAGCGATTGCCTCAAACAGCTTACAGGCAGCACGACGCAACAACTGATACACGAAAAATTAATTGATCGCGCCAAGGAAAGACTTTCGACGACACAGTTGTCAGTCAGCGAAATTGCCTATCAATTGGGTTTCGATTATCCGCAATCCTTTAGCAAGCTTTTCAAAACGAAGACCCGGCTAACGCCGTTGGAATTCAGGGCAGGCTATAATTGAGTAGTGCGCTTTTACCTCAATTGGCTGTCACCGGAAGCAGCTTCTCATGTACTCCGATACCCTGCCCTGCTACGCGACACCAGTCGCAGGTCGTTTTGGAAGAACCTCTCACCATCAAATTCAGCTCGCGCCCATCTACTCAACTCAGCTTGGGGTTGGAGAATTGATGCGCATTACATTGAACTTTCCTAATTTGGCATCAATAATACTAAATCTGCAATTCTGCGCAAAAAGTCAAACAATCTGCAAATGGAAATACAAGCGCTGCTGGATGAGATCAAGAAAATAGAACACGGCTGGCCAAGGCATTTGATCACTATTGTGAAACGATCGGCTACGAAAAGGCAGTGCCCGTCATTGAAGTATGGCTTGCTGACAATAATCCAAATCTAAAAAGAGCAGTTATAGAAGGGCTCCGTATATGGACAAACAGACCATTTTTCAAAACCAATCCTGCCTTGGCTATCAGACTCATCAGCCAGCACAAAGCAGACCCCAGCGAGTATTTGAGAAGATCCGTAGGCAATGCTTTGCGAGACATAAGTAAAAAGCACTCCGCTTTGATTAGCAGCGAAATTAAAAGCTGGGATCTGACGGATCCCAAAATCAATTTTACATATAAACTTGTGATTAAGGATCGATGATATAGCGATACAAACAAACAGCTGAAAACAGCGCCCGGGCGTACAACGCAAAATTAAAATGGCGCTATCAGAAATTCTTCCCGGATACAGCAACGGTTCAGGAATTATTGATTTCGATCAAGGTAATAAATCAGCGCTATCTTTTACTTTTGGCGACTGATCAAATTTACTAAATAAGAATTATGGAACATACAGCCAAATCAATCCGGCCATTCCTGGGTGCCGAAGATTTTGAATTATCCAGGCGTTTTTATCAGGATTGGGGATTTCAGGAAATTGTGCTATCACCTGAGCTTTCCGTATTCAAGCTTGACCAGTTGGCTTTTTATCTCCAGCGGGCTTATGTAAAAGACTGGATCGACAATACCATGATCTTTTTAGAAGTAGAAAATGTGGACCGTTACCACCTGGAATTATCAGCAAAGGAACTGGTCAAAAGATATGAAGGAGTAAGATTATCTGCGGTCCGGATTGAAGATTGGGGAAAAGAGTGTTTTCTGCATGATCCTTCCGGAATCCTTTGGCACATCGGTGAATTTCAGACAAACTGAGTCTAAACATCTTTCAGGTTTCAGACAAATGGCATATACTTACGAAGATTTTAGTAAGCCAATGAGCCCACATGTTAAAAACTGACCTTGATAAAATCGGCAGGTTTTCACAGTCTGATTTTGAACGACTAACGAAATACCTGGTTCCAAGACAATTAGAAAAAAACGACCTACTGCTCGACCAGGGTCAGATCTGCCGCGCTGTGTATTTTATTTCATCGGGATCTGCATATCAGTTCCGCTATGAAGATATCGATGAAAAAGTAACGGATCTTCATCTTCAAAACGAGTGGTGTCTGAACTATGCGAGTTTTATTTCACAGGCTCCTTCTCAAAATATTATTAAAACAAACTCGGAAACAACTGCGTTCGAGCTCAGTGTGACGGCTATACATGAACTGATTGCTCAATCACCTGTATTTCTCCAGCTGGGAAAGATTCTGGAAGGAGTAACAACCAGAACACAGTATCTGGACAACTCCATGTCGCCCTCAGAAAGATATAACGATCTGATTAAAAACCGCCCGTTGGTTCTGCAGATGTTTCCGTTAAAACTCATTGCATCGTATCTGAATATGACTCCGGAAACACTCAGCAGGGTCAGAAGCTCTTTTTAATAACCGGAATTTCTTGATTTGCATCAAGCTGCAGCGCGCAACAGACCAGCCATATTTGTTTTCAAATTAACTGGTATCAAAATGCATAAGTCATTTACAAAAGTTTCCGGGGTCAGCCTGTGTTTTGGATCGCTTATTTCGGTCGTCACCATGGCGCTTCATCCTGCTGGCGGAAGTGTTGAGCACATCCTCAGAATCCGGCATGTTCTTATCTTTTCCCATTCCCTGGGCATTGCTTGCCTTCCTTTTATGGGCTTTGGCGCCTGGGGCTTGTCTTGTCTTCTTCGAACAAACAACAAAGCTTCCCTCCTTTCCCTGTTTGTATTTTGTCTCGGTTTGGTTGCAGCCATGATAGCCGCAGCAGTCAATGGGCTGATCCTGCCACAATTTCTGTCTGATCTGACAGCCAGGCCCGTGGACGAGTCGATAGTGAATTCCATTGTCCGTTACGGTCATCAAATTAATGTTTCCATGGCGAATATTTTCATTTTTGCTACCGGTATCTCCATATCAATCTGGTGTGTGCTGATCATCCAGACACAGAAGCTTCCAAAAGCGGCAGGATATCTTGGTCTATCACTTTTAGGTTTTGGGTCATTTTGTCTTCTATTGAAGGCAAACTTTACCGATCTGTATGGTTTCAGAATTTTTGTAGCCGGACTGGCCACATGGCTAACAATAACAGGTATCGGGATGATCATGAAAGAAAAATCAGAAAATAAATACGCTGGCAATTAAGCATATACCTTGTAATGCATTGAATTTTTTGCAGCTTAAAACAGTAAATCTGTCTCCTCCATAAGATAAATGGTGAGAATTATATTATTCACTTTTACCGAAAACATTTGCTGTGAATCCATACAAATGTGTCACTGGAAGACAACTAAACCTTTTTTATTATGAGAGCTACCTTATTTTTATCTGTCTTTTTGCTACTGGGCTTAATCTTATGAGCTGCAAGGTGGATCAGGATGATCCGACGATCGTAGGGCCTGAGCCGGAGCCGCGCGTTAATTATTTAGGAAGGGACAGCATTACAACGGGCGATTACAGAGGTATTGCCATCAATACATCTACAGACGAGGCTTTCGAAATACCGGAAAAATAAGACTGTTGTTTATCTGGGTGCAGTTAATTATTATTTTGCAGATGTTACCGACCTGAAGGGGCGCCTGCGGCTTTTTGACTGGCTGGTGCTCGACGAGACATTTGATACACCAACCGGCGTGCAGCTTCAGCTTGCTTCTGGTAAGGTCAAAAGCATTCGTCTTAATAACGGAACAGAGCTAAGCAAGTGGCCACAAGGAGCCATTTCACAAGAGGCAATCGCGACCGACGATGCCTTGGAAGTCCTGTATGATAAACTGATTGTGCTAAGCAGGTCGAACGACTATAAACACAAATTCCAGCGCGTTGTATTAGGTGCCAAATACGATTACGCCCTATATGATCCCAAGAAGGCGGAATTGCCCTGGGCATTTATTTATGACACGCGCACGCAGGGTATTACAGAACAGGCACGGGTTTATTTTAAAGATAAAAAAGTTGCCTACATCCTGATAGATCGCTTTCAGCAATATTAGATCTGGCTGCGATCCGTATTTCCACACTTCACATCGGGCTTTCGTTCAGCGGCAGCCTGATGCCTGATACAAAATACCGCTCATCGTCTGCTTGCCTGAGATTTGCATACGATCCGAATGCACCTGCTCAACAGATTAAACCAATTCCTGACCTTTAAAATAAAGCCGCCCACTTCGTTATAATCGTATAATTTTTCCCGATAGACGGTAAATATCCTTTTTACTTAGTCCCTGAAACCTGGCAGTTTCGTAGATGCATAGAAGTTCCGGCTGCTGTGCTTTGGTAGGATCAGGACTCAAATCGGTATTTTCCATCAGACGAATCAGCATCTGCTCAATCCTTGTCAGACGCTGAGCAAAAATATGGAACGGATTTATTTTTCAAGCTCATCAATCCTTTTTCAGTAGTTTAGATTACTTCATCTCCAACCTCGTTTCCTCTCATTCTCCACAAGTGAAATGAATCTCACCTGGCTTGTTCCGGTTAAAGGAACGCTCATACCGGATATAACCATATTCGCTCAGCTCACCGAAATACTTAAAATACGTATCCCGGCAGGACAACTTAGCCAGCCCGATTATCTGATGACTAAAAACCCGGATCGGGCTGATCCTCCCCTGCTCATTCCAGTAGTTGCGCAGCGATTCATACACACCAACATTTTTACTACTAATCCTGGGATTTTTTTCGATGGCTTTGACTGCTGCAACCAACAGGGAAATGGAAGTGGAGGTATCGATAGGTCGTTTTCGGAATGATTTGTACTACCGGCTTAACGTCTTTCCAATAGTAATTCCATCACTTCGGCAGCGAAAAGAAGACATCGCTGAGCTTGTAAAACATTTTTCCGATGAGTTTGCCAGTCAATACGGAAATACACAAATCTGAGCATTTCTCTCAACACTAATGACTGGAATATTTTAAACCTTCCAGATGTAGAAAAGATAAATTTTTCAGAATTCATATTGGGAATCTTTCATAGACTAATTGAGTCTATGAAAGATCCTCACCACCGGTACAGTAGAATTCGATTGGTCTGATACTTCCGGCATTTCAGCGTCAAATACATATACTTTGCTATT
>NZ_JBXHAS010000015.1:0-99763 GCF_056895235.1 Dyadobacter sp. HNCC25DJ186
TTTCCAAAATATTGTTTATCGCAATGATCAGATTGGAACATTCACGTGACGTTCCGCATGATAGCTTGAACGTACTAATGGCCCAGATTCAACATATTTCAATCCACGTTTTAAACCTTCTTCTCTGTACGTATCGAACATGTCCGGCGTGATCCATTCGATCACTTCGTGGTGCATTTTCGTTGGCTGAAGATATTGCCCTAGCGTCAGGATATCCAGTCCATTGGCTACCAGGTCATCCATTGCTTTATAGACTTCATCCATTGTTTCACCCAAACCAAGCATAATGCCCGACTTGGTACGTTGTCCGAATTCCTTCGTTCTTTTTATTTGTTCCAGGCTTCTTTCATATTTTGCCTGAGGCCTTACCGAACGATACAGGCGCTCAACGGTTTCCATGTTGTGTGAAACCACTTCCTGCCCTGCTTCGATCATGTGGATCAAAGCATCCCAATTATTTTTTACGTCAGGAATAAGTGTTTCAATCGTTGTTTCAGGTGTAGTTTGTTTAACGTGGACAACGGTTTGATACCATATTTCGGCGCCACGATCTTTCAATTCATCGCGGTTCACAGAAGTAAGCACCGCATGTTTTACCTGCATCAACTTAATTGCTTCGGCAACACGGCGTGGTTCATCTACGTCATATTCATTAGGACGACCCGTCGCCACTGCACAGAAACTACAACTACGGGTACAAACGTTACCCAAAATCATAAATGTAGCCGTTCCTGCTCCCCAGCATTCACCCATATTCGGGCAGCTGCCACTTTCGCAAATTGTATGTAATTTATAGTTGTCAACCAACTGACGGACTTTTCTGAATTCTGGTCCTGCCGGTAGTTTTACGCGTAACCAGTCCGGGCGTTTTTTTCGTTCGGAAGGTATAACTGGAAGTTCAATCATGATTTTCTAATCAAAGTCAATAATCAAAGGCTACAATAACGAGCCGATGGGAATATTATAAATTTAACGACTTATTTTTTGCTGCCAAAATATAGTGTGATGAAGCCCGATGTATAGAAACTTTTGTTCTGTGCATAAGCCATAATATCAATCTTACGGGTAAATGTTTCGGCAAGAAATCCGATTTCGACACCGGTAACATTTTCTCTAAAAGCACTAAGCTCAAAACTAAGTGCTGTTTTAATATGCAGGCCTGGCACAACTTTACTTTGCCCAAAACCTGAAAAAAAGCTGCCCACACCTACAAAGCCTTCATAAGGATCTTGTGTGGAATTAGGATCAACACGTAAAGGAGTCGTAACGACTTGTCCTCCTGCTACTTGTCTTTGTATCATGTAGGGCTTTTCAAAACCCAGCGAAGGTCCGGCGGCAACGATGGCACTGATGGCTATTCCTTCATCCTCGTGCCGGTTAAATAGTGTAATTTCTCTCCCGTATTCCGGCCTCAAAACAAAAAGATAATTTTGTTTTCCATATACAAACCGCGCGCCGGTGTTAAAACTTTGCGCAAGCTCTTTTGGATGTCTTACGTTCACCAGTTCTACGGCCAGATAACGATATTGGTTTTTATCAAATAATTTGCCTGGAAGAGCACTGGAATTACGAAATACAGCTCCACCTAAAATGCCTGAGTTCGTATTGGTTGTAAGACCGAAGGAAGTAAATGATTTATAGACCTCCTCGGTATCTTCGCTTTTTGCCCTGCGTTGGGCGTATATATCCGTGGATAAGAAAACCAGAATACAGATCGAAAGTAAAAGTTTTACACGAATCATATTTACAAGGACATATCTCTTTGTGATCACTATATAAAAGCGAATTGAGGAGTGAAATTACGAAATATTCGTATATACCTTCTCATGTCAACTCCACATTAACGGTTTTTTGTACATTTATGTTCTTTAAACGAAAAAAGAATCAAAAAAGCCTGTTTTGCGCTTCATTACTTGTATAAATTGTCTTTAAATTTTTAATTATCCTATCGTTTTGTCCGAATTTTTGTATCAGCTCGCAATGAGTGCATTTTCCGGGGTCATGCGTTTTGCGGCAGTATTCAGCCCCAAAGTGAAACTGGGTGTAACAGGTCGGGAGGGACTCATTGAAAAACTTGAAAAGACAATTCCACCCTTGATTAATGGTCGGCCAGTGGCATGGTTTCATGCGGCTTCTCTTGGAGAATTCGAGCAGGGAAGACCAGTGATGGAAGCCTTTAAAAAGGAGTATCCTGATTTTTTTATCCTCTTGACGTTCTTCTCTCCATCCGGATACGAGGTTCGGAAAAACTATGGCGGGGCGGATTATATTTGTTACCTGCCGATAGATACTGAAAAAAATGCAAGGAGGTTTGTAAGACTTTTTCAACCCAGCGTTACTTTTTTTATCAAATACGAGTTCTGGTATAACTATTTGTCGGAACTTAAAAAAAGTGGTGCTTATATTCTTTCATTTTCAACAATATTTCGTCCGGATCAGCTTTTCTTTAAACCTTACGGTGGTTTTTACAGAAAAATGCTTTCTTATTTTGATCATCTGTTTGTTCAGAATGACGTGTCTTTGCAACTATTAAGAGGTATCGGAATCGAGCAATGTTCGCTAGCTGGCGACACACGTTTCGACCGCGTTTATGCCATCGCAAAAGGGATCAAAAACTTGCCGGAAATTGCTTCTTTTAAAAATAATAAGCTTTGTATGGTAGCAGGATCGGTTTGGGAAGCGGATATGCAGGTACTGATTCCAGCGTTGAATGAAATTGGAAAGCCTTTGAAAGTCATTTTTGCGCCGCATGAAATTGACCAGTCACATATGGAAAGCTGGCAGAAACAGTTAAAGGGAAAATCAATGTTATATTCTCAATATATAAAAGCAATTGATTCAAGTTCGCCAGTTCTACCTTTCGATTATCTGTTTATTGACAATATCGGAATGTTATCCTCTTTATACAGTTACGGCGATATTGGTTATATTGGCGGATCATTTGGTTCGGGCTTACACAATATCCTTGAAGCCGCGACATTTGGAATGCCGATTCTTTTTGGGAATAAAAAATATCAAAAATTTCAGGAAGCCATTGATCTGATCGAGGAAGGAAGTGCAAAGGCAATTGCGGATACCGATGAAGCAAAACAATATCTTAGAGAATGGACGACTGAGGATATAAAGCGAATCAAACTTAACGCAATCAGCGAAAATTATGTCGCTTCCAGAATCGGAGCAACGGAAATCGTTATGAAAAAGGTAAAAAATCTGCTGACGAAGTAATTTTTAGATTATCGGGAAGATAATTTTTCATCTTCCCGATAATGATTTATATCAAAGGAGAAGAAAATTCTCTAACAATCAGATGTTCGAACAAATGTGCCTGTGTTCCGAGTAACCTCGCTTTTGGCCCCAATTTAGAAATATGAATGGAGAGCGTATTTTTGAAGTCGGACAAGCAATATTTGTTAATTGCCTGCTCAATCGGGTTAGATATAAACGGACCAGCTTCTGCCAATAACCCACCTACAATAATCACTTCCGGATTAAAAAGATGTACTGCCGTTGCCAATCCTTTCCCCAATTCTGTTCCGACGGTGCTTAATAAATCAATTGAAAACTCATCGCCGGAATGAACGGCTTCAATGATATGGCTTGTATCCAATAAGTCAAGATTGTCATTTACCAATTGAGAAAGAATAGTGGCCTGCCCACTTGTGATCCCTTCTTTTGCTCTGCGAATCAAAGCCATCGCAGAAGTTGTTGTATCAAGGCAGCCGATCTTTCCACAATGACAAAGTAAGCCGTCTGGTTTGACCTGAATATGTCCTAATTCACCTGCAAAACCTGATGCACCGTTAAAAACTTCACCATTTAACAAAATTCCCAAACCAACGCCCCAATCTATATTAATTGTTAGAACCTGGGATTTATTGATTGCGTAACCAAAACGGTGTTCTCCGATCGTGGTTGCTTTTGTATCATTGCAAAGGCGTACCGGAAGGTTAAAGTGATTCCTGAGATACGTCACCAATGAGACACCTGGTGGTGTCAGATTCAGATAGGTTAGATTAATCCCTTGTGCCGCATTAATTAGACCAGGCATTGAAACCCCGATTCCCCATAATTTTTCACGTGGTATATCATGAAATTTAAGAAAAGATTCGGTTTCTTTAAATAACTCTTCCAGAAAACTCGAAGAATCATCCAACCTGATATCAACTTTTCGCTTGACAATGATCTGATTATGTAAATCAAAAATTACCAGATGTGTATCATGGCGATTGATATCCATGATCAAAGTCAAATATTTTTTACTGTTCAATCCATATAAAACCGGAGGTCGGCCTGCCCGGGCAGGGCCGGTACCACTTTCGGTGATCCAGCCTTCGCGGATAAGTTCGTTCACGATACCAGTTGCGGATGGTATACTGGCATGAAACAAACGGGCCATTTTATTAATGGAGGTGTCGCCTGATTGGTATAATTCTAGTAAAAGATTACTTCTGAGACGGTTTTTTCTTATATCAATAACGGAATTTGGCTCCTCAACAGCAGAATTCATAGCATATTTAAAACATGTGGCAATTTAGGGGTTCCGACTATTATCGGGCAATTAAAATGATAGTCAGGGACTAATATATAAAATAATATATTAATTCGCATTATTTTATTAAAAAAACTTAATATATTATTTTCAATTTGTTAATAGTATATTATTACAAAGGTTAAAGGCACATAGGATAAATAAACTACTTTATCGTTAACGGACTTTTTACAATAATTTCTATATCACGTCCGACTACCTAAAAGTTCTGTTATATTCGTCATTGTATAAGTTATTGAAATCGTTAGAATGGAGTTTGAAAAAGGATTGGTAATTCGCTCGACAGGTTCATGGTATGAAGTTCGTGACGACCGTGACGGACATATCTGGCAATGCCGGTTGAAGGGAAAATTTAAAACGATGGGGTTAAAAGTTACAAATCCGATCGCGGTTGGAGATTATGTGCGATTTGAAATTGAGGATGAAAATCAGAACTCAGGGATTATTTATGAAATTTTACCACGGACCAATTATGTAGTCCGCGCTTCAGTGCATAAAACGGCACATTCACATTTAATTGCCGCAAATGTGGATCAGGCAATACTAATTGCAACATTGGTTTTTCCACGTACGTCGCTAGGATTTATTGATCGTTTTCTGGTAGCTATAGAATCGTTTAGAATTCCCGGTGTAATTATTTTTAACAAACAGGATTTGCTGAATGATGAGATTAAAGAATTCCAAACGCAGCTGATGGATCTGTATACCAGTCTAGGTTATACATGTATGGCTACCACCGCAGTAACTGGTGAAGGATTGGAAGATTTCAGACAGCTTTTAAGAGGAAAAGTTTCGCTTTTGTCAGGCCATTCCGGTGTTGGTAAATCAACGCTGGTCAATACGATTGCTCCAACTTTGGATATTAAAACCCAGGAAGTTTCAACATTTGCTAACAAGGGAGTGCATACAACGACTTTTGCAGAAATGTTTGAACTTGAACCCGGAACGTTCATCATCGATTCTCCGGGTATCAAAGAGCTTGGCCTGTCCGATATGAAACCGGAAGAGATCAGTCATTATTTTCCTGAAATGCGTGAGCGGTTAAATGAATGCCGGTTCAATAATTGTCAGCATATTAATGAACCAGGATGTGCGATTAAAGATGCGGTGAGCAATGGGGAAATCGCTTTCAGCCGTTATGAAAGTTATTTGAGTATGGTTGGGGGTGGAGATAACCGCAGATAGGATTTTAAAATCTCTGAGCATGAAAAATGTAGAACATATTGGAATTGCCGTCAGAGATCTTGAAGCTGCTGAAAAATTGTTTGGTGCCTTATTTGATAGTGAACCTTACAAAAAAGAGACAATCGCGTCTGAACTGGTAGAAACCTCGTTTTTTAAAATAAACCAGACAAAAATTGAGTTGCTTAAAGCTACGAATGCTGATAGCGCGATTGCGAAGTTTATTGAGAAAAAGGGAGAAGGATTCCACCATGTAGCTTTTGAAGTGGAAGATATTCTTGCAGAAATGGAGCGACTGAAAGGTGAGGGTTTTACCCTGTTGAACGATAAACCAAAGCCGGGAGCGGATAACAAACTCGTCTGTTTTCTTCATCCCAAAGGAACTAATGGCATATTGATTGAGCTATGTCAGGAAATAAAGAAGCCGGATCTTTAGAATCCGGCTTCTTTATTTTGGTTAGAATGGAAGTCCTACCGCAATATTGAGTACTAAATTTTCTTTTCGCCAGGCCCGGCTTCCGAAGTCAATTTCTTTGAATACCCATGGATTTTTATATTTCACCGGAGTATCAGGATCAAATGGAACATCGGGATCTGTGTCAACCGGCGTATTAGTATACCATGGTTTCCTGAATGGTGTTGCGAGATCCAGACGGAACACGAGGAATGAAAAATCCAGGCGAAGACCTATCCCACCGCCTACGGCGACCTGGGTTAAGAAGTTTTTCTTAAAAACAGATTCAGGGCCATAACCTTCCGATTCGTCTCCGCGATAGGACCAGATATTTCCGGCATCAACAAATACAGCACCTCCGATAATGTCAGTAAATTTTAACCGAACCTCCGAATTTGCTTCAAGCCTGATGTCCCCAAATGACTGATACCCAAATAGTCTGATTGAGGTTGTGTCTTGGTTAAAGGCACCAGGCCCAATTGCTCTTGCCCTGAATGCACGAAGGCCGGTACTTCCTCCACCAAAATATTGTTTAAATTGAGGCATTTGCATGGTTTTGGAGTTTCCAAACGGGATACCCACCCCGCCCAGTAATCGGTTAGCCCATTTTATTCTTGAGTTGATCGTTCTGTAATACCTAATGTCTCCATCAAATTTGACGAACTGTAAAATGGGTACGCCAAAGAGCTCTTTGGCAGGATTATCCGTCGTACTAGCATCCGGTTTTTTACCGAAAAGACTTAGTAAATTTCCGCCGTAGTCAATACCACCCAGCATGACAAACTGGTTTTTGCTAAATGGGCGGGGTGTTGGGCGGTAAGAGACAGAATAATTGGAACCCATAATGATATATTTGGTTTCAAATAAGTCTATTAACCTCCTGGCTTCAAGAGGACTTAAATTAGGGCTATCAATAATTTCGGCATATTTCAGAACATCGACATTACGAGGCTCAACAAAGTTTATCGCAATCGGTGTCAGGTTATGCTCCAGTTTCGAACTTTTACTCCATACATAAGAATAATCAAAACGGATAGACCGGGTTGTGTAAAAACCTCGCTGAATCCTGTTTTCATAAGTGAGCGCCATCACCGTTTTTGGCAAAACCTGACTTCTTTCAGGACGGATTCTGACAAAAGGTACAACAAATCTTGGAAAGGAAAGACTGGCTATGGCTCCATACCTGATATATTCATTTCCAACTCTACCTGGGTTTTCTACACGATTTCCACCTAGCTGCACATCAAATCCAAAGTAAGGACTCAGCGTGAAAATCTCACCGCCGCGCAAAAAGTTTCTGTTTTTAAGGTTTACCCTCAGTTCGGAACCGCCGAGGTTGTTGGATTTTGTACTCGCACTCAGAACCGTTTGCAAGGATTTCTTTTTCAACGGCGCCAGATTATAATAAACATTCAGCATCGCAGAATCGGATCTTGGTACCAGTTCAAAGCTGTTTTTGACAAATTTGAAATTCTGAAAATTAACAAGTCTGGAAACTGACAGATCCTGTTGGGTATTGGTATAAAGATTTCCTTTACGGAAAGCGATCGCGTCATAAAATATCCGACGTTTGTAAAGCTTGCCAGGATCATTGATGTTTAAACCCCTTCTCACTGGGCCTTTATTTGTTGCGCTATCGGCACTTTTGTCTTCGTTTGTCCCGGTATTGACAAATATATTATTGATGTAATATTGTTTCAACGCTGTTTGCGCGGTCTCTTTTTTTACTTCGAGATATAAATTCACCTGTTGCTGAGCCAGGGTCGAATCCTGCTTACCAATTGTGGAGTCAACGCGCATGATGAGGTAATCAGGATTGAAATAGTAATATCCTTTTCCTTTCAGGACTTGCTCAATTCTGGAACGTTCAGCAGTAACAACATCCAGCCGAATCGGATCACCTTTTCTGAGATATGAATCTTGTTTTGTTCTAACAAAGTCTTTGTTGAACTGAGCACTATCTGGTACAACAAAATTTATCTCATTAATGAAATAGCGAGGCATCACGTAAGCCTCGTATTCTGCGACAGCTGTTCTTTTCTTTTCATTTAATTTAAGTTTCCCTTTTGCCGAAGATTTGTAGTAACCTTCATTGTCCATAAACCCAACCATATTGGCTGCATTAATATCCACAATTCTCTGATTGGCATAAATAGGCGGCTGCCCCAGTTTTTTTCTGAACCAGCTGCGTAATCCACCTTCGTCCTTTGGCTCGCCGATCCAGTAGTAGAACCAGACTTTCCATGGAAAACCCAGAAGTGTACTATTCGGCGGCGGTTTTATGATTCCTTCCAGACTGGTTGCCAGTTCGCCGACTTTGGGCTTGCTCAACGAGTCCGGTATTACCTTTACACTATTCCCAACATACAGGCTTTGGCCAGCCGGGACGTACTTTCTTACTGAGCAGCTGCCCAGCAAAATACATATCACTAAGATGGCTAAAGAATTAATTTTCATTTTTTTGTTTTTGAAAAATTTCACGGAATAAATCGTAGTCGGCCGTTATAATAAAACTCACACCAGTTTCAATAATAAATCCTTCCAAAATTGACTGATATTGGTTTTTTCTGAATCCCCGGAATAAATACCGGCCATCTTTACTCAGTGAGTAATCCAGCTGGATATTATCAAAGACTTCGGTAGAGCTTGGCGTCTGAGATTTACTTTCCAGTTCAAAGTTTTTTCCAACCGAAATTTTTAATCTGTCCCCCATAAATGCTTTGCTCAAACCAACATTCAGATCGGTACGGGAACCAGATACCTGATCAGTAGAGGAATTAAGGTTAAGGTCGAGATTGACACCTTTTACCAAATCTCCCGCCAAATTATTCAGCTGGTCGCTCAAAAGCTGACTCACACTCTGGCGTGCAATCTGCTCTGCGCTTGACCCAATATTGAAACCGGGCGATGCCTGGTCAGTGATAAATTTATTTGTGATCAACAATGCAAAAGCCTGTTTGTTCATTTCGGAAGGACTTTGTTTCATGTCGGCCCAAAACGTCAGATTCGTAAGATCATTCTTAAAACTTTCAGGCGCTTCGATACCAGGCTCTACATTGAAGGTAATGTTTGGTGTGGAAAGATTTCCGGTAATAATGATCTGAACCTCAATCGGTACTTTTCTGTCACCTTTGTAATTATTGTCGATTGATCCCGGATCTACCATCACCGGATATACAGCCGTTATATTTAAATCGGCTTTCATCGGATCGCCGGTCCAGATCAAATTACTTCCTTTTCGGATCTCAAAATTACGTTTAAGAATTTGCAGGGTAAGGTCATAAGAACCTTGGGTTACATCATAGGCTCCGATCAAATAAAGCTGTCCGTTTGGAGATATACCTGTGTTAAGTTTAGCATTCCCTTTTAGCTTGATATTATCTCCGTTCAGTTCGTCAATAACGACCGTAAACTGAGATTTGTCATCCACGTCAATATCCAGTGAGATTTGAGAAGCAAAATCCACCATGATCTGCGCGGCCGCGTCTGCTGAGTCTACCTTGGCAACCTGTGTAGGATCACTCATGTCCACAAATTCGATGACACCTTTGCTAGCATCACCTGCTTCTGTGACACTGTTAGACATGACCACGGTTACATTACTTTCCGGATCAACTTTTATGTTTCCATCCACGACGGATCTGCTGCCTTTTCCTTTTACCGTTAGATTGGCATCAATAAGTGCCTTACCATAGAAAAGATCATTCTCCTTTTGTGTAGAATTCAGCACGCTGAAATTTTTAGCGTCTATTTTTAAATCATAAGCGACATCAGGAAGTGTGGCGATATTCACGCTTCCGTTAACTTTCAGCTTCTGTTTAAGAGAATCTGCTACGGTGAAATTATTGAAATTAATGCGCTGACCAGCGAATTGAAGTTTTTGGTTTGTTAAAGAATATCGCGTTCCAAGTTGGGTAACATTGAAAGCGACATCGTCAAAACCCATATTTCCGTTTAACTTTGGGCTATCGGTTGTTCCTGTAATTGCCACTTTTCCTGACAGATTTCCTGTTGCGCGTTTTAGCTGCCCGAAGCTGAATGCTTCAATTGTTTCCGCACCGAATTTCTTCATGTCCAACGTAAAATTCAGCGGCTCTTCTTCTTTCAGACGATAACTACCATAAAGTCGCATATCGTTTTTATCACTGGTAAGATTTACACCCACACGAATCCGGTCTTCGGTTTCATTTGTGGAACGAATCGCTAGATTTCCAATTGGGATTTTGGTAAAAGCAAAATTATTAACATCCAGGCGGCCGGTATAAACTGGCGAGGTCATGTAATTGCTTAACTTAATTTTTCCACTCAACGTACCTGTTGCCATAGTAGAATCACGGGTAACAAGTGCAGCGAATGGTCCGATGGAAATGCTATCGGCGACAATATCCAGAGGACTGTTTGGCTGATCGGTTGAAGAGTTAATAGAAATGGACTGATAATCCTGGCGGATGACGAAGTTTTTTACCAACACGCTATCGGGAGCATATTGGATATAGCCCTCACTATCTGTCGCCCATTTGCGATAATCGATCAACAAACCTTCACGAAGGCGTAATTGATATCTGTTGTCAACCAGCGCAAGATCTCCGTTAATTCCATGTCTGTCTGTCTGTACAGAATCCTTAACGATAAAATTAAATTTGATATCGTTCTTGGCAATGTCGGTCGTTAATCCTGCATTTTGCATTCTAAATCCACCGGTTTGAACATTTCCTATACTCGCAGTCATGGCCGCTTTCTCTTTTACGCTGCTCAGATTAACCAAAATGCGTTCGGTATGAATACTGTCGTACTCAACCAGTGGAATATTCAAACTTGCGACAAGCGATGAATCCTGCTGATTATTCAGTTTCGCATGCAATTGGACAGGTTTCAATTCTGTCAGCTGAGGTGCAAAAATTTTGAATAATGGGTGATTTGTAACGGTAGCATCCAGCGTGAAATTGACGGGTTTGGTAACGGGTTTGTAAGTCAAACCAGGAACGGCAAAGTGTTTGCTGGTTTCTGTGAAAATAGCATCCGCTACTTCGGTATAGACAAAATCACCTTCCATCTTCGCATTCAGGAAAGGAGAAACTATGGTAGCTCTTTTATTCCCGGCCGTGTCGCTAAGCTGAACAGTCATATCTGAAATACTGACCGGCCTTTTATGATGGGTCAGAACAAAATCATTGACCGAAACAGTCCCGAGTGGATTTTCAGGATTCGTTGACGGCATATCAATTTTGATATTACCCTTGATCTGCAAAGAATCGTTATAGAGGTTGAGTGCCGTGAGGTTCAGGTGATTTATATTCGCTTCCCCTTTGACGCCGGGAAATTCTTTCGAAAGATCGGCCTGTCCGTTCAGGGATAAATCGATATTCTGATCTTTCATATTGGCTGAGACGTTAGCCAAGTTATGATCAATATCACCTTTAAGTACTAAATTATTATATACATATCCTTTAATATCAGCACTTTGAATTGTTCCGTCCAGATTAGCTCTCATTCTGGATGGTGTATAACCAGTGCCTTCAAGACGCGTTGATAAGGTTAGCTTTCCAAGTTCCTGAGGAGGCTGTTTTAGCATTTTCCCCATATCAAAATCTGTAAAACTCAGTGTTCCGTTATACTGCGCCTTGATGCTATCTGTTATATTCCGGAGATTTCCGGCGAATGTTCCATTTCCAAAAGAAGTTGCGATGGTGGTGTTCATCGTAAGATTAGCCATCGATCCGTTTACCTTACCCGAAATCTTGATTTGTTCCGGAAGTTCAATACTGGAAGGAACTGCGCTGTCAGGAAGCATTTTCATCAAATCAGCTTTGGTTGATGACAATTCGTTAATTGTCATATCTGCCGATAATTTGTTTGCATCTGGCAACCCTCTAATTCGTCCATCCAGACTCAAAACCGTTCCGTCAAGCATACTGAAACGGGCTTTTGAAATCAGCATATCATCAACACTTCCTGTCACCAGACCAGATCCTTCGACCATTCCGTTTGGCTCTTTGCTAAATGGTGGCGTGGTGCCGAGGTCAGGAACGAGCAATAAAATATCTGAAAAAGCGAGTTTTGTATCTTTCAGGTTTAAACGGATTTTTACGTCCGGCAAGTTATTAGTCAGGTCATCTATATTATTGTAGCGTAACGTCAATTCATCACGCAGGGTTGTCTTTGGGGTTTTTACTAAAAGATTTCTCAGGTAAGTTTGTTTTGAACCATAACCGAAATCTGTTTGAAGTGTCAGAAGTTTAAAACCGCTTTTTTCTTCAAACGATCCTTTTTTCAATTTTCCTGTGATGTTGTCTGATGAAAAAAGAAAATCTTTAAGATCAACATTTAATTTTTTGACATTTAAATGTGCATAGTCAAGACCTTTTGCAATTGGTTTTGAATTGAAATCATCATAACGCAAGCTGTTGTTAACCAACTGAATATCTTTCACAACTGCATACCAGCCAGGCGTTTCCGTCGAGTCTGTTTTGGTATCAGGAGGACTTGTTTTTGCAGTTTCTTTTTTCGTAAATTCTGCATAAGCGTTCATATTTTCAACCAGAACACTTTCCACATTAACACGCTGACTGCCCAGATATATGCTATTGATTTTTCCTTTTAACTGACCAACGGTTATGCCGTTATTCAGTCCCGAAGTTTCATCCGTAAAAACCCAGTTGAAATTATTAATATCAATGTCACTCAGCTTTAAATCCAAAGAATCGGCAGGATTTGAGATGCTTTCAGTGGTATCAATCTTTAATGCCTGATACATCCTGAGCTTCGCACCGCTATTGTACAAAGCAATTTTTGTCGGATGGTATTGTGATAGGGAAGGATTGAATTTGTCAAACTGCACATTCGCAGAATCAATGTTGGCGTCTGCGTCAGTACCTATTACTGCATCTTTATATGAAAGACGAACTTGTTTCAACAATACTCTGTCCAAACGCATTTCCATCGGCGCCGCTGTTGTGTCCACAGGAGCGTCCGGGTCGGCACTTGCAAATGCATCAGCGATAAACTGAAAATTGAAGACAGTATCCGGTAAGGTCCGGGAGATATTAGCAACAGCTCCTTCCAACTCAATTTTGTTGATTCCTACATTTCCTTTGATCAAAGAATACATATCCAGGTCTACACGTAACATTTTACCTGAAACAAGTGTGTCGCCCTTTTGATCCGCAAAGAAAACACCCTCTAAAACGATCCAGTCAGGAACGTCGAAGCGTATTTTTTCAACATTGAGTTTGGTCTTTAGCTTTTTGCGCAAATAAGTATTTGCCTGAGCGGTTAGAAAGTTTTGCCCTGCGGGGGTTTGTATTCCCCATATCATTACACCAATCAGGATTAAAACTGTCAGTACGATTATAGCCAATACTTTTAATGCTTTCTTCATTCTTTCAAGTTATTCCATCCATTTCAATAAAGCAGGATGGGTGAAGTTTTCTTAATAGCGGATGTATCTAAATAAATGAGTAGTATATTCTTCTGGTTTCCAGACAAATATGCTACTCATCAGTATGTCGGGATCAAAAATTAACGTTTAAATAATTCAGGACTAACTGCGTCATTGATAGTTACTGAAGAAGTTATTGAAATCGGCTTTTTATCAGTGCTATTAGTTTCAACAAGCTTAGCCGGATACAAAATGCCAAAGGCAGATTTTGTATAATTTGAAAGATCTGTAACGGTTTCGACCCCCGCAAGTGTTTCTCTCTGACGCACCAGAAGCCCCGAGTTGGCGTCAAAATATAAATTATACTTGATACCTTTTCCCTGCAGCTCAACATTATTGGTAGCCACGCCGTTGATTGTCTCGGTTCCGACAGTTGAGGCAATTAAACCACGGCTTTGATAATTGATGAATGGAGCAAGATTTCGGTAAAGCTCAAAATTCATATTGTCTTTATCAGCCTGACTCAAATCCCTTACCTCAATTTTGTTACCCATAGGAACCTTTATCCATCCCTCAGTGCCTTTCACTGTGTAAACAAAGCTTCTGTTCATAATAGTCTTCGATTTGTAAATCGATTGATCCGCCATGGAAGCTGATATACTTGCTGTATACGGGGTGGCTTTGGCAGAAGAATAATTACGTTTCAGCGTATAAGTTTTTATACTGTCCCACAGCGATTTGCCTCCGGTAGCCTTATAATAGTTTGCAAATATTGAATCAGCCGGTATTCTTGTTTGAGCGAAGGAAAGTGTTGCGACCAATAAAAGGACCAACGAAAGACTAATGGATTTTTTCATGTGAACGGGTTGTGTTAAATGTTAAAATTATGGTACGGTGTTGATTGAAATAAGTAACCGAACTTTACCACAAATGAGCAATACTTTATCCTATTTCTGGTAAAAGTAAAAATACCATATTTACTATTGCATGAAGCAAAAACTGTTCCAGAGGCCGTCTTTAAAACGTGTATGCACAGCGAAAATTATGGATAAAACTTTAACTTGTACGTATAGTTATGAAAATGAATGAAATTATACCCGTTTTAAATTTTTGCTTAGCGGTAGTAATGGAGTAAAAAAGAAGGGAAGAACGAAACCATCGTTCTTCCCTCAAAAATAATAAAATATTTAACTACCAAGGCCAAATCAGGATTCGTTACCACTCATGGAGATTTTTCCGAAACGATACTGGAATGTCAGGTTGACAAGCCTGTTTGTTTGTTGCCAAAGCGAATTTTGCATGTAGGTATCCGTTGCAAGCTGGCTTTTGTAGGCTCTTGACAAAAATATGTCCTGAATATTAAATGAAAGTGTTGCCTTTTTTTCTAACAAATCTTTTCTGATTCCCATGTTCGCAACAAATACACCTTGACGCGTTCCCTGTGCTATAGCTCTCGGACCTTCGTAATTGATATAGGCAGACGCACGAAAATCCATAGGTAATGTTACAAACGCGTTCAGGTTTCCTGAATAACTCCACGTGCGGTTGTCAATGTTCGCCAGCGTCGAAACTACTTCACTTCTGAAAAACCTGCCGCTTCCATTGATCTTCAGTATATCTCCGATCTTCCTTGAAAAGTCAGTTTCAAATCCGTAAGCCATTTCTTTTCCCACGTTGTCATATTGGGTCAGCGAGATACCTTCCGAATCTACCGTCCTGATTCTGGTGATTGCATTATTAGAATAATCCATAAACAAAGAAGGCCCCCAGCCACCGGCATCTTCATAATTTGAGTAGGCCATCTCCGCTTTGTGCGTAAATTCCGGGCGTAATTCAGGATTTCCTGTCTGAAGATTTCTTGGATCCGAAACATCTGTAAACGGATTAAGCCAGTCCGCTTGTGGACGCTGCACACGACGACTGTAATTTAATTTAAACAATGAATTTTCGTCCAATTTTCTCGATAGAGAAAGTGACGGAACCAGCGTTAGAAATTTTATAGAAAACTGCCTGTTCGCATTGACCTGATCGATTTGCTGATCGGAATCTGTCAGACGAAGACCGGCCCTCATTCCCCATAGATCCGTTTTTTTGGAGAAAGTCATGTACCCCGTATAAATCGAATTCTTGTATTTGAAAATGTTACTGATATTATTATCAAATTCAAAAGATCCGGTTTCTGTATTCAATAAATAGAAATTATTCGTATTGTCATTGGTATTGAGGCGCGTCCGGAATCCAACCTCCAAAGTAGCTTTTGGCGTGATCGGCCAGGTATAATCTGAATTCAGGAAAATGGATCTGCTGTTGTTATTTCTGAAATTCTGCTGAAAACGGCTCAGGCTGTCAATGATATTTTGCTGGTCGAAATCTGACTGCGCTTCGGATTCTCCCTGGGAATAATTGGCTGTGAAAGTTAACAGCTGATCAGTTTTATTGAATTTATGACGATAGTCAAAACTGGTGCTCAGGTTATTTCCGTTTCCTCTGCTGTTGTTTATTCTGTCAAACCGATCCAAAATCTGCCCCGTTAAAAGCTCCGAAGTATTCAGCAAATTACTGTTATTACGGTTTTGGTCTCTGGAATAATTAACACCCACTTCAACAGAATTTTTATCGTCAATATCATAATTGGCTCCAATCCGGCCAAAAAGATTTTTACGATTATTATTTCCAATTCCATTCTGTTCCAAACGCGATGGCTGATCGCCAAGAAAATTGTCCCGGTTCAACTCACGCTTCCAGAAAGTATTACGCGCCTGTCCGTTTACAGAGGCATTTAAACCAAGTTTTCCGGTTCTGAAGCTTATATTCCCATTCGCATTATTATTTTCTTTTAAACCCAGACTTAAACGGCTGCTGCCATTTATTCCCTGGATCTTATTCTTTTTCGTGATAATATCAATGACACCTGAGGCGCCTTCTCCTTCATATTTGGCGGAAGGTGTGGTTGAAACATCAATTCGTTCGATCAAATCTGCGGGGAAAGACTGCAAGACAGTCGGCAGATCACTGCCATACAAGGTCGAAGGTTTTCCATCAATTAATACAATCACACTGCCTTTTCCACGAATCTGTGGATTTCCATTTTCATCCAGCGAAACTGCCGGCACCTTTTCAAGTAAATCACTGACGTTATTACTTGTTGCCAGCATGTCCTTTCCAACATTGATCATTTTTTTGTCAATGTCTTCCACGATCATACTTTTCTCTCCCCTGACAACAACCTCATTAAGTTTTTGAGCAGAAACAATGACTGTTAACGTACCCAAATCAACAATATTGGATTCGGCTGCCACACGGATATTGGGAACAAAAAGTGTTTCGTATCCCATATTAGTCACTCTCAATATATAGTTTCCGGGTTTCACTTCCGGAACTGTAAAAACTCCATTTTCATCGGTAATCACGCCGCCAGTCACTGTTGAATCTTTGGCAGATAACACGGCAACCGTAGCAAAACTTACAGGCGTACTTTTTGGAGATTCGACTATTTTTCCCACCAGCTTTCCGCCGTCAATCAGGAAATGTTCAGGGTGTTTTTCGGAGGAGAAACCTTGAAGGCTGTTGGTGATCAGAAACCCTGAAATGGCGAGGACATGGAGCCGTTGAGGATTAAATAGATTTTTAATCATTATTAACTTTTATAGTTGTTAGGGATAGGAATTTTTCAGGATTGGGAATCGAATTGGTATATATTCTATTGATATATACTCAATAAAGCGTTTTAGCTCTTAAATATAATCAACGGGTCAGGATAAAATTTAATTGCACAAAATGTTAAAAATTTAAGATGTAGTATTGTTCAAGGCGCAAGTGTCGATACAGCACTTTTGTTTTTTTGTATGTAGATTAATTTCAAGAGAAAGGCTTTTATCTGTTTGAGATGCTTTTTATTATCTTTACGTAATCAATATGTTGGGTGAATATGGAGAAGAAAAAACGGATAATTATATATAAAGACAAAAACGATCCCTACCTCGAATCCTTGCGCGAAGGAAGGAAGGAATCGCCTGAGGAACGTTATATTAAGTTCTTCGAGAACAGGAGAAAGTTTAATGAGTTTATGGGGATCAAAAAGGATCCTAATGCTAAAAAAACCATCGAAATAAAAAAAGTAACATGGATTTAGAAAACAATGAGTTTCTCGAATTCACTAGATGTGCTCAGAAGTATAAGCTGGAGTACATGATTATAGGTGGTTTTGCCATGTTTTTAAATGGTTTGAATCGAGCCACAGAGGATGTAGACATTTGGATCAAACCAACAAAAAAAAACGGAGAGGTTTTGATTCAGGTGGTGTCTTGTATGAATTATGACGATGATGATTTAGAACAATTAAGACTGCTCGATTTTACCCAGGCTCAGGTTTTCGGTTTAAATCGGGAATTAGATATTTTGACATACGTTCACAATAAATTCGATTTTGACGTACTTTTTGAACGATCCAGAATGACGACTAATGCGCAAGGAAGCGTAATTCACTTTTTACATTTAAATGATCTGCGAGAACTGAAAGTACTTGCTCGCAGGCCTCAGGACATGAGAGATGTTGTTATGATTGATGATTTTTTGAGTGAATAAATTAAATGAATGGAAGTAAAAATAGCCTATGTCAAATTTCCAAGGGCATAATTATTTTTGCTTCAATCCCGGCTTCATGCAATAGATATAGAAGGCCGCTACCATCAATTAACTCAATCGGTTTATTTTTTGAAAATTCGTACGCATCCGGACCATACCAGCTTGTAGTAACTAATAAGCCTTTTGTTGCTCCTTCATTAAGCATAGTGCCGTATAAGTCTCTAACTGCTGATACCCCCACTATGTTTTTATATCTTTTGGCTTGAATGACGATTTTTCCACCCAAGATTGGTCTTAAATCAAAGGCAACCGCATCAATTCCACCATCTTTTGATGATCTTGTTTGCTTAGTATCAAGTCCCATTCTTGAAAACAAGTTTGTTACTAGGTTCTCAAATTCATATGGATTTAACTCCATAAGATTTGGTCGGTGATCAAGTGATGATAGGATGTCTTCTTCTGGAACATACCTTTTATCTACCATTGAAAATTCTTTAATAGGTTTTATAGGGATAAACTCAGTTGGTGAAGATGATATCTTTGCTGACAATCCCTTTACACAATTTATGGGCTCAATTCGTGAAAGATTTATTTGCTCAAACTCTCTTTTTGTTACCGAGATACTTAGTAATGTTGGTGAAATGGCGTTTCCATTTGTTTTATTTATGGTTTCGACATAACCGTTAAAAATTACAACAGCGATTGCATTCGATAAGTCAGATTCAAGTATTTCATGTATGGTTCTAATTGCGATACTTGTTATTAGATTTTTGTAACATCTATCAATATCAATCTTTTTTCGATACTTCTCCTCAATTATGTCTTTGGTTTTGATATATCTGTATTCTAAAATCGTGGGAATGATTTCTATCGTAGGAAACTTAAAATCAACTAGAAGCTCATTTGAATCTTTGTTATATGCAATCTTGAAATCTCGGTCCCAATCAACAAAATAGTTTGATTTTTCAAGAATAATACCTGTATACGCAGATATTGCTTCTTCATCACCTGAAAAATATATATGTTTAAAATCTTCAACTTCCCGGCATTTATTAATAAATTCTAATTCATATTTTCTTCTTTCCTCTTTCAATTTTAATTTGTAGCGTTCAATAATGCCTTCTTTTTCCTTTATATCCATTTTCCATTGGAGTATTGCCATTTGATAATCTGATTTTGATTTCTCTACGTTATCTAGCCAACGCTGCTTTACTGGTACAAAAAAGTATCCCCAAAAAGGCATTTTACGGTGATTTTCTAAGAAGGATAATTCAGATGGCTCTGATGGAAACACAAGTAGTTCAGATGGCGGGTCCTCAGAAGGAGGCAAGTATTGGGGCTTTAACGTTTCGAAATTTAAAGCGTTATTAATTTTAAGTGCTTCATTTATAGTTTCTGAATTAAGATAGGTGAATTTCTCTCTGTCTTCATTTGTTAATTCTTCGACTTCTGTAAGTCTAGATTCCAGATATTCTTGTTTAGCGATTTTAAGATTTTCTTTCTCAATCTTTAAGAATTGGCTATGTGATGCTTTTTGATATCTAAGTCGCGCAGACTCTTCCCTACGCTGAGTAGCTTCGTACCTTCTTGATGCCCGGGCTCCGGCTCTTGCAGCTGATACCAATACTTTTGTGAAACTTTGAGCCATAATCAATAATTTTTATCGCTTTTATCCTTAAATTAATTGTAAAAGCAGTGTTTAAGAGGAGATTGCAGACTTTACCTTTGGTCCATCAAATATCTGGCACAATTGAATTCGTAAGTAACAAATTCATTTTGAATAATGGTAGTTTTATGCCAAAAGCTTTGATTATTACCGAAATAATGGTTCTACGACTCTTGATTGAACATTTTATAGTAGATCGCTAAAAATCGGACAAAATGGCGAGAGCCCGATCCCTATCAAAATTTTTATAAAGAGATTAATTTAAAAAAACGATTCTAAATTATTTAGCTGCAAAAAATAAAAAACCCACACCTTCCTTCCCTTCCCCTCAAACATTCTATTTTTGCAGAATGTATAAATATATTCTTCTCCCCATCTTTTTCAGGTTCGATGCCGAGCAAATTCATTACTTCGTTTGTGATCTGCTGAAATTCGCATTTAAAATTCCTGGCGTTCCGGCTTTGATGAAGAGCTTGTACACTTTTGAACATCCTGATCTTGTGCAGGAAGTGGCAGGTTTGCGTTTTCGAAATCCTGTCGGTCTTGCCGCAGGTTTTGATAAAAATGCTGAAATGGTAGATCAGCTTGAAGCATTGGGTTTTGGTTTTATAGAAATCGGTACTGTAACGCCGCGACCACAGCCTGGAAATGACAAGCCGCGCCTGTTTCGTGTCAAAGAGGATGAAGGGCTGATCAACCGGATGGGATTCAATAACAAGGGAGCTGCAGTAGCTGCTGCAAAACTGCGTTATAGAAAATCTTCTATTTTGGTTGGAGGAAATATTGGTAAAAATAAAGATACGCCTAATGAGCAGGCACTGAGTGACTACATCATTTGTTTCAATGAATTGTTTGAGGTAGTAGATTATTTTGTAGTCAATGTAAGTTCGCCGAATACGCCTGGCCTGCGTGATTTGCAGGAGAAAGGTCCGCTGACGGAATTGCTTCGGGAACTTCAGATCCGTAATAAACAAAGACCCAATCCAAAACCAATATTTCTTAAAATCGCACCGGATCTTACTTTCAGTCAGCTTGATGATATCATCGATATTGTCAAAGAAACCGGAATTGCTGGTGTTATTGCTACCAATACGACGATCAGCCGTGAGAATTTGAAAACTTCAAAAGAAACGCTTGATAAAATTGGTGCAGGTGGCCTCAGTGGGAAGCCGCTCAAATACCGCGCTACTGAGGTTATTCGTTACCTTTGTGAAAGGTCGGGTAATGCGTTCCCGGTAATTGGTGTTGGCGGGATCGCTTCGCCAGCTGACGCAATGGAAAAACGCGAAGCCGGGGCGGCGCTTTTACAGATTTATTCCAGCTTCATTTACGAAGGACCCGGGCTGGTTAAGAAAATTTGTAAGGCGATGGTGGCAAAATAATAGCCAGCCTGATTGACAAAACAGAAAGCACTTCATACATTCATAAAAAATTAGAGCCGAGATAAATGTCTGTAAATAAGCCGAGAGGAAACACACAACGACCAAAAGGGGAGGAAGGCGTACGACCAGGTTTTCAATTAGCGCTGGATTGGGAGAGTATTTTTTCGAGTCCGAAAAGTACATTGGCCTGGGGTATTTTTTTTCTGATGACCGGAGTAATTCTGGAAGTTTCTTTTTTATCCTACATCGTTACAGGACTTGCTGATCAAAGCGTTGTTGATGCTTTTGGGCAGGAATCTATCCGGGATGCAGGCAGGCAAACGCGTAATTTTCTTGGAGTGGTCGGCGCTACGTTTTCACATATTTTCGTCTATCGATGGTTTGGTGTAGGTGCCTTGTTGGTTCCGGTTGTACCTATACTGGCAGGTTGGAAAATTGCATTTGGGAAAGAATTGCTGCCATTGACCAGAGCTACGAAAGAAGTCGTCTTTTACGTCTTATGGGTAAGCGCGTTGATGGGTTACATTGTTTTAATGAGTAACACTGAAAATACGCTCAGTTTTGTTTCAGGCGGAATCGGATATATGGTTAACGTCTGGCTGTTCGACTGGCTGAAATGGGGCAGTATTCTGCCAATTATTTTTGCACTTTTTGTTTTTGCTGTCTATTTCTATGATGCGAAAAATCTTTTGGATCAATGGCAGGCGAGCAGATCTGAAAAAGAGTCAGAGACGGACATATCCGTAGCTGAAAATCCGAAAATGGCCGTTAATGAGCAGGATGTTGAGATGGAAGTTGAACCTGAACTTGTTAAAGAGTCGGAATATGTTTCTGTTGTCAATGATACCTACGACGACGATCTTGTTCCGGAAGTTGAAGAAATTAAGGGAGAAGAAGAAGAATTACCTGTGATCCAAAACAACGGTCATGTTCTGGAAGTTATCAACAAAGAAGAAGTCAGCAAACTGGCTGTCACGCCGGTGATTGTTCCGTTTGTGCCAACGCAGGTAAATGGTTCTCATGTTGAAGTGGAACTTGAACTTGAAGTCGCGGACGCCCCTCCGGCCAAAGAGGCCATAGAAATTCCTGACGATGAAGATTTAAATGCGTCGGTGCTGCGGGAATTCGGACAATATGACCCCATGCTGGATTTGCCTTCTTATCAGTTTCCGACTTATAACTTATTGAGTGATGTAATTGATAATCAACACGAAAAAGTTACGCAGGAAGAACTCGAAAGTAATAAGACCAAGATCGTAGAAACGCTGGGAAGTTATGGAATTAACATTTCCAAAATCAAAGCTACGATCGGTCCAACGGTTACTCTGTATGAGATTATCCCGGAAGCTGGTGTCCGTATCTCAAAAATCAAAAATCTTGAAGGTGATATCGCGCTGAGTTTGGCGGCGTTAGGTATTCGTATCATTGCGCCGATGCCGGGGCGCGGTACGATTGGGATTGAGGTTCCGAATAAAAACAGGGAGACGGTATTTATTCGTTCGGTTCTGATGAACGAAAGATTCCAGAAATCTACCTACGATTTGCCTATTGTTCTGGGAAAAACAATTTCCAACGAAATCCACATCGCCGATCTGGCGAAAATGCCTCACTTACTAATGGCAGGGGCGACGGGACAAGGAAAATCTGTTGGTTTGAACGTAATTCTTGCTTCGCTGATTTATAAAAAACATCCGGCGGAATTAAAGTTTGTCCTCGTCGATCCCAAAAAGGTGGAATTAACACTTTTCAATAAATTGGAAAGACATTTTCTAGCGAAACTTCCGAATGCGGACGAAGCGATTATTACGGATACTAAAAAGGTGATTTTTACACTGAATTCCTTGTGTATCGAGATGGATTCCCGTTATGACCTATTGAAAGAAGCGGCGGTAAGAAACCTGAAAGAATACAATGCAAAATTTGCACAACGCCGACTGAATCCTGAAAAAGGCCATCGTTTCCTTCCCTATATCGTGCTGGTCATTGATGAGCTTGCGGATTTGATGATGACGGCTGGAAAAGAAGTTGAAACGCCGATTGCGCGTTTGGCCCAGCTTGCACGTGCCGTTGGTATTCACCTGGTTGTCGCCACGCAGCGGCCTTCGGTGAAGGTTATTACAGGTTTGATCAAGGCCAACTTCCCGGCGCGTTTATCGTTCCGTGTAACATCCAGCATTGATTCCCGGACAATTCTTGATATGGGCGGTGCTGAACAGTTGGTAGGACAAGGGGATATGCTTCTGGCAATTAATTCGGAAGTAATCCGGTTGCAATGTCCGTTTATTGATACCAGAGAAATTGAAGATGTCTGTGAATTTATTGGCGGACAGCGGGGATATGACGAAGCTTATGCACTGCCGGAATATGAAGGAGACGAAGGATCAGAATCAAGAAGTGAAGTCAATACAGATGATTTCGATCAGCTACTCCCGGAAGCAGCTCGGTTGATCGTAACGCATCAGCAGGGAAGCACTTCGCTTATTCAGCGTAAAATGAAATTAGGTTATAACCGGGCAGGTCGAATTATGGATCAGCTGGAATTGATTGGTGTTGTCGGTCCATTCACCGGAAGTAAGGCCAGAGATGTGATGTTCCATGATTTGAATGGGGTGGATGACCACATGCGTTCAATGGGGATAAGCGGATAATTTTTTAGAAGTCAACTGAACTGCCGGTTTTACGCACAATTTAAGTGCGACAAAGCCGGCAGTTTTTATTTTAACTCTGGTAATATTAATCAGATATGGAGTAGAATAAAACCAGTAAACGAAATTTGAAATGTGCTTTTGATCAGATAATAATATTTCCAATTTGCTATTAAGCCCCAACTGAAAATTGCATGAAAAGTAGACTCCGGTTACTGTTTTTTCTTTTATCCCTGAGTTATTTCTCCCAAAGTCAACCCACATATTCATCACTTCCTGATGCTTTGATTTTTTTCAATGGAAATAAAGTTTCAACCGCAAAACAATGGAACGCGCGTCGTGAAGAGCTGCTGAAAATATTCCGTTCGGAAATGTATGGCACCGCGCCTGAAAGGCCAAAGAATATGCGTTTTGAAGTTTTTGATCATGAAAAAAATGCACTCGGAGGAAAAGCGACACGCAAACAAATTACTATTCATATCACGGAAAATGGCAAGGATGTCAGGTTTGATCTTCTCGTCTATATACCGAACAAAGCGAAACATCCCGTTCCCGCCATAATTGGAATAAACTTTATCGGGAATCAAGCGATCCATGCAGATCCAGGTATTAAACTGACAGAATCATGGGTGGAAAATAGTAAAATGTTTCCCTGTGCAGTCGATGGTAAGGCCACAGAAACCTGCCGCGGCGTGAACGCCAGTCAGTGGCAGGTGGATAGTATTCTGGATGCAGGATTTGCGCTCGCCACAATGTACCGGGAAGAAATTGCCTCGGATAGAAAAGAGTCCATGTTCAATACCGGGATTCACCCGCTCTATCCGGAATTGCAAAATCGGGAAGATAATTTTGGCACGGTAGCCGCCTGGGCGTGGGCACTGAGCCGTGGAATGGATTATCTGGAAACGGACAAGGATATTAATTCAAAAAAAGTTGCAGTTTTTGGATTTTCCAGATTGGGCAAAGCTGCGCTCTGGGCCGGGGCAAATGACAGTCGTTTTGCTATGGTAATCAGCAACGAATCTGGTGCTGGTGGAGCAAAATTATTTCACCGTGGAATAGGTGAAAATATCCGCAGATTAAATACTGTTTTCCCACATTGGTATGCCAAAAGTTTTAAGAAATATATGGACAAAGATACGCTATTGCCTTTCGATCAGCACTTTATTATTGACTTGATAGCACCACGACCTGTTTATATTGCAAGTGCCGAAGGAGATAAAGGGTCTGATCCGGCGGGTGAATTTGCCAGCGCTCTGGAGGCGGATAAAGTCTACCGCTTTTTGAAAACAAAAGGGCTGCCGGTGACGGAAATGCCTGGGTTAAATAAACCTGTTATGGGACAAATTGGATACCATATTCGGGAGGGCAGACACGATGTTACAAGTTTTGATTGGAAACAGTTCTTAATTTTCTCTAATTTACATCTCCAAAAATAAAAACATCTAAACAACTAATCTTACAATATATCTCAATGCAAACAACTTCCTCGTCTGGTAAGGAACTTACTAAGGCCCGATTTACAGAAGACAGATACCTGGTTACCCTCATTTTTGTCACCTCCCTTTTCATGTTCTGGGGTATTGCCATCACAATGGGTGATATCTTAAACAAACATTTTCAGACTGTGCTGAGCCTTACCAAAACACAGTCGGCCTTCGTGCAATTTGCAATTTTTGGAGCCTATGGTGTAATGGGTATTCCTGCCGGACTCTTTATGAAGCGGTTCGGTTATAAAAACGGTGTGCTTTTTGGCTTATCCCTTTTTGCTGGTGGCGCATTCTTATTTGTTCCAGCAGCTGCGGCTGCGTCATTTCCGTTTTTTGGAATTGCCTTGTTTGTCCTGGGTTGTGGAATTTCCACGCTGGAAACGGTAGCACATCCGTTTGTAGCCTCCTTGGGCGACCAGCGGACCAGTGATATGCGTATCAATTTTGCACAGGCTTTCAACGCACTCGGCACCATCATCGGACCATGGATGGGTTCATATTTTCTTTTTGGAAACCATGTGCAGGGCAGCACTGATCTTACCTCGGTTAAGATGTTGTATATCGCTATCGGAACGGTGATCGCAACGATCGCTGTGCTGTTTTCTTTTGTAAAAGTTCCGGCATTAATCGATCCACACGTGGCGGTAGTAAACCCTGATGGTGTTAATGTCGATATGCATCCTGAAAAAGGGCTTTTTGAGCACAGACATTTTAAATGGGCCGTTGTCGCACAGTTTTTCAATGTGGCGGCGCAGGCTGGTACCTGGGCGTTTTTCATCAATTATGGTCATGAAAAAATGGGATTCACGGATGCCGTTGCCAGTAAATGGATGATCCTCTTTTTTGTGCTGATGCTTACCGGCCGCTTTGTAGGTACTTTTCTGATGCGATACATTGCACCGCCTAGATTGCTGGCTATTTTTGCAGCCTGCAACATTGTGATGTGTTTGGTGATCAGCCAAAGTTTTGGATGGCCTTCATTTATCGCATTACTCATGCTGAACTTCTTTTTTAGCATCATGTTCCCGACGATTTTTAGTTTGGGATTAAAAAACCTGGGAGCACACACACAACAGGCTTCGTCATTCATTTCGATGGGTGTGGTAGGTGGAGCATTGTTTCCATTTGCAATGGGTGCAGTGGCTGAATATGATGTTGCTGCGGCATATTACTTGCCGATCATCTGCTATTTCGTGATATTTTTGTTTGGTTATAAGTTTTACAAAGTTCAATAGTATTTAATGAAACTCTGGGGAATAGATTTAGGAGGTACGAAGATCGAATGTGCCGTTTTGGATTCTGAAAATGATTTAGCAGTTGTTATCCGTAAGAGGCTTCCGACTGAGTCAGATAAGGGATATGATCACATTTTATCCCAAATCAAAAAGCTGATTGACCTTGTTGCAGAGGAAATTGGGGAGAAACCGGTTAAAATTGGTTTTGCCACGCCGGGCGTTTCCGAGCCGGATACCAATCTGATGAAAAACTCAAACACGACTTGTCTGAACGGCAAACCGATGCAGAAGGATCTCGAAGATCGTTTAGGTATTCCTGTTAAACTGGCCAATGATGCAAATTGTTTTGCACTGGCAGAAGCATTGATGGGAGCAGGAAAGGATTTCCCACAGGCAGAGGTCGTTTTCGGTGTTATTATGGGCACGGGCGTTGGCGGAGGATTGGTTGTCAATAAGAAAATTATTGGCGGTCACCACGGTATCGGTGGCGAATGGGGACATAATATCCTTGAAGAAAATGGTCAGCCTTGTTATTGCGGTAAAAAAGGGTGTGTGGAACAGGTTATTTCGGGGCCTGCCCTGGAACGTTTTTATATGCAGCAAAGTGGTGAAAAATTATCTCTTAAAACAATTCTGGAGCAATATCAGAAAGGAACGAATGTTCACGCCACAACTACGATTGAACGACTGCTTGACTATTATGGCCGCGCAATTTCCACGCTTATCAACGTGCTTGATCCTGGACTAATCGTGATTGGCGGTGGAGTTGGCAATATTGATCTGTTATATACCGAAGGTTATGAACGAATCAAGAAATATATCTTTAATAACGGTGTGATCACCACACCGATTTTGAAGCCGAAATTGGGAGATAGCGCTGGCGTCTTTGGTGCAGCGTTGTTGTAAAAATTGAAATAGAAAATAAACATAGTCCTGGTTATATTGCCTCATGCTGAAAACAGCGTTTGACAATGTGGCCAGGACTTCTTTTGCTGTTTAAACCAACGTCTCGCAGTTTTGTCTAAATTTGCAGACACCTTTGCAACCTGGCATAATTTTTAAAGAATTTAATCAGAATTAAATAATTGATTATGAAAAAAATAACAATTTTCTCATTTGTACTCGCCATTGTGACTTTTTCAAATGTGTTTACGACGACTGTTCAAGCGCAGGGAGATAAAAAATCGACTGCGATTTTGGAGGCAATGAGTAATAAGTATCAAAAAATAAAATCGTTCAAGGCGATCTTTACATACACTCCGGACGGCGGGAAAGCACTTAAAGGTGATGCGACTGTGAAAGGGACGAAGTTTCGGTTAAAAATGGCCGGACAGGAGATTTATAACGATGGAAAGTTAATGGCCACATACATTAAAGAAACGAACGAAGTAAACTTGCAGGACTTTGATCCTTCGGCAGGCGGAGATCTGGATCCGACCAGGATTTATTCTGCCTATAAAAAAGGTTTTAAATATGCATTCCTGCAAGAAAAGAAAGAAGGCGCTCAGACTTATGAAGTAGTTGAGCTAACTTCAACAGGGAAAAACAGCCAAGTCGATAAAGTTCAGATCCAGGTAAACAAAGCAGATAAGTCAATTAACAGTTGGAAGATTTTCCAGAAAAACGGACAAAAAGTAACTTATAAAGTGGAACAATTCCAGCCTGATGTTGCTGTGCCGGATACCTATTTTACATTCAATTCGAAACAATTTCCAGGTGTAGAAGTTGTTGATCTGAGATAAGGGTTGGATAATTAATTTATAGTTAGGGGAGGCTGTCATAAGCTTTCCCTTTTTTTGTTTCCAATGAAAAATAAATTTCGACAAAGAAAATGATGTGGACAGTACAACATTTAAGCTGTAAGTTTGTTTACATTTTAAATATCCGAAAACGACAGCTTCTGATTTTCGGTGCAGTAAATTCTTTGCGTGTAGTACATGTTGTTGATTGAAATTTCAAAAAAAGTGGATCCTGTTTTCGTAAAACTCGACAAATGGTTTGATCTCAGCATTGGGTATATCCCAAATGTTGTTATGGCAATTTTGTTGCTCGTTGTTTTCCGATATCTTGCTGGATATGGTGGCCGGATAATGGCCAAAGGGCTTTCGAAAGCCACTGAAAACGAGGCTTTGGTCAGTCTTATTTCTGCGCTTACCAGAATCGTTATACTGACTGCGGGGTTGTTTTTTGCGTTAGGGATTTTGGGGTTGGAGAAAACGGTGACGTCTATGGTAGCGGGTGCTGGTGTTATCGCGCTTGCACTTGGGTTTGCATTCCAGGATTTGACTACCAATTTTATTTCCGGTGCCTTCATAGCCATACAGCGTCCTATCAAGGTTGGGGACATTATTGAAACCAATGGTTTTACGGGAAGAGTGAAGTCGATCAACCTGCGTTCAGTGATTATTGATAATCTAGCCGGACAGCAGATAGAAATTCCTAGCAAGGATATTTTCCAAAAACCGATTACTAATTTTACCTATTCAGGTGAGCGTAGAGTTCAGGTTGATTGTGGGATTTCATTTACTGAGGATCTCGCATTAGTCGAAAAAATAAGTTTGCAAGCAATTCAATCGCTGGGTTTTTTAAGTAAAACAAGAACTGTTGATTTCAGTTATACAAAGTTTGGTACAAATACCATTGATTTCCAAGTGCAGTTTTGGATTGACCAAGTTAAAATTGGTCCGGGTTCGGCGAAAAGCGAGGCGATTAAAGCGTTGAAAGGTATGTTTGATGTGCATGGGATTTCAATTCCTGCTCGTACGGCAGAAGTTGGCGGTGAAGTTAGGAAGGAATGATTATTGGTTAACCCAAGTGCTTTCAAAAATTCCTATGTCACCCCTTCGGGGTTGAAATATTTCCCCTAAGCCAATTTCTATAGTACTGTCATCCCTTCGGGATTGATTCGGTAGCAGTTTTTCCCATTGTTTCTTTAAGATGGCCATCACTTTGGGATTGACGAGGTAGCCTATTTTTTATCATAATAATGTAATCCCTTCAAAATTAATTCATCAATACGTTTTTTGATTTTCTTTATAAAATACGATTCGTTTTGGGGATTGTCTGCTTATGGAATTTTCATAGATACTAATTATTTCCTTAAGCTTAAATCCCGAAGGGATGATAGTATTATAGAAAATGCATCCAAACTTCAAGTGCAAAACCCTGAAAGGGTGACATCATCGAGCCAAAAATTTATTCGAAAAAAATCCCGGCCCGGAAATAATTTCCAGGCCGGGATTTTAAGTTAAAAGCAAACCGCTAAAAGCGAATACCTAAATATTAATATCTGTAAGTATCTGCTTTGTAAGGACCTTCTGTTGGAACGCCGATATAAGCAGCTTGTTCATCAGAAAGAGTTTCAAGTTTCGCCCCAACGTGTGCCAGGTGGAAAGCAGCAACTTTTTCATCCAAAGCTTTTGGAAGAACATATACTTTTTTCTCGTAAGCAGCCGTGTTAGTCCAAAGTTCGATCTGAGCCAAAGTCTGGTTAGAGAACGAGCATGACATCACGAAAGATGGGTGACCCATTGCGCAACCCAGGTTCACCAAACGACCTTCTGCAAGGATGATAATATCTTTTCCTTCTACTGAATAGATATCAACCTGTGGTTTGATCTGAGATTTTGTAGAACCATAAGCAGCGTTTAACCAAGCCATATCGATTTCATTATCGAAGTGACCGATGTTACAAACTACTGCCTTATCACGCATTTTAAGGAAATGTTTTTCAGTGATGATACGGAAGTTACCAGTTGCTGTAACGATGATGTTAGCACGCTCAACAGCTTCGTCCATAGTTACAACTTCAAAACCGTCCATTGCAGCCTGAAGCGCACAGATTGGATCGATTTCAGTAACCAAAACACGGCATCCGGCACCACGAAGCGATTCAGCAGAACCTTTTCCAACATCACCGTAACCTGCTACTACTGCCACTTTACCGGCAAGCATCAAGTCAGTTGCACGACGGATTGAATCTACAAGAGATTCGCGGCAACCGTATTTGTTGTCAAATTTAGATTTGGTAACCGAGTCATTTACGTTGATTGCAGGCAGATGAAGCGTACCATTTTTAAGACGGTCGTAAAGACGAAGAACACCTGTTGTAGTTTCCTCAGAAAGACCTTTGATGCCTTCGATCAATTCAGGATATTGGTCAAAAACCATGTTTGTAAGGTCTCCACCATCATCAAGGATCATGTTCAAAGGCTGACGATCTTCACCGAAGAAAAGCGTTTGTTCGATACACCAGTTGAATTCTTCCTCGTTCATACCTTTCCAGGCATATACAGGGATACCAGCCGCTGCGATTGCTGCTGCTGCGTGATCCTGCGTTGAGAAAATGTTACAAGAAGACCAGGTAACATCTGCACCCAAAGCTGTAAGTGTTTCGATCAACACGGCAGTTTGGATCGTCATGTGAAGACAACCCGCAACACGTGCACCTTTCAAAGGCTGTGATGGACCGTATTCAGCACGAATTGCCATAAGACCTGGCATTTCAGCCTCTGCCAATGTAATTTCTTTGCGACCCCATTCGGCCAGCGATATGTCTTTAACCTTGTAAGGAATGTACGTTGTTTCTGTTGACGTAGCCATTTTCTATTTGGATTTTTGTTTTCTAATTAATGACACAAAATTAAGTAGAAAAACCATCAGGATTTAAATTTGTAGATGAATATTGGGGTTTTGATTTAAAAATTAGATATTCTATCTGAAAACAGTGTTGATATCTACATTTTAAAGCGATTAAGGTATCCTATAATTGGGTGTGTAGATATTTTGTCTGCTTACAAAATTTCAAAGACTTTTGACCTTGTCAACTTTTAAGATTTTTGGATGGCTGAAATGTTTTTTCTGCCTGATTATCAAAACAATTGGTGGTATGCAAACAAAAAAAGCGCTGCCTTTTGTGCAACGCCTTATATATAAAAATTATCAATCTGGTCGTGAAACCGCCTTGATAAGAAGTTTAAATTAAAACAGTGAAACTCTTGAAGATTGCACCGATACGAACTGCGTCAAAAATACGTGCCTGAGTTCCGCCATGATTTATTACGGATTGTTCATGAGAAGTAACACACATTTCGCAGCCATTCAGCGCGGAAACTACAAGACTTAACAATTCGAAAAACTCTTTGCCGAGCACAGGATTAACCATAATGCTCATTTTAATTCCGGCAGGAGCGTTGTTGTAAAACTCTTTGTCCATAAAGTGTCTGAAACGGTAAAACACATTATTGGCATTCATCAAAGAAACACAGGCAGTTACTTCTGCGATCTCTTTTTCGTCAGCGCCTTCTGCTACCGCAAGTTCTTCAATAGCAGAAATAAGTGCTGTATTTTTCTCATTGATAGCAACAGAAAGGGCAATTAAAAGAGCCTCTTTACGGTTGATATTCTGTGATTTTAAAACATTACCAATGTTGATTTTCAAGTCTTTTAGGTAACGGTGGTCTAACGCCGCCAACTTATTCATAAGCACGCTTTCAAATTCTGCGGGCAAATTGATTTCTTTATACAGAGAATCTTTCGTATTCCCTGTGGCTGCAAATGGATACATTTTTGGTTGGATTGGAAGTGGGAAAGAAGTTTAGAGTTCAGAGGTAAAAGTTTAAAGTCGGCATACTGTCAACTTTGAACTTTTACCTCTGAACTTTAAAATGGAGCGGGAAGGAAGTTGAGAGTTAAAAGTTGCTGTGTTCCGACTTTAAACTTTTTTTACTCTAAACTCTAATCTCTAAATTAAGCTAACGTAGCCTCTCCTTTAACCCAGTTGCATGGGCAAAGTTCGTCAGTTTGCAAAGCGTCAAGTACACGAAGAACTTCGTCAACGTTACGTCCAACTGAAAGATCATTGATGCACACCCAGCGAATAATTCCTTGTGGATCAACGATATAAGTTGCGCGGTAAGCGATTTTTTCATTTGCTTCAAGAATTCCTAGTTCTTCTGCAAGAGATTTAGAAGTATCCGCAAGCATTGGGAATTGAAGCTCGCGAAGATCGTCATGGCTTTTTCTCCAGGCCAGGTGAACATTTTCGCTGTCTGTTGAAGCACCGATCAGGATTGCATCACGATCAGCAAAATCAGAGGTTTTTTTGTTGAATTCAGCAATTTCAGTAGGACATACAAAAGTAAAATCTTTTGGCCACCAGAACATCACCATCCATTTCTCTGCATTGATATGATCCTCAGAAGTGATATCGTAAAATTCGTTTCCTTTTTCAAGCGATACTACTGAGATTTTTTTGAACTCAGGGAATTTTGATCCAACGGATACAATTGTATTTTTCATTGTTATTGTGGTTGCTTTGGTTTGTATTATTTCTTGTTACAAAACTAATCACAACCATAACGCATGGCAAGATTTGATATGGTACAATTCCGGGCAATGCTTGAATTAAATAAATGAATTTACGTTTTCTATTGAAAAGCTGTTCGCTATAAATTTTGTCTATATGGATATCAATTTGTACTATATCATTATACTAATAAATTAGATAATTATATTATTTAAAGAAAGTGTTCAGGTATTTCCGATATTCAGTTTTTCGTAAAGTTCTTGCGTGGTAATTGTTTGATTGAAACCGAGACTTTTCAGATGCATCGATAATTGTTTATCCCCCGTCCATAGGAAGCCGTCGGTTTGCAAGGCGAGCGCAACAAATGCAATGTCATTACTATCCACTCCAAATGATAACCTATCCGCTTCGGTCCAAAATTCCTCTTCTATAATAGATTCATTTACAAAATTCACCTGTTTGATGAGTTCAAAAAAAGTGAGGTTGTTTTTTCTTCTGTAAGCTTGGAAAGTTTTAATATTTTAGGTTGATGTTTGAAGAGTTCAGCTATCGTATAGTAGCAACTGACACGATCTATTTCAGGAAGTGGACTAAAAAGAATTTCTGCTATTTTATTATTAGGAGAAATACAGGCGCTGAATAATATATTGGTATCAACGATTACGATCATTTTAGAAAACGGCCGCGGTTCTGACTCCACCAGTTCCTATTTGTTTCGCGGGAAAGTTCCAGAGCCTGTTCCTCTGTACCTTTATTTTCAGAAACAATTTCTAAAACGTTAATATAATCAACAAGCTTTTGAATAGCATTCATGTTGATTGAACTGCTCGCTTTTATGATAATATCCTGATTTTGACGTTCGATAGTCATAGTTTGCTTTTTAACAAAGATACTAAGAAATACCAATCTCGTCAAAATCAGGTAAATACATTATCAGTGCTATTAAAACATTACTGTGCCATCACACTCAAAACCGATTCCAAAGCCATTCCTCTTGATCCTTTTATAAGAATCAGCGTTTCATGTTGCGGATTGTCCATCACCCAGTTATGCAGTGAAAATTTATCAGGGAAATAGTAAGCTTTTGGTAATGCCGGCAGAGCGGCCTGCATGTGTTTTCCGGTAAGAATAACGAGATCAAATTTTGCATCTGCAACCAGTTTTCCTAATTCTAAATGTTCCACGTCCGAAGCATCCCCCAGCTCGAACATATCACCCAGAATAACCATTTTATGTTTGGCTTCCATGTTGGCAAAATTCTTAATCGCTGCTGCCATGGATGATGGATTTGCATTATAGGCATCCATAATAACTGTATTCGTACCGCGTTTTACGATTTGCGAACGGTTATTATCTGGTTGATAATTAGCAACGGCTTCGTAAGCGTCTTCGTCCGTGACGCCAAAATGATTTCCAATGGCAAGCGCCGCACACATATTATCAAAATTATACTGACCCGGAATATGTGTAGTAACAATTTTTCCTTTGTTTCCTTCAAAGGTAACCACCGGACTTTCCTGAATTAATTTCGGGTTCACGGAACTGCTTTCTGTGTTATAGAAAACAATTTCGCCAAAAGCTCTGCGTTTGCTGACCATTTCCATGACAGCTTCATTTTCTACATTGACAAAAACAGTTCCTTTCTTTTTGGACAAATAATCCAGAAGTTCACCTTTGCCTTTTACAATTCCCTTCACGCCGCCGAAACCTTCCAGATGCGCTTTTCCAATATTTGTGATCAAGCCATGTGTTGGCTGTGCAATACTGCTCAACAATGCAATTTCTTCCTGATGATTTGCACCCATTTCCACGACCGCCATTTCATATTTTGCCGCATCAATAGAAAGCAGCGTCAATGGTACACCAATGTGATTATTTAGATTACCTTTCGTTGCGTAAATTTTGTATTTCATAGACAAAACCTTCGCAATCAGCTCTTTTGTCGTTGTTTTTCCGTTCGAGCCTGTTAAAGCAATGACGGGAAAAGTAAATGTTTTACGATGGTGGCGGGCAAGATCCTGAAGAGCTGTTAGTACGTCTTCGACCAATAAAAATTTATCTCCTGTTACTACCTCCGGATTATCCACAACTGCATAAGCAGCTCCTTTTTTCAATGCTTCTACGGCATAGGTATTACCGTCGAAAGTATCTCCTTTCAGAGCAAAAAATATACAGCCGGTTGTAATTAGACGGGTGTCGGTACTGATGGTGTGGCCTTCCAGGTAAATATCGTAAAGCTGTTCCAGAGAGGTATGCATGGGAATTTTCAGAAAGTAAAAAATCGGTTGATAAACTTTGCCCGTTTCGCTCAATCAAATGCTTTGTAATTTCGTTACGTTTACGGTAGCTATGATCGGCCCGGCGGGCTGACAAAATTAATAGATTATTATTCAACGATGCGTACGAAATTTACCTGCCTGTTATTCTTTATATTTTCGGTTATTCTGATTTCCCAAAGCCAGGCTCAAAATGCCAGGTTTAAAATGGATACGACCACCGCGCTTTCGGCGAATGGCAAAAAGTTGATCAATCCCTGGGCGGGTGGTTTGAATGCTGCGCAGTATACAAAAATGGATCTGAACGGCGACGGCGTTGAAGATCTCATCGTTTTCGAGAGAACGAGCGGTAATATTTCTACGTTCCTTGCCGGCGTCGATCCGGCAAATGCGCAAAAAAAGGCCTGGTTACATGCGCCAGTTTATCAATATCGTTTTCCTAAAATTGATAACTGGATGATCCTCGCTGATTATGACAACGATGGTTACAAGGATCTTTTTACATTTACCCCACTTGGAATAAAGATTTATAGGCAGATGCGGGATGGCGGAATCTGGTCCTGGAAACTTATCAAAGATGGATTATATACAGAGGGTTTTTCTGGTTTGGTGAATTTGCAGGTTTCCAGCCAGGACATTCCGGGTATAGTTGATCTTGACAATGACGGAGATCTGGACGTAATTACCTTTGACTCACAAGGCGCATATATTGAATTCCACCAGAACATGAGCATGGAGCGTTACAACGTTCCGGATAGTTTGGTTTACAAAAGAAATGGAAATTGCTGGGGTAATTTTCACAAAGGTAACGGAGAGGATTTTGTGTTGGGCGAAGACTGCGGCGTTGTCAATAATTCACCAAGACGGGTTATGCACGCCGGCAATTCAATTTTGCTGCACGACTTTGACGGTGATGGAAAAAAAGACCTGATCATCGGTCATGTAAGCAATGACCATATCTCATTTTTGAAAAATACCGGTGAAAATCTCATCGCCAACTTTACGAGTTATACACATAATTATCCCTCCGTTGATCCGATTTCATTCTACATCTTCCCATCCGCTTATTACGAAGATGTCGATTTTGATGGCATTAAGGATTTGATCGCTGCGCCAAATGTGCCGAACAATGAAGGAAATCTGATGAATTACCAATCGTCAAACTGGTTGTATCACAATGCTGGTACAAGTGATAACGCCAGTTTCAATCTTGTGCAAAAGAACTTTCTTCAGGATCAAATGCTGGATGTAGGCGAAAATGCCGCGCCTTCGTTTTTCGATGTGGATGGCGACGGTGATCTGGATATGGTCGTCGGAGCCGGTGGAACACGGGATGGAAATAATTTTCGGGGGCGTTTCTGGTTGCTTCGAAATATAGGAGATAAGTTAAATCCGGCTTACGAAATTGCTTCTGATAATTATCTGAATATTCCGGCGGCTTTGGATATGTACAATCTAAAACCACAATGGGCAGATTTTAGCGGTGACGGTGTTCCTGATCTTGGTTTCGCCGGAACGACAATTCGTGGTTTGGCTTATTATTATATCCCGAACAAGGCAGCGAAAGGACAAGCAGTTCAATTGAATGCTTCGGAAATGGTGGCCATTGCTATGCCCGCGCAATCGCAAATTGCTGATTATCCGCTTTTTTATGATGTAAATAACGATGGAGATCTGGATTTGCTGGTAGGAAAACCGCAGGGAAATGTTAATTATTATAAAAATACAGGTACCAATTCACAATTTTCCTTACAGTTGCAAACCGAAGCTTTTGCAGGAATCACGCCGAATTACGATGGAAGAAATGTTCAGTTGTCCATTGCAGACGTTGACCTTGATGGCAGGCAAGATCTGGTGACGGTAGACTTTTCCGGGAAATTAAGAATTTTTCACTCAGCAGAGTTCGGCAGCTGGACGGAGCGGGAAAGTTCGCTGATTGATTATAACGGCACAGGCGCCTCGCCACTTTTCGGAGCTTATTTATATGCGGCAGCAGGAGATTATAATGGCGATGGAAAACCGGATATCGCCATCGGTAACGGAGCAGGAGGTTTAAGGTTGCTTCAAAATAAATTGAATATAACCATAACACCCGTTGAACCGCCGATTGAGCAAAGTGTAAAAGTGTATCCAAATCCGGCCAGAGAATTTGTTAAAGTGCTCTCTACCCAAAACGCGACTGTCACAATATTTTCTGTTAATGGTATCATGATTCAGAAAGATGTACCCGTCAGAGCAAATCAGGAGAAGGAGATTTCGACCTCAAAATGGATGCCTGGTTTATATCTTCTGGAATTCAATACCGGCTCGGCAAACGTTGTCAGGAAGATTGTTATTCAGTAGCAGATCTGTGTAAGTGATTAATGCTGAATTGATTTAATTCTAAAAATGCTCCCAAATTATAAATATCTGATTTTCTAAGTATATACTTGTTCTCAGTTACTTACCCTACTGCAACCGCGGAATTATTTAAAACTTAATTCGAAAAACCTTATTTGGAGCAGTACGGTACAGGATGCGCTATTTCCCTAGGGATGGCAATTTACCGGTTAAATGAATGATATAGTTGGCATTATATATTCATTGACCATAAAAACACTAAATTCCTGTAACCTCATGCAAGCACTTCTTGGTGTCATTTTTCATTTTATTGGTGGCTTTGCTTCCGGCAGTTTTTATATCCCTTACAAAAAAGTAAAAGGTTGGGCATGGGAAACGTACTGGATTGTCGGTGGGTTATTTTCCTGGCTGATCGTTCCTCCGCTTGCTGCATATCTTACCATTCCGGGTTATATGGACATCATCGCGCATACCGATGGCGGCATTTTATTTCTCACCTATTTCTTCGGCGTGCTTTGGGGAATCGGCGGTTTGACTTATGGTTTGGGTGTCCGTTATCTGGGGGTATCGCTCGGTAGTTCAATTATCCTCGGACTTTGTTCCGTTTTCGGTGCACTGATTCCGTCGGTATATTATTTATTTGAACCAACGCCGGGAAAGGATTCCATCAAAGATTTGATTACCAGCGATTGGGGACAAATGGTTTTGTTGGGACTGCTTGTCTGCGTGATTGGAATTATCATTTGCGGGAAAGCTGGTGCCATGAAAGACAACGACCTGAAAAAAAGTGGTATTGTTTCTGATGGCAATACTGAATTCAAGATCGGTTTAGGGCTAACCGTTTCCATTATTTCAGGTATTTTGAGTGCTTGTTTTGCGTTTGGTATTGATGCCGGAAAAGTAATGGCAGACGAAGCGAACGCGATTTGGCAGGCGTCAAATCCTGGCCAGGGAAATTTTCTTTTTCAAAATAATGTAACCTATATTATTATCCTTTTAGGCGGTTTAACGACAAATTTTATCTGGTGTATGTTGCTGAATGCGCGCAATAAGACGTTCAGTAATTATACGGATAAAAGTACGCCGCTCCTGTCAAACTACATCTTTTCAGCCCTTGCCGGCACGACCTGGTTTTTGCAATTTTTCTTTTATGGAATGGGTGAAAGCAAATTAGGTAATGGGGCAAGTTCCTGGATTCTGCATATGGCATTTATCATTTTGATTGCAAATACCTGGGGCCTTGTCCTGAAAGAATGGAAAGGGGTTACTAAGAAAACGTTAAATACAATCATTGCAGGAATTTTGGTTATCGTATTATCGGTATTAATTGTAGGATACGGAAATTACCTGCATGAGTAATGTTTGTTAATAAAATTACAGAAGAAAATGGATTGGCCGGGACGTACCTTTGGGTATAATCCGGCCATTTTTGCAAATTATTGCCGATGATTCTGGTTGACCAATATTCGTAAATATAAGATCGTCTTTTCAGGTATAATTTTAGTGCATAATACTTATGTAAACGAACCAAAATGCTGAATCGCTATGAGAATGAAATTTGAAAGGTATATCAGTCTGTTTTGTCTGACATCCATATTAATTCTTGGAGCATCCTCCTTATTTGCTCAGAAAAAGGCACGGCCAACAAGTTTCGAAAAACATGTGGTCACAACCGACTTTATTGCGGAGGGAGCTGCTATCGGGGATGTCAACAAAGATGGGAAAAAGGATATTCTTTCCGGTGCTTTCTGGTTCGAAGCACCTAAATGGACCAAGCATGAAATTATGCCTCCAAAAACTTTTTCATGGAAAGACGGTTACAGCGATTCATTTTTAGATTTTAGCGCTGATGTAAACCAGGATGGTTGGGTTGATCTGATACGTATTGACATTGCCGCAAAACCTGCGGTATGGTATGAAAATCCTAAGGGAAAACCGGGGCACTGGATTGCCCGGCAGATTTATCCGTCTATCGGAAATGAATCTCCTATGTTTGTTGATATTGACGGCGATGGACGTCTGGATTTGCTGGCGAATGCTCCTGAGAGCAAACAAGTAATATGGTTGAGCCAACCCGGAAAAAAAGGAAGTTATGAATGGGAGAAGCATATAATTAGCAGTGACCCGGAACTTGCAACGCACATGTATACGCACGGGCTTGGCTATGGTGATATCAACGGAGACGGCAAATCGGATGTGCTTGTAAAAAATGGCTGGTGGGAAGGATCGGGAAATCCCAAAACCCGGGACTGGAAATTTCATCCCGCCAATCTGAGCCAGGATTGTGCACAAATGTATGTTTACGATGTTAATAAGGATGGTTTAAATGATGTGCTTAGCTCGTCAGCGCACAATTACGGCGTTTGGTGGCATGAACAGGGAAAAGACGAGCAGGGAAATACAACATGGACGGAACATGAAATTGGCAGAGAGTTTTCTCAATCGCATGGTTTGGGATTCAAGGATATGAACGGGGATGGAGTTCCGGACCTGATAACAGGAAAGCGCTGGTATGCCCACAATGGTGGTGACCCGGGTGCTCAGGATGCGTCACTTACCTACTGGTATGAATTAAAACCAGGTAAAAATCCAACATGGATTGCGCATCAGATTGACACGGAAGCTGGGGCTGGATTGCATGTTGAAGTTGAGGATATGAATAAGGATGGCTTACCTGACATCATTGTTGGAAATAAAAAGGGTGTTCATTATTTTGAGAATCGAAGTACAAAATAATTTTAAATTGTCGCCAGTTACGCACTTTCAATTCCATATTCATGAAATTCGGTATTAATACCTATCTGTTTTCCTCTCCATTTACAAACGAGAGTGTGAGTTTTTTTCCAAAGTTTAAAGAATGGGGTTTTGATTTTGTAGAAATTGCAGTTGAAGATCCGGCGAATATCGATCCGGTTATGATCAAAAAAGCATTGGACGATAACGGACTCGAATGCCGATCCGTTTGTGCTGCCACCGGCCCTGGCCGCGACTTGCGTGGAAACCGGAAGGAGCAGGTTGTTTCCCTGGAATACATTAAAAAGTTGATTGATATAGCACCGGTTTTAGGAAGTTCTCTCGTTGCCGGCCCGATTTACTCAGCGGTGGGAAGAGCAGAACTGGTAACCGAAGATGAGCATAGAAAACAATGGCTCACCGTTGTAAAACATTTAAAAACGCTCTGTGACGAAGCTGAAAAACAACAGGTTAAATTGGCAATCGAGCCATTAAACCGCTATGAAACAGATTTTATTAATACCTGTGAGCAGGCAATGAACCTTATTAAAGATGTCGACTCTGCTTCGCTTTATGTCCATCTTGATTCCTTCCACATGAATCTTGAAGAAAAAGATCCGGCGCTGGCAATCCTGAGAGCTGGAAAAAAACTGGCACTTCTTCACGCATCCGGCAGCGACCGGGGGACTCCTGGCGGAGACCAGATCAATTGGGAAAGAATATTTGTTGCGCTCGATAAAATCGATTATCTGGGCGATATCGTCATAGAATCTTTTACACCAGATGTAAAAATCATCGCTAAGGCAGCATCCATCTGGCGCAAAATCGAACCGTCCAAAGAGTCGATCGCGACCGAAGGTTTAAAATTTCTCAAATCATTAAACTTATAATTTTTTTACCATCTAAGACATATTTGCTAACCTACGATTATACTGCAATACATAGGTTAGCTTATATGTCTTACATGGTAGAGGTAAAAAAAACTTCGCAACTATTTTTTAGAAACATATCAATGCAAAATCTTCTGTTGTAGCATCGTTTCTCCCGAATCCTAAATTGTTAAAAATTTTTAAGAAAATATTTGCACAGCAATTTTTTATACCACAACTTTGTCTATCGAAATAGTAGATTTATAAAGAACGAAGGGAGAGGTTAGGCTCAATGATCTTCTGGCAACCTATGACTCATAAGGTGCCCCAACCTAATTCTAATAATAAATCTTTAGAATCCACTGAATTAGAATAGTACCCAGCAGTTTGCAACAGATTTTTCTTGTTGGAAGAAAACAGACTGGCACAGGGTTTAATTATTTCATATTTGTCTAGTTAGATGGTAGAGAATATATATTAATGATTTAGATAAAATTTAGCTGTATGAAAATCAATCGTTTATTATTAATCCTGGCGTTATCAGTTTTGTATTCAGCAGTATCTGTTAAATCTCAGGCGCAAAATACCCAGGTGAAGGAAGGGATTTGGCGGGGCGTTTTTACAGTTGGCGCATTGGACGTTCCCTTTAATTTTGAAGTAAAAAAAAGGCAGGGCGACGAGCTCGTTGTCACGGCCGTCAACGGAGACAGACGTGATGATTTCAGTGCAAAATACATCACTCCGGATTCTCTTCTGGTTACGCTCAATACTTTCGAAGCCGGACTTTTTGCCAAAATAGAAAAGGACGGAAGTTTAACCGGTGCTCACAGAAGTCTGGTACCTGGTGCTGGCCGGGTAATTCCTTTTAGAGCGCAGGCGGGGCAGGCCTACCGTTTTGTCGAACCGGGAAAAGAGATAAAACCAACAGCTGATATTAGCGGAAAATGGCTCATAAAAATTCAAGGTGATAAGCCGACGGCTGACCGTGTAGCTGTTTTTGAGCAGAAGGGAAATAATTTGAACGGTATCATTCTTTCAATCACGGGTGACAGCCGCGAGTTGCAGGGTAATGTTCAGGGCGATGAATTTGTACTTTCCGGATTTACCGGATCCGGTCCTTCTTATGTAAAAGGAAAAATCATTGACGGAAAAACAATTGAAGGAGCGATTGGAGCAGGCGCTACACCGACGAAATTCAGCGGTATCAAAGATGACAATGCAGCACTTGCTGACGCCTACGCACTGACTTTTCTGAAGCCGGGTTACGATAAACTGGACTTTACATTTCCGGATCTGAGTGGAAATCAGGTTTCGCTGCGTGATGAAAAATACAAGGGAAAAGTGGTGATTATTGAATTGCTTGGAACCTGGTGTCCGAATTGTATCGATCAGGTTCAGTTTATGGCACCCTGGTATAAAGAAAAAAAACACCTTGGCGTTGAGGTCATCGGTCTGGCTTTTGAAGCAAAAGACGATCTTGAATTCGCTAAAAAGACGTTGACGAAATTAAAAAACCGCTACGATATTCAGTACGATTTGCTTTTTGCAGGTAAAGCAGACAAAGAGGTTGTTGCACAAAAACTGGTCGCTTTGAAAGAATTTTTAGCTTTCCCGACGACGATCATTGTGGGTCGTGACGGTAAGGTAAAAGAAATTCACACCGGATTTTCGGGAAAAGGAACCGGCCAGTTTTATGATGACTATGTGAAAAAATGGAATGCAGATCTTGCCAAACTTATTGCTGAGCCTCTTCCTTGAAAAATACTCAAGTTAAAATCTTCAAACTAAAAACCTTACTATGGAAATTTACTGTGATAGCGCTGCGACAACCGCCGTTGATCCTGAGGTAATTGAAACACTACTGCCTTATTTGACAACAAATTTTGGAAATCCTTCGTCAAGTCACTGGGCTGGCCGGAAAGTCAGGGAAGTGATAGATCAGTCGCGCCAGAAAATAGCAAAGTTGCTGAATGTGACGCCCGAAGAAATATTTTTTGTTTCCGGCGCAACGGAGGGCAACAACCTGGCTTTGTCAGAATCGATTAGAGAATATGGTTTGACCCACGCAATTACCAGTAAAATTGAACACAAAGCTGTTTTAGAACCGCTTCTCAAACATAAAAGAGAAGGTGATATTGAGATCAGTTATGTCAAGTTGGACAAAAAGGGAAACGTTGATCTTGAACATCTGGAAAGGTTGTTAGCTGCCAATCCCCAATCATTGATCAGTTTAATGCACGGAAATAATGAGATAGGAAATCTTACTGACATCCAGGCGATAAGCAGATTGGCAAAAAAATATAATGCTGCTTTTCATACAGACACGACCCAGACAATCGGGAAGGTCCAACTAAACCTTAATGAATATCCGGTCGATTTTTTGGTAGGATCTGCCCATAAGTTTCACGGACCAAAAGGGGTAGGGTTCGTTTATATTAATAAAAGGCATAAGTTAAAACCCCGGATTCTGGGTGGCGGTCAGGAAAACGGACAAAGAGGCGGAACTGAAAATGTTATCGGCATAGTGGGTTTGGCAAATGCACTTGAAATTGCTTACCGCGATTTTGACTTGATTAATAAAAAAACCTTGACTTTAAAAAGACGTTTTATCTCCGAACTTGAAAACAGCGGGATTGAGAATATTGGCTACAACGGCGAAAGCAGATCGGAAACTAAAAGTCTTGGCGCAATTGTAAATGTATCATTTCCCTGTCTTCAATCAGGCAGTCTTGTCAGTAAGCTGGATCAGTTCGGTATCGCAGTGTCCGGCGGAAGTGCCTGTTCAAACCTGGGAAATGGCGGGTCGCATGTGATAAGAGCAATTAATAACGAAGCAGATAAGGAAAATGTGCGTTTTTCTTTCAGCAAATTTAATATGGCTGAGGAGATTGATCGTATCGTGCAGACCATCGTGGGTATCTACAATGCAGACTTGATACGTTCTGAGCCAAAAGTTTTACAGGAATCCTTTACCTGGATTCACTAATTGAGAATTATTTATCTTACAACAGTACCCAAATAATATGAAAAAAAATCTAGTTTATTTATTCCTGATCATCTTTGTCGGGCAAATAAATAGTGCCTTCGCTCAAAATATCCCGGTGACCGGAACGGTTACATCGCAGACAGATAAGGAGGCTTTGCCTGGCGTTTCTATTTTAGTGAAAGGAACTTCCCGAGGGACGACGACAAATGTAGAAGGAGCTTATAGTATCGAAACGGAAGTAGGCTCAACACTTATTTTTTCTTTTATAGGTTTAAAAACGACAGAAGTTGTGGTGCCTGCAAATGGAAAACTGGACGTCGTTCTTGAAAACGATAATACGATTTTGCAGGAAGTGGTGGTGACAGCTTTGGGTATCGCCAAAGAAAAAAAATCGCTGGGATATGCGGTTCAGGAATTAAAAACAAAAGATTTGGCGGAGGCGAGAGAAGGAAACCTGGTGAATGCATTGGCCGGAAAAATTGCCGGTGTGAATATTACAAGCAGCCAGGGAGGAATGGGTTCGTCAAGAATTGTCATACGTGGGGAAACATCGATTGCGGGAAACAATCAACCGTTATTCGTAGTAGATGGAATTCCTGTTGACAACTCACAATTAGGCGCAGGAGCAAACGGATCACGCGACTTTGCGAATGCCATTGCCGATATCAATCCCGATAATATTGAATCCATCAGTGTTTTGAAAGGCCCAAATGCAGCTGCATTATACGGATCACGCGCCTCAAATGGCGTTATTCTGATAAAAACAAAATCAGGGAAGTCTACTCAGAAAGGGGTGGGCGTAATGTTAAATATTGGTTACACACTTGACAAGCTGCTTGTTTTGCCAGAATATCAAAATGTTTTTGGACAAGGAACCGGAGGACAGTTTTCCTATAAAGATGGAAAAGGTGGCGGAATTAATGATGCTACTGACGAAAGCTGGGGACCTAAAATGGATGGTCGCCTGATACCACAATTTTTCTCAAATGGTGAGGCGGTACCTTTTGTTGCGCATCCCGACAATGTCAAAAATTTCTTTGAAACCGGACATACAAGAACAACAGGCATATCGGTTTCCGGATCAAATGAAAAACTTGATTATCGGTTTTCCTTCAACAATAGCAAGCAAACCGGTGTTATTCCCAACACGGATATTTCGAAAAACGCTTTTGGGGTTAACACAACATACCGGCTTAACGACAAACTTACTTTAACAACAAGTGCGAATTTTGTTCGCACAGGTTCTGACAACTTGCCGGGAACTTCCGGACGAGGAAGTAGTGTGATGCTTCAATTTTTATGGTTTGGCCGTCAGGTTGATACCGAATTGTTGAAAGATTATAACAAAGGCGGATTCGATTACAACTGGAACCACAGCTATTACAGCAATCCTTATTTGCTTCAATACGAAAATACAGTGCAGCAGCGTCGTGACAGATTTTTTGGTAATGTGAACCTGAACTACAAAATCACGGACTGGCTGACCGCAACGGTTCGTACTGGAAATGACTATTACACCGACCGGCGAAAATTCAAAGTAGCATACGGTACTAACGGAACGCCATTCGGTTCGTATACAGAGGATGGTTATGCTGTTAACGAGAACAATACAGATTTTAACTTCAATGTGCACAAAGCCATCGGAGCTGATTTTGAAGTTGACTGGTTAGTCGGCGGAAGCTTTCGATATAATTTTAACGAACAGAATTACCAGCAGGCACCAAAGCTGGCGGTTAGTAACTTATACACTTTAAATAACTCGCGCGATCCGTTGGTTTCGTACAATGTCTTGCGTAAACAAAAAGTTTACAGCGGATTTTCTTCGGCTCAGATCGGTTTCAGAAATTATGCTTTCCTGAACCTTACAGCCAGAAATGACTGGTCGTCGACACTTCCGGCTGGCAACAATTCATATTTCTATCCGTCGGTTAATGCAAGTTTGGTATTGACGGATGCATTTAATATCAAAAGCAACGTACTGACATTTGCGAAAATCCGGGGTGGCTGGGCGGAAGTTGGAAAGGATACCGACCCTTATCAGCTGATCAATACGTATCCATTTAACCAGCCTTATGGAAGCAACCCTTTATTGACAGTTTCAGATGTGCTTTTAAACTCAAATCTGAAACCGGAAATAACACGGTCCACAGAAGTAGGTTTGGATCTGGCTTTGTTCAAAAACAGAGCTCGTCTTGACTTCAGTTACTACAATACGGATAGTTACAACCAGATCCTTAAAGCGGATGTAAGTCCGACAACTGGTTACAAACAAAAACTTTTAAACGCTGGACATATCAACAACCGCGGTTTTGAAGCAATGTTGAACATCAAACCTATTGAAACTGCTTCGGGCTTTAGATGGGATGTAGGAATCAATTTTTCCAAAAATGTAAGCAAAGTTATTTCGCTTGATGACGAAGGATTTTTGAATGACTATAAATTGGGATCCAATGGTTCGGCAACTGTTTATGCAAGTAAGGGCTTAGGTTATGGAGCTATTTTTGGAACGGCTTACACAAGAGATGCCACCGGAAATATTGTTATAGGCGCAAACGGATTACCGGTTCGAGATGCAAACCTGAAAGTTTTAGGACATTATACGCCAAAGTGGCTGGGCGGAATTACAAACTCTTTTTCATTCAAAGGGTTTAATCTGAGCGTCTTAATTGATACAAAACAAGGCGGCTCAATTTATTCTGCTACGAATGCTACCGGAAAATATACGGGTGTTTTGGTTCAGACACTGGAAGGACGTGACGCTGCTCATGGCGGCCTCACCTATTATTATCCTGGCAATAACAAATCGGGCGCGGCTGTTCAATTGGCCACGGGCGGAAGTGCGCCCGCGGGTGAGGTGGTATATGACGATGGGATTATTGCAAATGGTGTGACTGCGGATGGAAAACCAAATGCTAAAATTGTTTCTGCTGAACGTTATTACAAAAGTGTTTACAGTAACAGTGCCGGTATCAACGAAGCCAGCGTGTTAGACGCTTCTTTCATTAAATTAAGGGAAGTGAAACTTAGTTATGCTTTCCCGCAAAAGTGGGTTGGGAAATACAGTTTGCAGAATGTAGTGCTTTCTGTATATGGTCGTAACCTGGCATTTTTGCAGAAAAAAGCCGATAATATTGATCCGGAAACTGCCTTTAACACGGGCAACAGCGGGCAAGGTTTAGAGTCATTGCAATTGCCGACAACCAGTTCTTACGGATTTAATTTGTCAATCGGGTTTTAATTGCAGAAGTCACAATTCCATTTTTAATTACAGAAATAATGAATCATAAAAATATAATTTTCAGAAGCGTTCTTACTTTGGCTCTTGCAGGATTCCTCGGTGCTTGCCAGGATGATCTTGAAGAAGTGAATAATAATCCAAACGAAGCAGTAATTGCCCAGCCGGAATATTTGCTGGCAAATGCGATTAAATCCAACGCGGATATAATTCTGGGTTCTGATGCTTCAATGGAAACCACAACCTTGTATGTGCAGCATTGGGCGAAAATCCAGTATACAGATCCTGATAAATACACGGCCAGCGTCTCCAATATCCAGAATGTCTGGACGAACTTTTACTCGCTTGGACTTACTGATTTTGATAAGGTTATCAAGTTGGGTGAAGAATCCGGAGATGTAAATTATCAGGCAGTGGGTCTGATCTTGAAATCCTGGTCTTTTCAACTACTTACAGATCTATATGGTGACATTCCGTACAGTCAGGCAGTTAAGATTGACCAGTTTCTAACACCAAAATATGACGCGCAAAAAGATGTTTATCTGGGTTTGCTGAATGATTTGAAGAAAGCCAGCGACCTCATTAATACCAGTGGAAGTCCAATCAGCGGTGATCTAATTTATAACGGAAATCTTACCAAATGGAAGAAATTTGCAAACTCGCTTCGTTTGCGTATTGCACTTCGTATCGCAGATAAAGACCCTGCAGCTGCGAAAACGGTCGTGGCAGAATTGGCTGCAAATCCAGCTTTGCTTATCGCAAGTAATGATGAAATTGCACAGCTGATTTATCTTAGCTCACCAAATCAAAATCCGGTTTCAAGAGATCGGGAAACACGTGATGATTACAGGGTCAGCAAGTCGGTGGTTGATAAATTACTGGAATTGAAAGATCCGCGTTTGGCTATTTTCGCAAACAAAACGGTGGATGCTACTCCTAATAACTATGTTGGTGTAACGAACGGTCTGCCGGCAGATTCAGCGGCGAAACTTGGTTTTACAAAGACTTCTAAACTTGGAGATTATTTCACAGCGCCAACTTCGCCGGCCGTGTTTTTAAGTTACTCCGAAGTGCTTTTCAACCTGGCAGAAGCAGCGCAACGCGGATTTATCACGGATGATGCCGCGACTTTATATAAAAATGCAATTACTGCCTCACTGCAGCAATTCAAAGTCAGTAGCGGTGACATTTCCACTTATCTTGCGCAGCCAGCGGTTGCCTATAATGCTGCCAATTATAAAAAATCAATAGGTGAGCAGAAATGGATTGCCTTATTTAGTCAGGGTCTGGAAGCGTATACTGAGTGGAGAAGACTGGATTATCCACAATTAAAACCAGCATACGCCGGTGTTTTGAACGGGAAATTTCCTTTACGTCTCACCTATCCAACGGGCGAACAGGCACTCAATAACACTAATTATAAAGCGGCCGTGGCCAGTCAGGGAGAAGACAAATTAACGACTAGATTGTGGTTTGATGTCCAGTAAATGAGATATTTTGTATTTCAGTTTTACTTTTAAATTTTCTCTGTCGAAAGACTCACTTCCGGCAGAGAATATTTTTTATTTGAAACCAGAACATAACCTGGCATGATACCAGATTTATGCATGTTTTTAATATATAAAATTGGTAGACTATATAGATAATAGAAAAGTGTTTGTAAATTTGAGTATTCAAACAGGAAGAATAGTTGAAATAAATGCTCATATATCAATGACCGTAAACTTCATAATCAATGAAAAGTACATATCAAATAAAAATAGCTTACCGTAACAGTTTAAGTCTCCACAAGATTACTACGCTGATAGAATCTGTAAAAGGTGTCAAAATCAAACATTTGAATTTAAGGAGCAAAGGAAAGGACTTCGTTGGTGTCCTCGCCGTTGAAGTTTCTCATTTAATTCAACTGGATTCTGTCGTAAGATTAATTCAAGCCAATCGCGAAGTTTCTGCTGTTGAAAAAGTTTATCCAAACCCATTTGCGGCTTCGACGGAAATGTGGTGCACACCCTGATTTCTCTCCTTCAAAAATCCTGACTGTAAGATTTTGACAGCCACCTTACCGTTGGCGTTTTTCTTTGTCTGCTTACCTCAAATTTTAGATTTCATTCCACCATTTTTCAGATCAAATTAAAAAATGTAAAGTTTTATCAATATATGTAGTCAGCTACATATATTTGTACATAAAAATGATAAATCCATGATTAGTAAACCTCACATTGAATCCGTCGGAAATTTGTATTCCAATCAAATTGTAGACTTAATTATTCCGATTCAGCAGCTTGAATTCGGTGTTCCGATCACCTTGGCAGACCAGCCGGATTTGATGGATATTGAAAAAAATTACTACGCAACCGGAGGAAACTTTTGGGCAGCTTTACACGAAGGGAAAGTTGTCGGAACGATTGCGTTAATTGCTATTGGCGAAGGCAAAGGGGTTATCCGCAAGATGTTTGTCAATAAAGATTTTCGTGGAAAGGAATTTGGAATTGCCCAGGATCTTTTGAATGAGCTTATCCATTACAGTAATTCTGCGAGAATTACGGATTTGTATCTGGGAACTGTTGATATCCTGAAAGCAGCGATTCGTTTTTATGAAAGAAACGGATTTGTGGCGATCGAAAAAAATAAACTACCGGTAACATTTCCGGTTATGTCTGCAGACAATGTTTTTTATCATCTTGAAATAAAATGAACAGTATCGATCAATCAGGAATTCTGGCAATTTCCACACGTCTGCAAAGAATTAGTGACAGGCTGCGAAAGGATGGTTTACAGATTTACAAAGAAAACGGTATCGATTTCGAGCCAAAGTGGTTTCCTGTGATCTATACCTTAAATGAAAAACCCTGTCTGAGTGTTGGCGAAATTGCTTCTGAGATCGGTTATGCACATCCGTCTACAATCAGCTTATTGAAAGAACTTGAAAAGCAGAAGTTGATTTTTTCAGTTAAAGACAAAAACGATGACAGGAAAAGGTTGATACAACTAACACCGGAAGCCGAAGAATTGATAAAAAAAATGAAACCGGTCTGGGGTATTATGGTTGAGGCCATGACGGAGCTGACCGACACAAAAAATAACATCATGCATGCGATCAATGAAGTGGAAGCAGCATTTAAAAAAAAGAGCTTTCTGGAAAGAGCTTTAACAATTATGGAAAACAGTAAATCGGGTCTGGGATCGGAAAACCAGAATGAAGTGTTAGTAGAAAAAATCACCAATCCGGATGATCTGAAAACTGCTTTTGCGATACGCAGGCAGGTTTTTGTGGTTGGGCAGAATGTGAATGCAGTGGCCGAAGAAGACGGAAATGGCCAAGCCACGCATTTTCTTGCCAAGGTTAACGATCTGCCTGCAGGGACTGCGCGCTGGCGGAAAACAAAGGATGGTTATAAGCTTGAACGCTTTGCGGTGCTGAAAGCGTATAGGGGAAGTGGCGTAGGCGGAGCGTTGGTGCAAGCCTTGATAGCTGATTTGCCAAAAGGTTCAAGAACTTATCTTCATGCGCAAATTCGCGCGGCTAAGTTTTATGAAAAAAATGGCTTCATTCAATTTGGTGAAACATTTGTTGAGGAAAATATTGAACATATTAAAATGGAAAGGTATATATAGAAAAATACGGCAAAACGTATATCTACATGAGTTAAAATTTCAGGCTTCAAATTGTAGAGGTTACAGGCTCAAATCTGCGGTTTCAGGGTCTAAATATTTGCTTCGAACTTTTTCTAAATCAAGCTATAAGAGGGAGATTTTAAAGCAGAACTTATTTAGTATCGTTGCAATAATAATGTTACTAAAAATATTCTTGGTGCACTTTGATAAATTCTACATTTGGAAGTCGCCAAAATGAGACAGGACTTTTAATTGTATTAGAACAAAATCTACAATTAAATGTTGTCAGTGCTTTTTAATATACTGGTAATGAAGTAATTTTATTGTCTTGATTATTTGTCTGATAAAATTTTTTAACAAAGTTCATAATCCTCACAGGAATTTATGGTGAAGTGTTTTTCTGCCAGTTTTGCATCAACAATTTGTGAGGTCGGCAGGACCGTAATTATCCCTTTTATTGTGATTTTTTTATATTCCTGTGACGATCAGGAGCGGAAGGATTCTGATCATATTGTTTATGTTGACGATATCCGGGAAGAGGCCAGCCGGATGGTTGATCGAGGAGAGACAACCAAGGCGCTCGCCTTTTTCGATTCAGCCTATCAGGCCATCGAAAGTCCTGGTACGGGAGATGAAATCAGGAAATACACTTTTAAAGCACAGAATTATTACAAAAAACTTAAAGATTATAACAGTGCAATAATTCAAATGGACAGCATTTTTCTCTTGCTGTCGAACGAGGATTTAAAGAAGGAATATATCCGGGATTATTCCATCGCTCTTTTTCAAAAAGGGGATCTGTTATTTGAAATGAAGCGTTTCAATGATGCTTATCAATATTATTATCGTGGAAAATTGATAGCTCAGACAATTCTTGATCCTTGTGCAGTAAGTGAATATACCTATCGGCTTGGCATGGTGAGTTTTAAGCAGTCGAAGTTTAGTGAATCAATCACCAACTTCAAGCAATGTTTCGAACATTCTGCCTATTGTATTAAAGACTTCCCGAATTTTGCTTTAAGACAGGAGTTGCTTTCTAACATTTCGCTGAGCTACGGCAAATTAGGAATGATTGATAGTTCATTAAATTACAGCTATAAAGCGCTTGCTTTTATAGCAGAGGGAAGTACTGAATATCCGGAGAGAAAGGATTATGTAGATATGGCCAGAGCTGTTGTTTTTGGCAATCAGTCTGAACAGTATTATAAAAAAGGTGATACTTTGACCGCTATTTCTCTATTGCAAAAGAGCATTCAGACAAATACCCGAAAAGGATTTGACCTGCCAGATGCCCAGATTGCGATTGCGAAACTGGGAGAGATTTATGTTGATTCGGACCGGCTTTATGAAGCTTGTGAGATCGGAGAGCAATTGAAGGCATCGTTGGATACGAGTTATAATCTTTTCGCTGACATTGGTTTTAATAAGTTGAATTGGAAATATAATGACAAGTTACAAAAGCCTGACGAAGCGTATGTATATCTACAGAAGTATATCAAACTAAAAGATTCCCTGGATCTTATGAATAAAAAACTGGTCAGTGCCGATGTGGACAGAGAATTTCAAAATATTGAGCAGCAGTATAATTATACGTTATTAAGCAAAGCCAATGATTTGAAAAAAGGTTATTTATATATCGCATTGATCTTCGCCTTTATGGCGGTTTTAATTCTTTTACTAATCTGGTATAACTGGCGAAATTCGAAATCCAATATTGCGGCTTTAACCAAATTAAACAAGCAGATTACCTTTCAGAACACACAGCTGGGACAGACGCTGGACGATTTACGACAAAGCAACAGTGACAAGGATAGAATTCTCAAAATTGTAGCGCATGATCTTCGAAATCCGTTAGGTGCGATCGTCTCAATTTCATCGCTGCTTTTGGATGAAAACAATTTCACTGATGAACAACGGGAATTGGGGAAAATGCTAAAAACACTGGGTCTTCAATCGGTTGACATGATCAGTGATTTGTTGGCAGCAAATCTGAATTACAGGCCTGAGGAAATGAAAATGGAATCCATCGAAGTATCAGCTTTGGTGCAGGAATGCCTGGAACAATTAAAATTCAAGGCGGATGAAAAAGATCAGATGCTTGCATTAGAGATCTGGAATGATGTCAAAATCATAGGTGATCGCGAAAAATTGTCTCGCGTATTGAGTAATCTTGTGGTCAATGCGATAAAATTTAGTGCCCTTAAGGCAACTGTCAGAGTTAAGATACAAGTGAAGGATGAAAAGCTGGAGCTCGCGATTCTGGACCAGGGAATAGGTATCCCGGATAATTTAAAAGATAAAATTTTCGATCCATTTACGGAAGCCAAACGCACAGGTACGTCAGGAGAACAACCATTCGGTCTGGGACTATCAATTTCCAAACAAATCGTTGAGGCGCACGGCGGCAATATCTGGTTTGAAAGCGAGGAAAATCAGGGAACGACGTTTTATATTACATTTCCTTTAACGATGGAAACGACGGAGGAAGATGAAAAATCTGCGCAGAAGCAATTGATTTAATTCTTAAACCGTTAAATAAAAATCCCCGGATGACAAAAGTCGGCCGGGGATTTTTATTTTATAAGTCTGCATTCGTTATGCATGTATTTCTTCTTCTTTTCTGGAAGCACTAAGTTTCAATACCTCCGTCGTACGGGTACGTGTTTTCGCCGCCAGTTCCGCATCTTTTGCAAGAGAGATTCCAAACGATGGGATCAGCTTTTTAAGTTGCTGTTTCCATTCAGGACTTTGTGTTTCTTTTGCATAACAACGGTGGATCAGGTCAAGCATGATCGAAACGGACGTGGAAGCACCGGGAGATGCGCCAAGCAAAGCGGCAAGTGAACCATCCGAAGCTGTTACCATTTCAGTGCCGAATTCCAGCACGCCACCTTCTTTTTTATCCTTTTTAATTACCTGAACACGCTGACCGGCCTTTTCAAGATCCCAATCTTCCAGCCGCGCCTCAGGCATATAATCCCTTAAAGCTGCCAGGCGATCTTCTGGCGACTGTCTCACCTGATCGATCAGATATTTTGTCAAAGGTATGTTGTGTATACCGGCGGCAAGCATTGGCTTAATGTTGTTCAACTTGATCGAACGCGGGAGATCAAGGTACGAACCGTTTTTCAGGAACTTTGTTGAAAAACCTGCGTAAGGTCCAAAAAGCAGTGCTTTTTTACCGTCAATTACCCGGGTGTCAAGGTGAGGGACAGACATCGGAGGAGAACCAACCGCAGCTTTTCCATAAACCTTTGCCTGGTGACGCTCAACGATTTCAGGTTTGTTACACACCAGCCACTGTCCGCTCACAGGAAATCCTCCAAATCCCTTACCTTCCGGGATACCGGATTTTTCCAACAAAGGAAGTGAACCACCACCGGCCCCGATAAAGACAAACGGTGTTCTTACTTTTTGAGATTTTCTTGTCTCTAAATTTTTGACAGCAATCGTCCATGTGCCATCTGATTCATGATTGAAATCTTCGACTTCGTGGTTCAGGTAGAGATTTACACCGTCCTGTTTTTCAAGATAATCAAAAATATTTCTTGTCAGTGATCCGAAGTTCACATCCGTTCCGAGTTCCATACGAGTTGCGGCAACCGCTTCGTTTGGATCTCTTCCATCCATAATCAAAGGAACCCAGCTTTCAATTTCTGAATTGTCTTCGGAATATTTCATTCCTTCGAATAAATGGTGAGCAGTAAGTGCTTCAAACCGTTTTTTTAGATAGTCTACATTCTCAGTTCCCCAAACAAAACTCATGTGAGGAATGTGGCGGATGAATTCTTCCGGAGACTCAATGATTTTATTTTCTACAAGATACGCCCAGAACTCTTTTGAAACTTCAAAGGATTCGGCGATTTTGATAGCCTTTGATATTTCGACAGAACCGTCAGCGTTTTGCGGCGTATAATTCAGCTCACAAAATGCAGAATGTCCTGTTCCTGCGTTGTTCCAGGCATCAGAACTTTCAGCAGTCACACGGTCCAGTCTCTCAAAAATAGAGATTGTAAAAGCAGGATTTAACTTTTTTAGTAAAATGCCCAGCGTTGCACTCATGATACCGGCCCCAATCAGTACGACATCAGGAGTAATCGATTTTATAGATTTTATGGTACTCATTGTGTAAGAAAGAATTATAGTTCATTAGGCATGTCAGCCCGGAAAAATCCAAAATCTCTTTAATGAACAATATTGCTTGTACGAATTGTTTCCAAAATAAGCCAATTGAAAAAATAAATTAGTCTATCAGTGAAAAGTTCTTTTTTAAGATCAATTAAAACATCCCAGGATTCTATTAATTTCCGGACAAAAGTATATTTTAAAAAGTTTAGCCACAAATAAAAAAATGTTGCCAGAATTAATCTGACAACATTTTATGTAACCTGTATTTTTATGTCACTGAAAATATACAAACACTTTACTTAATTTTTAACTATTTTATATACTTCATCATTGATCTTAACCAGATATAAACCCACCGGATAATTTGTCATATCCAAAGAGTAAAAGTTAGATTTTACAAGAACAGAATTTAAACTGATACCAGCAGAATTGAAAATTTCAACTGAGTTTATTTCTATTTCTGACTGAATGGTTAAAAAGTCCGTCACAGGGTTTGGGAATATTTTCATAGCCATTTCCTGTTCAACTTTAACGCCAATAATCCGGCTGAATTCAAACGATTCGTCCATATCAACCTGTCTCAACCGGTAATAGAAAATTCCCTTCGGTAAGGCATTGTCAAGGAATGTATATTGTTTTTCCGAGTGGGAATCACCCGCTGCCATAACCTTTCCAAGTGCATTAAAATTGATTGCGTCAGTACTGCGCTCAACTACAAAATGTGATGCATCAACTTCTGATGATGTCGCCCATTCCAAAGAAACTGACTTGCCGTTGGAGCTTCCTGAAAATCGAGTAAGGGTGACTGGCAGTGCGTTGCTGTTTACGCTAACAAAAAAACCACCGGGGGCATTCATGTCGAAACTGATTTCCCAGCTGTTGAGCGTTGCATTCCATGTGATGTTAGAAGGAGTTATTTCAGTACGGCTTCCACTATAACTTCCGAGAGATCCGTTTGATGAGGTTCCCTGAAACTGTACGACCCGCAAATGGTCTTTTCCGGCCTGATCCGTTGGGTTTTTTGGTAATGGAATGTTGTTATTGAGATTATAGGTATCAAATTCTGACTGTAAGGCATAAATCACAACCTTCGAATTCAAATTTGATTTGTCTGTTTTTAAATCAAAATGGCGCTGTAGATATTTGTTGTTAAGATAGGTGCCTGGAGTCGCATCGATAATTGCCTTCGTAGTCAATGTTCCGTTTATTAAACCTGAATTTGACTGCGGGGCAATGGTTGCAATAATTCGACAGTCACTTCCTAACAAGTTATTTTTAGCGTTATAAATTACCTGCTGCGCCAAATCATTATTTTTGGCAATGGCAGTCGGCGTCGTGTTAACAGGAATCCGCAAAGTGGGCGACAAAACAGTATTACTCAGATTGTCTGTAACTTTAAGTTTAAAATCTCCCGAGGTCGAAGTAAATTGTTGGGTACCTGACAAAGTATTGTTGCAATTGTTTGAGGATAACCAAGTGTAATTAAGCCCGCCGTTGGGAGCGTTAAGAGTCACATCAGCTGTTTCTGAACGAAATACAGAAACATTCGGGGGAGGAGTAGCCGAGTAGGGTGTGGATTGCGTAAAAAAGTCGGGATTCAGTTTTTCTGCCCACCAGTTAGCCAGGCTTATAAGTCCCGGGCCTGAGAAGTGAACCTCATCCCTTCTGTAATTGATATCATAAAATGGATCCGTTTCAGGACCTGCAAAAACTCCGGGTAATTTGTAAGCCGGGTTTGAACCATTACTGCCAATTCCTATTACGTCGTTCTGTGCGTCAATAACAGGCTGCCAGGTACGCGTGGTTCCGTTAACATTAAAACGGGATACTCTGGCAACAACCCATGCAAGATTACTTTTCCCGGATAGATTACGGGATGCCTGAATTACATCACGAATATCTTTCAGATAGTCAGCCTGTGTCCGGTTTGCAAGATTATCAGTTTCTCCCTGATGCCACAAAATTGCCCGCACGCCCAGCTGAGCCACGTAGTTATTCAACGTTACACGCATGTGGCCGAAAGGAAGACCGGTAGGAAATGTGTAGCTGAATTCACTGGTTGTAACACCGTTCGGATTGATTGTCTCCTGCCAGTTTTTTATTCCTGTACTGGACCATCCAGCGTTAAAAATCATTACCGGAACCTGTAATTTTTCTACCATCTTATCCCCAAAAGCTCCCCAGCACCAGGCGTAATTTCCAAAAGGAGCCGTTTTTGTTTCTGCATCCAGGTGAACAAATTCCGGGCAAGGAAGTTTGATTTCCGAATAGGGTGCAATCCCGGAGTAGCCGTTTGCATTAAAATTCTGAAAATTTACACTGTTAACGCGGTCGTCAGTGGAGCCTGGCCCGTTCGGGTTGTCGTCGCCACCGGTTGCGTTGGATTGTCCGGCAACAACAAACACTTCTCCCACACCTACATGTTCGACAGTACTTGTCCCCACAGAATTATTGTCCAAAATGGCTCTTACTTCAAGTTTATACCAGCCACCACTGACGGGCATGGTACCGTAAAAATTACCGCCAACAGGATTATTTTGAATAACGGCCCATCCTCCGCCGGAAGGAGCTTGAACACCTTGTCCGGCAGCCCGGGGAACAAATCGTGCTTCCACGCGATCAACGCAACCTGAGAAAAATCCTGCAACGGTAAGTGTCGCCTGGTTTGAATTATCACGTTGGAAAACAACGCGGTCGGAAGGAAATGTTACTGAGATTTGGCCAAAACTGATTTTTGAAACACAAAGGAGGATAACAAAAACTTGTAGAAATTTTAATTTCATAAAAATATGTTGATCAGGATTTTACATAACGCAAAGGTTTCCGTTGGGCAAATCTTTGCAAATTGAGTATATAGGTGATTATTATTTTGGGAATACTATTATTTGATTGACAATGGAAAAAAACTACAACCTTTTTCCATTACAATGGCTTTACCATACCCGCCGGCTGAATTTGATAAGGGGCGTATTTCGGATGTTGGTCCAGGACAGATCGTTAGATTTGCACTTGCAGTTAATGACTTGGGTAATTGTGCATATCCGGCCTGGCTTAGTTTGGCAATGCCCTGAGGCACAGTGACTTTATTGTCACTGGTGCTAATCAGATTTATTACATTGGTTAGAGAATTGTTGCCGAGAATAACCTTCGCTCCTCTGGATTCAATCCTCAATGTTCCTATGGAGACAGTCCCGTTATTGATAAAAGTGGAATTTCCTCCTGCCATATTTAGTTCGGAAGATCCCCAGTCCATTTTACTCTCAGTATTCTCATTAATGACATAATTGTTTCCGCCTGTCATATTCACTTTACCCATATACGTAATTGTGCCGCTATTGCTTAGGGTTAAATTCTTGAGCGACATCGGAGGCAAAAGTACATAACTTGACTTTGTAACCAATATTTTACCACTTTCTATTGGTAAATTATTAATTCTGACATTTCCATCAATTAGTAGTGTTCCACCTTCTAAGGTCAGATAGGTGATGGTTGTGTTTCCTGTGACACATCTCTTCTCGCCTTTTTTGATTACAGCATAGTCCTTTGCCGGCTCACAATCAGAAGAATTATTAATTTGTGCTTTCCCGGGTATTGGCAAAAGCAAATGAACAAGGAGAATTATCGTAAAGCTCTGAATAAGAGCTTCGGGCAATGAACGAGGAATTGACATCCGGATTAAGATTTTAGTGTGTGTGTTTGGAAAGGGATTGATACCTTACAGGTTTCTTCCTGTAAAGTTATTGATTAAAAAAATATTATTCGGTAGAATAAGATCGACGGTATAGTAGAAATGAATCGACCTAGATGGTCCTGATATTCTGGATTTATGATGCTGGTAGCCTGGATAGCTACCAGCGTTTTACAGCTTGCTCAGATTTTCGAGCTTATGGAGGAGGGTTTTGATGTGATAAACGATGGTGGATGTGTGTATAGATCTGCCATCAAAATTAGAAGCATATTCGACCGTAAGCAATCACCCATAATGGGGGATTTTGTATTTTACATAGTTTAGATCCGTGAAAATGAAGAAGCTATGCTTAATTTTGTAATGCCAAAATTGAAAGTATGATCCCAGAAAAACTGATACATTATTTCCTGACGCCAGCCATGCGTAACCAACTGCATCCGGAATATGATCAGGTTCGGACCATTGTCAGCGGTACCATTGTCGCGACGGCACTGTTGCTGATTTTGCCAATTCCTTTGTTCTTTTTTCCGCCTACGCTCGTCGGTTATTATGTGCTTGCTTTTTTAGGAATTTGTACTTTGCTGTGTCTGAAATATTATGGGGTTTATTGGCCGCCGTTGGTTCTGGCCCTTATGACAAGTTATTTTGTTATTATAAGAGATACGCTGGAAACAGGTGCCATCGATTCACCGGCTGTCACAACACTATATCTTGTATTACTGACTGGTTTTTGGTTTAATAGAAAAATTGGTCTTGTCATGATCGGATTGAACATTATCGCGATAATGATTATCTATTACGCTGTACCTGAAGCCACTGCTCAGAGTTCGTATGCTGCGGTATCACATATTGTTCTGACGATTTTTTTTGGGGCCTTCTTTTGGTTTGTTCAGGAACAACATGACGCGGCCCGCTTGCAGATACGTGAGCAGCAACATATCCGAATTGACTTATTGAACAGGGCGGTAAAAGACCGGACGCAGCAACTGTCGACGATGCGTCAAAATCTGGCGAGTGATTTTCATGATGAAACAGGAAATATGCTTTCAGCGGTTACCCGACAGGCGGCCATGCTAAGGTTAAAATTGAAAGACCACCCGGCTGTCATTCCGATCGTTGATACAATCATCGCAAACAGCGATCAGTTGTATGCATCCAGCAGAGACTTTTTATGGAGTGTTAATAACAACAGCGATGACCCGCAGGAGCTTTTCGCTTATCTCACCTCTTTTGGTCAGGTGTTTTACAACCAGTTTGATATTGCCTTTTCTGTTCATTCTGCGATCAATTCCGGAAATGAAGCTGCTCAGTTAGAGCCTTTCGCCTCAAGACATATTATCTTCATTTTTAAGGAAGCCATGACAAACGTGGCAAAACATGCCGGAGCGACGGAAGTGGTTCTGGAGATGGCCGTTTATGCAAAACATGTCAGCATCGCTTTAAGAGATGATGGCAAATGGAAAGAGCCTGATGCCGGGATGCAGCATAACGGGCTTTTGAATATGCAAAAAAGGAGTAAGGACAACGGATTTAAGCTCAGCATTTGTGGGAGTCCGCAGGGAACCAGGTTGCAGCTGGATGCTCCTGTTCATTTTACTATTATTGAATCGTGATAGTTTCAGCTATGAAAAAGAAAATAATTATTATCGAAGATAATTGTTCAATCCGTGAAGGGTTTAGCGCGGTGCTTGATACCGTTGAGAATTATGAAGTTGTAAATTTATATGGAAACTGTGAGGACGCGTTGGCAAATTTATATAACGATAATCCTGACCTCGTATTAATGGATATTGAGCTGCCAGGAATGGATGGTATCGCCGGAACTACCAGAATAAAAAAGCAGCTTCCTAATTGTATTGTGCTCATTATAACCGTATTTGAAGATAGTGAAAAGGTTTTCCGATCCTTGTGTGCAGGAGCTGGCGGTTACATAGTCAAAAACTCTAACATATCAGAAATTGTACAGAATATTGATGAGGCGCTAGCCGGCGGTGCTCCGATGAGTTTATCCATTGCAAAAATGGTTGTTCAGTCTTTTCGCCAGCAGCAGGATTCACCTCTGACAGAAAGAGAGACAGAGGTTTTGCAAAGTATAGCCGAAGGTAAAAGTTATTCTAAAATCGCACTGGACCTCTTTGTTAGTAAAGAAACCATCAGGACACATATCAAAAATATCTATCGGAAGCTGGAAGTATCCAGTAAGGCAGATGCAATAAAAATTGCGAATTCAAATAAATGGGTGATAGGGAGACCTCTATAAGCCGATGTCAAACACCGCCTGGCATCGACTTATGAAGCAAATTAAGCCAGATTAAGCCAATATACTTTGACGTTCTTCAAGATACTCAACTAGGCTTTTTAACGTAACAATTTTAGAGTAATCTTCATCGGGAATTGCGATATTAAATTCCTGCTCAACCTGCATCATCAGATCAACCGTATCCAGACTATCAAATCCCAGATCTTTAATAAAATTGGCATTGTCTGAAACCGCGCTGTTATCAACGCCAAAATTATTTAGTATTTTAATAATACGTTCTCTCATGATTTCTCTGGCTAATGTGTAAGATTTACAATTTTCATGGACTACTAATTTTCGTATGAACGAAATTAATGTAGGATTAGTACCGCTAAATAGTGCAAATCGTTCAGTTCATGTCGAATAATTTATTTTAACCTCGCCCTGAAATGGGTAGGGTGTCTTCACACGTACATTTAGAACTGGACTGAAACTGTAAAATTGATGCTCGTAGCTAGAATTTCTTTAACGCAGACCAGTAGCATATAGCGATTAAAGAATAAAAAGTTATTAAAATTTGGCTTATAGCTACTACAACTAATAGGAATATATTTTATTCAAATTTGTCATATTATTTGTGTAGGAATATTTCAAATATTAGCTTGCTTACCAAATCTCAACTTATCAAATTCTTCTTTCGATTTAACCGGTGATTAATTCACAGGCATAGGCGTGTTTAACTTTTACACACCTGCCCTTCGAAAAATCACCTTGAAAATCATATTGTCGAACTGTGGATGCACACCTGAATCGTGCAGCAGAAGGACAATGTCTCATTTTTAAATTTTCTGGTATATCCAAGTATAAAGAAAAGATCCGTGATCCGGCAGACTGGTGATCCGGCAATCCGGCGGCCCCCGAAAAGCCTTAACAGAGTAGGGATACTATTTACATACATTAATAAAATGAAACACAGTTATTTACAGTTCAAGAGAAGTGCTTTTTTATTTCTTATTGCGTCAGCTTTATTTGGAAAGGTTAATGCACAAAGCGATTCTTTGAGATCAGCACGCACGGATGGTACGTTGTCTTTTAATGGTACGGTTACGTATGATGGTACTGGAGCGGGGACTGCTGGTGAGTATGGGACATTCTTTGGTAATTACGCGGGCCGAATTAATACTGCAGAAAAGAATTCCTTTATTGGCGGTCTGTCGGGTTATTCAAATACAACTGGTAGGTTCAACACTTTTTTAGGATACAAGGCTGGTTATAGTAACTCTACCGGAAAGGAAAACACTTTTCTTGGGACTGTTGCAGGCCAGAATAATACTACTGGTAATTATAATGTTTTTTTGGGTGGAACATCAACAGGAACTGCGAATACTACTGGTTCTGCGAACGTTTTTGTAGGTAATGCGGCAGGGGGGGTTAATACCACCGGGAGCAATAATACTTACGTTGGAACCGGAGCCGGTTTATATAATCCTGCGGGGTCAGACAATGTATTTTTAGGAATGAAAGCAGGAATGAACTCCACTGAAAGCAACAAATTAATTATTTCAAATACAGAAACGGTTAACCCGCTTATCTACGGAGATTTCACTGCTAAGAATCTAATCTTTAATGGTAAGGTGGGCGTCAATACATCTGTTTTTCCAGCGTCGGTTGGTGGGGCGGACGTAAGTGCTTATCAGTTATTTGTGAAGGGAGGAATTCTAACCGAAGAAGTTCGTGTGCGTTCAGGATGGGCGGATTATGTTTTTAAGGAGGATTATAAACTGAAACCACTTTCTGAGGTAGAGGATTTTATTTTAAGTCATGGACATTTGCCGAACATACCAAAAGCCAGTCAGGTTGAAAATCAAGGGCTGGATTTGGGTAGAATCTCTGTTTTGCAACAAGAGAAAATAGAAGAGCTAACACTGTACGCCATTGACTAGCAAAGGAAGATTGAACATCAAAAACTGCAATTGGATATTCTGGAAAGTCAGGTTGTTCAATTGAAAGAGTTGATCCAAAGTTTGATCGATAAGAAGTAATCATGCGTAATCGAACTATAAAATTCTTTGAAATGATGAAATGGATCACTGGAAATGAAAAAATCCTGCAACGATTGATGTTGTCTGTCATAGTCATGACTGGCATGGTTTGTATTGGGTTTGCGCAAACTCCATGGAGCGGGGTTTACGGTAATGAATGGTTAGCCGGAAAGTATGGGCAGGAGTGGTTGAAAATTAATGTTAAAAATAAGGGAATTTACAAGGTAACACTACCTGGTAATTTTCAAAACAAGGCCGCTTTTTTACATTTATACCATAGGGGAAAAGAAGTTTCTTTACTAAATGCCACGGCTACTGAAATTCAATTTTACGGGGTACCCAATGACGGGAAATCGGATGAATTGTTATTTTACTCTAGCAAAAACGAGCCTGATACTACTGCAAGGGTAAATACTTTTTTTAGTCTTTATTCTAATGAAAGTGCTTACTTTCTTACATATTCATCTGTTCCTGGAAAAAGGGCCTTAGTAATTGATAGAGTAATGGCCGATATTCCCTCCGAAAGCTATCATGTCAAAGAAGAAATTCAACTTTTTACTGATAACTACAGCTATAGTATTGACGATTCTTTCGAATCACCAACCGTTGCACCGAGCTACTGGATCAGTGAAAAGGGAATGACAAGCAAGGTTTATGGAAAACATAGTACCTTGACAAATCCTAAATTATTTGGTGATTTTTGGACAAAGTTTCCTATCCTTAATCTTTTTGGAAGTGCGGATTGGCAACCAACACTTGAAATTCTTGTATATGGAAGACTTTTGTCAGGTGAGAATGATTTAACCGTAAAAGTGGGCAAGGATTCTCTCACTGTTAGAGATTTAACTTTATCAAATCATATGATTTTCAAGGGGGTAAAGCCGATAAAAAGAGAATTTATTCTAAACGTCTCTTCAGATACCTTGAATTCAGATCTGCGTAACAATGGCTTTTTAAATGTTGGAATTTTTACAAATAAGATGGGAACGAACCCGGACCCACGTTTTTTTACTGTTGGTACCGGGATGTTTTCCCTGTCCTACGCGAAACTAAGATATCCACAGATGTTTTCAATGAATGGCCAAACCCCAGTTTCTTTTGAACTTCGAGCTACCAGTGATACGCTTAGTAAAGTCATTATTCCGGATGCACCAGCTAATGCGAAAGTTTTTGATGTAACAGATTTACATAAGCCACGGATTTTGAAAAGCTATGTTATTAATTCTGAGCTGAATGTAATGGTTTCAAGGAAGGTGAATAAATCACTGACATTGTTGGTTACCGATGATAGTCCGGTAGATTTATCTTCTAATACTACTACAGTGAGTTTCTCAGAGATCTCTCCCTCAGCGTATGACTATTTGATAGTTACCACGGATAATTTGAAATCTGCTGCGGAAGAATATAAGTCTTACCGGGGGTCATCACTAGGAGGTTATATGCGTCCGCTTGTAAAAGAGATAAAAGAAATATATAATCAATTTAACTATGGCGAGCCAAGTCCGGTAGCAATAAAACGGTTTGCTGATTACATGCTTTCAGGCGGTATAAGAGATAATCATAATTTACTATTGATAGGGAATTCTGTTACCATTGGAGACTCAATAACGAAAAATAAAGAACTGCCAGATCAGGTTCCGACTTTTGGGTATCCCGCATCCGATGTGTTATTAGTATCGGGTCTTGCCGGAGTACAGGATGATCTACCAGCCATTCCGGTTGGGCGAATCGGGGCGAACAGTCCTCAACAGGTGCTTAATTATTTGGCAAAAGTAATTGAGTATGAACAAGACACGACGAACAGGGAATGGAGAAAGAATGTATTGCATCTTACCGGTGGTGCGGACGTAGGTCAGCGAGATCGCATGAAGATTTTTATGAACACACAGGCCTCAAAAGTAACTTCGATACCGTTTTCTGGAAATATTGCAGCAAAATGGAAGCAAAATGCAAGTGCTTATCCTTCAGAATTTGTTGATATTAGTTCTGAGGTTAACACCGGAGTGGGTTTTATAAGTTACTATGGCCATGGTTATCCGGGTTATACAGAGCTGAATATGGGGAATGTCTCCGATGTCGGTAGGGGATATTCAGCTTCAAAAAAGTATTCTGTGATGTCCTTTGCAGCCTGTGGTGTTGGAAATATTTTCGTTAGTCGAAGCAATACGCTCGCTAAGGACTGGTTATTAACACCTAATAAAGGTTCGATAGCTGTAATTGGACTTTCCACTTACGGATGGGAATCTGTTGAAACTAAAAACATTCCTTTTCTGTATGAACATATTTTCAAAACTTCTGAGGAGGCCAGAGGAACTATTGGGGCAATTCTTCAAAAAGTGGGAGGTAATATGTATGCAGCCACAAATACTAATGCCGTCACAAACGTTAATTATGTGTACGACTATCAGAACAATATATCCAATGGCATCCATCAAAGAATTTTACTTGGTGATCCTGCACTTCAAATTTTGAGAACCAGTACTCAATGTAAGCCCAGTTTAAACGTGAGTGGAACTGTGGCTTCGGGAGCAAATGATCATAAACAGGCACAAAACTTTCTTATTGTAACAAACACGATTAATTCAGGAGCGGTAGCAAATTATCATGCGGGAACTGAGGTGTTACTTGCAGCTGGTTTTGATGCTTTGAATGGATCTGTTTTCCGTGGATATGTTGAGCCATGTTCTGGTAGTGACGATCCTGCTTCAAGAAAAGGAGTGGAGGTGGCAACTGATACGGTGGAAAACTTAATTGAGCCGGAATTAGCCGTATTCCCAAATCCGTCTAATGGGTTGATTAAGATAGGTTTGAAAAATATACCCGATGGTACTGTCGAAGTTTATGGGGCAGAGGGCTACAAATTTGTCAGTAAATCGTTTTATATGGAAAGAGAAGTTGATGTTAATATCAAAAAGGAAAAGCCAGGGCTCTATGTTATCCGGGTGATTTCTGGTAATAAAGTTTACACCAAAACGATTGTGAAGTTTTAATCATTTCTGTTTCACGCAATTCGGCCAGGATAACGCAATCTTATGTTGTTATCCTGGTTATTTTGTTTTAGTAGATTTTGGAAAAAGGAACAGACCAATTCAGTTACTCACAATGTATTTGATTGCCGGATTATCGGTGCCTTTGTCGAGGTTAGTTATATTAAAATTTTGAAATTCAGTTACCTTTAATATCACCAGGCGTCTTAAAATTATTGGTAAAAGTCGATTCTTTATCAGGAATGGAAGATGTACAATTATTCCAAAGGTTAATTGTAAGAATTACTTGTACAGATATTTAACTTGTTGTAATTTTATCCTCAATTGATTAAAATCTATTAACCGCTGTTTTTCTTTAATCTTAGGTTCTAAGCAATAGTATGGTTATTAATCAGTTAAATAGAAAATATCGTAACAAAACGGGTTCCACATTATGCACAAAAAATCTACTTTACAGGCAATCAGGCTGATCGTTATTGCAGCAATTGCCCTTTTTAATTTTACGCTCCCGATATCAGATGCCTTGGCGCAAAGCCCTTGGAGTGGGGTTTATGGGAATGAGTGGCTTGCCGGGAAATATGGACCTAATTGGTTAAAAATTAGTGTTAGCCAAAAGGGAGTTCATAAAGTTACGCTGCCTGCTGGGTTCCAAAATAAGGCTAATCAATTACATCTTTATCATAGAGGGACGGAAGTTGCATTAATAAGTGCAACTAATACTGAAGTTGAGTTTTATGGAGTTCCTAATGATGGTGCTTCGGACGCGCTCTTATACCGGCCCTTTACAGGAATCAGGGCGAATCCTTATTATAGTTGGTTTTCGGATGAGAGTAGTTATTTCCTGACTTATTTCGCATCACCAACAGAGCTAGCTGTCACACAGCAACAATTTACAGTGTCCGGCACCGCTGAGCCTTATCACTTACAAAGGGATATTACGGTATACTCTAATGACTATACCCATGACGAAACTACAAATCCTGCCAGTATTTCACTAGACAATAGTTTTTTTCAAGACGGAAAGGCGGCCACCGGTAATTTGATCTGGAAGTATCAACCAGATAGTAGATTCTTGACATACATAGGGGATTCTTTATTTACTTTTCCCTTTCAACTTAAGAATTTGTATGAGGATCCAGTATTGGAGCCTCAGGTAGAAGTCTTGATTAACGGAAGAACCTATGCCGGTGTCAACAATAAGGTGAGAGTATCTCGTGGGAAAACTTCCGGAAGCTTAGTATCGTATCCAAATTTCTGGGAATTCTCAGGATTTAATGCTGTTAAGAGACAATTCTCACTGAACTTTTCAACAGCGAATCAAGGTAGCTCCGATATTGACGCGAATGGTAATGGAGTATTTTCTTTGGCATGTACATTTGCCTCAAACTTTCTAACAGCCACCGGCGCTTTTTCAGTCACTTATCTGAAATTTACATATCCCCAGGGCTTTAACATGGCAAATACAAACTCTGCAACGTTTAATTTAATACCTTCCAGTAATAGCAGAAGTTTGGTGAGAATTACAAATGCGCCACTAAATGCGAAAGTATTTGATATTACAAGCCAAGATGCGCCTCGCATAATTCCCACGAGTTATGATGGAACGACATTAGTATTGATGGTTGATAGGATCGCTAATCAAGAATTAAATCTATTTGTGACAAATAATACTTTTCAAGTTGATAACTCAAAGATTAACGGTGTGACTTTTACAGAATATGCTCCTGCTAACAATGATTATCTTATTATAACAAATAGTACACTGCTTTCTGCAGCAAATAACTTCGCAAATTATAGAAGTTCGGCCATTGGAGGCGGCTACAGTACGCTGGTTACGCAAATTAAGGACATTTATAATCAATTTAACTATGGAGAACCAAGCCCTGTTGCTATTCGTAGATATGTTGATTATATGATTCGTAACAGTGTTCGCGAAAAACATAATTTGCTGCTTATTGGCCCTTCGACAACCATTCAATCAAAATTAAAACTACATAGAGAATTGAATGAAGAGGTACCTACAATAGGATACCCTGGATCGGATGTATTACTTGTTGAAGGTTTAACATCCGGTACTGCCGAGGTTCCTAGTATTCCGATAGGAAGACTATCTGCGACTACTACCATCCAAGTTGAGAATTATCTTCAAAAAGTAAAAGATTATGAGGGTCAGTATAATCAAAATTTAGATTGGAGGAAAAGAGTTTATCATGTGAGTGGAGGGTTAAAAGCAGGGGAAAATACCAGATTTGCCAAATATTTGTCCGACTACAACTCGTTGGTCACTAGCAGTCCGTTTTTGGGAAATGTAACTGCAAAAGTGAAGCCAGATGGTGACTATGGTTATCCATCTGCCGGGCTGAATATTCATTCGGAAGTTAATAGTGGTGTTGGAGCCTTGGTCTACTATGGCCACGGTAGCCCCACACAAACCGATTACAATATCGGATATATTTCAGATGGAACTTATAATAATACTGGCAAATATCCATTTTTATATTTTAATGGATGTGGAGTAGGGAATCTATTTAGCGGAAGGTTTTCGCCATATCCGACCTCAACGGATCAGATACCCCTCACTTCGGACTGGTTGCTAGGCCAAAACAAAGGTTCTATCGCTAATATTGCTAATAGTTACTATGCATTTGAAGAAGCATCGCATCAATATATAGGTGCGCTTTACCAGAACCTGTACAAAGCAAGTATGACAATAGGCCAGATTCACAAAGCTGCTGCTAAAATTATAATGGATAGGGGCAATGCTGGGTCGTATGATGTTGCTAGTAATCATCAGTCGTTGCTTCACGGTGATCCAGCACTGCGTCTTTTACTTGTATCAAATCCATTGCCTGTTGATTTAAAATCTTTTGGAGCAAAATTACTTGGCACTGATAGAGTTCAACTAGAATGGATAACTGCTTGGGAAAGAAATAACAGCCATTTCAAGATTGAAAGAAGTTATAACGCAAAGAATTTCCAAGAGATAGGAAGGGTTGAGGGAAAGGTAAATTCTGATTCTGAAAACTCTTACTCCTTTATTGATAGCGATCCAACTCCTGGTATTAACTATTATCGTTTAGTTCAGGTGGATGGAGTGGGCGAAGTTGGAAATGCAGTAGAAAGTAAAATAACTTATTCGAAGATCGTTTCTGTTGAATTGCCGAGCTTAGATAAACTTTATCTGTCACCAAATCCAACAACAGGAAGTAGTAAGATAGAGCATATGAAGTCAATGGAGATAAAATCCTGGAATTTGATAGACATCAAGGGTAATCTCCTTCAGACCAACGGTGTTGGTAATCAAGTTAATCTTTCAAATTATCCTGCTGGGGAATATATTCTAGAAATAAAAACTTCTAATGGTGATATTTTTAGTAAAAAGCTGATCAAGCAATAAGTAAAGGGGAGTTTCAGTTAAGCAGAATTAGTTGGAACTCCCTCAATGAATAATCAATGATTTATTATGCACTATATACCACTCTATCGGTTTCGCTTAACATTACTGTGGCTTGTTAGTCTATTAAGCACTACAATTTTATTTGCACAAGTTCCATGGGGCGGTGTAAACGGTAGCGAGTGGCTAGCTGGAAAATATAACCAGGAATGGCTTAAAATAAATGTCAAGACTCAGGCAATACACAGAGTAACACTTCCGGAGAATTTCAAAAATAAACAGGGGCAATTACACCTTTATCACAGAGGTGTGGAAATTGCTATGACCAGTATCTCTCCGACTCAAATAGAATTTTACGGAATTGGCAATGATGGTGCTTCCGACGCTTTACTTTACAGACCTTATACAGGTGTTAGAGCAAACCCGTATTATAGCTGGTTTTCTGATGAAAGTTCTTATTTCCTTACTTATTCAAACATATCGATTAAATCTATTGAAAAACAAGAAATTTTGTCACCAACTAGTGATGCGGAGCCTTATCATATTCAGGAAGAAATAGTAACTTATTCAGATGATTATACACACGATGAAAGGACAAACTTTGTGTTGATACCTTTGGATCAGAGTTATTTTTCTGCAGGCAAGGCTGCAACTGGAAAGCTAATCTGGAAAAGTAAAAATAGGGATAGTGTTATAATCGGAGATCCAATTTTTTCTTACCCTTTTCAATTAAAAAATCTAGTACGTAACCAAAATATTAAACCTCAGTTTGAAATACTTTTCAATGGAAGAACTTTTAGCAATAACAAAATAAAAATATCTATTGGAAAATCGGCAGAAAGCCTTGTTGATTATCAAAAATTCGTTGAGTTTTCAGGATTTATACCATATAAACAGTTTTTTGACCTTGATGAAAGTACCGGGTATGACGGCACGGGTAAGGGGCAGTTGCAAATAGAAACGGCAAAAGTTACAAATACGTTTAATACAACCGGAGCCTTTTCCGTTACTTATTTAAAGTTAAGATATCCGCAAAGTTTTGATATGTCTAATTCTGGCTCAATGGTTTTTAATTTGATGCCAACGAAAAGTCAATCTAGCACAATCATCATAACAAACGCGCCTCTGAATTCGAAAATATATGATGTTAGCGATTCCGAAAATGTTAGAATAATACCAGGGAATATGAGCGGGTCAACACTTAATACCGTAGTTGCTCGAAAGGCTAATGCTGCAATTAAGTTGTTAGTAGTGGCGGAAGCAACCACTGTACCTAACGACAAAGTCACACCAGTCAAATTTAATAACTTAGATCCATCTACATACGATTATTTGATTATTTCAAGCGATCCTTTGATTGAGGCAGCCAACAAATATAGTGAGTATAGAAAATCGGCATCTGGTGGAAATTATAAAGCTTTGTCATTAAAAGTAACTGACGTATACAATCAATTTAATTATGGAGAACCTAGTCCTGTGGCGATAAGACGCTTCACGGATTATATGGTCAGTAACGGGATCAGAAGTCAACATAATTTGCTCTTGATTGGTATCTCAACTACGATACAATCCAAGATGAGGTTAAACAGAGAATTAAAGGATGAAGTGCCTACGATAGGTTATCCCGGTTCTGATTTGTTATTAGTTGAAGGTTTAGGCGGTGTACCAGCAGATGTTCCGACCATACCAGTGGGTAGAATTAATGCTGTGAGTGTTGATCAGGTAAACAACTACCTTGAAAAAGTGAAATATTATGAATCAGATGCCGCTTCGCCAAGCTGGAAGAAAAGAATTCTTCATTTAAATGGCGGGAAAACTACCAGTGAGGTTCTGGAATTTAAAGCTGCCCTTTCCAGCTTGGTGCCCATAGTGGAAACCGGCGAGGTAGGGGGAGTAGTGGAGGCAGTAAGTAAACAAAATGCAAGTGCACCTACTGAAAAGGCTAACATATCTAAGCAGGTTAATGAGGGGGTAGGTATGATTTCTTATCTTGGACATGGGGATCCTACTATCACTGATTTTGATATTGGTTACATTTCTGACGCTACTAATTCGTATCAAAATTTTGGAAAGTATCCATTGTTGTATTTTAACGGCTGCGGTGTTGGTAATATTTTTAGCGGGAGGCATAACGCAAGCCCAACCGCCGCTGATCGTATTCCTTTATCTTCGGATTGGATAAACGGTAAGGATAAAGGATCCATTTCAATTATTGCTAATTCCTATTATAGTTATGCTGCTACATCAATAAATTACTTAAACAAGTTGTATAGCCTGATCTTTAATGAACCTGTTGAGACCCTTAGTATTGGACAGATTCAACAAAGGGCAGCCTTGGAAATTTTAAGTAAAAATCGAAGTGATTACGATGTGGCTAATATCCATCAGTCATTGCTACAGGGTGATCCAGCTGTTCAATTAGTAAGAGTAAGCAAGCCAGATCTCGCGGTTGATCGTTCGGAGGGGGTATTCATTGTTTCTGATGCTAATAATATCAGCATAGGAGAATCTAAGTTGATAAAGACTGGGATAATCGTTTCCAATGGGGGTAGGTATTTTAAGGAGCAGAAAGTTCCGGTGCAAGTTACCTACTTTTATAGTGATGGTTCGAAAGCAATTAAGAAGAACGATTATCCTTCAATAGCTTTTAAAGACACTCTTTATGTCGTAACGGATAATATTAAGCCATTAGCGCGCATTGAAGTTAAAATTGATCCAGACAATTTAATTAGTGAATTACTGGAAAACAACAATATTTCTGAGCTATTGGTAGATTGGGAATTAGCAAAAGCCAATTCGCTATATCCTGTCGAAAGTGCTAGGGATAATATAGCTCCTTTTGTAAATGTTACTTTTAATAATGTGAGAATTGAAAATGATGAAATAATTTCCCCTAAACCCGTAATTGATATTACATTAACTGACAATAATAGTTTTTATGCTGATACGACTTTACTTGATGTATTTATAAAAGCTTGCGGAGATGATAATTGTGATTTTAAGAGGCTTTCTTTTTTTACTAATGATATAAAAATTACTTCCTTAAATTCGAAATCATTCACACTAGAGTTTACCGGGTCTAATATGATAGAAGGAATTTATGAATTATTGGTCGTAGGGAAGGACATAGCAGGAAATAGCAATTCTCCTGGATACAGGGTTCGATTTTCGGTATCTGATGTTGCGAATGCTGTTGAGCTTATTGTCTCTCCTAATCCTGCCACGGATTATGTTCGTTTCAAGTTTAGAGGAGCTTCTGATGATATGAGGATAACAAATGTTCTGATATTTGATTTAAAAGGAAATATTGTAAAAGATGTTATTTTACCAATTGCGATTTCTGAGTGGTTTTGGATTCCAGATATAACTTCAGGGCTCTATTCGTATAAAATATTAACATCAAATTCAAAAAGTATCAAGCAGGTTTATAGTGGAAAAATTGCACTGATAAGATAATGTCGCTATGGATTATAAAAATCCTGAGATGAAACCATCCTTCTTCAATATGTCAAGCCAAATAGCAAGGTAAATTGTTTTAGTTACAAAATAATTTACCTTGTTATAATAATGAACTGGGAGATTATCTTTAACTAATATTTTGACACATTTGTCGAATTTACTTTTTTCCACGAAATCCCAGACTTCGTTATTGTAAGTCAGTAAATCTTGGCTTTGTTCGTAAAGTTTTAACGCAGTAATTCTACCATATAGACCAAAATTAGCTTTGCTTACTCTGGTTCTCACATTTTCGGGCAAAACCCCTTTCATAGCCTCTCTAAAATGCCCTCTTCGAAGTCCATTGTCATATTTAACTTCGCTAGGAACGAATAAACATAATTCAAAAAGTGACTTGTCGTAAAAAGGAAATTCATGATGGGTTCCATAATAATTATCCAGCGTATGAAATTGCTCATTGATTAGTACAGACTGGATTCCAAAAACACTGTCGTATTGGTTTGCATATATATCCTCAGTCCCTCGGTACAATGGAAATTGATAATTCACCTTCGATTGGGGGTCATGTGATACTTGTCTGGATGATATATTCGACGGTATACTAAAATATGTGTTCATTTTAGTCAAACCTTTTGCTATAAAGAATTGAAGTGGTATTTTAAAAAAACGAGATACTTTACCTACTAGTAAGGCTAATTCAAGGGTCTTTAAAGATTCTCTTTTTCTTAATAATAGTGCAAAAAGTAACTCTTTCACCAAATCTGACTCAGTTTTTTCATCATTATATCTTAGGCTTTGATGTGTAGGGGCAGAAAAAATTTCTTTAAGCCTATTCCATTTCCCCTCATTAAAAAGGTTGAAAATAAAATCTCCTCCGTAGCCGACTATTGAGTCGCCAGCGTGACCGCTAAATAATGTTGTGCAGTTGGATTCTAGGGCTGTGTGTATAACACTTCTATTCAAAGAAGAGCCATTTAGCATGTATTCCGGGTGCCCATATAGGGATGTGTGAAGAACGGAACTCTCGAATAAATTATCGAGTGGAGGGGTTATAATATGATGTTTTGAGTTAATATGTTCAGCAACGCTAATGGCAAAGTTGCTTTCTTCTGTCAAACTGGTACTGGTCTCTGCGTATATGGTATGAATTGAAATTTCAGGTTTAATCATTTTTATAAGACAGCATATTGACGAAGAATCAAGTCCGCCACTCAATGTAGATGCAACGCTGGTAGAATTTCTAAGTGAGTCTCTAACTGAACTTTTTAAAAGTACCTTAAATTCTTCTCCAAATTCCTCTTTACTTTTAAGTGGGACCCAACGTAAGGGATTAAATACCCAAAAATCAGTATAATAGCTATGATTTGGATTGATCAGCAGAGACTTTCCAGGCTGCGCATTTTTAATGTCATTGTAAAACGTGTCAGAAGAGTATAACGAGCCATCAGAGCTCCATTCTAAATAGTTATTTATACTGGAAATATTTAGGCTTCGATAAGATCGAACAATGTCCAATTTAAGAAGAGCCGTTAAACTGGATGAAAATGCAAAAAAGTTGTTTAAGATGTGGATATAATATAAAGGTCTTACTCCAAACAGGTCTCTTGTTAAGGTAATTTCCCCACTGTCCGCATCGTAAATAATTATTGACATTTTAAATGAAAAATATTCTTCTCTAAGATATTCTTCCAAAGCATATAATGAAGAAAAACCCACTGGGAAATTAATATCCAGTGGGTTTACAATTTCAAGATTGCTATCAGTTTTAATTACCAGTAACTGTTTGCAAAAACGACTTTTTTCTTCATCAAATAAGAAATAGCCCGTTTCAAACTTTCTTAATGTTAAGCCGCGTAATAAGCCATAATCAGAGAGATTATTACTCCTATTAAAACAAAAACAGCCTAAAATCATCAAGAATTAATTAGATAACATTTTAACCAATGTTTCCGCCGACCCCTTGAAAATCTGTACTTCCGCCTTTTTGACCGCGGGTCAACTTAGCAACAGATCCTTTTTTTAATAAAATAGGCTTAACATACGTCTTTTTCGTCTGTGTAGAGTGTAGATTAACCATTTTTTGCTGTTTTAGAAGTTTATTATAAATACGGTGTAAAATTAGCAGGTTTTTTTTTATTTCCAAATCTTGAGCTTTAAAATCCAGTCAGATTTGTAATATGAAAGGGAAATAACTGATAAGAGGTAACAATTAAACATTTTACACAAGAAAGAGTTTTACACAAAATGCTATTACTTTAACGATTAATTTTTGAATAATTTGTTGAAAATTTACATTGGGGTGGATGATCAATTAGTTCTTTCCATAACTAATGATAACTTTATTTCTTCTCTTCCCGGAAGCAATTATCTTGTAGCCTTCTAATTCTCCGTTGTTTTGTAAAAATTCAAAATCCGCTTCATTTTCAGAAATCAGTCCAACTCCCTCTGCATAATACTTTACTGCTAAATTATATTTTATAAGACCCGTCGTATCAAGTCGTTCCTCGACTTTAACCGTATTTTTAAATTCCTGATTGCCATAAGCAAATGGTACCCCGATCTCTTGATATTTTGACTTGTAGCCATAACGATAATCCTTGTCATTCAGATTAAAATACATAAATGCATTCCATTGCAAGTCTCGGCTTATCGGAAAAACCAATGGTACATTTATCTCATTATTTAAATCAACAACTATTTTGTCTGGCACGCGTTGAACTCTGTACTCTCTATTTTTTTGCCAGAATCCCGATTCGCTGGCTCGGGAAGAACGCGATATCGTGTATGTGTCAATACCAGATTGATCTGTTGTTAAACTGATTACTTCGTCTTTTTCTTGAAATGAGTTGACAACAGAATCTTTTTGTCCTGATGAGTAAATTACTTCATTAACTTGATAAATAGAAAATTGACCAATCGATAAAGGATAGTAGTCATAAGGACTTACAGATGACACAGATTTGTCATTACATGATTGAAATGTTAAAACGAAAAGGATTAAAGCGATTTTTAAAAATCGCTGATTACACTTTTCAGAGTAGCATGTGTTACTTTTCACTAGATGTAAGTATTTGATTTAATAATTTGCAAACAAAGAGTTAAATCCCTTAGCCAAGGTTTCTATTTTCTCAAAAAATTTCTTCTTCGCAAAGATAGTTACAATAATATTATCAAGCAGTTTATGAAATGTACCGTAACTGATTATTGTTGGTCCTTCCGCTCCGCCAACTTCTTCTTCAAAAAACCAACCAGAACATCCAATCCCGTATCAAAACGTGTATTGTTGTTGATAATCATATCAGCTTCTGAACGTAATGGCAGGATATATTTGTCATACGTTGGTGCCACGTGATGTTCCCAGCGATACAAAACATCATCCAGGTCATAACCCCGCTCGTTATTATCACGAATAATCCGCCTTTTTATTTTAACATGTTCTTTCGCATCAACGAATATTTTTAAATCAATAAGACGCGCAATATCTGGGAAGTAAAGAACGAAGATTCCTTCTACAATGATAATCGGGCGCGGCTCAAAAATTAAAATCTCTGGTTTGATTAGCGGATTATTAAATGTGTATTCTTTCTGCTGAACTTCACGGCCTGCTCTTAACACAGCAATATGTTCAGCAAAAAGATGATGGTCGATTGTTTCCGGCAGGTCAAAATTTTCAACCCCGTTTTCGTCTCTGGGGATTTCATGAATCGGGCGGTAATAATTGTCCTGGGAAATCCGGCAAACATCTTCAGGCGCGAAAGAGTCTATCAGGCATTTCATGAAAAAAGTTTTTCCGGATGCGCTGCCGCCTGTGATACCGATGATATAAGGTTGTTTTTCGTGGGGTGTCATTTTCGTTAATTTTCGGATTCGCTCCGGATTTGCACACAAGGTGTGATTTATGATTGTAGTCAGGTATGTTTAATTGATGATCGCAAGTTTCCCAGCTGTTTTCTCTTTTCTATCGGAAGATACAACGATTATTAAATAAATTCCGCCCCTTGCCCGTCTGCCAGTGTAATCATTCAAATTCCAGGACGCGGTTCCTCCTTGTGATCGCGTTTCGAAAACCAGTCTGCCGGAAAGGTCTGTTATTTTAACAATAGCATTATCGGTTAGTCCTTTAAGTCCAAGATTACCTTCAAATTCTGGTCTGACAGGATTTGGGAAAATCGTTACGGATGATAAATTTTCCTGCGCAATGGAGGCATCACTCCGGTAGACAACCATGCCGTTTGGCGTATCAACAAACAGCAGACCGGTTTCCGCCTCGAATGACAAATCTTTTATCAAAGTAGAAGGCAAAGGGCTGTTCTCAGACGTGAACTGTCTGAGAAGTTCTGTTCCATCCGCTGAAAACTGAAATATTCCAGTCTCAGTTCCAATCCATTTGCGATTTCCCGGTTCAACGACTATTGCGTTACAACGTTCGTTGGCAAATAATTTACGCTGGCCATAAATGGGCAAAATCGCATCCAGGCGCGAGCCGTTTAAAACCTCATCAGCGATAAAATATCCAATGCCGCGTTCACTGGCAAACCAGATCAATCCGTCCGTATCAACGGCCAGACTATGGATGATCGAAGAGGGCAAACCGCCATTTCCTGGTGCCACTGAAAGAATGCGCTGTTGATTGTTTAACGGATTTTTGACAGAAATTCCACCACCTAAATAAGACGGCAGTTTTGTCCATACCAATCCGTTTAAATCAATGACGGAAGAATCCATTTTGACAACGATAGTTGTATCTCCTTCGGAGGGACTGTAAGATTTGAAAGCTCCGTCTTTGTTGCTCAACAAACCTTGGCGTGCGTCAGCGGTCCAGAAATATGTGTTGTTTAATATTGACGAACCTAAAAAGTTAAATAAAGGATTTTCGTAAACATCAGGTTTTTCCTTCCCAATATCCAGAATTCTGTCTGATAAGGTAACAAGATTTTTGGAGAAGGAAATTGTCGGGCTCGAAGAAGCATACACCAATTCCCAGTTTCCATTTTTTCTCTTAAAAATCCCCTGACCATTTAGACCTGCATATAAATTGCCATTTTGGAAAGAAACGGAAACTGGCTTGTAAGGTGTTGAAATGGTTTTCCAGTTCGCAAAATATTGTCTGTTAATATTTGCAGACAATGACGTTCCGAGTAAACCGTAGGAAGTTGCGGCAAAAAGCGAATCATTCGTAAAAGTTATGTCAGTGACCTGTGCCTCGGTCCCATTTGCTCCGATATAACGATAATTTTCAACAACCTCTCTTAATTTAGGATCTGTAACGATAATCCCGAAACTGGTTGTCAGGTATGCCCTGTTTTCTCTAAAAAGTATTTTGCCGATTTTTTTATTGGCAGGAAGGTCAGGAGAATCCAGTAAAAACGGCCAGTTGATCACTTGTTCTGCTTCCTGATTTTCATTTAAATAAACAAGATCCAGATTTCCGTTACGATAGGCCAGCAACAGCAACTTTTCAGTGGAATCATATGCCATAGCACTGATCCCAACGTCATGCAGGCCGGTTGCTTTTGAAAAGATTGTAACCTGATCATTATCCGGATCGATACTAAAAAGTCCGTTATACGATGAACAGAAAATTTTGTTTTCAACTTTTAAAACTAACCTGGTGGAGCGGTAACTGAAATGCGTTTCCCAGGATCCAAGTGGGATATTTTGGGCGATCGAACAGGTATTTAAAAAACCCAAAAGCAAAAGCAGTTTAAAGGTGCGTATCATTCCGCTTCTTCTTTTGGGTTTGTAAATTATTTATCAACGGTAACAATGGCTGAGCCTGTGGCAACGCCAGTTCCGCAACCACTTTTCAAAGAACTGATGGTATATTCCGTTGTAACTTTTGGGGAAACAGTAATTAAATATGGATTTAAAAAAGTACCATTCACAGCGGTTCCATCCGATAAAGTGAAGGACCAGGGCGGCAAGCCGTTTTTAAATTTAAGTGTGATACGCGTAGATCTGCCTCCCGAAATAAAAGCTTTTCCGGATACTTCACCCACAGCTTTATTATTGGCAATCACTCTGATCTCCTCCTCTTTACTTGAAACCGCAGGCGACGACGAGATAATTCGGATTTTCTGAGCTCTTACTGTATCGCCGGGCGACACAGCGGAGGTAACTTTTGCGGTAAAAGTCGTCGGTGTAACAGTTGTAGGCAGGTCAACGAAGCGTCCGCTTTTATCCGTTATCTGCACGACAAAGCGGTTGGTTGTGGAATAGCGGCCAACGGTTTTGTAGGGAATTTCAATTGTACTTCCTGCGCATACCATCGATTGTGGTAATTTTTCCATCGTGATACTGGCCGGTGGCGTGGTAACTGTTACTTTCGCACGTCCTGAGAATTTTCCAACGCCGCAAAGGCCTCCTGCTGATGAAATCTGGAAGTTTGTATCGTGATAAGGTTTCACCGTAATCTTATGCGGTGAGTCCATGATATTGTTTTCATAAGTACCATCAGATAATAATACGAACCATGGTCCTCCACCTTCAAAACGAACATGTAAGTCTCCGGATCCGTTTTCCGGCAGATGCAGAGAATCCCTTTGTAAAGTCGCCACGGTTGGTGCGGCGATGCTGATATTGGCAACCTGACTGATTAAGTAAGGAGCAGATGACATCACGCGTAAACGATAATCGCCCGGCTTGTACGTGGTGGGGATTTGCGTCGTGATATAACCTGTTGTATCCGGTGAAGATATTGTTTTGAAAGCACCTGCGTGGTCTGCAATCTGGACTACAAATTTATTTCCTGCTTTAAATTTTCCGGTTGCACTAAACGGAACCTGAAAAGGAATACCGGAACAAAGCCTGACCAGCTTATCAACTTCTTTTAGTTCCAGTTTAGGTTCAGGATTGTCATCCACGTTGACGATCGGTTCGCCTGTTGACGTTCCGCTGCCGCAGGCATTGGAAATACCGACAATGCTGTAAGCCTGAACATGCGTGGGTTTGACAGTCAGGTAATGGGGATTTGATAAGGTTTGGTATACCGTTGTGCTATCCGAAAGGCGGAAAGACCAGGGCGCGGTGCCTTGCAGATTAATTTTCAGTTGAACTTCCCGTCCGGGCATTACCCGAACAGCCTGTGTTCCGTCAATAATTTCAATCCTGGCCGTTGGTGTTTGTAATAAACGGATAGGAACTTCCTGACTTTTAATAACGGGAATTGTGCTCAGGACTTGAATTTTATATACTTCCCCACCAATTTTATAGGAGGGGATAACGGCGCGAATCGGCCCTTCTTTGCTAGGCAACGAAATTGGGATAGACCTTCCAGCGGGATCAATCAGGTGAACGATGAAGTTATTGTCAGCATCAAAAGGGCCTTCCGGAATAAAGGGAACGGTAATTGTTGTGCCCGGACAAACGGTCAGATAGGATAAGTCGCCGGTTGTTATTTTATAAGCATAAACGGTATCACCATTTGCCTTTGCAGCCTTCAAAACCTGCTCCTCCGCCTGTGCTTCTGATAAGGTATCAGCAACAACTTCATTTGAATTTTTATCTTGTTTTTCCTTAGGACTGGTTAAAGTACTGTCGGTTTGCGGCGTGGAAGGTAATTCCTGCGCGTGCACCCACGTCGTGCTTATGGACAAAGCAAGGAAAGCAATGATGAAGAATTTTGACATGTATAGTTGTTGAAACTTAATAATTAACGAATTTGAATATCAATTCATGGCAACAAGTGTAGTCCCTCTTAAAACAGGAACGACGTCATATAAATCTTTCTGCAAACAATAGGCAATATCTTTATGAATGCCCAGACGCTGTAATCTTCTGACATGTGATGAGTTTGAAACGGCGCCAAGCAAATTGTCCTTACTCTGATTGTAAAGTCTTTGTGCCATCAGCGTACCATCTTCTCTTAACATAAACTGATCTTTTAATTCCTCAGCCAGGGCTCCTGCAAACAAAGTGTCTTCCAGGTTTGGCCGGCCTTTCCAGCCTGCGCAAAGCACCAAAACATCATATTGTTCAGATCTTAAATGATTTGCCAACGCACCAAGATTTAAGAAAGCACCTACCATCACTTTTACCGCCGAGGCCCGTGCTTTTGCAATAGACAACGTTCCATTGGTCGTCGTCATTGCAATTTCTGATCCAATTAATCGCTCGTTCATATAACTGAACGGAGAATTGTCAAGGTCAAAACCTTCTACTTTGTGCGCATCACGCTCAGCTGCTGCGATGAAACCTCTGTCTTGCAGGAGTTTACATTCTTCAATGGTTGCCACTGGTGTTATACATTTTACACCATAGGCCAGGCCGGTAACCATGCAGGACGTCGCCCGGAAGATATCGGCTACGACAACAATTGAATTATCAAGTTTATGTAAATGCAGTAAATCAGGCGTCAAACAAACATCAAGGTGTTTCATAATAAAACAAATACGGAAAATTAAGTATCAAAGTTTTTGAGATAATGGATGATACCGGATATTGGTTTTTGTCCGGTATCAGATTTTTTAACCTTTTACGAAAGGTAATTTTACGACTTTCGCTTTCAAAAGGCGGTCTCTCACCTTAACAAAAACTTCGGTATCCGGTTTGCTGTAAGCTGTTGGAACATAACCCAAACCAATTCCTTTCTGCAAAGTTGGCGATTGTGTTCCTGATGTCACGTCACCTAATTTATTTCCTTCGGCATCGCACAATTCGTAATGCCCGCGTGGGATACCGCGATCGATCATTTCAAAACCAACCAGTTTATTTTTTAAACCAGCTTCTTTCTGGCCTTTCAGATTTTCTGAGTTGATGAAATCTTTCGTGAATTTGGTAACCCAGCCTAAGCCGGCTTCCAAAGGTGAAGTTTTGTCATCAATATCATTTCCATACAAACAGAAGCCTTTTTCAAGACGCAGAGTATCACGTGCACCTAAGCCAACCGGCTGTATATTAAATTCTTTACCTGCTTCAAAAATAGCGTTCCACATTTTTTCGGCATCTTCTTTTTGAATATAAATTTCAAATCCGCCCGCACCGGTATATCCCGTTGCTGAAATAATCACCCCTTCAATATCAGCCATTTTCCCGATTTTGAATGTGTAATATTCCATGGAAGCCAGGTCAACTTCGGTAAGTTTTTGTAAGGTCGCCGTCGCATTTGGTCCCTGAACAGCGAGCAGACACAAATCATCAGAAAGGTTTTTCATTTCAACACCTTCTGTATTATGGCTCTGGATCCAGTTCCAGTCTTTTTCAATGTTGGAAGCATTTACCACAAGAAGATATTCCTCTTCATTGTATCGGTAAACCAACAAATCGTCCACAACGCCACCATCAGCGTTTGGCAAATAACTATACTGCACTTTTCCATCAAACAAAACAGAAGCATCGTTAGCTGATACTCTTTGGATCAAATCAAGTGCTTTGGGGCCTTTGACGCTGAATTCCCCCATGTGTGATACATCAAAAACGCCGACATTATTGCGGACTGTGTGATGCTCTTCCATATCTGAAGAATAACGTACTGGCATCTCAAAACCTGCAAAGGGTACTATTTTGGCACCTAGTTGAACATGGACCTGATGTAGGGGAACAGTTTTCATAAAATGGATTTTGGTTCTCTTTAAAGTACAAAAGTATGAAAAGCAGAACAAAGCGACGCAAAAATGTATGTTTAGAAATATAGCTAACGAGGTTTTTGAAGTATATTGTGAAAAAGTATGCTTTAAGGCTTCTGTTGAAGTCAAAAATTGAAAAATTAATCTATGAAAAAACAAATATTACCATTCGTTATTCTTTCACTTTTCCATCTGAGTACCAAGGCACAAACGGCAACTTTCAAAGGAGAGGTGATTGATGACCAGATAAGCATCGGATATGGTGTGGTGACGGGTGATGTGGATGGAGATGGCAAGCCGGATATTCTGCTGGCGGATAAAAAAGAGATCGTCTGGTATAAAAATCCCGGGGTGAAAACTGGCAAGTGGATTCGTCACGTGATCGCAAAAGATTTAACAGAGCAGGATAATGTCTGCATAGCAGCCCGTGATATTGATGGTGACGGAAAAGTTGAAGTTGCCGTTGGCGCGCAATGGAACCCTGGAGAGACGAAAAATAGTAAACTTTCCGGGGCCGTATTTTACTTATCGCCGACGGAAGATCGCACTCAGCTTTGGGAGCCGGTACGCCTTCATCATGAGGTGACGATTCACAGAATGCATTGGGTGAAAAGAACGGATGATACTTTCCAGCTGATCGTACTTCCGTTGCATGGCGAGGGAAACGTGAATGGAGTAGGAGCGGGGGTAAAAATGATTGCTTTCGATGTACCGGAAAACCGCAAAGGTCTTTGGGGTTATGATCTTATCGAAACAAATATGCACATGACGCATAATTTTCAGCCGATGGAAGTTTCCGGGCGGTTTGCAGGTTTGGCTGTTGGAAGTAAGGAAGGTGTTCAGGTTTTTCTTAATGGTGCCGATGGCTGGGCTCCTTCGGGAAACTGGATGGTGCCGGGACAAGGCGTTGGTGAAATCCGAATGGGGACTCTTGGCAAAAACCAATTGTTTTCTACAACCATTGAACCTATGCACGGCAACTCGCTGGTCGTTTACTCGAAGGATAATCGGACCGTATTGACCGATAAAATGAAAGAAGGGCACGCACTGGCCTGCGCTGATTTTTTTGGACAAGGCAGAGACCAGATTGTTGTTGGTTGGCGAAATCCAAACGTCGCTGATATTATGGGTGTACGCATGTTCGTAGGTATGGATCCGGAAGGAAAAAAATGGCAGGAATATTCGCTGGACGATAAAATTAAAATTGCCTGTGAAGATCTGACAGTGGCGGATCTGGATGGTGATGGAGATTCGGATGTCATAGCTTCCGGACGTTCCACGCACAACGTCGTAGTATACTGGAATCAAAAAAAGTAAACTGAAAAAATAAAAAATGCGGGGAGTTACACTTAATTTTTTTAGTGTCACTCCCCGCATTTTCATTTATAAAAGAATCTAGGCTACCTCGGGACTAAGTTTTTGCTCCGTCCAGTTGATAATGTTTTCTGCTGCCTGAAAACCAATCGCAATTACTTTCGCATTTTGAGCTCCGTCGTAACCCATTGAAAGATGGAGTATTTCGTAGGCATCCGCGAATGAACCCATCACTTTTTTATCTAATTTTGATAATTCAAGCTGATACCACTCAACACTTTTACGTGCATTGCTTTTCTTATTTCCAAGCAATGCATCCAGAGCGAGCAGCACACCAGTATATGCGGTATGTCCTGCCATTTTGATATACTTTTTATCCTGGTAACGCCCATCTTGCTTTTTTGCCTTTTCGCTTAATATTTCTTTCGCATTAACTACATGGCGACGGGCTTCTGAAATTGAATACATGTCTTATATCTTTTGATTCAAGTATGTTGTGTGTTTTGATAGTCGTCTTTTATCAAAGATAACAAAAAAGAAACGTCAACCTTTTGAAGGCTGACGTTTCAGTATGTATTCCAAATTCGCTTAATCTTACAATTAATCTCTTCTTCCCATTAACAGACTTACGTAATATAACAAGGTTGCAAGGGAACCGATTGCAGCAACAAGGTAAGTTCTTGCTGCCCATTTCAAGGCGTCAGCAGCCATTACATATTCTCTTTCGTTAACAATCCTGTTGTTTTGAATCCAGGCCAATGCTCTGTTACTCGCATCGTATTCGACAGGAAGGGTGATGAAACTGAACAAAGTTGTCACAGCAAACAACGCAACACCGATCGCTAATGGAATTGGCGTTGTGTTTAACAACAAAACACCACCCAGAATAACCCACTGCATATAACGCGATGAAACGCTTAAAAACGGCACCATTTGTGAACGGAATTTCAACCATTGGTAAGCCGTCGCGTGCTGCACAGCGTGACCACATTCGTGAGATGCAACGGCTGCTGCGGAAACGCTTCGTCCATGAAATACATCGGGACTAAGGTTAACCGTTTTGTCCTGCGGATTGTAATGGTCAGTCAGCTGGCCTTCCACAGATACTACTCTTACATCGAAAATATTACTGTCCCGAAGCATTTTCTCTGCAATCTCGCGACCGCTCATGCCATTGCTCAGGCCAACTTGTGAATACTCTTCAAACTTACTTTTCAATCGCCATTGCACATACATGCTCACTGCCATGACGAGTATAATCAATACATATGAACCAGCCATATTTCTCTTTTTAGTTTTGTTAAGAAAATTAAAATTTACACTTAAACGAGCGTAACTATCTGCGTCTTAAATCCAAGATACACCATTCCTAATATCCTTCCTTGATCTTTTCAATAAGTGCCGAAGTTGAATAACCCTTTACCAAAGCTATCGTTTTTACCTCTCCTCCATTAGCAAGAACAAAATCTGCGCCAGCAATTGTTTCGACTGTATAATCGTCACCTTTTACCAAAATGTCAGGTTTTAATGCCTCAATTAACTGACTTGGGGTTTGTTCGTCGAACAAAATGACAGCATCGACAAAGGACAGAGCTGCCATCAAACGTGCTCTGGCATATTCATTTACAACCGGACGAAGAGGGCCTTTCAAGCGGCTCACGGAGGCGTCAGTATTCAATCCCAAAACGAGACGACCGCCCAAAGCGTGTGCTTTTTCCAGATAATCGATATGCCCTAAATGTACGATATCAAAACAACCGTTGGTAAAAACCACTTTTTGCCCGGCTCTCTGCCAGTCTTCTATAACTGTTTTGGCTTCTTCTAACCGTAATATTTTATTTTCTGTTGCATTCATCTTTGAAACTGATTTCAGGTTTTATGACGGACTTAGCTATTCTGGGTAACAACTACGGGCTCCTCTTCTGTCTTATTCCGGATTAAAACGTAGAGGAATGCAAGTGCGCCGACCACGAGCATAAATAACATTTGTGTGCCGTGGATGAAAGTTGCCAGCGTAATCCCGTCCTTTTGTGTCAAACCATAAAGCACCATAACACTTCCAACCAGTAAATGATAAGCACCAATTCCGCCTTGCGTGGGTGCGGTCATGCCGATTGAACCAACAACCAGCAATGTGAGTCCAGCCAATAATCCAAGTTGAGAAGTTTCAGGAATACAGAAAAATAACACATAAGATACCAGGTAATAAAATACCCAGATCATTACCGTACTCAGGAAAAACATGCCGGGGTTTTTGAGTTTTCTGACGCTTAACAAGCCTTCTAGCATGCCTTGCAGAAAAATCGCTATTTTCTGAACGATGGCATTTTCCATCAGTTTGTTACGCAAAGAAGCATTGCGGAAAATAACAATCGCTCCAATAATAATAGCAAGGAAAAGCACACCAATAATAATCAATATCGGACTTGTGCCAGTACTCGCCTGTCCGTTTCCTTGAATTTTGCTTTGAAAAATTTCGGTAAAAAAACTGCTTAAACGATCGAATTCGAGAATGAAATTTAATCCGATGAGTCCTAAAAGAATGATAACATCAAAAATACGTTCAGCTACGACGGTACCGAAGCTGAGATTTACAGGAATTCGTTCCAATCTGTATAAGGTTCCGCAACGGGTAACTTCGCCCATTCTTGGCACTATGTAATTGGCAAAATAACCTGTTAAGACAGAAATTGAACTGTTGACAATTCCCGGTTTGTAGCCCAGCGGCTCCATCAGCATTCCCCACCTCCATGCTCTGGTGACGTGGGCGCAAAGTAATAGAAAACATGAAATCGCCATCCAACGCCAATCGGCCTGACTAAACCTGTCGAGCATATCTGCCAGATTGATATCCTTGAATACAAACCAAATCAGACCACCCGCCAGTCCCAGCGAGATAATGTAGCGTAAAGCGCTTTTCATAAATTAAATATTGATGATGAGTAAGTTAGTTTTAACCTCGTGCTGTAACGCTGATAATCTCGTTGTTCTGGTCAGGAAAAACAACCATCGGTTTGAAGGTTTTAGCTTCCTCCGGCGTCATGCTCGCGTATGCAATGATGATGATAATATCGCCAATCTGCACCTTGCGGGCCGCAGCACCATTCAAACAAATCATTCCTGTTTTGCGCTCTCCTGTAATAACATACGTAACAAATCGTTCGCCGTTGTTATTATTAACAATATGTACCTGTTCGTTTTCAATCAGTCCCGCAGCATCCATCAAATCCTCGTCAATGGTTATACTTCCTACGTAATTCAATTCGGCCTGAGTCACCTTCACACGGTGAATCTTCGATTTCATTATGGTTATTTGCATTACTCAGCTAGATGAGTGAATATTAATATTTTCGCATATCAGTCCGGCAAAGTTACAGGAATAATACACAGCCTTCAAAACATCAGGCTATCAGGCGTAGTTCCAATTTTTAAATGCGGTTTTGTGGAATGGATGTCTCGTGATTTAAGTACCTGCTAATCAAATTAGTATGTGATTATTTGAGCGATATCAAATCCTGATTGAAATCTTAATTATGAATTAATTGAATATGCTGTTCACTTACATCCGAACATCATTATATTTAAGCCCTGATTAATTCAATTCAGTATGATTTAATGAAACAACGCTTTTGATCAATATTAACCTTTATTTTAATACCAAAACCCGATGAATACAGAGAATGAACCAAAAGGGGTCACCCGTCGTGACTTTATACAGAAAACGACCGCAGCGGCTGTGGGAAGTTTCTTTATTGTTCCCAGAAACGTTCTGGGCAAAGGATTTGTAGCGCCAAGTGACAAGTTAAATATTGCTGGTATTGGCGTGGGAGGAAAAGGATTTTCGGATACCAATAATGCATGGAATAAAGGAGCTGAAAATCTGGTTGCGCTTTGTGATGTGGATTGGAACCAGGCTCAAAAGAATTTCGAGTTGCATCCTACCGCCAAGAAATACAAAGATTTCAGACGCATGTTTGATGAAATGGAGAAAGATATTGATGCCGTTACGGTTTCAACAACCGATCACATGCATGCAATCATTGCCATGGCTGCCATGCAAAGAGGAAAACATGTGTATGTACAAAAACCGCTGACGCATGATATATATGAAGCACGTATGCTTACTGAAGCGGCAAGAAAATATAAAGTCGTGACCCAAATGGGAAATCAGGGCGCCTCGAATCCTGCTCAGACCCAGATGAAAGAATGGTTTAAAAAGGGCCTGATTGGTAATGTGCATGAAGCGCACGTTTGGACGAACCGCCCGGTATGGCCGCAAGGGATTCCGGTACCCGTTGGAAAAATGCCTACACCGGAAGGATTGGATTGGGATCTTTGGGTAGGTTCTGCGGAATGGGTAGATTATAATCCTGCCTGGCATCCATTCAAATGGCGTGGCTGGTGGAATTTTGGAACAGGTGCATTGGGCGATATGGGATGTCACCTGATCGACCCGGCGTTCAGAACACTTGGTTTGGGTTATCCGACAGAACTGGAATGCAGCGCTGGTTCAGTTTTTATTAAAGACTGGACACCGGAATATATTCCAGAAGGCTGCCCGCCGTCTTCTCGTGTTCAATTGAAATTCCCTGCAAACAAAATCAATAAATCAGAAGTTACGCTTACGTGGCATGACGGCGGGTTGCGTCCTTTCCATCCGGATTTGATACCGGCGAATGATCCGCTGGGTGAACCAGATAGCAGCAATGGAGTTTTGCTGATTGGTGAAAAAGGGGTAATGACTTGCGGAACGTATGGAAAAGATCCGAAAGTGTATCTTAAAAACGGAACGAAACTTGAATATAAGGATGGTGACTTCGGCAATAAATACACCGTAATGCCTGAATTTGGGCACCATGTTTCATGGTCTGACGCCTGTAAGGCGGGTTACCAAAGCAAGGAACACAAAGCGTTAACGTCATCTTTCGACTATGCCGGTCCTTTAACTGAGACTGTTATTATGGGTAACCTGGGGATTCGCAGTTATAACCTTCGTCAGGCCAGAGCTGATGGAAAAGGGTTTGACTATCCGGGCCGCAAGAAACTCTTGTGGGATGGTAAAAATATGAAGATCACCAACTTCGAAGAAGCGAATCAGTTTGTGAAACGCACCTATCGCGGTGACTGGAAACTTGAATCATAAAATTATTTCTAACCAAAAAAGGCCTCATTCGAGGCCTTTTTTGGTTAGAAATATAAAAGTCTAAAAAATGATGTTATCGATCAATCGAACAGAACCGAGGTAAGTAGCGATACAAAGCGCTGTAGTTCCTTCATTTCCGATGGTATGGATCGGCTGTAAAGTTTTTATATTAACGACTTCAAAATAATCAAGTTCGAAACCGGCAAGTGCGTGAAATTCCAGTTGAACAGACTCTTTCACTTCATCAATAGCCTCGCCTGCGTTAAGTTTCTCTTTTGCATCCAACAGTATCTTGTAGATAATCGGAGCATGCGCTCTTTCTTCTTCACTAAGACGTCTGTTGCGGGACGACATCGCGAGTCCGTCCGTTTCTCTTATCGTAGGACAAATGATCAGTTCAAGATTAAAAGAAAGATCTTCAACCATTCTTTTGACGATGGTTACCTGCTGTAAATCTTTTTGTCCGAAGTAAGCGCGATTTGGTTCAACAATATTAAACAGCTTTGATACGACAATCCCAACGCCGTTAAAATGCCCTGGTCTTGAAGCGCCTTCCATAACCGTTTCCAGTAATCCAAAATTGATTGTCAGCACTGGTTTTTCAGGATACATTTCCTCAACCGATGGAGCAAATACGGCGGAGCAACCGGCTTTTTCCAGCATCGCGCAATCTTCCTCCAGTGTTCTTGGATATTTTGCCAGATCTTCCGGGTTATTGAACTGAGTAGGATTAACGAAAATGCTGCAGACAACAATATCATTTTGGATTTTTGCAGCCTCTATCAGCGAAATATGGCCTTCATGCAGTGCGCCCATGGTCGGGATTAAACCGACGGATTGATTTTGGAGACGTAATTGAAGAAGGTAATTTTTTAAACTGTGTATTGAAGTAAAAACTTCCATGAATTGTCTTATATAGTAGGGAAGGTGCAGGATTAATACCAACTGAACCTGTTTTTCCTAGTTATGAAAAAATGGTTAATCCGGCTTGCTCGCAGGGGGTTTCTAAAATATTTGGCATAGATAAGCCCAAACTCTGCGCAATATTACAATTAGTTTTGAATTTCTATTGAAAATGCAGATTTTTTTATGTAATTTTGCAAAACTTTTTTTCACAAACTGCTTTTAATATCTATGGACAAACTACGAATCTTGTATGTAGCCAGTGAAATCAATCCTTTTCTCCAGACCACAGATGTTGCCGATTATGTAAGAAGACTTCCGCAGGCAATGCAGGAGCGCGGAGCAGAGATAAGAATTTTGGTACCTCGATTTGGTCTAATCAATGAGCGTAAAAACAGGCTTCACGAAGTAGTTCGATTGTCAGGAATTAATATTACGGTTGGTGATGAAGAAAAACCGCTAATTATCAAGGTTGCTTCTATTCCAAACGCAAAGCTTCAAGTTTATTTTATAGATAACGATGATTATTTTCACCGTAAATCTGTATTCTTCGACAAGGAGAATAATTTCTACGATGATAACGACGAACGTGCAATTTTCTTTTGCAAAGGCGTTTTAGAAACAGTTAAGAAACTAGGTTGGGCTCCTGATGTTGTTCATTGCAACGACTGGATGACTGCTTTGATACCGATGTATCTTAAAACAACTTATCGCAATGATCCTATGTTCAAGGATACGAAAAGTGTTTTCACTGTTCATAATAATGCTTTTGATTATAAATTCGATGCAGATTTGATGAGCAAGGCGAAAGCGATTGACGTGAGTGACGAGGCTTTGTCTCACTTGCATTCAGCCGATTTCGAAGGTTTTGTTAAAATTGGTTGTGCCTACGCTGACGCAGTTGTTAAAGCAGAGGAACATTGCAGCGATAGTCTGAACCAGATTTTTAATGATGCACCTAAACGTGTAGAGCTTGACGAAGAGGATGAAAAATTCTCAGAATCTTACTACAATCTGTATACTGATTTGATGAGCTAGTCAGATAAAATAATATTGAAGCGGCGGCCAGATTCTGGTCGCCGCTTTTTTTTATGCTGACTTTTTATGAAATAGGCTTTTCTGGTTAATAAAGGTAAATTTCCAGATCATCATGGAATGATACAATCGCTAATTTTTAATATTTTTTAAGATATAAATCCTTCATAATGAATATACTGGGTGTGTTCGAGCACTCACGAGAAATTGGATAATTTTTAGTATTTTATTTGTTATCGACTTCTTATTCACATTTATTTGCACCTAATATTATACACACATTTACTAAACATTAACAAATTTATGTGCGGAATTGTCGCTTATATTGGATGTAGGGAAGCGTATCCATTAATTATCAAAGGCCTGAAAAGACTTGAATACCGGGGATACGACAGCTCAGGCGTTGCATTGCTGGATGAAGGAGAATTGAATATTTATAAGAAAAAGGGAAAGGTTATTGACCTGGAAAGCCAGCTGGTTGATAAAAAGCTAAGTGCAAAAATTGGTATAGGTCACACGCGTTGGGCAACCCATGGTGAGCCGAATGATGTAAATGCGCATCCGCACTTCTCAAATGATCACAAATTGGCCATTATCCATAATGGTATTATTGAAAACTATGCTTCGATCAAGCAAAACCTGATCAAGAAGGGCCACGTTTTTCAAAGTGCTACAGATACAGAAGTTCTCATTCATTTTATTGAAGATATTCAAAAGGAAACAGGCACTTCGCTTGAAGAAGCAGTAAGACTGGCGTTGCTCGAAGTTGTGGGTGCTTATGCGATTGTTGTCATGTCGGTAGATTTTCCGGACCAGCTCATCGCTGCGAGAAAGGGGAGTCCATTGGTTATTGGTGTTGGTAAGGATGAGTTTTTCTTTGCTTCCGATGCTACACCGATTATTGAATACACCAAAGATGTTGTTTATCTGGATGATTATGAAGTTGCGGTCATTCGCGATGGAAAACTCAGTATTCAGAATCTTGATAACACGCAAAAGGTACCCTATATTCAAAAACTTGAAATGGAATTGGAAACCATCGAAAAAGGTGGTTATGATCATTTCATGATCAAGGAAATTTTTGAACAGCCACGTTCGATTGCCGACAGTATGCGTGGGCGTGTAAGGGCTGATGAAGGACATTTGCAGCTTGGCGGATTAGCTAATTACATTGACAAACTGGCCGCCTCCGACAGGATTGTGATCGTTGGCTGCGGTACTTCCTGGCATGCAGGTTTAGTCGCTGAGTATCTTTTCGAAGAGCTGGCCAGAATTAACGTGGAAGTAGAATATGCGTCTGAATTCCGTTACAGAAATCCGGTTATTAAAGAAAATGATATCGTAATCGCAATTTCCCAGTCTGGTGAAACAGCAGATACGCTGGCAGCGATTGAACTTGCAAAATCTAAAGGTGCGACTATTTTTGGCGTTTGTAACGTCGTCGGCTCATCAATCGCGCGGGCTTCCCATGCAGGTGCCTACACGCACGCCGGTCCGGAAATTGGTGTTGCCAGTACGAAAGCATTTACTGCGCAAGTGACTGTATTGACTCTGATCGCCATTGCAACTGCAAAACGGAAAGGCACGATTTCAGAAGAAACGTATCGTCAGCTTCTGGTTGAACTGGAAACAATTCCTGCAAAAGTGGAGCAGGTGTTTGAAAATGCATCTAAAATTAAAGAGATCGCTTTCATCTTTACCTACGCCAGAAACTTTATTTACCTCGGCCGTGGTTTGAATTTTCCCGTTGCGCTGGAAGGTGCTCTTAAATTGAAAGAAATTTCTTACATCCATGCAGAAGGATATCCTGCGGCAGAAATGAAACACGGACCGATTGCGCTCATAGATGAGGATATGCCGGTTGTTTTTCTGGCAACAAAAGATAGTTCCTACGAGAAAATCGTATCCAATATTCAGGAGGTAAAAGCACGGAAGGGGCGTGTTATTGCAATTGTTACGGAAGGTGACACGCTTATTCCAACAATGGTCGACTTCGTTATTGAAGTACCAAAAGTACATGAAATACTGACGCCGCTGGTATCTGTAATTCCATTGCAATTATTATCCTATTACATCGCCGTCATGCGCGGGCGGAATGTGGATCAGCCAAGAAATCTCGCAAAATCGGTTACGGTGGAATAGATTATCGTTTTATAACTTGAATAAAATAAGAAACCCGTCCCGGTGACGTTGGTTTCTTATTTTGCTTAAGACAGGTTCGGTTCGTCAGTAAGTCAAAATATTGTAAAGCTCTTTTCGTTAGCTTTGCAGTCAAAATTTCCTTTAAGAGAAATCACCACATCAATGTTTAATCGTCTTCCTGGTTTTTTAATTTATATCATCGTAACAACGCTGCTTTTTTCCTGTGGAAAGGAAGAGCAGGCTTATGTGCCTAAACCAAAAGGATTTAATCGTATTGATCTGCCGCCGCAGCTTTATCAGAAGTTAACTGAGGACCGACCTTATTCCTTTGAATATTCAAAATCCGCGAGAATTCTGCCTGATACTTTCGCGCTGGCAGGGAAAGACTGGATATTTATATACTATCCGAAATTTAAAGCCAACATACAGCTGACTTACAAGCCGGTGAAAAATAACCAGCTATTGTTGAAAGATTACATCAACGATTCTTTTAAACTGACCGGTAAACATCAGGTCAGAGCTTCATCTATTCAGGAGCAGAGATTATTGACAGACAACAATCTGACAGCTATGATTTTCAAGATCGAAGGTGATGTTCCCAGCCCGTATCAATTTTATACGACAGATAGTACCAGGCACTTTTTACGTGGTGCGATCTATTTTTCAACGGCTACAAAGAATGATTCCTTAACCCCGGTGATCGATTTCATACAAAAAGATATGATCCACCTTCTCAATACGTTACAGTGGAGATAATCTCAACAAGAATATTGTTGTGAAAAATATAAGGATGTATCTTTGAAATTAATACTTAACACTTCTCAAAAAATGGCCAGAAAGCAAATTAAAAATCAGCTCCCACTCGATTTTTCAGTACGCGGAAACAGAATTATTCTGCATCTGGGACAAACGGAGAGTCAGCGCTCTGCTAACCAGCTTTTTGAGGGTTTGGTAAATGGAGAATGGGTGATTGAACCGGCCGGAGAAGTTGCAGATGTTTCGTATGCGCAGGATATAGTGCATCAAATTGGTCATAAGTTGCCGTATCCTGAAGGGATTAAAATCGCACAGCTTCACAATATTGATCCGATCTTCAAAGGTTTTTCATGTATGTATCATCAAAAAGGGTGGGTTTTTGTGAATGCGGCTTCTGAGATTAACGAGCGCAATTATCATATTCACTTGCTTACTGTCTCACTCGGTCTGCACAGCTCTTATGCAAATCTGGTTTCACTTGCGAACCGTTCTGAGCAACTAATTTTTGAGGCGCTGTTGCCATACAAAGATGTCGAAAGTTTTTTCAGGGAGGATATTTCAAAAATTCCTGCCTTTTTAGCATCTGATATTGCCAATTTTTTCAAAGTTCCTTTTCCAATGGTGCTGAAACGGGCACTGCAATTGAGGATTATTACGGACGAACAATACCGCAATTTCATGACTGTGAAACCTGCCTCTTCCGCAAAACCAAGAGAGCTTTTTATATCCAAAGAGGGGAATATTGATGATCTGGAAGCTCAGTTGTTTGCGGAAGGTTTGGGCGAAGGAGAATAATTTATTTCTAAACATCCATATTACTCAGGTCGGGCAGCGGACTAACGGACGACCAGCCTCCATCTACGATCAGGCTTTGACCGGTAATATGTCCGGAATGTGGTGAAAGTAAAAATAGTGCTGCATTGGCTATGTCCTCACAGATTGCAGGTCTGCCCATGGGTGTGATTGCCGACCATGTTTTCGGGTATGTTGGATCTGTTGTTAATGTCCTTTCGGTTAAGGTCGCTCCGGGCGCCACTGCGTTGATCGTGATCCCGTGAGGAGATAACTCCAAAACCAGGTTTTTTGCAAGCATTTCCAATCCTGCTTTTGTCATGGCATAGGCACCCAGAAATTGATGTGACTGGTGTCCAACAACTGAAGACATCAACAATATTCTTCCTCCAGATTTTTGTGAACGCATCTGTCGGGCCGCTGCCTGGGTAAGCAGGAAAGATCCCATGAGATTTACTTCAAGAACTTTTTGCAAATTCTCTTTTGGATAGTCAAAAAAATCTCCAAAAAGCGTAATGCCGGCATTAGCAACAGCGATTGTCAGTTTACCAAAACAGCGGACAGCTTCCTCAACCATGCCGTCTATAATTTCTGAATTTGAAGCGTCTCCTGCAAATGCAATACATTCTCCACCCAAATCACGTATCATTTTAGCTGCTTGTGCGGCAAGTTCAGCATCAGCATCATTCAAAATTACGCCGGCTCCCTTTGCAGCTAGTTGTTTCGCTATTTCAAATCCAATTCCCTGTCCCGCGCCGGTTACAATAGCTATTTGATTATTAAATAATTGGGTGCTCATAATTTTTCATGGATTAGGTTTTGTTTTTCGCCTGTTGATTAATATCTCTTGACTTTTGGTTTTTTACCGGTCGGACGGCGAAAAAGCCGTCCGACCGGGTCGCTCAAATTCAGATTTGTATACGAGCCACCGGTCCGACGGTTTTTTTTACCGTCGGACCGGTAACAAACCACTGCAATAATTACATTATTTTATCTAAATTTTCCTTTGAAATAATTCCGTTAGAAAGTTTCAGAAAAGCAGAACCATCATCAGGTAGATCAAATAATAAACGTGCTTTTGCCAAATTGCATATTGTATAACTTCTTGATGACGCATAGTCTTTTACAGAACTAAACTCCCAATTTTCAATATCTCTCACTAGTCCGGCTCTTAATGGATTCTGGTGTATATAATGAAAACAAGTTTCCGCATATAAAGCATTACTTTCTAACGATTTGGCTTTTGTATGCTGTTGAAATAACGAGCCAGTCCTGTTTTCTTGTTTATTAATGGCTTGCGAATACGAACTTAAAATGGTTTGAATAGCCTTATTAATTTGGTCATCGGACAAATTTTTCTTCGTTTCTATTAGTAAATGAAAGTGATTTGGCATCAGGCAATACGCTAACAAATCACAGTATTTCAGTAAGTGTGCTTCGATTTTTTTGAGGAAATAAAGATAGTTTGCGTAAGTAAAGAAAATCTTCTGGCTATTATTTCCCCGGTTATACACGTGGTATAGTGTGTTTGGTTTAAATTCCATGAAGTGTGTGTTAGTGTGTAATGTTTTTTACCGGTCGGACGGCGAAAAAGCCGTCCGACCGGGTCGCTCAAATTCAGATCTGTCTATATGCCACCGGTCCGACGTTTTTTTTACCGTCGGACCGGTAAAAAAAACTTTAATGCATGCCAACAAATTAATCCCAACGCATCAATGTGAATCCCGCGTCACCTTATCACCCGATCCTCCTTTCAGGAAATCGAGATCAGCACCCTCATGAGCTTGCATCACATGTTTGATATGTAAATTCACATAACCGCGATTGTAACCTATATCGAGAGGTTTCCATAATTTGCGTCGCTCTTCCAGTTCTTCGTCAGAAACTTCCAGGTTCAGTTTCCTGTTTTCGACATCCAGTTCGATAAAATCACCATCCCTTACCAAAGCGAGAACACCGCCCACAGCTGCTTCCGGAGATACATGCAGAACAACAGTTCCGAAGCCCGTTCCGCTCATCCTTCCATCAGAAATCCGTACCATATCAATAACTCCTTTTTCCAAAAGTTTTTTAGGCAACGACATATTTCCAACTTCCGGCATACCCGGATAACCTTTTGGACCAACATTTTTCAGCACAAGAATGCTGTTTTCATCCACATCCAGATTTGGATCATCCAGACGTGCCTTGTAATCGTCAATATCTTCAAAAACTACTGCCTTTCCGCGATGCTGCATCAATTCAGGTTTTAGCGAAGCCGACGGCTTGATCACTGCACCATGAATGCTCAAATTCCCCCGAACGACTGCCAGCCCGGTAAGATCTTTTACAGGTTCTTCCAATGTTGCAATAACTTCCGGATCGAAACACTCGGCAGATTCGCAATTTTCAGCTACTGTTTTTCCATTGGCCGTTATCGCATCTTTATGTAAAAGAGAAATCATCTCTTTGATTACCACCGGCAGGCCGCCTGCGTAATAGAAATCCTCCATAAAATATCCACCTGATGGTTGCAGGTTAAGAAGCAATGGTATTTTTTCGCATAATGCGTTGAAGTCATTCAAAGAAAGTTCTACCCCGATTCGGCCTGCAATCGCCAGCAAATGGATTACAAAATTTGTCGAACCGCCAATTGCAGCATTCAGCATGATGGCATTCTCAAAAGCCTCGCGCGTTAATATTTGTGATAATCTCAGATCATCTTTTACCATCTGAACAATGCGACGACCGGACAATTGAGCAATCACTTTCCTGCGGGAGTCGGCAGCTGGGATTGCAGCATTCTCTGGTAAAGTCAGACCAAGCGATTCCACCATACAAGCCATCGTTGAGGCAGTTCCCATCACCGCGCAATGTCCCTGGCTACGGCACATACATGCTTCTGCTGTCGTTAATTCATCCTGCGATATTTCGCCCTTCCGATACATTTCGCTAAAACGCCATACGTCGCTGGTGCCAATTGTTTTTCCACGATAACGGCCCGTCAGCATCGGTCCTCCCGATACGACGATCGTAGGTATATCCACACTTGCAGCACCCATTACAAGCGAAGGCGTAGTTTTGTCGCAACCACAAAGCAGCACAACCCCGTCAAGCGGATTGGCGCGGATAGATTCTTCCACGTCCATACTGGCCAGGTTTCTGTACAGCATCGCCGTTGGTTTTATCAATGTTTCACCCAGCGACATCACCGGAAATTCCAATGGAAATCCGCCGGCTTCCCAAACTCCTCTTTTCACAGATTCAGCCAATTCACGGAAATGGCCGTTGCAGGGTGTCAGTTCAGAAAATGTGTTGCAAATACCTATAACAGGGCGTCCTTCAAATTCATCTGCCGGAAATCCCTGATTTTTCATCCATGCTCTGTATATAAAACCGTCCTTTCCTGACTTACCAAACCAGCCGCGGCTGCGCAATTTATTTTCTTCCATTATTCGCCAATGTTTATATTCGTTTAAGTAAAGGCATAAAGTAGTTAAATATAATTCCGCTCATCCTTTAAAATGTAAAATATAGTATCTTCGTTAAAACACGTGCTCCCGGTTACCTATGATTTCATCAGATAATATCAGATCACTTTCGTTAAAATTACTTACCTGCTTTCTCTCTGGTATGCTTGCAATTCCGGCATCTGCGCAAATCCACAACGGACAATTTCTTGAAAAGCTTCTCAAAAAGCACTCGCAGCATTTGACAAGTGTCCTGGATAATCCTGATAAGTACGAAGTCCAGATTCTGTATACTAAAATTGACAGAAATAAGAAAAACGAGCCGCATTTTACGACCTACGGATATCATGTCAATGACAAACAATATTTTTATCCGGCGAGCACAGTAAAATTACCTGCCGTTTTGCTGGCTTTGGAAAAAGTCAATAAACTTAAAATTGATAAAAACACACCGATGCTTACCGGTGCAGACAGACCGGAACAAACTGCTATCAATGCTGATACGACCGCCGAAAATAAGTTGCCCTCTGTTGCTCATTATGCAAAAAAGATTTTACTGGCGAGTGATAATGATGCTTTTAACAGGTTGTACGAATTTATAGGACAGTCAGATTTTAATGATTCTCTGCATGCGAAGGGATACAAAAATGTAAGAATTACGCATCGGTTGGAATCATCCATCGGGACGGAGAATAATCGTTATACCAATCCTGTGAAATTTGAGAAGGATGGAAAAGTGATTTATGAACAGCCAGGGAAATATTCGGAAAAAAAATATACTGCAAGTGAGACAATCAAAAAGGGTAAGGGATATCTGAAAAATGGCAATCTGGTAAACGAGCCGTTTGATTTTACTGAGAAAAACTTTTTTGCGTTAGAAGAACAACATAAGCTTTTGAAAGCTATATTTTTCCCGGAGTCGGTTCCGGCACGTGAACGATTTGATCTTTCAAAAGATGATTACAGTTTTCTGTATCAATATATGTCGCAGTTTCCGGTTGAAACGGAGTTTCCCGCGCATTATACGGATGACTATTACGATGGATATTGTAAATTTCTTCTGTTCGGCGGAACAAAAACCCGCTTACCGAGACATATTCGATTGTTTAACAAAGCAGGAGATGCTTATGGATATCTGCTGGACAATGCCTATATCGCAGATTTTGAGAAAGGTATTGAATTTATGCTGACTGCGGTGATTTATTGTAATGAAGACCAGATCTTCAACGACGACAAATACGATTACGAGACAGTTGGTCTGCCTTTTATGCGGGATCTTGGAAAAGCAGTTTTTGATTATGAATTAGGCAGACACCGTCCGACGCGCCCGGATTTGAGTAAATTTGAGGTTAGATACGACAAATAATCAGGAGACTTTGAATTTCGGCTGTGGAGCGGTCTGGCAAAGATATAAATTGATCAAATGTCCTGTTATTAATAACGCAGAACCAAGGTATCCCAGCCATTGGAAAACAATATTGCGTTCTTCAAAAATTAGCGAAACAGCAAAAATCGCCAATGCAACCCATAGGAAAAGGTTCACAAAAGAATTCTTGTGCCCACGCGTTGCAAAGTATACGGCTACGGCGTTTATTAAAATAAATAAGTAATCAAGGGATATAAAGCCAATGTGCGCGTGGTGGTCATGACCAAAAGTTGAGCCTAATGCAAGAACCGGCATGGCTATACAATGCACAATACAGAGCACAGAGCCAAGTATTCCTATATAATCCGCTTTGTTGTGAGTATGGCTGATTTTCATGCGTAAATACAATAAGGTTGCAAAAGTAACAGTAATCTGTATTA
>NZ_JBXHAS010000016.1:0-79925 GCF_056895235.1 Dyadobacter sp. HNCC25DJ186
CAAAAAAGACCATCTCAAAAGGATGGTCTTTTTTTGCGTTGTTGACCTCTTCCATGCTGCGCCAGCTTGGTCGAAAGCCCGACCTGAACCGCCGATAATACTTGGGTCAGCGCGACGCGGTCAAACCTACGCGGCCCGACCTGGTAAAGTAGGCGGGGCGCGCAGTCTAGTCGCCACAATACCATTACAATCAAAAAAATCCCGTCTTCATAAGAGATGGGATTTTTTTGCGTTATTCGTCGCTTCCCAGGCTGCGCGCGCCAGGTTAATCGCAAGTCCGGGCAGAACCGCCGGCGATACTGCGCCGCATAGGCCTTTGGGTTGTTCACTTTATGAAGAGAAAACTTATTATCTGATTCCTAAACTTTATAGATCAGAGTTACAATGACACTCTGTAAAGTGATAAAATGAGATACAAGCATGTTTATCTCTCACCATACTTTGTGATCAAAAAAGACCATTCTCAAAAAGAAAATGGTCTTTTTTTGATCATTCTATTATTTTTGACATAAGGAGTTACTATGGAACTGTATTTCTTTTAACGTCAAATCTAAACTTTCAAAATTGCGATGCTAGTTCCTCCTATGTGCTCAATGTTTTTAAATCTTGAATCTGAAAGATATAACTCATTTAAAGCAGTCCATACACCCTCCCAATTGGTGTAATCATGCCAAATAATAAGTCCTCCCGGACGCATAGTTGAATAAATCTTCTTGCTATCATTTAAAACATATTCATAGGCATGTGATCCATCAATGAAAGCGAGATCAATTGTATTCTGATAATTGGCGAAGGAATAAGTAGCCGAATCTCCAAAAACCTGCGTAATTTTTTTTGCCATCGGATGCCCTATGAATCTTTCTCCCGATACATCTTTTTTTACATATCTTATTTCCCCCTCTTCAATTTCCATAGCAGTTGAGCTCAATCCTTCACTCGGCAAATCCAAAGTTGTGATGATAGCATTATCTTGTATGTTCAAAGCCATGTTCAATGTTGTTCTCCCCTGGAAAGTACCGATTTCGAAAATACTGTGCGGATTGAATTTTTTGACAAGGTTACTTATGACTTTTAATTCAAATTCGGTGGTATGTCCAAAACCACATTCATAAACTCCCTCATATTGAGCATTGTCATTTCCAAACAATTCAAATACATCGGTTTTAGGAAGTATAAAAGGATCAACGGGTGTGATATCTTGTTGGCTATCTTTATTTTCGTAATGGTTATAAAGGGCCAAAAGGTTGTTTCTTCGATTTTTGTCCAACATGCCGACCGTAAGGGTGGAACCAACTCTGCGGCATACGCCAAAGTATAACCTAAGATTGTTCAAAAAATTTGCCATGCAACGATTGGGTTTATGATAGGCTGATTAAAGTACAATTATTTACCCGTATTTCATATAAAAGTAAAATTTATTCTGATTTCTACGTTAGGTTGAGTCAGCTTATGATATTAAGCATTTTGACTTAGATAAGGAGATATTGAAAAGTATTACACTGAGAATTTAGCAACCTAATCTGAGGTGCAACGGATTTGCAAAAACATTGTATTTAACCTTCTGATATCAAACTAATCTTGTTCGAAGGTTAGTATAATATCTGACTTATTCATTTGATGAATGTTGCGATAAATGTGACTTCCATAGTAAAGTTACCGTCTTAAAACCACATATTTTAGCGGACGATTTTTTTGTTATACCAGATTTCCCGAGTCTTTCTATTCTCTTAATCCTGTGGAAAATGAAAGTTGCCTTTGCATTATCTTTTTTTCTGTCATCCATAAGTCTTTTTGGACAAAATTATATTACTTCAAAAGGAGAATTTATGGATACCACACGGGTTTTTAGCCCAGGGTGTGCGCCACCATATCAAATATTTTACTATCAGGTAAAGGCCAAATATCCCGTTTCTTCTTCGCTTTTATTGACTGAATCCAGAGCGTTCATGAAGTCGAAAGAACGGATACATTCCGGTAGCGGCTATGTTACTTTTCGATTTATTATTGATTGTGAAGGTATTATGAGCCGTGTTTTAGTGCAGCAAACAGATGAAAACTATAAGCCTTTTCATTTTCAAAAAGAATTTGTGAATGACTTGTACTCCTTCCTAAAAACAATGCGACTGTGGAAGACAAATATTCAGGTAGAAAATCTTAAAAATATCAACTACGTCTCTTTCATTTCATTCAAAATAAAAAATGGGGAAATTGTTAATATTATTCCTTAGCTTTTTGCTTGTTCCGACAACAAGTCATTCACAGCAAAAAATAGATTGCAGCTCAAAAGTTGTTCAGGATAGCCTTTTGGAAGTATACTCGACAAAAGCTTGGAAATTTGGATACAATCATCCGGATTGGGAAGCAAACTGGGACAGCCTGATCGCCATTTGTCCCAACATTGCCGATGCTTATCAGGAGAAAGCTATCCCCTATTTGAAAAGCGGAGATTACGCCAAAGCGTTCGAACTGGAAGACAGAGCGGTAGAGCTGGATCCGAGAAGATGGATCGCATATCGTGGATTTCTGCACTGTATTTTTACGAAAAATTATGAAAAGGCTTTGATTGACTTCCAGTTAGCGGAGCAACTTGTGCCCAATGCTAGCGTGATGGACCATACTTATTCATTTTTTTGCGGCTTGGCTTATCTTGAAACAGGAGCTTTGGAGGAAGCGGAGAAAATGTTTATGAAGGATATTGAACAACAAAAGACCCGGGGAAAGGACAATGACATCCATTTTAACTCTTTGCTTTATTTGGGGATAGTGCAATTTGAAAAGAAGGATTTTCTTGAAGCTGAAAGAAATCTAAAAGAATGTCTTAAATATTATTCCCAACTACCAGAGGCTAATTATTTTTTGGGACAACTCTTAAAGACGATTGGAAACCCTGATTCGGATTTGTATTTTAAAAAGGCAAAGGAATATTTTAATGAGGGATATAGTATGAATGAGGATAACGAGTTATATGTTAACTATCCGCGACAGATTTCCCTGGTTGAGATAGAGCAGCAATGAATGGCAGCTAAACTTAATTTTTTAGATAAATCTCAGCCCATTTCAAATCCTCCGGAGTCGTTATTTTTATGTTTTCATAGGAGCCTTCTGTCAAATGAATTGGGTAACCCTGAAATTCCAGAACGCTGGCGCAGTCTGTAAACTTTGACTGGTATGGATTAGTAAATGCTTTTTTCATCCAGTCAATTCGAAAAGTTTGCGGGGTTTGAATTAACCGGAAAGCGGAGCGGTCCATCGCCGTATTTTTTTCAGAATTCTCAATAATCCTGATGGAATCTTTTAGTGCCACGCTAACCACAGCTGTACCAAACTGAGCCGCTTTTTGAAAACTTTGCAAAATTATCTCTTTACTAATCACAGGCCGCACGCCGTCATGGACTGCCACAAAGGCGTCGTCATCAGCTATGATACTATCCAGACCATTTTTTACCGAATGAAATCTCGTTTCGCCACCAGCTACAAGTGAATAGATTTCGGTGAAAGCAAACGTGTAACAAAGTTGTTTCCAATAATCAAATTGACCCTCCGGAAGGACAAGAATTATCTTTACTTTATCAGAGTAATTTCTAAATGCTTTAAGTGTATGCATCAGAACGGGTAATCCGTTTACAGGAATAAACTGTTTAGGGATATCACTTTTCATCCGGCTTCCTGAGCCACCTGCCACGATAATCACATATTCCTGCATAAAAAAAACTGTTTCGGTATTTCAAAAAAATGTCATTTATCAACACAAAGCTGAGCTCAGATGTTAATAAATGACAAGAATAATTCTATTGATGCCAGGATCAGATGATCAGCATCGCATCTCCGTAAGTGAAGAATTTATATTTTTCCTTGATCGCCATTTCGTAAGCTTTCATAACCAGATCAAAACCTCCAAATGCACAAGCTGACATTAATAAAATTGACTCAGGTAGCTGAAAGTTAGATACCATGGCATTTGCAATTTTGAAATCGTAAGGTGGAAAAACAAATTTATCTGTCCATCCTTCAACAGCTTTAAGGTGTCCACTTGCTGAGACTGATGATTCGATGGCTTTAAGCGATGTTGTACCTACAGCACAAACACGTTTTTTGCCATCCAAGGCTGCATTTACAATATCCGCACTACCCTGGGTAATACGATAGTTTTCAGAATCAGTTTTATGTTTTGTCAGATCTTCGACATCTACTGTACGGAATGTGCCCAAACCAACATGCAAAGTAACAGGAGCAAAATTAACGCCTTTAATCTCAAGACGTTTCATCATTGCTTTTGTAAAGTGCAAACCAGCAGTCGGCGCTGCTACTGCTCCGATATGTTCAGCAAAAATAGTTTGGAAACGGTCACGGTCAGCACTTTCAACTTTACGACGGGAAATGATTTCCGGAGGAAGTGGTGTTTCTCCCAACTGGTCAACAAGTTTCATAAACTCGTCGTTATCTCCGTCATATAAAAAACGGATTGTACGGCCACGTGAAGTTGTATTATCAATAACCTCAGCAACAAGGTCACTGTCACCAAAGTATAATTTGTTGCCAACTCTGATTTTACGTGCTGGATCTACAAGTACATCCCAAAGACGCATTTCGCGGTTAAGTTCGCGTAATAAGAATACTTCAATCTTAGCTCCTGTTTTTTCCTTCTGGCCATATAAACGAGCGGGAAAAACTTTTGTATCATTGATTGCCATTACATCTCCGTCACCAAAATAATTGATCAGGTCGGGAAACATTTTATGTTCAATTTCTCCTGTTGCGCGGTTGACAACCATTAGGCGCGATTCGCCGCGGTCGGAAGGATGAAGTGCAATCAGGCTTTGAGGAAGATCAAATTTAAATTCGGATAGCTTCATAGCTTGTTAAATCGGTGAAAGTCGATAAGTCGTGAGACAAAAATGGGGCGGTCGAAAATTTTATTCAAAAATAGGATAACTACTGAACGTTCAATTAACTATATCTTACTGGACAATAATCTCTTAACTTATAAAGGATAAATCTTTCAATGGATACTTAATTTTTAGATAAGTATTCCCGCAAGTTCTTAATATTTTACATAGCAAAAAATTAAGACCGCAAAAGTATGAATTTGCGAGAAGAATTCCCAGTAAAATCTTATTTTTTAATAGCCCTTTGAGCGTTGTGTCTTCCATTTAGACAAAGAATCTGTTTGCACTTCCGTTTGACTGGCTTTTTTCGGAGTTTTCTGGTGCGTCAAATAGGCAGTGACTATTGCCGCAAGTTCTTTTTCAGGCTCGTTTTGAGTGGAATTGAGGCATTCCGGATGAAAAAAACGATTAACAAAATTAGTATCAAACCGTCCGGAAGTGAATTCTTCATGCTGCATCACGAACCGGCAAAATGATAAGGTAGTTTGAACGCCTGAAATATGGTATTCGTCAATGGCTCTGATCATTTTTTGAATAGCTTCTTCACGGTTTTGTCCATAAGTGATCAGTTTTGCCAGCATGGGATCGTAATAGATCGGAATATCCATCCCTTCTTCAAAACCATCATCGACCCTTATGCCATTTCCTTGCGGTCTGATATATCTTCGGAGCGTGCCGACATCGGGTAAGAAATTATTTGCCGGATCCTCTGCATAAACTCTTACTTCAATGGAATGGCCTTTGAGTTGCAATGCTTCTTGTTTAAATGTCAATTGCCTTCCTTCTGCAATAAAAATCATTTGCTTGACCAGGTCAACACCCGTTATCAATTCGGTAACCGGATGTTCAACCTGCAATCGGGTATTCATTTCCAGAAAATAAAATTTTTTATTTTCATCCAGAATAAATTCTACCGTTCCTGCTCCATAATATCCGCAGGAGCGGGCGACATCAATCGCGCAACGGCCCATTTCTTCACGTATGGCGGGTGTTATGGAAATTGACGGAGCTTCTTCAACCACTTTCTGATGTCGACGTTGTATGGAGCATTCGCGTTCAAATAAATGGATGATATTGCCATGCTGATCGCCAAGTATCTGAATTTCGATGTGTTTGGGAGATGTTATATATTTTTCAATAAAAACAGCTCCATCACCGAAAGACGAAATTGCTTCACTGACAGCGCGGTCCATTTGCTCGTCAAATTCTGTTTCACACTCAACAACACGCATCCCTTTTCCTCCACCGCCGGCGCTTGCCTTGATCAAAATCGGGTAACCAATTTCAGCGGCAATACGTTTTGCCTCGCTGCGGTCATCGATAGCATTGGCACTTCCGGGTACCATCGGGATATTGTAGCGTGAAGCGGCTTGTTTTGCGGCCAATTTGCTACCCATAATCTCAATAGCTTCTGGCGAGGGACCAATAAAAATGAGATCAGCTTCTCTTACTTTTCTCGCGAAGTCAGCATTTTCCGAAAGAAAGCCGTAACCAGGATGAATAGCATCAACCTTAAGTTGGCGGCAAACTTCTAAAATTTTTTTTGTATTTAAATAGGACTCAGTTGAAGGAGCCGGACCTACACAAACTGCCTCGTCTGCATAGCGGACATGAGGCGCATTACGATCGGCTTCGCTGAATATCGCGACTGTGGCAATATTCATCTCGCGTGCTGTACGCAGTATTCTCATGGCAATTTCGCCACGATTGGCAACCAGAATTTTTTTAATTTCAGACATGTAATCAGATCACTATGAGGCAAGAAGTTATATGAAATTAATACAAAATATGAAAGTAGTATTTTATATTTCGACATTTTACAATTCCTTGAATATAAGGTTTATACTTAATGTATTGTAATTTTTTTTATTTTTGCATTTATCTAACATAAATTACAAGTTGTTACCCACATAAATAAAGAGAGAGTGGATATTTTTGAGAAACTGCACAATAACTCAGGCCCCATCGGAACACCGGCAAAAATGCTGAACAGCCATCATTATTTTTCATTTCCAATGTTGGAAGGTGATCTGGGTCCCAAAATGCGTTTCATGGGGCGTGAAGTTTTAAACTGGAGCCTTAATAACTATTTGGGTCTGGCGAATCATCCGGAAGTGCGTAAGGTTGATGCTGAAGCTGCGGCGAAATGGGGATTAGCTTATCCGATGGGTGCACGTATGATGTCAGGTAATTCAACGCTGCATGAAGTATTTGAAAAAGAGCTGGCTGAATTTGTTGGTAAAAAGGATGCGTTTTTGCTGAATTACGGATACCAGGGCGTGATGTCGGCCATTGAGTGTATCTGTGATCACCGCGATGTGATTGTGTACGATGCTGAATCTCATGCATGTCTGATCGACGGGATTCGTTTGCACAAAGCAAAAATGGGTCAGTATTACAAGTTTAACCATAATGATATGGCTAGCCTTGAAAAAAACCTGATCCGCGCAACAAAGGCGGCAAATGAAAAAGGCGGTGGTGTCCTCGTAATCACGGAAGGTGTTTTCGGGATGTCCGGTAAAGTGGGAGACTTAAAATCCATCGTTGAATTAAAGAAAAAATATGAGTTCCGACTGTTGGTTGACGATGCGCACGGATTCGGAACAATGGGTGAAACGGGTGCAGGTGTTCATGAAATGTTTGGCGTTCAAAAAGAAGTAGATCTTTACTTTTCTACATTCGCGAAATCGATGGCGGCCATTGGCGCATTTATCGCTTCTGATGATCCTGAGATCATTATGTATCTGAAATACAACATGCGTTCTCAAACGTATGCAAAGGCACTACCCATGCCTTACGTGGAAGGATGCAGAAAACGACTTGAAATGATCAAAACAATGCCTGAGCTTCGTACCAAATTATGGGAGAATGTCGCGGCTATGCAAAACGGTCTGAGAAGCCGCGGGTTTAATATCGGAGAAACCCAATCACCTGTTACACCTGTTTTTCTTCATAGCGAAGGTGGAGTTCCGGAAGTAACCCGAATGGTTCGTGATCTACGCGAAAATATGGGTGTTTTCTGTTCGATTGTTGTGTACCCGGTCGTTCCAAAGGGACAGATTATGTTACGAATTATCCCAACAGCAGCTCATACGTTGGAGGATGTAGAATATACGCTGGAAGCATTTACAACTCTTGCTGATAAGTTGAAGAACAGAGTCTATCAGATTGAAGATGTTCAGGAGGTTGCCGAATAGCAAAATCATTGCCTATTGAGTTAAGAGGACGTTTTTAGCGAAATGTCCTCTTTTTTTATAGGTAATCAGGAAAATATTTATTTAACGTAATTAATTGATAATTAATTAGTTATATGGTTACTGGTTGCTAAATTGGATTATTGTATTGTTTTTTTTTGTTTTTAGGGTTGCGGTAATGCTTTTAATTGTTAAATTTCGGGCAAAACATGCGTTTCTAGCGTGTTAGAGGCATTTTAACTAAAAACAAACAAAAACATGGCAAGATTTGATGAAGTTAAAGATTTGATCCTGTCGCTTGAAGGCGATTTCGATAAGTTTTACAATAAAGCGAACCAGGCTGCCGGAACGCGTGTGCGCAAAGGAATGCAAGAGCTAAAAACTTTGGCTCAGGAAATCCGTTCGGAAGTACAGAATAAAAAGAATGAAGGCGAATAAGTAACTGGTTATCCGGTTTACAAAAAAGCCCGGTTTTAATCGGGCTATTTTTGTTTAGAATTTCTCCTGGTTTATCATTGTAGCCATACCTCTTGTCACTACTTTCTTTGTAGTGCTGTCAACAATTTCAGTTGATATCTCAGCAATATGTTTTACCGGATCAATGGTTTTAATTGTAAAAACAGCTTTGTATTCTGTATCTACAAACATGGGCCTTAAAAATTCCACTGTTTGCTTCAGATAGATCGAACCAAATCCCGGAAACTCAGTTCCCAAAACTTTTGTGAAAACTGTTGCACCCAGCATTCCATGGATGATCGGGCGTTTAAAACTTGTCGTTGCAGCATATTCCGCGTCCAGGTGAAGCGGGTTATTATCGCCAGTCAGCTCTGCAAATTGTACAACCTGATCCTGTGAAAATCGGAAAGGATGATCGAAGGTGGCATTAACAACAGGTTCAATATTCATAAATAAGTTACGTTTATATTTTTGGCAAAAATCGGTTAATTCAGTGATCTGTCCAAGTCGGTTTAGTAATTGCTTTAAAACAAAAGAAGGCTACCTCATGGCAGCCTTCTTTTGTTTTACCTATATGATTTTATTCTTCTATGTCCTCCGTTATAGCGGTCACTTCGTCCGCTTGTAAAACTCCATCCGTTATTTTTGGAGCCCTTGCCTTGTTCCGCTTATCTTTAAACTTTTTTACCTGCATTTTTAAGGTATCAATCGCTAAATCCGTCGCCTCTTCAAACGTTGTCCCTTGTTCCCGCACAAACATTGTTCCACCGGGGACGTATATTTTTACTTCGAGAAGTTTAGTATGTAACTTGGCGTTATCACTCTTGTCCAATTTAAGAAATACTTCACCGCTTGTGATTTTATCGTAAAAAGTATCGAGTTTATCCATTTTTTGTTGAATAAATGTCAACAATTTTGGGTCAGCGTCGAAGTGAATTGCTTGCATTTGCAGTCTCATAAGCACTTAAGTTTTATGGTAAAACATTACTTCCAACCGGGCCTTGAAAATTCTTCTGGTTACTAAAGCGGCTCGCATCTCACGTTGCAAATTCCAAACCGCCATTTCTTCCCAAAAGATTTCGAAGACTTACGGTATACTAAATAAAGAGAAAGATTACCGTAATGTCAAGCGAATGTTAAGGTTTTGTTTAAAAACTTTTTCGGTTCAATTATTTGGCAAGATCCTCTCAGGCTTCCTCCAAAAGTGTCCTGAAAGAAACATATTGACCGTTGAATTTTTCATGATGCCGTTCTTGCAAGTCTGCCTGGAACTCGGTCTGGTAGGCCATGAAATCTTCCATGGTTCGGAAAATAAACTGGTTTGTGTAGGTCGCACCTTCGTTTTCGATTTCCGTAAGGAGCCTTAATAACTTGGTTTCAACTGGTAACCCGGTGGCCATAATGGCCGGAATATGGGCTTCCTTCATATATTTTAACCAATCTTTTTCAGCGGCATGGCTGATATTCACAGTGATATTAAAAAGGATCATGCTTTATTTTTGTTTCAATTTGAAAAACTTGCGTAAATATCGCGCTTTAAAAATTAATCGTTAACTATTATCATTTCAGTTACATCAATTGTTGTGATATGCTCAATTCGCAATTACCTTTGCAGGCGTACGATTCACCATAACCCGTTTTAAATATGAACGCTCTTATACGTGCCCATTCGGGCTTACGTTACGTTGTCCTAGGATTATTGATTGCAGCCGTTATAGTCGCTTACTCAAACTGGCAGAATAACAAGCAAGGCGATAGCAAAGTTTATTTATTTGCACTGATTGCTACACATACACAATTGTTGATTGGATTGGTGCTTTATACGATGAGCCCGCTGGTGAACTTTGGCGAGATCAGTAACAAGGTCATCCGATTCTATACGATCGAGCACGTTTTCATGATGGTAATCGCTATTGTGCTGATTACAGTTGGGCGCGTTCGCTCGAAAAAGTTAGCCGGAGCTGACAAACATCGCACCATTCTTTACTTTTATGCCATGGCGCTGATTATTATTTTGGCAGCTATTCCCTGGCCTTTCAGAAATCTGGGAGCAGCCTGGTTCTGATCTGGCAATGGGCTTTCGGCGGTCGGCTATTGATTGGCCGCTGAAAGCCAACTTGGTTTTTGAGAATTTAAAACTCTCTACTTCAAAGCCGAAAGCTAATTGCCGACGGCTGATTACTTACCCGAACAAATCGCTCGAAAGATACCGGTCGCCGCGATCGCAGATTATAAATACGATTGTTCCGGATTCAAGTTCTTTTGCCAGTTTAACGGCAGCCCAGGCGGCACCTCCACTACTCATTCCTGCAAAAATTGCTTCTTCTTTTGCCAGGCGCCGCGTCATGAATGTAGCGTCTTCCTGAGTAACTTCAATCACCCGGTCGACACGATTTTTATCAAATATTTTTGGAAGATATTCTTCTGGCCATTTACGGATTCCAGGGATACTCGAACCATCTGTTGGCTGGCATCCTACAATCCGGATATTTTCATTCTGTTCTTTTAAATAGCGGGAAACGCCCATGATAGTACCCGTTGTACCCATAGAAGAAACAAAATGAGTTACTTCTTTATTGGTATCGCGGAATATTTCAGGGCCCGTTGTATTGTAATGTGCCTTCCAATTATCAGGATTTGCAAACTGGTTCAGCATAAAAAAATCACCATTTTTTGCTTTTTCTTCTGCATAGTCGCGGGATTCTTCCATCGTGTCAATTAATGTCACTTTTGCGCCGAAAGCTTCCATAGTCAAAACCCGCTCCCTGGTTGAATTTTTCGGCATTACCAGTTCTATTTCAATGGCAAACAATCTGGCGATCATCGCCAGTGCAATGCCCGTATTACCACTTGTTGCCTCAATTAACTTGGTGTCGGGCTTAATTTCACCACGATCCAAAGCTCCTTTTATCATACTGTAAGCAGCGCGGTCTTTGACACTGCCTCCTGGATTATTGCCTTCAAGTTTACCGTAAAGTTTAACGTTTGGATTCGGATTAATACGGTTTAATTCCACCAATGGGGTATTGCCTACTAAATCAAGAAGTGCGGACATGCAGTAAATTATAAAATGTGATGTGAATTTATAATGTCATTTTATAAACAAGCAACATCGCATAGCCAGGTTCCGGTTCATTTCGAACCGTTTTTGTAAAAGAGAGAAATAAGAAGTTTTCGAAACAACCATATTCCTTTGAAAGAACAAATTGATTGAAAAGGTAATATTTTACTGATATCTGGAATCCTGGAAGAAAAGTAAGGTTCCGGCTAGAAAAGTTGTAATCGATGACGAATGTGTCCCACCAGGGATTGTTATAAGCTCTACATCAGCTGCGCCAAGTTTTTTCATGGCGTTAAAAGCATTGACTGAATTGAAGTAAAATACCAATGGATCGGCGTCACCGTGATATAGGCGGGTAGGCGTTTTTGGCTTCCAGTTGTATACATCGTTATCATTTATTGCCTTAATAAAACCTGTATCCGTTCCATCATTCAAAGCCTTTTTAAATGAATCTGTTAGTATGGTATTAAAACTAACATTGATCGGGTTTTGAATTCCGAGCTGAGCTATTTGTGCAGCAAATGGTTCCTTAAAATAATAAGTCGTCGGCTGGTTCAGTTTATAAATGCGATCGTAAGTCAGTAATACCCATAAATAAAGAGAATTATAGGACGCAACACTGTTTGTTGAGCTGTTTACAACGTATTTCATAAAAGCAGTTTTGTCGTATGCGCCAGCTCCGCAACTTGATGCTTTCAGATTAAATTCTGACGATGCCTCTTCTTCAATTTTTTTCTGTAAAGACATGGTAGCATAGCCACCTTCAGAGTAACCTGCCAGATAAAGTTTATCATTCCATTTAACAGCTGTTTGCCCTTTAATTAATTCTTTTGCCGCCCGCAGCATATCAAGCGTAGAAGAAGCCAGGCTTGCACGGTGTTCATACGGATGAGGAAGATCTTTAGATGCCCCATACCCGATGTAATCAGGATAAACAATAATGTAGCCCAGCGAAGCAAACAATGTTCCAAATGAAGCAGCTTCTGAGCCCGGTTGAAAATTGGATGGTGCGCCGGCATCCGATGTTATCGTTCCATGCTGCACACTGATCATTGAAAGTGGCTGGTCTGACACCGGCATGATTACCGCCCCTGATGCTGTAATTTCAGCTCCGTCTGTATTCGTAGTTTTGTAGGTAATCTTATAAACCTTCACCGGGTTCTTGACATAAGATACTAATAGAGGACTCGTGGTGGCAACTTCTTTCGTAATTTCCTCTTTTGACAAGTCTTTTAAAAATGCACTCTCTTTTAAATATTTATTTTCCGCTACCGGCGTTGGGTCAACAGGATTATCATTGTCGCTGCAAGCGGTAAAAAGAAGTAAGCTCCAGATTAAAAGCGCCCAGCTTTTCCGAAACAGAAATGTTGTAATAGTTTTTTGCATAACGTGATAAGGAAACAAGTCAGTGGTCTGTCTGAGATAACGAACACTGACTTGTTTTTGATAAAGATAATCTGAATTTCTGAAAATTATATTTTATCCATATACCAACTTATCATACGGGCAGATGCATCGGGCCTCTCCACCATGCCCATGTGACCAGCCTCAGCCAAAATAAATGGATAACTCTGTTTCGGATAATCCGAAAGGCTTATGCAACTTTCAAAAGGAATAAGTTTATCCTGCATACCGATAATGAATAAAACAGGGAAAGGCATCGCAGCTAAAACTGCTGTACGATCAGGTCGTTCACGCATCGCATTAATCCCGGTGATCAATGCTTCGGCTGGAAGTTTTCCATAACGTTCGATATGCTCTTTAATCTTGTTCGGATTAAGTTCTTTAAATCTGTCTCCGTATAAATTAGCAGCCGTATTTTTTAAAAACATTTCTGTTCCGTAGTTCCGGAGCAGATCAATTGTCTGGTTGCGCTGATGTTTTTTAGATTCGTCGTCGGCGTAAGCAGTAGAATGAAACAGTCCAAAACCTTCGAGCATTTCAGGATATTTTTCAGCAAAGGCCAGCGCAATATAACCTCCCATGGAATGACCGATCAGTGTACATTTCTCAATCACTGCGTTGGTGAGAAGGCGATGTAATTCATCAGCATATTCTTCAACTGTATGACAAAAAGTGAAGAGGGAAATATTTGGTCTTATGACCGTGTAATATTCATTTATCGAAGCATCAATATTGTCCCAAATTGCATCATCAACGCCATGGCCGTGCAGTAATACAAGTGTTTTTCTGTGTAGATTCATAGCAAGTTACTCTATAAGGTTGAGTTATTCTTTGGTTAAATATACATAAACCGAGAGTAAAATTAGCCTTTGAGCAGGAATTCATTGTAAATTAATGGATACTTAATGTTGGAAAAGAGTCGAAAGCCAATTAAAATTATGAATCAATCAATAAGTAGTCTGTTTTATAATCTGTAAAGATTGATTGTCTTCAAATTTGATATTTTACTAAAATCCTTATCATTATTGGTGATCAAAGTATAATTCAAAGAGAGGGCAGTAGCTGCAATTATTGCATCAGGAAGTTTGATATTTTGTGCTGTTCGAAGCAAAATACAGTTTTCGATAATCAGTTTATTAACTTCAATAACTTTTGCGAGACAAATAAAGTCCTTTGTTGCCTGGGTTGCTTCCTTGTATCCTAGAAATTCGATATAGGTAATAAAAGAAACAATGAAATCTTCATTAATTATGCTGGCTAGAAAATTTAAGCCCGTCTCAGGAAACCTTTTTGTTTGAGCATCGATCAGGACATTAGTATCAATTATGAATTTCTCTCCCATTCATTCCGACTTTGAGTAATATAGTGATGTAGCTTATTTGCATCCTCCACACTCAGGGTACCAAAAAAGTCTGAGGGTTTCTTCTTTGGACTAATTGATGCAGTAGTGGTCTTCACTTCTTCATCTAAGAAAAAAAGTACATGGACTTCCTTACCAACGTAATCTGCTGGCAATGAAACTGACATATCAAAACTCGTCTTTTGCGGAGTAATTACTGTTTGTACCATGCTGAATATTTATCAGTGAGCTTCAAAATGCCAAAAAGGTTGACATGTAAAGCAATTTACAGAATTTCTCTAATTAATTAAATCTGCCTGTAGATCTAAAGGTTGATATTTGTAACTTCTATTTGTTCAGCTTCGCCATTTCTTCCTCCCGCAAAGCTCTACGCAAAATTTTACCTACGTTTGTTTTTGGTAACTCTGTCCGGAACTCGATTTTCTTTGGACATTTATAAGGTGTAAGATTTTCTTTGCAGTATGCTTTCACCTGCTCCTCGGTGAGTTCAGGGTCTTTTTTGACGATAAAAAGTTTGACAAGTTCCCCGGATTTATCGTCAGGAATCCCGACACAGGCGACTTCCAAAACTCCCGGGCATTGTGCCACAACGTCTTCCAGTTCGTTTGGATAAACGTTAAATCCGGACACCAGGATCATATCCTTTTTGCGGTCCACGATTTTGAAATAACCGTCAGCGTCTTCATATCCTAAGTCCCCGGTCTTGAACCAGCGCATTCCGTCTTGTTCAAAAATAACTTGTGCTGTCTCATCCGGCCGGTTAAAGTATCCAAGCATAACCTGTGGGCCTGCTGCACATATTTCACCCACTTCTCCAAGATTGGCCCAGGAGCCGTCTTCCCGCAAAATCCGCATGGCGGTGCTGGGCCAGGGAATACCAATTGTCCCGATACGGTTTTCACCAACGAGCAAATTGGACGACAAAACAGGTGACGTTTCAGAAAGTCCATAACCCTCCGTTGCTGCGCATCCCGTTGCAGCCAGCCATTTTTCGGCAACAATTTTTTGCAATGCCATACCTCCCGCAGAAGTTGCTTTCAATGCACTGAAATCAATCTCGCTGAATTTTGGATTGTTCATCAAACCGTTAAACATGGTATTGACGCCTGTAAAGACATTTATTTTATAGCTTTTCAGATCGGAAATAAATGCATTCATATCACGCGGATTGGTAATCAAAACGTTCATCGCTCCGATTTTGATGCCGGACAAAGCATTAACTGTCAGGGCATAAACGTGGTACAACGGAAGCGCAGCTACAAAAATTGGAGCTTCCATATTCGTCATGATCGGTTTGAGCCAGGCACTATTCGCTTCCACATTTGCAATCAGATTACGATGCGTCAATAAAGCGCCTTTTGAAACCCCCGTAGTTCCGCCAGTGTATTGGATAAAAGCAATGTCAATATTGGAAACAGCAGGTTTTTGATAATTCAGGCCAGACCCGAGTGAAAGTGCCTCGGAAAATGAAACGGCTTTTGAAATATGATAAGCCGGTACCATTTTCTTGACATATTTAACCACTGTGTTGACAATAACCTTTTTTGGGAAACCGAGCAGATCACCAATTTGCGTGATGATAACATGTTCAATTTCTGTGTTATCAATAATTTTTTCCAAATGGGCAGCAAAATTGGCAAGAATCACAATCGCTTTTACACCCGAATCTTTGAACTGATGTTGCATTTCCCTTGGTGTATACAGCGGATTCGTATTTACAACGACCAGTCCGGCTCGTAATGCACCGAACATCGCTACGGGATATTGCAAAAGATTGGGCATTTGGATAGCAATCCGGTCACCTTTCTTTAAACCCAGACTTTGCAGATAGGCAGCGAAATTTTTGGAATGCTCATCAAGCTTTCGGAAGCTGAGCTCTTTACCCATGTTTGCATATGCCGGCCTATCTTTAAATAGTCTGAAACCGGTTTCCAGCAGTTCGATCAGAGATGAGTAGGCGTCTGGATCTATTTCGTAAGGCACTCCCGGCGTATAAAATTTCAACCAGGGATACGTTTCTTTGGATATGGCAATCATGAGTTCTATCGCAAAAAGTTGATGATGTCGCTTTCAGGATTTTAAGTTAAACAATTGAGACAAATTATTATTGAATCTGTCCAATTTATTTTCCTGGTAATCCTAACGAAAAACATACTACAATGTAATATAAAGCAACAAATTGTTTATCTCTTCGAAATTTCCCAGCGCCATAATGGACCTTCGTCAGGGTCTTTCACATCGTCAGTTCTCACAAAACCAAGCTTTTCCAGGATGTGTCCGGAAGCATTTTCTTCCGCCAGTGTGTGCGCAACTACTTTTAAAACGCCACTTTGCGTAAACGCATGTTCCAAAAGTGCGCGGGCGGTTTCAGTACCTAGTCCCATTGCACGATGGGAAGGCGTAATTTCGTAACCGATTTCCACCATTCCATTAGAATCCGGCTCGCCTTTATACCCGCAGGAGCCTATAAGTATGTTGTCAGGTTTGTATATAATTAAATAAACCCACCAGAGACGAAGAGGTGGGTGTGCCTTCCAACGATGGTAAGAAGGCGTAAAAGTGTCACGGAATTCAGTCCATTTTTTTGGAACATTAACGCCCATAACACGACCAAGGACACTGTTGCCCATTCTTATCGCATCAAAAAGTGTGTCGTCGCACGGAACAATATCTAAACGGGGACTTTGAAGCATTTTAGAGTTAAATAGTCAAATCAAAGCCGAATTTACGAAAATCACAATGAATTGTCTTCATCGAATTTATCAGAGATTGCTTTCCGTAGCGCCTGATGAGGACGCATTCCTGAACTTTTTGAACGGGTAACTGCCCTGTCAGAAGGATTCGACTTTGCGCGTAATGCAAGATTGGATACCGTCATATGTCCGTTTCTCCAATGTTCATATTCCTCTTCCGTCATGATATCACGGGTAACTTGTCCGTGGGCATACCCGTCTCCGAAAGACTGGATCCGACTATCGGTAAGGGCAAGTTTCCTTTCTTCTTCCAGATTTTCGATTTCAGTGCGGATATCCACTTCTTCCTGTTTTAATTCCTCCCAGGTAGGCAATACCGCAATATCGTTTTCCAGAATATTTTTCTGAGCAAGTTGTTGGGTTAAGGTTACCTGCAGCTCGTCTAATTGCTTTTCTATTTTTTTCTTACGTCTTCTTAACCGCCATAGTTTAGGATCAATCTGTAACCATCGCATCCAGAAACCCTGCAATACGGGCAATGCCATTCCGAGCGAGACTGCACCAGCAATTGCAAAAAGGACTCCACTCATGACAAAAGACAATAGTGCCCAGGGACTGTTCACTAAATCAAGATTTAACTGATCGGAGTTGCGAAGTGCCTGTTCTATTTTATTCGTAAGTTCCGGGCTGTTAATCGGAGCACCGGTCATCGGGTCAACCGCATTCAATTGCAATCCTTTCACTGACTTATTAATCGCCTCTTTCAATTTGTCGGTTCGGTATGCCTCATAACGAAACCAACCCAGAATGATCAGTGTAACGATCGCAAAAACTGATAAGATCAATTTGAATTTTGCGTAACGACTTTTGGCCTTCTCAGTACCTTCCTTTTGATAGGGTTCCTCAATCAGTCGGTCGTAGGCAGGTTTTAACAAAACAGATAACATGGCCAAACCAATCGCGAAAGCCCATGCTTCGTTTGGGTTGCGAATATTCAGAGCATAAGCAACAATCTCATGGGAAATAATAAGGTCACCGGCGATAAATGAAATACCCGCAACGAGAAAAATAAGGCCAGCTACCAACGAATAATAGGGTGCTGATTCTTTCCTTTTATCCAGCAATTGTTCCGTCTCCTGGCCAATATTCCAGATGGAAGTGTCAAGATCTTTGATTTTTTTCGCGCTGTGGTTTACACCCATCACCTGATCCTGAAGCTTGTCATACGATTGCTTATGAATCTGTATAGTTTCCTGCCTTTTATTTTTTAATGCATCAAGTTCAGTCCGCTTTTGATTCAGACGATCCAGTACCCAGTCGTGGCTGACATTACTCGATAAATACGCTTCATAAACCTGGCGGTCCAATCCTTCAAGGCCGCTTGCGTAGCCGTGTTGATAGTCGCTGTTTTGTTCGTCCATAATATTTGAGTTTTATAACATTCGATGTGATGCGCAAAAATTATTCCGCACTTGTTCTTATCTCCTGTAATTGTTTTTTGCTAAGCTGATTTTTCATACGTCTTGCCAGAAAAAACTCGCTTTCAAAGAGTTTGATCAACATATCACGTCTTGCATAGATACGGTCTCGCTCTGTTTCAGACTGGCCTTGTTCTCGTAAAACTTGCCACTTTTTGACGCGTAATTCATCAATTTCTTCTTTTAAGATCTGAATTTCATTCTCCCAGTTTTCCGAATTTTCAGCAAATTCTTTACGAATACGGTTGCCGTTGAACAAAACAAGCAGGTCGTTTCTTAAAACAGTTACGTTGCTCAGCAGCAACTTTCCTGCAAAAAGAAACAGGAAAAACACGAACACAAAAAGTGCAATGGCCTGCCAGGCGCCTTGAAAAGGCAAAGCATTGGCAAAAACAAATAGCGCTGCTGCAAACGGTAAACCAACTTCTTCTAGCAATGAACGCCAGGAAACGCGGGATTCGGTATCGTGAAATATTGAAATCCGGCCAAACAAACTGAACATACCAGCCAGGAAAATACCCAGGGCGATCCATGAACTTTCGGCAAAAGTGGGTTTCAGAGATTCTCTGATCAGAAAAAAGTTGCCGGTACACATCGCTATGGATAGCATCAGGCCAATGAGTGTGCGGGGCAAATGGTGATCATCATTGGGGCCGGAAGTTACCAGATTTCTGAGTTTTCCATTAAGCTCTTCGGAACGATTATTCTTTTGTCCAAGAAATAAATTCAGTTCCTGGATGCGTTCGTTGTGCTGTTCGATGCTGCTCAAATGTTCCGCTGCCAGGTGTGAAAAGTATTTATGGATGATATCCGTTTTTTCCGTTGGATCGGATTCTGATAATCCAAAAAGAACGCCTTCGTCACGAAGGGTATCTTCGTCTTGCAACCAATATGGAATCGCTACATCGCTTTTGACTGGCAAGCCAGGATTTTTCTCAGGCTGAGTGAAATTATTGTTAACTCCTGTCGGGTATGGAACAGGTAAATTCTGTGTATTTTGGGGCATGGTGTCTTTGAAGCCGGAGGGAGCTTCTATTGTTGATTCTGGATTGGTGTCGTAAAAAATTTCTTGGTCGTTGTCGGAAGAACGGAACCAGTTGGAGATACGTTCAGTGAATTTTCCCATAAGTTTTTCATGGTTTTAGTCCGCAAGTATCCATCAAAACTGGCAAGTGTCCAATATTATTGTGATGACCGGTGATTTAGTGTCGTAAAGGACTAGAAACTAGGGTTTTGGGAACATTTGTTTCAATGCAGTCCAGAGTTTTTTCTTTAAATCACGATCTGCTTCTATGACTGGAAGTGGGTCGGTGAGTAAAAACCATATTCCTTCCACTTGTTTTGGGGTATAAGGCGGGAGCAGAAGGTCGAGATGCAGTTTTATCAAGGGAACTCCAAACGTGATGAAATAATTGATGCGCTTCTCCGAGAGAACACTTCTTGCATCCGGTCCTGAAAGAAAACTGAAATTAAGTATATCAGAATTTTCCGAAGAATGTCCGACAGCTTTCAAAACATTATCCAAAAATAAAGCCTCCGACACAAGCATTTCGTGTTGTTTTGGTTCATCAATCAGTATGAGGACTTTATGATTTAAAACAGGGAACTGGGTTTGGGGGATAGCTGGTTTTGGTTGTTGAACCGCTTCTTCTGTATCAGTTGAAACAGGAATTGAAACTGTTTGTTTCAGTGTTGGAGGTTCAATATTTGGATTAGTTGGTTCAGATTTATTGATAATTTCATGGGGATCTTCCTGTATTTCGGACGCTGTAATAATCTCTCCCGGCACTTGAAAAAGTACGTCATGCTGATATAAGATCTGGAAAAGTGCAGCTGAATTCATCGTTTGTATCACTATGCTAATCTGAAATTACTGAATACTCCATATTCCCAGCTTTTTCTTTTGTGCGTTAATTTCAAGATTAGCATATTCCTGACTTGAAGAATATTTTTTGAAATGGATCGCCAGACCTCGCTGAACCAGTTCCTTGTTAAGCACGGAGCCATTAGGTAAAATTACTTCACCTAAAAGTCTTCCGTATCTGTCAAATTCACCGTTATGTTTTATGGTAACAATTTTATGAAAACATTTTTCAGAAGTATACTGCTTGGCAACTTTATAAAATGGCTTTCCGCGTTCCGGCGAATTAATATGCAAAAAGCGAATTCTGACAGCCTTTCCCTGGCGTAAACCAGCCTTTTTGCCATCAAAAATAAATTTCATTTCAATGGTATCTCCATCCTGAATACCGATCACTTCTGCTTTCAGTGGACTGGGTAAAGTGCTGGATTTAACAATTCCTTTATTCTTATCAACAGGTTGTTCTTTTTGCTTCAAAGACAGCAATCCTGGCAATAGGGAAAACACAATAAGATAATGAACTAATACTCTGTAACTTGAAATTTTGAAAATTGGCACGCGCATTGATACTAAAAAGTTTGGACTGCAAAGGTAAGGAATACTTCGCTGCCAGAGACTTGTTGAGTTTTGTTTATCTTTGAATAAACAAATTATTCCATCAGCCTATGACCTTTGACGAGCTTGACATGGATGGTACTTATACCTACGCAGATTACCTTCAATGGACATTTGAAGAGCGTTTGGAAATAATTAAAGGGAAAATATTCAAAATGTCGCCTGCTCCTGCCAGACGTCACCAGGATATTTCTTTTAAACTGGGTGTTGCAGTATATAACTTTTTACAGCGGACGACCTGTAAGGCATATTATGGCACCATTTGATGTCAGATTATCTCCGTTGAAAAGGAAAGTGAGCCCAACTCAGGTTTATACGGTAGTACAGCCTGATATTTGTGTGATTTGTGATCTGGAAATATTGGATGATCGGGGCTGTATTGGCGCGCCGGACCTTATTATTGAAATTCTTTCACCTGGAAATTCCAAGATGGAAATGAAGGAAAAGTTTGAGGTATACGAAGAAAACGGCGTCAAGGAATATTGGCTGGTAAATTCTACTTAACACTTAGTACTTGTTTACATCCTGAATGATGAGGGCAAATACATTGGTCTGAAACCTTTTATAGAGGAAGAAATAATAACTTCCTCTGTGCTGCCAGGTTTCGAAATGTTGGTAGGTGATATCTTTGCAGAATAAATTACTTTAATTTCAAATCATACCATTTAATATCTTTCAACGGCGTGCGGCGCGAAACCATTTGCTGCGGAGGATAATTTTTTTCCAGATAATCCAGTACCTGTTTTTCGGTTTCTCCTAAATCCCAAAGATTATGGTTTGCCTGCATCCATCGGATTTTTTGTTTCCAGCCATCGCGGGTGAAATGATTAGCACTGATCAGCTTTGTGGAATGGCAGCCTGTGCATTGCGCCTTCACCATGTATAGATTTTCATCCACTACAAGTCCGGTTTCCTTATCCAGTTTTGTTGTGTCAGACAACAATGTGGTTGCATGAATTGACGGAAGTTCATAAGAGGAAATCCCATTTTTACTTTTTGTTTCCTGACGAAATGAACTGAATAAAATTCCCAGTCCCAGAAAAACGATGAGTGTTGCTTTGATTCTCATTTGTATATTATTTTCCGGACCGTATTATCCTACTTTAACTGCAATTCTTTCGCAGGCATTGTTCAAATACCCTCCCGGGTTCCATGCCGGAATGACCATCGGTTGTGCAACGCCTTTCTCATCTGTCGCACGAACCCATACTTCATAATAACCTTTCACAGGAAATTTGATATTTGTATTCCAGTGTTGCCAGGCAAGCCGGTTCGCTGGTGCTTCCAGTTTGCAATCCTGCCAGGTCGCTCCGAAGTCAATGGAAACCTCTACTTTTTTTACCGAAAAATCGCCTGCCCACGCATGTCCGCGCAGAGGAAGGGTTTCATTTGAAGTAATCGATGCTCCTGTTTTTGGAAAAGTGATCATCGATTTCACCGGCATGGATTCGATGATTCTATAGTATTCATCAGTTGTTGGAATTTCGGTGCCTGGCGCAACAGGGCTTTTGGGCATTCTGTAACTATGGCCTTCCATTTTTGCTCCATCGTGCACTTTATTACGAACCGAAATGCCACTTAACCATTTTCCGGAAACGGAAGCTGGCCAGCCACCGATCACCAGCCTCAAAGGAAATCCGTGAAATTCGGGTATATCTTTTCCGTTCAGCTGCCATGCAATGAGTGTTTCGTCTTCCATTGCTTTTGCAATAGGGACACCTCTTGAAATGGCTTCTTTTTTTGGATCTTTGCTTAAATGCAGATCCTTTCCGTGATATCCGATATAAACAGCGTCGCTTTTAACACCCACGTCAGCAAGAACGTCTTTTAGTCTAACGCCCGTCCATTCAGAACAGTGCACAGCACCTTGTCCCCATTGATTACCCGAGGCAGCAGGGAAATATCCTGAGCGACCATTTCCTCCACATTCAAGTGTAAGTTGGTAGGTATAGTGCTTGAATTTTTTTTTCAGTTCTTCCAGCGTATACGTTTTAGGCGCTTTTACGGATTCACCGTCAATGTTCAGAGTCCAGGTTTTGATGTCGATAGTCTCCGGGATCAAACCGTTATTACGGATGAACATTTTGTCAACAGGGGTAATACGGTCATCTAACAAATCTAGCGGAGTCTCAACATTCCATGGTCGATCACCCTGAACGATGAGGTTTGTATTTTTGCCCTTCAGTGCATCTTTTTCTCCGAAACCGATTGGTATATAATTTGGGGGTAGATTTTTGGCAAAAACAACCTCGCTTCCAAGAGAGGCAACGATTGCGGCGAGACTTGATTTTTTCAGGAAACCGCGTCTGTCAAAGAGATACTTCATACGATGGGTTCAGCTTAATTACAATTATAACGGCTTTGTCCAGGAAACCTTATGATCAAAGCTGTCAAAAGTTCAAACTTACTGAATTTACGATAAAAAGGTTACCCTATTATGGATAACCTTTTATGCATTTCATAAATTATAGCGTGTAACACTGACTTTGAACTTCACTTGCACTAAAAGTGTATGTATATGTTCAACAGGGTGGGTTATTCGATATTCATTCCGTTACCTTAAAATTTTTATAAGAACAAACCTGCAATGGCAAGTACCTGTTCTTTTGTAAGTGGCTCATCAAATGCTTCTGAGATTGCAGCATTTGATTTTCCTGCAAGACCAGTTAAATCTACTCCGCCTTGCATTCTATTATCATCACCCGCATATACAGCAGCAGGAGTTCCTTCACTGCCCGTAATCCATGACTTAATAGCAACATTACCTGTTGCAGCACCAAGTAACTTACGAACGATTGAAGCATGTCTAGCTTCAACAGAGTGAACTTGCAAAGCATATTCCAAAAGAGCAGGGTCAGCCATCAAACCACCAGCCTGTCCTTTGTAAGCTCTAACCCCTGTATCCTCCAATGCGTGAGAAACAGTCAGGAATGTGTTATAGTCAGAGAATACCGAAGCAAAAGCACCTTTACCTGTAAAATCGAAAGTTGGTTTAGCAACGGCTTTTGCTCCAAGCGCGCCTTTCAAAAATGCTACGTGCTGCGTTTCGTGTTTTCCGATTTGTGTAAAAATCGTCTTATCACTTGCAGGAATCAGATTTGCCGTTCCATTCGCTTGCTGATAGAAATCATCTTCCAGGTATTCCAGCGTAAGGGCAAAGTTCAGGATATCAATAGCACCTGCTGACTGTGCATAAGCCTTGTTAACGATAGATGCAAAAACTGTCGGCACTGCTGCTGCAGCCAGTTTACTTCCTATTTTGCTCATAAAATGACGGCGGGTTGCATGTTCCAAACGGCCCACTGCATCACCATCTATTTTTTGAATTTCGTCTACTATTTTGAAAATGTCCATATTGGTCAAAAGTTGAAGTCTGTTGGGAAATTATTTAGGTAGATTAGCGCCGCTGATCTTTGTTTTAACATAAGGCTGAACTGCTGCAAGAATTGTAGCAGAAGCCGTCGCCTTATCCAAACCATTTGAGTCAATCTGCGTGTCGCTTGCGAAATCAGCCGTTTTTGGCGTTAATAAATCGCTGATTGCTGCGGCATGACGCGCTTCAACCGATACAATTTTCCCGGCTAATGTCAGGTATGTCGCGTCTTTTATAAATTTACCTGCACCGTTGTAGGCTGCAACTCCGGTATCTTCAAAAAGTTTGGCAGCACCGAGAACCTGTGCGCGGTTAGAGAAGTCGATTGAAGAAAAATCAACTTCAAGAGATGGAATGATCTGCGTTGGCGCAGCGGCTGTAAGAGCTGCTTTGAAGAAATCTCTGTGGATCACCTCGTGATCACGAATGTCTGTAAGAATTGTAGTTTCAGCAGCTGTAATTCCTGTATATGGAGTTTTCACAACCTGCTCGTAAAACGCAGCTTCAAGTTGCTCCAGCGCATAAGCGTAATTCAAAATCCCCACGTCTCCGCTTCCAAGGTCAACTGTCCCCATTGGAGGAGTTATCATATCATCGTCATCATCTTTACATGCGCCGATAGCTAGTGTTCCCACCGCTGTTGCAATACCAGCTGAACGTAAGAATAGTCGTCTGTTCAAAACGGATCCGTCACCTTTCTTGGTTTCGGAATCTTTCTGTGTGATGTTGTTATTGATCATAGCAATTAAAGGTTACGATTTTCTTTCCGTCCATCGAAAAGAGTATTTGGAAAACCTACGCCTGAAAAAATGCTTTAGATCGATACATGGTAAAAAACGTATGAATTATTTGTTATTTTTCTTGTTAGTGTTGTTTCATTTGGTAACATCAAAATACAAATTGCCCGGAAAGTTAATCTCCGGGCAATTTGTATTTAATTGAAAACCTGAGTTTTATTTTTTCACAATTTTACTAGTGATCACTGTCCCGTTGGTACGAATCATTTGCACAAGATAAAGTCCCGATGGCAAATTCTGAACATTGATTTCTTTGCTCGGAACAGAAGAGGACTGATAAACAGCTCTGCCGCTGGCGTCAAAGATCGATACGCTCTTAACCAGAGTGAAATCAGTTGTTTTAATGATAAGCTTCTCTGCGACCGGATTCGGATAAAACGATGCTGACAGGCCCTCAAAGCTGATTGACTCAATACGACTGTAAGCAAAAGTGCCGTCGCGGTCGACCATTTTCAGACGGTAAAGATTTTCGCCGTTGAGAGGTTCGCTGTCAATAAAATTATAGTTTTTGATTGACGTACTCTCACCATTCGATCTCTTAGTTCCGATCATACCCCATTGTTTACCATTCTGGCTGCGTTCTATTTCGAAACGGTCACTGTTGGTTTCTGTGGTTGTCGCCCAGTTTAGCAAAGTTGTCTGTCCTTCTTTTGCCACGGTGAAAGACGTAAGTGTGACAGGTAGCGGAACTGTTGGATCCACAAGCAAATGAAGCGTCGCAGTAGCACAGGCTGATGGCGTACCGTTGTCACATGTCGTATATTCGAAATTTACCGGGCCGGTAAATCCTGTGGCTGGAACAAAGGTGAAACTTCCATCGGATAACAATGTGAATGTTCCTGAACCGTTGGTGATACTTTGCGGCGAGACCACATTGTCATTACCGTTAGGATCGATGTCATTAACGGAAACGTTCCCTGTGGATGTGATACCAATTTCAGAATTAAAGTAGTCATCCGTTGCAGATGTTGCATTTGCAGCGTTAGGCTCTCTCACGGAAATGTAAACCGAGGTAGTTGTACACAACCCTGATGGAGTTTCGCAGACTGAATACGTGAACATGTCCGGGCCATAGTATCCTGCATTAGGCGTGTAAATAATATTTCCACCTGATACTGATACCGTTCCATTTGAAGGGGTAGTTGGTGTAGGATCTCCTAATATTCCGTTCTTGTTTCCAACGCCATCATTTGCTTTAACATTGATCACGACTTGTTCCGGTGCAGAAGCAGCGCCTGTCACAAGTGCTATATCAAAATTGGCGAATGGAATATTGGTATCCACAAGCGGATTTTTAACGGTGATGACCAATGGCACATTTGTACAAGGAGTTTCGGGAATACAAACGGGAACATCGTAGGTGTATATTCCTATTGTCGTAGCTGTGAAAGTATAAGTTCCATCTGTATTCAATATCAGATTAGCACCTGCCGGATTTCCCGGAGCAGCTGTTGCTGTCGGACCATAGGTGCTGCCTGCTGGTAAAACATCGTTTGTCCCCACACTTGCAGATACCGGAACATTTATTTGTGTAGCGGCAAAGTCTGGATTTTTGATCGCATTACAACTCAAAGCGCCTCCGCCAACTGATGTTCTTGTGTCAATAAATGCACCAAATACGTCAACAACATTAATGACGTCTGCCAGTGCTGTAAAGACAATTCGTACCTCATCGAAAGCCTGGGTGGTGACAAAACTTGGATTAATCTGGGTGCCAACGCCAATTGTAATTATGTTCAATAATTCAAGGTTGAGTAATGCTGCGCCCGTCCTGGATTCCTGTAAAACGCCGTTATTGTAAGTCTGAATGGTAATGGAATTCAAAAGATCCACTTGCGCAATGCTGTTAACATTTCTGATAACGAACCCGGCAGCAGTACCAATCGGATAAGTTGAAATTGGATCAACTACTGAAATTGCAGCAGAGGCTCCAACATTTGCAACAAGGGTCACACGAGAGAAATCAGAGTTGCTTGAAGAGATTACGTTCCATGGGTCACTAACTGAGCAGCCTACACATGCGACACCAGAAATACCTGTTTTCGCCGCATCAATAACGACGGGGAAATCTGGTTGCGTAAGGAAGTAGCTATTGTTGCAGGCGATAGTTCCCTGGCACAATTGATCAAAGATGGCTCCATAAATTCTGATATTGCCGAGATCGGCACCGACCAGCTGCGTGAAGGTTATTTTTACTTCGTCGTAATCCTGGTTCGCAACAATCCCTACAACCTGGCGGCTTGATCCGGTTAGCAAAGATGTCGCTGCTCCCACGATCAGCGCATTTCCGGTTCCGGTCTGCACCAAAGTTCCGTTATTGTAAAGCGATATGGTAGCACTGCTCAGCGCACCCGCGGAAAGTAACGTAGTGGTTTCTACATCAAAGCCAGCAAATGAATTTGCAGCGTAAGTGTTGAGCGCGTCTGCAACTGCAAAGTCAGCAGAGCTAGCAACACCTGCTGTCAACACGATCGTAGCTGCATTGTTAGCATCGCCATCAATCACATTTCCGGAATTGTTAATTGTACATGCAACGCAGGCAGGTGAAGTTATTCCTGTATTTCTTCCATCAATGTAAACCGGAAAATCAGGATTTGTAACTGCAGTAAGTGTGTTACATTCCAGTGGAGTTCCTGTACAGAACGTCGTAAAGACTGCTCCATAAACCTCGGTGGTTCCAACGGTCAACCCGGCGGTCTGGTCCACAGTCAATTTAACTTCGTCAAATTCTTGAGTAGCGACAAAACCAATCGTCTGCCTGCCAGACCCACTTAAAAGCGGAGCTCCAACGGACAATAAGCTTCCATTGCCAAAAACATCACTTGTTGCCACACCGTTCAGATAAGTCTGAATTCTTAATCCACTTAAAGCGTTTACCCCGATGATACTTGGGTTGTTGATATCAAACCCTGTAAAGGTTCCGGCCGGATAGGACTGCTGTACACTTTTAACTGCGACTGAACCACTTACCCCAACCGCTGCGGTTAGCACAATATCAGTATGATTGGCTGGATCTCCATCAATTAAGTTACCGGTATTTGTAACCTGGCAATTAGCACAAACTGCTGCGTCAACCCCAGTGTTAGGTGTACTGATGATGACAGGATAACTTGGGCTGGTAAGCGCAGTAGGCGTATTACAGGATAGTGCAACGCCATCACAGAAAGTCTGGAATACAGCACTGTAAACTGATGTAGCACCAAGATTTACGCTCAGGGTGGCAGCAATGGTAATTTGGACTTCATCAAAGGGAAGCGTACTAACAAAACCTACCCGCTGTCTGCCGGCACCGGTTAGTAATCCAACAGATAACAGACCATTGTCAGCCGTTTTTGTCTCCTGCTCCGCTCCGTTCAAATATGTTGTGAGCGTGATATTGTCAAACACGCCAAGATTAAGCAACGTAGAATTTTCAATTTCAAAGCCTGCAAATGTCTGCGCCGGATAATCCGTTACTTGGTCCCTAATGGATAAAGAAGCGCTTCCAATTCCAGTCACTGATAAGCTTGCAGCATTTGAAGTGGTTGCGTCAACCGCATTTCCGGTATTTGCCAATGTGCCAAGGCCGGTAGTGGTTGTTCTTTCAGGAGAAACGATTACGGGATATTCCGGATAATTTACAGCAGTGGCAGTGTTACAAACTAAGGAAGGGCCTGCTGTGTAAGCTCTTTGCAGCGCATAAAAAACATCGTATGTGGTAATAAGACCTAGCGGACTAGCAATTGTAATCTCTACCTGGTTATAACTTAACGTTGTGTAAATACCAACCTCAGTCGCATCTGAAACCAGAGATGAACTCAGACCTAATAAGCTTGCCGAAGTGCTGGTTTCGCGTAATGTACCGTCCAGATATGTTCTGATCGTGATCCCATTAAGTACAGCGAGACCGAGTAATGACGTATTTCTTATCAAAAAACCTGCGAAATTTCCCGCCTGGTAAGTGTTTGCATCGGCCACTAACATGGTTAGGGAACCACCTACAACAATGGTTCCGCTCGCTGGCTGCGACAAATTATTGTCGATTGCTCTTGAAGCGGAAGTCCAGAAGCTTAACCCAGGGGAAGTATTCGTCTGCGTAACTGTGAAGCTTGGCGTTGAACCGTTCACCCAGGGTGTCGATGTCGTCGGATTTAATGGAAGATTGGCTTGTTGTGCCAAAGCCTGAAAATTTGAGGCAAAATAGCATATAACAGCTATACAGCAGATGAGAAACGTGTTTTTTTTAAAAACCGTTTCAGGAATATGTGATACCATGACTATTTAAATTAGAATGTTCGTAGTGTGATAGACTGTTGATAACTGAAAGCAATAAATCGCGCACCGCTGTTAGTAGGGGTTTTAAATCCGTCCGGTTGACATTTGTGAAGCGTTGCTCGGTCAGGTGAAGGATAAGGCAAATGGCCCTGGCAGGTATTGTCAGTAGAAATTTTCATCAGGAATTGAATTTATAGTGAGAAATATTTAGTAAAATCGTTATTAGTCAGCGCATAAGTTTCCTGTCCATGATTTGAACAATATTCAAACCTGTTACGAATTGGTGTAAATGGTGACTTTGATCTGTCTAGCCTAAATTAGCTGGGGGCGAGCAGCAATGTAGACATGGAAATGTCTCTAATCCGTAGCCGGACTGGTGCTTGTGAGCGTAAAAAAGTAGTGGTGTGTTTTTCATAAAATGCAATATGTATGGTGAGAAATATTTGCTGAATGGTTAGCGCGTAATCTTCCTGTCCATGATTTGATTGACATTCAAATCTGGTATGGATTATTAGAATTTGTTACTGAAAACTTCCTAAGCGATGTGAAGCGGAGGTGAGCAGCATTGGAGACAGGGATATGTCGATTCAAAATAGTCGAACCGCTGCTCACAGTTGACCTGTTTATGCGAGAATAAGAGTAGTGGTGTGCTTTTCATAAAATGTACTATATATGGTGAGAAATATTTCTTAGCTATTAATTCGAAATCCACTATTACATTCCAATACTTTGTTTCTTGAAAATTAATCAATTTTAAGGCAACCTTTAATTATTTTATCAGATGATAATATTTATACCATTTACCTATGAACGAAAGCCAACTTGTTAATAACTGCGGACTGTATTGCCGGAATAGCAACAGGTCAGATGACACAAGCCGAAAAGTACTGAGTAAAGGATAATCTTCTGAGGGGTAAGGATGCAAGCAAGTAATAGCGCATTTAGGTTACTAAATCTGCCTTTTTAAAAGATCTGTCATATATTTCAAATTTTTCATGGTCTAATAAATCTATAAAAGTGTTTGCTGCAAAAGCTCCTTCGAGCCAAAAGGCTTTCCTATCATAAACATAGTAAAGTTTCTACACTTAACAAATATTAGTTTCTATTTTTATAGAAATTAATTTACATCGCGTAGAAAAACTTATTTTTCGGCATAATAATAGCTTCAATGATTAGTTACTATTCGGTTCAAGACGTCGAATCTTGTGGAGGTAAGTTGGCTATGATTCAGAGACAAGGATAGGCAGATTAGAAAAATCCTGAGTTCGGGAATAAAAAAGGGAGAACCATAAAATCATTGATTTAGTGGTTCTCCCCTTAAAAACTTATATAACGTTGAGTAAAGGTTGTTCTATCGGGAATATTATTTAAATGAACTGGAATACTTCATTGAACGTCAAAAATTGACTAGATTAAGTTTGTAATACTTATACTACATTATACTACCAAAGAACTTCGTCGTAAATATATAAACAATTTAGATTTTTACCAGTTTCTTAAAAGAAAAAAAATTTAAATTTTCCTTTAAGAAACCATTGTCATCCTTTTGAATGTCAACCATAATGTTGAATAAATCAGTGTGAAGACTCTTTAATACTGAATAGAAAATCAATCGTACCGTATTTAATCAAATATTGTTATTTTTTGTTTTTTTATTTATATAATGGTTATGATTTGACTAGCTTTGGCATGTCTTTTGATCGTTATTCATCATCTATTTTAAGAATTCAGTATCCACAATAAGTCATAAGAAAATATGAAAAATATAAGGAACATTTTAATTCTCGTAGCAATTGTAATAGCTAGCCCGAAGGCAAATAGTTCTACAAATGGCTTTTTTATAGAATCTGTTGTACAAGACAAGGTTTCGGTTAAACCGGAAGATCTGCCACAGCCTATTAAGACGACCTTGGAGACTGACGTTTATGCAGGATGGGAAATAACTGAGGCCTTCATTATTACAAAAGAAGATAAGACGCAATTCTTCGAAATATCTCTTAAAAACGGAAGCGAAACTGCCAAAATAAACCTCGACAAGGATGGCAGGAAGGTAGAATAGAAAGAATTAATCATTTAACGCCAAAAAGCCGTAGATTTCTCCCGCTTTTTGGCGTTAAATTTTGCAATTTTGTATTCTCGTAAATCGTTAACTTACGGATATTTTTCTAATCACTAATTTATTTTGCCCTTATGGCCCATTTGCTTCTTGTTGAAGACGATACTACATTTTCCAAATTGCTAAGTAACTTTCTTGGTAAGCATGGCCATGCAGTACAGGTTTGCTCAACAATAGCCGGTGCCAGGGATGCCATTCGTTCAAAGGCCGGCGCATCAGATGATTTTGCAGTATTTATGCTGGATTATCGTCTTCCGGATGGCAATTCTCTGGATCTTTTAAAGTCCCTGCGTGAAGAAGGTAACCGGACGCCTGCGTTGATTATGACAAGTTTTAATGATATCAGAACTGCCGTAAATGCGATGCAAAGCGGAGCGTTCGATTATATAACAAAGCCTGTTAATCCGGAAGAGTTGCTTATGGTTTTAAAAGAAGCACTAAACAGGAAAACAGAAGTTTCTGTTAAAACGATTAATAAAAAACCAGAAAAACAGTCGCTTGATTTCATTGAAGGTAATAGTAAAATTTCTAAGCAATTGTATGAATACGTTCGTCTGGTAGCGCCAACGGATATGTCGGTAATTATCCAGGGAGAAAGCGGGACAGGCAAAGAACATGTTGCCAAATCAATCCATAGATTAAGCAAGCGTGCTGATGGCCCTTTTGTGGCTATTGACTGTGGGTCTTTGTCGAAAGACCTGGCGGCAAGTGAACTTTTCGGACATAAAAAAGGTGCTTTTACGGGCGCATTAAGCGATAAAATTGGGCAGTTTGAAGCTGCTGATGGCGGAACTTTGTTTCTGGATGAAATTGGAAATCTTGGATATGATGTGCAAATAAAACTGCTACGGGCATTACAGGAGAGGATTGTGGTACCTATCGGAAGTACCCAGCCTGTAAAGGTTGACGTCAGGCTGATTGCAGCCACGAATGAAGATTTGCTGACGATTTCCTCAAATGGCGACTTCCGGGAAGATTTGTACCACCGTTTAAATGAGTTCAAAATTCAGGTTCCGGCGCTTAGAGAGAGGGGAGAAGATCTTGCCGTTTTTATACAGCATTTTGTTGATAAGGCAAATGAAGAACTTGAAAAAAATGTCCGCCAGCTATCGAAAGAAGTTATGGATATTTTTATGAAATACGACTGGCCCGGTAACCTGCGCGAACTTAACAATGTAATCAAAAGACTTGTATTGCTTTCAAAGGAAGAAACCGCCGATCTTAAAGCATTGCCGCAGGAAATGATTACATCAATGGAAAGTATTGCTGCAAAACCAGCAGTCGCCAGTGGTTCTGATCTAAAATTATTGCAGGAAACGCATGAAAAAGAAATGATCGAGAAGGTTTTGCAGGACGTGCGTTACAACAAAAGTAAAGCTGCCAAGCTACTGAACATCGACCGCAAAACGCTTTATTACAAAATCGAAAAGTATCATATCGAGTAAGAAAATATTTTTTCATCAATATGTTCAATGAGGGAATCTGTCTGAGATATGGCAGATTCCAATTCATTTTTTGAGATACTTTCAGGATCTTCACGAAGAGATATCTCAAATTTCCTAAATGTGGACGACAGGGATGATGCACCTACCTGGCCTATTCTTCCGGATAATTTATGAGCAATCTCGGGTATATTTTCTCTTTCGTCTTTCTCAATTTCATTTCTGAGTTTGTCCAGATCATATCTGGTATCTTTTACGAACTGTTCCAGAATTTCTTTCAAAAGCACCTCGTCACCAAAGGTCATCTCCTGAAGAACACTCAAATCAAGTTCATCAGAATCCTCATCAGAAGATTTTTTCGAAATGACGATTTTATTAGCATCCGAATTCTTTTGCAACAAATCCAGTAATTCGTGAGAATGGAATGGCTTCATCAAAATTCCATCGAAACCCATTTCCATTAATTTGACTTGTTCTTCCGGCAAGGCTTGCGCAGTCAGCACATAAATCTTAACAAAGGAAGGGACAATTTTTCTAAGTCGCATACACAACTCACCGCCATTCATGCCTGGCATACGCATATCCGTTAGCACGACTCTTACGTCACTATCCCACTCTGTACTCAATACGGCCTCAGCAGATGAAAAACTTTCATGAGGTATATGATGTGATGCTAAAATAGAGGCGCACCATTTTAATATGAATGCATCGTCGTCCACAAGCCATATCTTGCCGCTGATCTGGTATTGTTTATCGCTTAAGTCATCTGTTTGGTTCAAAGGAGTGCTAGCTTTTTCAAACGACAGGTCAACTGTAAAAGTAGTCCCTTTGTTCAATTCACTGGAAACTTTGATATTTCCACCCATGCCGGCAACCAGTGCTTTTACAATACTTAAACCCAAACCACTCCCACCAAATCTTCTTGCGATGGAAGGGTCAGCCTGTTCAAACTGGTTAAAAACGCGATGCATCTGTTCTTTTGATAGACCAATACCGGTATCTGTCACTTCAAATTTTACTAAAATTTTTCCATCAGACTCCACGCTGCTAGTCGTCAACCTGACTTCACCACTTTCAGTAAATTTGATCGCATTTGTCAAAAGATTATACAGGATCTGCCGCAGACGAAATGGATCTCCAAGTAGATATGCATCAGGCTCTAATCCATTTTCCAGCGATAAGGTCAGAGACTTAGAAGAGGCAGTCGGACGCAACATTTTTATAACTTCATTCAGAAGTGGCGTGATGGCAAAAGTCCTTTCTTCGAAAGTAAACTGGTCGGAAATAATTCGGCTGTAATCGAGGACTTCATTAACCAGGTAAAGCAAATGTTCTGAGGCAGAGTGAAGCGTTTCAAGGTCTTCTTTTTTTGGTTTCTCGTCTTTGCTTAAAGCTTCGGTGTAGCCAATAATGGATTGCAGAGGCGTTCGGATTTCATGACTCATGTTGGACAAAAAGCGTTGTTTGGCCATGCTGTGATATTCTGCTTCTTCCTTCGCTTCTTCCAGTTCGTACCGGTATTTATTACTTTTTGTGATGTCAGCGAAAATCAGGTAAGCAAGCAATGCTGTTAAAAACAAGAAACCGATCATGACATATTCGATCATATTGATGCTATCGCCAACCGTATTCTGGACTTGTAAACCATCCGTGCTCACCTGACGAACGACTTCCCCCTGAACTTCCTGCATTACATTGCGAAGCTGGCCGACCAGAGAATTTCCAGCAGCAGTAAGTTCCTGTTCACGGCTTACAAATTTATTGGTCCGCATCCGTTGTGATTTTTCAATCGCCTGAACCGCGACTTCGACTTTCTCAATCACACTGTCTTCCCGGGCGATGGAAAGCGTATCAATATGGGAAGTAACTTCTTCCTTTCGAATCGTTTTAGGAACAGGGATAGGAGCTGGTGTCTTGGTTTTTTTAGACCCGAATACACGATTAAAAAATCCTTTTTTCTCTTCCGCTACTATGGTCGGGACTACGGGTTCTGTATAAGTCGTTGTGGTTGTTGTACGCCTTTCCGTTGTAATAATCGTACTGTCAGGCCTGGCTTTTTTCTTGGTCGTAATTAGTCCTGAAATGGAATGTACTTCATCCGAAAGTGCTTTGTTGTTAACCAGTTTGGAGCGGACTTTCACATAATCGCTAAAAATGCTGTCCCTTGCCATCAGTAGGATTTTCATTGAATCAATTCTGCTGACCTGTAATTTGCTGTCACGACACAGAAAACTCAATGTATCCAATGTACTTTGGAGTTGCCCGGATTGGTTGAAAAATTGCTGTTTAATTGAATCCTGCTGATCCGCTGTTGGCCTTGCGTTCTGCAACTGGTCCAGTTGAAGGATATCTTTAAAAACCTTGTTGACAATTCTTAATTTTTCATTTGGCGTGGAAAGTATTTCCAGCTTGTCCACCATATTCTCAAATGCCAGTTTACTGATAACCCACGAAGAAGCCAGCGCAATAAATGCCACCAGAAAACCCAGAAGCACTTTGCCTTTGACAGACTTGGAAATTGAGCGGTTACGTAAAGATGACATAGATGTGAAACCAATGATTACTAGTTATTAACGCAATTTTGCGAAAAAAAAGTTTATTCCCCGATACATGGGCATGGGATATGGTGATTGGTTGTATTTCAATTATACCAGCAAAAAACAGGCCACTCCTTTTCAGAAGCGGCCTGTTTTTTTTTAAATGATTTTTCCAAAGCAATTATTTTGCCAAAGAATTGATCCAGGCAGCAATTTTCATTGCCTCAGCCTTTGGAACCTGAGGCATCGGCGCCATTGGTGTCGAATAATCAGGCCAGTTTTCCGGCTTCGGAGCGTAAATCAGTTCAACGATTTTTTCATTGCTGTATTTACGTTTCGCAACGTCGGCATAAGCAGGGCCAACAACTTTTTTGTCGATTGCATGGCAGGCCAGACATGTATTTTTAGCAAGAAGTGGTTTCACTTCTTCCCATGTTGGCGCTTTTGCCGTTTTGGCTGGAGCAGGAGCTTTACCTTTTCCATCCGGTGAAACGTGCTCTTTTACAGGAGCTGCATCGGCAGGTTTTGCATTGCCTGATCTTGTTGTTTTCAAGTCAGATGCTTTCAGTTTTTCTCCATCAGGAATATTATTCAAAGTATAATAAGCATCCGGGTGAACAAGTGACCAGTAATTATTTTCAGCGCGTACACCTGCCAATTCGATTTTGTGTACGAAATACTGACGCATACCGTCCAGAACAATTCTTACTTTTTTGCCATCTTCTGACAATTTCACACCTTTAACAGTTACATCTTTGGTATCGATCGGAGGACTTCCGTATACCGGATAATGTTTGTACAGGTAGCTGCTCACTTTGTAAGAATCAAGATCTTCTGCTGATTTACGGTCAACCGGCATTGTGAACTCGATTTCAAAACCGTCTGGCATCGCTTTCACGGTATACATTTCAAATGGCATTTTACCATTCCAAACCAGACGCTGCAGACCTTGGTTTGCATCACCTGCAGAACCCCATCCGCGGTTTGTTTCACCTACGAACATTGAACCGTCTTTATCAAAAGCCATACGCAGAACACCTGACTGGAAACCGCTGCGGAATCCGATCGAAGCACCCTGATATTCACCTTTTACTTTTTCAAGAACGATACGCATGATATTACTTTGTCCCTGGTCACCTACAAAAACCTGACCTGTGAATGGACCAAAACCTCCGTTGGTTTCATCCATGATCAATTCAGAAGTTGAAACTCCGTGAACACCATAAGGCAACCATACAGCCGGAAGCTGTACCATATCATATTTTTCTTTCAACTGATACAAGAACTGAGGTTCTTCCTTACGCGTGTTTTCTGGTTTGATCGCACGGTTGTTCTCATCTCTTTCCTGACGGTTATCACGTTCAGCGAAGAATTGTTTTTCAGTTAATTTAACAGGAGAATTTGGAAGTTCTGCCCATTTCAAACCTGCCGGGTGGCCCATGAAACCACCTTTTTTTACAGGAAAAATTCCACCTGTACCCATCCAGTCACCCTGGTTATCTGTATACCAAAGTTCACCTTTCAACATACTGATACCGGCTGGAGAGCGAACACCTGTGGCATACGGCTCAAATTTCCCTTCCGGCGTGATACGGAAAATCCATCCACGGCCAGGTACACGGCTTTCGCCTCTCCACCATTCTTCATCACCAAAAGCTACGTTTCCACTCACAAAGAAACTTCCGTCCGGAGCCACTTTTGGCCCGAAAGAATATTCATGATAGTGACCGGATAATGGCCATGAATAAACTGTTTCGTACACGTCAGCTTTTCCGTCACCGTTTTTGTCGATCAGTTTGGTAAGCTCACCACGTTGTGCACAATATAAAACACCGTCTTTGTAAGCAAGACCAAGCACTTCATGTAGGCCGGTAGCAAATTTTCTGAAATACGGTGTACGGCTTGTCGGATTGTCTACGATCCACACATCTCCGCGACGTGTCGAAATTCCTAACGATCCGTTGGGCAGGCTGGTCAGTCCACCTACTTCCAACACAATTCCTTCCGGAATCGGCGGTGTCACGATCTTGTAGAAATCTTCTTCTTTTGGCGATTCCTGGGCTTTTGCCATCGGCAGGGCCGCCAAAATGATTAATGCTATCTGAGCAATTTTTTTCATTGTTATTTATCAGCTTATAGCTCTGAGCGATTGGCCCGGAGCTTTTGGTAACTTTAAATTAGAATAAGATGGCATACTTAACCCCACCATTCTTCACCGGAATGATCAGTTCTTGCTGGCCGTTAACATTTCTGATCTCAGGTTTTACTGATTTGTCAGCAACCTGGATAAAGTAAGATTTGTTATTAACCGCGTAAAGTCCTTCTGAAACTTTTTCGATAGACGTTCCTTCTGCTACTCTCGCAACAAGATCTTTCACCGGATTTGCAACTTTCACTTCACGTTCGAAATATTTGTTGTCAACAACCGAAAGATGATCAGAAACCGGCGAGCCAAATGCTGTATAATTGAAAGTCGGAGCATCTGTGTCATCCAAAGTATAACCTTTCTGACGGAAACCGCTTCCGGTAGTATCTGCCGTCCAGGCCGATTGACCGCTCCCTTTGCCTAAAAGCATTTCATTGTTCAAAAGTGTTACACTTCCGCGCGGGCGGGATGAACCGTCACCTCGGTCATGCCACATCGGCGTTGCATCAAGAAACTCTCCACGCCAAACTTGCAATACAGCACCTTTTTCAAGGTCATAAGTATAATGTACATTGGAAGGACTTCCCACAGAAACGGCATGAACGATACGAACATTCTTAGCCGCTGGTGTTTTTTTGAAATCCATGAAGCTGCGCATAACCACATTGGTTGGAGCCGTTACCAAAATCGGATCAACACCGCCGCCGGTTGTTACAGAACTTGCCGTGTTCAAAGAAATTTCTCTGAAGCCAGGACCAGAAACCCAAACAGCCAGACCAGGTCTCATGTAACCTTCTGTTTTGCTGTTGAAAATTTCGATTGTATGTGATCCTGCGGTTAAATCAACTTTTCCTGTCCGGAAAGTATTGTTGTTTTTTGATTCAGCAGGTAAAACGTTTTTACCATCAATTTTGATATATGCTTTTCCGGCTGCCTGTAACCTGAAATTGTATTCACCAGCCGTAACCGCATTGAATTTTCCGTTATAAACGTAAGCATAGTTATTATTCTCTTTCAGGATCTCCCAGGTAATGGCATCCGTTTTTCCAGTTTCAGCTGGTTTCGATTTCAGGAAATCTTCTGTAGAATCAAAAGTACCGTAAAAAGTCTTGTAAGTCAGGTCTGATAACGTTCCCGGCTTTTTATCAAAATTATTGATCGTGATGTTTTTGATCGCCAAAGAGCCATGGTCACCCTGGATACGCAACGGTCCGGATGCAACATCTTCCGCCGTCAGAGCACCACGTGTCGGGCCGCTAACTTCTACATTTTCATGAATCGTAACTCCATTCAGAATAATTTTCAAAAAGACAGCATTTGAGATTTTCTTTCCGGCTGAATTAAATCGGGGAGCCTGATAAGAAATCTTGATGTTTTGCCACAAACCAGGTGCTTTTGAAACATTGAAACGAGGGGCATACCCTTCGTAACCTTTTTCACCTTCTGGTTTTGAATCATTCCAACGTTCGTAAATTCCTCCGTTGTCGTTGTATTTGGCAGTTTTTTTACCCCAGCTATCGAAAAGCTGGACTTCATAATTTCCCTGAAGATAAATGCCCGAATTAGATTCTTTCGTAAGCATGAAATCCAGTTCAAGGTCAAGGTCTCCGTGCTTGAAATTTGATACAAGTTCATATTCCTGGCCATACTTGCCCTTTTCGTGCAGACACGCTAAAACTCCTTTACCAGGTTTGGTGTTTAAAACATTAACTTTACTAATGTCAACAGAGGCGTCGCCAACAATCTTCCAATTGCCAGCCTTGTTTGTAAATGCGCTGAGATCATTCAAAGGAATAGCTTCCTGTGCAAAAGACGTTTGCACGGCTATCACTCCCAGACCCCAGGCGATGAATTTGAAAAAGAAACGGGTAGGTTTAAACATACTCTACGTAAGCTTAATTGGTTTATATTAAAAAGAGGAACAAATTACGATATAAGAATCGGGAAAATCACATTTCTTTTGAGCGGAATATTATTTTCTGATCCATTTTTTAACCGGTTAATATTGAAGTCCTGAGAAAATTCGGGACGGTTTTGTTTTTCAATAAACGCAGTAAAAGAAATTAACAAATCCAACGACAGGTTCCTGACAGAACCGTCGTTGGATTTTAAGAAAAATCAAGCGTAAGGAATAATGAACTCTTAGTTATATCCCTCGTTTTGTTTCAGATTGGCATTAAGCGTAATCTGTCTGCGCGGGATAGGAAACAACTTTTTGTAAGATTCTGTTGGTTTGTGATCCCACCAGCTAGCCGTTGTGAATTTGTCAAAACGGATCAGGTCGTCGCGGCGGAAGCCTTCAAAAATAAATTCACGACCGCGTTCAGCCAATAGTTCATCCATCGTCAAAGTTGAGGTCGTGTATTTCTCAGTTGCCCAGGCATCAGCAGTATAAGCACGTTGCTTCACCTGATTAACCAGTTCAACAGCTTCTGCTGTAGCAACCTTGCCGTTTTTACGCATCAATGCTTCTGCTTTCGCAAACATCACCCATGACAAACGGTAAATTGCCCAGTCGGAACCATTATAATTAGGATCTTCAAGCGCGCCCAACTTGTATTTATTGAAACGAACACCGCTGTTTTCTTCACCCTGCGTCATATCAGATGGCAAAGAATTTGGATCCTGACCAGGCTGTAAAGTTTTGTTTTTACGGATATTGTCAACAAAAACCAGTGGCTGGTTGTCATATTCATTTCCACCTGTGGCCAAAACAGGTTTCGTAGGATCAGCATACTGATACTGCGTTCCTTCCAAAATCCATTCTTTCTTTCTCTTATCCGTTGCCTTAAACGTCGTATAAACACCTGGAATTACCACAACTCCATCATTTCCGTTACGCGCACCACCATAAATAAAACGTTGCTGGAAGTGGAAAAAGTCGCTGGTCCATTGTGGCTGGAACGTTGCTTTTTTAAATTCGTAAGCAAGTTGGAAAAGAATTTCCTTCGACTGGAAGTTCGCTGGTTTGTAAGTATCCGTTAAATTGGCATCCAAAACTGGCGCGCCGTTAAGTCCGCCCGCTTCACCATTGATGAGTTTGTTTGCAGCTGCAACGCAATCATCCCAACGCGCTGTTCCTGTCCAGGCTTCCGCATTCAGGTATAATTCTACCAACATGGCGTATGCACCTGCCTGCGTCATACGGCCAATCATCGCTTGTGACAGCTTTGGCGCTGCGTTGACATTGTCAAGGATTTCTTTTTCGATAAACTTGAAAACCTCGGCACGCGGCTGCGTAGGAGGGCTGACAGGATCTCCCACTTTGGTTACTGTCGGGATGTTACCAAACAAACTCATGATTTTCAGATAATGGAAAGCACGCAGAAGTTTCAGCTCAGAAACATAAGCCGCTTTTTCAGTATCTGTAATGCCCATGGATGCCGGAGTACGGCCTTCCAAAGCTTCAATTGGGTCTGTACAAAGCCCAAGTCCCCACCACATCAGTCTCCATGCTCCCCAAACTGCATCTTCATCGGCAGTCCAGGTATGGTAATGCAGGCGAAGCCACTTTCCACCGTCTTGTCCGTGACGACCTTTTACGGGCCAGGCAAGCTGATCAGCCGAAAGTTCGTTCAGACGCCACCAGCCATCCTGTCCCGGAGTAGCCCAGGCGTTCGCGTGGGTATACGGACGGAGTACGGCTGAAATAACTTCGTTTTTATTGTTGTAAAAATTATCGGTTACCAGCTGATCATAAATATTTTCATCAAGATCAGTACAGGCCGTTGTTGCAAATAATGGCAAAGCCATCGCAGCAATTTTGAATGCTTTCTTAATATTTATCATTTTTATTACTATTAAAATCCGAAACTAAGACCTACCAAGAATGAACGGGTGTTTGCATAAGCACTTCGGCCGTCAATACCCAGGCGACGCTGACCATCTGTCTCTTTTCCAAGCCCTGTATCGTTCACGAAGTCAGGATCATTTCCCGTGTATTTAGTAAATGTGGCAAGGTTTGAACCTGTCGCATACACACGAAGTGAACGGATGATATCACTTTTTAAATTGAAATTGTAGCTCAATGTGATCTCGTCAAGTTTCAGGAAACTTCCCGATTCCAGGTAGTAATCTGAATACTGGTAGGTATCATTCAGTGGAGCATATTTATCAAAAGTGCTGTTCAAAACATTGTTTGGAAGCGAAACTTTGTTGGCATAAGAAAGCGCCATCGTATTCAGGATATCGTAGTCAAAACGTCCTCTGAAGAACACGCGCAGACTTAGGTTTTTATATGCAAAGTTGTTCGTCAAGGATGCATTGAACTTAGGAATTGCATTCCCGATAATCGCTAAATCTGATACATTTGGATCCGTAGAATTATTGATCTGATCGAAACGTACTTTCTCGTTGTTGCGGTTGTAGAATAACCATTTTCCATCATCTGTAAATCCGGCAAAACGTTTTCCGTAGAAGTTACCCAATTTTCCGCCTTGTTCAATACGCATGGCTTGTCCAAGTGCACCATAACCGCCGATGTCTCCGGTAGCGATGGCTTCAACTTTGAATACATCATTTGAAAGATCGTCCGCTCTATTGGTTACATAACTTCCTGTCGCATCGATATTCCAGCTGAAATCTTTTGTTTTGATAGCAACACCGCTCAAAGTAAGTTCAACGCCTTTATTGGAAATCGAGCCGACGTTGGTATAAATGGTTTCACGCACAAATGGAGGAAGCTGTGATGTATAATCATACAACAGGTCATTGGTTACGCGTTTGAAAACGTCAAGCGATCCGCTCAGTCTTTTATTCAAGACAGCAAAATCAACCCCAACGTTATACTCTTTTTTTCGTTCCCACTTCAAATCGGGATTCGGATTTCTGTTTGGGCCATAAGTTTGGCGCCATTCTCCGTCCGGATTGATATAAACTCCACCTGTTCCCAAAGTTACAAGCGACGAATAGTTTGCAATATCCTGATTTCCTGTCACCCCAAATCCGGCACGTAATTTCAGGCTGTTGACAAACTTGATGTTTTCCATAAATTTCTCCTTACTCAGGTTCCATCCAACAGAAGCAGCCGGGAAATTTCCCCATTTGTTGTTCACCCCGAAACGGGAAGAACCTTCATGACGAAGAATTAAAGAAACCAGATATTTGTCCATGAAAGAATAATTAGCCCGTCCAAAAAAAGCGATCAGTGTATTATCACCTTTTCCGCTTCCCATTGTTGCTTTTCCGGCCACGAGCTGATTTCCTGCACCGAGATTGTTTTCTTCGAAAATATCATTTACAAAACCGTAGTTGGCGGCATTGAAACTCTCTTCCACAGCATACTGATAGCTGTAACCTCCAACCGCATTGATCGTGTGGTTCGCACCAAATGATTTGTCAAAAGAAACTGTTGGCTCAACAGTGTAGTTGTTCCTTAAATAGGTGGATCTGCTGGCGTAACCTCCGTTTGGATAAACGTCATTTTCTTTCGAGAATTCTGAGGCTAGTGAGCGGTAAGCGCCGTCGATATAACTATCTCTCTGCACCGCTCCAAAGATCGAAGCTTGCAAGCCAGGTAAAATCTGAAGGCTCATTTTCGCATCTGCGGAAGTCGTTTGCTGCTGGCGACGATTTGTTTCCTGTTCCAGCCGGGCAACTTCATTGGTACTGGTTTGTTCAAAATAATAACTTCCGTCCGGATTATAGAACGATAAGGTAGGGTTTCTGATCAGCGAACCTTCCCAGCCGCCACCACCCAAAAGGTTGGCTTTGTTGAAGTTGGTTGCCAGGTTGACTTGTGCCGTCAAACGATCTTTCAGGCCGGTTTGCATAATGCTCAAACGTCCACCATATTGTTTACGGCCGTTTTCTTTGGCAATTCCCTGCAAATCCTGATAATAAAGACTCGCGCGGTAAGTAGTATTTTTTCCTCCGCCAGACATGGCCAGGTTGTGGTTCTGGCTCAGATTTCCGTGGTTGATCAAAGCATCATACGCATCGGTGGTATTGCCGTAATCTGCACTGGCAGGAATTGTTCCGTCCGCAATTTTAGCGCGATACTGCGATGCAGTCATGAAATCAGGACGGTTGCGGACGTATTCTTTTCTGAAATAGGTATTGTAATCAAACTTTGCACTTCCGGAAGCACCTTTTTTCGTGGTAACCAAAATCACCCCGCCATTGGCACGCGTACCATAAATAGCCGCTGCCGAACCGTCTTTCAAAACACTGATCGATTCAACATCATCCTGTTGCAAAAGGTCAAGATTACCACCTGGAATACCGTCGATAACGACAAGCGGAGCCAGGCCACCCGTCAGCGAAGTTACCCCGCGAAGCTGTAAAGAGACTCCTGAGTTCGGGTTTGAGCCGCTTCTGTTGATATTAAGACCGGCAACTTTTCCCTGAATAAGGTCCATTGCATTTCGCGCACCAGATCTGTTGAAATTATCTGAGGTGATATTGGCAATGGCAGAAGTTGTTCTTTCCCTTGTCTGCGTACCGTAACCAACAACGACAACTTCATCCAGCAATTTTGCATTTTCCGCAAGGTTAACGTCGATTACGGATTTATTCCCAACTGCAACTTCCTGCGTAATACTTCCTACGAAAGAAAAAACCAGGACGTCCTCAGGACCATTCACTGTGATCGTATAATTCCCTTCCACATCGGTAGTGACGCCTTTTTGTGTTCCTTTCAAAATAACCGAAACACCAGGAAGGCCGGATTTATCCTTCGCACTTAATACTCTGCCTTTTACTTCAATCTCTGCGACTGAAATGGTTTTTGTAATCAGCGGAGCATTCGATTTTTTCCCAATTCCTGCATGGGCCGCGGGAGCGGAAAAACATAACGCCAGGGAAAGGGAACCCAGGCATAACATCCTGAATTTCCCGCTTCTTGGCCTGAAATGATTTACCAGTACTGTTCTTTTCATGAAACTGAATTGTGTTTAAGAATAATTAATAGGCGCTAAATCGTTTTAGTATTTTATTGGTTTTGTTTTGGATTTTTTATCGTCATGCAGTTACAAAATTTGAATTGGGATTTAAACAAGCTTTGGTTCAGAGGTAAGGCAAACCGACCTTTATTTTTTGATATTCCTAAAATTACATTTTGATAGTTTTACTAAATCGATTTAGCAATTTTCTAATTTTTAATATTTTATTTTTGGTAAATAGTAATTAAAAAAGAAATAGTAGGGAATTTATTGCCGTCAGGTGTAAAATTTCAAGAGCGTCAGTGCGCCAAAGCCTGACTTCGATTCGGGAGCCAAGTTAAATGTTATCTTAGTATCATGCAAACGTTATGTTAAAAATACATAACGTTTGACAAAAAAATCAGGAGTTTTGTAGTGAGGATGATTCTCTGACAATCAATTTTGCAGGCAAAACAATTTCATGAATCTCTGTGTCTTTCTCGTCCAGGGCATTCAGCATGAGCCGTATGATGTGGCTGGATATTTCCGGAACGGGCTGTGCTACGACCGTGATGGAAGGACTGTAAAATTTAAACAGATCCTGATCATCAAAGGAAATCACAGCAATATCGTTTGGGATCCGGAGATTCAGGATTTTAATCGCTTGAAGCCCCCAAACACCGATATAGTTTGTAGAGAAAAATATCGCATCAATATTCTTATTTTCTCTCAGGAAAGAAACGATTTCGTTTACATTCTGCTCCCCGGCATCATGAAATCCAACTTTTTTAACATACGGTTTCAGGTTGTGTTCAGCAATTGCTTTTTGATAACCTCCCAAACGGTCTGCCATTTGCATCTGATCAGAATCGAGGGTGACGAATCCAATATTTTTAAAACCGTTTTCGATCAGATGAATAATGGCCTGATAGGTGCTGTTCAGATTTTCGATCACCACGTGGTTGCAATCCAGCAAAGGTAAATTTCGGTCGATCAATACCACCGGTATTCCTTCATCTAAAAGTGACTGGATTTCGTTCTCGATCCCTTCCGGAGGTGTGATGATATAACCATCGATGGAACGGTCGCGGAATAGCCGGATCAGCTCAATTGCCTTTTCCTTTTTGTTATCAGTGCTGCAATAAATAATTCTGTAACCTTTGTTATGCGCTTCTTCTTCAATCAGACGCGCCACCTGAGCAAATAGAAGGTTATTGGAAATATCTTCAACCATCAGGCAAATGATCTTGGACTTTCCTGTCCGCAATCCCTGAGCCATCATGTTGGGTTTGAAATTTACTTCTTCAACAAATTTTAATACCTTTTCTGTAAGGGCTTCACTGATCCTTTTCTCCTTCGCTTTTCCATTCAAAATAAACGATACCGTAGTGATTGATATCCCTAATTCTTTCCCGATATCACGAATGGATAGTTTTTTGCTCATCTTACTGGCCGGTATTTGTATTGTTATGATTGCAGTTAAAATAAAAATTCATCGAAATCAACAGATTCCAATGAATTTTCATTTCCAATATCTTTATATAAAAAATTCAGAAAGCAATATACACAATCATTTCATATTCATTTGTGCCGTCACTCTTTTCTTGTTTGGTTTGGCGCCCATATAAAATTTAATCTGGCCGCCATCCATAATCTCGGCATGCGTAATGTAATTGCGAGTCAAAACTTTACCGTTTAATTCAATCTTCTGCACGTATACATTTTTGTCACTCTGATCTTTTACATCAACCTCAAAAGTTTTCCCATTTTCCAGGTTGAGCTTTGCGTTTTGTATGGCCGGACTACCAATAATATAATGATCCGAAGCAGGAGCCACTGGATAAAATCCAAGAGAACTGAATATATACCAGGCGCTCATCTGCCCGAAATCATCATTTCCACCGAGTCCATCGACCGTAGATTTATACATTGCTTTCAGGATCATCCGGATTTTGTCTTCTGTTTTCCAGGGCTGATCCAGCCAGTTATACAGGTAAGCTACGTGATGCGACGGCTCATTTCCGTGAACATAATTGCCAATAATTCCTTCGCGGGAAATATCCTCCGTATTCTCAAAATATTTGTCAGGCAAATTCATACTGAAAAGGGAGTCAAGATGGGCCGTAAAACGCTTTTTGCCACCCATCAGCTCGATCATTTCTGCCGGTGCCTGAGGTACATATAAGCTGTAATTCCAGGAATTCCCTTCAATAAAACCTTGTCCGTGGGTATCCAGCGGATCAAATTCTTTGCGCCAGCTTCCGTTATCTAATTTCGGGCGCATAAACCCGATGGATGCGTCGTAGACATTTTTATAATTACGCGACCGCTTGCTGAATTCTTCATAAATGTCATTCCGCCCCAATTTTTTTGCCATTTGTGCGATACACCAGTCGTCGTATGCATATTCAAGCGTCTTCGAAACCGACGAGGTATTCTTATCATCCGGAACGTACCCTTTTTCCATGTAGTAATTCAGCCCGTCGTAATATTTATTTCTGGCCGTGGTAACACAGGCATCCAGCGCTTTATTGACATCAAAATTTGCGTTTCCTTTGATAACAGCATCCGCGATAACCGGCACCGAATGATACCCGATCATACACCAGTTTTCATTCGCATAATGCGACCATACCGGCAGCATTTTATGTACACTTTGGTCGTAATGTGCCAGCATGGATTTGATCATATCTACATTCCGGGCTGGCTGCAAAACGTTAAAAAGTGGATGCAGCGTTCTATAAGTATCCCAGAGTGAGAAACTTGTAAAGTTTGTTGAGCCTTGAGTTTTATAGATATTCATATCCAGACCTTTGTATGATCCGTCAACGTCCATATAGGTTGTTGGCCCCAGAAAGGAATGATATATTGCTGTATAAAAATTAACCTTATCGTCTTCATTGATTGTTTTTACAGCGACTTTATTAAATTCTTTATTCCAAAGCGCTTGTCCTTCCTGCTTCACACGATCAAAATCCCAATGTGGAATTTCAGCTTTCATATTGGCCAGAGCACCTTGGGTACTGACCGGAGATATTGCAAATTTGATTTTTATTTTTTCATTTTCAGCAGTCTGGAAATCAAAATACATTTTCAGGTTTCTGCCGGCTACCTCCGGAAAGTTATGCTCCTGATCAAATTTTTTCCAGAAACCTTTGTAGACATTATTATCGTCAATTTTAGTACCATAATTTTTAAATGGTTTACTAAATGTCATCGCGAAATAAACGATACGCGTTCTGGCCCAGCCATTCGTCTGGCGAAAACCAGTGATTAATGTATCGTTTTCAACGCGGACGAAAGTCCAGACATTTTTATTATCGTACTGATAAAGTCCGGCCATTAAATCCAGAATAACGTGTGCATCATCAGCTTTTGGAAAAGTGTACTGATGCATACCAACGCGATTGCTCGCTGTGAGTTCGGCGGTAATATTATGATCATCCAGTTTTACCTTATAATAGGAAGGCTCTGCAATTTCATTTTTGTGAGAGAACGCAGAACGGTAACCATTTTCCGGCTTATCTTCTGTGCCGGGATTTAGCTGCAATTTCCCAGTCGTCGGCATAATCAGGAAATCCCCCAGATCAGAATGTCCGGTGCCGCTGAAATGCGTATGGCTAAATCCGACAATTGTTTTGGAGTCATACTGATAACCGGCACAGAACTTATAAACGTCCGGGTTATATTTTCCATTGACGCCGTAGGGCAGCGTGTCAGTATCAGGCGACAGCTGAACCATACCGAAAGGAACTGTGGCGCCGGGATAAGTATGTCCCATTTTTGCAGTTCCAATTAATGGATGTGCATATTTTACAAAATTTTCGGTTGGGGATTGCGCTGAAACATTCAACGCTGCGAAAATGAAAGCCGCAGAAAACATTTTCCGCAAATTTGGTTTGCTACGTGTGTTTAAGGAAAATAGGGGCATAGAGGTGAAGATCGTTTATTAACTTTGGGTTAAAAGTATAAATAAATCGTTTTAGCTATCTTTATAGCAATTTATATTTTTAAAATTTGTGTTAATTATACAATTCAAGAACTGTAAATTTGAAATCTCTCTTGAAAGTTAACGTTTATTACCATATTTCGACGAACGAATTTTGTAGCTTTCCCGGAAGAATGAGTAAATCAGGATCCTTTAAACCTTATAATTTCCAAATAAAATCGATTGATAATCTATGAAAAAAATTACAATGATTGTGGCTGGTATTTTGACAGCAGCTGCATCGCATGCACAGTTACAGCCCTCAAAACAAACGCCTGAATCAAGTGAATTATGGACTCCGGTTCCACGTGTTGTAACGCCAGGTAAGCCCGCAACGGCAGTATCAGGATTTACAGCTCCTTCGGATGCAACCGTTTTGTTTGACGGAAAAAATCTTGATCAGTGGGTTTCAGCAAATGAAGGAGGCGGCGCTGCACCTTGGACTGTTGCAGACGGAGCTTTAACCTGCGCACCTAAAAAAGGAGATATTCAAACGAAAAAAAGTTTCACTGATTATCAGTTACATATCGAATGGCGCACACCTGCAAAAGTAGATGGAAGTGGCCAGGGACGTGGTAACAGCGGGATTTTCATGCAGGGAATTTATGAGCTTCAGGTACTTGACAGCTATAACAACCCAACCTATTCTAACGGACAAGCGGGTTCTATCTACAAGCAAACGATGCCGTTAGTGAATGCAACTGTTGGACCGGGTGAGTGGCAAACTTACGACGTTGTTTACACAGCACCGCATTTTAACAAGGATGGGCAAATGACCATTCCTCCATACATTACAGTAATTCATAATGGGGTAGTTGTTCAAAACCATACTGCAATTCAGGGAACAACACCTTATATCGGTCAACCGAATATTACACCGCACGGTGCCGGTCCGATCAAATTGCAGGATCATAACAATACGACAAGTTTCCGCAATATCTGGATTCGTGAGATTTAATAGTTAATTCTGATCTATAAATCAGGATTTTAGCATTTAAGAGAGAAGTCAGCTTTCAAAAGTTGGCTTCTCTTTTTTATTTTTAAATTCCTTGTTTAGAATATGCATCTGTATTGATAGTACGTTATAAAAAAGGTATCTTTGGTTTGAATTCACTAAGTACAATTATGCTCCTGGTATAATCTTCTACACCTGGCTTTGCGTTATAATTAATTTACAATCCACTATAATTTACACACGATGAAATTAACAGTTTTGATTGTTCAGGGTAAAGAACACTTGATAGGTTCAATTAAAGAAATTCCAGCTGTGGTTACACAAGGTGTTTCCAGAGATGAAGTAATGGAAAATATTCAGGATGCCTTGGATCTTTATTTGGAAGACATGCGTTCTGAGGACGATTTTGGAAATGTCATTTCAAAAGAAGAGCTCGTTTTCGCATAATGTCGATAAAGCGAAGCAAATTTATAAAGCATTTGGAGCAATGTTCCTGCTTTTTACACCGTAATGGCGGCAAACACGATATTTTTAAAAATGAAAAGACAGGCAAGAAAACTACCATTCCAAGACATGCTCATCTCGATCCATTTCTGTGTGATTTGATTTGCAAGCAATTGGAAATAGACAAAATGTAGATGCAATAGACGATGAGTAAAAGAGAAGCCAACTTTTTCGACAGTTGGCTTCTCTTTTTTTATATCCATGAACCACCTTAAACCTCTTTTTTGTTTTAAATTCAAAGGATTAATTCCTGAATTTACTTCATTGACCGACAAAGAAACATGCAGGAAATAGAGCCTTATTACAATTGGGAAAAACATTATGTTGCCAGCCGTGATCGAAAATCTCCGTTTTATGGCCGGACCTACAATCTTGACTATTACGAAAATGCGATATATGGATATTATATTCATCCGTTATGGGACCACATCGGTTCTGAGACGCTTTACGTCAAAATTCTTTATGCAGATTATAACAAACATTATGTGATTATCGAGCTTTTTGGTGAGTGGAATGATACGCTGCATAATGACATTATGTATTTCAAACGTCAGGTTGTTGATCCTTTAATTGACGAGGGAATTAATCAATTTATCCTGTTAGGTGAAAATGTCATGAATTTTCATGGCGCAGAAGATGATTATTATTCCGAATGGTTTGACGACATAGAAGATGGCTGGATCGCCGCCGTAAATTTCAGAGATCATGTAGAAGAAGAATGGAAACGTTTCAGGCTTGATTATTACCTGAACTTTGGCGGGACATTACAACTCGATAACTGGCGGACGCTTCAACCAGATATCTTTTATGAAATCGTTAAAAAATTGATCATTAGAAGGTTATCATGATAAAAAGGTCTGATCGTTGCTTGCAAGGTTGATAAGTCCTTTGTAGCTTACGTGTCGAACCTTTTCAATCCATTCAACCAAACATCATCCACTGATATGGCAGACAATGAGAACCCTAAACCAACCAATGCAGACGAGACATTGGATAAAAAAATCGAAGATATTAAGGACAAGTCGATAGAAGTAAAAGATGAAGCTGCCGAAGGAATTTCGGAGATTAAGGATGATGTAGAGATTGCAGCTGGAACGAAGTTTGAAGAAGTAAAAGATGAAGCAGCCGATTTGAAAGCCGAAGCGAGCTATAAAGCAGATGAATTAAAAGCTGACGGAGAAGAAAAACTGGAACAAGCCAAGGAGACTTTTGTTGATGTAAAAGACGCTGCTGCTGAAAAAGTGGATGAAGTGCAGGAAATAGCATCAGAAAAAGTAGATGATGTAAAAACGGAAGTTGCTGATGTAAAAGCTGACGCGGAAGATAAGGTTGAAGAATTGAAAGCAGAGGCTTCCGATAAGGCCGAAGTTGCTGAAGAGAAAGTTGCAGAAGTGAAAGAGGAAGTTGTTGAAAAAGCCGAAGAGGTGAACGCAGCAACTGCTGAAAAAGTAGAAGAAGTAAAATCCGGCTTTTCGGGAAAAGTGGAGCAACTGCAAAATGAAGTTGAGTTAAATATTGCAGCCGGAAGAGTGAAGGCAGAGGAAATTATTTCTGACTTATCAGGCAGAGCGGATCATTTGAAAGAAGAAGCCGCTGATAAATTTGCAGATCTTAAAGAGGAAGCAACTGAAAAATTTGCTCACCTGAAGGAAGATGCTACTGAAAAATTTGCGGATGCGAAAGAGCTGGCTTCTGAGAAATTAGAGGATGCAAAAGAGATTGCCGCTGAAAAACTGGCAGAGGCGCAAGTGAAGGCCGCGGAGTTAAAAGCAAAAGCAGCAGAGGAGCTTGAAGAATTAAAAGCTACAGCATCAGAAACTTATGAGGAAACCAAAACCAAGGCCAAAGGTTTTTGGGCGCGGTTGTTTGGTAAGTAGGAAGATATCAGTTTAAAATGAGTACCTGTCAGATAAACTAATCCGGCAGGTACTTTTTGTTTAGGCCTTTCATACGGTTATCAGAATTCTTCGAACAAATGGTTAAGCCTGAGATTATTTTTCGAATTCAGCAATTAAAATTTTACTTTTCACTTAATTATTTGCATATTAATCTTGTGAATTTACTATTTTAAATTTTTATGCAACTGGAAATAGAAGAGTTATTATCGATCGCTAAAGATGCAGGAAAAGTCGTTTTGGGCGTATATAATGATCAAAATAAATTTGGAGAAGTAAAATTCAAGTCTGACCTATCACCGCTTACTCTGGCAGATCAGGCTTCAAACGACCTGATTGTTAGTAGATTAAAAATATTTTCTCCTGACATTCCAATATTATCTGAGGAAGGCGGAGATATAACTTACGAAGAAAGGAAACAATGGAAACATTTCTGGTGTGTTGACCCGCTGGATGGCACCAAAGAATTTATAAGCCGTAACGGAGAATTTACGATTAATATAGCGCTGATCCAGGATCGGGTTCCTGTTTTAGGAATAATATATGTTCCGGTAACCAACACCATGTATTACGCAAATCAGGAAACGGGCGGTTGGAAAATCGACTCGGAGGGCGTGAAATCCTCCATTAAAGTAGATAAAAATAGTACAGACTGGGTTTCAGTTGGCAGTCGTTCTCACGCATCTGATTTTGAAAAGGAAGTACTTGCCAGATATCCGGTCGTAAAAAATATTGCTATTGGCAGCTCTCTAAAATTTTGTCTTGTTGCGGAAGGGCTGGCGCATATCTATTTTCGTCATGGCCCCACAATGGAATGGGATACGGCGGCCGGCCAGGCAATTCTTACGCTAAGCGGCGGACAGATGATTACGCTGTCAGGTGAGCCGTTTTTGTATAACAAGCCCGCATTGCTTAATGGAAGTTTTATCTGCAGTGCGCAATATTTGACTTTGCGGGATTAAAACGCAGATCAATAAATGCTGATAAAGAGCAGATCACCTGATTCAGTATAATCAAAAAGTTGCTCTTTTTAATCTAAACAATTCAAAATCAACAAACGTTATGAAAAGTACTTTCCGGTTTTTCCAACAGAGTTTGTTTTTTTTGATACTTCTAACTTCAAAAAATGCCGGAGCGCAGGATAAGGTTGTTTTGGCTACAATGACGACAAGTGTTCAGGATTTTATCAATAGTCTCGACCCTGGGAAAAAGAAAGATGCTTGTGTCGGTTTTGACGATTCGCTCCGCTTCGACTGGAACTATGTGCCTCGGTCCAGAAAGGGATTAGCCCTTAAAAATATGAACGAAAGCCAGAAAGCGAAAGCGTTTTTTATGGTGAAATCTGTTTTGAGTGTGGAAGGTTATAAAAAAATAACGGATATCGTAGACCTGGAAAATGTGCTCCGGGTTATTGAAAATAAATCTTCCACAGACACATACCGTGATCCTGACAATTATTCGTTCCTGATTTTTGGATTGCCTGGTCGGAAAGCACCCTGGGGATGGCGAATGGAAGGACATCATATCTCACTGCATTTTACGGTTGTGGGTGAAAACATAACTTTTACTCCTGGTTTTTTTGGTTCTAACCCAGGCAAAGTTTTAGCTGATGTTCCACAAAAAGGCAAGCGAATTTTGAAAGAAGAGCAGGATGTCGCATTTGCATTATTGCAATCTTTTTCGCCGGAACAACAGAAGCAGGTAATCCTGTCTGAAAAGGCGCCCTGGGAAATTCTGTCTTCGAACAAGCGAAGCAATCTGGTTAACCTGAAACCCGAAGGTATAGCAATGAAAGATATGTCTGCCACCCAAAAGACGCTTTTTCTTAAACTTATTGCTGTATATCTGGATCGGTACCACGTGACTTTGAAAGATCAACAAATGGTTAAATTAAAGGAATCCGGGCTGAATGGCATACATTTTGCTTGGATGGGAGACAGGGAGCCGAGAATTGCGGAGGGTGCCGGGTACTATTACAGAATCCAGGGTTCATCAATTCTGATCGAGCTCGACAATACCCAAAATAATGGTAACCATATTCACACCGTTGTAAGAGATTTAACCAACGACTTCGGTGAAGACTTACTGCGATCGCATTATCAAAAAATGCACGCCAATCATTAGAAAATATCTTTCATTTTAATCATTCTTCGATGAAGCAGCCATTTTCTGTGCCTTTCAAACATCCGTTCGAAGCGGACAAAAGTTATTCAAAATCAGTCGTTTATTTCTCTATGGAATTCGCTCTGGATCAAGCTTTAAAGACTTATTCAGGTGGTTTGGGTTTCTTGGCAGGATCGCATATGAAGAGCGTTTATGCCTTAAATCAGAATCTTGCTGGCGTAGGAATGCTCTGGAAATATGGATATTATGACCAGGGAAGAAAAAAGGATAACAGTATGGAACCTCAGTTTCATGAGAAGATTTATCACTTTTTGCAAGATACCGGAATTCATTTTTCTATACCGATTTTAGGGAAAGAAGTCTGGGTGAGAGCCTATTATCTTGCACCGGAAGTTTTTAAAACTGCTCCTATGTTTTTCCTGACCACCGATACCGATGGAAACGATGAAGCGACCAGGGCGATTTCTTATTCTCTTTATGATTCGGACGTTACGATGAAAGTGGCGCAATGTATGGTGTTAGGAATAGGCGGCGCAAAATTATTGGATGCCCTGAAATATCAGCCCGAAGTTTATCATTTTAATGAGGCACACGCTATTTCTGCTGCTTTTTATTTATATCAGAAATATAAAAAACTACCGGAATTGAAGAAACGGATGGTATTCACAACCCATACGCCGGAGGAAGCAGGTAATGAAAAACATGACATCAATTTCCTTGAAGGACTAGGTTTCTTTTCGGGTCTGAAAATGGATGTAGTCAGGAAAATCACCGGCATTAAGGACGATACTTTCAATCATTCCCTTGCAGCGTTACGGTTGAGCAGGAAAGCCAATGGTGTTTCGAAATTGCATGGTGAAGTATCACGGAACATGTGGAAAATTTATCCGGGAATTTGTGAAATAACACATATTACAAACGCCCAAAATAATACGTATTGGGTCGATCCTATTCTGGAAAAGGCGAGACTCAAAAAAGATTCCAGGGTAATTTCCGAGCGAAAAAAGGAATTGAAAACGATGCTTTTCAAAACAGTGGCCGATCAGTGTGGGAAGATTTTTGATCCGAATGTGCTAACGATCGTTTGGGCCCGCCGGTTTGCCGCTTATAAACGTCCGGACATTCTGACCTGGGATGTGGAGCGATTTAAAAAATTACTCGAAAATACGGACTATCCGATCCAGATAATCTGGGCAGGTAAACCTTATCCAAAAGATGAGGGTGCAATCAATACTTTCAATCATTTGTTTTATTTAAGCCACTATTTCCCAAATATGGCGGTCTTGACAGGTTATGAACTTGAACTTTCAAAGCTGATGAAAGATGGTTCAGATGTGTGGCTGAATACGCCGATCGTAACCCGGGAAGCGTCGGGAACAAGTGGAATGACGGCTGCGATGAATGCTTCGCTGAACGTTTCCACTTTTGACGGATGGATTTGTGAATTTGCCAAAAACGAAGAAAATTCTTTTATCCTACCGGTTGCTGAGGGCGATGATATCAACAAGACAGATTGCGATAATCTTTTCGAATTGATTGAAAACAAGGTTTTTCCGACTTATTATAAAGATCAGAAAGAATGGCAGCGATTGATATTGAACAGTATGACGGACGTCAGCGAAGAATTTAACTCGGATCGTATGGCTCGTGAATATTATGAGAAGCTTTATTAAGAAAGTCTGTATTTCACGTTTTCACGCAAAGTGAAAAAAGTTAAGCAAAGAGCGCAAATTTCAACTTTTGCGCTCTTTGATTTTTTGGCTTACCTGCTTTGCGCGAAAATAGGTATGAATAGTAACATACTTCATAGCCACACAAAAAAAGTAATATCAAAATATTGAATCCAAGTGATAGTTAGTAGATTTGATAAAGTCAAAAAAATCAAAACTACACTCCTGCATGAAAACTATTTACAGCCTAATTTTAACGCTATTCATTATTCCATCTGCTTTTGCGCAGGATTATTCTGATAAAATCACACTGGTTATTCACGGAGGTGCCGCAACAATAACCCGCGCCAATATGACACCTGAAAAGGAAAAAGCATATAGGGAAGTGCTCGACACAGCGCTTCAAAACGGATATGCTATTTTGAAAAAAGGAGGAACAAGTCTGCAGGCCGTTGAAGCTGCGATTATGGTTATGGAAAACTCCCCATTGTTCAATGCCGGAAAAGGCGCAGTTTTTACCCATGAAGGAAAAAATGAAATGGACGCAGCAATTATGGAAGGCAAAAATTTGATGGCCGGGTCAATCGCTGGTGTTACGACAATTAAAAATCCGATCAAAGGTGCGATTGCAGTGATGGAAAAATCTCCGCATGTATTGATGGCTGGAAAAGGTGCTGATCAGTTTGCGAAAGAACAGGGATTAGAAATTGTTGATCCTTCCTACTTTTATACAGAAGCACGATACAAAGCGTTGCAGAAAGCGATTAAGGAGGAGAAGGTAGAATTGGATCATACAGAAAAGACAAAAGAAGAAATAAAAAAGGCTCCGAAAACAGGTTATCAAAAAGTCGAAGAGCTGATTTTTACAGAAGGGAAAAAGTTTGGAACGGTGGGGTGCGTTGCGCTTGATAAATTTGGAAATCTAGCGGCTGGAACTTCAACAGGTGGAATGACCAACAAAAAATATGGTCGGGTAGGGGATGCGCCCATTATCGGTGCGGGTACCTATGCCAACAATGCTACTTGCGCTGTTTCTGCTACCGGGCACGGTGAGTTTTTTATCCGATCTGTTGTCGCCTATGATATTTCTTCGTTGATGGAGTACAAGGGTTTGTCAGTCAAAGATGCTGCTGATGAAGTGGTTATGAAAAAACTGGTAGCTCGTGGTGGTGAAGGTGGTGTGATTGCTTTGGACCGGAATGGGAATATTGCAATGCCGTTCAATAGTGAAGGCATGTATCGTGGTTATATCAAAGAAGGGAAAAGCGAAGTGATGATATATAAAGACGAAAAGCGCTAACACCAATTTGCAAATCGGTGTTAGATGCTGTGGACGACTAGGCACCGATTTGCTTTGCAAGAATGGCTATTCCTTCCCGGAATGTATGCGGTTTATAGCCCAGGATTTTTTCTGATTTTGTCAGATCAAAGCCAGTTCGTGGGGGGCGTTTTGCTGGCTGGGTAAATGCTGACGCATCCGTTTGAGAAATCAAAGATTTATCCAGACCAAAATAATCAGCGGCTATGATCGCCATTTGATAAGGTGTGTAAAGCTCTTTTCCGGAAATATTAAAAATGCCTTCCGCCTTCTGATCTGCAATCAAAAAACATCCTTGGGCTAAGTCCTCGGCGAGGGTCGGCGTTCTGAACTGATCCGTTACTACTTTAATGTTTTTACCTTCTTCGAGCGACTTTTTCACCCAGAGAATAATGTTGCTACGGCTCATATCATGCGCAATTCCGTATACCAGGACAGTTCGTGCGATGGCCCATTTTATACCAGAATTGATCACAGCTTTTTCCGCTGCGTACTTACTCCACCCATAAAAACTGATCGGGTTTGGATCAGCTTCTTCATTATAAGGCCCCGCTTTTCCATCAAAAATAAAATCGGTGGAAACATGAACCAGAAATATATCGTGTTTTTTACATGCTTCAACCAGAAATTCCACCGCATTAACATTCTGTTTCCAGCATGCATCTTTTTCCATTTCACATTGATCCACGTTCGTCATAGCAGCTGTGTGAATGATGACGTCCGGCTTTGTGTCCGAAATAACCTGCTCAATTTGTAAAGGATCCGTAATATCCATTCCATAGTATTCGTAAGAATCTAAGAATGGCAACCGGTTCTCTCCACGCGCTGTTGCGATCGTTATTAGGGAAGGATCCTGAATTAACAATTCAATGAGTTTTTGCCCTAGAAGTCCGTTTGAACCCGTGATAAGAAAACGTCTTTTATTGGAATCAGCTGCCATGAAAAAAGTAACGATTTTTGTCTGGTGAAATATAGAATATAAAAATTTAAAAAATAAAGCTGTCTCACAGGTCGGGAGACAGCTTTATTTCGTTTTTGTCAGTACATCAGAAATCTAACTTGCAAAAACATAACCATATTTTTTTGTTATTTTTTTCTTCTTCATTTTTTTGACAGTGACCTTCATTTTTATGTCCTTATCCGGTCTGTCACGCTCATCTTTAGGATTTGCACTTATGGAATCAACCACATCCATTCCATCAATAACCTGGCCGAAAACGGTATATGCGCCATCCAGGTGAGGCGTACCTCCTTCTGTTTCGTAGACTTTTCTCTGCGCATCAGTAAGTTTTCTGGCTGCACGGGCAGCTTGTTTATCCAGCTCCGTTTTACTCCATTTTCTACCTTCCACGATGTAAAACTGGCAGCCGCTTGATTCTTTTTTAGGATTGTTATCCCGCGCGGCAGCTAATGCTCCTTTCCGATGAAAAAGATTCGGTCTTATTTCTTCCGGAATTTTATAGCCATTATCTCCTCGTCCCAAAACGTCATCAGTTTTTGCATTTTTTGAATTCGGATCACCACCCTGAATCATAAAATCCTTGATAACCCGGTGAAAAAGAAGGTCGTTGTAAAACTTGTCTTTTGAAAGTTTAATAAAGTTTTCCTTATGTTTGGGCGTCTTGTCATAGAGTATCACCCGCATTTTTCCCTGATCTGTATCAATCGTTACCAGGTAATCCTTTTTAGATTTTTTCTGGGCAAATGTGTTTAAAGCAAACAGACAGAAAACTGTCAATAACGTCAGTCGATTCAATTTCATTTTCAATTATTTAACGGCAAGTACATTTTTATCAGGCGTGAATTGAAATTTCAGGCCATAATCTTTCCCTTCCGATACATCTTCCATCGTCACATGCACGGAGTTTTTAAACCAGGATACGGTCTTGTCTTTTTCCTTTGGAATTTCGTAAAGTTCGGTGAAATGTCCTTTTGCAGCGTTCCATAGCTGTTTGGTAGCATCGGGACTATTCAGGTAAACATCTACCATAATTTTGTTAACCTTTTTATCGACGGTAATAAAATACTGGATATCAATTGTTTCCATTTTTTCGGTTTCTTTGGTAAAACCTACATGGTCCGCCGCATCTTCAAACATTTCATACGTTTCCGTAGCCTTAACTTTGCTCAATGGATCGCCAAAAGAGATACTGCGGAAAACGCCGTCTGTTGATGTGCCAAGCACTTCCTGCAGCAACGCAGACTGGTCGCTATTGAGTTCTTCCGGAGCCGTCGTTATTACAGAAGAAGAATCGTTTTTTGGTGTCTCTTCTTCATCCTTTGTTTTGGTATTACAGTTTTGAAGGGTAACGGCCAGAAGAATAATTACAAAAATGTTTCTAAGTGTGATAGAGTATGTCATGTTTCGCTTAAAGGATATATACCGCAAATCTAACTATAATGAAGATCTTTTTTCAAAGCCGCTGTCATTTATAAGAAAATGTTTATCGGATCTTGAATGGCAACATTAAAATTTTATGCCGTCTGATTCTGAAATAATCAAAAATGGAAGATCAGGAAAATGTTACACAGTTTTTTAGGCGTATTAAAACTCTCTGCCAATGTTGAAGAAAAAACGACGTTCACCTTTTCCGTTGACGGTGAGGTTGAAACGTGCGACGATGTTGTAGAAAGTTACAACGTCCACACCGGCACCTGCACCGTAGATAAATTTATTCCCCAATCTGGTGTTACTTAACTCAGGATAGCTGTTTTTAACATAAGCAGCATCTGCAAATGTATTCAGGTAAGCAGCGAGCGGAATGGTGTTAAACTGACGAATTGGAATCCATGGTATTGTTTTCTGGGTAGAAAATATCTTGTATTTCAACTCATTTTTCAGCAATCCGTAACTTTGCCCGTCTATCACATACAATTCGTATCCACGCACAAGATCATTCCGATATCCCAGTCCGATTGTTTGAAGATAAGGCTGTCGCTTCGGTGCAGAAGCTCTGGCCCGGATGCCTGAGTTGGCGAAGAAACGTTTGCTCAACTGGAAAAATTGCTTGTAAGATCCATATACATATGCCTGATTTATGTGATCAGAAGGCAGTAAACCGATCTTTGAAAACTGAATGCCGCCTACTTTTCCTCTCAAAGGATACTGGAAGTTATCCCGCTTGTCGTAACTGAATGAATAGGTCAGCTGAAAATACTTTTGGTCCGTTCTGCTTTTTAGTAAATAATTTGGATTTAAGACAGCAATGGTATCCGAAATCTGCGTCGAACTCCATCGTAAATCCAGCGAATGAAAGGTGTAATATTTGTTTCTTCGGGTCAGCGCAACGAAGGTGTAAAATCGTTTTTTGTTGATATCTTCGCTATTCAGATAGCTCAACTTATCCCGCCAGGTCCGAAAAGCCATCGTTTTATTTGTTGAATAAGATGCGCCGACGGTAATCCCCGTTTTTTGTGCTTTATCAAGATAAGGCAGGGAATATGTTACTTCAAATTTTGGAATAAATCCAAATTCAGCCAGGACTCTTAACTTGTCAGCCCGGCCAGTGACATTACCGTAACTCATATAAACACCGTAAATAGTTCTGCTCAGGTCGCGGTTCCTGTCATACCACCATTCGTTAAAATTCCTGTCTGCCAGCTGAAAAACCGGTGTTGCGATAAAATACCAGCGTTCTTTAACCAAAATCCTGATATTGGTACGGATAGAATCTGCATTAGCCTCCGGGATCATTTCCACCGTGATGAACAAATTGGTATTGATTACCTTTCTTCGGTCAATTTCCAGTGTCTCAGCCAGTAAACTTGTCGGGATGGTGTCGCCGGAGTTAATGGCAAGTTCTCTCGTGATAATATTCGTTCGTGTACGGTGATTACCTTCCACGGAAATATCCCCCAGAATAACCTGCGGTATACTATCGGCAGGAACCTGAGCGTGCAATGCCGTTTGAAGAAGTGTAAATAAAAATAAAAGGTAAATATTCTGATAGCGTAGGATTACCTTCATTCTGCTCGTTCCATGTTCTGTTTTGACACAATCTTTTACTTTCGTCTGCTTCATATTTTTTCAAAAATACGCCTAAATCATTTGGAACAGTGCTTCTGTCTTAAATAAACTAACGGTTTTCTTCTGCAAGCCGGTCAGCTTCCGAGTGTTATGTAATTGTTAATATTTAAAAAACCAGGACAAATGATAGTCTGTTTTTTCAGGATGCGAGTATCATATCACGAGACTAACAGGCGATCATATGACACCATCCCGTGCCGACGATTTGATTAATAAACTGATCGCTAACAAGCTTTCCGGGGATGAATTGACCGAATTATTAGCTGGTATAAGTAATGAAAATGAAAAGCAAAAATATTCCGATGCTCTTGAAATTTATTTTAATCAGCTCCTGAGAGACAACAGGGATGAGCCTGAATAAAGAGAAAGAGAAGAATAATGTATGAAGTCAAAAGTTCTGTCCAAATCTACAATCTATGTTTTTAACAATTACTCTCTTGTAAAATGAACACGAAAACAATTATTTTATCATCATTCCGATGTTTGCTTATCCTCCTGATGACGGTTGGATTTGGAGCTTCGGTTGTACTAGCTGAAAAGCCAGCCGCGTTGTCAAAAACGACAAAATTGGCCCGGACGATTTCAGGTCGCGTAACTTCATCGAACGATGGAACAGCAATACCGGGAGTCAACATTATTTTAAAAGGGTCACAGATCGGGACAACTTCTGATGCGTCCGGTATGTACTCCCTATCTGTTGATGAAGCCAAAAATCCTGTTTTGGTTTTCTCTTTCATTGGCTTTGAAAATCAGGAAATTCAGGTCGGGAATGAATCTGTTATCAATGTTGCTTTAAAAGAGGGATCAGAAACTTTGCAAGAACATGTAGTTACAGCGCTTGGCTTGAGTCGTGAAACGCGTTCACTCGGCTATTCAGTCGGCCAGGTTGATGGAAAAGAAATCAGCAGAGTTGCCCAGGAAAATATTCTTAATTCCTTATCAGGAAAAGTTCCGGGCGTTTCGATCAGTGCAACAGGCGGAACAGGCTCTTCTGTCAGTATGATTATTCGCGGTGCAACTTCCCTGAGCGGTGATAATCAGCCGTTATTTGTGGTGGATGGCGTGCCGATAGCTAACACGCTGAACAACGTAAGCCAGGTGGGTAATGATAACCGCGTCGATTATGGTAATGCGATTTCAAGTATTAATCCGGATGATGTTGAAAGTGTTTCGATTCTGAAAGGCCCAAGTGCCGCAGCACTTTATGGATCAAGAGCCGGTAGCGGTGTTGTCTTGATTACAACAAAAAGTGGCAGCAAAGCGAAGAAAATGACGGTGTCGATAACTTCAAATACTGTGTTTGATAAGCCTTATCGTTTTCTGAAAATGCATTCAAAATTTGCAACCGGGATTTTACCTTTCACACCTGATAATAATCCATATCCGGGCGGAATCTTGCAGATAGATGAAGGTTCTTCAGGAGGTGTAGGCCCGGAACTGGACAAAGGTTATAAGGCGATTCAGTGGAACAGTCCGCTTGGTGCAGATGGAAATCCGGTCGCAACGGAACTGGTATCACATCCTGATAATGTGAAGAATTTCGTCCAAACGGGAATAACAACCACCAACGGCGTTGCAATTGCTAACAATACAGAGTCGATTACTTATCGCCTTTCTTATTCCAATATGACAAATCGCGGTATTGTACCGAATTCTGATTTATTTCGTAATTCGTTGAACGTAAGTACTTCGCTGAAAGCGAGTAAGAAATTAACGATTAGTACAAACATAGATTTCAGCAGAAACAATTCGAATAACCGTCCATCGGGAAACCGCGGAACAAACCCTTTGCAATGGGCTTACGCAGTTTCTCCGCATATTGACATTCGGGACCTGAAAAATTATTGGGTTCCCGGCCAGGAAGGTTTACAACAATTATCACAGGCGCAGGGCGATTACAATAACCCATACTTTTTAGCTTATGAGGTAAACAACAGTTTTGTCCGCGACCGTGTTTTTGGAAACCTTAAAGCCGATTTGCAGATCACTCCGCATTTAAGTTTGATGGCCCGGTATGCTTTGGATACCTATAACGAGCAGCGGGAGACAAAAATCGGAAATAGTTATACCAATGATTCAAGAGGCGGATATGGTATTATTGATTTGAAACGGTTCGAGCGTAATGCGGATTTCCTCGCTACCTATAAAAGAGATATCAGTGATTTCAGTTTATCTTTTTCAGCCGGTGGAAATACACGTTACCAAAAAAATACAGATGTTAATAATGCTACGAAAAACGGTACGGGTCTTATCATTCCCGGGTTGTTTACGATCGCTAACATTGCTCCTGCAAATCTTCGCTATGATAGTTATTTTTCTGAAAAAGCTGTCTTCAGCGTATATGGCCTAGCGAACTTTGGTTACCGTGACATGATATTCCTTGACGTGACTGCACGTAACGATTGGTCGAGTACGCTTCCGAAAGAAAACCGGTCCTATTTTTATCCGTCTGCGTCACTTAGTATTTTGTTAAACGAAATGATTCCTGTCTCGGAACAGATCAGCTTGCTTAAATTAAGAGGTGGTGCAGCACAAGTTGGAAAGGATACCGACCCATATAGTTTGTTTGCTACATTGGAGAATGCTGGTGCCTGGGATGGGGTTCCGCGTTTGTCAAAATCAGGTAAGATTTTACTTCCTGACCTGAAACCGGAAATTGCTACCTCTTATGAGGCTGGTATTGATCTGAATATGTTCAGAAATAAATTGCGTTTTGCGGGAACATATTATCAGGTTGAAAACAGGAACCAGATTATTCCGACAACTTTGCCGGGATCCAGTGGGTTTACGTCTAAAAACATCAACGCAGGTCTGTTGGTAAGTAAGGGCGTTGAACTTTCGCTTGGAGGAACACCTTTGGATAAAAACGACTGGCGTTGGGACATTACGGCCAACTGGTCGCGTAACCGGACTACAATCAAAGAATTGTCTGACGGATTGGAATTTTATGATTTGTGGGCTGATGCAAAAGGAGGGGCAAGAACCTATGTGGGTGAAAAGATCGGAGATATGTATGATGCAGAAGTCGTAACGGTTACGGATAAATCTTCAAAATATTTTGGATATCCGATCCTCGACAGTGACGGTTCGTGGCAAAGTGTAAGTTATTCAAATACCCGAAACAAAATCGGAAACTTCAACCCTGATTTTATCCTGGGTATGCAAACATCACTTACTTACAAAGGATTTAGTTTGAATATGACCTTTGACTGGCGAAGTGGCGGAAATTTCGTTTCTCAGACTTACCGTTATTCTGAGTCAGATTTGAGGTCTCAGCGGTTCCTGGATCAGCTGATAAACCCGAACGGGCTTTCGGGAGACGCACTTGCCAATATGCTGACTTCTGATCCTGACAAATATATAAAAATCAGCGGGAACCGTTTTCCAATCGTCGGTGGGCCAACTGCTGAATATGGTGGCTTCCCTTACGAATATGGAGGAAATACCTACAATTATGCAGTTTTCAATCCGGGTGTGATCGCAACGTATGACGAGGGCGGAAATATTACAGGTTATACTGAAAACCTTGGCGGAAAAGACACGAAATATATTCCTTATGGCGATAACTATCCATGGAGTTTTATGCGCGCGGCAACTTTTGACGCGTCTTTTATCAAACTTCGTGAGGTTTCTCTTGGATATGATCTTCCAGCCAGTTTTGTAAAAAAGATCGGGGTGCAGGCTGCCAATGTTTCTGTATACAGTCGTAACATTATGTTGTGGACGAAAGCTAAAATTGGTATTGATCCTGAAACGGCATTTCAGCAGGAATCATCTAAACAGGCAGGAACTCAGTTCCGTCAGGGAATTGAACGGTACAATGTGACGCCATGGGTTATACCTGTTGGTTTTAAGCTTGGTCTAACTTTCTGATAATCAAAACATCATTGTTTTAAAAATATCAATATGAAACTAATTAGCAAAAAAATAATAGCGTTCTCTTTACTTTTCTGCGGGCTTACATTTTCTTGTAAAGATCTGACGGAACTGAATGAGAACCCGAACGGCGTTGGACCTGAATCGGTTAACCCAAACCTGATTATGCCAACGGTCTTGACCGAAGCGGCCAGGACTTATGTAGAACTTGGTTATCAGGATATCGCGGGAGTTGTACAGCATACGCAAAAAGATGCATGGTCAAGCGGACATAATGATTATGACTGGGGCGGCGACCAAAGCTGGAACCGTTACTATGACGTTTTAAGAAATAACGATTTGCTTTATAACAGAGCCGTTGAAATGAAACTGGAATTTCACCAGGGCGTTGCGTTGGTCATGAAATCGTTTATGTTTGGCCTGATCACGGATTTGTGGGGTGATGCTCCCTATACCAATGCGTTAAAAGGTGAACTGGGAAGTACTGCGGATATCAAACCTGTTTTTGATGACCAGTCGGTAATTTATGCAGGCATCATTGCGGATCTTGAAAAAGCAAATACATTGTTGTCAAAATCAAAAAGTGAGTATTCCGGGATTGTTGATAATGTAGATGTATATTATAGCGGTGATCCTGCAAAGTGGAGAAAAATGGCAAATTCGCTTCTTTTGAGATATTACATGCGTATTTCTGCCAAACAACCTGATATCGCAAAAGCGGGTATTGAAAAAATTGCAGCGAGTGCCGATAAGTATCCGATCATTTCCGTGAATACAGACGATGCCACGATGGGTTTTGCGGGAAATAGTGAAGGTGATTCCTGGCCTGCTGATACGGTTATTGATGCCAGCGGAAGTAATTACAGAAGATTAAAAATGTGTGCAACTTTCGTAGAAAAACTTCAGGCACTAAAAGATCCGAGACTTGCGATATGGGCCAATAAAGTTCAGGTTCCATTGGTCGTTGATGCAACGCTTCCTGCGGGGACGGACAAAATTGTGAATGGAAAAAGAATGCTCTCTCCCGATAAAGTGGGAAGTGCGCCAATCGATACCGATCCTGAATATGTTGGTTTGCCACCAAGTTTTTCAGCATTGCCGTCGGCCTACAATCTGAACCCTACGCCGGGGCAAACATCTTATAACCCGCACGTTTCATTTTTGAATAATATTTACAAATTCGCCAAAGGACCGTTGTTAAGAGTACGCCTGATTTCTGCCGCAGAAGTTCATTTTATTCTGTCCGAGGCAGCTTTGAAGGGATGGTCTGCTGGAAGTGCGAAAACACATTATGAGGAAGCTATCAAAGCTTCTTTCAATACCTGGACCGTTGCCAGTTCTTACGCGACTTATATGGCTCAGCCAGGCGTTGTTTTTGATAATACGTTGAAACAAGTAATTGAACAAAAGTGGATTGCAAGCTGGACAGCCGCCACAGAAGCCTGGTTTGATTATAGAAGAACAGGTTTTCCTGAATTGAAAGCAGGTCCTGCTGCGAAGAGACAAGTGTTGCCTGTACGTTTCTATTATATGCGTAATGAAATAAATATCAACAAAGTCAATGCAGAACAGGCTTTAAGCAAATTACAGATTACCAGTTTCTCGCAGGCAGATAAGGAAAATAGTCCCTGGTCGAAACAATGGCTGATTCAGGGTACCAATAAGCCCTGGTAGTCCGGATGCAATTCTAGTTTAAGCAAAAACGGGCCGATCATTATCGCCCGTTTTTGCTTTTTAAAATAGCGATTGCTGTAAGCGTTCCAAATCGATTTCAGCTTATAAAATTTATGAAACAGACTTACCAATTAACCTTTGCATGATGAAAAGTAATATTTCAAAACTGATTTTTAATATACTGATTTTTTCTTTTTTGTTTGGCGTGAGCGTGAAAGCGCAGGAACCGATAACACCGGAAAATGCGCTTCAAAAATATCTTGACAATGGAGATAAATCTTTGAAATGGGAAATTAAAGAGACTTTCTCACAGGATGATAATACATTTTACAACCTTCTCGTAACTTCACAAAAATGGCGGGAATTTACATGGACGCATCAATTGACAATCATCGTTCCAAAGAAAAATAATTATGATGGTGCCCTCTTGTTTATTACCGGCGGGTCCAATAAGGAAGGACTTCCCAATTGGAGCAACAAGCGGGACGACAATTTACTTGTGTCTTTAAGTAATGTCGCCAAACAAAATCAGGCAATTGTAGCCTTGTTAAAACAAACACCCAATCAACCATTTTTCGGTGATCTTACCGAGGATGCTTTGATTTCTTACACATTACACAATTTCAAAAAAGATAAAGATTATAGCTGGCCGCTGCTTTTTCCTATGGTGAAAAGTGCTGTGCGTGCCATGGATGTGGTTCAGGCGTTTTCGAAGCAAAATCTCCATCATGATATCAAAAAATTTGTAGTTTCCGGTGCTTCAAAAAGAGGATGGACAACCTGGCTCACGGGCGCCAATGACAAAAGAGTCGCTGCGATTGCACCGATGGTGATCGATATCCTGAATATGCCGGTAAGTCTGGATTATCAGATTAAATCCTGGGGAGATTACAGCGTCCAGATTGAGGACTATGTAAAACTGGGTATACCTCAAAACAGCAACACGCCGGACGGTTCTGCCATTACCACCATGATTGATCCTTATTCCTACCGGTCAAAACTTACAATGCCGAAACTGATCATCATGGGAACCAACGACGAATACTGGGTTGTGGATAACATTAAAAATTATTTAAAAGACATTCCCGGGAATAATATGCTTCACTATGTACCAAATGCCGGGCATGACCTCGGCGGTGGAAAACAGGCATTGGAAGCCTTGGGGGCATTTTTCGGTAATACACTTACGGGGACGCCTTATCCGGTTTGTGAATGGACACAATCGATTGATAAAAAGGGCGTAAACCTTTCTGTAAATGCCTCCGCGGATCCCTTGGTTGATGTGATCTTATGGTCGGCTGATTCGAAAGACCAGGATATTCGTGATGATAAATGGACTGGTAAAAGTCTGGGAATCAAAAATCAAGGCAAGGTTGAAGTGAGTCAGGCATTTCCTGTTAGCGGTTTTCGCGCATTTTATATTGATTTAAAATACAAGGATAAAAACGGCGGGACGTATACTGAAAGCACCCGCGTATTTCTAACAAACAGTAAAGAGCTGCTTTGAAACAATTAATATTAAAAATGAAGCTAAATTTTAACCTTAAAAATTTGACAGGTTCAGTCCTGCTGATTTTTATTTGCTGTTCGGCAGTCAGGTACCAAACTGCAAAATCAGACGCTGTCAAAAATGTTATTGATCATGTTGTCACAAGGCTATATCAGGATCTCAATGCCCAACAGCTTGACGCTATCGATGATCGTTTTATTCTAAATTTTTTAACGAATGACGAAAAACACACTCTTGCAACCAAATTCTGGACATTCGATGTCAACACTCCGGTTACCGTATCGCTGATGCGAAATACCAGTCAGGTGATTATTCCCTTTTGGATCAAAGAAAGCGGCTTTAAGAAAACAGGTTTGATCGTAAAAAATGAAGAATATGATTACGAGGTATGGCAAAGAGATTTTGAGCAGGGGAAAGTTGAACTTGGGATAAATGGTTTTGACAAACATCGTCCTGTCTATTTTATAAGTGTAGCACCGCAGAAAAAGAGCGACGAGCTAAAAGTAACCCACGTTTATCCATCAGACTTTCCGTTGTCTGTTATGAAAAAGGGTGCGTTTACATACCATGATTGGGATGGATTGGTTTTGACAGAGGTCCCGGCCGAACTCGACGGACAGATTCTTTTTACAACCGTTCGTGGGCGCGCGCGGGAGGCTCACCTGGTCGATGCTTTTCGGAAAACTTTAACACCCTCTTCGACAAAACCGGATCAGATTTTGCTCACAATAAGTGGTGATCCCAAAACGACCATGGATATTCAATGGCGGACAAATGGCACCGCGGCTGGTGGTATGATTAAATATTGGGAGAAAAATGGAAACGATACGCTGATTTTAGGAGCATCTTCGGAAAAAATGGAGGATAGGTTATTGCAAAATGACCGGTATATTTTTCGCCATACTTCGAAGCTCAGTAATCTGAAACCAGGGACTGTTTATCATTACAAAGTTGGATCAAAGAATGGAGTATGGTCAGACGTTGCTGGTTTTACAACAGAAAATTTATCCAATAACGGATTTTCCTTTATCTGGTTTGGCGATACGCACAAGTCTGAGATCTGGGGTAACATGGCACAGAAATCCCTTAAACGACATCCTGAGATTTCGTTTTTTAATATTGCCGGCGATCTGGTCAGTACGGGACTGCACCGGGATGAATGGGATGAACTTTGGCAAAATTCGGGCGAAGTTTTTCGATATAAACCGCTCATGCCAATACCCGGAAATCATGACAGCCAGGATGGTTTGGGCGCTGAGATGTATCAAAATATGTTTAGCCTGCCTGAAAACGGTCCTGCGGGTTTGCCCAACGAAATGACTTATGCGTTCAATTATCAGGACGCTCTGTTTGTCATGATCGATGCGACGCTGTCAGTACCTGCGCAGACAGCCTGGCTTGAAGAAAAACTTAAAACTTCAAAATCGAAATGGAAATTCGTTTTCTTCCATTTCCCTCCGTATAATTTTGTAGAGCCGTACGATGAAATCCGCAGCGAGTGGTGTACATTGTTTGATAAATATCATGTGGATATGGTTATGAGCGGGCACATGCACTATTACCTCAGAACCAAACCAATGAATCATGGGAAAGCAGTGAATTCACCTGCAAAAGGAACGATTTATACGATGTCGATAAGTATTCCTGGCAAACAGCCCGAATGGCCTGCAGAAGACTACGCAGTGAAAAGATATCCTGATGGGCCGCTATACCAACACATTTCGATGAAAGGAAATAAGCTGATATATAAATGTTTGAATCCTGATGGCGTTGTGAAGGATGCTTTTGAGATTGTTAAGTAACCTGATTATTACAATACAATAAAGACAAAAGGAATTTTGTCTTTATTGTATTTTGGTTAGTTAGTGCCAAATTGTTTCAGTCAACAACAAGACTAAAAATCTGCTGGTAAAGAATTTGTTTATCATGGCAGTCCTTGTCGAAAACTTCGTCGCTCGATTTCCATGCTGATAAATTTTCTTTTCTTTTTAAACTTGTTCTGAAATGCTAGTAATGGAATTCCAAGCGTTCCTGTAAATATCCCGCCCCTCATAAATTCGTGAGCTTGGCCGGAATCAAAAATTGTGGCAATTCCATAGCCAAACAGTACAGAACCAGTGACAATGGATGTAATACCCAAAAATAGTGTGGTACTGGAAATATTCTGATAGCGTTTCTGTTCTGTAAACAATTTCTGATCCGACCATTGCGCTATCGATTTTTGAAATGGCGTTGCCACAACCATTTTGTAATATTTTAAATCCGTTTGATCAGGTATTGATTTATCCTGATATTGCGTAAAATTCAGGAATTCTTCTGTTTCTCCATTGCCATAAAACACCTTTAAAACTTTCGCTTTTGACACCAGATGGATCATTCCGTTATCCGCTTCTTTGTACTTTATTTCAGTAAGCCCCACTTCTAAAATGTTAACGGTTAGTGTGTCTTTTTTTACCGTAACAATTCTGTCTGCGTTTCTTTGCTGACCTATGGCTGGAAAACTGCCAATCGCAAATAAAACCAAGAAGGTAAATTTCGATTTTCTACAACTTTTGAAATGCATACAATCAGAAATTTAGGGAAAGAGACAATGAGCGGCTTCTGTTAAAGGGATTATAGCCAGGACGGATTTTAACGTTAGAAAATGGTTCTTTCCGTTTAATTAGCTCTTCTTCGATAAGGCTCATATTTCTGCGATATTTCTTAGAAGTTGCACTGCCAGCAATACTTACCACAAGGCCGGTAATGGCGCCGCTAACAATTAAAGGAATGCCAATGTCCCTGTTTATGCTATTGTAGCGATAGCCATAAGCATCTTCCCGGCTACCGCTGATGACCAGGGCAATCCCGGTTATGGTAGCTGCGCCGCCTAAAATACCAAAGATGATTGCAACAGCTTTTGACGATTTGGATTTGTCCTGATAAAAACGATGCGCGCTCTTTAAATCTTGCGGACGCCAAATGCTCAGATTGTCAACGAAATCTCTTTGAATCCACGGACTGGTTGGGTAGTAAATCACCGCACCGGTACTCTTGTCTGATAAAACATTTGGTTGGGAAGAAAATGTTTGGGTTTCGCCGTTCCCATAATTGATAATGGCGATATCTGATTTAAGGATATGGAAAGTTGGTCCATTCGGGTCACTTGCTTTTTTGTATTGTACAATCCGCTCTTCGACAACCAAGATTTTACCCTCAATTTTGGAGCTGTCTTTTTTGACGATCAGGTCATTCTGACGGACTTGTCCAAATGTGCTGTTAAGTGCAGTGAGGACAAATAATAAAACGGTACAAATCCTGCATTTTAAAGATAAAACATTCATTGAGAAGGTAAGTTAGGCTAGTTAATTGAATTTGACGGATTTAAATATAGAAAGTATCTCAGCTTCGTTTTTACTTTTTCCTATCAGAGATAATCTATTTATGTCACCTATTTTTGCATAAAAGCCAATAACTCCTTTGCCTGAAGTTTTAGGTTTTACAAGAAGTGCATCGCGCCCGTCAATGATAATATTTTCGTTATTGTGTGTTGCGGTTGTGATATCGTCAAAATTATAGGAATACCAACCATAGTCATAATGTAAAGTATCAGCTCCATTTGTTATAATCCCGACTCGTGAATCAATACCCTGTCTGACGTAATTTTTCCAGTCGCGCGATGCGTTGATAGTAAACCCGGGCAAATCCATCGTTTGTAAAAGAGGATTATCAATAATACGCCCTTCTTTACAACTGTTGAGTCGAATCGGGGCAATCAGTATAATGAGTTTTTTCATTACGCTCAGGATTTGATACCACTATGTATGATAGACCAAAAAATCAGGTCAATAGTTGGAATAAGCGGGTAATTAATATAAAGTGATTACTCATCGAATAAAAAACATTAGACGCTGGGGCGTATCCAAAGAATAATATATCGATAAAGTTAACCCTGAGTGTACAGTCTGGCTATTGCTTGAATTATCTAATTACATTCTGATAAATCGGAAAGTATAAAACCTTCCTTTTGCCCCTTTGTGCAATATGAAGTATATTTAAATACGGCATTTAAGAAATATAATTTATATACATACAAATTGTACAGAATTTAGTTTTATCAAATATGCGCACAGTAATTTTGATTGGCACTATCGTGATCGTCCTTGTTTTGGGGAAAATTTATGTTTTTCCTAAATCTGAAAGCGAGAAGGCCGGAGGTAATTCAGGCGGAAAATCAAGCGGTAAGTCTGCGGGAGCGGCTGCTATTCCTGTCAGTGTATATGTTGTCGGTATGGAATCCCTCGATAATCAGATTTTCGCATCCGGAACCATACTGCCGAATGAAGAAGTAACACTCATGTCGGAAATCTCCGGCAGACTCGTAAAACTTAACATTCAGGAAGGTTCTTCGATTTCGAAAGGCCAGTTGATTGCCAAAATTAATGATCGCGATTTGAAAGCCCAGCTTCAAAAAGTTGAATATAATCAGGAACTGGCCAGGAAAATAGAAACCCGCCAGCAGAAACTACTGAAAGTGGAAGCAATAAACCTGGAAGAATACGATGTTACTTCAAACAATATCCGTGTTTTGGATGCTGAAAAAGAAGTTATAGAATCACAGCTTGAAAAAACAGAAATCCGTGCACCATTTAACGGACGAATTGGATTAAAAAATATCAGCGAAGGTGCATATCTCGCTCCGGGTACGCCAATCGTTACGATTATTCAAAGTAACCCGGTAAAAATTGATTTTACAGTGCCCGAAAAATATACCTCCAACATTCGTGTGGGAAGTATGGTCACCTTCAATTTGGATGGAGATGAAGTAAATCACTCAGCCAGGATTATTGCATTGGATCCCAAGGTTGACGAAAGTCTGAGAACGTTACGGATTCGCGCAGTTGCTTCAAATCCGGCTGGCAAATTCGTGCCAGGTACTTTTGTAAAAGTTAAAGCCAACCTGGCAGCAAATAACAAAGCTGTGATGATCCCGACAGAAGCAATTGTTCCTGTGCTGAAAGGAAAAAAAGTTTTTATTGTGAGAAACGGCAAGGCAGAGGACGCGATGGTGACTACGGGTTTGCGTACTGATAAAAAGATCCAGGTCCTTGGTGGTTTACAGCAGGGAGATTCATTGATCACTTCCGGAATTATGGCTTTGAAACCTGGTTCACCGGTCAAAGCCAGGTAGTTGGCGCAACATTATCAGATACTTCTGCGGTTTTTCTGTATCAAATAATATCAACTTATGAGTATTTCAACGCTATCCATCAAGCGACCGGTTTTAGCCATTGTGATGAATCTCCTCATCATACTTTTCGGATTTCTTGGATACAAATTTCTGGGGATGAGAGAATTTCCCTCCATTGATCCGCCGGTAGTTTCCATTCGTACAAGTTATACCGGTGCCAATGCGGACATTATTGAATCCCAAATAACCGAACCGCTTGAAAAACAGTTGAATAGTATTGAAGGGATTAAGTCTATCAATTCGACAAGCAGCCAGGGAACAAGCCAGATCACGGTGGAATTTGACATCGGTGTCGATATGGAACGCGCCGCCAATGATGTGCGCGATAAGGTCGGATCCGCATCACGAACGTTGCCTCTGGATATCGACGGTCCGCCTGTCGTAAGTAAAGCCGATGCAAACTCGGAGCCGATCATTGTTTTAACTTTTAAAAGTAATACCAGATCCCATCTTGAAGTAAGTGATTATGCTGAAAATGTAATAGCGCAGCGTCTGCAAACTATTGAAGGTGTAAGCGAAATCCGCATATTCGGTCAGAAAAAATATGCAATGCGGATCTGGATGGATCCGGTAAAAATGGCTTCACTGGGCGTTACAACACAAGATGTAAAGTCAGCTCTGGACAAAGAAAATGTGGAGCTGCCTAGTGGAAAACTGGCTGGTGATAATACTGAATTGACTGTTAAAACAGTTGGCCGTTTCAGAACGGAAGATGATTTTAACGATATGATCGTTAAAAATACAACCACGCAGACGATTCATTTAAAGGATATTGGTTATGCTCAATTAGGTCCTGAAAATGAAGAAACTGTTTTAAGACTTGATAATGTACCGATGATCGGTCTGGCTATTTCGCCTATGCCGGGAGCGAATTATATTAATATTTCCGAGGAGGTAAATAAACGGTTGGCGGAAATAAAAAAAGAACTTCCCAAAGATTATGAACTCGGAACGCTGATTGATAATACCATCTTTGTAAAACGCTCGATTGAAGAAGTTGGAGAAACTTTACTGATTGCAATTATTCTGGTTGTGATCATCATTTACTTATTCTTCCGTGATTGGCTTATTGCTTTCCGGCCACTGATTGATATTCCGGTTTCGTTGATCGGGACGTTTTTTATCATGTATATCATGGGATTTTCCATTAATGTACTCACGTTACTGGCGATCGTTTTGGCGACAGGCCTGGTGGTAGATGATGGTATCGTGGTTACCGAAAATATTTTTAAGAAAATAGAAGAGGGGATGGGGCCCATTGAAGCGGCGATCAAAGGATCCAATGAAATCATTTTCGCTGTTCTTTCTACGTCGATTACATTGGCATCGGTTTTCCTGCCGGTAATTTTTATGCAGGGATTTGTCGGGAAGTTATTCCGGGAATTCGGTATCGTTATTTCTGCCGCCGTTCTTGTCTCCGCATTTGTGTCGCTGACACTTACACCGATGCTGAATGCTTATCTGGTTCGTAAAACGCATAAGAAAAGCTGGTTTTATGAAAAAACTGAGCCATTTTTTGTTAACATGACCAATAGTTATGGCGAAGCGCTTGCTTCTTTTTTGAAAATAAGGTGGGTCGCCATTCCGCTTATTTTCTTAACACTTGGTATGATCTGGTTTTTTGGAAAAGATCTTCAATCAGAACTGGCGCCTTTGGACGATCGAAACTGGTTTCGTATCCAAATGACTGCTCCCGAAGGTTCGTCATTCGAATTTACTGATAAATATGTACAGAGTATCAGCCAGATGCTGACGGATTCAATGCCAGGTAAAAAGGGGATCATGTTGATCACATCACCGGGGAATTCAGGCCTTGGCGCCGCCAATACAGGAAGCGGAAGAATTGCACTGACTGACCGAATGGAGCGTAAGGAATCTCAACAGGAAATTGCCGATTTAGTAACAAAACAGTTAAAACGTTTCCCGGATGCAAAATCTTTTGTGGTCCAGCAGCAGACAATTGCCGTGGATTCGCGAGGTGGTCTGCCGATTCAATACGTGATTCAGGCTCCTGATTTTGAAAAATTACGGGAATATTTACCCAGGTTCATGGAAGAGGCGTCGAATGATCCTACGTTCGCTATTACCGATGTCAACCTGAAATTCAGCAAGCCGGAATTGCAGATTATGATTGACCGGGAAAAAGCGAAGTCACTGGGTATATCCGTTCAGGATGTTGCGCAAACGATGCAGTTCGGTTTTGCCGGACAGCGTTTTGGCTATTTTACGATGAATGGAAGGCAGTATCAGGTAATCGGGCAATATGATCGTATCAATCGCGACGAACCGCTTGATCTGAAAAGTATGTTTGTGAGAAGCAGCAACGGCAGTTTGATTCAGTTGGATAATATTGTAAAAACCGTTGAAGAAAGCAGTCCGCCGCAGCTTTTCCACTTCAACCGTTATATGAGTGCTACGGTGCAAGCTTCCCTAGCCCCCGGAAAAACGATTGGAGACGGTATTGCTGCCATGGATAAAATTAGAGATAAGCTGAAAGATGAGGCCATACAAACTTCGTTGAGCGGTTCTTCACGGGATTATGCCGAAAGCTCTTCGAATACCATGTTTTCCTTTTTCCTGGCTCTGGTATTGATTTATTTTATTCTGGCAGCGCAGTTTGAAAGTTTTGTGGACCCGTTTATTATCATGATCACTGTGCCGCTTGCAATAGGGGGAGCGGTGTTTTCATTGTGGTATTTCAATCAAACCTTAAATATTTTCAGCCAGATCGGAATGATCATGCTGATTGGTTTGGTGACGAAAAACGGTATTCTGATTGTAGAGTTTGCAAACCAGTTAAGGGAAACCGGTTTAGGCAAAAGAGAAGCGGCGCTGGAAGCTGCAACTTTGCGTTTCCGGCCAATTTTAATGACAAGTTTAGCGACAATTTTGGGAGCATTACCGATTGCCATGGCACTTGGTTCTGCCGGAAGGAGCAGGATGTCAATGGGTATTGTAATTATGGGTGGATTGTTGTTTTCTCTGGTTTTGACGCTCTATGTTATTCCGGCAATGTACACTTTCCTCTCCAGAGAAAAGGATCTGAATAAAAAGAAGATGATAGAAAGAATAGCCCGGGAAAGTGAAATTGATGAGCAGGCGGCGCATGTTTAATTGATGACAAGTCAATCCTTTAGCACTTGAATTTAGTAATAGAATTCGTTAACTTCGAATAAAAACGGTTAATATGTCGACATTGATTAAAACTTCTTTTACAAATCTTCAGCAAGAGCTGTTAAAGCTTTATGCAAGAGAAATAAGTGAAGAAGATTTGGCTAATATTAGGGATTTAATAGGTGAGTATTTCCTACAAAGACTTACTACAATGGCAGACAGTGCCTGGGATAAAAATGGATGGGATCAACAGGATATGGAAGATATGCTTAATGAAAATAATCAATAAAATATGAATATCGTATTGTATACGAACGTTCTTCTTGTTTCTTTGCCAAGCAGATCAATCTACCATCCAATTTTTCAAGGCCTTCGGGATAAACAATACGATTTGTTTATCACTAACGAAATTCTTAATGAGTATGAAGAGCAGTTAGGTCTCAAACTGGGATTTAACAGGGCAGATCTAAAGCTTGTAGAATTGCTCAATCTATCTAATGTTCATAAAATAGAGCCTTACTATTTTTGGCAATTAATTGAAGCAGATAAAGATGATAATAAATTTACTGACTGTGCAGTAAGCTGTAATGCAGATTATTTAGTTACTAATGATAATCATTATAACGTGCTTGCTTCTATTGATTTTCCGAAGATTATCACAATCAAGGCAAATCAATTTCTTGAAATACTGATCCAGTCTTCCTGATCAAGTCAAACCAATTCCAACGCGGAACGCTCCGTTCCCATCTTCCGCAACATCCGGATATGTGATCCCAACGCATTCATGAAATCCGACTTCGCATTATAGTCCAAACCAAATTCTTCGGCTGTCTGACTTACGATCGGAGAAAGTGCATGGTAGTGAATATGTGAGATTGAGGGGAATAAATGGTGTTCGATCTGATAATCAAGCCCACCGATATACCAGGATAAAATACGGTTTTTCCCTGCGAAATTTGAAGTTGTTTGTAGCTGATGCACTGCCCAAGCATTTTCCACGTTCCCGACATTATCAGGAACCGGTTGGTCAGTACCTTCCACGACATGCGCCATTTGAAAAACAGTGCTCAAAATCATTCCGGCTGTGCAATGCATAGCCATAAATCCAATTGCCCATTCGCCAAATGTTAGTGAAGTCAAAGTAAGCGGTAATACGCAGATGAATAACACGTAGGCTAGTTTGCTTATAATCAATCTGATTAATTCTTTTTTCGGATACGGCTTTGTCATGCCGGACTCCGACATTTTGTTGAATAGTGAAATCTCTTTGAAATCTTTCCAGAGAAAAGAAATCGTCATCAGGCTATAAAGCAAAAATGCATAGATATGCTGAAAACGATGAATATATTTCTGCTTTTCCTGATAAGACAGACGAAGTAAAAATTTCCCTGTGATATCCTCATCAACTTCATGAATATTGGTATAGGTATGATGAAGCCTGTTATGCTGAACCTCCCAATTGTAAGCGTTTCCACCAAGAAGATAAATAGAACCACCAAAGATTTTATTTAAAATATTAGAATTTGCCAGTGATCCATGTATTGCATCATGCATGACAGACATCCCTACACCTGCGACGCCCACGCCCATAAGGATAGACAGTGCCAGCATCGTCAAATCAGACAAAGATCCTGTTAATATCAAAAAGTAGGGGATAAGATAAAGGCTCAACATGAAAAAAGCCTTGAAAATTATTTGATTACCACCGGTTTTGCAGAGGTTATTTTCAGAAAAGTAGAGGTCAACTCGTTGTCTTAGCGTAGGAAAGAAAGTGGACTTTTCTTTGTTGGTAAACTTGATTTTCTGATACTGCATAAAAGGTATGACTTCTGGTCATGAAGACGAATAATTTTTATTCGACGTCATAACAACGAATGAGAGGGTTATTTATTGGTTAAAAGTACACATTAAAAGAATAATCCCGATCTTTATTCTAAATAATGACCATAATTCACAATAAAATAATGTTGAAATAGTAATATTAGATCAAAAATTAGGCCAGCCGATATGGCTGGCCTAATGATAATATTCCAGGATAAAAAGAATTTATAACGCAAATGCTTCTTTAATTTTATCTACGAAATCTAGTTTTTCCCAGGTGAAAAGCTCAACTTCTACTTCTTTTTCCTTACCATCAGCGCCTTTAAATGATTTCTTGACGATCTCATTTTTACGACCCATGTGACCATAAGCAGCAGTTTCAGAGTAAATTGGATTGCGTAACTTTAAACGTTGTTCGATTGCGTATGGACGCAAGTCAAAAATTTTCTCAATTTTAGATGCGATTTCTCCGTCATGTCCAGCAACCTTCGAAGTGCCATAAGTATTGACATATAAGCCGCAAGGTTGCGCAACACCGATCGCGTAAGAAACCTGAACCAAAACTTCATCACAAAGTCCGGCTGCAACCATATTCTTAGCAATGTGACGCGTTGCGTATGCAGCTGAGCGGTCAACTTTTGAAGGATCTTTACCAGAGAATGCACCACCACCGTGCGCACCTTTACCACCGTAAGTATCCACGATAATTTTGCGACCTGTGAGGCCGGTATCACCGTGCGGACCTCCGATAACAAATTTACCAGTTGGGTTAATATGGAAAGTAATATCGCCTGAGAATAATTCCTGAAGTGATTCAGTGAGTTTTGCCTTAACGCGTGGAATCACAATATTGATAACATCTTCTTTGATTTTAGCAAGCATAGTAGCCTCCGAATCAAAGTCATCATGTTGTGTAGAAACAACGATTGTGTCGATACGTAAAGGCACATTTTCGTCGCTGTATTCTATCGTAACCTGAGATTTGGCATCAGGACGCAGGTATGGAATAAGCTCAGGTTCGTTATTACGGATATAAGACATCTCCTGTAGGATCTTATGTGCAAGATCCAGCGCAAGCGGCATGTAGTTTTCAGTTTCGCGGGTTGCATAACCAAACATCATCCCCTGGTCACCGGCACCCTGTGCATTTGCTTTTTCTTCAAAAGTTTCATTTGCAACAGCGCGGTCAACGCCCTGGTTAATGTCTTCACTTTGATCATGGATTGCCGATAAAATACCGCATGAATTCGCCTCAAACATGTATTCGCTTTTGGTATATCCAATCTTACGGATTACTTCGCGCGTGATTTTTTGTACATCCAGATAGGTATTTGTTTTAACCTCTCCTGCCAATACTACTTGACCTGTTGTAACCAAAGTCTCACAGGCTACTTTACTGTTTGTATCCCAAGCTAAAAAATTATCAATAAGCGCATCTGAAATCTGGTCAGCTACTTTGTCGGGATGTCCTTCAGACACGGACTCCGAAGTAAATAGATATGGCATAGTATGTACTAAGTTTTATTTACTGTATTAAATTTATGCTAAATAATTAAAGACTATATTAAGACTAACAAAATTGAATTTTTTTAAGACATTAACCAAATAAACAGCCGGGAAAAATAAATCAAATAGGGGTATTACGCCAATTTGTAGAAGAATCTCTGGTCGCTTGTAAATAATAAA
>NZ_JBXHAS010000017.1:0-71364 GCF_056895235.1 Dyadobacter sp. HNCC25DJ186
GTCTTTTTTATATAAGATTTTGTGGGAAAAATATAAAAAGCAATTTGGAGACCGATGTAACTTTGTACCCTGATTGCTAAATGCTTAAAGCTAAAACCTAATGCGCAGGCTCGTAGTTCTCTGATTCCATTACTTCCATTAAACCATTTTCATTCTGAAAAACATATTGAACTTCTTTCGTTTCATTAATTAATAATGGATCATACTTTACAGCAACGCGGATGTAGTTTTCGGTGAAACCAAGCATTTGCCCGTTCTGAATTTCATCTTCAAACAAGACCGTTCCTGTCTTCCCGATCTGTTCATCGTAAAAATGCCTTTTTTTCTTTTCAGAAAGAATATGAAGCATTTTAGAACGCTCGGCTCTTTCTGATTTTGGTACAACCGGTTTAATTGTTGTCGCCAAAGTATTTTCTCTTTCCGAATACGTGAAAACGTGCAGATAAGAAATATCAAGCTCGTTCAGGAACTGATAACTTTCTAAAAACAACTCCTGCGTCTCTCCCGGATGGCCCACGATGACATCAACCCCAATGCAGCAATTTGGCATAAGCGATTTGATCTTCGCTACGCGTTCCACATAAAGCTCCCGTTTGTAACGGCGTCGCATCAATGACAGCACTTTATTTGATCCGGATTGTAACGGAATATGGAAATGCGGTACGAATCGCTTGGACATTGCAACAAATTCAATGACCTCGTCCGTAAGCAAATTAGGTTCGATTGACGAAATCCTGAATCTGGAAATTCCATCAACTTCATCAAGTGCCCTGATAAGGTCAATAAAGGTTTCTTTCCGTTCACCATTCTGAATTCCGAAATCTCCGATGTTAACACCGGTCAGAACGATTTCCTTGACATCTCTTGCGGCGATATCTTTTGCTGCCTTGACAATATTTTCAATAGTATCTGATCTGCTTTTGCCACGTGCAAGTGGAATCGTGCAGTAGGCACACGGATAATCACAGCCATCCTGCACTTTCAGAAAAGTACGGGTACGGTCGTTTAGTGAATAAGAAGTATGATAATCCACAGCATCTTCAATCGGAGATGCCAGTATTTTCGCTGTCTGGTTGGCAGGTTCTTTTTCGAAAGTATCAAGTAATTCTACCAGGCGAAATTTTTCAGCAGCACCAAGCACAGCATCTACGCCAGGAATTTCTGCAATTTCGGCCGGTTTCAGCTGAGCATAACAGCCAATGATCGCAACATATCCGTCGGCATTTATTTTCTGCGCTTCACGAACAATCTTGCGGCATTTTTTGTCTGCATTTTCAGTGACAGAACAGGTATTAATTATAAATATATCCGGCTTATCGTTGAATTCAACTTTTGAATACCCTTTGTGTTCGAACATTCTTCCTATGGAAGAACTTTCAGAGTAATTCAGTTTGCAACCCAGCGTATAAAAAGCAACTTTTTTCATAGTATTGACAATAAGGGTGCAAATTTACACCTTTTCCTTTTAACGCTTCAAATAATCACCAAAAGATGACTGTAAATAGGATTTTCCGTAGCTGGTTTCCACAGCATTCAGATTTCCGCTTTTCTCGGTAATATTCCCGCCAATATTGTCGCGCACAACATATCCGTTCGGTCGCATCCAGCCAAAGCCGTTAGTAAATGCGAAATAGGCAAATGGGACACGATTTGGCATAAATATATCATTGCTCCAGCTAAATGCTTTCGAAGGCAGGTTTAATTGATTTAACACGGTTGAGGCCAAATCAGTCTGGGAACAAAGCGAATCAATGGTAATATTCTTTTTTTCTAGAACACCTCCCAGCCATAACATCGGGATATGAAACTCATTCGGTTTTGTCGCTGGTTTTTCCGGTAGCGGATGCCCGTGGTCGGCCAGGATCACGACCAGCGTATTTGCCCACCACGATTTAGTTTTGGCTTGTTTTATAAATGCACCAATTGAAGCATCGGAATAATGGTGCGCGTTCAAAAACAGATGTTCCTGATCGTTTCCGGAAATTACTGTTTTAACAGGAACTTCAAAAGGTTCATGACTGCTTAGTGTAAAAATTGTAGTAAAAAACGGTTGCTTTTGCGTATCAAGATCCAAGAGTAGCCGGTTCAAAACAACATGGTCATGAGCTCCCCACTTTGAATTCATATCCTTCTCTTCAAAAGCGTTTTTGTCAACAATTGTATTAAAACCTTGTTGTAAAAAATAGGTTTTCATATTGGCAAATTCCGTCTCTCCACCATAATAGAAAGATGTTTGGTACCCGGCATCTTTGAATTGCCTGGGTAAGGAAGGAAGTGAAACCGTTTTGTTTGGAATTTTAATAATAGAAGTAGTAGGCTGGGCCGGGTAACCGCTCAGTATCGCGACCATGCCTTTGTCACTGCGGTTCCCGCTCGCGTACATATTCGTGAACAAAATCCCGTCTTTGGTCAACGCATCAAATTCCGGTGTTATTCCCTGAACACCATTTAGTTTTGAAACAACTTTGGCTGTAAAACTTTCCCAGATAATAACCAACACATTAATTGGCTGGTGGCCGATTTTAATGATCTGCTGGTGAACAGGATTGTGGTGGTATAGGGAAGCAACGGTCTCGTTTGCTTTTTTATCTTCAAAATAAACGAAAGGGTTTTTTTTGCTGTAACCTTCATTGAGAACAGAGCGGCTATAATTCCAGGGAACGTTTACTGCGGCATAATTGGCAAAACTTTTATCAGAAAAAAACACGGTGCTTTCATTCATCGGGGCCAACTGAAATCCGCCGCGGATCGGGATGATTAATGTTGCAGTTAAGAAAACAAAAAGGACCGCAGTGAAAATGGGAGAGGATCTTTCGAAAAAAGGAATTGTCCTTTCCTGAATCGTCATCAGGATTTTAAACACCAGCATATAAAGACCGATCAGCAAGAGCAAAAGAGGTAATATTGGTGCAGCACCCATGGATGCCAGGGCTTCTTTTGGGGTTTTCAAATAAATCAATGAGGATGCATCGATCCGGTATCCCCAGGCTCTGAAAAGTTCAAGATCAAATACGGTCAGAATTACCATCAAAAATGCAACAAATCCGCTAAACCATGCCATCGTATTTTGGTACCAATGCCATTTTATACTCGTTGCGCAAATGAGCAGTGCAGGCATGACTAAGATGTATCCGGCAAAAGAAATGTCCATTCTCAAACCGTGGAGCATGCTTTGTATCAGGAGCTTACTTCCTAAATCGATTGACTTTTGTATATGGTAAGTAAGAAATATGATACGAAAAAGCTGAAAAAACAATATCCAGCATATTCCGTACAAAGCCAGAAATTGAATTCTTTTAAGCATGATAGGGGATATATAATTTACAAAAATCCAAAAAATATATTAAAATTGGGTCGTCAGTGAACTTATAAAATGAAAAATCAGAAAAATTCATGCAGATTTGACGGTTAGTTTGCTGAAATAAATAATTTTGGCAAGAAATACTATAAAATCACCATCCTTATGACATTTCGTTCCAAAGCTTTTGAGATCGCATTAAACCGTGTTGCACCAATATTGACCCCTCCAACTGAGAAGGTGGCTGACCTTTATGGAAGTAACACATTCAGTGACGATGTAATGAGAACTTTACTTTCTCCGGAAGCTTATATAAAAATTTCAAATGCGATCCGATCCGGTTCTACAATAGACAGGGAAGTTGCCGAAGAAGTTTCCGCGGCGATGAAATCCTGGGCAATTTCTAAGGGCGCGACTCATTATACGCATTGGTTTCAGCCACTTACAGGTAGTACAGCAGAAAAACACGATTCCTTTTTCGATCTCACGATTGACGGGAAAGCGGTGGAAAAATTTAAAGGAAGCGCATTGGTGCAGCAGGAACCTGACGCTTCTTCATTCCCAAGCGGTGGTTTGCGTGCTACTTTTGAGGCGAGAGGTTATACAGGCTGGGATCCGAGTTCACCTGCATTTTTAATGGACAACGGAGCAGGTGGCAAAACGCTTTGTATTCCTTCTGTATTCATATCCTACACAGGCGAAGCACTTGATTACAAGGCACCTTTACTGCGTTCTCTGGTTATGCTGGATAAGGCTGCCACTTCGGTTTGTCAGTTCTTTAATCGAGATGTTGATAAGGTAACACCAACCTTGGGCATCGAGCAGGAATATTTTCTGGTTGATAAGGCTTTATATTATGCCCGTCCGGATTTGCTGATGACAGGTCGTACCGTATTTGGACACAGCCCTGCACGTGGACAACAGTTAGACGATCATTATTTTGGATCAATATCGCCGCGTGTTAATGCCTTTATGGTAGACTTTGAATTTGAAGCACTTAAACTTGGAATTCCCGTCAGGACAAGGCATAATGAGGTGGCTCCGGGGCAATTTGAATGTGCTCCGACTTTCGAGGAAGTTAATCTGGCCATCGACCATAATGCACTGCTGATGGATCTGATGCAGAAAATTGGTGAAAAACATAACTTTCAGGTTTTGTTCCATGAAAAACCATTTGCCGGAATTAATGGAAGCGGTAAACATAACAACTGGTCGTTGTCCACAGATACCGGAATTAACTTACTGGCACCAACGACAAAGCCAAAAGAGAATCTCCGCTTCCTGACTTTTTTGCTGAATGTTGTCAAGGCGGTTCATGACCATGCTGACTTATTACGTGCGTCGATATCTTCAGCCGGAAACGAGCATCGCTTGGGAGCGAATGAAGCGCCACCGTCAATAGTTTCTGTATTTTTAGGAGGAGAACTGACGAGTATGCTTGAAGAATTGGTAAATAAGGGCGAAATTACACTTGAAAAGGGAGAGAACTTTTATTACAAACTGGGAATAACCCGCATCCCAAATTTACAAAGAGACAATACAGACAGAAACAGAACTTCGCCGTTCTGTTTTACAGGAAATAAATTTGAATACCGCGCGGTTGGAAGTGCTTTGAATAGTGCTTCTCCGATGATTGTTTTGAATACGATTGTTGCTAACCAGTTATCGGAATTCAAACGTGAAATGGATGAAAGGCTGAGTTCTGGTGAGGAAAAGAAAGTAGCAACCGTGGCGATCCTGAAAAGATATTTTACAGAATCGAAAAAAATATTGTTTGAAGGAAACGGATATTCTGAGGAATGGGTTGAAGAGGCTAGCCGAAGAGGATTAACCAATATAAGCGCAACGTATGATGCGCTTTATGCTTATGTTACGGAAAGTACGATTAAGGCTTTTGAAAAAACAGGCGTGTTGACTTCGCGGGAATTACATGCGCGATATGAGATTGAGCTTGAAAATTATGTTAAAAAATTACAGATAGAATCACGTGTAATAAGTGACCTGGCTCTGAACCACGTCGTCTCTACGGTTGTAAAGTATCAGTTTAAGCTTGCGCAGACGGCCCGGGCTTTAACAGACCTTGAAATGTTGGAAGAGGCTGAGCCGATTAAAGAAATTATCAAGGATATTTCGTCCCATGTGGTGGTTATCAAGAAGCTGGTGCATGAAATGACGGAAAGGAGAAAGGTTGCTAACAATGTGGAAGATTTGTACGAACGTGCGAGAATGTATGGATCGGAGGTCAAAGGTTTTTTTGAAGAGATCCGTTACCACGTAGATAAACTTGAATTATTAATTGATGATGAAGATTGGCCTTTGGCAAAATACCGCGAAATGCTATTTTTAGAATAATTTTACCGATTGCTTAAAGGAACAATAATCAAATTAAAAACTATGAATCCGGGATTCGATCCAGAAGAAATTGCACAGCTTAAACGGGAATGTAAAGCTGAACGATTGAACTTTGTGTATGTGACAGACGAGTTCGAAGACGAAGAAGAAAATAATGAACATGCCCACATTCAGTTTGTCGGATATTACAAAGACAAAGAGGTGGTTTATGACGCATTAATTTATACTTTAAGATTACATCATTCGACATTGGTCTATGATGCGGCACTCGAAAGACTGAAACTTCAGATGCCTGATTATATTTCACCTGACGAAAGAGAAGAAGGTGATGTAGTTGATTTCGAAAAGGATGAAGAGGCGGAGATTCTGCTTACTGAATTCATTGAAGAAATCGAAGAAAATGAAGAGATCAGCGTTCGGGAACACGTTGAAGTTGACGATAAATTCGACTACGGCATTGGTCTGGAAGTTGGTTTGAACAAAACAGAAATAAATGAAAAGGTCATAAACGATTTTATAATTCGCTACAATTCCGGACGGTTACAGCTTGATCCAAACGTTTATTCTTTTACAACCGAAGACGAAGAGTAGTTTTAAAATATATTGATAATAAAAAAACCACCGAAAGGTGGTTTTTTTATTATCAATAATATGTTTCTCTTAAAGAGCTCCTTTTACAGTTTTGATGATACGAGCCGCTACTTTGTACGGATCAGCCGCTGAATTAGGGCGACGGTCTTCAAGGTATCCGCTCCATCCTTTTTGAGGAACAAGAACCGGAATACGGATAGAAGCACCACGGTCAGAAACTCCGTAGCTGAAATCATGAATACTAGCCGTTTCATGTTTTCCTGTCAAACGAAGGTGGTTGTCTGCTCCGTAAACTTCGATATGTTCTTTAACAACAGGACGGAAAGATTCGCAAACTTTGTCGAATACTTCTTTGCTGCCGGCAGTTCTCAAAGCAGTGTTTGAGAAGTTAGCGTGCATACCGCTACCATTCCAGTCAAGATCACCCAAAGGTTTGCAATGCCAGTTGATAGAAACACCATATTTCTCACCGATACGTTCCAATAAGTAACGTCCCAGCCAGATTTGATCACCAGCTTCCTTTGCACCCTTAGCGAAGATCTGGAATTCCCACTGACCTGCTGCAACCTCTGCGTTGATACCTTCAACGTTAAGACCTGCATCAAGACAAGCGTCCAAATGTTCTTCGATAATATCACGGCCGTATGCATTTTGTGCACCTACTGAGCAGTAGTAAGGGCCTTGTGGTGCTGGATATCCGTTTGCCGGGAATCCAAGTGGTTTGTTTGTTTCAATATCCCAAAGGAAATACTCCTGTTCAAAACCGAACCAAAAATCATTGTCATCATCTTCGATTGTAGCTCTGCCGTTTGTAACGTGAGGTGTTCCATCAGCGTTCAAAACCTCGCACATTACCAGGTAAGCATCTCTACGCTGAGGATCCGGGATAATGTAAACAGGTTTCAAAAGACAGTCAGAAGAACCGCCAAGCGCCTGTTCGGTAGATGAACCATCAAATGACCAGTTGCTGCAATCTTCCAGTTTACCACTAAAGTCGCTTTCGATTTTCGTTTTGCTGCGTAAACCTTGGGTTGGCTTGTGGCCATCCAGCCAAATGTATTCCAGCTTAGATTTTGACATAATAATACTAGATAAAGTGGTGACGAATTGATATTACGACACAATATTAATGCTAAATTGTATTTCTAAAAAATAAAATCTAGGAAAATTTAGTCAAATACCGAATATAATTGTGTTTATGGTAGTATTGTCAGTAAATAATGCATTATTTCAATAAATTGGGCTCGGATTTAAAAATAAACCTTTCAAAACGCAATTTTTTAATTACTTCGAAAATGGGTTATTATATTATCAGAAATAATTAAAAAAATTGAAAAAATACAAAAAACAGGATTTTTCACGTGGCTTGACAATTCTTGGTATTGTCACTTTTTGTATTTAAGTGAATACATAATATTTACTTACATTTGACAAATCGATATAGGTGATCAGTATCATCAAAAAAAAATTATTTTTATGCATTTGTTTTATCAGCCGGATACCAGAATTCTTGAATTAGACGAAGAAGAATCACGGCATTGTACGAAGGTGTTACGGCTCTCGACTGGTGATACTATTCATGTAACAGACGGGAATGGCCTTTTACATAAATGTCGTCTTACTATTGGAAAGAAAAATGTCACATATGAAAAAGTCGAATCCATACATGTTCCGAAAAGATCCTATTCCGTAAATATAGCCGTTGCACCGACCAGAAAAGCAGAAAGAAATGAGTGGATGGTAGAAAAAATGACAGAAATGGGCGTGGAGCGGATTGATTTTATCGTCACTGAACATACGCATAAAGAAACGGTTTCACGCGTTGTAAATCTTGGAAGATTGAAAAGAATTGCCGCGTCCGCTATGAAACAATCGCAGCAATATTACATGCCTGAAATTTCGATCGTTACGGCTTATGATTCTTTTATAAAAAATTCAAAAGAAAAAACCCGGTTAATCGCATACGTTCCGGACAATCATCTTACGGAACATGTTGTGAAGAAGGTAATTAAAGATTCGGATACACTTTTGTTGATTGGGCCCGAAGGAGATTTTACCCCGGAAGAGGTTTTATTGGCAACCGAATATGGATTTGAAGCAGTCTCTCTTGGAGCAACGCGTTTGCGCACAGAAACTGCCGCTGTTGCAGGCTGTCACGCCATTAATCTGGCACAACTATTATAACTGTTTTCCATAAAAAATTGGATGAATTATGATACGGAGCATTTTCAAGACTACGTTTTATATTTTGATTTTCATGCTGATATCCTTCACAGGAAGTCAGGCGCAATCGTCACTCAAAATTGCAAAGCTGAAATATGGCGGAGGAGGGGATTGGTATGCGAATAAAACCTCTTTACCGAACCTGATCAGCTTCTGTAATTCCGAACTGAAAATGAATATCAATCCGGCCGAAGATGTTGTGGAAGTAGGTAGCCCGGATTTATTCACCTACCCATTTGTTCATATGACAGGTCATGGAAATGTTGTTTTTACAGATGCAGAGGCTAGAAATCTACGAAACTATCTTTTATCAGGAGGTTTTTTACATATAGATGATAACTACGGCCTGGATCCTTTCATTCGTCGGGAAATGAAAAAGGTTTTTCCTGAATTATCTTTCGTTGAGCTTCCTTTTGATCATCAGATCTACCATCTCAAATATAATTTTACTAATGGCCTGCCGAAAGTACACGAACATGATGGTAAGCAACCACAAGGTTTCGGTTTGATTTATCAGGGACGATTATTATGCTTTTATTCTTTTGAAACCGATCTCGGAAATGGCTGGGAAGATCAGACTGTTTATAAAGATCCCGAAGAACTGAGGAGAAAGGCACTACAAATGGGAGCTAATTTACTCGATTATGCATTTACTATTTTGTAATATTCTAAGTTAGTAATAGTACTTTAAGTGCATTGTAGAATGAATATAAATAAGTCGATAAATAAACGCTGAGTATTATGGAATTTAGAGTTCTTGGCATTATTTTTGTGTGATAGTCGTTTTTAACATTACACCTTTTCATGTATATAGTTCTTGCCGTATTTGTTGTACACTGGTATTTATCTCTTTTTTGCCAAACATTCTTTTTGCACCGTTATTCTGCTCATAAAATGTTTATCATGAGCAAACCATGGGAACGGTTCTTTTACCTGCTAACTTACCTGTCGCAAGGTTCCTCTTATCTGAGTCCGCGTGCTTATGCTATATTACATCGCATGCACCATGCTTTCAGCGACACCGAAAGAGACCCACATTCTCCTCACCATACAAAAAATGTCTTTACCATGATGTGGGAAACGAAAGATATTTACAATGCGGTTCTGAACCGTAAAAGAGCGATAGAAACACAATTCGAGCGTAACTACCCGGAATGGAATTTTATTGAAAAACTGGGTGATTCGTGGTTGTCCAGAGCGGGATGGGCGATCCTTTATTCTGCTTTTTATATCCTTGCTTATCTATACCTTGATATGCACTGGGCATTTTTCTTCCTTTTGCCGATACACTTTTTAATGGGGCCAATACATGGAGCTATTGTGAATTGGAGCGGTCACAAGTATGGGTATCAGAATTTCGACAACGATGATAAATCTAAAAACTCATTGATTTTTGATTTCCTTATGATGGGAGAATTGTTTCAAAATAATCATCATAAACGTCCTAATTCAATCAACTTCGGCTCAAAATGGTTTGAGGTTGATCCAACGTATCCGGTAATTAAGATGCTTAACAAGCTTAAAATTATTGAGATCAGAAAGAAGAATTAAAAGAAAAGATTTGTATTCAGAAGCAGTGGGCGGCGGTCGTTCACTGCTTTTTTATTTATGAACCAGTATCAGCAGTTTCAAGTTTAGAACACCGAGATCGAGGAAATCTCCACGTGAATAGAAGCAATGGGTACAAAAAAACTTTGGCAGGTGTGAGATACACCTGCCAAGTTTGCTTATTAACACCACAAAAAATGAAATCTAATTTTACGCGTTCGATCTTATTGGTCTGACGCTTAAAAGAACAATACAAATAAAAGATGTAATGCTTAAGAAGAGCTTAATAATAAATTAGAATTTACTTAGAGGCGTGAGAAATGTAATATAAAGGTGGTCCCCTTCGGCAGATTGGTCTGAATAGAGACATTTCCGTTGTGCAGTTTAACAATTCTCTCAACCAGTGAAAGCCCGATTCCGTACCCTTTCACATTTGCCGTATTGTCTCCCCGGTAAAATGGCTGAAAAATAAGACTTTGATCCTGCACTGGAATTCCCTTGCCGCTATCGGAGAATTGAAGAATAAGCTTTTTCGCGGATGCCCGCAGTGTAATTTTTACGGTTTGGTTCCCGGAGAATTTGCAGGCGTTGTCCATCAAATTTAAAAACGCAGTTTTTAGCAAAGTCGAATTTCCCGCGATTTCAAGCCAGGCGTCGTCTTCGGGTAGTTCTTCCAGATCGACCTGAATATTATAGGTTGGATTGGCCTGACCGAGCCCTTGCCGACAATCCCAAAGCAGATCATCAATACGAACAATTTCAGTTAAAAGATCACGCTGGTCTTCACTGACTTTTGCCAGTTCCAACAATGTGTTGGAAAGTTGTGCCAGCTCCTGAATGTCTTCTAAAACTGATTTTATCGTAATTTTATATTCCTCCGGGCTCCTTTCTTTGAGCATACTCACTTCAAGTTGCGACCTGATTTTGGTCAGCGGATTTTTAAGTTCATGAGAAACATTGGCCACAAAGATCTTCTGCATTTGAAAAGCCGTTTCAATTCGGTCCAGAAGTTTATTGAATGTCGTTGACAGCCGACCAATTTCGTCTTTCTGGTTTGGTATGTCTAGACGGATATCCAGTCGTTGTGGGAGAATTCCTTCTACGGCATTCATTACTTTGGAAATCGGGCGAAGGGCGCGTTTGGCAAATACCCATCCGGCAAGTCCGACGATGATCACGACAATAAAAAATATTACGGTCAGCAATGTTTTTAAATTGGAAAGATTCGCCTGTCCGTATAAATCCTGGGCGCCGAGCATCACAACGGCGCGTGTAAAAGGATATTTATAGTAAAGTCCGACTACCTTATAATCGCCATCCGTGTAACGTATTTGGCCCGACTTGCGGATCTCGTCAAGCCAGTAATTGGATACGTGAATTGATTTAGTTTGCGCAGTAGTATTTGTGTAGATAAGCCTGTTTCGCTCGTCAAAAATCAGAATATTCTCGTTATATATAAGATCCCGGTTAGACCCCTCAAAAGCTCTGAGGACTTCCGGGTTCACTTGTGGCACCGTGGAAAGAAGTTCAGTTGTTGACCGCGCCTTTGATCTTAGCCGGTCATAGAAATCTTCTGTAACATTGTAGTAAGTAAAAAAGTAAATTGCAAAAAATGTAACCGCCAAAATACCGCTTACCAGTAGCAGGAATTGGATTGTAAGACGGGTACGGATTTGCATATTTTACTCAATTTTAAGCACATAGCCCATACCAAACTGGGTATGAATAAGTTTTACAGGATAATCCTTATCGATTTTTTTACGCAGATAATTTACATAAACCTCGATAACATTTGTTCCTGTGTCAAAACCGATATCCCAAACCTGTTCTGCGATTTCCACTTTTGAAATAACGCGTCCCTGATTCCGGATCAGGTAAACAAGCAGATTAAATTCTCTGGCTGTCAGGTTAATTTTGTTATCAGAACGATGAACCGTTTTGGCATCCATCGATACCTCCAAATCTGCAAATCTGAGAATCTGGGCGGTTTGCGATATCGTTGAACCGCGTTTTGTGAGTGCTCTAACACGCGCCAGCAACTCTTTAAATTCAAAAGGTTTAACCAGATAATCATCTGCACCAGCGTCCAAACCGGTTACTTTGTCGTCCGTTGAACCTAAGGCAGTCAGCATCAATATTGGTGTTTCATCGCCCCAATGACGAATTTCCCGACAAAGTTCAATACCGTTGATGCCGGGAATGATGATATCACTAATGATCAACTGATAGCCGCCCTTTTTTGCCAGTTGTTTTCCAATCAGGCCATCGTATGCAATATCCACCTCATATCCGTTTTCTTCAAGTCCCTGTTTCAGGGATTGAACAGTTTTCGGTTCGTCTTCTATCAGTAATAATCTCATTTATTTGGTAAAAATAATTCAGCAACTTCTTTCCAGTTCGCTACTCTGCGATGTGATTTATCGTGTAGGTTATGTGTTGCCGAAAATAAAATTCCTTCTCCTTTGAAAGCATCAAGATTCCGGACCTGGTCATCGATCAGATAGTCAGAATGAATGATACTTTTGTGGCCGCAAAAGACAATATTGGACCAGGGGATGAAATCAAAATGTTTTTGTAACCAGTCAAATTTATCCTTAAATGAGTTGGGAAATTCCATTGCAGCCGTGGCAACGTAAATTTCGTAATAATGTGATAGTTTATATATAGTTTCCCTGGCGTCCTGCTTCACCTCGATATCCGCAAAAAAACCGGGCTCATTCATTATTTTCCTGAGCCGGGTCAATTGTTTGGGATGAAGCAGTTCCCTGATGGGAGTTGAAACAAAATCTTTTTCAAATAACGTTGTATTGAATTCTTTCAGGATAATGCTGACCAGCTTCTTGTGTGTGTCGGCCATCACATCATCCATATCAAGTGTTAATCTCAGCATTATAATAACGTTCTGTGAGCATCATAACCTTCAAGATAATCCGATACTCTTTTCAAAAACATTCCACCCAGGGAGCCATCAACCACGCGATGGTCATAGGAATGAGAAATAAACATAAGGCTTCTGATTCCTAATAAATCACCTTGCGATGTTTCGATAACAGCAGGTTTCTTCTTGATTGCACCAAATGCCATGATCGCTACCTGCGGCTGGACGATGATTGGTGTTCCCATAAGATTTCCAAAAGCGCCAATATTTGAAACTGTATAGGTTCCTCCGGCCAGGTCGTCAGCTTTTAATTTATTTTCACGGGCCCTTTTCGCAAGTTCATTTACTTTCTTTGCAAGTCCCGCCAGATCATATTGATCTGCATGGTGGATAACGGGAACAATCAAATTCCCATCTGGCAAAGCAACGGCCATGCCAATGTTAATATCTTTTTTCTTCACGATATTGTCACCTTCCACAGATATGTTGATCATAGGAAAATCCTTGATCGCTTTCACAACGGCTTCGATAAGGATAGGCGTGAAGGTGATGCTATCACCGGATTTTTTCCTGAAATCATTTTTAACTGCCTCGCGCCATTTGACAATCGTAGTCATGTCAGATTCTATAAAAGAAGTAACGTGCGCTGAAATGCGTTTTGACTCGATCATGCGCGAAGAAATCATCTTACGCATCCGGTCCATTTCTATAATTTCAGATGTTCCTTTGGCCGCAGGTGCTTTTGCCGGAATGGCTTCCTTTTTTGTCCCTTTGGTGCTTAGATAAGAAATGATGTCGTTTTTGGTAACGCGGTTATCAGCACCCGTACCTTGAATACTGGCCAGTTCCTGGGCATTTAAATTTTCCTCACGTGCGATGCTTAAAACCAATGGTGAGTAAAAAGTATTCGAATCAGCATCGCTTTTTAAAACGGCTAGAGAAGTTTCTTCAGTTGTTCTGTGAACTGCCTTGTGTATATCTTTTTCAAGAAAAGCCACAGCGTCAAACTCCGGAGCTTCAATATCCAGCACCGGCTCAGAATCGCTACTTTCCTGATCAACCCCATCTTCTACCTGAAATTTAGCGACCGGACTTCCGATTGCCACAACGTCACCTTCCTTAACCAGCCATTCCGTTAACACGCCAGAATAAGGGGAGGGAACTTCGGTATCTACTTTATCAGTAGCTACTTCCAAAACAGAATCGTCAGCCGTTATAGCGTCGCCAGATTGTTTCAGGCGCGTTAGAACGGTGCATTCCATGATACTCTCACCCATCGGGGGCATTAACATTTCAACTATTTTCATATTTTTCTATATTTCATCCCAAACTTCCAGCCCCTCGATACGAATACTATATCTACAAATAAAAATAAAATATCAGATTTTTTCAGCTACCGTTTTTAAGATTGATTTTCTCAGAAGGTTTAAAACGTAGGAAGAAGTCAGCTCGATATTTACCTTCCTGATACTTCTCAACGTTAACAACTGCGTGACGGTTTCAGTTGGCGTAGCGCATGCAATCCACACCGTTCCGACTGGTTTTTCAGGCGTGCCGCCATCAGGCCCCGCGATTCCGGTAGTTGATATGGCATAAGTTGTGTTCAAAACTTTCCGGGCGCCTTCTGCCATTTCCCTGGCTGACTGCTCACTAACTGCGCCAAAGTTTTCTAATGTATCTCGTGAAACACCGAGAACATTCATTTTAACCGCATTGCTGTAACTAACTACGGATCCCTCAAAATATTGAGAAGATCCCGGAATACTGGTAAGCTGACTGGCAACAAAACCGCCCGTGCAACTTTCTGCTGTTCCGATCGTCGCATTCCTCTCTATTAATAACTTTCCGATCACCGATTCAAGTTCATCCGCATCATAACCGAACACAAAATCCTCTATTAATGGAAGCAAGGAATCAATCTGGGCTTTTAATTCGGCATCCAATATTTTCTGATTATTTCCCGTGGCAGTCAGGCGCAATTTTACTTGTCCGAAATGTGGTAGGTAAGCCAGTTTAATATGAGCGGGCAGCGCATTTTCCCAATGTTCAATCGTCTCTGCAAGAAAAGATTCGCCAATTCCAATCGTCCGGATAATTTTATGCTGAATAATATTGAAGGAAAAGCGCTCTTTCAGTCTCGGCAGAATAGCGTGCTCCATCAGACTTTTCATTTCATAAGGAACACCCGGAAGCGAAACGTAGATTACGTTATCTTTTTCAAACCACATTCCAGGGGCTGTTCCCCAGAGATTTGGTATGTAAGTACAGTTAGTCGGCAGCGCAGCCTGCTGAATATTTAGTTCAGTCATTTCACGGCCTCTTTTTGCAAAAAACTCCGTTACCAATGCCAGCGCATCTTCATTTATCTTTAATTCAGAACCAAAATATTTACAAAAAGTATGTTTTGTGATGTCATCTTTTGTTGGTCCAAGACCGCCGGTCACAATAATTACGTCCGCTCTTTGACTTGCTTCGGTCAAAGCCGATATAATATCTTCCTGAAGATCGCCAACCGAAGTTTTACGAACGGGCCGTATTCCAATGTTAGTAAGTTCAGAACCAATCCATTGCGTATTTGTATCTGTGATTTGTCCAAAGAGAATTTCATCACCGATGGTAATAATTTCGGCCCTGATAATGGGATTCATAAATGCGATTGAGGTTGAATTAAACCGTTTATTTTTCCAAAAATAAGTAAAATTAATCGTTATTGATTACGTTTGAAACATAGTGTGAATTAAACAGAGTAACTCTAATGTATAAAAAAATAACGTTAATAATCTTTTTTGTGGTATCATCAAGCTGTGCTTCAATGGCTCAGTTCAATCTCGGAAAGGTGCTGGACTCATTTAAAAAACCAGAAGGCAATACTTCATTGTCCGAGGGAGATATTGTTAAAGGTTTGAAAGAAGCATTAACCGTCGGAATCAGCAATGGCTCAGCAGAAGCTTCAAAAACGGATGGTTTTTTTAAAAATGAACTGATCAAAATTGTTGTTCCGCCGGAGGCACAAAAAGTGGCTGAAACGTTACGTAAGCTGGGTTTGGGGAGTGAGGTGGATAAATTTACGCTGTCGTTGAACCGCGCTGCCGAAGACGCAGCTAAAAAGTCAAAGCCGATTTTTGTGAAGGCGATTACTTCCATGACGATCACGGATGCTGTCAGTATTTTGAAAGGGGAGGATGACGCGGCAACAAAGTATCTGCAAAAAACGACGAATAAGGATCTTTATGATACATTTTTCCCGGTTGTGGACAGTACATTAAATCTGAACAAGGCGACGCAGTATTACGGCGATATGGTGAAAACTTACAACGCGATTCCGTTGGTGAAGAAGGTAAATCCTGATCTGAAATCTTATGCGACGCAGAAAACGATTGATGGTTTGTATCTTCTGATTGCTCAGGAAGAAAAGAAAATCAGAAAGGATCCGGTAGCCAGGGTAAGCAGTATTTTAAAAACTGTTTTCGGTCAATCGGGAAAGTAACGAACCTGAAATTGTCAGTAATTGTTACTTTGTCTTACTTTTGCGAAAAATATTAATCCTTTTATGAAAAATTCTGAGATACATTTCACCGTAGAACTCGACAATCAAAACATACCTGAAAAGATTCATTGGAACGCTACTGACAATCCAAACGAAGGAATTAACGACACACGTGCCATTGCCATTGCGGTCTGGGATCATTACCACAGAGGTACACTCAAAATTGACCTTTGGACGAAGGATATGGAAGTGTTCGAAATGAAAAGGTTTTATATCGAAATCATGAGTGGCATCGCAGATACATTGCTTACCGCGACTAACGATAAAGTGATGGCAGACGCCATTGAAGGTGTTTGCGAAACATTGAGCAAGAAGTTGGACGAGGAGATGAAGGCGGCGAAGTAGCTTAGTGTGCATGAGTTATAAAAATAAAAGCGATCGACGAGATCGCTTTTATTTTTATAACTCATAATTCTTTCAAAGCACTCTTGTCCTTTTTTGGTAAGCTATCAACAACCAGCTCATAAGAATCTTTAACCCAGCTGAATAAAAGTTCAGATGGAACGCTTCCCGTGATATACACCGTATTCCAGTGTTTTTTATTCATGTGATATCCCGGAACTACATCAGGATATTTCTCTCTTAATTCTTCTGCTATCTCCGGATCACACTTGGCATTAAACTGCGCTTTTGATCCGTCAATGGGTGTTAACAGGAAAACTTTTCCCATAACCTTGAACACCAGCGTATCCGGCCCGAAAGGAAGTTCTTCCGTAACTCCAGGGAGTTCCAAACAAAAATCGCGAAGGGTTTCAAGGTTCATCTTGTAAAAGCGCGTACGATCATTACAATTAAACAAAACAGGAACATGATAATGGAAATCCGGTTGATTCCATGCATCATCCTTAAATTAAATGATGTAGGATCATTTGGGTTTGGCTTCTTGAATACCCGGACGAAGTAATGAAACACGTCTCCAAGTTGAAAGTACTTTTTCATATCAATGATTTTTAAATATGAGATTCGATTAAGAAAGATTGTAGGTTTCGTCCATGCCGGGTTCAATCCATCGACCGTCTTCACGAATAAGTTCTATTAATTCATCAACGGCTTTCGCGGCGGTAACTGAGCGCTTGATCACTTCCTGACCACGGTATAAAGCAATTTTATCTTTACCCATCCCGACATAACCATAATCCGCATCAGCCATTTCTCCGGGCCCGTTTACGATACAGCCCATGATACCAATCTTGATCCCTTTCAAATGCTCTGTATGTTTCCTGATCATGGCAGTTGTTTCCTGCAGATCGAACAAAGTTCGGCCGCATGATGGACATGAAATATATTCTGTTTTGGACATTCTGGTTCTTGCCGCCTGCAAAATTCCAAAGGCGATGCTGTTGTAGGCCGCCGCTGATTGAAGTTTTTGTTTATGTGAAAGCGGATATTGAAAATCGGGAGAAAGTAAAGTTCCGTCGCCAAAACCATCAACCAGTAATCCTCCTATATCTGTTGCTGAATAAAGTGTGAGGCTGTCGCCAAGATCTGTTTCATAAGTACGCTGGATAATCACCGGCGTTTTTATTTTCATTTCGACCAGCCGGTAAAAGAAACGTCTCATCTCCGGCATTGCATGGTGATTTTCTGAATGGATCAGCAAGACAATATTGTTTGCAAACCGAATTTCTTCAAGGAATTCAACCGTAAAGTGATGTATTGTTCCTTTAATAAAATTCAATTGTAAAGAACGCTCCGACTGATCACAACTTTCCCATTCCTTGACGGTAAACGACGGGAATTTATTTAATTTATCTCCCTGGCCAAGCCATTGTTTGAAATCAATAATTTCTTTCAATCCATTTGGAAGCATGAAAGGGATAGGCTTTTGTCCGGAATAAATAAAATCAGCACCCTGATCATTCATCGCCCATTTATCAGGAACGGGCAGGAAAAAGTGTCCAATACTTTTCAAATCTTCATGTTGTTCTACTGAAAGGTCGGAGTAATCTGCAATGACGCGGGGAACATTTAGTCCGCCGATATTATAAACCTCCTGCGTTTCTCTTCTTGTATACTGAAATGGATTAATCGGACAGCTTTCAACAGGGTCGATAGGAGCGTGCGGAGCGCGGTGTTCGTAGCGTTCCACCAAGGCCCTTGCAACCGGGGCTTCCTTTTCCGGCGCTTCTGTTAATGAAACACGGACAGTATCCCCAAGCCCATCCTCCAAAAGTGTCCCGATTCCGACAGCAGATTTTATTCTTCCATCCTCAGCTTCACCTGCTTCGGTCACACCCAGATGTAACGGATATGGTTTTAAACCTTCCTGATCCAGTCTTTGAACCAGCAAACGATAGGCTTCCACCATCACTTGCGTGTTGCTGGATTTCATCGACAGGGCAATGTTGAAATAATTAAATTCCTCGCATATTCGTAAAAATTCAAGCGCAGATTCAACCATTCCTAACGGCGTGTCGCCATAACGACTCAAAATTCGGTCGGATAAGGATCCGTGGTTTGTGCCTATGCGCATGGCCGTTCCATATTCCTTACAGATTTTTATCAGTGGAATAAACTTTTCACGGATGCGTTCAAGCTCGGCGGCGTAGGAAGCGTCAGTATAATCGATTACTTCAAAACGTTTTCTATCGGCGTAATTTCCGGGATTAATCCGAACTTTTTCAACAATTCGCGCGGCAAGTTCTGCCGCATTTGGCGTGAAATGTATATCTGCAATCAGAGGAATGAAAATTCCTTTTTTATGCAGACCATTACGGATATTTTCAAGATTCTGCGCTTCCTTAACACTTGGCGCCGTGATACGGACATACTCACAACCTGAATCGACCATGCGAATTACTTCATCAATCGAGCCCTGAGTATCCATCGTGTCCACAGTGGTCATGGACTGAATTCTGATCGGATAATCAGAACCCATCGGGATGTCGCCAATTTTTATGGTAATTGTTTCCCTGCGTTTATATTCCGTCAGAGAAGGGCAATAAATATTCAGTTTATTTTCAGGCGCTGTCAGGATGGACATCTTAATTTGTTGTTTTGCCAAGGCATTTTCAATTATGCCAAAATAATTTTACTCCTATCTGGATGATTCAGAATTTCTCTAAATCAAGGTACAAATTACACAAATCTAAAACACAAATGGAATTACAATCGTGCATTTAAGTCAAAATCAGAAAGATTCTTCATAAATAAAATCGGCCTGAAAATTAATTTCCAGGCCGATCTTTACTATTCAAACTTTGTAGCTTTCTTATTAATCTTCGACACGACTTCCGGAATCAATATTGATGATATAACTTTTACCTCCTGCTTTTTCAATGGCCTCCGCTACTTCCTCTGCTTTTGTTGGCGCATAAACAAACATACAGCCACCACCGCCAGAACCATTAATTTTCCCTCCCAATGCACCAGCAGATAGCGCCGCATCCATCATAAGTTCAATTTTAGGTGTAGAGGTACGCTTGTGATCGCGTAGATTTTTGTAATGTTTGTATAACAATTCTCCCAAATTTTTATCGAACTCGCCCGAATTTCCCTCGGCAATATTTTGAGACAGAAGATTTTTCCCTTTTAAAAGAATGTCACGATCATCGACATTGGCTTTCAAAAGGCTGAACTCATCCGGGGAAAGTACTTTTTTGTAATCAGAAATCTGCGCCAGCTGTGTTTTGAAAATTGAAAAATAAGGATCAAACTGTGTGACTTTTTTAATCACGTCTTCCATTCCGTAACGGCACCGTGCTAAAATCCCCAAAGTATCTTTCGGTTCCAAAGAGTCTCCAAGGACAAATGTGCCTAATTTCGGTGTGAGTGTTTCAACATAAATCTGAGGCTGAGATTCGAGATAAATCACGTTTCCGATTGCTGTTGAATAATGATCCATCATTCCTCCCGGCTCGCCAAATTCAAGAACCTCTGCCGCGTTGGCAATTTCTCCCAATTCCTTTAATGAAAAATGGAAAGGATTGTCACTCATTTTATCCAGAAAATGTGCCCAGGAAACGATCAGTGCCGAAGAGCTTGATGTGCCCGAATTAATCGGAATATTTCCATGAATGACACAATCAAAACCTTTGGAAAAACTTAGCCCTTTTCTTTTTAAGACGTTAATGGTGCTTTTGAAATAATCCCTTTGAATGGTATAAGGAAAAGTCTCGTTTAAAGAAAACGAGACTTTCTGGTCCAGGTCAGGAAGATTAAGGATAATCTGATCATCATTTCTGTGAGCTCCATCGATACTAATCCTCCTTGAAATGGCAGCAGCTATCACCGGAAGTCCAAGATAGTCCTGGTGTTCCCCGAAAAAACAGATGCGGCCCGACGTTGAGATTCTCATGAACTACCAGCTTTTCTTCTTGTGGCCCACCAGACCAAAATATAAAATAAATAAGTAAAGTGGTAACATTAACCAATATGCTTTTTGCGTGCTTCCGATTGAATCAGCAATTCCTCCATAAATAAGCGGCATAATAGCACCACCTGAAATACCCATAATTAAGAGGGCAGAGGCTGTCTTGGTAAATTTGCCTAAACCGCTTAAAGCAAGTGGCCAAAGTGCCGGCCAGATCACTGCGTTAGCGAAACCAAGAACTGCAATACATAACACCGAAGTAAATCCAGAAGATACAATGGCAACGATAGTCACTACTACACCGACTACGGCTGAGAACATTAAGTAGGATTGCTGAGAAACATATTTAGGGATAAGGACAATGCCTAAAACATATCCGAACATCATCGCTGCCAGGGTGTATGTACCGAACAAACGAGCTTCTTCTTCGGCAAATCCAAGAGAAACGCCATAATTAATAATCGTGTCTCCGGCGATTACTTCAACACCTACGTAACAAAACAAGGCGATAACACCAAACACAAGATTAGGAAATTGGAAAACGCTGGTTTTTTCAACAACGACTTCGTTAGAAGTTACAACGTCGTCTTCCTCCTCGCTTACTTCTACCAATCCTTTTGACATCTTAATGAGTAACGCGAGTCCGACAAGAACTGCGGTCAATACAATATAAGGGAAAACTACTTTATCGAGCTCGTCCTTGGGGTCGGCGGAAGATGCTCCGGCTAAAAGCAGGCCTCCGATTACAACCTGGCTTATAATGCCGGCAGTTTTGTTCGCGATTCCCATGATACTGATTCTCTGTGCAGCACTTTCACGCGGACCAAGGATTGTAACATAAGGATTTGAAGCGGTTTGTAATAATGTCAAACCAATACCAATTGTGAATAATCCGGCAAGGAACAAAGGGTAAGAAGCCATTTCCGCAGCTGGAATAAATACGATTGTTCCAACCGCCATAATGATAAGTCCGAGTGACATACCGTTTTTAAACCCAGTTTTTCTCAAAACCCATGAAGACGGAAGTGCCATGAGCGTGTAAGAAATGAAAAAGGCAAACGTAACAAGATAAGAGCTTGTATTGTCAAGACTGAATGCCTTCTTAAAAAATGTGATAAGCGTACCATTCACCCAGGTTACGAAACCCATCACAAAAAATAATACGCCAACGATGATTAGGGGGCCCAGGTAGTTATTGTTCTTGTTGTTCATTTAAAAAGTGGTTAAGGGTTATTTCTTGTAAAATTAAAATTCATCTGTCAGGCCGAAAATTGGTTTATTGTTTCTCCATTTTCCTCTTGTAAAATCAGGGATTTCTACCGACGAGCTTCCGCGGGCAACCGATAATTCTGAAAGCGGACTTATTGCGCTCCATACTGCTGCATCGTAAACATCAATCGGTGGAGCAACTTGTCTTTTTACGGCTTCAATAAAACCTCGGAAAACGAAATAATCGATTCCGCCGTGACCAGCGTTTTCGGCTTCTTTTTCATGTTTTTTCCAAAGTGGGTGATCGTATTTTTTTAGGTATGGCGCATCCGGTTCTGCTTCATGATGTTTCGGAGACACATTTTCGAGATAAATGCTGTGTCCGTCGTTCATCCATATACCTTCCGTGCCTTGTGCCCGGAACCCAAGCGAATAATGCCGGGGAGCATTGGTATCATGGATCAAAACGATATTCTCACCATTGTGGCATTGAATTACGGTGGTCACCACATCACCCAACTTAAAATTTACTTTGGCATTCGGATGTTTTTCACCGCCGTGATCCACAATATACTTGTGTAAACCGCGTGATTTTGTGGAAGTTGATGTGAGATAATTAAACTTATTACCGCGGTTGATATTTAACCAGTGCGCAACCGGGCCCAAACCGTGTGTTGGGTAAATATCTCCGTTGCGGTCTACGGAGTGCTGTGTACGCCATTTGGCTTCTGAGTACCCTTTCTCTCCGAATTCGACGCCGAAGCCTTCGTTGCTTTTGCCGTTATTCAGTTTTATTCCGCGCAGATCGTGTTGGTAACCACAATGCGCGTACGTCATTTCTCCAAAGATTCCTTCCCGGACCATTTTCAGAATTGCCATCACATCCCTGCGATAACAGACGTTTTCCAGGATCATGCAATGCGAACCTGTTTTTTCATAAGTATCGACAAGGTCCCATGATTCCTGTAAGGTCACTGTTGCAGAAACTTCCACGGCTGCATATTTTCCTGCATTCATCGCAGCGATTGTCATGGGAACGTGCCAATGCCAGGGTGTTGCGATCAAAACAGCATCCAGGTCGTCCCGTTTTACCATATTGAGAAAATCCTCGTCGCCTTTGGAATAAATGGCTGGTTCTTTTCTGCCCGCTTTACTTATTAAATCCTTTGCAAAATTAATGGAAGCCGAATCGATATCACAAATTGCGTTCACCTCAACATCGGCGCGGTAGAGTGCTTGCTGAAGATGGTTCCGGCCACGAAGCCCTACACCTATAAAACCGATTCTAACCTTATCTCTGCTTTTCTCTATATTTTCTCCGGATAGAATCGAAGGCATCATGCCCGTTGCAGTTCCGGCCAAAGTCGCTTTGTGAATAAAATTTCGTCTATCCATAAAATGCCTACGAAAAATATTATAAGGTTTAGGTATTTGTACTGTAACCGCGCAAGATACGACCAAATACCATATTTTTAAATTATTTTATTAATTAAAAAATATTTTGAAAGAAATGCTTTTAAGATCGATTCAGGATAATATTACCAAATTTTGAACATTTTGAACCAATAATGTGTTGGTAAAAAAGTACGCTACGATGGGTAAAAAGGATCCCGCCCGACGGCTTTAAGTGTGTTGGACACATACTTTGTTACGACATTTAAAGCAAATTTTTAACGTTATCATTATCTATGGCTCATAAAGTGGCTGTGTTCCGTAAGGAACACTTCAATGCGGCTCATCGACTCAATAATCCGGCATGGTCGGACGAAAGGAACGAAGAGATTTTTGGCAAGTGTAACAATCCGAATTTTCATGGGCATAATTATGAACTTATCATTCAGGTGACAGGGGAATTGAATGAAGAAACGGGCTATGTGATCGATATGAAAGCATTGAGTGTGCTGGTTAAAGAACACGTTCTGGACCGGTTTGATCATAAAAACCTGAACGTTGATGTTGAAGAATTCCACCATTTAAATCCATCAGCTGAGAATATTGCTGTTGTCATATACAACATTCTCAGACCAAAAATTGATGCAGAGCATGCTCTGAAAATTAGATTATATGAAACAGAACGGAACTTTGTTGAATACCCGGTCGATTGAAAATTTTGATATCGAGGAGATTGGTGATGAGCATCTTCTTTCTTCTATTGAAACTCCCATGCGCCCCGATGCATTTGCGTTGGAAGACGATGTGAAGATTGAACTGATCGAGAAACATTTTCGCCATATTATGGAGATCATGGGTCTTGATCTGACAGATGACAGTTTGCAGGGAACTCCAAAAAGGGTTGCAAAAATGTATATCAAGGAAGTTTTTAGCGGACTAGATCCTAAAAACAAACCGAAGGTTACATTGTTTGATAACAAGTACAAATATAACCAGATGCTGGTTGAAAAGGATATTGCGGTATTTTCCAATTGTGAGCATCACTTTGTTCCGATTTACGGCAAAGCCCACATCGCATATATTTCCAGCGGAAAAGTAATTGGTTTATCCAAACTGAATCGCATCGTGGAATATTTTTCACGACGCCCTCAGGTTCAGGAAAGGCTGACTGTACAGATTGCCAATGAGCTGAAAATAGCTTTACAGACTGAAGATGTGGCGGTTGTTGTTGATGCCAAACACATGTGTGTGCAATCGCGCGGCGTGCGTGACGCGGGAAGCTCAACGGTCACTTCTTATTATGGAGGCAAATTTGAGGAGGAAGCTACCAGAAAAGAATTTCTGGCATACCTGGGCATGTAATTATCAAATTCCTGATTAAAATCAGGGCTTATACAAAATAGTTGAAAGTGATATGAATGCCGGCATTCTTCCACTTTCAACTATTTTTTTAATTTAAACTAATGGTCCAAGTCTTTCCAGAAGTGCTTTTGTTGCCTTTATTCCTTCGCGTTCAGATAGTTTGCTACCTTCGTACTCAATTCCTGCAATACCCTTAAAGCCACTGTCTTTTACAATTTTAAGGATTTTTGTGTAGTCGGTTTCGATACAGTTTCCTTTTTCATCAAAGTCGTACGTTTTTGCACTCACCCCTTTTGCAAACGGCATAAGTTCTTTTGTGCCCTGGTAACGGTCATAAGATTCTTCGCATTCGAAACTTCCCTGTTTTCTTTTTATACAGAAGTTGCCAAAGTCCGGAAGCGTTCCTACATTTTTCATGTTTACCTGCTTCATGACGCCCGATAACCATTTACCATTTGAAGAAGCGCCACCGTGATTTTCAACGATTATGTTGATACCGGTTTTTTTGGCAAACTCTCCAAGTTTTCCTAAACCTTCCACAGCCGCTTTCGCTATTTCTTCATCACTTCCTTTTCCAAACGCGTTCACACGGATCGTTTTGCAGCCCAGATATTTCGCACATTCTACCCATTTGTAGTGGTTTTCAACTGCTTTATTGCGAACCGCAGCGTCAAGTTCACCAAGACCACCTTCGCCATCGATCATGATAAGGTTATTGGTTACGCCATTGTCTTTACATCTCTGCAAAAGTTCGTTCAGATACGTTTTATCTTCTGCCTTATCCTTGAAAAACTGATTCACGTATTCGACGATAGAAATACCGAACTCTTTTTTGGCAAGTTCAGGAAAATCCATGTTAACGATCTTTTTTGCGAACAATTCCTTATGCAGCGACCATTCAGCCAGAGAAATTTCAAAGAACATTTTTTTTGCAGCAGATTCTGCAAGAAGGTCCGTAATAGTTGTTGCTGCAAGTGCGGTTGCACCGGCCTTTTTTAGGAAATCACGTCTTGAAAAATTCATTTTCGGTTAGAATTTAGATTTAGATATTTGAATTATGAATTGGTTATACTCTGAGTTTTAACTGGGCTTCTTCGAAAAGTTTTTGGTTTTTAACAAGATTTACGGCATCCCAGTCAATCTCCTGAACAAAGGGAAATTGCCGGACGGGGCAATTATTCATTTTACAAAAATAACAACATTGCGGAATGCACGGGTCTGCATGAACGAATATCTCCGTTTCGCCAGTATGATTGTCTTTCAGGATATTTTCAAATTCATGAATTGCTTCATGCGCCTTCTGTAATTCCCAATAGTATGGTAACGTAAGGTGACAGTCGATATGCAGGTCGGAACCGTATTGCTGAACCCGTAGGTTATGTACATCAACCCAGTGGTCTTTTCGGTTATCCTGCATGGAATGTACGACTTTTTTCAGGAGTATTTCGTCGGTTGCATCCATCAGCCCGGCGACAGATTTGCTTACAAGCTGAAAACCGCTGTAAGCAAGAAATAATCCGAACAATAATGAAGCAGCGCTATCAATCCAGATTTGACCGGTTATCAAAATCAGCCCGACACTGACTATCAAAACGACGCTGCTGATGCTGTCAGAAATTAAATGGCGGCCGTCGGCGGTCAGAGCAAGTGAATTCGACCTTTCGCCTTCCTGAATTAATTTATAACCAATCATTGTATTGACTATGATCGTGACGGCAATAAATAATGCGCCTTGACCCAGGTTTTGAATGGGCGTCGGTTCCATCATTCGTTTAATGGCTTCAACAATGATGAAAATTGAAGCGATCACAATCAGGGCACCTTCAAAACCTGCAGAGAAAAATTCGATCTTTCCATGTCCATAAGGATGGTTCCGGTCTTTGGGCAGGGCCGATAGGTAAATGCTGTAAAATGCAAAACCGCTTGCGATGACATTGATAATCGATTCGAGCGCATCGCTTAAAATTGCGTTGGAATCTGTAAGGAAATAAGCAAAAAACTTCAAGCCCGTCAAAACGATACTTGCTATAAAAGATAGCAGAATGAGACGTTGTTTACGCTTATTTTGGTTTATTTGCATCACTTAATGAATGATCAGAAACCAAAAATACTAAGAAAATGCGGGTTATAACCACAGAAAATAATTGGAAAACGCTTTCTTCTGAAACTGTTTATGAAAACGCCTGGCTGGAAGTCAGTCATCGTGAAGTGATTAACCCTGCTGGAAAAGATGGTATTTATGGTGTCGTAAAATTTAAAAATAAAGCGCTTGGAATTATTCCTGTTGACGAAAACGGAAATATTTATCTGGTCGGTCAATTCCGATACACGCTGAATGAATATTCCTGGGAAATTCCGGAAGGCGGCGGCCCCTTTGATGAAGATGTGCTTGATGCAGCCAAACGTGAGTTAAAAGAAGAAACGGGTCTGCTGGCCTCCAACTGGACAAGTTTGTCAAGAATCCATACCTCAAATTCAGCCACAGATGAAGAAGGATTTCTTTTCCTGGCGGAAGGATTAAGTCAGACGGAAGCGGAACCGGAAGAAACAGAAGAATTACAAGTGAAGAAGATCCATCTTTCCGAAGCAGTTGAGATGGTTATGCGGTCTGAGATTACAGATGCTATTTCGATTGCCGGAATTTTAATGGCTGCACGGCTGAAAGGAATCTAAAATGATCGGATCTCTATTTTATGGTATCCTGACGGGTGTTGCGCTGTGTCTTACTTTTGGTACTGTATTTTTTTCTTTGGTTCAGAATAGTGTCGATAACGGATACCGAACAGGAATAAAAATCGCTTTTGGCGTTTTTATTTCGGATGTGATTTTCGTATTTTTTGCCATTTTTGGTACCTCCTTACTGCCTGAAATCAATAATTTTCAAAAGTATATGGCTGGGGCAGGAGTACTGTTTTTACTAATTTTAGGCGGATCAAATTTAGTTAAGGGACAACCCAAAATTGCTTATCCGAGATCAAAATTGGGTAATCTGCTGTATTACGTTACAACGGGTTTTTTATTGAATGCGTTAAATCCGGTGAATTTTATCAGCTGGGTAACGATCGCATCTTACATCCGGTCGACTTTGCATTATAACTATGACCAGGTGTTGGTCTTCTTTGGTGCAAGCGTTGTAGCTGTATTTCTTGTTGAATGTGCTATTGCTGTATTTGCACATAAACTGAAGAAGGTTTTCACACCCAAAGTGGTAACTATTTTTAATAAGGTCACAGGCGTAGTGTTCATTCTGATCGCTTGCCAGATCGCCTACATTAATTTTTTGAAATAGAGTAAAAAGTCGTTGTAAACCAAAAGCGGATCTAACTTGTCCAGATCCGCTTTTATTTTTAATATATAAATTAGTAGTGTCCTTTAAATGCTATAAAATAGATAGTTTTGTTTTCCACTTTATATACAATTCGATGTTCTTCATTTATTCGTCGTGACCAGTATCCACTTAGTTCATATTTTAGTTGTTCAGGCTTCCCGATTCCTTCATACGGCGACTCCAAAATAGAATCGATCAGTTTTTTTATTTTGTTCAAAATCTGTCGATTCCCTGTCTTGTTCCAAAAATCGATATGTTCCTTCGCTTGCGGACTTAATACTATTTCCAAAGGGATCTGAGTTCCTCAGCAGTTACTTTGATGCCTTTGCCTTCAGCAATTTCTTTGTCTCCTGCGGTAACCATTTCGACGAATTCTGGATCGTATGGGCTTTCACTCCTCTCGTTAAACGACACTTTAAAGCCTTTCAGTAAAGCTTTTACTGCCTTAATTACCTCTTTGTCCTCTGTCTCAATTGCTAGGATCGTCATAGCTAATAATTTGTGGGTGTAAATTACAAAATATTCTTTAATTTCTTACGTAGATTGTTTTGGCTCAGGGGTTTAGAGCGACTTCATCCACAACATACCCATTATTCTTCAAATAATCTTTCCAATCCTGTATCAAAAAGTTTTTCAGGACCCTCGGGAATTTGTGCTGGCCACCCATTTTCCCTTTCGACTCCATCCAGCCATAGAAAGCTTTGTTTGGAAGAACAGTTACAAAAACATCCTTTAGTGCATGTTTGCGTTCGACTGCGTAGTCGTCATTTAATTCAGCAAGTTTTGCGTCAATTTTATTTCTTAAAACCTCAGTATCGACGTTTTCTTCCTCAACTCCGATATACCATTGATGTGCAAAGAGTGAGTCATGCTCAACACCGCAGACCGTAAATTCTTTCACGGTAAGCCCCATTTCATCTGAAATAATATCAATTGCCTTATTCATATTATCTACAGAAAGATGCTCCCCGCAAAGACTTAAATAATGCTTTGTTCGTCCGGTAATTACGATTTCAGCTTTTCCTTTATCTACAAATTTAACAGTATCACCAATCAGATATCGCCACGCACCCGAACACGTCGATAACAACAGCGCATACTCTTTTCCTTCTTCCACCTGATCAACCATTAATGTCTCAGGTGAGGGCAGGAGTGTTCCCTCAGAATCAAAGTTGTTCTGATTAAACGGCACGAATTCGAAGAAAATGCCATTGTCCAACACAAGCTCCATTCCTAACGCGCCTGGCCGGTTCTGATAGGCAATAAAGCCCTCGGAGGCAAGATACGTATTGATATAAATCAGCGGCCTGGCAAGTAATTTTTCAAAACCCTTTCTGTAAGGTTCAAAGGAAACGCCTCCATGCGCAAAAACCTGCAAGTTGGGCCAGATATCATGGATCGTCTTTACTTTATAATGCGAAATAATTTTTTCCATTAAAAGTTGAATCCATGCCGGAACACCCACAATGAAGCCAATATCCCATTCATGTGCTTTCAGCGTAATTTCTTCCAATTTAAGCCCCCAATCCTTTTCAGAAGCGATTTTCTCGCCCGGCTTATAATAAGGACGAAACCAGGCCGGAATCTGGCTGGCAGTAATACCGCTCAAATCTCCCTCATAATGAGAATCCTGATTGTTCAGGTTCGTGCTGCCGCCAAGCATCAAAAAGCCTTTTTCATACAAATCGTCCGGCAGATCCTTATAGTGACCGAGAGACAAAATCTGGCGGATACTTGTTTTCTGGATTGCCTTTGACATCGCCTTCGTAACAGGAATATGCTTTGTCGCAGCTTCCGAAGTGCCGGAGCTTAATGCATAATATTTGATTTGTCCAGGCCAGCAAATGTCCTTTTCTCCATCCAGCGACCGGTGCCACCATTCTTTAAATATGGCATTGTAATCATATACCGGAACAGATTTTTTGTATTGTTCATAAAATGAGCCTTTGTCTCCGAACAGAATCGTCGATAACAACTCATCGAAATTATATTTCTCTCCAAACTCCGTATATCTGGCCTTGGCGAGCAGTTTTGCTAATGTCTTCTTTTGTTGCTGATGAATAGTTGCCTTTCTCCGGTTCGCAACGATATTACTTATCCGGATTCCTCTCTTGAGCAAACTTCCTACAAGGGCCATAGCTATTTTTTCTAACGTGGGTTTATAAATCCCAAGTTTCCAGCTCTTTTAAAGCTTTATACTCGGTTAAATCATATTGACAGGGAACAACGGAAATGTAATTGTTATCCAATGCCCATACGTCCGTATCTTTTTTTTCGGTATCAAAATTTACGAATCGGCCGGCCATCCATAAATATCCACGGCCATTCGGGTCCACGCGATAATCAAATTTCTCCTGCCATTTCGCATGTGCCTGTCTGCAGACCTTAATTCCTTTTATCGGTTCGTCGGACTTCGCCGGAATATTAACGTTCAAGGCAACGCCTTTTGGTATGCCGTGTTTAATCGCCGACTCAGTAATTGATTTTACAAAAGGAATTCCATGGCTGAAATCTGCATCTTCACGGAAGTCGGACAACGAAAAACCAATGGCAGGAATGCCTTCAATCGCTCCCTCGATCGCTGCTGACATCGTTCCGGAGTACAGAACGCTGATGGAACTGTTGCTTCCGTGATTAATACCGCTAACGATCAGATCCGGTTTTCTGTCATGCAAGACATAGTTTTTGGCCAGTTTGACACAGTCTGCCGGCGTTCCTGAGCATTCATATTCTGTGATACCATCAAAAATATGTGTTTCATAAAGTCTTAAAGGCTCACCGATGGTAATCGCGTGGCCCATTCCTGACTGCGGACTGTTGGGAGCCACGACGATCACATCTCCCAGTGTTTTCATAATGTCGACCAGCGTGCGGATTCCCAAAGAAGTTATTCCATCGTCATTTGTAACTAAAATAAGTGGTTTCATATATTAATTCAAAATTTATGCGACTTTTAATCCGTAGCGGCATATTTTAGTACGGACGATATGTCGAAGAATTTCATTTAGTTTGTGATTAAAATGAACTTACAGTTCTGAAAATCAAATTTAAGCATTATGCCTTCATTCTCAATAAAGCATGGTAACCTGTCTGATATACCTACCGTGATCGGAATTCAGGAGAAAACATGGGAACCTACTTACCGTGAAATCCTTACGCCCGAACAAATCGATTTTATGTTTGAAAAAATATATGCCCCAGACGCTCTGAAAAATCAGATGACAGAAGGTGGACAGCAATTTTTACTTTTATTTGATGCGGAAATTCCTGTCGGATTTGCAGCGGTTGCCCAGGAAGAACCCGGATATTTCAAGTTACATAAGATTTATGTACTTCCCAACATGCAGGGCACAGGCGCAGGTAAATTTCTACTTGCAGAGGTAGAACAATATGTCAAATCGGCTGGGGGCAAAAAACTCGCACTTAACGTCAACCGTTACAATAAAGCAAGGACATTTTATGAAAAAATGAATTTCCAGGCAGTTCAGGAGGTGGATGTTCCAATTGGTCCATACTGGATGAATGATTTCATCATGGTGAAACAATTGGAACCTTAACTCCGGGGTCAAGCTTTTTCCGCCAATTTTAGTTTTTTGAGCGTCTTTTTAAGGCTCTTCATGCCCTGCAACGGGTTATAGTGATTGCTGTTGCTAACGTAATATCCCGTTCCGTCATAGGTCCTTTTATTTGGGTGCGCCTTGCATTCAGGTGAGCAGGCACCTTCCATTTCTTCTCCGCACTTATGGCAAACAGGAACGTGGGTGTTACATTCTGCATTAGCGCAGTTGATCATTCTGTCGCATGGTTCATTGCAGATATAACATTTTGAAATTACCGTTGGATTTATCTGGTTAACGTCCACAGTGATGCGGTTATCAAAGACATAACATTTACCGTCGAAATCCTCACCGCCCTCCTCCAGGCCGTACCGAATGATGCCGCCATGAAGCTGGTAAACATCTGTAAATCCTTTTTCCAGAAGATAAGCACTTGCTTTTTCACACTTGATTCCTCCTGTGCAATAGGTGACAATTTTCTTATTTTTTAAATGTTCTATCTCATGGACGTGGTCGGGAAGTTCGCGCAGGTTGTGCATATCAAAAGTGATAGCGCCTTTGAATTTTCCAACTTCGTGCTCATAATCAGAACGCATATCAACCAGGACCACATCAGGATCCTGCATCATCTTTTTCAGGTCGGAAGGTTCCAAATGTTTTCCGGTGCGCACAAGGGGATTAACGTTCAAGTCCGAATTTACAATTTCATCCTTCACACGGACGTGCAGCTTTTGAAATGCAATTTCATCGTGATCGTCCACTTTGAACTGCACATCTTTGAATCTTTCATCCGAACGGACATAATTCATATAAGCCTCGCAGTTTTCACGCGTACCCGAAACGGTTCCGTTTAAACCTTCCGGTGCTATGATGATGCGACCTAAAAGATTATTTTCTACGCAAAACAAATGATGCTCATCCCGATACACTTCGGTATTTTCGATGGGAGCATAATAATAATAAAGTATTACTTGGAAAGGCTTCATTAATCTAATTTTCAAGGACTGAACGGGAGCAGAGCTATTTTTAGCTTCGTCCCCTTAAAATCAAGTGCAAATATACGAATATCTGAAGTTTATCGGAAATCTGAAAAACTAACTTTCGTCAGTCTTAGATTTCTCTTTCATTTACATATTTTTGCACATCAACGTTATGCTTAATCATTAATCTACTTCTTTAAAAATTAATTCCATGCACATAGCAATTATTGGAAATATCGGTGCCGGCAAAACCACGCTGACGCAAATGCTCGGCCAGCACTATGGATGGGAAGTAATGTATGAAGCGGTGGAGGGAAATCCATATCTGGCAGATTTTTATGAGGACATGGAGCGCTGGGCTTTTAATTTGCAAATATTCTTTCTGAACAATCGTTTTGCGCAGGTTCAGACGATCCGATCGACGACTTATTCGACCATTATCCAGGATCGGACGATTTACGAGGATGCTTTCGTATTTGCCAGGAATCTTTACGACTCGAAAATCATGACGGAAAGAGATTACAGAAGTTATTTGTTGCTCTTTGAATCGATCATGAAAACAGTATCGCAGCCAGACCTTTTAATTTATTTAAAAGCTGATATTCCCAAATTGGTGACGCAAATAAAAAAGAGGGGGCGGGAGTTTGAAGCAGATATATCGGAAGAATACTTAAAAAACCTGAATCGTTATTATGAGGATTTCGGGCAAAACTACGATCATGGAAAATTAATTACGATCGACGTGAATGAAATGGATTTTGCGTCAAATCCGGATGATTTCAATGCGATCGTGAAAACGCTGAACAAGGAATTATTCTACGTTTGAGAAGATATAAAAGATAAATCGCCGGCAAATTCGGATTTGCCGGCGATTTATCTTTTATATGTATTGGTAATTAGAATCGGTCGGTAATGGCCAAACCTCGTTCCACTACGGCAATTAAATCTGTTGAAGTTTTAGCTTGCTCAACGGCTGTTTTCATAGCCAGAAATTCAAACTTTTCTTTTTTGTCCAAGTTCATTTTTAGAAACTTTCCGATCGCTTTTGCGAGATAACCCTTTACTTTATCAAGCTGTTTGATATTGGAAGCCGCGAGTTTACTCAAATCTTTTCCCTCTTCAATATCGATCAGCGTGGTCATCTGTATACTGTGCTCGCCGTTTTTTCCTTCTGAGGTCACATTTTTAAAAGCACGACGAATGAAGGTCTCATACGAGTATCCATCGTTGTATGCATTCTCATTCGTCATTTTCTTATGATTTAAGTTTATAGGATTAAAAAGCAAAAAGGACTTATCAAATCTGATAAGTCCTTTTTTTCTAAGAGCCTCCAGTCGGGATCGAACCAACGACCTACTGATTACAAGTCAGTTGCTCTACCAGCTGAGCTATGGAGGCCTCTTTTTATGATGCCGTTTGTTATTCCGTTATCATGGTGCAAAAGTATAAGAATGGAATATATAACGCAAGTTTATGGGTAATTATTTTTTTGGAATTTATTTATTTTTAAAATTGATTTTCTGAAACGGCTGATTTATAGTTGGTTTGGTCAGGTGATTTTTTGCAACAATCAAAACCAAATCTGGTCAATAACTATTTTAGTTATCAAATTGGACTATTAATTAATAAAAACAGGAACACATAATGTTCACTCCACAAGTTTAGGAATCGATCTTTTTTTAAAATCCAATGGGCTCCACAAGTTTTTGACTTGATCCTGAAAATCTCAGAAAACAAAAAAGCACTTAACTTTTGAAAGTTAAGTGCTTTGATCTAAGAGCCTCCAGTCGGGATCGAACCAACGACCTACTGATTACAAGTCAGTTGCTCTACCAGCTGAGCTATGGAGGCCTCTTTTGCATTACGATACCGTTTGTTATTCCGTTATCGTGGTGCAAAAGTAGCGGAATATTTAGTTCTACATCTATTTTTGAGTAATTATTTTAAAAATAATTTTCCCCGTTTATATAGCTTCCTGAATGATAGATAGTTGGTGTTTCAACTCTTCCAACTGCGCTTGCGCGCTGCTTATCTTTCTTTCAAATTCTGCTTTCAGGCGATCCGACGTTTTCGATTTTGCAAAGAACTCAATATTGTTTTGCCACAAAGAAATATCATTTTCCAGCTGAGAAACTCTTCGTTTAATATCATTTTCTTTACGGAAAAGTCCGCGGCTGCTCTCGCCATCACGCACCAGTTCAACTTCGCTTTCCAGAACCGCTTGCTCTTTTTCTTTGGAAGATAATTTTCCAATCGCACTTACATAGGTGTTAACAGCCGCGATATAGCGCTTTTGCGTCGACTGCATATCTTTTTTTGGAACAAAGCCAATCGAACTCCATTCGCTCTTGAAAGCACTTAACAGATCCAGTGAAGATTCGTCTTTATTCGCTGCTGCTATTTCAATTCGCTCGATCAAATCAACTTTGCGTTTCAGATTTTCTTCAAACTCAACTTCAACTTCCTTATTTTTTGCGCGTTTCTGATCGAAATATGAATCACATGCTTTTTTGAAACGGTCATAAATCGTGTCCTTGAATTTTTCAGGAACCTGGCCGACCGCTTTCCATTTCTTCTGAAGCTCAATGATTTTCTGCGTGTTTGATGCGTTGTCTTCCCCTGTTGCCAGGATTGCCTCAGCGTCTGTACAAAGCTGGTTTTTCAATTCCAGATTCTGCTCACGCTTGGATTCAAGCTGACGGAAAAATTCGCCTTTGTTGTGGAAAAAAGTTTTCAGCGTTGCCCAGAATTTTTTACTTAACTCTTTGCCTTCCTCGCGGGGCATAATGCCTTTCAAGGCAACCCATTGATCCTGGAACGTCATAACCTCTTTGGTTTTTGCGTTCCACTCCTTTATGCTGCCAGAATTGTATGTCGTGAAAGGAACGATTGCTTCGTAGATTTTCAGCTTCTGATCGTAATTTTCCTGCATCGATTTTTTCTGCTCAGCAAATTGACCGCGCTGCGCGTCATACAGGTGATCCAAAGCAACTTTAAAACGCTGCCAAAGTTTTTCCTGTTCCTCTTTTGGTGCAGGGCCAAGGTGTTTATAGTCTTCAAAAATATGGTTTGCCTCTGCGAGAATCTCTTTCGTCATCGGACGTGATTCCAGCGATTTAACCAATTCTTCCACTTTTTCACAAAGCTCTGCTTTCAAATCCGCATTACGTCGGCGATCCAGTTCTTTTAATTCAAAGTAAATGTTTCGGTTGCTGAAATAACGGTCAATCAAAGCATTGTAGGTAGCCCAAAGCGTGCCATTATGCGGAGACGAAATATTTCCGGCAGATTTCCATTCCTCCTGAATTTTCTTGAACTCCTCCCAACTGGTTTTCATCCCGGAAGCGTCCGTCTCCCGTGTTCCTTCCTCTTCCAAAAGCGTACGCAAGCGTTGGATCAGAGAAGTTTTCATATTGAAATTCTTCTCTTTGTCCTTTTCTACACTTTGATAATAAGTATTTTTCATCCCCCGGATTTCTCTGCTGAGGGCGTCAATTTTCAGCGTTTCCGCATCATATTTAAACTCGAATCCATCCTCACTACCAGAATCCGCAACAAAAGCTTTCAAAGCAGTTTCGCGGTCTGTTTGCTTGATATGATCCAGAACAGGACGGATTTCACGAGCCACAGCCTCTGCCTTCTTTAACGAAGATGGTTTTACGCCTTCGCTATTGATCAGTGATAATTCGTTCTCTAATAAGTTAACGAGTTGTTCCTTAGATAATTGGCTATAATCCACATCTGGCGTCTCCTCTTCCAGTTCTTCCGTCAACTCATTGTTAAGATCAATTTCAAGGGTATCAATCGTTTTTTGTGTCAGGTCTTCCTGCGCATTGCTTTCGACCCCTTCTTGTTGTTCTTGTGCCATCGTGATTAATGTTTCGTAAGTACGTCCTGTTATATGATACAAATCTAACAATCTTTCCTATGAATTGGCTAATTTTGAGGCCGTAACATTGATATATTACAGACAATGAATCATAAAATAGCAAATATCAGGTGCGATTACAGCCTGAAAGGGTTACACGAGTCAGATTTGGATTCAAATCCCTTAATTCAGTTCAATAAATGGTTTGATGAAGTACTTGAATCCGAGCTTTCCGAACCCAATGCGATGCTGTTGAGTACTGTTTCAAACGGTCGGCCAACGGGCAGAATTGTGCTTCTTAAAGGAGTGGATCAAAACGGGTTTTCTTTCTACACTAATTATGAAAGTAAGAAGGGGCAAGAGATTGAAGAAAATCCACAGGTTGCCATCACGTTCTTTTGGAAAGAACTTGAACGTCAGGTAAGAATTGAGGGAAAAATTGAAAAAACTTCGGAAAAAGACTCAGACGAATATTTCGCCGTCCGCCCACGAGGAAGTCAGATCGGAGCATGGGTTTCACATCAAAGTGAAACAATTGAAAGCAGAGAGTTTCTGGAAGGAAAACAAAAGGATTTTGAAGCAAAATTTGAAGGTCAACCGGTGCCTCGCCCACCACATTGGGGTGGCTACCGCGTCATTCCGGATTATGTGGAGTTCTGGCAGGGAAGGCCAAGCCGTCTTCATGACAGGCTTGCTTATAGGTTAACGGAAGGTAATGTCTGGAAGATAGAAAGACTTTCGCCATGAGATATTCAAAATCTGAATACCAAAAGAGGCCTGATCAAGTTTTTGATCAGGCCTCTTTTGGTATTAAATAAATTTTATCTTTCGCTCATAGCGACATAGTCACGACGCGGAGCGCCAACGTAAACCTGACGCGGGCGGCCAATCGGCTCTTTGTTCGCACGCATTTCTTTCCACTGCGCAATCCAACCCGGAAGGCGGCCAATGGCAAACATTACTGTGAACATATTGGTTGGAATACCCAAGGCACGGTAAATAATACCCGAATAAAAATCTACGTTTGGATACAACTTACGAGATACGAAATATTCATCCTCCAAAGCAGCCTTTTCAAGTTTTTGCGCAATTTCAAGAACAGGATCGTTAATGCCAAGCTTGTTCAAAACATCGTCAGCAGCTTTTTTGATGATCTTGGCACGTGGATCGAAATTCTTGTAAACACGGTGGCCAAATCCAAACAGACGGAACCCGCTTGATTTATCTTTCGCCATATCGATATATTTCTGAACATCGCCGCCATCATTTTTGATCGCTTCGAGCATTTCAATCACTTCCTGATTTGCACCGCCGTGGAGTGGCCCCCAAAGTGCGCTGATACCTGAAGAGATGGACGAATAAATATTGGCCTGAGAAGAACCTACCAGTCTCACTGTTGAAGTGGAACAGTTTTGCTCGTGATCAGCATGAAGAATAAGCAATTTATTCAGGGCCGCAGAAACTACCGGATCAACCTTATATTCAGCAACCGGCAAAGAGAACATCATGCTCAGGAAGTTCGAACAATAATCCAGGCTGTTTTTTGGATAATTAACCGGATGTCCCTGTGATTTTTTATAAGACCAGGTTGCAATCGTAGGCAATTTTGAAAGCAATCGAATGATATGAAGCTCTGTGGTTTCAGGACTGTCAAGATCAAGTGTTTCTGGGTAGAATGCACTCATAGCACTTACCAATGACGATAATACACCCATCGGATGTGCGTTTACCGGGAAGCCTTCGAATATTTTACGCATGTCCTCGTTGACAAGCGTATGCGTAGTGATCTCATGTTCAAAAGCAGTGAATTGTTCCTGAGTTGGTAATTCACCGTATATTAATAGATAAGCAACTTCTAAAAACGAAGATTTGTCAGCAAGTTCCTCGATTGAATACCCTCGGTAATTCAAAATACCTTCCTCACCATCCAAAAAAGTAATTGCACTTTTTGTTGCACCTGTATTTTTGTAACCTGCATCAATGGTTATATATCCTGTTTGATCACGCAGTTTTGCAATATCAATTGCCTTTTCTTTCTCACTACCTTCTATGACTGGAAATTGGTAATTTTTACCTTCAATGATCAATTCAGCTATTTCTGACATATAAATTAAGAATAAAATTAAAAGGTTAGTTTACTGTATATATGTTGATGACGGTTGATAAGGTCAAAGACCCTCTACACATCCGATATACTGTGACGATAGATTAAATTAAAAATATTTAAAAAAAACAAGGCCAACCGTCGAAAGACCCGAGGTGCAATATCTTAAAAAACCTCGTATTTTCTATTATTATCAATGTTTAATTTGTGTGAATTCAAGATAGGAATATTAAAATTTAACTATTTGAATTATAAATTATAAAATTCTGTGGTTTCGTATTGGCGATCCTGTTGTTATTAAAAACAGATTAGAGAAGTGATTCCGTGAAAGGAAGCTATCATTCAGTTTCCTCAGACATCACTGGATGCGACTTCTTGCGTAAATGCAGTTGCGCCTTAACCAAATATCTTCCAAACAGGCCCATCAGAATAATCGGAAGCAGGTGAGCGCCATAAATAAATGCTTTCCCTGTGATCCGGTAACTGAATGAAGAAAAGGTTAAAAATACATAACCAAACCAAAAAACACTGACAGACAAAAGCAGACCGTAAAACAGGGTAGCTTTTTTGTAACCGACAAAACGATACAAAATTTCAGCCAGAATAACTGATATGCCTACAACGAGCAAAACCGTGATAAGTGCTCTGGGGAAAGTTTTGATGTAGGAATGTTTGTAAACAAGCACTCCGATTTTTCCGATCAGATTAGGGTGTGCGAGCAAATAAGCGTCGGTGACACTCAGTACTAATAAAAGCAAAACGCTGCTTAATTTGATATTCATAACGGTTGATAAAATAATTTCGAGAAGGATTATTTCGCTTTCCCGATTAATCAGTTTTGGTTTGTTTATTTAACTAAATTGTATTCCTGGATAATCCGGTCAATATTTTCCTCTTCCGTATTCGAATTTTCGAGCCAGTTAATGGAAATTCCATCTTTCTCCATTTTTCTGAAAAAGGTCATTTGCCTTTTGGAAAACCTGTGAATTTCCGTTTCGAGCTTTTTGGTCATGTCTTCGTAATCCGAAACACCAGTCAGATACTCCGTGACGTATTTATATTCTAATCCATAATAAATTAACTGTTCTGGTTCCAGACCTGAATTTAGTAGTGACTCTACTTCTTCGATCAGCCCGTTTTTTAGTCTATAACTTAGCCGGTGACTGATACGTTCACGTCGGATTTCGGATGGCGGATTAAGTCCAAAAATAATCGGATTGTATTCAAAATCCAGTGATTCTGAAATTTGGTTTTCAGTTTCAGGATTTTCGGTCAGGTATGTAGAAATTTCAATCGCCCGGATAAGTCGTTTTCTGGTTGAGGTATCTGCGAGATCCAGATAGGAGGTTTCCATTTTGATGAAACAAGTTCTCAGTTCGTCGTTTGTTAAATCCTCCAAAGCTTCTCGTAATGTTTCATTAACCGGAATTTCGGTATATCCCTGGCTTTTTAATAAGGCGTAAAAATAAAAACCCGTTCCGCCACAGGCGATCGCGGCCTGATTTTGACTTATTATTTTCTGATAAGCCTCCTGGAAATCCTGTTTGAAAAGGCTGACATTGTATTTATCGCCTGGGTCCAGAATATTGATCAGGTGATAAGGAATGACTTTTCCGTTGATGTGGTATTCATCAAGATCTTTTCCCGTCCCGATATCCATTTTTCTGTATACCTGCCTGGAATCAACACTTATAATCGCCCCGTTAATTTTTGCCGCGATTTGGGTCGCCAAACGGGTTTTTCCGGAAGCTGTGGGACCTATGATTATAAGTAATGGATTCAATATAAAACGGGAATGCTTTGACGGTTATTCAGATAAACTCGGTGTAATAATTTCTTTCACAAATTTACGACTTCCCCCGTTATAAACAGTAATGAAATGCTCTTCTTCAATAATTTTTGATTTTGAAAAACGCTCGTTAGTCTCGGTATTCAGCCAGAATGCCATAGGATCTTTATCGGAAACAGCTTCAAAGCCGAGGCGTTTGTAGCTTGCGCCATCCGACCAGTCCAGATCTGCGTAAGTCATGATGTCATCAGGTCGGCAATCGTTTTCAAAAAAAGTCAAAAGTTTATCAAAACCCCCAATCACAGTTGTATTTAATACATTGGCGAACCGGATCAATTCGTATGACCAAAAGGGATTGTCGTTTCGCTCAAAAATACGCGGATGGCTAAACGTTGCTACAGCCACAAGTATTTCAGTAACGGACAAATCTGGCTGAAATTCAGGTTTTAGGACACGAAAATACTGTTTCGGGAGAAAAAGGCCGTATTTTATTTTTGCGGAAACCGAGTGTTGTAAATGATTTTCATTCAGAAATTTATCTGCCGTTGGTTTGTCAATGCGCCGGGCCTTAGTCATTCTCGCCGGGATTCGTTGGGAAATACCCAGAAGGGCACTCAATCTCGATTTCACAATAGTATTTTCCGTCAACCAGATATCTTGCCAAAGCGTGACAAATGAAACGCCGGACCTACGGATTTCGTCACGGCTTTTGCTCAAATCCGGATATTTGTTAGCTGTATTTTGCAGAAAAAACGTCCAGGTTTTAATATCGATCAGCTTTATAATTAAAAGCAGTTTCTCATTCTGAATTATTTTTATTGAATCGAACGAATCTGTGTCCTCCGTGACTATAACAAAGCTCATATCCAGCGATAACAGCCAATGTTTTACTTGTAACGAAAAATCGTAGACGGTATGCAAAGTTCTTTATTTGGTGATATTAATTGGACGCAATTTATGCACCTTGTTTATTGAAACAAAAAATAAGGCGTAACTGATTCAGCCACGCCTTATTCTTAATCTTTTATTTTTGAAAATTTCAAAAAATTATTTTCCTCCGCCAAGACCAATAATCAGTCCGACATTAACACCTCCAAATTGCTTAGTCGACTCGAAATCAGCATTTCCTACGTTTCCGGCATTAGCAGTGTTATCCTTGTTACCAAAAATAAAATGATAAATACCTTCTACCTGAAGACCGATATTGTCGTTCAGTGCGAATATCACGCCGGCACGCGGTGCTGCGCCGAAATTACTATGGTTTTTAGATTCAGCTATTTTTTCACCGTTAAATTTGGCGTTATACTTTGAGAAATAAACACCAGCATCACCACCAACATATGGCCGGATAAATCCGGTACCAAAATAGTAATCCAACGTACCCGTTACCGGAACAAGGTTTCCTGTATAACTTAAAGTCTGTCCTGCTACGCGATAGTCAGTTCCATCGGAGTAAATCTTCCCTGCAACCCCAATTGCGAAATTAGGAGAAGCGAACACACGTAAATTAATACCACCTCCGGCGATGGTTTTAGAATCTTCGAGATCTGATTTAGCAATACCTCCTTGCAAACCCAAAGAAAATTGCCCGAAGCTAACCAAGTTAATTACCAACATCAAAGCAGCAACTCCTGTCAAGCGAACCAAAATTTTTTTCATGTCTCAATTTGTAGTTATGTGGATTATTAATATCCAATTTACCAATATTGAACCATCACAAAATTGTTATATAACAATAAGGCGAAAATTGCTGATAATCAGAATTATGATTTCTGTTGATGTTTATATCATTGCACGGACAATTTCCCGAAACTGTGAAATTCGATGCGTATTTTCATCAAACTGGGGCAGTCGGAAACAGTTTTTGAATTTTTTAAAGAATCAAACCCGTATCGACCCTGGCAGCTTCCCAGCCGATCAATGCCTTTTTTCTCAAACTTCCCCATCGATATTCTCCAAGAATTCCTTCTTTTCTGATCACGCGGTGGCAGGGGATCAGAAAGGCAATTGGATTGTCGCCAACGGCCGTCCCGACTGCCCTCACGGCCCTTGGATTTCCGATACTGTTTGCGATCTGCTGGTAGGTTGTCACGGCGCCTTGCGGAATTGTCAATAGAGCCTCCCAAACTTTAAGCTGAAAATTCGTTCCCTGAACCATCAGCGGTAATTTTTCCAACGAACTTAGGTGAGGAGAAAAGATTTTGTGAATATAATTTTCAGTAAGTACCTGATTTGATTCAATCGTGGCAAAATACCATTTTTTTGCCAGTATAATCAACTGCTGATCTTTCGAGTATTCATCCACAAAGGCCATGGCACAAATTCCACGTTCAGTTACTGCGATAAAACATTCGCCAAAAGGCGTTTGATGAAACCCGTAGCTGATATGCAGCCCTTTTCCTCCGGTTTTGTATTCCTGTGGTGTCACGGCTTCGATTCCTGTGAACAGATCATAAACACGACTTTGGCTTGAAAGCCCGGCAGATTCGGCTAATTCGACCAGGTTAGCGGACTCCTTGATTTTGTCTTTCAGATAGTCAGCTGTGATATATTGTAAAAATTTCTTTGGACTGACGCCTGCCCATTCCGTGAACATACGCTGAAAATGAAACTGACTGATGTTCACTTCTTCCGCGACTTCAAACAAAGACGGCTGTTTTTTTACGTTTTCAGATATGTATTCAATTGCTTTTGCAATCTTTTCATAATTATAGTTTTCCTGTTCCATTCGATAATTAATTTGTTGCACAAAGTTGCTCTGAAATGACCATTAGCCCAACCCAAAACTTGCTGTTTGTTTTTTAAAATTACCTGAAACGGGCATACGGAATCCTGAGATATTGTAGTTATATTCACGTACAAGTTTTAATAATTTATTAAAGAAAACACAATGGAACTAAACCCAAAAGAAACAGCTCTGGTTTTGATCGAATTTCAAAACGATTTCACCTCGGAAGGTGGCATATTCCATGGCGCCGTCAAAGGTGTGATGGATAACAACAATATGCTGCAAAATACTGTGGACACGGTAAAGGCTGCGCGTGAGGCAGGCGTAAATGTCATGTTTGTACCGATAGCATTTACCGAAGATTACCGGGAAATTACAACAAAACCTTATGGCATCATGAAAGGTGTGATCGACAATGGGGCGTTTAAGAAAAATACCTGGGGAACTGAAATAATTGACGTCCTGACACCAGAGACGGAGGATGTGATCATTGAAGGGAAACGTAGTTTCTGCGCTTTTGCAAGCACCAATCTGGATTACATATTAAGAAGTACCGGAATTAAAAATGTTGTTTTAGCAGGGTATCTTACCAATTGCTGCGTGGAATCAACCATGCGTACTGCTTATGACAGAGGTTATAATGTGATTACACTTACCGATTGTTGTGCCACTTTAAGTCAGGCGGAACATGATAATGCATTGAAAAGTGATTTTCCAATGTTTAGCCAGCCGATGTCACACACAGAATTCATCGCAGTACTGGAAAATGAGAAAGCGTTAGAATTAAAAGGAAAGGGATACGAATAATAAGTTGCCAGACGAAATATTTCTGCATTTTTTCCATAATGTACAACCTCGTTTAATCAGGTATGATTTTAAACGAAACCTGGATTGCAACAAACGAATGGACAAAATGAAATCAACTTATTTTTTTTCGGCTCTGACGTCTTGCTTTGTCATACTTTCATCGCAACTCTATGCGCAAAATTTCAGAAGTGAAGTGCGAAAATTAGAAGCAACTGTTAACGCAGCTTATAAAAGTAAAAAACTAACGGCTCTCGAATATTCTAAACTTCAACGTGAGCAGGAAATCATTAAAGGCACCATTGAGAAGGCGGAGGCGGATGGTGTGGTGACGCCGGATGAGAAAAACAGGATACACTCGAAGCTTATTCGGTCACGGAAGCGGCTGGCAAAATATAAGACGAACCGTGAAGTATATTAAAACAACTAAAAAAGCTCTTTTGCAGCGATGCGAAAGAGCTTTTTGAATTGATATCTGGATTGAATGACGGGTAATCAATAGTCCTTTTTTCCATCTTTTTTGGCCTTTTTCTCAGCACGCTTTTCTTTCAGATTCTTTTCAGGATCTTTTTTTGTACTACCCTTGTCAAGATTTTTACCCTTTGCCATGACTATGAAGATTTATATTTAAGATGTGTAAATAACAGAAATAACAACATATTTTGTATCGCAAGCTACCTAATTTTTTTTAGTTTGTATAGCCTTATGATTTCTGTCCTTTTGTGATCCAGTCTAGGATCAGATTGGCACGTGCACCAGTAATACCCGAACTTGGGCTGGTACCTTCACCTCTCAATTCTTTCACAATAAGTGCAATAAGCGGCTGCTGGACGTGTTTTGGATAAGGGATATTGTAAATTTCTGAGCCGGATTCTGTTTCAACAACAATATCAAATTTTTCAAAAAACGAGAAGTTAATTCTTCCTTTTGAGCCGACAATCTGTGCTTTATCCTCGCGTTGTTCCTTGTTTATTGTAAAACACCAGATTCCATTACCCAATACGCCCGAGTCAAATTCAAAATTTGCAACAGTTATGTCATCGGCTTCATACAACCCAGCCTGATTTCTGGCAATACCTGTTGCTGTTTTGACAGGACCCAGAAGATATTCCAGAAAATCGAACTGATGGGACGCCAGATCGTGAAAATGGCCACCGCCGGAAATTTCTGGTTGCACGCGCCATTTAGGTTTGCGCAATGCACCGATTTCTTCGTCATAGGGCTGCCATTGCAGACAAATGTTTACATAACGGATTTCGCCGATAATGTTGCTGTCTAAGAGCTCTTTAAGTTTTACGAAATACGGCAGCGATCGCCGGTAGTAGGCAACAAAAAGCGGAACGCCAGTCTCCTTGCTGACTGCATTCATTCGGTCACACGCAGCAGCACTCAAGGCCATTGGTTTTTCGACGTAAACAGGCTTACCGGCACGCATCGCTTTTTCCGCGTATTCTTCGTGTACATTTGGCGGAGTCGCTATGTAAATTGCGTTTACATCCGGATCATTTATCAGCTCATCCACATCGCTATACCACTTGGGAACGTTATGACGTTTTGCATAATCTTCTGCCAATGCAGCGTCCCGGCGCATCACTGCTACGAGTTTTGACTTTGGTATTAAATTAAAAGCGGGCCCGCTTTTAACTTCTGTTACGTTGCCGCAGCCAATTATTCCCCATTGTATCTGATCCATATTACCCGAATTTACATTGAACTCCTAAGTAAGCACAATAAGTATTTATTCTAATCGAATTTCCTTTTACCTTTAACATTATACTAAATTTTAAGCATGGAAGGCCAACCGAATAACCCGCTTCATGGGAAGACACTTGAAGCGATTTTGAATGAATTAGTTGAATATTATGGATGGGAGCAATTGGGATTTCATATCAACATCAATAGTTTTCAACACGAACCTAGCGTGAAATCAAGCCTGAAATTTTTAAGAAAAACACCTTGGGCGAGAAAAAAAGTGGAGGATCTTTATTTGAAAATGATGGATCGGAAGTAAACGCTGATTCTGGATTTTTTTAAGCAACAGTATATGTGTAAGTTTTTGAAAATCAACTTTTCCAAATATTTGTATTGAATTAAAAGGATCAAATTCTAATCGAAAACGGTTATATTTAAAAATCTCACATCTAAGGTTTGATCTGTTTGTTTTAGGAAAAAATGGTATATAGTATTTTAGTAACGGATAATTTCATCAAATAAATCATGGCTTTCGTTGATTATTATCAAATATTGGGTGTTCAGAAAAGTGCTACTGAAAAAGATATCAAAGCTGCTTACCGGAAACTCGCCCGGAAATATCATCCTGATGTCAATCCAAACGACAAAGAGGCCGAGAAGAAATTTCAGGAGTTGAATGAAGCCAATGAAGTATTAAGCGATCCTGAAAAACGGAAAAAATATGACCAGTATGGGAAAGATTGGGAACATGGTGCTGAATACGAAAAGGCGCGTCAGTCGCGGGCTGCAAATCAGGGCGGGAATTACTATGGCGGCGGAGACGATAATTTCTCGGATTTTTTCGAGTCTATGTTTGGAGGAGCTTCTGGGTTTAGTGGTGCCCGGGGCGGCAGACAAACCCGTTTCCGTGGACAGGATTATCAGGCAGAGGTGCATCTGACATTGGCCGAGGCATATGAAACCCATAAACAAACCCTAAATGTGAACGGGAAAAATATTCGTATTACTGTCCCTGCGGGTATAGAGAATGGTCAGAATATTAAAATACCAGGACACGGCGGACCAGGAAGTAACGGTGGGCCTAACGGCGACTTGTTTATTACTTTCACCGTAGCGAATGACGAAAAATTCAGACGAGCGAAAAATGATCTGCACGTTAACGTTGATATTGATCTATATTCGGCAGTTTTGGGTGGAGAAATTATTATCGAAACGTTAAGCGGAAAGGTCAAACTTCCGGTAAAAGCTGAAACGCAAAATGGCAGCATAGTAAGGCTGAAAGGAAAAGGCTTTCCGGTTTATAAACAGGAGGGACAGTTTGGAGATTTATATGTGACTTTCAACGTCAAAATCCCTACGAACCTGACTGATAAGCAAAAGGAATTGTTTACGGAATTTTCTAAATCCTGATCCAAATGGATACTGACCAACTGATCGCAATCGATATTTTTTGTGCGAATTATAACGTTGAATATTCCTTTGTTCAGTCGCTTGGTGAGGCTGGATTAATTGACACGGTTATCATCCAGGAAACAAAGTACATTCATATTCCTCAGCTTCAAAAACTTGAAAGAATCATACGTTTACACGATGATCTGGATATAAACCTGGAAGGCATTGAGGTTGTTCACCATTTGCTCAAACGAGTCGAGATGATGCAAAGTGAGATATTGACGCTTAAAAACAGACTGCGATTTTTTGAAGGAAACCTCTGACTTATTTTTTCCTGCCAAGAATTGTGTTACATATCAGCCTTGAAACAAGGTTTTTTAATTGCTGTTTTAGCAGTAATATGGTGATCTAATATCGTTAAGTCGTCTTTCATTTTAAATATTTAGGTATCCGGTAATTGGACTCTCCGAATCAAAAAAATATGAATGCAAAATAACGGCGTATCTTTGCGACATGTTAAATGAGGGCTTATGAAGAATTGTTGGCCCAATCATACCCGTATTTATGAAATTCGAAGATTATCAAATTGTTCCTGAAATAAAAAGAAGTCTGGAAAAAGCCGGATTTAAGAAACCAACGGATATTCAATTTAAGGCCATCCAACCGATAATGAAAGGGGAGGATGTGCTTGCCATAGCGCAAACAGGAACAGGAAAAACGGCAGCTTTTGCGATACCTGTAATCGATATTTTACATCGCAGAAAATCGACCGGACGACCGGACGGAATCAAATGTATCGTCATGGTCCCAACGCGGGAGCTTGCCATCCAGATCACCGAAGTTTTTGATCGTATCGGACAATACACGAAGGTAAAAACTTTTAGTGTTTTCGGGGGAGTGGAACAAGGCCCGCAGATTGCCCAGTTGGAAAAAGGAATTGATATTCTGGTGGCAACCCCCGGACGTATGTTTGACTTGGTAAGCCAGGGACATATAAAACTTAATCGAATTGAGATTCTGGTTCTGGACGAAGCGGATCACATGCTGGACTTAGGGTTTATAAAAGATATTCAGGACCTTATCAAATTCTTGCCTAATACACGGCAAACTCTGTTTTTCTCGGCCACAATTAATGAGAAGATCAAAAAATTGGCTTATTCTTTGGTGAGGAATGCAATCCGTATCCAAATTTCTCCGAATGATAAGGTTGCCAAAAACATTACGCATTCCGTTGCTTTCATCGGAATGGATGACAAGCGCTTTTTTCTGGAACGGGTCGTTGGTGAGAATCCGGAGAGCAAAATTCTGGTTTTTGTCAGAACGAAGGTTCGCGCAGAACGAGTTTTTAAAGCATTGGAAAGAATGGGGATAAAGAGCATTACCATTCACGGCGATAAAGTTCAGGATGACAGGCTGGAAGCGATGAGCCAGTTTAGAAAAGGTGATATTAAAATTTTAATTGCGACGGACGTGAGTGCGAGAGGAATTGATATCGCAAATGTTGATTTTGTGGTAAATTATGATTTACCTGACCAGGCTGAAAATTATGTGCACAGAGTAGGGCGTACAGGCCGAGGTACGCAAAAGGGTATTGCAGTATCATTTTGCAGTCCGGAAGAAAAGCCAATGCTTGATGAAATACAAGGCTTTTTAGGTAAGCCGATCGAGGTGTTAAAAATCACCGCAAATGACTATACTGAGACCATTGATTTTAGTGCAGAACCAAAGGATGACCTTAAAGCACTGATGCAGGAAGTTGAGGAATACCAATCAAACAAGAAGAAAAAAAAGAAGAAATAGAAAAAGGAATTTTTAAAAAAGGAGCTTGCAGACTTAATATTGCGAGCTCCTTTTTTGTTTGTGCGAATTTTAAATATTCCACAAATCGCTTTGTCTGACATACACAATTTTGTTATCCCAAATCACTCTGTCCCATTGGTCGACAGAACCCACTATGATGAGTTTGTGGCCCCTTCCTATTTTTTCTACGACCTGCGAAGCAGACGACGGCTCATCCCTAAGAAAGGTATTTTCGTTGACAATGATACAGGTTTTGTAAAGTGAAGGAATGTTCAGAAGTCCTAACAACGCTCCCAGATAAAAAATAATCGAGATTTTGTGAATTCTCAGGATAGGCTCTTTTCGGCGGACTTTCATGACCATGATCAGAACAATATAGGCACCTAAGGTGAGCAGCAGAATTGGGATATAATCGCCATACCGGCGATAAAAAATAATAAAATAATTATAATCGTCGAACTCGTAACCTTTTAGATTTTGCTCGGAAGCAAGTTTGTCCATTTTTTCAAATAATTTTCTGGACGGATTTATGAGCGCAAGTTTGCTTAGATAATAGAGGCAATCCGTATAATCATTGGATTTCTCAGATAGAAACGCGAGCTTTAAAAGCAGGCTTTGATTATTTTTTTCATCATTTCCGAAATTTTTTTTGTAGAGGGTTGAAGCCTCTGCGTATCGCGCCATAGCGAACAGAGAATCAGCTCTTTTTAACTCATTTCTATCCGACGAAAATGCTTCATATTTGGGTAATATTAGGGCCGCGAAAAGCCATAAAAACATCTTTTTCTTCAACTGGGCTTGCATTTTACTATTAAGAATTCTACTTTTGCATCGCAATTACGGAAAACGCTTCGGCTATTCCAACTCAAATTGTCTGATTCCGTAGCTCAGCTGGTAGAGCAATACACTTTTAATGTATGGGTCCTGGGTTCGAATCCCAGCGGGATCACAAAAGGCACACGAAAGTGTGCCTTTCGTGTTTAAAATGCATTGATTTTCAGCACAGTTAACAAAAAAGCAGGTTATTCTGAATCAAGATAAGTCAAACCATTCGGTCACCTATTCGGTCACCATTTGGATTTGGTAAATTAGGTGACCGAATGAATGTTTGATTGAGGCGATTTGATTTAAGGTTCTCCCACAGCATTTATTGCTAACCTTAAAATGTGTTGAGAATGAAATTCAAACAAAACCTATCCCTGCTGTTATGGCTCTACCGGGGAAAAGCATCCAAAGACGGAAAAGCTCCAATCTATCTGCGCATTACTATTGACGGACTGGACACTCACATTTCGCTAGGCCAGAAAGTTCATCCTGATTTCTGGGATGGCGAAGCTAAACAAGTCAGGAGCACAGGGCTGGAAGCGAAAATGATCAATCAAAAGATCATGCAGGCACAAACGGACCTACAAAGATACTTTATGATGCTGCAAGCCCAGTTTGAACGGTTTACACCTGCAATGCTAAAAAATGTGTGTTCAGGCATGCCTGTCATGCCGGAAAAGACGACTTCAAGTCAAAGCCCCCAGCAGTTTGGTGCCGCCACCAAAGAGCGCCCTTTTAAAGTGGGGCTCAAACTGGTCATTACCTGGGTAAACCGGATCTTGTTTTCGAAACTTTTGGAAGCACAGCTGGTCAGTTACAAAGGTGACGAGGCTTATGCCTTTCTCTATTTCAGGAAAATTAAAAGTTATGATGACCTGATTAGTTTTTTTCTTTTCGGTACTGGCACGTCGGCAGGACAGCCGGGTGGAGGAAGTCAGGAAACATTTTGAAACTTTTTTATTGGGTAGAAACATAAAACCATACACTTCGAATGATCGCTGACTTGACTGGTTCAATGAAAATTATCCATCCATCGCCAATTCTTTGAATCCATTTAAAGTAAAAGCTGAAAAACGGGGCGATACGGGTGATTATTGGTGAGAAATTCGTGCATTTGACTATTATGAAAAATTTGAAAAGCCGAAAATTATGTATCAAATATACCGACCTCGAATCCCGGATCGATCAACTCATTTATCAGTTTTACGATTTGATGCCGGAGGAAATTGCCATGGTGGAAGTCTGGCTGCGATGGGTTTATTGTTCTCTATTTTCAAATAACGATGAGCCAGAATTGGCCGAGGTGATAAGCTTCGCGAAAAAAATGTCTAATTTTAAGATAATTATTTGCATTCGTATGCGGATCAGGGTAGTAATACTTTTTATCAAGAACCTGATCACAAACGCTATTATTCTTAAACACTAGAACTTGTATTAATCCCAGGGGTATCATTCTCTCTGCAGGACCCAATGATAGAAAACATAATCATCGACGCATTTCTGAATTTAAACGGGGCTATCCCCCTGGTTGATGTCCGGACACCCGCTGAATTCGCTCATGGCCATATTCCGGGAGCCTTCAATATCCCTTTGTTTAGTAATGAAGAAAGGGTTTTGGTTGGCACTACTTATAAGCAGATCGGGCGGGAGCAGTCTATTTTGCTGGGTTTTGATCTGACAGGTCCGAAATGGTCGGATTTTATCAGACAGGCATTGTTAACTGCACCCGATAAAAAAATTGCGGTTCATTGCTGGCGCGGGGGCATGCGCAGCGGGGCGATGGCCTGGGCGCTGAATCTCTATGGTTTTGAAGTATTTTTAATTGAAGGCGGTTATAAAAGTTACCGGCGATGGACCCACCGTTTGTTTGCACAGCGTCGGTCGGTCCGGATACTCGGTGGCATGACCGGCTCAGGTAAAACCAAGTTACTGCATGAGCTCCGAAAAATGGGTGAACAGGTAATAGACCTGGAAGATCTGGCCAGGCACCAGGGTTCTTCCTATGGGACGATGAATAGTATGATCCAGCCGACCCAGGAACAATTTGAAAATAATCTGGCAGAGCAATTAAAAGATCAGAACCTTTCCCGCCCGACCTGGATCGAAGATGAAAACCTGAATATTGGTAAATTATCAATTCCCAGATCATTTTGGGAGCAGATGAAAAATGCCGCCCTGATAAATCTGGAAATTGCGCTGGATCAGCGTGTCCGTGAGTTGGTGCTCGATTATGGAGGGTTGGATAAAGATTTTCTGGTAACCTGCACCGAGCGGATTCGCAAACGGCTTGGGCCGGTGCAGACGACCCAGGCAGTAGCGGCCATCAGAGAAAACCGGATGGCTGATTTTATCCGGCTGGTATTGGTTTATTACGATAAAACCTACCGGAGCAGTTTGCAGAAAAGAGATGCCAGCCAGATTTTCACCATCGAGCTGTCTGGTAGCGACAAATCAGAAAATGCAAAAAGGATTCTTAATTTCGCCAGTTCAATTGCTGAAACGCAGCAGGAAATATAATTTATGGAGACGATAGACATACAGTTGACGCAGTATTCCCACGGGGCAGGATGCGGTTGTAAAATAAGCCCGGCCATCTTGGATAAAATTCTGCACAGCCCGATCTTACATCAGGCAGATCCTCGGCTTTTGGTTGGGAACGACAAGCGGGATGACGCCGCCGTACTGGATCTTGGGAACGGCACAGCACTCATTTCGACAACGGATTTTTTTATGCCAATCGTGGATGATGCCTATGACTTTGGGCGCATTGCCTCAGCCAATGCGATCAGCGATGTGTATGCCATGGGTGGCAAGCCGGTATTGGCGATTGCAATCCTGGGATGGCCTATTAACAAACTCCCCGCCGAAGTGGCCCAGAAAGTGCTTGAAGGTTCGCGGGCTGTGTGTGCAGAAGCGGGTATTACTCTGGCAGGAGGCCATAGTATCGATTGTCCTGAGCCAGTTTTTGGACTAGCCGTAAGTGGGATGGTGGATATTAAAGCACTTAAACAGAATTCGACAGCAACAGCAGGTTGCCGTTTATACCTGACCAAACCATTAGGCGTTGGAATTTTATCGACGGCACAGAAACGAGGTATATTGCTTGACCAGGATGCAGCAATTGCGTTAAAAAGCATGGTAACCCTCAACAAACTTGGTGAAGTATTTGGTAAAATGGAGGCCGTGAAGGCCATGACGGATGTGACCGGGTTTGGACTGTTGGGCCATTTGTCGGAGATGTGTGAAGGGAGCGGGTTGTCAGCTGTCGTTGAATTTGACAAAGTACCGGTTATTGAATCTTTATCGTTCTATCTTGAGCAAAGTTGTTTCCCCGGTGGGACGCAGCGAAATTGGGACAGCTATGGTCATAAAGTTTCAGACCTGACGGATCACCAGAAATACATCCTTGCAGATCCGCAGACCAGTGGAGGTTTGCTGGTAGCAGTTTCCGAAGACAAGGCAGAAGATTTTGAGCAGAAACTAGCTTCGCAGGGGCATTCGCTCTTAAGCTTCGGCTGGTTAAAGTCAGATAATGAAGGTCCATTAATCAGCGTGATTTAGTTAAAACTTGCAAAAAATGTTTAATTATCAAACCTAAAATTGCCATTCAAATGAAAAGGTCAACACAAATTTTAAGTTTCATTTTTTTGCTCTTGTCAACCCTGACATTACGGGCACAAACAGCAGCAGAGCCGTGGACAGCCTCCGAGCTAAAACCTACCCGGGAACTCGCTGACCAGATTAATGATAGTGGCAAAAAGAAGCCGCTGATTATCAACGTCGGCCCGCAGGCCGTAATACCGGACTCAAAGGATGCCGGGCCGGGAAGTGAAAAGGACAATATCAAAAAGCTGGAAAAGATACTGGCCGGGCAGGATAAAAACCAGGAGGTTGTAATTTACTGCGGATGCTGCCCGTTTGAAAAATGCCCGAATGTCAGACCTGCTTTCAGAGCGCTTAAAGACCAGGGTTTTAAACAGGCGAAACTATTAAACATTCCTAAAAACATTAAAACCGACTGGATCGATAAAGGTTATCCGGTTGCGAAGTAAGCTTTGTGATGATGAGAAATCGAAATTATTTTATTTTACTGGTCTTGCTCTCGGGGTTCGTCGCCAACGCTCAGAAGACTGAAATAAAGGTGGGTTCTTTAGCACCTGAAATCAGTTTGCCCGCTATGAATGGCAACACCACAACGCTCTCTTCGACAAGAGGGAATCTGGTTTTGGTAGATTTCTGGGCCAGTTGGTGCGGACCTTGCGTGCAGGAGCAGCCTGAGTTAAAGAAACTTTATGCACGCCACGCAAAGAAAAACGCGTCCGGAAAAAAACTCGTGATCTTCGGGGTTTCGCTGGACAGTAAAAAGGAGGCCTGGCAAAAAGCCGTTCGCAAATACGATCTGCCCTGGACACAGGTCAGCGATCTTAAATTCTGGACCTCACCGGTTGCTCAGGATTATCAGATTGAAGCGCTTCCTTTTAATGTGCTTCTGGATGAAAAAGGTTATATCCTTGCCCTGAATTTACATGGCGAAGCGCTAAATGATTTTGTTGATTCTTATTTGAAAAGCAGGTAGAATGAACTGAACAGAATTTATTCAAAAATATTCTGCGAGACGTTCTATGGAGCTTATACTTCCATCAGAATCATCTTGTGCTGCTAAATTGCCACGAGCTGATGGGGGGCTAACGAAGGTTGATCAGTTTTCTGATGGCCTTGGTAAATATTAAGTGACTCTTAATAGTCAGCGATTCTGTCGCCTTTTAATTAAAAGATTGTCTGAATTCCAAAGGTGAAACGCTGGTCTTTGTCTTGAAAAGTTTGCTGAACGATTGAGAATGTTCAAAGCCCAATTGATAAGCAATTTCAGAAACGGATAGATTTGTCATTGATAATTTTTCTTTGGCTTTTTCGATTATTGCATTCTGAATGTATTGTTGTGTGTTTAGTCCTGCCAACGAACTCAATAGATCACTCAAATAGCGTTGCGAAAGCTTCAATTCTGTGCTGATATATTTCACCGATGGCAGACCGTTTTTTAAACTTCTTTCTTCTTCAAAATATTTGTTTAAAAGTTTGTCTAAGGAAGTTATGATGTCGTGATTGACTGCTTTTCTTGTAATGAATTGCCTGTTGTAAAAGCGATTGCTGTAATTCAATAACAATTCTATTTGCGACACCAAAACATCCTGGCTGAAACTGTCAATATTGTTGTCTAATTCATTGGCTATTGTAGTAAATAAATTGACTATTATTTCTTTTTCTTTTGCCGATAAAAACAAGGCTTCTGAAACATCGTAAGAGAAAAAGCCGTATTGATTTATTGTGCCCCCTAACGGATAATTTCTTATAAAGTCCGGATGGAAATACAAAGCGATACCTTCATAACTTTCTATTTCGTCCGTTGGAAAAACTATTTGTTTTGGCTTCAAAAATGCTAATCCGCCTTCTTCAAAATCGTAATATCCCTGTCCGTATTTTATTTGTCCTGTGAATGTTGGCTTAAAGGAAATCTTGTAGAAATCAAGGCTTACTTTATGTCCTTTTGGAAACATTTCGATCGAAACTTTATTATAATCAACCAATGCAATCAATGGATGCAAAGGCGCAGGAAGCCCCAATACCCTAACAAGCTGAGATATGCTCTCAATATGATTTATAATAGATTGCTTTTGCATTTTTTGAGTGCTAATTTAATCAATTTTGCTTTGCAGGACGAATAACGATATCTCCAACTTCTACATCTTTGGGTTGGCTAATGGCATAGATAACCGCATTGGCAATGGCATCCGGGCTAATGGCCAAATTTTCCATATTATTCGTGATGATGGTTTTCATTTCCTGGTTTTTTATATTCGCAGCAAAGCCGGTTTTTACAACACCTGGCGAAATTCCCGTAATCCTTATCGTTCCGTCTGATTCTTGCCTAAATGCTTCCGCGATAGTTCTTACAGCATTTTTTGTACCTGCATAAACACCCTGCATCGGAACAATTTTTATTCCTGATGTCGAGATAATATTGACGATATGTCCTGACTGCTGTTGTTTGAAAACGGGAATTGCGGCCGCCATTCCATACAATACGCCTTTGAGGTTAATGTCATTCATTTCTTCCCAACCGTCAATATCCAATTCGTCAATACGGCTTAATTGGCTGACACCTGCGTTGTTGACGATGACATCCAATTTTCCGTATTGCTCAACCGCGGTATTCACTAACCGGACTAATTCGGATTTATATTTCACGTCAATTTGAGCAAAGGTAGCGTCACCACCTCTGCTTTTAATTTCTTCAACAAGTTGTTGTAATTGTTCTGTTCGTCTTGCACCCAAAACAACCTTTGCACCGTTTTTTGCAAGTTCTAATGCAATGGCTTTGCCAATTCCGATGCTCGCACCTGTAATGGCTACAACTTTTCCTTTAATATTTTGCATCGCTGTTTATTTTTATTTGTTTTTCTAAAATTTCGGGATAGCGGTCACCCACAAGTGTAATCCCGATCCAATTTTGTAGTCCATGGTATCGGTGTTATCCATGGTTTTTGAGCTAGTATCCAGGCCAATGCTAATTGTCCGGTTGTAACATTTTTTTTGTCAGCAATTTCAGACAGTGCGTTAACAAGAACCAGATTGGCTTTTATGTTTTCTTCGCTGAAACGAGGAATGGCATATCTGCGGTCAACATCCTCTAATTTTGAATTTATTGTACCTGTGAGGAAGCCTTTGCCCAAAGGACTGAACGACACGAAATCTATTTCAAGCTCTTCCAATGTTGGTATGATCTCACTTTGGGGTTCAGTCTAAACCTTCTGTCGGTCTGGCATTTTTACAGCCGAATTTTGTGGCTATAACAACTTTTTTCTATAAGGCTGTATTCCTTCGCCAACAAGTTTTTCATTGGTGTAAGGCCCGTAGGCTTCTGCGGAATCAAAAAATGTGATCCACCTTTCAACAGCGTTGCTAAGTAGTTTTACGGCATCTTTTATCAAGACCTTTGCTATCCAAAAAGTTTAAACCCATATAGCCAAAGCCTAATGCTGATACTTCTAATCCGCTAATTCCTAATTTTCTTTTTTGCATAAATTATTTTTTAATTGTTCCTGAAACTGGCTTCAGTTTCAAGTACAAAATTCATAATTGTAGCAGTATAAAAAGTAGTTAGATTGGTAATTGTTGTAGGCAGATCTTCAAGCGTTTATTAAACACCGTAAATTATTTCGCTACCTTTATCTAGCGATTTGATAGTCTCCACATCATCGGCAGATAACTCAAAATCAAACACATGGAAATTTTCATCCATCCTTTTTACATTTGCTGATTTCAGAATAGCAACGTCTTCGTTTTAAATTAACCATCGTAGAGCCACCGGGGCAATACGCTTATTATATTTTCTTGGAAGCACTTTTGAAGGCTCATTATTACAAAGATTATAGTTACCCTAAGCAAAAGGAGCCCAAGACTCCAGCTGGATGCTCCAAGATTTCAAAGCTTTCTGCATTTCTATTTTTTGGAAAACGCATGTGCCTCTATCTGATTGATTGCCCGTACCACACTATGAAGAAGCTTTAAAAATCCCGAAAAATCCGGCTTAACATTTGTCCTCATTGTTGTTACGATTGCAAAAATAGATCCCTGGTTTTTTTTCTGGCTTTCTAATCAGGAAACCTAACTGATAATTTTGCCATCTTCCATATTGATGATCCTGTGAGTCCTTTCTGCAAAACTTTGGTCGTGGGTCACGATGAGTAGCGTCTGGTTAAACTCTTCGGCCAGCCGTTTGAAAATGTCAAATACGACTTCCGTATTCTTTTTGTCGAGGTTTCCCGTTGGTTCGTCACCCATGATGATATCCGGGTTGTTGATCAGCGCCCGGGCAATGGCTACCCTTTGCTTTTCGCCACCTGATACCTGATTGGCGCTTTTTAAAGCAAGGTGTTCAATACCCAGTATTTTTAAACGGTCCATTGCGTTTTGCTCTATTTCCTGTTTTGAAAACCTGCTCAGTTTCAAAGCGGGCAACATTACATTTTTCAGAACAGTGAATTCGTTGAGCAAATAATGAAATTGAAAAACAAACCCGATTTTTTCGTTCCGGACGGCTGCGAGTTGCGGCTCTTTTTTATTTTTCATCGAAACATTGTCTATCAGTAGGTCTCCCTGGAAGTCTGTATCCATGGTTGACAAAATATACAGCAGGGTCGATTTTCCGCATCCGGATTTTCCCGTTATGGAAACAAATTCTCCTTTATCGATTGAAAAGTTCACGTCGCTCAGCACTTTTACAGTAACAGGGTCGCTGAAATATTTATTGATTTCCCTGGCTTCAAGAATGATTTCTCCCATTTTTATTTGCCTCTGATGATGATGACCGGATCTACCTTGCTTGCTTTTCTGGAAGGAAACCATCCTGCAAAAAAAGTGGTCACCAGCGAAAAAACGGTACCGATCAAATAGAAAGTCAGACTGTAGTTAATCGGGTAGGTTTTTATCGTCGGCAATGAAGCCGTTGTGAATGGTACCTGGTCAATCAACATTGACAGGCCGAGTCCCAGCAAGAGCCCAAACATGCCGCCAAAGAAACCAATGCTCAAAGCGATCACCAGAAATATACTTTTTACGTCATTGCCTGAAAATCCTACGGCCTTCAGAATGGCTATCGTATCCATCTTTTCAAAAATCATCATGTTCAAAATGTTATAGATACCGAAGCCAGCTACGATCAGCAGTGTTACGCCTACCGCATAGGAAATGAGCGTGCGGATAAAACTGCCTGTTTCAAACTGTGAGTTGGCAGTTTGAATATCTTCAGCATCGGCTGAGAAAAGCTGTCTGTATTCTTTTGCTGTTTCAGGAGCCAGATTCAAATCCTTTAATTTGATCTGAATGTCGGTAATGTAATTTGCCGCCTGACCGAGCAGTTTCTGGGTGGTCATGATGGAGGCATAACTCTGGGTTTTGTCAAAATCCAGGATACCTGACTGGAAGAACCCGACTACTTTTAGCTGGAAGATTTCGCCTTTGGAGGTCGTCACCTGAACCACATCACCAGGCTCGGCAAGCAGCTTATCCGCCAGCCCTTTTCCAAGTATAATGCTATTTGGAACCCTATCCAGGTCGGAAGCAGTACCGGCGACGATATACTCGCTGAAATGAAAAAGGTTGCTTTCCTTTTGTACCTCAATTCCGTTCACTGCTCCCGTGATGTCGATTGCACCGTCATTGAAGAAAACCTGCGCAGCGATTTTTGGAGAAAAACCCAGGACCCTCGGGTCATTGGAAAGTGCCTGCATGATCGCACCGTTGTTATAGATGGCCTGCCGGCTTCCCGAGGCTTTGACGGAACGGATGAAATTGTGATGGTTACGATAGGTTTTTGCCAGATCGATGGGTTGGTTGGCATTGGGTTTAATCTCGTTGTATAATCTGATATGTGGTGTACGGTTCAGGATGAGTCCGTCAAGCAGATCATTTAAACCAGTCATGAAACTAAGCAGCGTGATAAACATACCAATGCTGAAAGTGACACCGATGGCCGCAACCAGGGTCTGTTTCCACCTTGCCATAAGCAGGGCTTTTGCTATATCGGCGATCAGTCTGATATTCATTCTTCGGGCATTATAATGACATCACTGGCTTGTAAACCTGAAATAATCTCAACCTTCTGATAATCCTTGAGACCTGTTACGACCTTTCTTTTTTCATGGTTTTCCAATAATACATGATCTCCCGGCATAAGGTAATTCCTGGGTATCGTAAGCGCCTTCTCCTTTTTTCGAATCACAATATTGGCCTCACAGGTCAGGTTGGGGTATAATACGGCGGGAGGTTTTATAAATTCGGCTTCAATGGTAAAGGATTTGGACCGCTCGTTCATCACCGGGATAACTTTGCTGACCACTGCCTCAAAAATCCGCCCCTTATAGCTATCCATGGTAAGCAGCATTTTTTGACCGGTACGGATGCTTGTAATGTCATATTCATCGATCTGCAATTCCAGTAAAAAATCATTTGCAGCGCCTACAATTGCAACGGGATTTGCCGTTGTGACCATCTCGCCGGTTTCTTTTAAAATATCATATACTTTTCCGTCCCTCTGGCTTCTGACGGTGAAGTCTCCGGAAGCCGTTCGGGATATTTCCAGGGTTTTCTGAGATTGCTCCTGCTGGAAGGTGATTTGCTTCTGAAGTTCCGCAAAACGGAGTTTCGCAGTCTGGTAAGCGTTTTCGGAACTTTTGTAAGCCAGTTCCCGGGCATCCAGTTCATTGCTTGTCCCTATTCTTTGTGCCCACAGGTTTTTCTGGCGTTGCAGCAGAGAAAGATCATTGTCGAGCTTTGTTTTCGCGAGCCCGATCGCGATGTCCAGTTCATTAAGCTTTTCTTTGTTTGAAGCCAGCGATGCATACCGGGCATTAAGCATAGCATTTTCAGTATTTAATTTCGCGGCGGTGTTCGTGATCTGCATCAGAGGTGTTCCTTTGCTGATTATATCTCCCTTACTGACCAAAATCCTGCTAATGATGCCACTTGCAGCCGCGTATACCTGATACTGGTTTTTGCTCTTCACTACGCCTGATGCGTACACCGATTCGGTAACAGGTTCCAGCGAAGGATGCAATTTATGCTCATCTTTGTTACAACTAATCAGTAAAAACAAAATATAGAAAAGGTAATACCCTTTTCGGATCGATGTTTTGTTCAAAGCTGTTGCGATATATTTTCCTCTAAGCTGCATCCTGAATTTTTCTTATTAGTTTAAGGACCCATTTTCTTGGTATAATACCAACAGCGTCGGCCATGAAATTATTCATAATTTCTGGAATAGCTAAACTTTTGCCCTTTATCATCGCATCGTACCCGTAAGCAGCCACTTCACTGGAAGTGGGTAGTTTGCTATTGTTGAACATTTTACTGTTTTGCATAGATGCTGCTTCCTGAAATCCGCTTTCGGTTGGGCCTGGGCAAAGTGCTGTAACAGTTACTCCCTGATCGCGCGCCTCATTGTCAACTGCCTGCGAAAAACTTAGCACATACGCTTTGCTTGCGGAATATACAGCCATTTTTGGGCCGGGCTGAAAGGCGGCTATTGAGGCTACATTCATAATTCTGCCGCCATTTCTGTCAAGCATATCTTTCAGGTATAATTTTGTCAGCAAAGTCAGCGCGATGATGTTCAGATTTATCATGTTCACTTCTTTCTGTATATCCGTTTGCGAAAAGAATCCAAAATCACCGAAACCTGCATTGTTGATCAGGCAATCGATCTGGATGTTTTTCAAAGTTGTCTGCTCATAAATTTTAAGGGCGGAGCCTTCCAGAGAAAGATCCATTTCAATGACGCAAACAGCGATCCTGTATTTGGAAACCAGTTCAGATTTAAGTATGTCCAGCCTAAACTTATTTCTGGCAACCAGGACCAGATCGCCTCCTTTTGAAGCGTGTATTTTTGCCAGCTCCAGGCCAATTCCGCTTGAAGCGCCCGTAATTAATGCAGTGTAGGCCATGGGTTAACTATAAATTTATAATGAATGTCAGAGGAGCTGTGCTTTTTAAATCGGTCACTAATCCGACTTAAAATACGTTTGATTTCAATATAGTAAAAGTATTTTCAATTGCTGACAGCCGCTAGTTGATCCTGCCAAAGATCCAAACTTTGTATCGTTTCTCTGGCGATTTCCTCCAATGCTTCAACAGTTAAAAAAGCCTCCTTTTCATGTTCATAAACATCCATTCCCAGATATCCGATCTTTCCCTGAACGCAGGCGATTTTTATCCCTCTTCGTTCAGCGGCCTTTTTATCTATCTGGTCTGTTCCGGCTGACCGGGTTGCAATGAATTTAATCCCTATTTCGGAAAGTTTATTGATCACAGTTGCAGAGACATCGTCGCTGGCGGAAACAAGAACCGCCTCTTTCCCTTCTGCAAATCCACAGGTAGCTAAGCTTAGTGCATTGGATATAAGGGTAATTTCGTGTTTTTTTGCGTTGGTCGTGGCTAAAGATTTCTTTTCAAAATTCTTTACACTATATGCGACTACTTTCATGTTACTGGCTTTTCGGTTAAGCGAAATTACCAGTATTATGTTGTGTCATTGGCAGCCAAAGTCATCCAGGAGGGTGATGCTTATCAGTTTTTGCAGTCGTTCTGCTTTTTGGCCAGTCGTGCTTCAATGGCTTGTAAGAGCTCTATTTCATCAAATGGTTTGATCAGGTAATCGCCGGCACCCATTTCTATTCCTTTTCTGAAATCAGTACGCTCGGCTTTTGCGGTCAGAAAGATAAAAGGGATAGAGTCGGTTGCAGCGTTTTTTTCGAGGAAAGACAGTACTCCATAACCGTCCAGCTCGGGCATCATGATATCACAAAGTATCAGATCAGGCCTGCTCTGAAATGCAAGTTCAACGCCTTTTATTCCATTGTCGGCCTGCATAACTACATAACCGGAAAGCTCAAGAATTTCAGCTGTGCTTTCCCTGATATCATTATTATCCTCTATAATCAGGATTTTTTCGTTCATAGCTGTTTTTCAAAATGAAGCGTAAATGATGTGCCCTGATTGATATTGCTTGTGAACTTAACTTCTCCGCCCATGAGTTGGACATAACGGCTGACAATGTTGAGGCCTAAACCTGTTCCGGCAATAGTCCCGGTATTATGCGCCCTGAAAAAAGCTTCAAATAAATGTTTCTGATCTTCAATCGGGATACCAATCCCGTTATCCTGAATACAGATAGTCACGAGCGTCGGCGTAATTTCCGTATTGAATTCGATGAAGGTATTCTCGCCTGAATATTTGATTGCATTGCTGATCAGGTTGATAATAGCATTTCTCAACAGCGGCTGATCCAGATTTACGGTGGCAGAAGTGCCTGTGTGCTGATAAATAATCTGCTGATTCTGTTTGGCGATCAGCTGCATATCTTCGGTAATTTCTTCGGAGAATTTTACAATGTTAAATGCTGTTAAAACCGGCTTGAATTCTCCGGCTTCAAGTCTTTCCAAAGACAGGAAATCATTTAAAACGCCGGTAAGGTGAGATACCAAAACTTTGATTTTAGCTGTATGTCTGGAAATATTGGGACTAATTGAGTCTCCGGAGTATTTCTCGATTAAAATAGAAGAAAGCTGGATTGCGCTTAATGGCGTTCGGAATTCATGAGAGGCCATCGAAACAAACCGGCTTTTCAACTGGCCAAGCTCCATTTCTTTTTCCAGCAATTTGCTTACTTTTTCTTTGGCTTCTTCCAGCGCTTTTACTGTTTCATTCAATAAACACGTGCGCTGCTGTACCTGTTCTTCCAGGTGAAGGGCATATTCTTTTAATTTTTCTTCGGCTTGTTTTTCACGGCTCAGATCATGGATGAACCCTGTATAAATTTTACGGCCGGAAAATTGTACCTCATTGATGCCCAGACGAAATGGAAAAATTTCTCCGGATTTTCTAAGGCCTGTTACTTCCCGCCCAATCCCGATAATCGATTTTTTACCAGTCTGATGATAGTTACGAAGATAGCCGTCATGCTGGTCGCGATCTGGGGGAGGCATGAGCATTGATATATTGTTGCCGATCACCTCGCCGGGTTCGTACTCAAATAGCTTACAGGCAGATGGGTTGATCGATTCAATGATTCCCTTGTTATCGATGGTGATGATCCCATCGATCGCATTTTCAATGATTGCTTTGAGTAGTGCTGAATTTTCCATGAATTTACGATAAGTTCAGCGATTGATACTGGGCAGTAAGGTAAACAATACTTTTTTGTGATGCCGTAGTTATCTCAACATGTGGGCGTTTGATTTACCCCTAATAACGTCTCCAATTCATCCTAAGGACTATTTGGAATTGTTATCTTCTTTCACCCTTGTGTGGGCAAAAGTTTTTTGGAAATGATGGAGGTAATAAGCCATGATTTTCTGGTTAAACAATAATCTCATTTTCCAATAATCATAAGTTGAGATGTAAAAATGACTCTGACAATATTGGCATTAACGTAATAAAATATACGTGCGCTTATTTTGATAATATGCTGTTTAGACTCTCAACGTGAAACCGTAAAGTTGCACTAATAAAATTCATGATATGTTACACATAACATGTTAAAAGTTATAAGTTTTACATGTTTTCCAGCGTATTCCAGCGTTTCAGACTTTGTTGCCTGTAGGTGGAAGGAGACAAACCTGTTACTTTCTTGAACTGGTTCGACAGATGGGAAATGCTGCTGTAGTGAAGTTTGTAAGATATTTCAGTCAGGTTGAGTTCTTTGTATTGAATAAGTTCTTTGACCCTTTCTATTTTATGTTTGATTATAAAGTGTTGTATATCAATCCCCTTTGCCTCTGAAAACAGGTTTGACAAATAGGTGTAGTCATAGCCGATCCTGGTGCTGATGTATTCCGAATAGTTGGTTTTTGGAAGGTCGTCGGTGTAATGGACGAGTTCAATGATCACATTTTTAATTTTTTCAATCAGGATACTTTTCCTGTCATCTAAAAGTTCAAGTCCCGAAGCACTCAGATTCTCTTTCAGGCACCTACGTTGGGATACCGTTATTTTTTTTATCAATTGCACCATACCCATCTCGACGCTGCTGTAAGCAAGTCCCATTTTCGCCAGCTCATTGGTAACACTGATCTTACAGCGTAAACTAACCATGTTTTTAATGTACAGTACCATATCGTCTAAGTTAAATGATTATTCTGGTCGGGATCTCGTGCCGATAACGGAATTATCTGATCTTTTTAGTAAGATCTAAGGTAGGGGTAGCTGTGCCGCTAATTGGTGACGATCATCACTTTCTGATATGATCGTTGATACAATGATACAATTTTGAGCAGAAATTCTTTCTTTTTGCAGGCGGACAGTCCCTTCCAAAAATCTTACATATTTTCAAGATTTTCAGTGCGCTGCATTTTCAGCTTCTTAAAGTAAGAGGGCGTAAGGCCTGTGATTTTTTTGAACTGATTGGACAGATGTGATACGCTGCTGTAATGAAGCCTGTATGCTATTTCTGTCAGATTTACGTCTTCGTACAGGAGCATTTCCTTCACTTTTTCAATTTTATGCAGGATAATGAATTGCTGGATATTCATTCCTTTCACTTCCGAAAAAGTATTGGAAAGGTAAGTATAATCGTATCCCAGTTTTTCACTGAGGAAATCAGAAAAATTCGTTACGGGTAATTCGTCTGCGTAATGCACCATCTCAATGATTACCGCTTTGATCTTCTCAATCAGGATACCTTTTTTATCATCCAGCAGTTCAAGTCCAGACCGGAGCAGGTTTTTCTTAAGCTCGTCATGTTGCTCCTGGATCATATCTTCAAGTATCTCGACGGTTCCCAGATCTACAATCACATAGTGAAGGCCTAATTTGGTCAATTCCTCTTTCACCAAAATCTTGCAACGCAGGCTGACCATGTATTTAATATAAAGTATCATAGGGTAATATGAAGGTTATTTCCGGCAGTCTGATCAGATATTAGTGAATACCAAATCTGTGATTAATGCAACTAATGAAAACTGATGTGTAAGAATTACTCTGTTAAATCCGGCAAGATTTGTAACAGTAAAACATTATCCACTACAACCGTGCCAATATCTTTTTCCAAGCATTTTTATTCGCTGATTATAAAGATGGTTAATTGTCTGCCAGGGATTTTATTTTCTAAAAAAAAACATATCTGCTCTTCCTTCCTGTATGGAATGGATGCGGCAGGAAATGCAATTAAATCTTTAAAAAAAATTACGCAATGAAAAAATTATCAATTACGGTTTTACTGTTCGCTTTAAGCACATGCGCATTTGCCCAGACATTTAGTTTTGGCCCCAAGGTTGGTATTAATGTAAGCAACTATTCTGGTGGTGACATTAATTCTGATGCTAAGGTAGGGTATCATTTAGGTGGAATCCTTAATTTCGGTTTTGGAGAAATCTTCGCTATCCAGCCCGAGGTATTATTTTCTACGCAAGGTGCCAAAGTTGAAAACGCAGGAAGCAAGAAGGATTTCAAGATCAATTACCTGAATATTCCTGTGATGTTAAAGTTTCGGATTGCAACCGGATTTTATGTGGAGGCAGGTCCTCAGGCTGGTGTGCGCTTGTCGGAAAGTATCCCTGACCAGACGATCAATAGCTTTGCGAAAAGCCTGGATCTGTCGCTAGGCGCAGGCCTTGGGTACCAGTCAGACGGCGGCCTGGGCGTTGGCCTTCGCTACATGGCGGGGATATCAAAAGTAGGGGACTTCTCGGGGCGCGAGATCAGCCCGGATTTTAAGAACAGCGTCGTTCAGGCAAGCGTATTTTGGATTATCCCGATCATTAAATAAGGATTTTACATTGGTATGTTTGAAAAATGAAGGAAACAGTAAATCTCGTTTCCTTCATTTTTTATTGGCGGTATAAAGTTTCTTAACTGAGGATTCGACCGCATAAACGGCTGGTCGGAATTGCCTGCTAAGCGTTATACATCAAGAATGAAAAAGTCATTTGTCTTGATCATGCGCAACGGATGGACGAGGTAATCACCCTTCAAACCGAAGTCTGTTGTCAAACCCAGTTTTTTGCAGTTTTTCAATGCCCACGCCAACTATTCCATGTTATTAATTTCATGCTGGATTTATTCCATATCTGCTGTTTGAACGATCATTTTTCCTTCGTTTTTTCCATCAAATAATCCAATTAAAGCCGCGGGAAGTTGGTCAAACCCATGAATGATGGTTTCTGTGGATTTTAATTTTCCATCTTTTACCCATTGAGACAATTGCTGGGTTGCTTCGGGAAATAAACTTTTGTAGTCACTCACAATAAATCCCTGCATCAGTATACTTCTGGTCAGTAGCATCGGCTGCAGCCTTGGGCCGGTGGCATTGTCGGTATTGTTGTAGAGTGAAATCTGCCCGCATAAGGGAATGCGTGAATGGAAATTCATGAGACTGATCACCGCATCGGATATTTCACCTCCCACATTATCGAAATAAATATCGACACCGTCCGGGCAAGCCTCTGCAATCGCCTTTTTTAAATCATCTGTTGTTTTGTAATTAATAGCCTGGTCAAACCTAAATTCTTCTTTTAACAGGTTTGTCTTTTTGTCCGATCCGGCGATACCGATTACTCTGCACCCCTGAATCTTTGCAATTTGACCAACCACAATTCCTACCGCCCCGGCAGCGCCGGAAACTACGACAGTTTCGCCGGATTTTGGTTTTCCAATTTGCATGAGGCCGAGATAGGCCGTTAACCCGGTCATTCCAAGCACACCCAGATAGTTGCTGGCAGGTGCAATCGTTGCATCAATTTTGTGAATTTCTTTTTCTTTAACAATACAGTTTTCCATCCAGGGCAAAGATCCCAGAACATAATCGCCTGTTTTAAAAGAATCTGATTTACTGTTTGTTACCACAGCTACCACGCCGCCTGTCAGTGGCTCGTTCAGTTGAAAAGGTGGAACATAAGATTTGGCATCATTCATTCTGCCCCGCATGTAGGGGTCAACTGAGTAGTATAATCCTTTGAGCAGCACTTCTCCTTCCTTTATTTCGGGCAGATCCATATTTTCGAATCTGAAATTTTCCTTTGTAGGTAAACCCACGGGCCGTGATGCGAGTACGATTTGTCTTGTTGTCATGTCGGTATTTTAAAATATGAAAGAAGACATTTAATATGATTTCTTTCCGGTTTGTTTGATATTATATTAATGCACTGCAATTTTCAGTCCAGAGCAATTCAAAAAAGGATGGTTCAGCTCACTTATCCGGATCAGTTTTTTATTGACAATTTAGTCAACCCAGTTCCGGATACGATCTCTTTTGCCATGCTATCGGCGGGGTCGTCCGTTTAAGCTATCAGATTGTTTTATAAGAGCCACATTTTTAGACGACTGCCGATTGCCGAGAGCCGACGTCAATATTTTCTTTCAATTTGGTTCGTAATGAGGTTTGTTTGTCAAGTATCAGTTTTTATCGAATAACAGAAAGAAATGCGTTCCGGAACCGAGCTCCGATTCCACATGCACCTTCACATGATTTGATTCGAGAATATCGTAAGTAGCAGCCAGCCCGATCCCCATACCTCCGGGCCGGTTGGTGAAATTGGCATTGAAAATGTTTTTAAGATTTTTTTCGCTGATGCCGCAGCCGTTGTCCTCAATCTGCACCACATATTTTCCGGCGATGGACATCGTCACCACTTTCAATTCCCGATACTGCGAATCCATGGCCTCAATCGCATTGACGATAATATTGGTCAGCGCAATTTTCATTTTCGGGCGATTTAGTGCTACGATGCAGTCTGTGGGATCATATTCTTTGCAGACCATGATGTTTTTCAGCAGAATCCTGTCTTTGGCCATTTCGACAACTTCATCCAGCAGATGGTGAATAGACTGGTTTGCCACCTGCGTTTCGTCCATATTTCGGTTATTGACCATCTCATTGACCAGCTCGTTGATTCTTTCTGAGCTGCGTTTGATGATATCGGCATACATTTTCAGCTCATCATCCTGACGCTCCGCAAGCATCAGAGCCAGAGACAGATTAATCGTAGCCAGTGGATTGCGAATTTCATGTGCCAGTGTGGCAGTGAAATCACGAGCCGCGGGTACATCGAATAATGGATTGAATGGATTCATGGGTGGGGCAGTTTAGGCAAGATCCTTTCCGCAAAGGTGCAAGTATTCCGAAGGGAAAGTTTATACGTGAATAGGTAATAGTTGCATGAATCACAGATTTAAAAAGCGATGTGTTTATGCAATTCTGCCAAAAGCGGTAAATGCGTGAACGATACAAGCATTAGCCAGCAAGATGCAACAACTTTGGCTTTTAATATCTGCGAATTTTACATACCTTAAGCAGTATCCTGATCATGTTCACTGAGGCGTCCGGTCGACAGCTTTTTACGCGTTTAAATGATTATTTACCATCTGGTCCTTATCTTTTAAAAATATTGAAATGAAATTATCCATGACCCGAAATCTGCTCATTTTTCTTCTCGGTTTTCTTGGTGTAGGGGCCCTGTTCGGCGGAGGCGTATTGATCATTTCCCCAAGCGGTAAGCTGTTTGGAATGCCCATGTCGATGCTGGCCGCATCTCCGTTTCGTAATTTTCTGATACCGGGCATTCTGTTATTCGTTGTGCTGGGTATCTGTCCTTTGCTGCTGATTTTTGCTTTGTTAAGAAATCTAAAAAGTCCTGTTGCAGAACAATTTAATCTTTTTACAGATATGCGCTGGCCATGGAGTTTTTGCATCTATCAGGCCTTTGCACTGATCATCTGGATCCAGCTTGAAATGGTTTTTTTGCAAGCCGTGCACTGGCTGCATACCTTTTACATGTTTTATGCTGTTGCGATGCTGTTTTTGGCGCTGATGCCGCAGGTGAGGGGTTATTATAAAAAATAGATTACATCAAATTTTCTGTATGGTATCTTTGGATGCACCAAAAATATCGAGATAAAAAAATGAGAAGGCCAACAAAAAGGAAAAGGTCACCACTGACTTTGAAAAGGTGGAAAAAAGCCGGGAGCACAAAAGATCTGTTTGAGGATAATGTAACTCGAGTTTTGGCGTAAGCAGGGTGATGAACCTGGAAAATAATTAATTATGATGAGGATTTTTGTTTTCGTGCTGTTTCTTGCCCAGATTCTGGTGATTTGCTTTTGGCAGGATGCCAGGTTTCTCACCATTGTGAATGTTGCTTTCCTTGTGCTGCTCATCGTAAAATATACTGAGAAAATGTATTATACCAAATTTCAAAATGATGTTAATACCGCTTTTTTGCAAACTGTTTATTCTGATAATTCTCCTCTCACAGAAACGGATATCAGCCTACTTCCTGAGCCGGTAAAAAAATACCTGCGTTTTACCGGCTCGGTGGGAAAGCCCAAAGTGAATAATTTTAAAGTTGAATTTACAGGCAGGATTAGAAAAAACGAGCAGTCAGACTGGATGCCGTTTACCTCAGAGCAGTACAATTTCATGCAGACGCCAACGAGGTTATTTTTTATGAAGGCGGTCATGAAAAGTCTGCCGGTTGCTGGTTATCATTGTTTTAAGAATGGTTGTGCTTCGATGGATATACGGCTGTTTTCCATGTTTAAGGTTCAATATCAGGAAGGTGCCGAAATGGATTTATCTGAGACCGTTACTTTTTTTAACGATATGTGTTGTCTGGCTCCGGCGACGTTGATAGACAAGCGGATTAAATGGCTTGCCACGGAGGGAGATAAAGTGAAAGCGTCTTTTACAAATAATAATATCACAATTTCTGCATGGCTGTATTTCAATGGAGAAGGTGCGTTGATCAACTTCATTTCCCAGGATCGGTACGCTGCTGATGCAGGGAAACAATTGCCCTGGGCAACGCCGTTAAAAGATTATCAGGAAATCGACAGTTACAAGCTGATGCAGAATGCAGAAACCATTTACAGTTATCCGGACAGGGATTTATGCTACGGCACCTTCACACTCACCGAGGTAAAATACAATTGTCAGGATTTTTATAAAGCACCCGCCTGAACGATTTCAGCCGTAAAAGCTACTGCGAAATTTTAATAAAAGGGGTTCGAATTGATCTGATGGATTTTTGCCACACACGGACATAATTCGTTTTACTCAGCTTGCGACGGTTTTTGAGCTCGCTTTAAAATATACAATAAACTCAGAGCCTTTGTCTTTTTCACTTTTCACTTCGATCTTTCCTTCATTTTCTTCCACGAATTGTTTGATCAGCAGCAGGCCCAGTCCGGTTCCGGGTTCCATATCTGTACCCCGTTCGGTAATTGCTGCTCCGGACGACTTGAAAAGTGCTCCCAATTTCTTCTCAGACATGCCCGTTCCGTTATCCTGGATATGGATGGCCGCAAAATCATTTTTACGCGTATAAAAAAGGCTGACCGTCCCATTTCGGGGCGTAAATTTGATGGCATTGCTGATAATATTCTGGAGAATCATTCTGACGTGGTTTTCATCGGCCTCAATCCTGATATCCTCCGGGTTGACGTGTATCACCGTCAGTTGTTTTTGTTCAAAAGCAGGTTTGTATAGTGCCAGTATTTTATCAGCCTCTTCCGTCAGGTTGATTTTGTCAAATGTGATCGTCGCGCCGTTCTGCTGGCTGCTTGCCCAGAGCAGTAGATTATCGATCAGCTCTGAGACCAGGACGATCTGCCGTTGGAAATCTTCAAATAAAATTTCCTGCATCTCTTCGCTCAAATCACCACTTCTGATCAATTCTAACATCTGCCGCACCGAAGCGAAAGGACTTCGAAGGTCATGACCAATGACAGATAATATGCGGTCCTTTGTTTTATTGAGGGATACAAGCTCTTCGCGCTGCATTTGAATTTCTTCTTTTTGTATGCGTATTTCATCATTCCTATGTTTCAGCTCCAGATTCAATGCATTTTTTCGAATGATATTTCGCCGTAGAAAGAAAAGGGCCGAGATAAGCAGCAGGGAGAAAAGGGCCGTAAGCGAGATTACAATCCGGTTGTTTCTGATCACCTGCCTGCTTTTTTCATTTTCACGGAGCAGATCTGCATTCTCAGATTTTTTGTCCTGCAAGTGCAGATAGTTAATTTCCTTTTCTTTTTTCTCGTTCAGAATGCGATCGCCATAAGCGCGGGCAATCGTCTGGTACTCGTATGCTTGCTCGTAATTTTTTAATGCTGCATAACATTTTGAAAGAATATTTGCCGCCCGCTCCGTATCCCAGTCGGCCTTCAGCTCTTTCATTAATACAAAACTCTTGGTGGCATAGTCACGGGCCTGCTGATAGCTCTTTAATTCGTAG
>NZ_JBXHAS010000018.1:0-62643 GCF_056895235.1 Dyadobacter sp. HNCC25DJ186
GGCCATCTCAAAAGGATGGTCTTTTTTTGCGTTGTTGACCTCTTCCAGGCTGCGCCAGCTTGGTCGAAAGCCCAGCCCAGAACCGCCGATGATACTTGGGTCAGCGCGACGCGGTCAAACCTACGCGGCCCGACCTGGTAAAGTAGGCGGGGCGCGTAGTCTAGTCGCCACAATACCATTACAATCAAAAAAATCCCATCTTCATAAGAGATGGGATTTTTTTGGTTACACGCTTTTTTAATCAGGTTACGCAATCAGTAGTAACTATTGAAAAATATATCGAAGTATAAAATATCAAAAGACAGAAAGCAGGCCTAAGCACGCTTTCTGTCTTTTGATAAAAAATCTTAATTAATAAATACAGTTGCTGGAATCGATGCCAACCACATCTAAGTCTAGTTCAGCTTCCAGCTTGGTCTTTCAAAGTGACAGGTATATCCACCCGGATTTTTTTGCAAGTAATCCTGATGTTCCTTCTCTGCATTCCAGAAATCGGTAGCCGGGATAACTTCTGTGACGACCTTTCCAGGCCAGATACCCGAGGCGTCCATTTCTGTAATTAAAGAATTGGCGACGTCTCGTTGCTCTTCATTCAGGTAAAAAATAGCTGAACGATACGAGGTTCCAATATCATTTCCCTGACGGTTACGTGTCGTCGGATCATGGATTTGAAAGAAATATTCAAGCAATGCGCGATAGCTCAACTTCTCAGGATCGAATAAAACTTCAATTCCCTCTGCGTGCGTTCCGTGATTTCTGTAAGTTGCATTTGGAACATCGCCCCCTGTATAACCTACAACGGTTGATTCCACACCAGGATAGTGCCGTATAAGCTCTTCAACTCCCCAGAAACAACCACCCGCCAAAATGGCTTTTTCAGTACTCATATGATTATGTTTTAATTTTTATTTGGATTTTGCACAAATTCCGTGCCTTAAATGACCAGTTGAGTCTATAAAACTTGGCTAGTCATTTAGGTTTATACCAAAGTTTGGAAAGGATAGTTCGCTTGGTAAAGGAATATGTTGCTCTGGCTCACAAACCACGCGGTATCCCTACTTTTAGCGATCGAAACGATAATTAGTGACAAATTAATTAAGACCTGTATCTGCTCATCGGCTTTGGGGTTTAAGTATCTGTTATATAGCGTGTTATTGACCTGCCATTGGCAAGCATAATTTTCCGTGGTTAAAATTGACGATACCAGCGCCCATTGCAATCCATCTAGTGATTGTCGTCATCCATCCTTTTTATTACGACCTTTATCATATTTATTTTCCTGATACTTTATTTCTTTCGCACTTTTATGGTGTTAATCTACAATCCCATAAAAAATGAAGACATTTCTTCTTACTATTATTTTTACTGCAATTTTATGGCCGGTGTTTGCTCAATTTCCGACAGGCGGGGCAACCAAGCCGAAAGCTTTACCAGGCACTGCAGGTGATCAAACTCCAAAAGGTACTGCTAAAATTGCTGGAACGCTCGTGGATTCGGCTGCTTTGAAACCGGTCGAATTTGGTAGTATCGCACTCTACAATAAAAAAACCGGGCAGGCCATAGATGGTACAGTCGCGGATGAAAAGGGCAAATTTTCTCTTAACAAAGTAGTTGCCGGTGACTTTAAACTTATGATTTCATTTATCGGATATCAAAACAAGACAATTGACAATATCACTTTGGCAAAAGGTCAGGAACTGGACCTTGGAACAATAAAAATATCGTCAAATGTAAAACAGCTTGATGAGGTAACTGTAACCGGACAAGCTGCCCTAATTGAAGAAAAAGTGGATCGTCTTGTCTATAATGCAGAAAAGGATATTTCTGCAAAAGGTGGTGACGCAACAGATATTTTACGAAAAGTACCACTTTTAACTGTAGATCTGGACGGAAATGTTTCCCTTCGTGGAAGTCAGAATATTCGTGTTTTGATTAATAACAAACCTAGTACGATCGTCGCCAGCAGCGTTGCCGATGCATTAAAACAAATTCCGGCTGACCAGATTAAAACGGTTGAAGTCATCACGAGCCCGTCATCAAAGTATGATGCTGAAGGTTCAGGGGGTATAATTAACATCATTACAAAAAAGAACAGCTTGCAGGGACTGAACCTGAATGTGGACGCCGGAGTAGGTAATCGTGGTTCCATGTTATCTCTGAACGGAGGATACCGAAAAGGAAAAGCCGGTTTTACGCTTGGTGGGTTTGGACGCGGAATTTATAACACGATCACGAAAACGGAATTAAGCCAAACCAGTATTGTTGAGGGTGCTGCTACTGAGACACGTCAAACAGGAGATGGTAATAGTAAAGGCTTGTTTGGTCAATATAATTTGGGTTTCGACTACGACCTTGCAAAAAATCAAAGCATTACAGCAGGTGTTCGGTACGGAGTACGCAATATGATCAATCAGCAAGATTTGATTACCAGACTTTTCAAGAATGGCAGTCAGACTGAAAGTACGGGCAGAAATGTTGATTCAAAAAATCTCTCAGGAACTGTTGATGCCAATATCGACTACCTGCATACCTTTAAACCGCAGCAGGAGTGGAGCATTTCGACGCTGTACAGCCGTAACGATTTGACAAATAATTTCGATGCCGATTTGTTGAATGCAAATAATTCAGTTACAACGCGTCAGCGAAATGAAAACAAAAGCATCAATCAGGAATTTACTTTGCAAACCGATTATCAAACACCGATCAAGAAAAACCAGCTGCTGGAATTTGGTGGAAAAGCAATTCTTCGCGAGGTGACGAGTGATTATCAATTTCTGATTGCGGAAGCAACCGGTGATTTTGTAAAGGAAAACAATCAGCCATCCGGCCAGTTGACATACCACCAGAATATTGCAGCAGGTTATACTTCTTACACCTATACTACGAAAAGCAGATATACTATCAAAGGAGGTGTGCGTTACGAACATACCTTTATTGATGCAAGTACGCGTGAGGGAGGTTCTATCGGTGTTGGAGATTATGGAGTTTTGGTTCCAAGTGTTAACGCATCCAAAACCATCAAAGGTACAACGCTGAAACTTGGTTATAACCGCAGAATTCAGCGCCCGGGACTTGCTCAGCTAAACCCTAACTTTAACTCAGCAAACCCACAGAATATCACCATCGGCAATCCGGAGCTTCGGCCGGAGCTGACGAACAATTTTGAACTTGGCGTAAGCAAGAATATTAAAAAAGTGTTTATCAATGCGACATTTTTTGGCCGCGCGACCAACAATGCAATCAGCCAGGTCCGTCAGCCATCGGATAGTTTACCAGGTGCGATTGTGACAACTTTCGAAAATATTGGTCGGCAACATGCCTACGGCGTTAATTTGTTTGCCAACATTGCTGCTACCTCAAAAATTAATTTTGGCGTCTTTGCGAATTCCTTCTATACAACCTTAACGGGACAAACATTAGGTGAAAATAATGCGGTTGAAAAACTCAGCAATAACGGAATTAACGTGAGCGGGGGGATTTTCTCCCAGGCACAATTTAAAAATGGCTGGGGTGCACAGGCATTCGGATTTATGCAGGGAACACAAATTCAGCTTCAAGGTACACAGGGTGGATTTGGATTCTACACAGTCGGTGTTAAAAAAGAATTTGGCAACAAAAAGGGAAGTGTTGGTTTAGCGGCAGAGAACTTTCTGAGCAAACGTTTTAAAATGCATACTGAACTTTTCTCTAATCAGTTTAATCAGGTCAATGATATGTACTTTTACAACCGTGGCGTCCGTTTGACTTTCACCTATAAAATTGGTAAAATGACCATGGATGCCCCGAAAAGAAAAGCCAAATCAGTAAATAACGATGACGTAAAAAGCGATGGCAGCGGCGGTGGACAACAGCAGGGCGGTGCTCCGGGAGCCCAGCCAAAATAAGTGTTCAAAAGTTAATCTTTTAATCAATTAGCAATTTTATATACTAAAAATCGAACTGAACAATGAGAACTAACAAACTTTTTATCGCGCTCGTGGCAGCCTGCATTTCCACAAGTTCTTTCGCACAAACCGTTGATGAAATCGTTGAGAAACACGTTGCTGCATTGGGAGGCCTGGATAAATTGAAGGGTGTTACCACCTTGGTTACAGACCGTTCCCTGGCAGTTCAGGGCATGGAGATTCCCACAAAAACAACACTCGTTGTTGGGAAATCTTTAAGAAGTGAATCTACTGTGATGGGAAATTCAATGATTCAGGTCATTGACGACGCGAAGGGCTGGATGATCCGCCCTACCATGATGGGTGGCACGGGTGAGCCGGAGGATATGCCAGCAGATCAGATCAAACAGCAGGAAAGCCAGCTTGATCCGTTTGGTGGCCTGGTTGATTATAAAGAAAAAGGCAATAAAGTTGAGCTGGTGGGTAAGGAGAAACTCGATAAAAAAGATGTTTATCACTTAAAACTTACAGCAAAAGACGGCCAGGTTATTGACGAATTTCTTGATGCCAACACTTACTTAATCAGCAAAGTAAAAGCCAATATGAATGGCCAGGACGGAGAAATTACTTTCTCTGATTATAAAGATTACGAAGGCGTTAAGTTTGCGGGATCAATGGATATCACGAACCCTCAAATGGGTGTTATGACATTCATCACGAATAATGTAATCATCAACAGCAAAGTAGACGAGTCAGTTTTCAAGAAACCAACGAAGTGAGATTTGACAGTGAGCGACTGGCTGGTTGCCGGTCACTCACTAATTTTATTGTATTAATATTCATTTCGCGGAAATGATTAATGCATTTCTTTTGAAAATTAAATCGAACTCCAGTCATTATTATTTTCCCAATCATTTCGCTTTCAGTGGCGCCAGCCGATCGAGCTGGTTAAGAATATGGTGGGCTATTGTAACTCTTGTCGTGATAGGATAATTTTTATTTGCCAGGATAACAATACCGATTTTGCGAGCAGGAACGAAAGCAACGTAACCTCCAAAACCATTCGTTGAGCCCGTTTTATTTATCAGCACATTTGCATCCGATTTTACAGGCGGGTAAATCTTAGTCGCCACATTATCTTCAAAAATTATTTTACTGGAATTTCCTGCCAAAAGCTGACTTACCTCAACCGGATAGGGATACTGTTCCCAGATCAAATCCTGTATCATTTCTCCGATTTTAAAATATCCGATATGCGTATTTTGAATAGCTGTTTGCAGTTTTTGATCGATTTTCAGCAGCTGTAAATTGGCATCAACATAGCGGATCATATCGCTTGCCGTTGATTTAACTCCATAAGCTTCGGAAGCGAGCGGCCCCGGATTCACACGGATCGCGTCGTCTGTTTTTGAATATCCATAAGCATAATTCTTCATTTGCGCCTGGGGCACAGTGATATAGCTGTGCATCATACCGAGTGCCGGAAAGATTGTTTTTTCCATAATTTTTTCAAAAGGCTGGTCCAAACTCGCGGCGGCTGCCATACCAAGTAAACCGGTGCCGGGATTCGAATAAGAGCGTTGCGTTCCGGCTTCAAATTTAGGCTTCCAGTTTTTAAAGTATTTGATAGCCTGATCTTTATCGATTATTTCGTCCGGAAATTGAAGTGGAAGTCCGCCCGTGGTATGTGTGGCAGCATTCAGCACCGTAATATTATCGAAGGCACTTCCTTTAAGTGATGGCAGATATTTGCTTATACTTTCTGAAAAAGAAAGTTTATCGCTAACTTCGGCGTATGCCGCAATGGTCGCTGTAAAGGTTTTGCTGATCGAGCCAATTTCAAAAATTGTTTCGCTGCTTACCGGTTGCAGGGTTTCTTTCGATGCAACGCCGTAATTATAAAAATAATTTTCACCGTTTATGGTAACTGCCACCGCGACCCCGGGAATGTTAAATTCCTGCATTGCCGGACGAATCATATTGTCCATTTCAACCTGAATTTTCGTATTATTTTCATTATAAGCTGCCGTTCTTTTCTCAGTTTGCGCGCAGGCCAGGTAAGGGATTACGAGAAAAACAGCGATGTAATTTCTGATCATAATATTTTTGAAATATAGGAGTAGAATTATTTGTCAAGATAGGAATTTATTAGATTGATAATTGCCGTAACCACACAAATTGCTCCATACGGAAAGGTCAGTTTAATGTTGCAAAACTTATAAACTCAGGTTATTTTAGTAAAAAAAATTATGACAAAAGAATTCGATGCGTTGCTGGTCAGCCAGCAGGATGTAGTTTTTAAAAATGAGATAAAATCTTTAAAAATTGACGATTTGCCAGAAAATGATCTGTTGATCAAAGTGCGTTATTCTTCGCTCAATTATAAGGATGCTCTTTCTGCATCAGGAAACAAAGGAGTAACCAGAAAATTTCCTCATGTCCCGGGTATCGATGCAGCAGGAATTGTTATAACGTCCAAATCTCAGGATTTTAGAGAAGGAGACAAAGTGATCGTTACGGGATTTGATTTGGGAATGAACACCTATGGTGGCTTTGGGCAATATATTCGGGTACCTGCGCAATGGGCAATTCCGCTGCCAGATGGTCTTTCCTTAAAAGAATCAATGAGTTTAGGAACTGCGGGTTTAACTGCAGGGCTGTCTGTTGACAAAATAATAAGCTCAGGCATAACTTCCGGTAATGTTGTCGTCAGTGGAGCTACCGGCGGTGTGGGCAGTATGGCTACGGCGATTTTGTCGCAACTTGGATTTGACGTAACAGCGATTTCCGGAAAAAAAGAGAATCACTTTCTTACTTCTGTCCTGGGCGCGAGCATAATTTTAGATCGGGAAGATTTTTTAGAAAAATACAATACAAAACCACTGTCACCTGCTGACTTTTCAGCGGGAATCGACAATGTCGGCGGTCCTATTTTATCCGGAATTCTTAAAGCGGTAAGGCAAAATGGGATGGTTACCTGTTGTGGAAATGTAGCTTCCGCTGACTTAAATACTTCCGTTTTTCCATTTATTTTGCGGGGTGCCACTTTGGCTGGTATTGATTCTGCGCAAGCCGATATCAACTGGCGGAGAAAAGTTTGGAACGCATTGGCTACGGATTGGAAGCCTTTGCATCTGGACGAAATGATCCATGAAATTGATCTGGATCAGTTGCCGGAAAAACTGAAAGAACTTCTGGATGGAAAGGCCGTAGGCAGGTATATCCTCAAACATATAGACTGAAACATGTTTTTTTTGATATCGCTTCAGATCAGTTTTATGAAGGAAACAGTTTTTTACAGGCTTCTATCTTAATTATTTAGCACGCTTTCAACATTTTTTAAATGCAACAAATTTGCATCTTCCACAGAGGCAGAGCCTGATTCCTTTAAATTTTTAAGGATAATAATGATTAGAGCGAACCAGTTCCGGCCTTCTGTACCTATCGCTCTTAAATTTTTTTCATGAAAAAGACCTTTTCATTATTCATCCTGTTTACGTTAACAATTCCTGCCTTCGCCCAGCAACCTGGTGCTCTTAAACTTTGGTATACCAAACCTGCCGGAAATACCTGGACAGATGCTTTGCCGGTCGGTAATGGTCGGCTTGGTGCCATGGTATATGGAAACCCCGGACAGGAAGTATTGAAATTAAACGAGACATCGGTATGGTCAGGCGGACCTAACCGGAATGATAATCCCGATGCACTGGCGGCATTACCCGAGATAAGAAAATTAATTTTTGAAGGAAAACATGCCGAGGCACAAAAGTTGGCCGCGCAGAAGATTGAATCAAAGAAGGCCAACGGCATGATGTATCAGCCGGTTGGAAATCTTAACCTGAGGTTTGCGGGCCACGATTCCTTCACGAATTATTACCGTGAACTCGATATTGAAAACGCGGTGACAACAACTTCCTACACCGTCGATGGCGTGAAATATACCAGAAAGGTCATCGCCTCCGTGCCGGACCAGGTCATTGCGATTCGTTTGACAGCCGACAAGCCTGGAAAATTGACTTTCACTGGATTTTTAAATAGTCCGCAAAAGGGAAAAACGATAACAGATAAAAATGGGAAATTAATCTTTTCGGGGATCAGTGGGGACAGAGAAGGAATCAAGGGGCAGGTAGCGTTTAATGCACATGTGAAAGTATTAAATGAGGGAGGGAAAATAATGTCTGGTGATACTTCGGTGGTTGTTGACGGGGCGAATGCGGTTACCATCCTGATTTCAATTGGCTCCAATTTTGTTGATTATAAAACGTTGACAGCAAATCCGGAAGCAAAGGCGGATATGTTTCTTCAGAAAGCCGAGAAAAGGTCTTTCGCTGCCATTTTCAGGGATCATGTCACAGCTTATCAAAAATATTTTCACCGTGTAAAGCTCGATCTCGGTACGTCTGAGTCTGCCAATCTTTCTACTGACGAGAGAATTGAAAAGTTTGCTGGCGGGAACGACCCAGGTTTGGTCTCGCTTTATTTTCAATTTGGGAGATATCTTCTGATCTCGTCGTCGCAACCCGCACAAAACGGTATGCCGGTAGGTCAGGTTGCCAATTTGCAAGGTATCTGGAATCAGGAAATGAGACCGCCCTGGGGCAGTAAGTATACCATCAACATCAACACGGAAATGAATAACTGGCCGGCGGAGGTAACAAATCTGACGGAAATGCATGACCCGCTCGTTCAAATGATTAAGGAACTTTCGGTTACAGGGCAGCAAACAGCGAAGGAAATGTACGGGGCAAATGGCTGGGTTGCACATCACAACACCGATATATGGCGTATCACCGGTCCGGTCGACCCGATTTTCTACGCCATGTGGCCGATGGGAGGTGCCTGGCTGAGTCAGCATGTTTGGGAGAAATACAATTATTCAGGTGACAAAAGCTATTTAAAATCAGTTTATCCTGCCATGAAAGGTGCAGCGCAGTTTTTTGTTGATTTTCTTGTAGAAGAACCGACGAAAAAGTGGCTTGTTGTCGCGCCGAGTATGTCGCCCGAGAACGCGCCTGCTTCAAGGCCGGATGTGACTATTGGCGCAGGGCACACGATGGATAATCAAATTGTGTTTGACATATTCACTAGCACACTGCGCGCGGCCGAGGTATTAGGAATGGATCCTGAGTTTGTCAAAATATTAAAGGAAAAAAGAGCCCGTTTAGCGCCGATGCAAATTGGCAAGTTTGGGCAGTTGCAGGAGTGGCTGGAAGATCTTGATAATCCCGAAGATAAACACCGACATATTTCCCATTTGTATGGCCTTTTCCCTTCACATCAGCTTTCGGCATACCGCACACCAGAACTTTTCAGTGCGGCGCGAACCTCTCTTGAGCATAGGGGTGATGTTTCAACCGGTTGGTCAATGGGCTGGAAGGTGAATTGGTGGGCGAGACTTCAGGATGGTAACCGCGCTTACAAGTTGATCACTGACCAACTTACTCCGGTAAATGTAGCAGGTAAAAAGGGCGGAGGCGGCACCTACACCAATCTTTTTGACGCACATCCTCCGTTCCAGATAGACGGAAATTTTGGCTGCACTGCCGGTATCGCCGAAATGCTTCTGCAAAGTCATGATGGCGCGATTCACTTTTTGCCAGCGCTTCCTGACGGCTGGAAAATTGGAAGTATCAGCGGACTGCGCGCCCGGGGTGGTTTTGATATTGTTTCACTGGAATGGAAAGATGGAAAAGTCTCCAGATTAGTGATCAAATCAAACCTCGGAGGAAATTGCCGCTTACGAATTCCAAATAAATTGAATGGGAATAATTTTCAATTAAAAACCGCTACGGGGGAAAATTCTAATTCGTTTTATCAATCAGACCCGGTTTCAGATCCGATTATATCTTCGTCAGCGAAAATCAACAAAATTAATATTAAGGAATCCTTGCTTTACGATTTCCCGACGCAGCAAGGTAAAACCTATACACTTACTTTGTAATCGGTATTAAAAAAATAATTTATCCGTTATCAAATTGTCTTCTGATTTTTAAGATGAAATTTGACAACGAATAAGTTTTTTTTATAAAGTCGCAGTCTACTCATTTTTCAAACTGCTGACAGGGTTCGTCATCGCAGCCACAACGACTTTGTAACCGACTGTCATCAGCGTTATAGTAAGCATTATTATTCCGCCAGTGGCTAAAATCCACCAGTCAAGATCGATCCGGTAAGCAAAATTATTCAGCCAGTTTTTCATTGCATACCAGGTAACCGGTGCCGACAATATAAACGCCAGTGCCACCAAAGTGATAAATTCCTTGCCGAAAAGTAATAAGATACCATCAATACGTGCGCCTAGAACTTTACGGATGGCAATTTCTTTCGTTCGCTGAGAAACCATATATGATACCATTCCATACAATCCCAAGGCGCAGATGAGGATAGCGATGCCGGCAAATGCCTCTATGAGCTTTGTTAATAGTTCTTCCTTTTCATATAATCTTGCAATTTTCTCCTCGACGAATTGGTATTCGAAAACCTCATTTGGATATATTTTGGTCCATGCTTTTTGAATATTTTCAAGCGTGCGCGAAAGGTTTTTGGTATCCATTTTGATGGCAACTTCTTTGTATAGTTTGGGATTTGCAAAAATCGCACAGGGTTCTATGGCTTCCTGCAATGACTTTAGATGAAAACTTTTAACGACGCCGACAATCGGTCCTTTAAATCCCGAGTTACCATCCTCCATTGTTTTACCTAAAATCTTATGCGGATCATGAATCCCGAGACGCCGCATCAGCTCTTCATTGATAACAAATTCAGTCAGCGAATCTTTATCCATAAAACTCTGGCCAGCAATGAGCCTCATTTTATAAGTATCCAGATAGTTTTCATCTCCGAACCGGTCGCGTATAACAAATTTCTCCCATTCCAAACGATTGTCGAAACGTATAGATCCGCCATAACCCATCTTCGAAGTCGGTGCTTCAAATTGATAACTTACTGATTTTATGTCTGAATACTTCAAAAGTTCTTGTTTTAAGGATTGAGTAATTTTGCGAGTCGCGTCCTGTTTGGGTATTGACAGTGTGACAACCGCTTGCTGGTCAAAACCAAGGTCTGCATTTTTGAAAAATTTTAATTGGAGTAGTAAAACCATTGTTCCCGTCACCAAAATTTGGGCAATTGAGAGCTGAACGGTGACGAGTGAACGGCGTAAACCCAGTCCGCCAACTTGCCTAGTTCCAATTTTTCCTTTTAATGCTGAGACCGGACTGAAACCGGAAATAATAACAGAAGGGTAAAATCCGGCTAACAAAATTGTGATCGAAAGAGAAATACACCAGTAAAGAAGAAATTGGGTTTGAAACAAAACACCTAAATGATAAGCCTTGGTTTGTGTAAGATCGTTCATGAAAGTCATAAGCACTGCCACTAAAATCATAGACAGTATGGAGGAACTCACGGTAATGAGGGCAGTTTCGCTCATAAATTGCCAGAAAAGCTGCTTTTGCGTGCCTCCTAATACCTTTCGGACGCCAATTTCTTTTGCCCTTTTTAATGCCAGAGCCGTTGCCAGATTTATAAAGTTAATGCAGGCGATAGATAATAAAAACACTCCAACGCCGCTCAAAATCCACAGCATATATTTACTGATTTTTCCATCATATTTTTCATCAAAATGAACCTCGGCCAACGGTTGTAATTTATGCTCGTAATATTTCGAATCTGTTCCATAATACTTTGCGCCATTCCGAAGAACAAGTTTTTCTAACTGCTTAGGGTCATTTCCAGATGTCAATTTAACAAATGTGAAATTTCTGCTGCTGATCCATCCCAATTGCTGCTGGTCATATTCAGGATCTATTATTTTCAAAGTGGGAAGAGAAATTAATATCTCGAAATTCAGATCGGTGGGATTATACTTGCTTTTGAAAACACCGGCAATTTTAAGATTAACTGCATTATTCAAACGTAAAGTTTTCCCGGTTACCTGTTTTGAACCAAAATATTTTAAAGCAATTTTCTCGCTGATTACAACACTCGAAGGCTCTTTCATAGATTCGATATTAAAGCCGGTCAGCCAGTCAAAGGCGAACATACTCAGGTAATTGTGGTCAGCATAGACGGTACCGGACTTTTCAATAAATCGGTTTGTTTCCTTCCCGTTCTCTGCCGAGATAGTAACATCTGGGATTTTGCCAATAAAACCTGCTTTTTCAATTTGAGGGAAATCGCGGCTTAGTGTAGCGCCCAGAGGAACTGATGACCCGGGCTCATGTTCCGTGCTTTCATCAAGATGAAGATCCAGAACAACGCGATACAAACGATTCTCATCCGGCTGATGCCGGTCAAAACTAAGATGAAATTGAAGGAAAATGAAGATCAGAATGGCACATGAAATGCCAAGCGTCAGGCCTGCAATGTTTAGAAGGGTATAGGTCTTGTTAGCGCGGAGATTTCGAGTTGCAATTTTCAGGTAGCTCTTTAACATTGAAGGCTGGTTGCTTTAGGTATCCCTCGCAATTTATTGCATTATGTTTTCACTGAACGTGCTGATCAATATTTTTAACATGATTTAACGTTTGTCAGGATGCTGATTTAGAGCACGATAGAAAATAACATTTATTTCGATATTTTTTAACTATTTTATTAGTTTTTAAACTAATAAAATAGTCTTAGATTTGATAAATGGATTTCAAACCTTTATAAATGCAAACGGTTAGAAAATGGACCACTTAATTTACGCAGGAAAGGTTAATCTTTACTGGATCTTGTTTTATGGTTGTTACTGGATGCTCTTTCGAAAATTTACATTTTTTGAAGCAAATCGTTGTTACCTGGTCAGCACGCTGCTCGTCGCGCTGATTATACCAATCTTTACTTTTACATACCTGCCGCAAGAGATTGTTCCACAAACGGTTATAGAAGTTTCGCGGGCACAATTAATTTATGAACCGGTCCCGACTTCCGCGCCAGTCACGAGTTTGACAGATTACTTTTTTGTAATTTATTTAATCGGTGTCGTGTTGATGACTGGTAAATTAATACATGGACTTTACCAAATTTTCAGATTAACACAAAAGGGCGAGTTGGTTGAGACCGAGAACTATAAAATGGTGCTTCTCCCCGATAACAATTCCGGACAAAGATCCGTCAATTCCTGTTCGTTTTTATCCTGGATGTTTGTCAGTCAGCAAGATTATGAGCATAATCCTGACACAATAATTCGTCATGAATACGTTCATATAATGCAGCGACACTCGTATGATATCTTGCTGATAGAAATATTAAAAGTATTTTTTTGGTTTAACCCCATACTGTGGTTTTACAAATATTCGTTGCAGGAAGTACATGAATTTTTAGCAGATCAAGGCTTCACGGATCGTGACCGATATGCAACCTTTTTGGTTTCCTATGCTTCGGAGAAGCCATACAAATTGTTAACCAACCGTTTTTTTAATCCCTCATTACTTAAAAACCGAGTACAAATGATGTATAAAAATCCCACTTCACGCTGGTCTGGTGCCAGATATCTTTTCGTCATTCCTGTTGCCGGTATGATGCTGTTGCTTACCGCTGCGAAAGAGAAATCTATTCCCGTAAACAGGGTGGAGAGAACAATCTTTTCAGAGGATGTCATTTCGATAAAAGGACGAATTACGGATGAAGCGGGGGATGCGATTTCTGGTGCTTTAATAAAGCTAAAAAACAGCTCCAAGGTTGCAAAAACAGATGTTGCCGGAGTTTTTGAACTTACAGATGTGCCTTTGAAAAGTGTCATTATAATCAGTCATCCTAAGTTTTCCGGAGAGGAATTCAAAATTTCCAAACCCAAACCTTATTACAGAATTGTTTTGAGACGAAAAAGCGATAAGGTTTCTTCGACATTGAAAACGGAAAGGAAAGGCCAAAAGGAGATAGAATCCTACTTAACAAAGCCGTTGGAGAATGCCCGAAAAAAGGATTATCGCAAACCATACTATTATAATGCAGCAGTTCTTTTAGACAAGGTAGATCCCGCTTTTCCAACGATTAGAGAAATAGGGAAATACCTTAATAAGGCCGTAGATTTCTCAGCCGACCAACCTCAGACGGCAAATTACCCTTCAATTGTAACTTATGAAAAAATGGCTCAGTCAATTTACAGAGATCCTGATGCGGTTCGTTTCGGTCTCAGAGGGAAGCAGACATATTAACAGATGTTGGAGAAATCTGGCCCTCTGTAAATCATTGCTGCATGACTAATGCCTCGAAATTACTCGATTATTCTGAATAATATTTGTTATATTTATCATTAATAAAATATAATCCAGACACAGAATATCCCTTATCGCATGAAAAATCCGGCATATTTATTGTTAATTCTAACGATTGGCTTGTTTTTTCAATGTAAAAAGGATGCGGCCAATGAGGAAGTCACTCCTCAACCCGAGCTAATCCTTCCTGTTGATGAGACTAAGATATTAAAAAAACTTACCGTGCCGGAGGCTGAGGTTATCACTTTTGACTCTGTTGCATCCAACTTTCTGATAAAACTTCCAGCCAACTTTTCAGGTGATGAAATCAATATTAATCTTTCGCTTTATGATGATGTAAACCTCCTTGACAGTGCATCGGCGGAAACGGGCAACAATGCTTTGAAATTTTTGTACAAGGGCAGCAGACCGTTGACGATATTATTAAAAAAGAAAGGGATTGCAGCTCCCCGTCGATATTTCCTGTATGTGGAGGCTCAGGGAGATCCGAAAATTGAACTTACCAGTAAAGAAATTTCAATTAGAAAAGGTGTTTCATACATTCCCCTGAAAATTATTTCCGGGCTTGGTACGCTACCATCCAGGCCGGAAATGGTAAATCCGGTAATCCGGTTATCAGATCGCACAACGAATACTGTTTTCGAAGGGACGGTTCAAAATACTTTGCAAAATATATATTTCGAAGATATAACCGGTTTGATTAATTCAGCTAGTGTTGGACTTGAACTTATTTTTGAAGGAACCAGTCCGTTAACTTTTGAGGGGTTGCAGGTGAAGAGAGGATTACCGGGAGCCAGTATAAGCAATTTGCCATTTACTTTCGTCAAAGCGGATACACTCAAACTTATTGGCGGCTATTTTGATCCGAAATCAACCTACACTGTGGGTCTCACGAATGATTTCACACAAGGGCAGAAAATTCTTAATTTGACTTTCCAGGCGAAAGAAAATTTGACTGCAAACTTAACAACGGACATTCCGGAGGGTTCTTATCTTGCCACTTTTTATGAAAATGGAAAGGAAATGGGAAAGGGTGCTTTTGAGTTTTCCACTTCAAAAACAAATACGCTGGAGACGATCTGGAAGGGTGATCTGAATCAGGTATTCAAGCGAAATACGCAGCCGCTGATTTTCAACAAAGGTGATGCTTTTTACGCAAAACCATCACTTGCGCAATATGTCTGGGGCAGCAATTTGCCTGCCTCTTCATTTGACGTCAAACTATTGCCAACGCTTCGGCTTGTTAACGGGGCTAACACGGCCAACCTTTCCCCTGAAATTGAAGTGATATCCTGGGCAGTTGCCGGTGTAAGTTATGCCGTTGGTAAATACAAACTGCCCGAAAACCTGGCCTCAGGCTCCTATACCGTTACCGCTCTTCATGCAAATCAGCCTGAATCAAAACCGTATTGGTCGAAAATGCAGGTTAGGTAAATCTCTTTCTTTTACTTTTTTTACCAATGCTCCTATTTGTCTGAACGGATACTTTATGTAATAATCCGTTTTTTGATAGCTTGTTGAGTATGAAATTATTGATGTCCAGATTATTCTGATTAACAATTATAAGTGGTTACTTATATTTGTTAATTTTCGAAATGTCATATATTCGCCCGCAATTCGATTCACTTCTGTGAGTCGAATTGATATTACTCAATAATAATCTCAAACCCTATATTAATGAAGTACTATTTACCCCTCCTGAATAAACTATTTATTCTATTTTTAGTATCACAAATCCATTCCATACAAGCCCAGAACTGGAATCAGGTTACAAAGACGGTTGCAAGTGATCGTACAAACAAGTATACTTCGGGAAGAAGCATTAATGATGAGTTCGGAAATTCCGTCGGAATTTCAGGGAACTATGCCGTAGCCGGTTCACCGGGTGACGATGAAGATTCTACCGGTTTCAATCCTTTGAATAACTCAGGAGCCATCTTTATCTACAAAAACGTCGATGGGAAATGGGTTAAGCAGAGAAAAAATACCGCCAGTCGCAGAACCGCAGACGCGGCTTTTGGCTATTCGGTTGCCATTGATGGCGAGTATATTGTAGTAGGTGCGCCTGTCGAAACAGAAGGGAGTTTGAGCAGATCAGGTGCTGTTTACATTTACAGAAGGGATGAAGGAGGCGCGGATAATTGGGGAGAAGTGAAACGTATAACGGCTCCGGTGCGTTCGGCAAATTATGGTAATACTTTCGGATATTCGGTGTCAATAAGCGATGGATATTTGATTGTTGGAGCTCCGGGTGATGACTCTCAGGAAACAGGTGGTGTGGAAAGTTCAGGCTCTGCCTACATTTTTGCAAAAGACCAAGGAGGGGTTGGAAGCTGGGGATTTGTCAGGAAACTGATCTCCAGTCAGCCCGTTTCGTTCGATAATTTTGGTATATCTGTCGGAGTTAGTGATGGAAATGCCATTGTTGGTTCTCCGGGGGATGGACGAGATTCGCAGGGAAACAACGATTTGTTGTTCGCCGGATCTGCTTATTTGTTCAACAAGGATTTTGGCGGAAACAACAATTGGGGACAATTTAAAAAGCTGACTGCTTCAATTCGTTCAAAGAGCGACGGTTTTGGAGCTTCTGTTGCTATAGATCATGATCTAGTGATTATCGGAGCAACAGGAGATGACCTTCAAGAAAACATCGGTACGTTTGAATTTGGAGCAGCCTATGTTTTTGAAAAGAACTGGGGGGCTTTCAACAATTGGGGGCAGGTGAAAAAATTGATGGCACCTGTGCGCCGTAAAAACGATAATTTTGGTCTTGCAATAGATATTGAGAACAATAGAGCCATCGTTGGTGCCAGATTGGCAACTGACATGGAATATAATACTCCTTATGATTCTACCGGAATGATCTACATTTTTGAGCGCAATGTCGGAGGAAATGATAACTGGGGTATAGAGGCGAGACGTACAGCCCCACTATCACAAATTACTGATATATTCGCTAATAGCCTGGCAATCAGTGGAAATGTTGCATTTGTGGCTGCGATTTACGACGACAGAGATGAAGATAACCTATTCAAAGTTTCGGGAGCAGGTTCCGCCTACTTTTTCGAGAAGGATATAGGTGCTGTTAATAACTGGGGATTCAAACAGAAGGTTACTTCTTCGACAGGTGCAAAATTGAGCCCTAACTATGGAACTGCTATATCCATCAGTGGTGATTTTGCTATTGTAGGAGCTTCGAATGAGGAAATGAATGCGTCAGGGAAGAATAAAATTCTAAATGCCGGTGCAGCTTACATCCTATACAACGATAATGGGAAATGGAAAGAAGTCAGAAAAATCGTAGCGCCAGACCGGCAGGAGAGAGATTTATTTGGTATTTCTGTTTCAATAAGCGGTGATTATGCAGTGGCCAGTACCTATTGGCAAAACAATGGGGCCGGAGCCGCCTATATCTTTAAAAAAGATCAGGGAGGCGTGAACAATTGGAGATTTCTAAAAAAGATTACAGCATCTGTTCCAACACGAGACGACTATTTTGGCTACTCAGTAAGCATAAATGGTGAAAACCTGATTGTTGGTGCTTTTGGTGACGACGAGGACGAGTTTGGGGCAAATAATCTGACTACATCTGGTTCGGCTTATATCTTCAGCAAAAATCAGGGTGGATTTGACAATTGGGGATTTGTGAAAAAACTTTCGCTGAATCAGAATCGGGAAGCCTACGATAGCTTCGGCTCCACTGTTAATTTGAGCAACGACTATGCAATTGTTGGCGCGCTAGGAGAAGATCATGATGAGTCGGAAGGGAATTTTGTCGACAATGCAGGTGCAGCGTATATTTTCATGAAAGATCAGGGTGGCAAAGATAATTGGGGACTCGTAAAAAAACTTGTCGGCTCGGATCGCCAGCCGGGGGCACAATATGGTAAGGCACTTGCGATTGATGGCGAGAATGCAATCGTGGGGTCACCGGGAGGTTTTGTTTGGAGCATCGGTTCCGTCAATATTTACAATAGAAACAAAGGAGGAGAAAATAACTGGGGTAGTGTCAAGGTTATGAGCGCGGAACTTCCGTTTACTGACCCACAAACGCAGTCTACTGTAAGAGAATCGGTCGGATATAATGTTTCTATTGAGGGAAATACTGCGTTGATCTCAGCAAGGCCTATGATGCAAAATGGTTCGGGTAACGCTCCGGTTCCTGGGCTGGGCTATGCCTATCTGTTAGGTAAAAATACGGGAGGGCAGGACAACTGGGGAGTTAAGCAAAAACTTACGATTGAAGATGATCTTTCCAACGGTCTTAGCGGTGCCCAAATCAGTGGAAAATATATTCTGGCCAGTGTTCCGGGGGATAGCTATGACGAGAATCTTGACAATGTTTTACCCAATTCAGGCGCTGTTTACTTTTTTCTTAATTCAGAACAACCGCTGCCGGTAACTCTGGTTTTATTTGATGTTAGCAAAGATGAAAATGTTTCTTTGCTAACATGGTCAACCTCTCTCGAAACCAATTCAGATTACTTCGAAATTCAGAAAAGCAAAGATGGTCGAAACTGGAATGTCATCGGAAATGTACCAGCCGGTAAGGAAAGTGATAAATTGATAACTTATTCATTTTTGGACAAAGTTCCTTTTTCCGGCGAGAATTTATACCGCCTGAAGATGGTAGATCGTGACGCGACTTTCGCTTTCAGCCGGATCAGAAGTTTAACTTTTGGTCAGGAAAGCCTAATTAGTGTTTATCCAAATCCTGCGGCAGATAGGCTATTTATAAAATCTGACACAGGAGAAATTGAGTTGATAACGGTAACGAGTTCGCTGGGACAGGTAATTTCAGAGTTTACCGAAATACCGGTCGATGGAATTAAACTTGCTCAATTGCCGATTGGAAGTTATGTCATCAAAGTTGTAAAAACTGACGGGACAATTAGCTCCAAAAAAGTTTTTGTCACGAGATAAAAAGTTATTTTTACTATACAAAAAAGGGCGTATTCTAGCAATAGGTACGCTCTTTGGTTTTACATCCGCAAAATAATTTTTCCAAAGCGGTCTGAATTTTTAATTCTTTCAAAAGCGGTTTCCAGCTGATCAAATTCAAATACCGAATCAATAATCGGGTGGATTTTATGATAAAGAATATAATATAACATACTGCGGAACTCATCGTCGCTGCCCATGGAGGTACCTATGATTGAAATTTGCTTTCTGTATAAAAGTTGGGGATCAAAGGCTGAAATAGCCCCTGCTGTTCTTCCAAAATTTATAATCTTTCCGCCAGCTTTGGCCAGATATAACAACCCTTCAAAACCATTTCCTGCTGCACCATCAAGAATCAGATCAAACGAATCAGCGTGTTCCTCCAATTCCGTTCTCCAGTTAGTATTCTTGTAATTAACTCCGCCGATTGCCCCGGCTAGGATGGCTTTTTGTATCTTTTGATCCGTGCCAGAAGTAACATATACTTTTACATCCATTTTTAAGGCAAATGATAAGGCCCATAAGGCAACGCCGCCACCAATTCCTGTAATTAGTATTTTACTTTTTCGGTTTAGCAGACCTTTGGTAAACAACGCGCGATAGGCCGTCAGTCCTGCCATAGGTACTGCGGCGGCTTCTTCATAGGTCAGGTGCGACGGGATTTCGTATATATATCGCTCCTCAATTGCAATATATTCTGCAAAAGTCCCATTTTTTGGATAACCTAAAATCTCAAAGTCATTACTGAAAACATTTCTGCTCGTCCCCCAGTTCAAAGATGGGTTAATTACCACCCTTTTGCCCAGCCATGATTTTTCGACATGCCCGGCAATCTCCACCACCTCACCAGCGCCGTCAGCGCCCGGAATCATTTTGAAATTTGCAAGTTGGTTTTTTTTCTTCATGAGCCACAATTCATGATGGTTGAGACTTGCAGCTTTGATCTTGACAAGAACCTGGCCAGGCACTAATTCAGGAACCGATATCTCCTCAATTCGGATTGAGAATTCCGATTGATCTAAAACTGCTGCTTTCATAACAGAGGTCGGATTATAGTGATGTGTGGAGCTGGGCAGGTAAGCACTGATGCGAATTCGTTGCAACAGTTTTATAAGCGCAATTTTTGCATTAATCCACTAATTTACATCATGGAAACAGCAATTCCCAAAATTTGAAGGAGAATCAATTTAACGGTTTTGTCGAAAAGATAATATGGTATGTTGATCTGCAACGATTTTATAAGAAAGGTTAATGTCATCGAACGGAGATGTGCTTTAAATGCCAAAGAGCTGTTTGCTCAATCGGTAAGGCAATTTAAAAGATTGATGTCTTTGCGAACCTGCTAAAATAATCAGCGCATCTGTTCGTACTAATTCAGGAATTTGTCACGTTTTGCCCGTTTATCCGCTTTGAATGCATTCAAACGAATAAATGTAGGACGCAACCAACAAATATCTTTATATTGGTGACCAATTAGCCTCAATACAATATTATAATCGATGAAGAAATATTTTTATTTGCTTGCTTTGTTAATCGTGAGTGCCAGTTGTACGAAAAAAGAGCAAAAGGAAGAAAAGACACCTGTTAAGGAAGTTGGCAACGTTAACTTTTTTATGGAAACCTCGGCCAGTATGGCTGGTTATTTCAGTGGCTCTACGCAATTTGTCAAGGACATTCCAAATCTTCTGGTTGATATTGAAGGAAAAGAATCTTTTGGAAAAGGGCCTCTGAAAATTTATTACGTTGCGGATTCGCTTACGCCATATAAAGGTTCTACAAAGGATTTCATTCGCGAAATTTCTACTACAAAAGTGGCCGGTGAGAAAAGTTCGGAGATGCACAAAATCCTGGAAATGATCGCCAGTAAGACAGATTCCAATGACATTTCACTTTTTGTATCTGACTGTATTTTGTCCTATCCGGATGATGTGATCAAAAGCAATTCGGAGATCAATAAACAAAAAGCACCGGGAGAACTAAAAGCATTGGTAAAATCTACTTTTTTGAAATTAAAGCGAGACAATATTTCGGCTTCGCTGTATGGGTTCAACTCTGCGTTTTTTGGTAATTATTACACGTATCAAAATGCGAAATTGAAGCTGGACGGGCAGGAAAGACCGTATTATTTGTGGGTGATCGGTAATAAAGAACTTGTCAGCAAATTCAACAAAAATCTTGCAGATCTGAATAATTTCAAACCTGTGCTGGATCTTAATTTCGGATTGTTTGACAAAACGATTGCTGATTTCGAAACTTTCTACACCTACGAAAGAGTCGGAAACTGGAAAGCAGAAGATAAAAGCATTTCTGATTTGGAGGCAAGCAAAAAGAAGCCTTCCACATTTGCCATTGCAGTAGATCTGTCCGCGCTACCAAATTCCATCAGTGCACCGGATTACTTGAATCAACACCTGAAAACATCATCGGAAAATCTGGACTTCAAGATTAAAAATATTCTATTGACCAGGGATCTTGACAAGTCCGTTTTAAAGCCGAGAGAGAAGGAATTTCTGGAAAATAATACGCACGTGATCGTTATTGAAGTTTCTGATATCTACAAAGACAAAGGAAATATAGACCTGAAACTTCCGCTGGTTTATGACAATGGATATAAAGCCATGTCTACCATGGACGACAGAAACCTGGATTCTATTCCCGGAAAAACCTTCGCATTCGAACATCTGATTGATGGCGTTCGGGAGGCTTACGAAAACTCAAATGATAACTTTATTCACATTTCAATACCTGTTAAAAAATAGCTTCCATGTTTGAATTTCTTTATGAGCTGCTTTGCGGACAAAATCCGGATCCGATCTTCGCATCAGATATTTATCCTTTTGTGGGCCTTTTCACGCTGGTTTTTGCTTTTGCATTTGCAGTGGTGTTCTATATCGTATTAGGGAGAGCTAGGCCTGTTTGGGACAAAACCTTACATTGGGTGATCACCATGATCATTTTACTGATCATTGCCTTTGGCTTGGCCTATAACCATGCACAGACGGTTACAGAGGAGGAAGAAAATTCTTTCTTCTATACGTTTGCAATGGTCAACACGCTCTATGCGTTTATTTATTACATACTTTTTTCAATCCTGTTGAAAAGGTTCTCAATATTCGCCAAACGCACTCCCTTTTAACCCGTCGATACAGCACAGATTATGCCTACAAGAAATACGTTTGTTTTTGGAATTGGAGGAACAGGGGCGAGGATCGTTCGCTCGCTGACCATGCTGCTTGCGGCTGGTACAAAACTTAATGACACCAATAAAATAATCCCCATCATCATCGATGTGGATGCTGATAATGCTGATACAAGCCGGGCCCTGGCAGCGCTTAAAACCTATAAATACATCCGCTCTCACGGATACAGCAATACCGAAGAAATTCGAGACGGCTTCTTCAATGCAAACCTGAATACGCTGAGTTCCATTACTAATGAAAACGATTACTCAGAAGGTCTGGACGATTCTTTTCAGCTACAATTTGAAAATCTTGAAAAGTCGTTCATCGAATATCTTGACCCGAGAGGTGAATTGGTAGGTGATATCAATATGGATTTGCTGGAGGCGCTTTATGACAATTCCGGCCATGACGATCCGAATACAGAACTTAATCTGAAATTAAATCAGGGCTTCAAAGGAAATCCGAATATCGGTTCTGTTGTCTTTAACAACCTTTCCAATACCAAAGAATTCAAGTTTGTACTGAAAAGTATTGGCGAAAATGACCGGATTTTTATTGTCAGTTCCATTTTTGGCGGTACCGGTTCGTCCGGTTTTCCGCAGTTGGTGAAACTGCTGCAACAGGAAGAAAAGCTACGCGGAAATAAATATGGAGCACTGACAGTGATGCCTTATTTCAACGTGATCGATGATAATAAAAGCGCGATCAACTCGGATATGTTTAATTCCAAAACAGAAGCCGCGCTTTCTTATTACCTCAAATATCTGAATGGCAAGATCAACTGTTTCTACCAGTTATGGGATCGCCCGTTGAAACAATACGAAAACAAACAGGGAGGAATCGAACAAAAAAACAGCGCGCATTTAATAGAATTAATTGGCGCGACTGCGATTATAGACTTCGTTAACAAACCGGATGGAAATTTCGCCTCCAAAGGTCAAACGCATTATTTTGATTTTGGTATAAAAAAAGAAGATCAGGTTATTGACGTCAGGCATTTTTATCCAAATACCGCCAAAATGGTGATGGAGCCGCTTACATTGCTGACTTACGCGATGAAAATTTATCTGGAAACCTTGCCTGAGTTCCGTAACGAGGCTTTTTACAAAGAATTAAATCTTGCTGATAAATATTCAAACAACGAATTTTATCAAAATCTCACCGCTTTCTTTTCTGTACATTATAAAAACTGGCTGGTAGAAATGTCTGGTAACGAACGAACTTTTCAGCCTTTCAATCTGACGCAGGATTTGAATGCGCTGGTGCGGGAAAAACCGATTGAAGTAAAAAAAGTTTTGGGGATCGTAACCAAGCCGGGAATTTCAGAGGCATTTTTGAAAACGGAACTTGGGAAACTGGAAGATGAATTGAAGAAAAGTATACCGGATCAGGACAAACGTTTCTTCAAATTGCTCAACCGTATTGCTATGGAGTGTTACAAAAAACTGGAAGCGCTTCCATCCATGATCTAATCTAACAGCCATGTCGTCATACATTTTTAGAAAATATCCGGGTTACAACCCCAATGAAATACAGGATTGGAGTCAAAGTACGGGCATCGATCCTGCCAGTTTTGATCCTGAAAATATAGCTTTTGGCAGAGGTGCATCCAAAGCCGGAACTTCGATTCCGTCACCGATGGCGCGGCTGGAACTTTTTGATACTGCCTTTCAAATCGTCGCTTCGGATCGTGGAATTCTGGATGGGAATACCATTTATCATCAACTGGTATCGGATTGTCTGGATGTTTTTCAGCTTTTGTTCAATTCCAAAAATTCCGAAATTGGATCTGGTAAAAAGATCTGGTTTAAGGAATGGAAGGTGCAGGAAAACATCGGCAGACTGAAAGAAAAAGGTAAAGATCATCCGCATAATTTGCTGGCCAAATCGCTGGAACAGATTTTCAACGACAGAGACAACAGTAGATTTTCTGAAATGGACAGTCTGTTTTTGATCTTCTATGAAAACAAATTGTTAGGCGGCACTTCTCCGCTGTCCTTGTTTTTTACAACTCCGAACTGGGCGAGGTATATTAAAAATGGAGATATTAAAACGATTCCCCAAAGCTCGGATGGGAAGGTATTTTTCAGCAACGATTACCGTCCGCTGTTCAAAAGAGATCACGAGTTCATCGAATATATCTACAAACTTTCGCTGCAATTTAAACCTGCATTTGCCAAAGCAGACGGGTTCCGGAAGTATCTTAACAAAACGGTAGACCGCTATTTCCCGGATTTCAGACATCAGTTTCCTGACTATCAGCAGGCGGGAACAAGCCTGATGGACAATGAATACAGCAAAATAAAAACCAATGTTGATGGTAAATTTCTGACTGTCAACGGACTTTTCTTTTTCCATCAAAAAGAGGAAAAAGAAAAGGAAAAAATTAAGTCGGTCAGCGATTTTATTATCCGTGCTACGGAGACGAAATACCGGGATCAATACAATGACAAAAACGAGCAGCAAATTGTAGAACCGCCATTGGTTCTGGTAGATGGAATGAATATTCCGGGCGACTATATGGAAAAAAATATTCCATGGAATTCGTCAACCAGGATCAAAGATTTTTACCACCGCGGCGTGCCGTTGTTCGAAAGAAAACTGCCACAGGGAAATGCACTGACGACGGTTACGTACCCATTTCTTACCATCGATGATTTCCTGGAAGACGCATTGGTGGAAATGCCATATAACATCAACAGAGGAAAGTTTTATACCGGCTTTGGCGGAGATTTCAAATATTTGCTTCCTATAAAAAAGGAGTATTTCAACTTTTTCAACCTGGCGGACTTAAAGTATAACTTGTCTACCGAGGTCAATGACGGGCAGGTTACAGTCAATCTGAAAATACCTGTAAAAAACCGCAGAGGTGTATCTGAAATTGTGTTTTCAAGGAAATATGAGAAAGGTAAATCCATTGTCGAGTACCGTTCGGATTTAGGGATTTTTCCTTTTTATCAGATCAACGATCCGGATCCGAGATTAAAAGAGCTGAACGATTATACCATTCTGCTGGCGGAACGGAATGAGCGGATGACACTCAAAGCATTGGAGTTTTATTCTTTCAAAAATTTCGCTTCTGACACCACAAACCTGATCACAAGTGTCGATGAGCGTTCCAACTGGGCCGATATTAATGCCGGAAATTCTGGTTCGACTTCCAGATTTTACAAAATAAAGGAAGCCTTTGATTACATCCAGTTGGCTTACACGGATCCCAATGGCATCGATTCCAGTGGATTGATCATCCCGAATTTTGACACAAAAACTTTCAATAAAGATAATCTTACCAAGGCATTTACTTTCGCCATAGATTTCGGGACATCGAATACGCATATTGCCTACATGCAAAATGGAGAAGCTCTGCCAAAACCGTTTGATATTGGCGAGTCGGATCAACAGATGGTTTTGCTTAATGCACCTGGGAAAAATGAATCGGGGGGAAATAAATTCGATGTCTACGGAAGTGCCACCTGGATGGATTTGACGTTAAGAAGGGAGTTTTTGCCACCACTTTTAGGACCGGGGCAAAACATTTCCTATCCCTTCAAAACGGCGACCTGCGAGATTGTTTCTTTTAACAATATTCAAAATAAATCCCTGTTCAGCCACATCAATATCGGCTATTATATTGATCAGGAAGAAGTTCAGGCAAGCAATATCAATTACACAACCAATCTGAAATGGTTGCTGGAAAACAACAATAACGATTCAAATAAGAGCCGCGTAAGTGCATTTTTAAAACAAATTCTCTTACAAATCAGGGCCAAAACAATTCTGAATTACGGTAATCCTGCTGACCTGAAAGTGGTATGGTCTGTTCCGCTAAGTATGGAACGCGGAATTAAGTCAGAATTGCGGAAAGTGCTGGACGGGGCATTCAAGGATGTATTTAAAAATTCCGGGGCCAAATTATTGGATCCAATTCCGGAATCCGTAGCGCCTTATTTCTTTCTGACGAAATCTGATACGGACATTCAGGATACAGCCAATGTGGTCAACGTTGATATTGGCGGCGGAACGACGGACGTGATGATGTTTATGGAATCTTCCGGTAACCGGGCGGACAAATATCTGACCACTTCTTTCCGTTTTGCCGGGAGCGATATCTGGGGAAATGGATATCGTAATAAACTGAAAGACAACGGATTCATTCGAAACTATCTGAGTTATCAGAAGAAAAACTACATCAGTCCGAATGAGATAAAATATTTCAACAAGGTAAAGGATGACACAAATCTTAGCGCGGACGATCTGGTAAGTTTGTTGTTCCGTTATGATGATTTTAAATTCAGTGATTCCATAACCATTGGAAATCCGGATTTGCTGATCATTCCTTATCTGCATTACAGCGCTATTATTTTCCATTTAGTACAACTGATTGAGATCAAGGATTATCCGTTACCGAGATATTTGTCATTTACAGGAAAGGGAAGTCAGTATATCAAACTGCTTTGTGGCGGAGATGAGCGCGATCTGGAAGATTTTACGCGTTTGCTCATCAATGCTTACACGACTAAAACGCTGCAATCCGGATTCAAAATTCACCTCAATACGAATCCGAAGGAGATTACGGCCAATGGTTCGATTCTGTATGCGCTGGCTTCGGAAGATGAGAAGGAGAAATATAGAAAAAATATGGATTTCATTCATCCTGGTTTTGATCCAAAAACAAATGCTGAACTGGAATTGAAGCTTTCAACCGGTCCCGGCAAATTTAATATTTCCGAGACTTTTGAGATTGATAGTCCGCTAAATGTCGCTGTTTTGAAAAATCTGAATGAGTTTTTGGAAAAAACTTTGGGTAATTCTGAAATCACCAGATTCCTGAAAGATTTCAAAATTAACGGATTTAAAGAATCATTGAGGCTTTTGCAATGGAACAATAATATTTTCAACGGTGAAGGTTTGATCTACGACAGTTACCGTAAAGTTTTGCAGGATTTACACAAACAGGAAGGTGAAAATGACATATCAGAATCACTGTTTTTCTTTGCTCTGAAAGACGCTTTGTACCGGCTTTCAAAAAGTATAACGGAAATTAAACCAGTTGTTTAATGAGGAAGTGGGTTGTTTACCTTGTGTTATTATTTTGTCAATTTTCTGCAAAGGCACAGGATGGCGCGGATAAGCAGATTTCAGAAGTAAGATTTCAGATTGTAAAGGAGACAATTGAATTTTTAGCTTCTGACAAAGAGACTTTCAAGGATATTACGGAAAAGGAATGCCTGGATTGTCGAGGATATGAGGATCTTAAGCTATTCGTTGAAAAGAATAAGATCAAAAAAGCGGATGAATTACTTGTCAAATGGCAGAAATTTAAAGTTGATACCAGTTTTAACGGATGGAAAAATAGCATTCAAAAATTCAAAAATCAGGTAGTAGGGGATATAACCTCGGGAGCAAAAAGTAAGCGAAAGAAATTTCAGAATTATAGTGCCTACGAAAAAAGCCTGGAATCAATTATTGAAAAAGTATCCATTCCCGAGCCGATTGAAGATGTGCCGGATATTCAAAAAATTGAGGAAGAACCGGGCACTGTTGTTGAATCAAAAATATTAGAACCAGAAAAAGTAATGTCAGAGAATTCATCACAATCAGCCAGCTTTTTTGCCTTTTTACCAGACCTTTCGAAGGATATGGTATATTCCGTCATTCTGCTATTAGTAATTGTTATTCTGTTTTTGATGTGGGTCCTTCGCAATAAAAATCAGGTTATTGAAAGAAATGAGAAAATTTTGAATGATCATTTGCACAGGAGCGGAAGTACAGAATTTCAGTCTAAGAATTTGAGCAATGAGCTACGCGCTGTGAAGCAGAAGTTGAAAGAGGCAGAGGCAGAAATCACAATTCTTCAGGATAATGTAAAGGTTGAAATGGAAAGGAATGAGAGACTTTCTGTCATGCCTGAAATTGAAAAGCCGGTAGAGCAAGTGCCCATTTCACAGTTGGAATCTTCTATAAAATATGCCCGGTACGCGGACCTGGGAGATGGTTTTTCGGTTCAGGAATTGCTTGACGAGGAGGATAGCGAGACCATATTTGAGATCAATTTGATAACCCCGGCTACGGCCACTTTTAAAATATCAGGTAATCAGAACGCGCAGCGGTATGCACTTTCAAACTCACCGTACTTTCTTGGAAAAACAAGTCAGTATGATACTTTTCCATCAGGTAACAGTTTGATTAATACAGATATACCGGGTGAATTAAAACTACAAGGTAACAAATGGCTGATCGTTAAGCCGATCCAGATTAGTTTTAGTTAACAGAAATATGCAACGAAAATGGCGTTATTAGAAAGTCTGAGGCAGCAATTGCGGGATCTGCTAGTTTTAAATCATGGTGATATTAAAATAACAGAATATCCAAATCTGGTGTCAGACGGTAGAGAGCTTGATCTTAATCTGGGGCAACTTAATCAGCTTATTCAACAGATCTATTCAGAAATTGACTGGCGGCCTTATGAGATCATCAATACAAAACTTGAACTAGTTTTTCGAAAAGGAATCCTCACGACGGGTCAGTTTGAAGAAATCGTATCGCTCGTCGGAGATAGTGTTAACAGGAAAGTTGTTGAACAATATGTTATTGCCGAATTAGGTAAGAGAAGTTTTAAACCACGTGAAGTTAACCATGCCGATCCATTGTCGATCCAGAATAAATGGATGACGGATTCGGTTTGGCTTGAATATAAGGAAAGTCTGATTGAAGTGGAATGGCTTGGTGAAAAGGCAAATACGCTGGGCAAACTTGGCGATATCTCATTCAACAATAAGGACGATGCAAAATATTTCCTGAGGAACGGGAATTATCTGCCAGGTCTGGTTACTGCGCTAACGAAAAGTGCTTCAAGAGCCGATGAATTTGCCAGAATAATTGAAGAGGAATTTGATTCGGAAAAACGTTATTTACGGATTCTCTACAAACTAAATCCCAGTTTACCATTCCGTTTCGAGGATGAATTATATACTGACGTTTCCGTTTTATTACAAAAAGCATGTGAAACTTCAAAGGGTTATGAGGCTTTGCTGGAAACGTATAGAAAAGGAATTCTTCAGATATGGGTTCAGGAGTGTGATCCATTCATAGCCAAAAATCTTTCAACGCAGTACGATCTTAACAGCTTTCTGAGATTCCTATATAAAACAGATCCGACGCTTCCTTTTTTTATTGAAAATCAACGATTTGCGACACCGGAGGCTTTGGCGGATTATGCCAAAAAAGAATTTTCGATCTGGCCTGCTATTGCAGAATCTATGGCTGCTAAGCATATCCAGGAATGGTTTACCGGTATCGGAAAAGAGGATTGGAATACTCAGATAGCCGATAGTTATGCTTTTATCCTACATACTGATTATTATTCGGAACCGGAAATCCGGCTTGGTATGGTGCAGGCTTTGTTTCATATTATCAACCTGCTTTCTGACAAACCTAGACTCCAAATTGATCAGGACAAAGTTCAGCTTTTGTCGATAAACGGTGGTGTTACGGTGAATCACCGCATTACTATCAATCTAAAAAATGAGGGATATGTTAAGGCAAAAGTTTATTTTAAATTTATAAAAGAAGGCATTTCGCTCAGCAAGGATATTCTGGAATTTAATAATCTGGAAGGAAAGTTGAGCGCAAATATTGACATTATTATTAATACAGTTTCACTCCAAAAAGAGGAGCTTTACCATCTTGAAATGGTCGTTTCCTCAGTTTATGAAGACATTGTCATACCGGTCGATATAAAAGTTATTTTCCCGAAAAAAGCATACATCACGAAGCTTGCCCTTTACGGTTTTCTGACATCCTGTTATTTTGGTGTTTTCAGATTTCTTTTGGGTCTTTTTACAAATTATAAGGGCTGGCTGGTCCACAATCCGGAAATTGGGAATCCTGATGATATCATTGGAGATTCGCCGTTGTCGTCTTTCTTGCTGTTTGTCCTGTTTATTTTTGGTGGAGTATTTTCTTTCAGTCTGGTTAAAAAATACGAGAAGATATGAAAGACGGAAAATCTGTGTTTGTCGTATTGGTGCTGATCGTATTTGTGGTTTACGTGATGCGCAATTTTTTGGGTCGGGTAAGCGCATTTTTCTTCGTCCCGATAGATAACTTACTATTCATCTCTCACAGCATTCCGCCTGTCCTGATGTGGATGATTTTCGGATTGTTGGTTGGGGTTATTTATGGTTCTTTTATTGCCATTAAAAAGTACCGGCTTGATTACAAATTGCTTATATCCCCAATACTGGCTTTGCTTGTTGGTATAAGTTTGATCTTACTGGCTTCATTTGTCGTGAAGAAATTTGGGGATGACAAACAGAAAAACCGCGCTGTTTCAAATGCCGGAGATAGAAAATATTTGATTTCTACCAACCGAACCGAATTAACTGAAATACTAAGGAAAGGAATTCTGGCCGTTGAGCAAGAAGAATATGAAACTGCACAAGTGATGCATATTTCCAACATCGGATAAAGATTTGGAATCAGGTCAAGATCAGTTATGCGGTTGCACAATTGAGCATAAAACTTTAGAAGTATAATGACGAGGGTGTAAAAAACAGAGACCGCCCAGCTCGACCGATCTCTGTTTATGTTATTTAAAATTCAATCTGTGTTCTTATCTCTCCGCCTGGAAAACTGGCGTTATGGATATTGAAATAATATTTGCCGCCAATAAGATCTGTCTCGTCAATAGTAGTGCCGTCGACAACTACTGATCCTGAATAAGCACCCGATGTGGTTTTCTGTATTTTAGATAAAAAATCAAAAACTACGGGCGCGTTGCTGCCGTTTGCCGCGATGCCATGAATATGTGAACCGGTTGGAACGTTAGCCAGATTATTCCAGGTAAGGAAAAAGCTCAGAAGTTTTGTCGTTTTGTTATAGGTGACGTCAGCGGTACCCGTTGCAGTGCTGTTGTTTGCAGGAACTTCATTTGCACCGCTCATGACCAATCCTTTCTTGCTTACCACGTTGGTCTGATCATAAAATTCAATTTGTCCGCGAATTTCTCCGCCCGGATTTTGGGCGGTATGTATGTTAAAATAGTAAAGGCCGTTTAGAAGGTCACTTTCTTTCAGTGTTTGCCCATCAATAATGACAGTATGCGTGAATGTTCCTGATTGCGTTTTTGGTATCAGGTTGGCGAAATCATAAATAACCGGAGCATTGTTCCCACGCGAAGCAGTTCCATGAATATGTGCTCCTGTGGGTATACCTGTAAGATTGTTCCAGGTAAGCGTAAAGGTGAGCATGTGGTTGGTTTTGTTGTAGGAAACATCCGCAGTTCCAGTAGCCTTGCTGGGATTAAAAGTTGTTTCCTGGGCTGCACTCAGCGGCAGTCCTACCTGGACAACTCCGTTTTCAATTTTGTGGTCCTCGCAAGCAGTAAAAATGGCGAGAAAAAAGATGCAGAAAAGCAATTTGGAAAATGTTTTCATAATAGTTCGTTTTGTTAGTGTTATAGTTTAAAGGTACTGTTTATAATTTTAATTATATTTAATTATAATTATTAAATTGTTAATTGTGAGTAACTTACGGTTAGTATCCTGGCTCTGGGCTGTTTACGTCTGGAAGTTAACGAGCTTAGGTAAAAGATTTTTTCGTTCTCTGGATACCTCAAATAATGAAGATAAATAATGGACTATTCACCACGAAAAATATTAATTCTTGGGGCGAGCGGAAGAACTGGCATGTTGATTCTAAATTTGGCTTTGCGGGAAGGGTACCGTGTTAACGTGTTGGTCAGGAACGTTAACAAATTCAGTCGCATGCATGAAAATCTGGCGATTTTCCAAGGTACATCCACGGATCGAAACAGTTTGGAAATGGCTATGAGTGGGTGTGAAGCTGTGCTAAGCGCCCTGAACATTTCCCGTAATTCAGATTTTCCCTGGGCAAAACTGCGCACGCCATCCGATTTTCTATCACAGACTGCAATAAACGTTATATCAATCTGCGGAGTTTTAAATATTAACCGGGTGATCGTCATTTCAGCCTGGGGTGTTGGTGATACCCGGAAGGATATTCCCTGGTGGTTTCGGTGGATTATTGATCATAGTAATATCGGTGTCGCCTACGAAGATCATGATAGACAGGAACAAATTTTTGAATCCTCAGATTTAAGGTATACAGTAATACGGCCCGTTGGACTCACAAATCTTGAGTATTCAAATAACGTGAAGACGAGCTTTAAAAATGTTCCCCGACCATCTTTGACCATAAGTAGAAAAGATGTCGCGAAGTTTATGATGGCTGTTTTAAGAGACAATTTATTTATCCGGGAAAATCCTGTCGTTTCCAGCTGAAATGAGAATTCTCTTGGTTATAAATATGAATAAACTACCTGCTATTTGTCAGAATTGATGAGGTCCCTGTAAGCGATAAGCTGAATTCCTTTTTCTTTTATTGCAGTTTTAACTGCGTTGCTTGTGAACAAATCCGTAACACCTTGTCTGTCCTCAGCAACATTTTCGTATCCGATGTGAGATATGGCTTTCAGCTCCGCATCATCCAGTCCGGGATGGTCAACGAAAATATATGTTTTGCCGGCTTCAAGTTTATCAAGCATCTTGATAAAACTATTAATCTTGTCCTCTGATGTTTTGCGAGGACCGTCATAACTCACATAACCATCCACTTTTGGTTCAGGGTCAACGGGTATTTTGTATTCTCCGGCAAGTTTCCGCGTAAGTGCCTTGACTTCTTCGGTTATACCTGCGCAGCCCATGTGAGACGATATGTGGCTGATACGTGGTATCTTTTTTATTGCCATCTCAATTTGTGCACGGAACTCTTTTTCCATATCCAAGAGCTGCCAGTCGTTTTCAATAACCGACCTTTTTGGATAATTTTTATTTGGGTAAATCATGGGCAGAAAATAGCCATCTGAATCTTTCAAACTGTTGCAATCGGTCAGTGGTCGCCATTTAATATTGTCCCATTCGCTGGTTAGAGCCAGATGAATTCCCACGTCTGCTTTTGGATTTTCATTCAATAATTTGACTGCCTCCGGGAACCAGGGAGATGGAACAATTACTTCTATTGAAGTTTGTATGCCTTCTTTAAAACACTTTATGAGTGCAAGATTGCCTGAGTGCGAATAACCCATATCGTCACCTCTGACAATCAGTCGTGGCGGATTCTTTTGTGAGAAGGATTGTGTTGACAAAACAACCAATACCAAAAAGTACAGGAATTTTTTCATGAGTATGAATTTTGAAATATGACAATGGAAATTTACATTGAGATTATCAAATAACAAGATATTTTCAATGGCTAAAGCCTTGCGACTTTGGCGGGCTAGCGGCTCCCAGGCCTGAAGCTCTGGGTTAGTCCGTTGCATGTTTAATCTCCTTTGACTGACGAGTCTCAATTCAAAACCAAGTCCATAGTCCGCAGCATCTTCATAACCCAGGGCTTCAGCCCTGGGTGGCAAATGCTCAAATATATCCGGCTTTAGCCATTGCAACCAGAAGAATATTGATAAATTCCATCACCATAATACTAAATCCAATCCTTATTAAAAATTAATTTCTATTCCAGATCAGTTCATTCATAACCCTGGGCTTCAGCCCTGGGTGGCTAACACTCAGATATATCCGGCTTCAGCCCTTGCGGCAACAAACACCAGAACAATTTTTCAGTAAACCAACGCGTCGTTCCATCTTCGAAAATCCCTACTTTTGACCTAAAAAATTTGAAACGATGGATATAAAAGTTATTGCATTTGATGCGGATGACACGCTTTGGGTGAACGAGCCTTATTTCAGACGCACCGAAGAGGAGTTTTGTAATCTTCTCAGTGAATATTTGCAACCGCATGCATTGGAACGCGAGTTGCTTAAAATAGAAATTGCTAATCTTCCGCTTTATGGTTACGGAGTCAAAGGTTTTATGCTTTCAATGATCGAAACAGCTTTGAAGATTTCCGACAAAACGATCAGTATGGAACATATAGAAAAAATCCTTGATTTGGGTAAAAACCTGCTCAATGAGCCGATTGATCTGCTGGACGGTGTGGAAGAAGTATTGGCAACTCTAAAAGATAAATACCGACTGGTTGTCGCAACCAAAGGAGATCTACTCGATCAGGAAAGAAAGCTGAAAAAATCGGGTTTAAGCCATTATTTTCATCATATCGAAATCATGTCTGAGAAGGATGATGCCAATTACAAGAAATTGATCAGGCATCTGGATATCCTTCCGGAGAATCTGCTGATGGTAGGAAACTCTTTGAAATCAGATATTTTACCGGTTTTAAATATTGGTGGTTATGGAATCCATGTGCCTTATCATATCACTTGGCAACATGAACAAATTGAACATACCATAGAAAATAAAAACTTCCGGAGTGTCGAAAATATTAAAGAGATTTTGCCATTTCTTTAAGCCAATCTCATTTTCAAAATATATAACCGTAGCTCAGGCACTCTATTTTTATTGTTTTAGAACCAGTCAATTTTCCATGCTTATCATCATGACCGATTGACTGGCTTATTAACTCATTATCATTATATGAAGAAAACTATTAAAACGCTTATGATGCTTTTCGCGCTGGCACCATTGACCATGCAGGCGCAACAGCTTATCACAACGTCAAACAAGTGTTTCAAGCAAATTCAGGAAGGCAATAAGCAGAATGATCAGGGACAGTACGAGGAAGCACTGGTTACTTTTAAAAAGGTTTTGAAAGACTGTTCAGCGAAGGATGCGAAGGAAGATGGGAATATCGGTATGGCAATTGCCTCGAACGGTCTGAAACAATTTGACGACGCTATTACCTCAGCAAACAATGCGATCAAGGTAGGTAAGGAAAAAAATGTTACTGCGTATTATGCGAGAAGTTTTGCATACAACAAGTTGGGGCGGACGGCAGATGCGAAAGCAGACATCGTTAAGATAACTGATCTGACCAAAAAAAATAAGAATATTAAAGCACGTGCGAAAATGTTTGCACAGCTTGCCCATCTGGATTTTCAGCTTAATATGCTGGCGGAAGCGGATACAAATTTGACGAAAGCGATCGAACTTGATCCGGAAAATCCAGCATTTTATATCCAAAAAGGCGATATGATGATCAAGATCAATAATTATGACGACGCTTTTGCTGCTTATGACAAAGTATTGGAACTAGGTAAGAATAATCTTGAAATTTATCAGATCAGAACGGAAGCCAGACTTAAACAAATGCAGCAGAAATATGTTACCACTGATATAAATGAGTTGTCCAGGAGAATGACTAAACAAGAAAAAAGCACTGTTTGCACAGATATAAAAAGGGCGTTAGATCTGGGGTTAAGGAACTTGCAGCTTGATTTGCTGGCAAGTAAGATTTGTGAATAATTAATTGAATTTTTAAAAATAGGATTGTGAGAAAAAACAGCGTTATAATATTAGTGTTAGCCTTTTTGATCGGCTGTAAAAGTTTAAATAATACACAAAAAGGGACTGGTATAGGCGTCGCAGGAGGGGCGGCGGCCGGTGCTGCAATCGGTGGACTGCATAACAAAAACAGTGTGATTGGAGCCTTAATTGGTGCAGCTGTGGGTGGTACCGCCGGTTATCTTATCGGTAAGAATATGGATAAGCAGGCGCAGGAGTTGAAACAAGCCATTCCTGATGCGACGGTTGAAAGAGTTGGAGAAGGTATCAACCTGACGTTTAATTCAGGATTGTTATTTAAAATTAATTCTGCGGAATTAAGTGAAGATGCAAAGCAGGAGTTAAAAAAAGTTGGTGGGATTCTAGCCAAGTATGAAGACACTCAGATTCTTTTGGAAGGCCATACCGATGACACCGGCTCTGATAATTTGAATATGAATTTATCTGAACGCCGGGCAGAATCAGTGTCCTCTTATCTGGAATCTCAGAACATACCGTCGTCAAGATTAAAAACGAAATGGTACGGTGAATGGCAGCCAAAATATCCTAATGACAGCGAAGCAAATCGAGTGAAAAATCGTCGGGTCGAGTTGGCGATTTATGCAAATGATGATATGAAAAAAGATGCTGAGAAGGGAGAATTAAAGTAAAGGTTAACTTTCAGGCAAAGCAAAAAAGAAAAGGGCAAAGCTCGCAAAGTTTAACTTCGCGAGCTTTGCCCTTTTTCTTCTTTTCTTCGCGTGGAAGTGAAACCTAAAAAACGGATTATCCTACACTAACTTCCTCAGAAAGAACTTCCGGCTTTTTCTTCTCAAAACGTGCTTTAATCCGGTCCACAACCAGATAAGCCGAAGGCACAAGCAATAACGTCAAAACCAGCGAACTTGTAAGGCCTCCGATAATTACCCAGGCCATACCATTTTTAGTTTCAGCACCGGCGCCACTTGCCAGGGCAATCGGTAACATACCAAAAACCATCGCCAGTGTGGTCATCAAAATTGGTCGAAGACGCTCTTTTCCAGCTTCCACCAGCGCATCGACAACGTCATGGCCCTGTTCTTTTAAGTGGTTTGTAAAGTCAACGATTAGAATTGCGTTTTTCGCCACAAGACCCAGAAGCATAATCATACCGACAATTGCAAATACGGTTAAACTTTCCATCGTCAGAGCGAGCGCTAAAAGTGCACCGATCAGGGCAACAGGAATAGAAAACAGTACTACAAACGGATAAACCACACTTTCATACAGACCAACCATAATAAAATATACCAGTAAGATCGCAATAACCAGCGCTAGTCCAAGGCTGCCGAACGCGTCTCCCTGCTGTTGAAGCTGACCCAGATACTGGATAGAAATGCCATTTGGCAGTTTCAAATTTGCCACTTTCGCCTGGATATCCGAACCTACCGTTCCAACAGGGCGGCCCACAACTTGGGCGTTTACCGAAATGGATGAAAGTCTGTCAATCCGCTGCAAAACACTTTCTCCGATTTGTTCTTCAACCGTCGCGAATTGTGATAGCTGAAAGGATTGTCCCTGGTTATTAACGAATGAAAGTTGGCTTATATCGGAAGCATTTGAGCGGTCAAACTGGTCAAGGCTAATAAGGATATCATACTCTTTTCCATTTTGTTTAAATTTTGAACGGTCGTCTCCACGGAAACCGTTTTGCAAAGCGATCCCAACTTCTGCTGCATTTATTCCGAGCTGAGCCATACGGTCACGATCCAGATTTACTTTTACTTCTGGTTTGGGGTCTTGTACAGAAAATTTTACGTCCTGAGTTCCGGGAACAGATTCAGTAACCTGTTTAACCATCGCCGAAGCTTTACGGATCGAGTCCAGGTTGGTACCTTTTACTGCAATCTGAATAGGCGCCTCAGAAGTTCCAACCAAACCTGTCGGACTTACCGTCACCTTTGTTCCCGGAATTTTTCCAATCTCTTCTTTCACAATCACACTGAATTCTTCCGTGGAAGCAATGCGTTCTTTTTTATCAATCAGTTTGACATTCAGCGTTGATAAATTTCCGTTGGATGAGGACGTCAGGTTATTGCTGCTATAACCGATATTGCTGAAAACATTCGTAACCTCAGGATGTTTTAACAACATTTGTTCAGCCTGCTGAGCCACTTTGTTACTTTCGTATATCGATGCAGTTGGGGCAAGTTCAATCTGGACAGTAAATTCTCCCTGATCGCTTGCGGGCATAAAAGCAGCTCCGATAAAGCCTGTTGGTACCAAAGCAATAGCACCGATCAACAAGGCAAACACACCAAGGAATACATATCTTTTATGATTTAGAATATTTACCAAAATTCTTCCGTAACCGTTTTGCAACCGCGTCAGAAAGTTTTCAAAACCTAAGTTTAGTTTTCCCCATAAGGACGTTTTGCTCAAAACTTCAAGCTTTCCGAAACGCGAAACCAGCAAAGGAGTTAATGTGAAAGAAACGAATAAACTCATCAGCGTTGAAAATACAACCACGAGCGAAAACTCGCGAAGAATGTTCCCGATAAGTCCGCCGGTCATGGCCAGCGGAACAAAAACCACAACGTCCACAAGTGTAATCGCCAGCGCGGTAAAACCGATTTCACTACGTCCGTCTAATGCGGCCTGCCAGCGGTTTTTACCCATTTCCAGATGTCGGTTGATGTTTTCCAAAACCACGATCGAGTCATCGACCAGGATACCAACTACAAGCGAAAGCGCCATCAGTGTCATCAGGTTCAGCGAAAACCCAAGCACATACATCAAAATAAATGTCGGGATAATCGACGACGGAAGTGCCACAAGTACAAACAAAGATGAGCGGAAGCTGTGCAGGAACATCAGCATAACCACCGACACAATGGCAACAGCCAGGAATAAATCAAATACAACCGCATCTGCAGAAGCCAGTGTATAAGTTGACTGATCTGCGGCGATATTAAATTTCAATCCGGTAGAGGCGTATTGTTTTTCCAGATCAATTATTTTTGCTTTGACCTGTTTGCTCACTTCCACAGCATTCGCGTCCGACTGTTTCAATACCTGCAAACCGATCGACGGCATTGCGTTAATGTGATTAATCGCGGTTGGTTTTGCTGTCGCATCCACCACTTCTGCAACATCTTTTAACAAAACCTCTCCGCCATCAGTTGCCCTGAAAACGACCAAATTTCTGAAACCTTCTGTATTGGCAACGGAGGCATCATATCGAATTGATAGTTGCGACGCTCTCGTTTCCAGACTTCCGGCGGGGTAACTCGTATTGGCATTGTTAATTGCAGCAGCAATCTGCCCGATGGAAAGATTGTAAGCTCTCAATTTTTGAGCATCCACATTAACCTGAATTTCTCTTTCATTGCCACCAATCAAATCAATCCGGCCGACACCTGCGGCATTGGAAAGCTGTGGTTTTAATTCATCATCAATCAGGTCAAAAAGTTTCGAAGGCGATATGTTTGCCGTCACACCCATACGCAGAACAGGTAGTTCGTCAGTCGAAAATTTATTGATCGTTGGTCGATCTGCTTCATCCGGCAACAGGTTGATAATCTGCTCTACTTTTCGCTGTGCATCCTGTTGTGCCAGTGTCACATCAATGCCGTTTTTAAGCTGGATCACTACAATGGACGCACCTTCCTGAGAGGTTGAATTGATTCGATCCAGCCCTTCGATAGAAGCAAGCGCATCCTCAATTCTTTTGGTTACGTTGGTTTCAACCTCATCGGCAGATGCTCCGCGATAAGTGGTCGAAACGCTGATTACATTTGCCTCAAATTTTGGCAAAAGGTTATAAGAAAGCTGCTGGTAACTGATCACGCCGAAAAGAATCAGAACGGTGAAAATCGTGGTAATCAGCAGTGGTCTTTTAACTGATAATTCGGTTATAGACATAATTTTATATTTAATGGATTTCCGAAAGTCGCTTCCGGACTATTTTGAAACTTGAACAGCTTTCCCGTTCGTAAGATTTAGTTGTCCTGTCGTAACCACCTGATCGCCCGGTTGTAATCCGCCCAGTACTTCAATGTTATTCCCAAGCTCCCGGCCAATCGATAATTTTCTTTGCTGGGCAACGTTCTGATTTACAACATATACGTATGGGTTTTTAATACTTTCGACCAATGCCACTCTCGGAATTTGCAGCGACTTTTCCTTTGATTTTTGAGAGAAATCTACGTTTACAAAAGTACCGGCTTTCAATTGCCCTGAGTTCGGGATCATAATTTCCACCGGATAGCTGTGCTCTTCGTTACCCCTCGGAGCGATATATGAAATTTGTCCGCTAAACATTTTTCCTGAAATCACATCTGCAGTCACCTTCACTTTTTGCCCTTCACGCAGTTGGTAAACATCCTTTTCATTTACCATAACCTGCACTTTCAGTCGGGATACATCCAAAATTGTGGCAAGTACAGTACCAGCGTTTACAAATTCACCAACCTCAATGTCCTTCTTCACAATTCGACCGCTAATCGGAGCTTTTACCGTAGCATCCTGAATTTGTTTTCTGATTTGTTCTGCTTTATTTACAGCGTTATCATAGTCAAATTTTGTCTGGTTCAGCTGCAATTCCGTCGTCGCGTTTCCGGCATACAGTTTGTCATAACGGGCCACATCTTTTTGTAACTTATCAATATTCAGCTGGGTAGCCTGCAAAGCGAGTTCGTTTAATTTATTGTCAATTTGGATCAGTGTAGAACCTTTCGAAACGTTAGTGCCAAGATCAAAATTCACTTTTAACACCTGCCCCTGGCTTGTCGCCATAAGTGACGTTTCTCTGAAAGGAATAAGGTTTCCCGTTTTAAGAAGTGATTGGCTGACGGTATCTTCTTTTACTTCAACAACCGTCACTGGTATTGCTGCATTTGAAACGGTTACAGGTTTATTTTTTTCGTCAATTGCTTTCTTGTTCGAAACCAGCCTGGCACCAATCAGGATTACGACGGCCAAAACGGCAAGTGATATTATTATCGTTGTCTTTTTCATTATTGTAGGCTTTTGTGATGTCAAAGTTGGTTATAGAAAGGTAGGAGTGTGCCTTGTGCCTGTTCCAGATCAAGTCTTGCCTGATAAAAATTGATCAGCGAATTGACATAGTCAGTTTGGGCCTGGCGATATGAATTTTCCGCGTTGATAAGATCTGTGAGTGGTGCAGTTCCCTCTTTGTATTGAAGCGTCGTGATATCATAAACTTTCCGCGCCAGCTGGACATTTCTGTCATCGTTTTCGGTGCTGTATCTCGCCTGTTCCAATTGGGTCTGAGAATTGTTAAAAGCAAGGCGATAGGACTGGACGTTCAACTTTTGCTGTTCTTCCTGCGTCATCACTTTAAGTTTGGCCTGCTGAATCTGTGCATCCCTGCTGAAACCGTCGAAGATTGGAATATTCAAACGAAGTCCGATTGCTCCAAAGCCTGAGAAATTTTTAAAAGCCTGGCTAAACTCGTTAGTCAGGGCGAGCTGTCCGTAACGTGCGGTAAAACTTAAACGCGGCAGGTAACCTGCTCTGATGCGATCCAGATCAAGTCTGTTAAGCGTAAGTTCATTTTCAATAAGCTGATAGTCAGTCAGGTTTTTTGCGTCAAACTGTGCATCCTGTATGTTTGGGATTTGCGACAAGAGCAGCGAATCTTTTAAATATAATTCCTGATCCTGATTCAGGCCCATTTGATATTTCAACCGATTCAAAGCGAGCGTGAGATTATTTTTAGACAGCGTCAACTGTGATTTGTTCGAGTTGTAACTTACTTCCGTACGGTCATAATCCACGGGCTGAATTACCCCATTATCACGCTGCAATTTCAAAATATCCAGTACCTGCTGTGTTTTTTTGAGGTTATCTTCCAGCAAAGAAATTTGCTGTTGAGATACGAAAACTGAATAATAATTTTTTGCGATCTGATAAATGACTTCCTCCTGTGTCGACCTTTCATTCAGATCAGCCCGTTCCTGATTCGGCTTGTTCGCTTTTATTCCAATTAACAAAGACTGATCAAAAATCGCCTGTTCCGCAGAGGCCGTAAAGTTGGTTTGAAACTTCGAGCCGAGCGCGATGCGTGTTGGCTCAGGACCAAAAACACCAGCCGGAAGGGCGGTTGTCTGCAATTTTAAGTTATCATCAAATGTGCCTGTTCCGGAAATCTGAGGAAGATAACTCGACAAAGCCTGCCGCGACAGCTGACGTGCATTCTCTTTTTGATATTGAGCAATGCGTACCGTCCCGAAATGTTTCAGTCCATAATCAATGCAGTTTTTTAAAGACCAGGGTGTTTGCGCCTCCGCGAAGAATGGCATGGAAAGGAGTATCATTATCTTTCCAAAAAATGTTTTTTTCATACTAATAGGTTGATGTGTCTACTGTGGATATATCAACTATATCTCCAAATTTTTTTACTCTTTAATTACATTCGAAATTTTCCTGGATATCGAAATCAAAGAATCAATTTCTTCACGCGTAATGGAAGCAGTCATTCTTCTGTCAATATCTTCTATCGATTCCATCATTTTAGTTGCGACCAATTTTCCGGCCGGTGTCAGTTCAATCAGATTTTTCCGTCGGTCGTTCACGTCTGCAACGATTCTAACGTAACCATCCCGGGCAAGCGTTTGTACGGAACGTTGTATGCCTCCTTTGTCTTTTTGCGAGAAATTGGCAATTTCCTGCTGCGATGGTGAATTGCCTTCACGGAGATAAACGACAAATAAAATCTGAAGCTGTTCTACCTGCAAGGTATAGCCCATTTTTGCCAGCTCCTTATTCGTATTCCGGCCGACGAGATGGGAGACAGTGATGATATTGAATATCATCATCCTGCTCAAGCGCTCGTAGTTGGCCTTATTCAGTTCTTTAACTTCTATATCCATGATACAAATATAAAATAGGTAGACATATCAACCAAATTTATTAAACCATTTATCGCATTATTTTTTTCAGTGTGACGAAAATATGCTTATACCTGGAATAAGTTGAAAAAAATATTTATAAAATCGAATATTGGGTGTGCAAAATTGTTAATTTAACAGTTGTATTTATTTAACTTACGAAGTTATTTGAAAACATGGCGTCGGTTGATCTTCTGCGTCTGACTTTCAAGAACAAATCCTGAATCAATTATTAACTATTTTCTTTTGAGATGAATCGTAGAGAAGCCGTTCAAAAATTGACCCTTCTGATGGGAGGCGTTGTTTCAGCACCTTTAATGGCTGGTGTGATGGGAGAAAAGCTGAATTTCGGCCCATCTGTCGAAGTTACCGCAGAGCAGGAAGCGCTGCTGGCTGAAATTGCCGATGTTATTATTCCAACTACAAAAACGCCTGGTGCCAAAGCAGCCGGCGTTGAAAAATTTATCACGCGGGTCATACGTGATTGTTATGTTGAAGCTGAACAGCAGAAATTTTATGCTGGTGTTGAGAGGTTAAATAAAAGCAGTAATGATGTTTACGGAAAAGGATTTGCAGCACTTGACGCAACTCAGAAAAATGATATCGTAAAACGCAGCACGACGGCGGACAAACCTTTTTTTCTGCAAATGAAGGGGCTTACAGTAACTGGTTATTTCACATCTGAAATCGGAGCGACTCAGGCGCTGGATTATTTGCCTATTCCCGGCAGATTCGACGGCTCTTATCCGATGAAAGAAGGACAAAAAACCTGGGCACTTTAAGATTTTAACCTTTCTAAATTTATTAAAAGTATTATCACCATGGCGAATTTAAATGTTGATGCAGTAAAAGATATGACCTACGATGCCATCGTAATCGGTTCGGGTGTTTCCGGCGGTTGGGCAGCGAAGGAGTTGACTGAAAAAGGTTTAAAAGTATTGATGCTTGAAAAGGGAAAACCACTTGAACACGTTACCGGCTACGAAAACGCGTTGAAGGATCCCTGGGATATGAAATATAATGGTCGTTTGACGGTGAAACAAAAAGAAACACATCCATTTCTTTCGCGCGATTATCCGTATAATGAGATGACGGAAAAGTATTGGATGAACGATATGGATTCACCGTACGAGGAAAAGAAAAGATTTGACTGGTTCAGACCCAACATCGTTGGTGGGAAATCGATTATGTGGGGCCGTCAGTCGTATCGTTGGAGTGACCTGGATTTCGAAGCGAATCTGAAAGACGGAATTGCGGTCGACTGGCCGATCCGTTATAAAGATGTCGCACCGTGGTATTCTTATGTTGAAAAACATGTAGGAATCTCTGGTGAAAAACTGGGTTTGCCCCAACTCCCGGACAGTGATTTCCTACCGCCAATGGAGATGTACCATGTGGAAAAAGAAGTTCGTAAGAGACTTGAAAAGCAATTTCCAGGTCGTACGATGACGATTGGAAGGGTTGCAAACCTTTCACAGCCGGACAAAATCCAGCTGGAAGGTGGTCGTTCTCCATGTCAGTACCGGAACCGTTGTTCGTATGGCTGTCCATACGGCGCTTATTTCAGTACGCAATCCAGTACATTACCACCGGCTGTAAAAACAGGACTTTTGACACTTCGTCCTGATTCTGTGGTGAGGGAAATCGTTTATGATAAGGTTAAACAAAAAGCGACTGGCGTGAAGGTTACAGATTCTGTGACTTTGGAGGAGCGTGAGTATTTTGCCAAAATAATTTTCGTTTGTGCCAGCGCCATCGGTACTTCATTAGTTCTTTTGAACTCTACCTCGGATCGTTTTCCAAATGGTTTGGGTAATGATTCTGGTGAACTTGGACATAACTTAATGGATCACCATTTCCGTACAGGTGCCAGTGGTGTTTGGGAAGGCGATCTTGATAAATATTATTTCGGTCGTCGTGCAAATGGTATTTATGTGCCGCGTTACCAGAATATTGGAAATGACAAACGTGATTACATTCGTGGATTCGGATACCAGGGCGGCGGAGGTCGCCAGGGCTGGCAGCGTAATGTGGCTGAACTTGCTTTCGGTGCTGATTTCAAGGAAGATCTTACAACACCAGGACAATGGACAATGGGTTTTGGCGGTTTTGGTGAAACATTGCCATACCATGAAAACAGAATGTTCCTGAATAAAGAGAAAAAAGACAAATGGGGAATGCCAACGGTTGTTTTTGATGCAGAATTACGCGAAAATGAAATGAAAATGCGTAAGGATATGAAGAACGACGCCGCTGAAATGCTTGAAAAATCTGGTGTAAAAAATGTGAAAACGCATGACAACGGATCTTATCTCGGTATGGCAATCCACGAAATGGGAACCGCTCGTATGGGTCGTGATCCAAAAACGTCGGTTTTGAATGGAAATAACCAGATGCATTCTGTTAAAAATGTATTCGTTACGGATGGCGCTGCGATGGTTTCGGCATCTTGTGTGAATCCATCATTGACTTATATGGCACTTACGGCCAGAGCCGCGGATTTTGCCGTTAAAGAACTTAAAAAGAAAAATATCTAAATAATTTTTGGCGAAATGAAATCCCGTTAACCAATTTATTTTGGTTGACGGGATTTTTTTATAACATTCAGTCTCATAAGGTTGGCTTGATTTTTATGGTTTATCAGTAAAAAAGGAAAACTGTATGGCTGCTAAAATCACGCTAAAAGTAAATGGAAAATCTTATCAGGGGGATGTGGATCCTGATATGCCGCTCCTTTATTTTCTTCGAAATAATCTGCAAATGAATGGTCCGAAATACGGATGTGGCATTGAACGCTGCGGCAGTTGTATGGTACTTTTGAATGGAAAAGCAAATCCGTCCTGCGTTATTCCTGCCTCCGCGGCGCAGGAGTTTGACATTACTACTTTGGAGGGGTTGGCAAAGGGCAATAAACTTGATATTGTTCAGGAAGCATTTATTGAAGAACAGGCTGCCCAATGTGGATATTGTCTGAATGGTATGATTATCTCGGCCAAGGCTTTGTTAAGTGAAAACAAAAATCCCTCTGATCTGCAAATCCGGCAGGCACTTCAACGTGTATTATGCCGGTGTGGAACGCATACCAGAATGATAAAGGCGGTGAAAAATGCAGCTCAGAAAATGAATGAATAATATGGAAAATCATAATAATTTTAATGTTTCCAGGAGAAAGTTTTTACAGAATTCCGGTCAGTTGATTGTAGGGTTTAATTTGATCCCTTTTCTTGAATTAAAAGATACTGAGACTGATTTATGGGGAGATACTGGTAAAAAGAACATTGTTGATTCCTGGATTACCCTGAATGCAGATGGCGTCGTAACGGTTCTAACGGGCAAGATGGAGTTGGGGCAGGGGATAAAAACTGCTTTGATGCAGATTGCTGCGGAGGAACTCGATGTGGCCATGGAAAAAGTTAAGATAGTTATTGCTGACACTGCCCGAACGCAAGACGAGCGTTACACGGCCGGCAGTGCTTCCATTGAAGGAAGTGGCAAAGCGATCAGGAATGCGGCCGGCGAAGCCCGGAGATATTTACTCTCTTTGGCTGAGAAAAAAATGGGAACGACAGCGGAAAACCTTTTTGTAGAAAATGGAAAGGTAATATCAAAAATAAATCGGCAAACGGTTTCTTATCAGGAATTGATTAATGGTAGGCGGTTTGAAATTGAAGTGACGGGAAAGGCACCGGTAAAATCTCCCTTGGACTACAAGTTAATCGGCAAACCTGTTCCTCGTAAAGATCTATCGCTCATGGCATCCGCTCAACCATATTATGTTCAGGACCTTCGTTTTCCGGATATGGTGCATGCCAGGGTATTGCGGCCGCCGACTTACAACGCGAAACTTTTATCACTTCCGAAAAGCGAAGTATTGGCTTTGCCGGGCGTTTTAAAAGTTGTAGTAAATGGCAGTTTCGTGGCTGCGATAACAGTTGACGAATACCAGAGCATAAAGGCCCTTAATCGAATGAAACAATTGGCAAAGTGGGAAAGTCCGTCCATTTCTCCTTTGCAAAAAGACTTATATACCGATATGCTAAACAGCACTACCTCATCAGAAACTGTTGAAGAAGAAGGGAATGTTGAAGAAGCCCTGGCAACGGATTTGAAGAAATATGAGGCCATTTACAAACGTCCTTATCATATCCATGGCTCCATCGGTCCGTCCTGCGCAATTGGTTTCTGGGAAAAAAATAAGTTGACAATCTGGACGCATAGTCAGGGAGTTTATCCTTTGCGTAAAACACTGTCAGATCTTTTGAAAATTCCTGAGGAAAATATCCGAACGATCGGCGTTCCGGGAGCTGGTTGTTATGGTCATAACGGAGCCGACGATGTGGCCGCGGATGCTGCATTACTGGCAATGCAAATGGAGGGAAAACACGTGCGTGTGCAATGGATGCGGGAAGACGAGCATACCTGGGAGCCTTTCGGTTCGGCAATGATTTTTAAAATAAAAGCAAGTTTGGATGATTCAGGAAAGATTAGTTCCTGGTATACCGAATTGTGGTCGGATACACATAGCAGCAGGCCAGGAGGAAAGGCAGGCCATTTTATTGCTGCCCGTGATCTGGAAAAACCTTTTTATTTCCAGACCGGCGGTTTTTCCGGAGGAAGCCACCGAAACTCGATACCATTATATAATTTAAAAAACAGAAAAGTTGTCCTGCACAATTTTAAAGGACCGCTTCGTACCTCTGCGCTGCGTAGTTTGGGTGCCTATGCCAATATTTTCGCGCTTGAATCCTTTATGGATGAGCTGGCCGAAAAGGCGGGGAAAGATCCTGTGCAATTTCGTCTGGAACATTTGACGGATGAGCGTGCAAAAGAAGTTATTACAACGCTGGTAAATAAAGCTGGCTGGCGGAATAATAAACAGGTGAATTTTGGAGAGGGGATTGCATTCGCACAGTACAAAAATGCAGCGTCCTATTTTGCTGTCAAGGCCGAAGTGACAATTGATCCGGTTAAAAAATCATTTAAAGTTACAAAATTGACTGGAGCAATTGATGCCGGGCAAACGATCAACAGCGACGGGATTATCAATCAAACTTCCGGCGGAATGATTCAGGCTGCGAGCTGGACACTTTTGGAACAGGTACTTTATGATGAAAAAGGTGTTCAAAGTAAAACCTGGGAAAGCTATCCGATTCTTCGTTTCGAAGATGTCCCTGATACTGAGGTCATACTAATTGACCGGCCGGAAAAACCTCCGCTCGGTGCAGGAGAGGCGGCGCAGGGCCCAACGGCTGCTGCCATCGCCAATGCAATTTTTCATGCAACAGGTTCAAGGCTTCGTGAAATTCCGCTAACGGCTGATAAAATAGATTGGGCAAAAGTCTGAGTGCGCGTTTCCATTTTGAGAAAAAATCTAAAAAGCTTATCAATCTGATAGGCTTTTTTTATGCGGTAATTTAATTATTCTTCCTATTGTATTGATAGTCAGTCGATTGTTGGGTAAAATTTAGATTAGGTTCGTTTTTGGTATCTAATAAATCAACTATCAATTTACAAAAACGATGAAAAGGAAAATATCCAGAGGGATTTACAAGCAGATGCAGAAGTTCGCAGACCTTACCCAAACCATGATTGTCAGAGGCAATATATCGCGCGCGAAAAAATGTTTCGCTGTTGCTGAAAATCTGTTTATCAATGGTAATAAAGAAACACAAAGAGCGATCTCAAACGTCTACCTATATTCTGTTTCCGGTATGCTTGAATTGAAACATTTCAACACCGAAAAAATACTTCCAAATGCCTTGAAAAAGGAATACATCAAACAAATCAACGCCTGTTAGGTCATGGAAAAGCTTGAAATGCTGCTTCACTTCAAACCTTTCATTCTGATAAAATCCTATCATTTTGAGTTGCTTTTTTCTGGGTCTAGGTTGGTGTTTATGATGTTATCTTTTTGATTTAAAGTGAGTTAAGTAATGACTAATTAAGTCGGAATAAATTTGGTATTAATAAATGAAAATGCTGTCACTCAATAAATTTTAAAATAGTATGATCACAATCCTTTTAGTATCTGGCGGAATTTTATGTTTCGCGCTCTTCTACAAAACAGTAAACTTCTTTGAAAATATCTAATCATGGCAGCGCTCTTCATAGTCTCAATATGTGTGTTTGGTTATATCTGTTACGTGTTGATCAAACCTGAAAAGTTCTAACCGGATCGAAAACCGGAAAACGAAATCGAATTAAAAAATAGAAAAAATGAACACTGAATTATTTGGAATCATTGCCATGTTTGTCCTTACGGTTGCCTTCGCAATACCGTTTGGCAAGTACATTGCAAAAGTTTATGCAGGCGAAAAAACCTCCTTGGATCCTGTTTTTAACCCCATTGAAAAACTGTTTTTCAAAATCAGCGGTATTGACTTAAAAGCTGAAATGAATTGGAAACAGCACATGTTTTCGCTCATCACAATCAACATGGTCTGGTTTGTATTGGGTATGTTTGTTCTGATGAACCAAGGCTGGTTGCCATTAAACCCTGACGGAAATCCGGGACAAACGGCTGATCTGGCATTTAACACAAGCATCTCATTCGTTGTAAACTGTAACTTACAGCATTACTCCGGAGAATCGGGACTTAGTTATTTGTCTCAGTTATTCCTTATGTTCCTGCATTTTGTAACAGCAGGGACAGGTATGGCGGCGGCGGCTGTTTTGTTTATGGCCTTGCGCGAACGCACCACAGAAAAACTTGGTAATTTTTACAATTTCCTGGTTAAATCATGTCTAAGAATCTTGCTTCCGCTTTCAATCCTTGTTGCTACAATTCTGGCTTTCAACGGTACGCCGATGACTTTTGATGGAAAGGATACCATCATCAACATGCAGGGAGATACCGTGCAGGTTTCCAAAGGTCCGGTCGCAGCGTTTGTTGCAATTAAACATTTGGGTACGAATGGTGGTGGATTTTATGGAGCAAATTCTGCTCACCCTTTGGAAAACCCGAACTATCTGACCAACATGGTTGAAATGATTTCACAGATTATCATTCCAATGGCTATGATCTTTGCTTTTGGTTTCTTTCTGAAAAGAAGAAAAATGAGCTGGATGATTTTCGGAGTAATGACAATCGGATTTTTACTTCTGACCGTGCCAACTATTATTTGGGAAAACGGTGGCAATCACGCCATCACCGCCATGGGTATCGATAACAATGCCGGTGCGATGGAAGGTAAGGAAGTCAGGTTTGGTACTACCGCTTCTGCTTTTTGGAGTATAGCCACAACCGTTATTTCAACCGGTTCTGTCAACTCCATGCATGATAGTTACACTCCACTTTCGGGAATGACCCAATTACTGGCGATGATGACCAATGCGTTTTATGGTGGTGTCGGTGTGGGTATGCTCAACTTTTTCATCTTCATTATTCTGGCTGTGTTTATCAGTGGATTGATGGTGGGTAGAACACCGGAGCTTATGGGTAAAAAAATTGAAGCGCGTGAAATGAAAATTGCGATGATCGTTGCTTTGCTTCACCCATTCCTGATTCTGGTTGGTACTGCATTGGCCGCTGCATTTCCTACGATTACTTCTGCCACGCTTGCCAACCCAGGCTTCCACGGATTTACGGAAATGCTCTACGAATATACCTCATCCTCAGCGAATAACGGTAGTGGGTTTGAAGGTTTGGGCGATAACACTTTATGGTGGAATATTTCAACAGGTTTTGTACTTATTCTTTCAAGATTCATTCCAATCATCGGCCCGATCGCTATTGCAGGACTTCTGGCAAATAAAAAATACATTCCTGAAAGTGCGGGAACTTTGAAAACTGACTCTTCAACTTTTGGGATTATGATTCTGGCCGTTATTGTGATTATCACAGCGTTATCCTTTTTTCCGGCTCTAACGCTCGGTCCGATCGCTGAATATTTCACGTTGCGTTAAGAATCGATTTCATAAATAATTTAAAGGCTACCAGAAAATTTGTTCAGGCGACAGATTTTCACAGATCGAAAAGTAGCCAATACCTAATCGCTAACGGCCAAAAGCCATAATGAAATGAAAAATCAAGATACGTCCTTATTTCAGAAGGACTTGGTTAATGAAGCCCTCAAACAGGCATTTGTAAAATTGAATCCCAAAATAATGTTCCGTAATCCGGTGATGTTTACCGTGGAAATCGGAACGGTGATTATGCTGGTGGTAAGTATCTGGACTTTGATGGGTGAAGAATCCCAGGGTAGTTTTGCCTATAACTTCACTGTTTTTCTTATTCTCTTGCTGACACTGCTTTTTGCCAATTTCGCAGAAGGAATCGCAGAAGCAAGAGGAAAAGCGCAGGCGGATAGTTTGCGTAAAACAAGAGAAGAAACACCGGCAAGACTGGTTATTGAAAACAAGCCAGGGTTCTCTGTTTCAACAAAACAGGTAATGTCTGCTTCCATGAAAAAGGGCGATGTTTTTATCTGTGAAGCGGGTGATAATATTGCAACGGATGGAGAGATTATCGAAGGTCTTGCCACGATCGACGAAAGTGCGATCACAGGTGAAAGTGCACCGGTAATTCGTGAAGCCGGCGGTGATAAAAGTAGTGTGACAGGCGGTACCAAGGTCTTGTCTGACAAGATTAAGGTCATGGTAACGACAGAGCCGGGCGAGAGTTTTCTTGACAAAATGATCGCTTTGGTAGAAGGTGCCAGTCGCCAGAAAACTCCCAACGAAATTGCACTGACGATCCTTTTGGCTGGTTTCACACTTGTATTTATTATTGTCTGTGTGACTTTGAAACCATTCGCGGACCACGCCAATACGCCGATTACGATTGCTGCTTTTATCTCGCTTTTCGTTTGTCTGATTCCGACAACGATTGGTGGTTTACTTTCAGCGATTGGTATTGCCGGGATGGACAGAGCGCTTCGCGCCAATGTGATTACCAAATCGGGTAAAGCGGTAGAAACAGCTGGTGATATCGACGTCTTGCTTTTGGATAAAACCGGAACGATCACGATCGGTAACAGAAAGGCTACAAATTTCTATGCGGCCAAAGGTGTGACGGACAATCATTTTATCAAATGTGCAGTGTTAAGTTCAATTGCTGATGAAACACCGGAAGGAAAATCAATTCTGGAACTTGCAAATTTGAATCCGTCAACATATGCCAATCTGAGTAATCCAACCTTCATTAAATTTACTGCTGAAACAAGAAGCTCAGGTGTTGATTTTGATGAAATCAGAATTCGTAAAGGTGCCTTTGATTCTATGAAAAATCTGACAATAAAAGCAGGAAATAATTTTCCGGCTGATATTGAAGAAAAAACAAAGGCTATATCAAACAACGGTGGAACGCCGCTCGTGGTTACAGAAAATGAAAAAGTGCTGGGTGTGATTGAATTGCAGGATATTATCAAACCTGGTATCAGTGAACGTTTCGAGCGTCTTCGGAAAATGGGCGTAAAAACGGTGATGGTTACGGGTGATAATCCTCTTACTGCCAAGTTTATTGCTGAAAAAGCTGGTGTGGATGACTTTATTGCAGAGGCCAAGCCGGAGGATAAAATGAACTACATCAAAAGAGAACAGGAAAGTGGAAAACTGGTTGCGATGATGGGGGATGGTACCAATGACGCGCCGGCACTTGCACAGGCGGATGTTGGCGTAGCGATGAACAGCGGTACCCAGGCAGCAAAAGAAGCAGGAAATATGGTGGATTTGGATAACGATCCAACCAAACTGATTGAGATTGTTGAGATTGGAAAGCAATTGCTCATGACACGTGGTACGCTGACAACCTTTTCCATTGCGAATGACGTTGCCAAATATTTCGCCATTATTCCAGCCTTATTTATCGCTTCAATTCCAGCGCTTCAAGGTTTGAATATCATGGATCTTCATAGTCCGGAAAGTGCAATATTATCGGCTGTTATTTTCAATGCGATCATCATTCCAATCCTGATTCCGTTAGCCTTGAAAGGTGTGGCATACAAACCAATCGGAGCCAGTGCATTGTTGAGAAGAAACCTTTTTATCTACGGTTTAGGCGGTGTTGTAGTGCCTTTTATCGGAATTAAGGTGATTGATATGCTGGTGAGTATCTGGTTTTAATTATTGCAAAAAGGAGGAGCAATTTTGGGCGGTTTGTAAACATTCGAATGATGAAAAGAGAAAATAGTATTGCTTATTCTTGCGAGATATGCTCGACAAACTGTTCAAAGCTGTCTCCGCTAAACGAAACAACATTTCCTTTTTCGAAATCTTCAATCGATTTATCAAGCCTGGCAAAATACGCATCACGAGTCTCTTCACGAAGAATTCCAGGCGATGCTTTGTCAGTAATACTAATAGTGACCTCGCTGTCTTTTGAAACACTAAGTAAAGCTTTGATTCTGGAAATCAATTCGTCAGTAAACTCAGAAGATTTAATTTTTAGTACAGCTTCCATAAATATGAATTTTTATAAAAAGGGATTAATGATGGTAAGCTTATTCTCAAAAACCAAGCCGCGATGTTGCTATCGATGAAGAAACTATCTCTCATTAGCCTCGTTACGATCAAATTTAAAATCACGCATGTCAATTTGTAAAGTATTAAAGAATTGAATTGCATTTTGAGTAGCCTTTTTTTTGTTCAAATAAGCTGAATCAATATTGTCATCTATCTCAAAAGCAATCACTTCAACACCCTTGTTGAGATATTCAATAGGTAAGTTGATGGTCAATTGAGAAGCAGTCTCGGCAACAAATACCTTACGATACATAAGTCAAATGTTTATTATCAAAAATAGCGAAAATTTAATTATCATGAAGACGAACCTATTTCCCGCAATCAAGTTAACTGCAATCACGCTGGTTTTCTTTGCCGGAGTTTATACAATTATCATCTGGGGAATTGCTCAACTTGCTCCTAACCATGGAAATGGCGAGGTGATCACTCAAAACGGAAAAAAATATTACACCAACGTTGGTCAGGCTTTCACCGAGGATAAATATTTCAATTCCCGCCCATCGGCTGTGGATTATAATGCAGCCGGTAGTGGTGGTAGCAACAAGGCACCTTCAAATCCTGAATACCTTCAAATGGTTCAGGCTAGGATCGATACCTTTTTAGTCCACAATCCAGAAGTTAAAAAACAAGATGTGCCTGTGGAATTAGTTACGGCCAGCGGAAGTGGTCTTGACCCTGACATTTCTCCAAATGCTGCACTCGTTCAGCTAAAACGGGTCGCTAAAATAAGAAAGGTTTCAGAGCAGAACATTCAAAAACTCATCGAAGAAAACACAGAAGCGCCTTTACTGGGACTTCTGGGACCTGCCAAAGTGAATGTTTTGAAGTTGAACATGGCCCTTGACCAGGTTAAGTAAAAGCATAAATTACTCAACGTTATTAATTAAAATTCTCAACAAAAAATCAAGAGTTCAGTACACTGATTCGTATTACAATGAATAAATTAATTTTGTTTGCCGCAGGAATTTTTTCTATTCCTGCTATTGCCCAGGATAGCATTTCAACTGAAACAGCAAAACCAAATCCTCTGACTTTTTCAGGTTACGTTGAAGCCTATTATAGTTATGATTTCAATAAACCAGCCAACCACGAACGTCCTGGATTTTTATACAATTTCAACAAGCACAACGAGGTCAATTTAAATCTGGGACTTTTTAAGGTTAACTATAATACAGAAAATGTAAGGGCTAATCTGGCTGTGATGGTCGGTACTTATCCGCAATATAACCTGGCTGCGGAACAAGGATTATTGAAAAATATTTTTGAAGCCAACGTGGGATTCAAAATTTCGAAGAAAAATAACCTTTGGATTGACGCCGGAATCATGCCTTCGCACATTGGGTTTGAAAGTGCAATTGGAAAAGACAACTGGAATTTGACACGCAGTGTTTTGGCTGAAAATTCTCCATATTATGAGGCAGGTGTCAAAATTGGTTACACCAGCCAAAACGAAAAATTATATGCCGCGGCCATGTATCTGAACGGCTGGCAGCGTATCCAGAAAATCCCTGGAAACCAGACGCCTGCTTTTGGAACACAATTAACATACAAACCTTCTGCAAATGCAACATTAAATTGGAGCACTTATATTGGGAATGAGCAACCGGACAGTACCAGACAGTGGCGTTACTTTAACAACTTTTACGGTCAGTTTCAGCTCACGGATAAATTTGGTCTGACGGCCGGATTAGACATTGGAGTGCAACAAAAAAGCAAAGGAAGCAGCAGTTACAATGTGTGGTATACTCCGGTTTTGATTGCCCGGTATATGCCGAATGAAAAGGTCAGGATTGCTGCCAGAGGTGAATATTATGCAGATGAAAAAGGGGTGATTATTAGCACAGGAACGCCAAATGGTTTTAAAACTTTTGGCTACTCTGCCAACTTCGATTACCTGCCTGCACAAAATGTAATGTTCAGACTCGAAGCAAGGGCTTTTAACAGCAAAGACGATATATTTACAAAGGATGGCCGGGCCGACAACCGGAATTTCTTTGTTACAACATCCGTTGCACTATCATTTTAATGACTGAAAAAGAAAACAACGTAAAACATTTTCTGGACCTGATTAAAAAATCCAGAAAAGGAAAGTTTAAAATCTACATCGGCATGAGTGCCGGTGTAGGTAAAACCTTCCGGATGCTGCAAGAGGCCCACACATTGATGCGAAATGGCATTGATGTGAAAATTGGTTATATAGAAACCCATAACCGTAAAGAAACGCACGAGCTGCTGGAAGGCTTGCCGATAATTCCAAGACGAAAACTTTTTTACAAAGGTAAGGAGCTGGAAGAATTCGATTTGCAGGCTGTTATAAGTCTTCGACCGGAAATTGTGATCGTAGATGAACTTGCCCATACCAACATTGAAGGCAGCAAAAACGACAAACGCTGGCAGGATGTCATGGAAATCCTGGATGCCGGAATCAACGTGATCAGCGCAGTTAATATTCAGCATATTGAAAGTCTGAATGAAGAGATCAAGCAAATTACGGGTGTCGAGGTTAAGGAAAGAATACCGGATAGTGTGCTGCAACAGGCCGATGAAGTGGTAAACATTGACCTTACCGCAGACGAATTAATTACGCGTTTGAAGGAAGGGAAAATTTATGCTGCCGAAAAAGTACCGACTGCTCTTAATAACTTTTTTACATCAGGAAATATTCTGCAACTTCGTGAGCTTGCGCTGAAAGAAGTGGCCAGTCAGGTGGTCAGAAAAGTGGAGACGGAGGTGACTTCACGGAGTGTGACAGCTTTAAAGGCAAATAAATTTATGGCCTGTATCAGCAGTAATGCTAAAACTTCTAAAAACGTAATCCGCAAAACGGCCCGTTTGGCAAGTTATTACAACAGTCCCTGGGTGTTACTTTATGTTCAAACACCGAAGGAAAGTACTGATAAAATTGCACTTGATAAGCAGCGTCACCTGATTAATAATTTTAAGCTGGCGACTGAACTTGGAGGCGAAATAATTCGAGTTGAAAGTCCTCATGTGTCCCGTACGATTATGGAAGTTGCCGAGCAAAGACAAATCACAACAATTTGTATTGGTAAGCCGCATATGAGTTTGTTTAAAGTAATTTTGGCCACCAATATCTTTAACCAGTTATTGAAAAAGCTATCCGTTTCTGAAATTGACCTGGTCATTTTGTCCTGATGAAAATAAAAACCAAATTAACCCTCGGCGTTGGCCTGCTGTTTCTGATGATCATTATCCTGTCATTGGTCGCGGCGCGTTATATCAACGTTTTGAAAAACGATACCGAAAATATTCTGGTTGATAATTATAACACACTCGAATATTCCCGCAACATGTTGATGTCGCTGGATCAAACGCAGCTTGGCACAAAAGCATTTTTAACGTTTGAAGATAACTTGAATAAGCAGCGAAAAAATGTTACGGAAATAGGGGAGCGGGAAGCAACAGACGCTATTTCCGAACATTTGACACAGTTAAAACAGGATCCGTCCAATTTGCTGCTTCATCAGGTTATCCGTAAAGATATCACAGAGTTGATGCGTTTAAATATGGAGGCGATTCGACGTAAAAGTGAGGTAGCCAAAGAAACCGCACGTTCTGCCAATTTATGGATTGTGATCACGGGTACGCTTTGCTTCTTGTTTGCTTTTACTTTGCTGGTCAATCTGCCAAGTAATATTGCCAATCCGATTAAAGAACTGACGGAAAGTATAAAGGAAATTGCTGCGAAGAATTATTCTCAGCGGGTGAATTTTGGCAGCAAAAACGAGTTCGGCGAATTGGCTGGTTCGTTTAATACAATGGCTGAAAAGCTTGAAGAATATGACAGCAGCAATCTTTCCAAAATACTATTTGAAAAGAAAAGAATTGAAACCCTGATCAACAACATGCACGAGCCTGTTTTGGGTTTGGACGAAAATAAAAAAATACTGTTTGCCAACAATGAAGTTTTGAAAATTTCAGGGCTTTTGGCAGAAGATGTTGTGGGGAAAGCAGCAGTGGATGTGGCATTGCATAATGACCTGATCCGCTCGCTGGTTCAAGGATTGGTGAACCCAAAACCGGATCATGAAAAAGAAAAACCCCTTAAAATATACGCTGATAACAAGGAAAGTTATTTCGAAAAGGAAATTGTAAATATTACCATTACGCCAACAGGTGAGAAGGAAAAGATATTTATTGGTCAGGTGATTGTATTAAAAAATATAACACCGTTCAAAGAGCTGGATTTTGCTAAAACCAATTTTATCGCCACGGTCTCTCACGAATTGAAAACACCGATTTCATCTATAAAAATGAGTGTTCAATTGCTGGAAAATAAACAGACCGGCGAGGTTAACGAAGAACAGCAACAATTGATTGAAAGTATAAAAGATGATAGCAACAGGTTGCTGAAAATCACAGGGGAACTGCTGAATCTTTCACAGGTCGAAACCGGAAATATACAATTAAATATTCAACAAGGGAGTCCCTACAAAATTATCCAGTATGCGACAGAGGCGGTAAAAGTACAGGCCGACCAGAAGCAGATCAAACTGGTGTTGAATGCAGACGAAAATCTCCCTGAGGTAAAAGCGGATACAGAAAAAACGGCTTGGGTATTGATCAATTTTCTTACCAATGCGATCCGGTATTCCTCGGAAGATACTAAAATTGAAATTGGTGTTAAGAAGGAAAATAATGCCGTTATTTTTTCTGTAAAAGATCAGGGAAAAGGTATTGAAAGCCGTTACCGGGAGAAAATTTTCGATCGCTATTTTCAGGTTCCCGGAAGTCCGAAAACAGGGACAGGCCTTGGGCTGGCGATCAGTAAAGAATTCATTGAAGCACAGGGAGGCAAAATCGGGCTGGATTCTGAAATTGGTATGGGCAGTACTTTTTATTTCAGTTTGAATAGCTGATTGGTGTGTGAAATTCAGGGGGGGATATACAATACTTTTACTTTTTATGGCAAATGATCCGGTGATTTACATTTTTTCCTTTGAATAAATGTAGAGTATCACATTTATTCAAAGGAAAAAATGTAATTTAGTACATATTATCCCACGAATAAATGTACTCAGAGAATGGAGAGGAGAGAATTCAGGCAGTTATTAGCATGGAAAAATTCGGAAAATCGCAAACCATTATTGATTCGTGGAGCTCGTCAGGTGGGTAAAACATGGTTAATGAAGGCTTTCGGGAAAGAGGAATACGAACAATTTGTTTATATAAACTTTGAAAGTAACAGGAGACTAGGCACCATATTCGAAACTGATTTTGATATCAAACGAATAATTCTCGCTCTGCAAATAGAAACCGGTATCATTATCAATCCTGAAAATACTTTAATTATTCTGGATGAAATTCAGGAGGCGCAAGGTGCATTGACGTCACTGAAATATTTTCATGAAAATGCCCCGGAATATCATATCATTTCTGCCGGTTCCTTGCTCGGAGTTGCACTCAACAGGCAAACTTCGTTTCCGGTTGGTAAAGTTGAATTTTTAGATTTACATCCTTTAAGTTTTGTTGAGTTTCTACAAGCCCTTGGCGAAGGTCCCTTACTTCAACTCCTGGAAAGTCAGGATTGGATATTGATTAAGACATTTAAAACAAAATACATACAGCTATTAAAGCAGTATTATTATGTCGGTGGCATGCCGGAAGCGGTATTGTCATTTTCCAAAAATACTGATTTTGATAAAGTGAGAGATATTCAGAAGCGAATTCTGGAATCGTATGAACAAGACTTTTCAAAACACGCGCCACGGGAAATTGTTCCAAGAATCAGAATGTTATGGCAGTCAATTCCGGCGCAGCTTGCAAAAGAAAACAAGAAGTTTATTTACGGAATTATTAAGGAAGGGGCCAGAGCAAAAGAGTACGAATTGGCAATGTCGTGGTTAATAGATTGTGGACTAATTTATAAAGTGAACAGGATCACGAAACCTGCCATACCGCTGAAGGCTTATGAAGACTTTGGTGCGTTTAAATTATTCATCGTGGATATTGGCCTGCTGGGCGCAATGGTGAATATGGATGTAAAAACGCTTTTGGAAGGAAATGTTTTATTTGAAGAATTTAAGGGGGCATTAACTGAGCAGTTTGTGATGCAACAATTAATCACTTTCAAAGAAATATCTACCTATTACTGGTCAGCGGAAAAGGCAACCGCGGAAATAGATATCCTTATCCAATTTTCAGGAAAAATTATTCCTGTTGAAGTGAAGGCGGAAGAAAATCTGAAGGCGAAAAGTTTAAAGGTGTTTTATGAAAAATACAGCCCGGCGTTAACAATCAGAACTTCAATTTCTGATTTCAGAAAAGAAGAATGGTTGATGAATTTACCGTTATATGCGCTAAGCGAGCTGACTGCGATAATCTCAAAGAGCTAACACCGATTTGCAATCGGTGTTGCATTGTCCAGCGTTTGCAACGCGACCAAAAGTAAAGCTTTATAAATAGCCTCGTCAAAAAATAAAATATTTAAAACATCAGATAAAGTCTGTTTCAACCAGCCCTTTCAATCCGGCATAATTCCGAGCAGAACTGAACAAGTAATTTTCAGCCTCATCTACAATGGAAGTTCTGACAGGATTTTGATGTATATAATTCAGCTTCTGTTTTGTGAATTCATAACTAAAACATTCCATAGCGTGATTTCCATCCTGCCAGAATTTGTAGTCTTTTACATTCACCTTGAACTTTCCGGCAAACTCAAAACGATACAACATCCAGTCTTTACGACTTTCTACTTCACTATTGATTGCCGCAACGATTTTTTTTGAGGTAAATTTCTTGAAGTCACGAAGAATGTCTGATAAATTATAGCCGTCTTTTGCTGATGCTAACAAATGAAGATGATTGGACATTAAACACCAGCCATGAATTTGAAGACCTTTTTCTTTCTGGCAATATATTAATGAGTCGGTTATCAGAAATTTGTACTCTTTTCTTGTGAATACATCGATCCAATCAACTACCGTCATTGTTAGAAAATAAATTGCGTTTTGATTCCTGATGAAATACTGGTCGGATGCCATTTTTTTTTAGTTGGTGTTTTGGTTTGACGGAGCGAACGTGGGATTGTAACTGATTTTTAGTATTTAAGAAATATATATTGGTGTTGTCTTGATTACTTTTTCGCGTTGCAAACGCGAAACCATGCATCACCGATTGCAAATCGGTGTTAGCAGCCGTTCCAAAGCGAACGAACAGTGTTCATTATCGGACATTGTTCGTTCGCTTTGTATTTGTAAATATTTGATTTTAAAATACTTAACCTATCGAAACATATTTGGCAAACTATTTGAGCGGCAAAGCTTGTAAAACCTATACATAACAAGTCATGATCAGCAACTATTTCAAAATCGCCAGAAGGAATCTTATCAAAAACAAGGTTTACTCCTTTATTAATATTGCTGGTCTTGCCACTGGTCTGGCCGTAGCCATGCTTATCGGGCTGTGGATTTTTGATGAACTTTCGTTTAACAAATCCTTTGAAAACTACGGTCGTCTCGCGATTATTAAGCAAAATCAGACTTTCAATAATGAGGTCACTACGCAAAGTTCTGTTCCTTATTTAATGGGCGAAGAGATTCGTAATAAATATGGAAGTGACTTTAAACATGTAGTTATGTCGTCCGGGCAGTCCACCCGTATTTTGGCTTTTGGAGATCAAAAAATTTCTAAACAAGGAAATTTCATGGAACCGGGGATTACAGAAATGTTGTCGCTGGAAATGGTAAAGGGAACAAGGGCAGGTCTGAAAGAAATTAATTCCATTATGCTCTCGGAAGAAACTGCAAAGGCACTTTTTGGAGATCATGATCCGATTGACAAGGTCGTTAAAGTTAATAACAAACAGGATCTGAAAGTTACCGGCGTTTATAAAAATATTCCCTATAACTCTGACTTTAAAGATCTGGCATTTATAGCACCCTGGGATTTATACATTAATAACGAAAACTGGTCTGAGAAAAAGACAAATCCATGGCGTGCAAATATGTTTCTTACGTTTGTGCAAATTGCTGACCAGGCGAATATGGAGAAGGTGTCTGCAAAAATCAAGAACGTTAAATTAAATGCAGTCAAATCTCAGGTCGCGGTATTTAAGCCTAAGATATTCCTTCATCCACTAAGCAAATGGCACTTATATTCTGAATTTAAAAATGGTAAAATTGCGGGTGGCAGTATAGAATTTGTTTGGCTTTTTGGCATTATTGGTGTTTTTGTCCTGCTATTGGCATGTATCAATTTTATGAATCTGAGCACAGCAAGAAGTGAAAAAAGAGCTAAGGAAGTTGGGATCCGTAAGGCGATTGGTTCCCTGAGAAGTCAGCTGATCACACAGTTTTTTAGCGAATCATTACTCGTGGTGGCTCTTGCTTTTATTTTATCCGTGATTTTTGTGCTTTCCGCATTGCCATATTTTAATGAGGTAGCAGATAAAAAGATGATTTTTCCATGGAAGGAACCGTTGTTCTGGATTGTCAGTATAGGTTTCAGTATTTTGACTGGACTTATTGCAGGAAGTTATCCTGCACTTTATCTGTCTTCATTTCAGCCAATTAAAGTATTAAAAGGAAGTGGTTTTGCAAGAATTAAACTTGGCAGTTTCGCCGCTGTTCCCCGTAAAGTTCTGGTAGTGGTTCAGTTTACAATTTCTATTATTTTAATTATTGGCACCATTACCGTCTTCCGTCAAATCGAATTTGCTAAAAACCGTCCGGTGGGATATGATAGAAATAATTTGCTCATGGTTGCCATGAATACACCTGAATTGCATGGACACTATGATGCTATAAGAAGTGAATTATTAAAAACGGGTGTAGTCAAAGAGATGTCGCAGTCGTCGAATCCTACTACCTATATCGCTGCGATAAACAATGGTTATGAGTGGGAGGGAAAGGATCCGGCAACGCAAGGAAATTTTGCTACTATGGCCGTGTCTCATGATTTTGGAAATACAGTGGGATGGCAGTTTAAAGAGGGTAGAGATTTTTCGAGGTCGTTTTCGACTGATTCTTCCGGTGTTGTGATCAATGAGACGGCTGCGAAATTTATGGGGCTAAAAAACCCTGTTGGTTCAATTATCAAAGCAGACGGGAAACCATATCAGGTTATTGGTGTGATCAAAGATATGGTCATGGAATCACCATACAAAGCTTCTTTTCGCACTGTTTTTTTTCTGGAATATGGTTGGGCCAGTGTTTTCAATATTAAAATAAATCCTGAATCAGGATCAACAGAGGCAATAAACAAAATTGAAAAAGTATTCAAAAAATTTAACCCGGCAGCGCCTTTCGATTATAAATTTACCGACGAACAGTATGCGAAAAAATTCGGAGAGGAAGTAAGAATTGGTAAATTAACCTCGTTTTTTGCTGTTCTGGCCATATTCATCAGTTGTCTTGGATTATTTGGAATGGCCACTTTCACTGCCGAGCAGCGTACCAAAGAAATCGGTGTTCGAAAAGTACTGGGCGCTTCTGTCGCGAATCTCTGGCAAATGCTTTCGAAAGATTTTGTTGTCCTGGTTGTTATTTCCTGTATTATTTCAGCACCGGTGGCCTATTATTTTTTGAATGGCTGGCTGCAAAAATATGAGTACCGGACGGAGGTCTCCTGGTGGATTTTTGTGCTGGCAAGTTTCGGTGCTCTGGTCATAACGCTGATGACGGTGAGTTATCAGGCAATCCGGGCTGCTTTATTAGATCCGGTTAAGAGTTTGAAAAGTGAATAGGATTAATCGAAAATG
>NZ_JBXHAS010000019.1:0-32951 GCF_056895235.1 Dyadobacter sp. HNCC25DJ186
AGTTAAGGTTAAGTCTCTTTGGCCCAGCGAACTTTCTGTACCTGCAAAGCCACCATAGACTGGTATATAGCTAACCAATGAGAAGGTATTGTTTCTTCCGTCAGCAATACCAAAATTATTGTCTGCCGGGCTGTACGAAGGTTTAAAAACACCGCCTGCCACCCAAATTTGTGTGATGGCGTTATTAGTTTTTGCGGCAACCAGCACATCCGCGAGTTCGGCATACGCATTTGCCCAGCTGCTGCCGTTAACATTACCTGCGCCATGCTGTTTTACATAAACAATCCCATTGACATCAGGAAAAATGGCGAAATATGAACTTTCGTAGGCACCCATATCTATGATTTTCCTTTGCAAACGACTGTTATTAGCCAGGTCTCTGGTATTGGTATTGAGGCCCGCATATAATTCATTGCTACCAGCATTTATGGCATGGCTACTTGCTTTAAGTGTGTAGTCACCGGCGGCCTGATTGACAAATATTTGATCAACAGTGTAGTCAGAAGCGTTTAGATTATTATTGGCCATATCATTAATGCCCGAGACAAGGCTATAAAATGCGTGGATAGTACCTCCAGGATTAATAACCGGATTGGTACCTGAGCCAAAAATAATACTGTTTTGAACTTTGACTGTACCGCTTTCCAAATAAAGCTCACTGCCATCGGTTTCTACCCTATTGCCCGCAAGCGTAACATTAGTAAAAGCAAGTGTTGAACTCTGATTGTACACTCCGCCTCCATAGCTGGCATAATTGCCATTAATGCTTACATTGGTAAGTTTAGGCGAAGAAGTAGAATTATATAATCCTCCACCATAACCTGCACTGTTTCCAGTAATAATTACCTGATTGAGCACTGAAGAGGAATTTTCTTGAGTGTACATCCCTCCGCCATATATAGCAGAATTGCCGGCAATAGTCACGTTGGCTATTATTGCAGTAGAAGCTATATTATATATTCCGCCGCCACTAATCCGATCTATGTATACCTCGTTCACTATAACATCACCATAACTATTAGCATAACCACCGCTTACAGTAAATCCATTCAACTCGGCGGAGCCCAGAGATCCGGCAGCGATAATTACGTGGATCGCATCATTTGCTGAAAGGCCTCCGGAATTATCAAAATCACCGCTCAGTGTACTTCTATTACTGTTGTTGCTCAGATCCCTCTGCGTTATTGAAGTTTCATTAACACCTGCAAAGCCGCCGTAAATTTTTACATTTTTGACGAGAACAAAGGAATTATCCCTGTTAGTTGTATTTTTTATGTCAAAATTATCTGCTTGATACAACGGTTTATAAACACCACCCGCCACCCAAATCTGGGTTATAGCGGTATTGGTCTTGGCAGTCCGAAGGGCGTCGGCTACTTCGGGTGTCGCATTCGCCCAGCTATTACCTGTTAAATTACCGGCACCGTGCTGTTTCACATAAACAATTCCATTTGCATCGGGTACCACAACCACATTACCACTTTGTGATTCATAAGCCCCTAAATCTACGGTGTTATCCCGGATACGGGCATTGCCTGCCAGATCGGTAATTTGAGTTACAAAATTATTATTGCCTTTGTTGATAGCCGGGCTACCTGCCTTAAGGCTATAACCAACACCCATACTCAGGCCCGAGGCAGAGGGGTCCAAAAAAATATCGCTTGTAGCACCGTTGTAACTTACCATATCCGTGCCGCCTGGATTTCCTTGAATCAGACAATTTTTGTATTCCGATGGGCTTTCAACATCTGAAACTCCAAAATTATTACCGTAAATAATGCTGTTGTAAAACTTCGCGCCAGACCACATATTAAGAATTCCGCCTGGATTGCCGCTTACGGTTACATTGGTAAGTGAAGGATAAGAGGAAATATTATACATAGACGATGTACTGTTCCCACTTATTATGACATTGGAAAAAACCGTATTAGACCTATAATTATACACCGCATATCCAGAATTAAGCGAACCATTACCACTTATTGCCACATTGGCAATGGTAATTGCGGAAGATTCTGTGTACAAAGCACCACCATAGTTCATAATGACGTTATAATTACTGTTTATGGTTATATAACTTAATCCCGCCGGGTAACCTCCTGTAATCGTAAATCCATTCAGTTCCGCTCTTCCCAAATTTCCGAGAGCAATGACCACATGATAAGCATCACCGTTAGATAGTCCATTTATGTTATCTATATCTCCACTCAAAGTACTCCTATTAGCAGTTATTGATAAATTTCTCTCTGCCAATGTTGTTTCGTTACCTGCAAAGCCGCCGTACACTTTTAAATCATGAACCATAAGGAAATTACGGTACGCGACAGCTTGGTAGGAACTGGGACTATTAATCAAATATAAAGGCTTATATACTCCACCAGCAACCCAGATCTGAGAGACACCACCATTACTGACACTAGCGAATTTTAGGGCATCGGCAAGTTCGCCTGCGGCATCGGTCCAGCTGCTTCCGTTACCTGTTGAACCTTTTTTTACATACACGATGCCATTTGAAGGTGTAATTTGTGCGATGACCCGATGCGAAAATGCTATTACAAATAGCATTCCGATAACAAGAAATTTTTTCATTGGAACGTTGAGTTGAAATTGTTAGCGTAATATCTAAATTGAAAAGAAGGATTTCTCCGGATCGCGAACATATAATATGGGTTGCCACAGCTGAGCTGGCGCCAATATTTTAGCATAAAAAAACCCTAGCTAAGTTACACTTTGCGAGTCAGGAAGAAGAAATTAAGGAAAAGAATAGGCCTGAAGCGGCACGGCGTGTCCGCGTATACGCGAAATGGGAAAGTCCCGTTAAAACTGATCATGAATCGTTGAGGATAGAGGGTAGTTAACCGAAAGATACAAAAATATCCATAGCGTCAAGCTCCTTTGAATAAATTGTATAAATATCGAGCGACTTCGGTTGGTCTTAGCTATTTATCTCTCTGCAGAATACAGCCTTGCAGGTTCAATAACTTGCCTTTAGGAGTTTGTTGCTTGACAATTCAAAATAAGTCGCCCAGCTCCTTGTCATGGCGGCTATGTTGTTCGACGGTAACCCCGTTCTCAGCAACAGTAGTAATGTCCTTCCTCACAGTATTTGGAAAATTCGGTGCCTCAGACTACCTGATCCCGTCGCAAATTGAAAGCAGGCCCTGTTTTGAGATCTTCGAAGTAACTCGTTGGTAGAAAAAAGAGATAGACTGGCCAATCTAAACCAAATCACCTGATCAGCCTTAACGAATTTACGTGGTCAATTTCACCGAAATCTCCTAAATCGTCTCAATGCAATTTACAGCTTCGTAATTTCTCAGCATTCCTTATTTGACATCGTCAGGCATAACAACTTTTAACAGGGATATAATTTTAATTTTCAACTCTTCGGGTTTTGCAGGTTTAAGGACGAAGTCATTTATATAAGGAGATTTTTTAATTCCCTCGGCAACTGCCTCCACCGAACCAGTGACCACTAATATAGGTATGCTAGCTTTAATGGGATCGGCCATTTGCCTGATCCGCCACGAAGCTTCGAACCCATCCATTCTAGGCATATTGATATCCATAAGGATTAAATCGTACTCTTCAGTCCGAACTTTATCTATTGCCTGAATTCCATCTACTGAGGTGTCAACAATAATTCCCCATCGTTCCAATTGCCTTTTCATAACCAGAATATTTAAAGGTTCATCATCAACAATTAATATCCGGTAACCTGCCAGATTGCTAACCTCAGATATTGCTATGACATGAATCGGTTGCTCAATAGGAATTGGAAAATTAATGGCAAAACTAACATTAGTTCCTATTCCTTCCCGACTTTCAATAAGCATTTCTTGTCCATGTAAACGCACAAGGTGACTCGCTATCGCTAAACCAATTGTGCCATAATGCTGCCGGCTATTTTCAACAACAATATCCGCAAATGGGTCAAGTGCATTTGCTACTTGTTCTTTTGGAATTCCTATCCCGGTGTCTGTAATATTGAAAGTTAATCTTATTTGATTCAATGCAATTTGTTCAGAACGCAAACTTATAAGGACCTGCCCAACATCTGTGAATTTGATTGCATTCTCAATCAAATGAAATAGAATTTGGCCCAACCTCAGTGAGTCTCCGCTTATTACAAGATCCTTTGACGCAAGATCAGAATCGAGAAGAAGATCAATCTGTTTTTGGTCAGCATTAAATTGAAAAGATCGATAAATATTATTCAAAAGCTCACCAACAGCAAAAGGCTCTTTTGCAAGTGTCGATTCTCCTTTATCTAAACTCGTAAAATCGATGATATTTTCAATAGTCGCCATCAAATTTGAAGTGGAGAATTGAAGTATCTTTAGATGCTCCTTTTGCTCTGGCAGTTGCGAACCTGTAAGAAGTAAACTGGTAGATCCCTGTACCACATTTAGAGGCGTCCGAAGTTGATGGGACATTGTTATGAGAAAATTACCCTTAGCAGTTGCTTGCCTACGCGAAATACGCAGAGCATGCTCGAGCTCATTTTTGAGTACATCTTTTTGCTGATCAACAGATAAATGATTGTTGAAAAATAAATAGTGAATGTACACAAGCAATAGGAAATTGCTGATAATTAACACAGGAAACGCCATTACGTTTGGTATGTACACATTTCCAGGCAATTGATAGCTAAAATAGTTTTGTAAGACCACTTCCGCGACCAAAGGGAAAATATTGAGCATAGAATAAATTAAGCCCTTCTTTGGTCCCAGTAAGTAGTAACCGCATGAAAGCACAATTATACAATATTGCGCTATTACGACATTCATACTCTCCTTTATCAGCACCACGCTTACCCAGACAATTGCCGTCATGGCAACCATAAAAAAATTAGCTGCAACTTTCCAGGAACTGGCAAATAGCAGTAGACCAAGACAAATCGACCATATTAACGGAAAAACGAAAATAGGCCAAAACAGCTTTGGTGGAAAATGATAGAGATGGAAGATTAAAAGTGAAAGTCGTAAAACTAGAAATGTTACTATACATACAAACAATATTTTAATCCGAGTCCTATCTAAAAGACTTTCCTGATTATTTAAAAGAGACCGATAACGGCTAATCATATTATGGAGTTGAGTAAGGGCAATTTATTGGTGAAAGCTAGAAAAAATACAATGGTTTTCCTTATCCGTATCAAATTATTTTAAAGGGTTAACTCAACAACTCATATCCCTGGGGATTGCATGCTTGGTTATCATAATACAGCTTATCATCCATTTAATTCTCATTTTTTTAACAATAATAGATGACCGAATCTCACTCTCGACAACTTTGCCCTAGTTGAACAAACGGGAAGATGTAAGAACCGTGGTCAGGTACAAAAATTTAGAAGGGGTTATAAAAAGAAGATTGGCAGCTGGCAGAATGGCTATGATACTCAGAACGCTAAGGGGGAAGAACTTTTATTTTCAGGTAAAATGTACCGTTAAGCAGCTATTAAAGGCAGATATTTAATTTTATTTTCAGGCTTTTACGAATGGACCCATGTTTTTCACCCGAATAAACGAACGGGTGAACCCAAGAAAACACCTGAAAATATCCTCATTACATAGTGTTAAAGACCAGTCCTATTTATACATTGAAGGTATCTGGCAGACATAGACTGGTCAGGACACTGGGGAAACAGTGGATACGGTAAGCACTGTCACCACCAAAACCAGTGAGCTTATGACCAAAACCCATAACGCCAAGGAGAGAATGCCAACCATTATTCCTGACGCGCTCGCCTAGGAATGGATGATGAATGACCTGGGCGAAGAAAGAATAAACCATTCTGCAACCTATCAGGTTCCAGCCGAGCAAATGGAGGCATACACGGTTCAAAAAGATTTTTTTTTAAATCCGAGGGCCCAACAGTCCCGTTCATTTATGACGATCTTATTTCAATGGATTTACCGTCGCCCCCCCGCAGATATCGCTTTTTTAATAAATGAGTGACCAAATTAACTTTTAAAAAAGGTTAGTATGTCCATTCATGTATTTCTTCATTGTTTCAAAATAAATACGGGCTTGTATCACTTCAACAGCAATAGCTACCGCCTTACAGTTCGTCTTAACGAAGAAAGGCGATAAATGGTAATTTCAACCGTCTTCTATCAAGTTTAAAGGCTGGTTCTTTTAAGAACGCAAATGATCTCTAAAGATAACCAACATTATCTGGTTGAAATCTATTAAATACGTCAACACATTTAAATTATTCATTAAATATTTCTAAATAAGCGGATATTCCACTATGTATTCGACTTTAAGGAAGTTGATTATTAAATGATTTATATTGAGTAACATACCCTTATGAATTCAATAAAATGTTTTTCTGATATACGGACACATGCCTCGAACAGTAGCATGGTTATCTGACTTACCTTGTTAGTTCATCAATAATTCTGATCAGCTCTTTCACGTCAACTGGCTTAATGAGATGACTGTCAAAGCCTGCGTCCAGGGCTAACTGCCTATCTTCCTGCTGACCATAACCTGTCAGGGCAATCAGCGGAATAGATTTGCCCCAAGGCCGTTGACGAATCATTTTTGCTGTTTGATAGCCATTCATTCCTGGCATGCCTATGTCACACAAGATTACCGCTGGCTTCGTTGTTTCGGCTGCTTTAATTCCTTCTAAACCACTTTTGCGACTTTCCACTTTAAATCCTTTTAATTGCAAAAGTAATGTAACCAGTATCGTTGCATCGACGTTATCATCAATGACCAAAACGTGCTCGCCGTGCAACCGCTGACCAACGCTCATGTCAGGCACACCTTTTGAAGTTATTTGTTTATTTGCTACTGGCAGGTAGACCAAAAACTCGCTTCCCTGCCCCAATCCGTTGCTACGAGCCTCCACATATCCGCCATGCATCTTGACCAGACGCTGCACCAGTGTAAGACCTATGCCCAGGCCCCCTTGCGCGCGGGCCAGAGAATTATCAGCTTGCACAAAAAGATCAAAAATCGAGCACAGCTGCTCGGTTGTAAGTCCGATTCCGTTGTCTGCCACCCGGATCAGTGCATAACCGTCTTGCCGGTTCATACTTACCCAAACCTGGCCCTGATCACCCGTGTAACGAAGGCCATTTGTTAATAGATTAGTAACCACCTGGCTTAGCCTGGTGGTATCCCCTTGGACGTAGAGACGCTCCATCATATCAGTTAGATGCAGTTTTTTGCCCGCCGCTGCGTATTGGCCGCCAATTGCCATGACCGCCTCAGATATTAGTCCTCCCAATTCGATATTATCCTTTTTAAGCACTATTTTGTTTTGGGTAATACGGCTTACATCAAGCAAATCATCCACTAAGCGCACCAGGTGGTCAACCTGACGCTCCATCAGTGTCAAGGTTTGCTCCGTAACAGAATCTGGCTCTGATGCTGTTAAAGATAGTACCGACAACCCATTACGTATGGTAGACATAGGGTTTCTTAATTCATGGGCCAGCATCGCCAAGAATTCATCTTTGCGCCGGTCAGCCTGTTGCAGGGCATATTCAGCTGATTTGAGTTGGTCTATATCTGTAATTATGGTTACTTGCCCGGTAACCTTACCCTCGTTATTAATAAGAGGCACTGCTGCCACATGGGTCCATATCGCATTTCCGTCTTCCATGGTGTATCGCATTTCGACTGGTGGGAGTACCCGCTCTCCGCGCAGTGCACGGGCACCGGGATAATCACTCCTTTGGAGACGGCTACCATCAGCATTATACGCAAGCCACCGATCATAACGGGTTTCATCCATGGAGGGCATAAGACCCGAAGGCAGATAGCGATCCATCACCTCATTGGCCATCACAACCTTGCCATCATGGTCAAATTCTCCAACTGCTACTGGCAAACTCTGAAATATGGCAGACAGACGGGTCTGGCTTGCTTGCAGGGTTTGTTGCGCTGTCTTCCTGTCCATAATGTCATTAAACAAAACAGCAACCCGGTTTTGACCAGCCAGGCCAATAGGAAAAGCATAAACATCATAAAAGTGCCCCAATGCAGTCGCCTCATGCTCAAAACGGGCAGGCTCGCCTGTTTTGGCTATTCGCCCGTAAGTTTCGTACCAGAACTCTTCATGTGCTGGGGCCAGCTCACGCATCGTTTTCCCGATCACATCAATGAGCCCCGTATGGCGGATAAGTGCCGGGTTGGCTTGCAAAACAAGGTAATCGATCGCCTTTCCATGCGGGTTAAAGAGTACTTCGATAATACAAAAACCTTCGTCAATTGAATCGAACAAAATTTGATATTGCAGTTCAGATTCCCGCTGGGCCTGCTGAGAATGTTTGATAGCCGTTATATCACTGGCAGTACCAAACCATCCGACAATCTCACCCTGTTTGTCAAATTTGGGAATTGCCCGGGAAAATGTCCATCCTATGTCTCCTGTGGCCAATATAATCCGGTGCTCTAATTCAAAAGGCACCTGAGCCGCAACTGCTTTTTCGATCGCATTCTGCACGAATGGCTGGTCTTCTATTGGAATGTACTGCTGCAACCAGCTGGAATTCTTTGTCGCATTATCTAAAAGAAACGACTTACCTATTAGCTGGTGCATTTGCTGCCAATCCGGGCTCATCTGGTAGACGGCATCAGAGGTCGAGGTGACAAAGGCACGAAAGCGCTCTTCGGATTCGTTAAGTGCTTGCTCAGCCTGACGGCGCTCCGTAACATCAAACATAACCCCACTCATTATGACGGGCTGGTTGTTCACTTTTTCCATCACACGCCCGTAGCCACTCATCCAGCGGGTTGAACCGTCTTGAAGAACTGCACAAAACTCCGAATTATACAACTCATCCCTATCCAGGGCCTGTTGCAGCTGGGCCCCTACGCGGTCACGGTCATCCGGATGCACATGCTCAAAGAAAAGCTCCGGTTTAACAGGCTTGCTTTGAGGTTCGAGACCAAATATTCTAAAATGCTCTGCGTTCCAAAATACCTGGTTGGTATCCAATTGCCACTCCCAGGTCGCCATATCGGCAGCTTCCGTGGCAAGCCTGAGACGCTTTTCCGCCTGTCGCAAGGCTTTTTCATCCTGCAGGCGCTCAAGGCGTGCCCAAATGCGTTCTGCAAGCTCGCGCATTAACTTAGTTTCATCCTCCCGCCAGTGACGCGGCTTTTTATCCATCACCGTCATACAAAAATGACATTGTCCGTGCCGGGGCAATGGAATGTTAACAAATGAGGCGACGTTCATCGTTTCTGCAAATTGCGGGATGACGCCAGAATCCATAGCGACGTCGCGGATGACCTGCGTCTTACCGGTGCCACATATCTGCTGGAAATCTCTTGTTAAAAAATCCTCAATCGGGTATGACCCCTTCATACTTAATAAGTCTGATTGGTGCCAATCATATACTACATTAACACCCTGCTTCCCTACCTGACTAAAGGCAACCCTTGAAGTCTTGAAATGGTTAACGATTTTGCTACCAAGCCCTTCCATGGTTTCGTCAACATTATTTAAAGTGGCCAGTTCCTGGCTTACATCATCTAAAAGGGCTTGGCGAGTTTGATTACGACTATCTTGGGTGATATCTTTAAAGATGACAGCCAACTGCCTATTTGCACCTTGCTCAACGAGAAATGCAAAAAGCTCAATAACCCGGTCGATACTTTTTACATCGATTACGGAACGAACTGATTGGCCTGTTTGCCAGACCTTTTCGTAAAGGGCATAAGCTTCTTGCGGAGCTTCGGGGAATGCTTCCCTGATTGTTTTACCTGTTACTTCTCCAACGCCTGCGTGTTGCAGAAATGCCTGGTTTACTTCCAGGTAACGGAAATCAATCTGCTGAGTGTCAACGCGCTCTAATAAACAGAAACCTTCATCAATCGACTCAAATAGCATACGGTACCGTTGGTCTGCCTGCCTTTGCTTGGTAACATCACTGGCTGCCCCTAACCATTGGTGGATGTCGCCTGCTTCATTCAAAATAGGGATTGCACGGGAAAATACCCAACCAACAGATCCGTCCCGGCGAAAAACCTGGTGTTCCGCTTCGAATGGCACCTTCCCCTCAATGGCCTGTCGAATGAGTCCCTGGACACGTTCGCGCTCAGTATGCGGGATATATTCTTCGAGCCAGTTGCCCTTGGGCGAAGCTGCGCTGGTCAGATAATCTTTTTCTACCAATTGAAACATTTGCTGGCAGTCAGGGCTCATCGTGTAAATAATTTCCGAAGTGGCTGTGACCAAGTGGCCAAACTTCTGCTCACTATTGGTTAACGCCTGCTTATCATCCTTCTTCTCTTGTACCTGGCGAGTCGTTTCCAGTACTGTCACCAAAATGCCACCCACTTCACCTGAATCTATAAGCACCGGGCTATACGCTAGGGTAAAACGGGCATCCTGCAAGTAACCTAAACGATTGATGGGGTAAAGTGCGTCATCAAAACGAAATGACTCGCCCTGAAACACCCGCCTATAAATGGGCTCATTGATGTGCCAAACCTCAGGCCAGCACTCCTGGGTAGGTTGGCCAAGTCCTGATGGATGCTTATCACCCATTAGATCCCGGTAGCCATCATTATAAATTTGAACAAGTTCGTTTCCCCATAGAATGACAGTTGGAAAAGGAGTAGCCAAAATTAATTGAACGGATGCACGTAGAAATTGAGGCCACTGACTACTGCCTCCTAAAACGGTTTGTGACCACTTGAAGGTCCGGCAAATGGCGCGCATTTCGCCCGGCCCTTGAAAAAGCTTATCTAAATCACTGTCGGCAGGGTTTCCCATAAAGTCTCTTTAAATAAGGCTGGAATTAAACAAGAAACTATCGCCATAATAAATGTCTTACATGGCAGGCATAATAACGAATGGTTTTTTAGTTATATATCAGCTCAAGGTATTTTATCAACCTGCTAGTCAAGTAATAATTTTTACAAATAATTGTGCCAAACAATTCGAAAACTGCAAGGCAACTTACCCCTTAACAACTTGAGATTATGGCTGCTATTCGACAAACCTAATATAAATAATGAATTTTCTATCAAATTTTATTAAAGCGCCGGAGTGTTTAATCTTATTTGCTGAATGTCTCCAAAAGTAAGTGAGTTTGACAATTCCAGCAAAACCTTGCTTAGTGGATTGTTTGATAAAATAATCAATAGCGAAACTTGATATGAGCACGATTTGGATCTTAAATGGCAAATCAAATTATCTTAATTGGTGTAGCGTCGAGTTCGACCAGGGTAAGCCTTAAATACAAACCGTTAGAATGGAAGTTACCGATGAGCTGGATTAAGAACCTGCCCGCTTTTTGATCAAAACGAATATCCGCTATAAATATGCGCCTAAATATGGTGAAGAGGTAAAAACCGGTCAGCTTCCAGAACGGGTTATCGATCGCGCAGCGAATCGTAGGGGAATACCATCTGCAGGACTTCTTGCAAGCATTGGATGTTTTTGCACCATCTGTTAATTTAACCTCTTGGTTGAATATGCCCCTTCGATTTTGACATAAGGACTGTAGACTTAAAAGACCTGCTTAGAAAATTGGATACCCCCTAATGACCGTATCAACATTCCGGCACTCACTCATTGAATTCGCCTGTCATACAGCGATTATGAGAAGCGGTGATTTTTCGGGCGCTTTTCACGGTGGGCATATTAACATCTGGGGCGTTAACAGGGCGTGATTTGGCTGCAACATAGAGAGGGTCAACTGCGTATTTAAAAGGGAAAGTTTTAAAAGAAAATCGAACCCTCTTATGAAAGGATTTTTATTATTCCTGTCTGTTATGACTTTGGTCTGCTTACATGCGACTGCTCAGGTTGATTGCGACAATATCGGTTTTGAAAAGGGTTCCACGTCAGGCTGGAGCCTGAGTTACGGAATAGTTGCAGACCAGAACCAGAAAGTGGTTTATCTCAACGAAACTTCCGGGACACAAGGCACGGAGCATTATGTAACCAGTTTAAGTGATGGAAACGATCCCAAAATTCCCTCAATTTCGACCGTCGCACCTGGGAGCACACATTCAATACGTATTGGTAACATGACTACCGGAACACACTTTACAAGGATTAAAGCCGATTATCAGGTAACCAAAGACAATACGCTGTTTCAATACAAGTTTGCCGTGTTGCTTCAAAACACCAGCGGAGCTGGCCAGCAGAATCATGAGTCTTATCAAAAACCTGGATTTGTAATTGAAATCTATGATGCGAACGGAGATAATCTTTCCTGCAGCAATTATGATATACAGCTGCAGGGCTCTAATACGGTAGATGGATTTCAGACCTCAGGCGATATACAATACCGCGACTGGACTACAGGTGCCATTGATCTTCGCAACTACATTGGGAAAACAATTACGATTGTGGTCACCACCCATGGCTGTACACAGAGAGGGCATTTTGGCTATGCCTATTTTGATGCGCAGTGCTTAAAAAGTGAGATCACTATTGCGTCCAACTGCCCGGATTCAAATGGATACATGACGCTGGTCGCGCCCGATGGCTTCGGTCAATATACTTGGAGCAATGGCGAGACTACACAGGTCATCCGGGTGAAAGCCAACCTGGGAGATACTTACAGCGTTGCCCTGGTACCGCTGGCTAGCCTTGACAAATCCTGTACACTTCAGCTGGATTATACAATTAAATTCAGTACTGCAGACACCACCATTACGAAGTCTATTTGCGAGGGAGAGCAGGTTGCCGTAGGAGATACCGTTTATAGCACAAGTGGAACATTTGTGAGAAACGTTAGTAAAAGTTCGGTTTGTGATAGTACGGTAACATTGAATCTGACAGTAAATCCGCGGGTCAAATATACTCAGGATATTAGTATCTGTGAAGGTTCAACCCTGATGGTTGGTGATTCCTCGTACAGTGTTTCGGGCACCTACATCAATATTATTCCTCTAAGCACAGGATGCGACAGCACCGTTACGACCAATCTAAAGATCATTAAGCTAGATTTGTCAGTGGCTTCTCAAATAAGCATAGTGCAGGGAGACAGTGTTGAGCTGCAGGTGCAGGTCGAACCACTTGGTAACTATAGCTATTTGTGGGAACCAGCGCATGATATAACATGCATTAATTGTGCAGATACCTGGGTCAGCCCGTCCACTTCCACGGTTTATACAATTACAGTAGAAGGGAATGACAAAATTTGTAGCCGTCAGGCTAATATCTCTGTTACGGTTAAGCAATGTGGTGTTTATATGCCGGAGGCTTTCTCTCCTAACCAGGACAATACAAATGATGTCTTCTTTGTTTACGGAAATAGCTGTGTGAAGCTGATCAGGCAAATGTCTGTATACAACAGATGGGGTGAAGTTATCTTCTGGAAAGAAAACTTTGCCGCTTCCGAATCGTCAAACGGATGGGATGGTAGCTACAAGGGATTGCCAATCGATCCAGGTATTTATCCGTATAAGATTAGTATAGAGTTTAACAACGGTAAACTTGCTGAATATAACGGTACGATCTTGTTGCTAAAATAATCCGTAGAAGCTTGTTGGAGGATCCGGCTTCATGTTAATTTCTCTGAGGTAAAGTATATTTTACTAAAGCAATACATTTTATGCGGTGATCCGGCCAATCAAACTTCATTATGACAGGCGTAAGTTATTCGTATGCATCCGACGAAGCCGTATCGTGTAGTTTGGCATTCTGGCAGGTAAATTGACCATTTATATTCCAGAACTTAATCCATTTATTTGGAAGCAATTAATAAAGATCTTTATGCTTAGGATTGGATCCTTTCAAAGACATCTTTCAGCCACTCTTGCTCATCAACGCCGTTTTTCTTGCAAGTAGCCATAAAGGAATACATAGCGGCTGTCATCTCAGCTGCCAGGTGGGAGCCGGTGAAGAAAACAACCTAGCGTCCGATAATATGTAAAGCTTTACATAACATTGGAAGAAAAAATTAATTGTTCGCCGGATCCCATGTTGCTGCACATCGACCTGGCAAGCTAAACTGATGCAATAGCTGCACTATGATGATAGTCCAGCCTTACCCTAAAGAAGACTGACTGATTTATTCGCCACAACATTCCGCTCATTAGTCACTATTTCCCTACGCTCTTAAAATCATTCATTAAACTTGCATATTAATAACATGTCAATACTATGACCTTGAGTACGAAGATACCTCTTTTATTTCTCTTCTTATTAAGCCATGCTGTCCTGGCGCACCAGGGGACGCTACAAGGGCACGTTTATGATGCAGTGACTAAAAAACCTCTTAATTCAGCTACCATTATAGTTGCCGGAACAAAATTCTCAACGGTAACCAACGAGTTGGGAGAATTTAAGATTAAAGCAATAGCTGCAGGAAACTACCAGGCAAGCGTGTTTTCTCTAGGTTTTGAAAGTGTAACCAAAGAATTTAAAATTTCCGATGCAGAAACCACAAACCTGGACTTCTTCCTTCATGTGGGCGCCATAGAACTTTCTGAACTAAAAGTTCAGGCACCTCATGCACACAGCCAGCAGCTGATCAGCTCGATTGACATCAAACTTCGGCCGATCAACAATTCTCAGGAAGTACTCAGAATGGTGCCGGGCCTGTTTATTGGCCAGCATGCAGGCGGAGGAAAAGCGGAACAGATTTTTCTGCGGGGTTTTGATATTGACCACGGTACAGATATCAGTATCAGTGCAGATGGAATGCCCGTTAACATGGTATCGCATGCACACGGCCAGGGATATGCGGATCTTCATTTTATCATACCCGAATTTATTGAAAATGTGAATTTTAAAAAGGGACCATACACCGCTGAAAAAGGAAATTTTGCCACGGCGGGCTGGGTCGACTTTCAGACCAGGGATGTGCTTGACAGAAGTTTTCTCAAAGTGGAAGCCGGGCAGTTTGATACCTACCGGGGGATGGCAGCTTTTAACTTATTATCCGATGCGAAAAAACGGCAGGGAGAATCTGCCTATGTGGCCGGAGAATATAGTTTCAGCAACAGTTATTTTGATTCTCCGCAACATTTCAAACGGATTAACGGTATAGCTAAATACAACAAAAAGATTGGCAACAATAACTATCTGACCACATCTGTATCGCACTTTTATTCCAGATGGAACCATTCCGGACAGATACCTGACCGTGCCGTAGCATCCGGGCTGATATCGCACTTTGGCGCTATCGATGACAAAGAAGGCGGTGAGACTTCCAGGACGAATCTGAACCTGAAACTAATTACCGAATTAAGTCATGGGGGATTAATCAAAAATCAGTTTTATTATTCGCATTATGACTTTGCGCTGTATTCGAATTTCACATTCTTTTTAGTTGATTCCATCAACGGGGACCAGATCCGGCAAAAAGAAAACCGTCATATATTTGGCTACAACGGAACGTATACGAAATCAGGGTACCTTGCCGGTATGCCGGCCGAGACGAGCTTTGGTATTACCTACCGGCAGGACCTGACCGATAGTACCGAACTTTCAAGGACCGTAAACCGGTCTGAAATAACCAAAAGGCTCATGCTTGGCAATACTAATGAAACCAATCTGGGAGCCTATGTAAGCGAAACGATTACTTTAAGAAGTGATTTAAGCCTGAATGCAAGCCTTCGGTACGATCAGTTTTTTAACCGCTACCAGGATCTGCTGGCTGCAACAAAGGGTAAAGCAAAGGCAGGAATTCTGTCTCCAAAATTAAATTTGTACTATACACCGATCAAAAATTTGCAGCTATATGTGAATGCCGGCAAAGGTTTTCACTCTAATGACACGCGGGCGGGCGGCGATCCGCTTGTTGTGGCACAAAAAGGCGAAGATATCCTGCCTCCGGCATACGGAACAGATCTTGGGTTGAACTGGAAACCAGCACCAAGATTATTCTTAAATGTAGCGGCCTGGTATCTATGGCTCAAACAGGAGTTTGTGTATGTGGGTGATGAAGGCGTCGTTGAGCCCAGCGGGCGCTCGGTAAGAAAAGGGATTGATCTGACCGCACGGTACCAGCTATCAAAAAACCTCTTTATGGATACCGATTTAAATATCACCAAACCCCGTGCCATCGATGAGGAAAAAGGCAATGATTACATCCCGTTGGCACCCGTATTTACATCAACAGGAGGGCTTACTTTTAAGAAGTCATCCGGTATGAATGGCTCGCTGCGCTACCGCTATATGGGCGACCGCCCAGCCAATGAAGATAACAGCATCGTGGCAAAAGGTTATTTCATAGCCGATGCCCTGATTAATTATACGCAAAAAAGGTATAATGTAGGGATCTCAGTGATGAATGTTTTAAATACAAAGTGGAAAGAGACCCAGTTCGCCACGGAAAGCAGACTTAAAAACGAAACAGAGCCCGTCGAGGAAATCCATTTTACAGCTGGCAGCCCATTTTTCGCTAAACTTGCGCTCACTTTTTACTTAAAATAGACATTGTGAAAAATCAGATCAGGACATATATGTATCACACCATCGGTTGTCTGGCATTTGTGCTGCTTCCGCTGATGATCTCACCACGTCCGCCCGAAGAAACAGGCGCATTCTTTAACCGCCCGACGGTGCGTGACCTGATCGCGAATGTACTGATGCTCCTCTTTTTTTATATCAATTATTACATCGTTATACCCAGGATCTATTTCAGGAAAAAGTATCTGAATTATTTCCTAGTGGTCGTAATCTGTTTTGCGCTGATCATTATCCTGCCATCCTTACTGACCGGAGAAGATTTTACAACCAATACCCGGGGGCCTTCTCCCGCAAGCCAGATGATGCCGGGCGGGATGCCCAGAAAACCGCAGAGCCCCTTTATCATGGAGGTGCGCCATCACATTTACCTGTTTTGTGTGGTGATTCTTTTTTCTATTTTGTTACAGGTCAACAGGCGTTTTCTTCAATCTGAGCGCGATAAGGCCGAGGCTGAACTGGCCAACCTGAAAGCGCAGATTCATCCCCATTTCCTTTTTAACACGCTCAACAGTATCTATGCGCTTTCTATCACCGGAAGCGAAAAAGCGCCGGACAGTATTGTGAAGCTATCCGAATTCATGCGGTACCTTTTGAAGGATGCGAAGGAAAACCAGGTGCTGCTTTCCAAAGAACTCGATTATATAGCCAACTATCTGGATTTGCAGGCTTCACGGCTCCGGGATTCGGTCCGGATCAATTTTGAGTCATCAGGAAGCCCGGGCGAGAGCAAGGTCGCACCGCTTCTGCTATTCGCATTTATAGAAAATGCTTTCAAACACGGTGTAAACCCCGAAGAAGATTCCCAAATCGATATCCGCATTTCAATGTCAGAATCAACCATTGAGTTCTCGGTCCGCAACAACAAGGTTGTAATCAATAATATGGAAAATTCGTTGGGTATCGGTATTTCCAATTCGCGGGATCGCCTTGCGCGTCTTTATCCCGAAAAACACAAATTATCAATTGAAAACAGGCCGGATTATTTTCTGGTGACCGTATCCCTTCAACTATCATGATCAAAGCCATAGCCATTGACGATGAGCGGCCCGCGCTGGAAATCCTTGCGGCCTTTTGCAGCAGGACGGACTTTATCTCCCTGCAAAAGACCTTTACCAAAACCGGACAGGCACGGGAGTACCTGGAAGAAAACCCGGTTGACCTTATTTTTCTGGATATTAACATGCCGGTCGTTTCCGGAATTGATTTCTTTAAAAACATCCCGCATCCGGCCATGGTCATCTTTACGACAGCCTATGCAGAATATGCAGTGGAAAGTTATGAACTTAACGCGGTCGACTACCTTTTAAAACCCTTTTCACAGGACAGGTTTCTTCTGGCCGCAAACAAGGCGTTACAAATGTTTAAGGCAGCCAGGCAGCTATCCGGTCCGGTATCACCCGTACTTTACTTTCGGGTCGATTATGGATTAGTCCCCATTGCTGTCCATGAAATTCTTTTTATAGAAGGGCTGGACAATTACCTTAAGATTCATCTTGTTGGTCAAAAACCTGTCGTTGTACGCCTTACGATGAAGGCGATGATGGAAAAGCTACCTGAACAGGGCTTTGTACGCATACACCGTTCGTATATTGTTTCACTGGATAAAGTGGTATCCTTCCGTAACAAATTTATTCTGATTGGAGAAGAAGAAATTCCTGTTGGAGCTAGTTATGAGGAGTATTTTAAGAGCATATTCAGATAGTTCGTCACAACATTCGGCAGATTCGCCACTATTTTTTTCGAAACCTCCTGTACAACGCGTTAATCACTTTACATTCAGACTAACAATTTCTTACTATTTACAATCAATTCACAATCTATGAAACTAACAAGATGTTACTCCCTGCTAATTCTATCGCTTCTTTTTACGATGCTTGTCGCATGCAGCAAGAGCGATGATGACGATGTTACCTCTGCTGATGCCAGCGTTTCTGCCCTGACCTGCGCTTCGGCCACCTTCTCTACCACGGCCATTAACGGAACTGCTTACAGTGGAACAGCGACAGTACCCTACACAGGAGGAAATGCTGTGGCTTACAGTGCTGGCAGCGCTATTTCGTCTACCGGAGTAACAGGGCTTACCGCGACCTTGCAGGCAGGTACACTGGCAAGTGGTGCCGGAAACCTGGCTTTTACCATTGCAGGTACTCCAACCTCTGCGGGAACGGCCAGTTTTGCGATCAGTTTTGGCAGCATCAGTTGCACAATGACGCTGACGGTATCAGCTTCGTCAACCAGTACAGTTGATTGCAGTAGCGCCACAACAACGGTTGCCAAGGTAGTTTGTGCTGTGGAAGCCTTTAAGGCAACACTTACGGCCACACAGCTGGCTACCGTTCAACTTGACTTTACCAAGGCAAATGCAATCAAGTGGTCTAATTTGCCTGGCGGGGTAAGCATTCGCAACGGACTCGAATTTAGCACCTTGACTGCTGCACAGCTGACCGCCGCCAAAGCCGTGATCGCTGCTGCATCAGGAACGACGGCCAACGATGGTTATGATGAATTCTCACAGATCAATGCAGCAGACGATGTGCTGGGGACCAAGGCCGGTAGCGGTTATTCTTCGGGTAAATATATCATCGCCTTTTTAGGGACGCCAAGTGTAACAGGAACGTGGATGCTACAATTCGGTGGGCACCATTACGCACAGAATATTACCTACAATGCCGGAGCAGTGGCAAGCGCAACACCTTCTCACCAGGGTATCGAGCCGAAAACCTGGACATCAGGTACTACCACCTATGCACCTATGGCCGTGGAGCACGATGCGATGGCGGCTATGCTTGCTTCATTGAGCACAGCGCAGTTGTCATCAGCGAAATTATCGACTACTTTCAGTGACGTTTCCCTGGGACCAAACAAGGACGGGCAATTTCCGACCACTAAGCTGGGTGTAGCAGTAAGTACGCTAAGTGATGCCCAGAAACTTTTGGTTCTGGCGGCCATGAAACCCTGGACCAATGATGTGGATGATGCTACGGGTACGGCCAATCTGAAACTGTATGAAAATGAACTCGCCGGGACTTACATATCCTATTCCGGAAATGCAACGCTAACCAACAACGCAGATTATGTGCGGATCGACGGGCCAAGTGTGTGGATCGAGTTTGTTTGTCAATCCGGTGTGGTTTATCAGAATGAAATCCACTACCACGCTGTCTACCGCGATCATGCGCGCGATTATAACGGACTTTAAAAGCCAAATACATGTATAATGTTATTTTCATCAGCCGTCGTTTTGTGCGGCTGATGCTTTCCTTCCTTCTGGTTTGCTTGCTTCTTGTAAAGGCATTCGCTCACCCGATGCCCAATTCGGTCGTATTGCTTGATATTCAGCCCAAACAGGTGCATATGGAGTTGCAGCTGCCTTTAAATGAGCTGGAGCTGGCGTTCGGACATGATGTCAACAAAAATCCGCAGGGACTGCTTAACCGGCTGGGGCCTGAGTTGTCGGCGTATCTGCCTAGCCATATCCATCCTGTCGGTGCCGATGGTAGCGTATGGAAGGTAAAGCTGGATGATTTAAAAGTGCAGCAGGTTCAGCAGAGCCCAAGCGGGCCTTATCACGAGCTGATGGCCAATCTGACGATTACGCCGCCGGCTGGTAGCAGCACCCGGGACTTTATTTTGAATTATGATGTCATTTTGCATCAGGTTGCCACGCACTTTGCATTGGTGTCGGTGCGGCAGGACTGGGAGTGCGGTGTGTTTGCCAGCGAGCCGGTCCGGCTGGGGGTGATCGACTGGGACATCCGAAATAATATCATCCATCCGTTTAAAGTAAGCCTGAGCGGCGGCGGGGCTTGGCAGGGTTTTAAACAAACAGCCGTTCTGGGCATGCACCATATTGCCGAAGGAACAGACCATTTGCTTTTTTTACTGGTTCTTCTGCTTGCGGCGCCTTTAATGTCAGCGGCCGGGAAATGGGGAACGTTTGGAGGTGTGCGTTACAGTCTGGTCAGGTTACTGAAAATCGTCACCGCATTCACGCTCGGGCACTCGGTTACCCTTGTGGCAGGCGCCTTGGGCTGGTTCAGCTTTCCGGGGCAGCCCGTGGAAGTTCTCATTGCATTCTCTATTTTAATATCCGCTTTCCACGCGATCAGGCCTGTTTTTTTTGGTAAAGAGGCCTATGTGGCAGCCGGGTTCGGACTGATCCACGGAATGGCATTCGCGGGCACACTCGTTGATCTGAACCTGGATTCCTTTCAGCTTGGGTTGAGCATACTGGGCTTCAACCTGGGCATTGAGCTGATGCAGTTACTGGTCATAGCGGTAGTGTTTCCCTGGCTGATGATTTTGAGCCGCACTAAACTTTATTCACAGGTAAGGATTGGCGGAGCGTTATTGTCGTGTGCCGCCGCCATCGGGTGGATCATTGAAAGGATTACTTCAAAACCAAACGTGGTAACGACAGTCATTAATGATGCTGCTGGTCATGCATGGTGGATTTTGGTGACGTTGGCTGTCTTGGCCATATTAAGCCTTTTTACCGGCAGAGCCAGGACACAATTAGGTTGATTCAGGACATAAAATTTTTAGCATTATGAAAAGTCTGATACATCGGATACTATTTGATCCCCATAACTTACAGTCCATTATACAGGCATGTATCGCTGGTAACCGCTCAGCCCAGCGCGAGCTCTTTAAAAAGTATTTCAGTTATGGAAAAAGTATCTGCCTGAGATATACTGCCTCTGCACAAGAAGCAGAAGAGGTGTTAAACGAAGGTTTTTTAAAAGTATTTATTAATCTGGAAAAATATGATCCTGAGTATCCTTTTAAAGCCTGGCTTCGTACTATTATGGTAAATACTGCCATAAGTCACTACCGTAAGACCCGAAAATACAATGATTCCCGGGTCTCACTCGACCACTTTTCTGACTTCGATCCTGAAGATAGCGATGATATATTGAGTCAGACTGCTACACAGGAAATATTAAAAGTCATTCAACAGCTCAGGCCCATTCATCGAACTGTTTTTCTGATGAACGCGGTAGATGGTTATGCACTAAACGAAATATCGGAATTGTTGAATATGAATACTGCTACGGTCAGATCACATTATTTCAGAGCAAGACAGGAATTACAGGTGCGTCTGGCGCAGGAATATCCACATCTGCCAGGGCGCATCGAGAAGATGTATTAAAATATCCCCTGGCTGAATAAATACAGTGCATATACAAAAGTATTTGGAGCAGTAATTGCTATTCATCCGGATCAATCGGTTATTAAATTTGCAGTACGAATGACTTTGGTGTCTGCGCCAAAGCTCAGGAACTTTATTTTTACTGACAATAATTCCTGGTGTTTCATCAGGTATGCTATCGCTTCTTTCAATGTCTGTTAAGGTTTTTAGGATTAAAACCAAATTCTTTCCTTGTATGGAAATGTCAAAATTCTGCTGTAATCCCAAGAACGTAACAATTGCTTTTATTGTCAGCACAGCAGGTTTTCTTCTCTACTTTGCTGTGAACGCCATAAAACCTGCGACTATGTATAGTACAAATTTAGGAACCGAACCAGCCACTTTGAGTTCCGGATATATCGTTGGCTCTGTATATAAATTAAATCTGGTGGAAGCCATTGGCTTTGAGAATGGACTTTAAAAATATGGCAGAACCAGGCCATTTGTTGGTATTGATGGATATTCCCGAACGTCGTTGCTCCGAAATATTTTATCTGCGATTAAATCCTTCGAAGAAGCGTTTCAAAACTTGTTTTCTGATCGTCATCTAAACCCGCTGGAAGGGTCTGAAATATCTTTTGCACGATCACTCGGGCATCACCATTTAAATCAAGTTTATGTAAAGCTTTCCCGACCCCTTTGCCAGGTACCTCCGCATAAACCAGAAGCTCTTTTGTATACACATATTGGTTGCTTATAGACACAACTCCCTATTTCAATGCTGATTGTAGTATACTTTAATGTGGAATATCACAGAAATCCAACTTAATGTTTCAAAGGCATATTATGATGGAAGTAAATGTACTATCAGGCACAAATGCGTTTTCAGATATCTCGGATCTGTTTCAAAGAAAAGCTCATTTGGGTTATCTTTTTAGTGTTAATAATAAATCAATAAAAATAATATATTCAAACCAAGATAGTTGACTTTATCAACATTGTTTGTAGATTTGCGGTTAGAAATTATAACCTGACAACATAGCTATGAAGATAGGCCTCAAAATGGGAGAATTGATAAAGTCCATCGGCAAGCGTATTGATGAGGCCTTAGGCGGTGAGGAATCAGCATTGTCCATGGAATACTTTTTCCTGCTGAATATTTTATACGGCAGAACGGATGTGATTCAGCATGATCTGGCAAATATTATGAAGAAGGATAAATCCGGTGTGCTGCGACAAATTGACGTGCTGGAAGAACTGAAACTGGTTGTACGGGTGCCTGACACGGACGACAGAAGAAGAAAAGCGATTGTACTAACAGACGCAGGTGTGAAAAAGGTAGAAAAATTCAGGCAGATCGAGGCTGATATTTTTAATGGTTTATTAGAGGGTATTTCCCAGAAAGATCTGGAAGTTTTTGATTCGGTACTGGATAAAATGAAATCTAAAACCTCCTAAAAATTTTTGCCCATATTATTGACAAAATCAACTTTCTTATTGGTCAACTAAAAAAACAAGAAAATGAAATTTAATTTAAAAGGAAAATGCATGGGGGCCGCATTGACCTTTACGCTGTTATCGTTCCAGGCCGAGTCCCAGAACCAACCGTTGTCGCTCAAAAATTGTATTCAGTTTACATTGCAGAATCATCCTTCTGTGGCAGTCTACAAGTATTCCGCACAGTCTGCAGCTGAAAAGATCAGAGAAAGCAAAGCGGCATTTCTGCCATCGGTATCGGGCAGTGTAGGCCTGGATTACAATCTGAAACTTCAGACAAACGTGATCCCCGCCGGAAGTTTTTCGCCCACAGAAACCAAACTGCAATTAGGAAATAAGTTTAGTAACTCCGCATCGATACAGGCAGATCAGAGCCTGTTTGATAAAAGTGCTTCCCTTGGCATCAAGACCTCGCAGGTGAATAAGGAAGTTGCCGACCTGAATGTATCCAAAGAAAATGAAACGCTGATATACAACACGGCATCCTCCTACTACCAGGCACTGACGTATAAAGAAAAAGGTCGTCTTCTTAAAGAAAGCGAAAAGTTATACGAAACCATGGTAGGCATCCTGAAACTCCGTTACGAACAGGGGGTGGTCAAAAAAAGTGAGTATGACCGTGCCCGCGTTAACTACAACAATGTGCAATCGGAAATATTGGCCAATACCAGCGCCTATGCACTGGCGATAAACACATTGAAAAACCACATGGGTCTTCAGCTCAATGCGTCTATAACGATTGGTGACAGCATCAGCACCGTTGATGTCAGCCAATTGTCATTACCAAAAAGTACCGGCCTAAACGGAAACAATTTAATTGACTTTCAAATTGACCAGAAAAACCTTGAATTGAAAAATCTGGACGTTCTTCAGAAGAAAGCAGCCTTCCTGCCGACGTTTTCTATGTATGCAAAGTATGGAGGTACTGCATTTGGCACCGAGTTTGTTCCTGCGCTCACCCACTGGTACGACTATTCGGTGGTTGGCGTGAAAGCTACGATCCCACTTTTCAGCGGCTTTAAAAAGCAGAGCCAGCTCGCGCAGAGCCAGTTCAGCGTCAAGTCGCAGCAGTTTACCAATAAGCTGAATTTACAGAATTATAAACTCAATGTAGAAAATGCTTCGACAGAGATCACCAGCTCATACATCAATCTTAAAAAAAACAAAGAAAATCTGACGCTTGCCAAGGAAATGATGGACGCCTCAGCAGTAGAATACAGGGAAGGAACAACAACATTGTCTTCACTTCTGGACGCGGATTATTCTTATAAAGAGGCAAGAACCAACTATACCACAACGCTGCTGGATTACCTGAACGCCCAGCTGAGCTATTATAAAAATACCGGAACCATCTCAGAATTTGTAAACGAACTTAAATAACACCTTCAAACAATGAAACCAAAAAGAATTATAACCATCCTGGTCATTGCACTGATACCACTGGCCATATTCTTCGGACTGGCATCTAATAAAAAGAAGCTGGAAGATGCCAAAAAACCAGTTGACAGAAGTAATGTAGCCATCAAAGTAACAGTGGATACAGTTTCGTTGAAAACAATGGATGGCTCCGTTACACAGCCCGCCACCCTGATCAGCGATGACGACGCCAGTGTGTCGGCAGAAACCTCAGGAAAGATCAGCAGCCTCAACATACAACTGGGGTCATCGGTAAGAAAAGGACAGGTGATCGGACACATTGATGTGACAGAAAACCAGCAAAAACTGGAAGCCGCGGAGCTTTCGATTACCAAACTCGCTTCTGATTACGAAAGAAATAAAGTACTGCTGGCCGGAAACGCCACCAATGCCAACGCGGTAACAGACGCAAAATATGAACTGGATTCAAAGAAGCTGGAAGCTGCCCAGCTACGAACACAAATAAGCAAGGCCAATATCATTGCACCTGCAAACGGAATCATTACCGAAAGACAAAAAAAAGCAGGTGAATATGTGACAACCGGGGCAACGCTGGCAACGATAACGAACGTGGATAACTTAAAAGCCAACGTAAGTGTACCCGAAAGCCAGGTTCTGAACATCAGGAAGGGCCAGAAGGCCAACATCACCTCAGCGTCTTACTCCGGAGAGCGTTTCACGGGGGTTGTGAATTATATAAGTCCGAAGGGAGATGAGAACCACAACTACACCGTGCAGCTCTCCATAGCCAACACCAGTTCCATGCAGTTGAAAGCGGGATTATACGTGAATGTTGAGTTTACATTTCCATCAACAAGGCAATCCTACATGATGATTAATAAAAACGCGTTGACCGAAGGTGTGAAAAACCCGGTTGTGTTTGTATTCAAAAATGGTGTGGCTGAAAAAAGACAACTCGTTACAGGCATCGAACAAGGTGATTACATGGAAGTCAAAAGTGGCTTAACAGTGGGTGAACTGGTGGTAACCAACGGCCAGATCAATTTATCAGACGGCAGCAAAGCCCAGATTATTCAAGTAAAATAACCCGGAAGGCTGCCATTGCATTCCCTAAAAAAATCTAAAATGAGTATCACAGAATTAAGTATAAAACGTCCGTTGCTCATAACGGTAATATTTGTAACGCTCATCCTGTTTGGCCTGATCAGTTACAATTCGCTTAGCCTGAACCTGCTTCCAAAGTTTACGACCAATATGGTTTCGGTCAACACCACCTATACAGGCGCATCGCCCGAAGAGGTACTTACCAGCGTGACCAAACCCCTGGAAGATGCCTTGTCTTCGGTTGAAGGTGTGGATGCTATAAGTTCTTCTTCGCAGGAAGGTTCGTCATCCATTTCACTGGAATTAACCAATAGTGTAAATACCAGCGACGCCCAGCTGGATGCAGAAAGAAAAGTAAACCAGCTACTGGCCTCACTGCCACAAGGCGTCGATGACCCTGTGGTAAGCCGGATGAGTTCCGACGATGACCCCATTTTGAAATTGAGCATCAGTTCCGATATGAGCGACACGGAGCTGTACGACTTTATTGATAACGAAATAAAGCCGCTGCTGACCAATGTACCCGGCGTATCGGATGTTACTGTGATCGGCGGAACCAAAAGACAGATCAATATTGAGATCGATAACGATAAACTGAAAGCGTATAATCTTTCGCTGCTTGATGTCAACTCCGTTGTAAGTACCAGCGGTGCTTCCTTTCCGTCGGGTAAAATCGAAAGCGGAAACAACCGTTATTCACTCGATCTGAATGCAAAGGTCCAATCCGTTGCGCAGTTGAGAGATGTGGTGATAAGACAAAATAATGATGGAAGCAGGGTTCTCTTAAAAGATGTGGCCTCCATTACCGATGGGAAAGAAACGGTAACACAGTTAAACCGGCTGAACAGTGAACCTGCCGTTGGTATTGAAATAAAAAAGCAAACCGATGCCAACACGGTGCAGGTAAGCAAGCTGGCCAAACAACGTCTGGAAGAACTTAAAAAGAGTTACGCAGACGATAATTTCGATTACCATATCGCATCAGACCAGTCCATCTACACACAGGCCTCCGCAGATGCCGTGGTTCACGATCTGGTACTGGCCATTATCATCGTATCATTTGTCATGCTGTTCTTTTTGCACAGCGTCCGCAGTTCAACGTTCGTATTGGTGGCTTTGCCTTCGGCGATGATACCCACTTTTATTCTGATGTGGGTATTTGATTTTTCGCTGAACATGATGACGCTGATGAGCCTTTCCTTAGTAGTGGGTGTACTGGTAGATGACAGTATCGTGATTTTGGAAAACATTTTCCGCCACATGGAAATGGGAAAAGACAAACGAACCGCTGCCCTGGACGGCCGTAACGAAATAGGTTTTACCGCCGTGGCGATCACGCTGGTTGACGTGGTTGTGTTTTTGCCCCTTGGATTTGTGGGTGGTATGATTGGCAATATTGTAAAAGAATATGCCCTGGTAGTCGTGTTTTCTACCCTGATGAGCCTTTTTGTGGCTTTCACGCTCACGCCTCTCCTGGCATCCCGCCTGGCAAAGCTTCCGCATCTGAGCAAAACTTCTTTGTGGGGTAAAACGAATATCTGGTTTGAATCGCTGATTGATGATTTCCGTGAGTTCTATGCAAAGATCCTGGCATGGTCATTGGGCCATAAACGATATGTGATCATAGCAATTTTCCTGCTGATCATGGGGTCAATTGCCCTGATTCCCGCCGGTTTTGTGGGTACAGAGTTTATACCACAGTCCGACCGTGGTGAACTGAACATACAGATCGATCTGGCAGGTAATACGCCCTTAAAAGAAACCAATGCCAAGGTTGCCCAGATAGAAGGTATCATACTCAAACATCCCGAAGTGGTGAATGTATTTTCAAAAGTCGGTACGCAGAGCGGGGCTGGAATGGGATCCAACGCATCCTCCAACAGCAACCTTGCCGAAATTTCCATACAGCTTACCGACGTCAACGAACGTGCAATAAGCACTGTTAATTTTGGCAGAAAGGTAAGGGATGAGATTATGCAGATACCCGGCGTGAAGCCCACCATCAAAACAGTGGGCATGACAGGCAACGCCAGTTTTGATATTCAGATGGATGTTCAGGGTGTGAACCGTGATTCTATTATGAAAGCAGCAGCAATCGTCAAAAACATTTTTGAAAAAACAGCCGGTACCGACTACGTACAGTACAGCAGCAAAGAAGCCAAACCGCAGGTTTCTATTATTCTCGACCATGATAAAATGGCCAATTATGGGGTAACCGTAAATGATGTGGGCAGTGCCGTGCAATACGCATTCAGCGGAAACGACAATACCAAATTCAGGGACGATGGGGAAGAATATGCCATCAACCTGCAACTAGACGCTTTCAATACGATGACCATTGAAGATGTAAAAAGATTCAATGTGAAAAACTCACGTGGTGCAACCATTCCGCTGGACGCGATCGCAACCATTACCGAAACATCCAGCCAGTCTGTACTCGAAAGAGAAAACAGGCTCAACTCGGTTACAATAAATGCGATTGCAGTGGGCCGCGCATCGGGTAGTATTTCGGATGATATTAAAAAGGAGCTTAAAAAGGTAAAGTTTCCTGCGGGTACAGAGGTAGCAGAGGCCGGATTTGGCAAAAATCAAAGTGAAGCATTCAGTAGCCTGTTTATGGCGGTTGGTTTGGGCATTTTGCTGATATACCTCATCATGGTGGCACTCTACGAAAGCATTGTTTATCCTTTTGTGGTACTATTCTCCTTACCTGTTGCTATCATCGGAGCCATATTGGCACTGGCGCTTACGCTGCATACCATCAACCTGTTTTCGATACTGGGGATCATCATGCTTCTGGGACTTGTAGCCAAAAACGCCATCCTGATTGTCGATTTTACCAATCAGGAGAAAGAAAAGGGGAAATCTGTAAAAGATGCCCTGATTGAAGCCGGACGCGAAAGGTTACGTCCTATCCTGATGACGACCCTTGCAATGATCCTGGGTATGCTGCCGATGGCGCTTTCGTCTGATGCAGGTTCCGAAACCAAGAACGGAATGGCCTGGGTAATTATCGGCGGTTTGACGAGTTCTATGATTTTTACTCTGGTATTCGTACCGGTGATGTACACGATTATTGAAGGCTGGAAGAATCGTGTCAATGCAATTTTCCTAAAAAAGAACAAGCTTGTTGGAAATCAAGCTGTTTGAGCCGCTGCTTAATGAATCTTTCAAAAGTACTCGATCTGTATCTTCATGAATAATAGTCTTGCATAACACCAGACGAATGGCTAAAATTTGACCAGCCTGGTGTTATGCAAAATCTTGAAATGAGTCTGCAACCTAAAATACGATACATGTCTGACAAAAAAGTAAGGACAAAAATTTGCTTTCTTTCTAGAAAATTTAAATAAATAAAGTGTTCAGAAGTGTTCGCTATTTACGTAATATATTATCATAGTTACCTGCCTTGACTTGCTACCTTTAAGGGAAAAATTGAGTTAATGGAAACTTTTATTGCTTAACACTAATGTCTGGAGAAAGAAGAGTAGTTGACAAGGAGTTCAAACTAAGGAGCATCGAACTAAGCAGTAGCGGCACAGACGTTAGTGCACATGCAAAAGTATCAGATGTCCCACCGGCGATGTTATACCGCTGGCGTAAAGAGTTCTCTGACAAAGAGAATGGTAGTTTTCCTGGCAACGGAAAGGTGATTTTGAGCGAACAGAACAGGAATTCGCCCGCCCGAGGAAATAATTCTGCGACACACAACTTGAACGCGATATATTAAAATCTGTGCACAGCATATTGGCTGTTGAATAGCCAAACAAACTAAGTTCGGCTCGAATAAATACCTTAATTTGTTGTATTTGAGTGACTTTCTGAACCAAGTCCCTCACCTTTACTGGTACTTTGAATCCTTCCTAAAAACCGGGCCGGAGCGTACCTTGCCCTTCCAAGGGTATTTGTTGAATAGCCTAGTGATATTTATAGAATCCCGCTCAGAAAAATCTCAACGAACCGTGTACGCTCCCAGAAAGCATTAACCAAAAACTGTTTATGAGACCACAAGAAATACCATTCAAAATCATTTATCCCCACGCTGCGGAAATTGATGTTGGTTCACAGAGTCATTTTGTAGCTATTGAGGAGAATTCTGCAGCATTGATCATATGCTTCCGTGGCAGATTGACCATCACCTAAGCATTACTTGACCATGGGCTGAATCATTATCAATTATTTACTAAAACTGGTCAACTCTCACCGAAACTACCTGTCATAAATTTCCGAATTGGGGTGATCAATGGCTCGGAATTTTCCACTCTTCTCCCAAATGCACTTAAACTGGTATCTGAGCTTGAATCCTTATACATAAACGAAACCGTCGAAGACAAAAGGAAAATAATAAGTTCGATATTTCCCGAAAATATCGTTTTTGACGGAGAGAGGCATCGAACTCCCAGAATCAATGCAGGACTTCTTCTTATCTACCAGAAAAAGAGCGAGTTAGAAACCAAAAAAAAAGAGCCAAATCGTAAAAAAAACGACTTGGCTCGTATGGTGCACCCAACGAGTGTCGAACCCATTTGTAACACATTGTATTCCAATCGCTTTACAGAACGTAACTGTAAGAGTACCCAGAATAATACCTACATTGCTTTACGGAATCTTCCGTTAAACTGATTTGGTATTACCGCGTTATGTGAGTACTCACGCGACTTTCCCAGTAGTGCCTTTGCCATTAATTGAGATTCTTTTAAGGCTTCTTGTAAAGCTCGAATCTGCTCGTTTTTTTCTCTGATCTCTTCCTCTAACAATTTTTGAATGTTTTGTAAAACTTCACTACCAAACACTCCATTATCAATTGGTTTGTTCTGTAATGGTTCGATAAAATCCCCTGCATTTAATTCATCTAATCCGACCCCTAAAATTTCAGCCCAGCTTTTGCGATCTTCCAGATTCATATCTGTTCTTTTGAAGGTGGAATAAACGGTTTGACGCGTAATTCCTTTTTTGTCGGCAATTTCAGTTGCCGACAATTTTTTTTTGTCGAATAAGTCTTTAATAATGAGGCCAATAGGTTTCTTTTCCATCTTAGTGTAATTATTTTTATTGCAATTCGTAATTATATATTTTACATTTGATACGTCAACGATACAAATTTAACGTCAAATTAACGAATTATGAAACAATTATTGTTACAAACGGCTGACAAATTATTATTTGTAAAACAACTTTATGATTATGCAAGCCGTGCTACTAATGCGAAAATTCGCACTAACTACGCTGAAACACTGGGTGTTTCTGAAAGATCATTCTCTGACAAGATGAATACGCACCGGAATTTCCGGGAACAGGAATTGGATGTTGTCGAAATCCTTTACACAGAGGAATTAGGACAAACGGTAATTGACAGTCAGTTGTCGATTTTTATTGACAGAATGTCAAATGGTGATTTACGTACTAATCTTGGTGAGGCCGCATTTCAAAATGTTGGTCAGCTTATACAGGCCGGAATTGACCAGATAAATGAAGAAATGGAAAACGGTGGTGTGTTGATTTCTAAGCAGGTTGTATAATGGAAAGTTCAACGCTATACGCTGAAAAAAGAACATTGGTTGAAAAGGTGGAGCATTTAACCAGTGAGAATTTAAACCAGGCTAACAAGATCGCAGCTTTGACAGCGGAAAACCATTTGCAGGACCGGACAATTATGAAAATTCTGAAACTTGTAAATGTACATGCCAGGAATTCAGCTAATCCGCTTGACCGGGTTTTAAGAGATTGCGTAATGGATGCAGCTTTAAAACTGGAGACCGAAAATGAACCGTTTGTCTGAGCTAGAAGCCGAAATAAGGGAACACAATAAACAGACTTCCAGACTTCAACATTTACTTCCGGAACAGTTGGAAATAAGAGAATGTCAGCTTGGTAAACTGGAACTGGAATGGGAATACGAAGAATTTTTACGCAGCCATAGAATGGCATTTCTAAGGACGAAAAAGCGTGAAGTACAACGCGTAGTTGGTGAATATATCAACTTCGAATACAAGCCGGTGCACAACTGGGGAAATGTAAGTGAATCTTATTTTAAAGTTTTACACAAACGATTTACTCATGAAATGGAGCAATATGACAAACGGATTGAAGCAATACTATCAGGCAATCCAATCGAGGGACCAATCTGAATTAATGGTTGATGTATGCCTTTGGATTTTGATTTCTATCAAAGTTGTTGCCATCATCCTATTAATATTTTTCGTGAAAATGTCATGAATAAACGAAAACGATTCTTTCAAGGTGATTCTTTCGGCGGTGGTTGGGAATTCAGTCAAAGTACAGGAGGCGTTGGAATTATCATTGATCAGCACGGCAGCCTGTTTTTAGTATCCTATATCTCACAGCGGTTTTTCATTGCCCGCGGTTGGTTTCGAGGAAAACAGAGAATTAAAGTAACAGTTGATTTCAAGAACCTAAAATTTGATAATGATGGAAAATAACCAGCTCAAATCTGAAATTGATAATATCTACACACTTGAATTTAAACAAGAAATGGACATGGCTATTTATGCACTCCGTGACGGATGGATTAAACAAAATGTCACTCGAATGCGTGATCTGATTATCAGACAAAACCAACTGATAAAAGAGTTTCCACAATCATTTTCAGGCGATATTAAAACCTCCGTTCCTGAATTTTTCCCAATGTCAAAAACCGCTAAACCAGTACGCAAATGATGATTTTATTTCTTTTAATCCGGTATTTCATGGCTATCGTATGGGGTGTAGCGTTACTGGTTGCAAGTGTCATTTGTATACCTTTTTACCTCATGGGAGTTGCTTTAAACTTTATCAATAAAAACATTCATCTCAATCAATCATTATGACACTTGAACAATTTGAACAGGCGGTTGCTTTGCGTGATAAAATGCTTTCAACTGAGAAGGATTTAGAATCGCTAATGAATTTCAGTGACATGGTAAAGTCAGGTCAATTGGCCAACTCTGGCCATTTGAGTGAGGCAACGGTATTCTTAAAAACAAAGGATACAACAATTGTAGTAGATGCTGAAATAGGAATGCAAGCAGTGTCAGCTGTTATTGACCTTCTAAAAGAACGACACGTAAGCCAGCAAAATGAACTACTGATACTAATAACTCCTGAATCACCAATAGCATGAGATACGTAAAAGAAATGTCTGGCTTTGGAATGTTCCGGTATGCTGCAATACAAGAGGATCAGGATTATGAAGTAAGTGTTTCAATTCATGAAACTGGGAAAGTTGCAAAAATTCAATTGTCAGTAAGGCCAACAATTGATAAACGACCGGAATGTACAGCGGAAGAATTCACATCGGCGTATATCAAAGCACTTGACAGATTTGCTTTTTTTATGTTGTCGGTAAATGAATTACCCGTTTTTCCTACTTGCCACAGTTGCGGAACTCCTTTTCCAAGTCAGACTGAATATTTTCAAAAGTGTACTGTTTGCAAA
>NZ_JBXHAS010000020.1:0-31938 GCF_056895235.1 Dyadobacter sp. HNCC25DJ186
GCCACACTCTATTATCTTCCAGCTTGCGACAAATGCAATTCTTTAAAATAAGGACACCCTAGTATTGCATCAGCTTGTGGGGTACTTGTACAGTGTTCCTAAGCGGAATTAATTTTGTCAACCTCTTGATGAGAACGCACGGATTCCTAGCATATAGAAATCATAAATGTAACAATTGCTATTCACCATTTTTTAAAACCTACTATTATTGAGCTCTTCTTTTCTCATCAAAAGGTATGTTTTTATTGTTCCCGGAAACCTTTGATCTTCCAAACAAATACGTAAGACCAAGGTTGAGGGTTTTATAATCATAGTCCGTTTTTATGATCTGCGCAAAATCCCTGAAACGTATATCATATTTGGTCACTGTACCGATAAAAAGGGATGAGCTAACTATCAAATTGTTATTAAGTAACTTTAATCTGGCACCAGTAGTTAAATTACTTTGACTGTATGTGTAAACGTTTCCGCTGGTTGAGGGAAGATTTTGACTGAAATTAAGATAAAAACTCAAATTGGAAGTTGCCTTAAAACTATTATTGACACTAAACGATGTGGAAGTTCCATTCTGAGTGGGAACATTTTCTATTTTAGATTTTGAGGATGCAAAGAAAAAAGACGCGTAGGTGCTATTGTCCCACCACTTAAATAATGCTTTATTAAATGACACATAAGCGCCCAGGTTATCCTGAGTTAAATAATTTTCCATCCTTGAAATCACGGATGGTCCGTCCACTGTCGTGATTGATGAAAATAGATCACTGGTATGCTGCGTAAATAAGGTTAATGTGAATAGGCCTTTATATAAATAGCTGATTTCCATATTATTACTATATGAAGGTAAGAGGAGTGGATTTCCGACGGAGTAACTATAGATATTTGAATAAAATGCGAAGGGATTTAAGAAATTCAGGCCAGGACGATTGATCCTCCTCGAATAATTTATAGAAATTACATTATTCTCACTGGCTTTGTAAAGGAGATAGGCCGTAGGAAACAAGGCGCCATATTTACGTTTACTACGCCGGTCTAATGTAGGCGAATAGCCATCCATTGTCGTATATTCATAGCGTAATCCTGCTTTGGCTGTCCATTTTTTTGACAATTCAGACTCTATGCTGAAATAAGAGGCCAGGTTATTTTCGGTATAGTCGAATTCGTTACTGCGCGTGCGGTCTAACAAGAAATTTTCATGGAAATAATTATAATATTCTACATCAGCACTATTCTTAAAATTGGCAAGCTTAACGCCGGTTTCTATTGTTGCCCATTTATAAGGCAATGTCAGACCTGATTGAATTGACCAGATATCATATTTTGAAAAGCTATTATTTCGAACTGTCGTTGTCGCGTTTTCTGATTCAGAAACAAAGTCATTTTGTATTTTTGGTTTGTTTGAAAAGAAATTAACAGAACTATTTAATTTATTCCCGGCTGAATCGATCTTTAAATCATGGTATATGCTTAAAGTCTGTGTAAATATGGGCCTTGAAATTTCGGCTGCAGTGTTCAAAACTGAGTCAACGGTGGTGCTGGTACCATAGCTAGTTTTACTGTTTAGGGCAGTGTAGGATTTACTGTCTGACGCATTATAAATGACTCCGATATTATTGCGTTTGTCTAACTCATAATCCATACTTAGACTGGCCTGCAGACCGGGTGTAGTCGCTACACGTTGACTGTTGCTAAGAATTGGGTTAGGCCGATCGGTTATATCGTTCGACTCTTTAATAATACCACGATAATTTGATTGGTTAAATGTAAAAGAACTGCTAACTTTTTTTGATTGAAAAAAAAGAGCCAGATTATTATTATAGGAGCTATATGTTCGCTGTATGAACGACGAACTTAAAGACCCGCGCCAGCCCAAAGATTCGTTTTTCTTTAACACAATGTTAATCAGGCCGGCATTCCCCTGGGCCTCATATTTAGCAGGCGGGTTGGTAATGATCTCGATTTTATCTACACCTTCGGATCTGAGCGTTTTCAGATAATTAGTCAGCTCGGTTCCGCTCAAATAAATTATCTTCTCATTTACCATCACCCCCATGCTGCCTTTACCCACCATAGAAACGCCATTGTCAGATACTTTTAGAAAAGGTGCCACCTGCAAAGCCTCAAAAAGGGAAGAACCATTGGCCATGATGGTGTTGTTCAGGTTAAATATCCATCGATCAGCCTTTCGTTCAAGAACGGGACGTTTACTGGTGATGGTTATTTGTTTAAGTTGTTTCGCTGATTCGATTAGTATGATGTCCGGTAATTGGACTGTCCTTATGTCGCCCAATGTTAAGGCAAGAGACACACTATCTTTACTTACTTCCGAAATCCTGATCAGATAGTCACCTTTATCTGTTGCTGTGAGCCTAAAATATCCCCCGGTATCGGTTTGCGCCACCTGGATTAATTTATCGTCGGCAAGCTGCTTTATAACTACGTTCGCAAACACTATTGGTTTATGATTGATATCTACCACACGGCCTTTGATCTCATAGTTGGCCTGTGCAATCTTACGCTCGATCAGTATACTACCTTCGATCTGCCGGAATGAAAGAAAAGTGTTTTGTAACAATTCCTGCAAAGTTTGTTCTATGGTCCTTGATGCTACGGGCAGGGTAAGGTTGGTAAGTGATTTAATTTCCGCTTTACGATAATAAAAGCGAAGCGGGGTTTGTTGCTCCATTTTTTTAAGGCCACTGGCCAGGCTTTCATCCTGCATGCCGATAGTGACCATGTCCGAGCGCATATTTTGACCGCTGGTGGTAGTAGCCAATAATAGCTGGAAAGTGCTTAATATGATAAAGGTGACTACAAGGCTTACACGCATTAGCTGAAAGATAAATGGCTTTTTTAATCCTACTGCACCGCTGATTCGGGTATATAAGCCTCCCTGTTTCCGCATTTTTGCAGAAATATTCATACTTTTAAATGTTTTAAGTGACGCAATTATTTAAAACCCCGGTTTTCCGGGACGCCTGTAAGCCGATGGCAGTCGGTTTACAGGTAATTTTGACTTTATGATCCTGTCAGGAGCACGAAAGTATTTACATGGCTTAGCTTTTGTTCATCGTTTATATTTTTAGGTTTTCAGTTATTACATCCTGGTCCATCTATTACGATGCTGCCATCCGGCTTGATCTGATAAGCAGCATTGTTAAAGGCGCACATTACTTTTAGTATTTTATCCAATTCTTCACCATTTATAGAAGTGCCGGTAAAGCGGCAGTCTTTCAATTTTTCATTACTGAAACTGATCCTCACGTGAAAGTGCTGTTGCAATTGTGCAATAGCATCGCCAAAACTCACGTCTTCAAAATGCAGATCGCTTTGCTGCCAGGCAATTACCGCAGCGGCATTAACAGTTGCCTGTGAGACTTCCTGTTTTAATGTGTTGAAACTGATCTGCTGGTTAGGGTTAAGTACACCTAATAGTTTACTGCCATTGGCAACGCTTACCTTACCACGGGTTACCGTAACCTGAACTGTATGTTTGTTTTTGTCCTCCTTAATATTAAAAGCGGTACCCAATACCGTTGTCAGCACGTTACCAGTATGAATAAAAAAGGGTTTCGTAGTGTCATGGTGAATATCAAAATACGCTTCACCGGAAAGGTAAACCTCTCTTATTTTACCATTGAACGTTTTGGGATATCTTAACTCCGACCCGGCATTAATCCATACCCGGCTGCCGTCAGCAAGCGTGATTGCCTGTTTCTGGTTAACGGGCGCGCGGAGCGCTGTTAGCTGCACAGGATACAAAAGACTTTGCAATGAGGGCCATTCCAGGTACAGCGTAGAAGCGATCAGCAATACTGCCGCTGCAGCCGCAATACTTTGCCATAACCAGCGCTTTGCTTGCGGTAGCGGCACTGTTTTAGTTTCTGCCTGGTGAATGGTGCTGTTAATGTCGCTAAACACACTGGAAAGCCATCGATCTTTGCCAGATTGATCCAGGTTTTGCCATACATGATTGGCGTTACCATTCTCGTCCAGCCAGCGTTCTACCAGCTCATTCTCTTCTTTTGTGGTTTCGGCGTTTAGGTAACGGTCCAGTAAGGCGGCTATTTGATGACGATCCATTTGCTATCCATTTGCTATCCATTTCATAGTAGTCGTATGAGAAGCCATTTGGTACTACTGGGAAATGAACTATTTTTTCAGATGTCCATAATGAAAGCAATCCCCTATGATAGGTAAGCCTTATTTGAATGAGAAAAGGGCGATGCACGATTCAGGAAAGCCAGAACATTAACGCGGTGACAGATGCTACTGCCAGTGAAGCCCTTAAATGTTTTAATGCCGTAGAAAGCTGGTTCTTTACCGTTTGTTCCGAAACTTGTAATTTGTCAGCAATTTCTGCAACGCTCAAATTTTCTTCCCGGCTTAACAAATACACCTCTTTTACTCGTGGTGATAATTTATTCAGCGATGTTTCAATAATTTGCGCCATTTCTTTCGCGGCTATTTCCTGCTCAATCGTAACTCCATAGCTGACAGCCAACGAATTTAACATTGCTGCGTACTCCTGGCGTGTAATATTCTTCCGGATTTTATCTACTATGCGATAGCGGGTGAGTTTAAACAGGTATGCCTTTAAATCGCGGTCAACTTTCAATTGTTTTCTTTCCTGCCAGAGCTTAACAAAGACATCGTGGATAATATCCCTGCTATCCTCCAAGTCAAATAATTTGGAACTTGCAAATCCTACCAACAAAACTGCATACCGACTATAAATTTCAGAAAAAGCATCACTGTCATCTTTTTTTAAAAGATCGACCAATTGTAAATCCGTTAAAGTCAAATATGTCGCCATGTATTGTTGATAAAAGCACTATTAAACCGGCTTTGTTTTAAACGCTATTTTATTTGAGCATGTTCGAAAATTGCCGAGAATGGAGATCGTACCACCTTGCAGTGATGAAACCGCCGGCCCGATTAAACCACTGATTAACCAGCGCACCAGGCGGGCGTCACGGGCCGTCCTGCGATCCCCAATGGCGACAATATCACAATTTTGAATACAAAAAGAAAGAAAAAATTGAATTTGAAAGAGGTTATGGAGACGTCTGTTTAGCAAAAATGATGCGCTTTAAGGATTTGGGGAGATTCACTGGCATCGGCCGGCCGTCCGAATATAATTGCGTTTTTGCGGATGAGATCAGAGAGAATGATCGTGTTTGTTGAAAGGTTTATGACTGTTTGCTTATGTTTTTCCACCAGGTACAGTACAATTTAAGGTGCCAAGTCATGATTTTATTGTAAAATCTGATCTATCCACGGCGGCCATAAGGTTGTAAATTTCAAAACTATTTTGCTCAGATATTTCAGAATTATATTTCACTGAGAATAGCAAAGATGCTGTCAAAGCTGCGAAAAAGCACATGATTTTTAATTAGCTTACTAAACGAGCAAAATAATTCTGAAGAAATAGTGTAACTTAATTCTGAAGTTCACAGAGCGACTTAGTGCAAATTTGTGGTAACCCCCCGGTTTACATTTAAACCATCGTTTCCACGTACTTCCAACTTATAGGGTCGAATAGAGCAGAAGGAATAATTTTCTTGAAAACTGCTTCAATTTTTGGCAATGCAACATTGGTCGCAATAGCCGGATTAAGTCTTATGTTGATCCAGGCGTGGTTGTCTTCCGGAAAAAACACCGTGGGGATTGCTGAACTATAAGGAGAGAGTGCAACCATATCCTTAACAACACCAAGGATTGTATACGTTTTCGGTTTGCGATGCCCCCGGACTCCACGTCAGGTTTTCTCCAACGGGATTTTTCAAGCCAAGAAGTTTGGCAAACGATTCGTTGATAACAAAGCCAGTCGAGTCGTTCGCCACTGTCGTACCGAAGTCTCTGCCATTCGTGAATTGCCAGCCAATGGTTTTTCCATATTGAGTGCTAACGGGCAGGGTACCACAACCTTTCGGACAGTCAAATGCTTTTCCGTTACTGGAAAAGCTACCATTCCACATCGTGATACCAGTTGTCGAGCTCCTTGATGCTGCTACTTCTAACACAACACCCGTATTTTTAAGCTCGCTTCTGAGTAGTTCATACTTTCCTGCACAATCAGATGTTTTCTTTTCAACCATCAACAAACCAGTTTTTTCGTGGCCAACGGGTCTGCTTTTGGCAAACTGAATTTGACGAATCAATCGAGTATAAAACTGTAATTTTATCATTAGGAACTTGCGAGTTGAGGATTAAAAGTATTTGACTGCAAAAGTATTCCGGACAAGTGTTGAAAATGTAATCTGTTTTGAAGCTTTGAAAAATACAGAAAATAATACCGTACGTACTTTTAAGCGTGTATGTATAGTGCACTGAATGAAACGTCAGTTCGAAGTGCATCTCATATTTACGTGATGCAACTAACAAAAATGAGGTAATAGACAAGTGCCGGAATAACTTTAGCTCTCTGGCCTCTATCTTATATTACAAATGTAGAATCAAATCGGCTACATTGTTTTCGAAGTATATCTAATATGATTAGAAATAATTCAATAGCAAACCTGCTACCATTTAAATTTTCGGAAAATAGAATGGATCTAAGGAATTGTCTGAAACGACAATCGGTCTACTTAAAAATCATTTCGCCGAGGTATTTCCCGGAAACCGAACGGATTCACGGTTTTTAATTCTAAGCTGCCTTTCTTAATAAAAATCCAGATTGTCCAAGCAAACGGGCAAATTGTATAAGTGGATCTGAGTTATCTCAACTACATTTGCACATCTATTTATAACAAGTCTATTTAAAAATAATAAAAAGTAAAATGTCAGTTTAGTAGCTTATTCGGTTATTCAGTGTTCGCGCTACTATCGTGATAAGACAAACACCATTAAACAATCCATTTATGAGTTGAACACCACAGGTTTTTCTATCAATATTAATATCACGCAAAAAAGCCGGATGGTTTAGTGCTTACCCTACTCTGACGACCATAAGTCCTGGCTTCCAACATTGAACATTTAAGCGATGCACATTAGCAAAATTTTGCATACAGGGCTGTTCTGTATGTTGTCAATCATCACCTTTGCCCAACAGTCTACAGTAAAGCTATCCGGGCAAGTCCGAACCGAGGAAGGAGAAACGCTCCCGGGAGCGGTGGTCAGCCTCAAAGGCACACATTATGGCACCCATGCCAATTCCGAGGGTAAGTATATTCTTGAAAACGTACATCCGGGCGACTATCAAATTTTGGTAACTTATATGGGTTACCAGACCCTATTCAAAGAAATCAAGCTCAAAGCCGGGCAGCATGCCAGGGAAAATTTTGATATGGTTTCTGTGGCGCGCGAACTTGAGTCCTTATCGGTGATCGGCCGGTCGGAAACCCGTGAAGTAAACCGACAAGCCTATAATGTAACAGCTATCGATGCCAAAAAGCTAAAAAACTCTACACTGGATTTGTCTCACGCACTCGACCGCGTTTCGGGTGTACGTGTGAGAGAAAGCGGGGGTGTTGGCTCAAATATGAATTTTTCGCTAAATGGCTTCTCTGGCCGCCAGGTTAAATTTTTCCTGGATGGCGTACCGATGGATAATTTTGGTTCCTCGTTTCAGCTGAACAACATCCCTATAAATCTTGCCGAACGCGTAGAAGTATATAAAGGTGTAGTACCGATATGGCTGGGATCCGATGCATTGGGAGGAGCAGTTAATATTGTAACTAACACCCGTCAGAACAGCTACTTTGACGCATCTTATTCTTACGGCTCATTCAACACCCATCGCACCACTATCAATGCTGGTTACACGAGTAAAAACGGCTTCACTGCACAGTTGAATGCATTTCAAAATTATTCAGACAATAATTACTGGATTACCGTCGATGTTGCTGATGTAAATACGGGCGAGTATTTCCGGAATCAACGCCTGCGACGCTTCCACGACACATATCATAATGAAACAGTCATAGCTAGCGCAGGTCTGGTGAATAAAAAATTTGCTGACCGTCTGTTAGTTGGGATTACGCTTGGTAAGAACAAAGCCGAGATTCAGACCGGCGCACGCATGGTTAGTGTGTTCGGGGCCTGGCATCGTAAAGGAAATATTGTGATGCCAACCCTTAAATACCAGAAGAAAGATTTATTTATCAAAGGTCTGAGTGTTAACGTTTCGGCCAACTACAACCTTGGACAGGAGCAGAATGTGGACACGGTGTACCGCCGCTACAATTGGTTCCAACAGTTCAAGCAGTACGAAGGACTGGGAAGTGAACGGGAAAGATCCCTTTACCGATTCCGCAACAATAATGGTTTGGCGACAGCCAATGCCACCTACCAGATCGATCTGCGCCAGTCACTGACCATCAACAATGTTTACAACACCTTCAACCGCAAAGGAAAGGACGAGCTTTTCCCGGATGCGGAAAAGTTTGAGCAGCCGCGCGTAAACACAAAAAATGTGCTTGGCATAGGCTATAAATTCGATTACAGCGAACGGTGGAATACTTCTGTGTTTTTGAAACATTTTTCCCAAAGGAACAAATACGCTGTTTCCTATAACCCAAGCGGGAACTGGGGTGACAATGCATTTCTGCAACAGAGAAATAGTTTCACCAAGCTCGGCTACGGTATTGCTTCTACTTATTTCCTCTTAAAAAACTTCCAGTTAAAAGGCTCATTCGAAAAAAGTTACCGCCTGCCTGAAACCGACGAGCTCTTTGGAGACCTGATCAATCTGGAAGGCAACATCGAGCTGGACCCTGAAACCAGTTATAATTACAATCTGGGCGTCAGCTATCAGGGAAGTATCAGCCGCATTCACCGGTTTAGTATAGACGCTAATATGCTTTACCGTGATGCGCAAGGATTTATACGCCCCCGATTAAATGCCAACCAGACCAAACAAGTCATGGATAATTTGGCCGACGTGACCAATTTCGGTGTTGATGGCGAGGTACGGTATTCCTACAAACAGCTGCTTACAGCGGGTGTGAACCTAACTTACCAGGACCTTCGCAACAACACGCGGTTTGAAGATGGCTACACTTCCGAAAGCCCGCTTTACCGCGACCGTATTCCTAACATGCCATTTATGTTTGGCAATGCGGACGCTGCATTATTTCTAAAAGATTTCGGACGAAAGGGCAATACGCTTACATTCGGCTACAACCTCCTATTTGTGCATGCTTATTATCTCTACTGGCCAAGCCTGGGCAGTGACAAACTTGACATTCCCCGGCAGCTGAGCCACGATGTGAATGTGGTGTATGCGATGGCCAATGGAAGATATAACGTAGCGGTAGAATGCAAAAATCTTTTGGATGCCAAGCTGTACGACAATTTCAGCCTGCAAAAACCCAGTCGGGGCATCTACGTCAAATTGCGCTATTTCATCAGTAAATAATTCCTTTCATTTTATAATTCAACTCAAAAAAAACATGAAACAATCATATTTAAAATATTCATTCGTATTGGGGATAGCATTTCTTTTAGGAGCTTGCAGTGACGACAATAACGCTGAGCTAACGCCCGACCCGGAGCCAACCACTACATCGCGCTACGTAGTGGCGTCCGCACCGATTGGCTCACAAGGGGTTGCCGACTATCTCTTGACCACCAGCGACCTTACGCAGGGCACCATCAGTACGGTAGGGCAAGGTATCGAGCAGGATGGTTCATACCGGTATTACTTAACACACAAAGGTAAATTTTTTAGCTTGCTATATGGGCAGGGGAATCCGGGCGCTGTAACGACCTACACATTGGATGAGAAAGGCGCACTGCAAAAAGCCTCTGATTTCCAGGCCGAAACAGTTCAGGTCTTCACAACTGCCGGCGATGATATACTGACAATTAAAGTGCCTCGCAGCGGTAACGAAAGTGCTTCCTGGTTCCGGATCAATGCGGATCAGTCGAAAATTGTTAGTGAAGGCCAGGTGAACATCGTCAAACTCGCAGGCAACGGCGAGCGTGCGCATTTTACATGGGCAACCCAGGTGGGCGACAAAGTATACGCTCCCTACATGAGTATCAAAGGCGCTGCACCAGACGTTTTCGGAACTGCAAATCCTGACAGCAGCTGGATTGCCGTATTTTCATACCCAAGCATGAGTTATGAAAAAACGATCAAAGACAACCGCACCAGCTTCATTGGCTCTTATTTCAATAATGGTCTGGCAGTTGATGAGAGTGGTGATGTGTATGGCTTCTCCCCTGCTTCGGCCACCAATGCAGGAGTTGCATCATCTACCAGGCCTTCGGCATTTATCCGTATAAAAAAAGGAACCACTGAATTTGATAACAGCTACTTTTTTAATGTACAGGAGAAATCTGGTGGCTACAAAATCGCCAACCAGACCTACCTGGGAAGTGGCAAAATCCTGCTCTACATGTATGGAACGGTCAACACCGCAACCGGCAACAAGAAGCTTGCTATCGCAGATCTTTACAACCAAACATTCAACTGGGTAACCGGCGCACCTGATGCAATTACCTCTTCTTCTTCGTCCTACAACAACAATACAGTGAGCGAAGACAAGAAAAGTGTTTACGTTGGCATAAACACAGAATCTGGCAGCTGGGTTTACACCATTGATATTTCATCGGCAGTGGCTAAGCAAGGTTTGAAAGTAGAAGGCGGCGCAATTACTGCCATTGTAAAGGTTAAATAGTTGTATCGTTGTCGATTTCGTGGTCTGGGATCGGTGAATAATCAGGAAGAAGCGTAGGAAACGTACTAATAATGGGATACATCAATATCAAACAGGAACATGATTGGGAAGTCGACATGCCATCGCAGGACTATCCCCTGCACCAACTGGGCAATGCATTTTTCGAAATGACAGCCATTGAGGATGCTGATGATTATTTCTTTAACGGCGTACATCGTCACGATTTCTACGAAATGCTTTGGTTTACCGATCCCGGTCCTGAGGACATCCACTGCATCGACTTTAATAAGTGCAGCATAGCAAAAAACCAGATTTTCCTATTATTGCCGGGCCAGGTACATAACATGGAAATGCGAGGCAAGCGCGGCTTTTTAATGGCTATTTCAAAGGACTTCTTTGAAAAACTGATCGGTACGGAGATCTTCTGGCTCCTTAACCATTCAAGTCCCTTCTCTGTCGTTATTCCTGATTGCGGTCTGCATGTATTATATAGCCTGATGGACCTGATACGAATTGAATACCGAGGTGACCGGCGGCCGGCGATACTCGAATCGTACCTGAGAAGCTGGTTTTTGCATTGTATCGAAGTCCATAAACAGGGATGCTCCATTGTGCGCAGTAATCCTCGGCTGCAGATATTAATCGAAGTCATTGAAACTTACTTTCGCAGGCAGCGGCAAGTTGACTTCTATGCAAAGCAGTTATCAATCAGCGCGAAGCGGCTTAACGACATTACCCGCAAGTCGTTCGGCAAAACAATTAGCCAGATGATCAATGACCGACTGATTCTGGAAGCCAAACGAGAGATTAGCTGCAATGAAAAGCCTATCAAAGAAATCAGTTACGAACTAGGATTTTCCGAGCCAGCATACTTCTCACGGTTTTTCGGAAAGCAAACTGGCTACACCCCGCAAGATTTTAGAAAACGCATTGATGCAATGAATAATTGACAGTCAACAACGATTCTTAACCTATTTACAAAACAATACCCTAAATGTTCAGCACCATTTGTTTACTCTTTCTGTGTGGCTTCGTCTTATGGATGAATACCTCTCAGCGAATTGCCTGGCCCAACAAGAACCGGGTGATAGCCATCATGGCGGCCCACCCGCTTTACAGCCGTTACGCAGCTGGAACATTGTTTCTACTGGCAACCATGTTGTGCATCGCTTCGTTGGGCTTGGGCAGCGGACTTTTTACCGCAATCGTCGTCCTGATGACAGCTGGGTCGGTCGCGGTGTTGTTTTTCCCTTTCCATTACTTCGGTCTGAGAGCAGTCGTGATACTCTATTGCTGTGCACTCGTACTTGAACTTATTATCCGCTGACTTATGCCCGCCAATAAAAAATACCTAACCCGATCTCCATGGCTGCGTCTTAGCAAAATCCTTGCAGGATGCATAGGCGGTTACTTGGTCATGATGAGCCTTCATTTGTTTATGACGCTCTTCTTGCCAAAAGAGCATGTAATCGTCACTGCTTTTTTTACAGGCTATATCCTGTGGGCATTTTTACTTCTTTACGCATTCATCGCACAGAACGTGTGGCGCGTTTGGGTGATCTATATTGTGCTTACGCTATTGTTCTCACTGCCTTACCTACTGAAATTTAATATTAATCATGGATCATAGGAAGTACAACATCTATTTTCATACGCATACGATCAGCGGGATCTTCATTGCTGCACTTCTGTATGTGATCTTTTTCGCCGGATCTTTTTCATTCTTTAAGGATGATATTTCCGCATGGCAGAAAGGAAAATCGGTTGTAGCGCATAAGGCTTCGCTGGCATTCAACCCTGTGCTCGACTCACTGTCGGGCAAACATAACCTTCGTGGGCGTAATTTCGATTTTTATATTCAGCGGCAAGGACAAGGTATGTATGTGAGCATGAGCCCTTCTGCAGACACGACGATCAGTAAACCCAAGCCAAAACCTAACCCGGAAAGCAAACGCAGAGGCAGGGGCAGAAGGGGCGGAAACGACGACTCGGCGTACTTCCTTTACAGCTTCACAGAAAAAAAAGCTGCCGGAGACTATTCAGAAGCTTATGATATGGGCGAATTCCTGTACAGACTGCATTTTCTTGCTCAGCTCAATCAAGTATTCCCATTCAACATCGGTACGCCAATTGGCTATATGATTGCTGGTATTGTATCTTTCCTATTCCTTTTCGCACTGATTACAGGCTTGCTGCTGCATTGGGACAAGATAAAATCCAACTTTTTTGTGTTCAGACCAATGAGTAAATGGAAAACCGTTTGGACAGACTTGCACACAGTTTTGGGCGTGATCGGCTTTCCATTCCAGCTCGTATACGCCGTAACCGGTGTGGTACTTATCGTCAACTATATTATCCTGGCGCCATTTACCAGCCTACTTTACGAAGGCAATTCTGAAAAGCTCTACGAAAGCCTGGGATATAACAGGCAAATGTCCCCTGTATATAGCTACAAGCCGGTCAAAGCGGGCTTTGATCTGGATACTTTCGTATCAAAATGGCAACAAGAATGGAAAGGCAGCCTGATCACCCGCGTTTACATACGTAACTATGGAGATGAAAGCATGCAGATTAGCATGGAGTCCAAGCCAAACCCGGAAACCAGTTTTGCCGGATCAGGGCATATACATGTAGAAGTTGCTTCTGGTAAAATACTTGCTCAGAAATCACCTATTAGCGGCGGAAATTATATCGACAGAGTAAAAAGCTTTGTGTATCATCTGCATTTCGGAGATTTTGGCGGAAAGCCGCTACGTATTGTTTTTTTTATTTTAGGATTAATGGGCTGCGCGGTTATCATTTCTGGAATCTTGATCTGGTTTGTAGCACGCGATAAGATCAGCACAGACCAGAGAAAAAGAACATTCAACTTCTGGGCAAGTAATGTATTTCTCTCGGCCTGCCTGAGCATGCTACCCGTAACAGCTTTCACCTTTATTATGTTGAAAACGCTGCCAAAAATAGATCAGACAATCATTTACCGCACCTATTTCTATAGCTGGCTGGTCTTATCTGTATACTTTATCATCCGTCGGAACTTGCCTCTGATCAACCGTCAGACGCTGCTGCTCTCTGGTGTACTATGTCTTGGCGTTCCGATTGCAAACGGAATTTCGACAGACCTTTGGATGTGGGTGAGCTGGCATCAGGGAGCTTTCGATATTTTCTTCATTGATGCATTATTCCTGGTACTGTCCGCATCCTGTGCTTTTGCTTACTTCCGTGTTCAACTCGAAGCCAAACCTTTCAGAGTCATGAGTAAAGAGATAAAAATGGCTGCGCTTGAAACCCGTGTATAGCGTGTTAAATGCGGAATTCGCCTTTCCAAAGAATTAAACTTCAATCAATACCACAACAAGCAAATCAAAAATTCGATGATCGCAAAAAGACTATTTTTTTCGATAGTAGCGCTGGTGGCAGCTATTTCAAATTTGCAGGCGCACGCACTATGGATATTAACTGACCCGACAGGGGCAACCGGCAAAGAGCAGCAGGTTAAAATCACTTATGCAGAGCCTGGTCAGAGTCCTGAAAAACTATCTGAATGGTATTCGGATGTAAAGGAGTTTGAACTTTGGCTCACTGCGCCCGATGGAAACAAAGAAAAGCTCATTACGGTGGCGGGTAATAATTTCTTTTCTTCGAAATTTACGCCTTCGCAGCAGGGTATATATACCTTGTCTATTGGTCACACCGCCAAAGACCCCGGTGGTACTACTTTGTACCAGTTCAATGCAAGTGCGCTTGTGAAAGTTGGCAACGGTACAGCCGGAAATAATGCGGCCGTCAACAAAAATGATCTAAGCGTATTTGCAGATGCCATTCAGACATATAATATTAATATACCCATACCCTGACCACGTTATACAAAAATGCACCGGGTGAGAAAATAGGTATAACTGTTTCTTCACCCAGCGGCTGGTCGAAACATATTGAAAGCGGCCCGAAAGGTGTAGCTGAATTTACTCCGATCTGGCCAGGGACCTATTATATTGAAGCTTCAAAAACCTGGAAAGAAAGCGGTGTACAAAATGGCAAGGACTATAAAGCCATGTGGAGATCGGCTACTCTGCTGTTAGATATAGCAAAATAATACGGCACTCGTCTTTTTCGGTTAAAAAGACTTAACCAATATCCGCTTATCAGCCTGTTACCAACATTCGCAGTCAAAATAGGTTGTGAGAAGGCAATACAACTTAAAATTGCAATCGCAGCGGTATACTGGTAATTTTCTGTTTCGAATCTCTTTCTGATAAATTCGACTTTTTGGAAGCTCTTCTCATTGATGTAGTGCTATTTCATTGGAGAATTCGGAAGCATTGATTCCGTGGGCAGATTGACCATCAGCGGAGTAGAACTGTCTATTTGCTAAATAATTATCAATCATTTACTTAAACGGGTCAACTCCGACCGAAACTACTTGTCATTAATTTCCGAATTGCGGTGATCAATGGGGCCGGATTCTCCATACAGAGGATCAGGTTTCTTGGCTAGTTAGGTTAAAGATTTCGGATACGCTGACCATAGGATTCTATGGCAGACTGACCACTTGATTAAAGTGTTCTATTTTTGAATATTTGTTTAATAGTGAATCACTTGCCCACAACAGAACTGTCCGACTTTATATGATCTTGATTTACTTATTATAGTGGTCACAGGTACAGAAATCTCCAATAGAGTAAATCATTTGCTATTATCCGAGCCACCGCAAAATTTTGACTACTATTTCCTCTGATAGTTCTGGCGCACAATCAGCGCGAAAAATTTTTGTCGAAATCTTCAAGGTCAAAATTCCATTACCTTTTTGGAAGGTCATCCAAATATGGTTTTAATGACTGAATGTCATTCTCAATGAATACCGAAGTTTTAAATACATAAATCACTATACCCAAATTTAATTTTATAATCCTTTTTTACCCTCAGGCCAATAACCTTGTGAGAGAATCTTACCTGCGGTTTTGCTTTTCAAAACCTGTCTGAATGTTTGAAAAACAGAAAATCACTCATCCATTTTTCATTTCTAAAAAACCGTTTTCGGGAAATAAAGTATTGTTTTCCAAGTCTAATCGTTCGGGAACATTTTTATTTTCTTCGCCCAACTCAAAATAGACTGAAATTGATGTTGGTTTTTTTTCAAAAGTGGAAGAAACGAACAGGCAAGTCAAACTGTGGTGTGGGTTCAGCCTTATCTGACATCTTAACCACATCAGTTAAAACACTGGCCTTTTAAACAAAACACATTCGGACGTTTAAACAAAGACGCATTAGAGCATCCGCCCTACTTTTGTCCCATCAATAAAATTTAAAAGAATGGAACAAAACAATTATCAGGGAGCATTGCAAAACCCAAGGGGTTCGGGCTTCAACGCAACATCGACAACCAGTGATGTTATCAAAGGAATTGACCTTACTGGGAAAATCGCCATCGTAACCGGGGGCAACACCGGTATTGGTTTGGAAACCACCAAAACGCTGGCAGCAGCGGGGGCGACAGTAATTGTGCCTGCAAGAGATACCGAAAAAGCAAAAAGGAATCTGGAAGGCATTGCCAACGTAGAATTGGAAACAATGGATTTAATGAATCCAGATTCCATTGATGCGTTTGCTGAAAAATTTCTTGCTTCGGACAGGCCACTTCATCTACTTATCAACAATGCGGGTATTATGTGGGTGCCGCTGCGCAAAGACAGCCGTGGTATCGAATCACAGCTAGCCACCAATTATTTAGCACAATTTCAATTAACCGCAAGGCTTTGGCCAGCCCTGAAAAAAGCCAATGGTGCACGAGTGATTAATGTATCCTCACACGGGCATCAATTTGCTCCATTCGATTTTAAAGACCCTAATTTTGTCAATAGAGAATATGAAACGCTGCAAGCTTATGGCCAATCAAAAACTGCCAGCAATCTATTTGCCCTTGAGTTGGACAATCTTGCCAAAGCATTTGATGTACGGGCTTACTCATTACACCCGGGTTCTATTGCAGGAACAGAACTCGGTAGAGAAGCATCCCTGGAACTATTTCAAAAAATGGGTTTCCTTGATGCAGACGGTAATCTGTTACCGGAAGTATCCGCATCATTAAAAACAATTCCACAAGGTGCTGCTACAACAGTTTGGTGTGCCACCAGTCCCCTGTTGAACAATGTTGGAGGTGTATATTGTGAAGATGCTGATGTGGCCGAAGTTACTTCTGATACTTCCATGTCCAATGGTGTAAAACGTTACTCACTGGATGAAGCCAATGCCAAACGCTTATGGACATGGAGCGAATCCATGACAGGTATCACATTCAACCTAATTTAATCCAATATAAATACTGAAATGAAAAGTTTGAAAGATAAAGTTGCCGTCGTTACGGGCAGCAATAGCGACCTCGGGTATACTACGGCAATGACTCTCAATGAAAACGGAGCCCAAATAAACTGGGATTGAATGAAACTGCTAATGCTCAAATAATAAATATAATCTCTTTTGAATTGGGAAACGCAGCCAAAATAGCAGATTTAATAGCTTATTTACCGGGCGATGGTGCTTTATTTACTACAGGCTAAAATTTTCTGATTGATGGTGATCAATCAGTGTAACGTTAAACCCACGATTACTTCTATTTTTGTTTCCGTAATGTCTTGTCCGAAGAAAGGAAATACATAAAATGCGCCATGGAATATCAAGCAAAATACATCACTGATGATATAAAACTGTCCTGTTACGAGGACAAGTTTTTCAAGTCGGATATCATGTTCGACCACCATATGCTCATTTGGTTCATTTCGGGTGAAACTAAGATTGTGCAGGCAGATGCCTCTTGCATTTTTAAGAAAGGTGATATATTCCTGATTCCCCGAAATCAACTGGCAACAATTATAAATTATCCAACCAATGGGCAACCGCACAAAACGGTCGTGATGCACCTGTCGACCAACAGGCTAAGAGATTTTTATGCCGACTTAAATGTAAAAACCAAAGCTTTGGAGTCACAGAAAATATATTCTTTCAAAAATCACCCTTTGCTTGAAAGCTGTTTGGCCTCATTGGTTCCGTATTTTGAAATGAAAGAACTTCCGGAAAATATTGCGACGCTGAAAATAACAGAAGCAATCAGTATTCTCAGGGCAATCGACAAGGGTATAGACAACGTATTGGCAAACTTTGAGGAGCCCGGAAAAATTGATTTGGCAGACTATATGGAAAGGAATTTTATGTTCAATCTTCCTTTAGAAAAATTCAGCTATCTGACAGGCCGTAGTTTGACAACTTTCAAACGTGATTTTAGCAGAGTGTTCAGCACAACACCGCAACGTTGGCTTACAAAAAAGCGATTGGAATTGGCCCATTATCAATTTGTCGAAAAGAAAAAGAGACCAATTGATGTTTGCTACGAGGTTGGCTTTGAAAACTTGTCACACTTTTCTTACGCTTTCAAAAAGCACTTTGGGTATGCACCCACCGACTTGACCGGGCAACAGGCTCGCAGCTAATCAATCTTACCGTCGGATCGCGTTGCTGCTGCGATTACTTAAAGCCCAGCAAAACCAGATTTTCCCCTGATGGAAGCCACAGATTATTTTCGCAGCAACAAGGCGCCAGATATCATATTTAGCGATATCGAATTGGGAGATGGATTGAGCCTCGAAGTCTTGGCAGCCGTTACAATAAACACCCCCGTTATTTTTGCACCGCATATGAACAATATGCACCAGAGGCTTTTCACTCCAACGGTATAGATTATCTTTTGAAGCCGTTCACCGCTGAGGATGTAAGGCGGGCTATTTCAAAATACCTGAACATCCGCAGTACGTCGCTGCAAAATGACCATTATCACTCGATTTTACGGAACTTGCTAACCGGTACCAGCCTCGGCATTGCTTGCCTATTACAAAGACATAATTATTCCAGTAGATTTCGATCGTGTCGCTTTATGCTAAGTAGAAAACCAGATAACACATGTACTCACTTTTGAGGGAAAAATTGATTATCCAAAAAGTGCATTGGATGAGCTAAAAAAAATGGAGGGTAGTCAATTCTTCCGTGTGAATCGCCAGTTTCTCTTGAACCGGAAAAGCATTATTAATGATTCAAGCTACCTGACAAGGAAATTATCGGTAAAAATCTCTGTGCCTTTCGATAGCATTATTACGGTTAGCAAGGAGAAAACACTGCAGTTTCTCGCCTGGCTATCAGGACGAACATATTGAGAATCATTGTCTGGCCAAACACCAAAATGAACGTTACCTCACCCAGGTCACTGTGTTTGACCCTTCAATTTTCAAATGCCCGACAATTGCCTGCAAAACAAGGACTTCTGGTGCTAATTACAATGCTCTCTCACCCGTAAAGAAATCAAGAAACAATTGGAGGCTGTTCTTCGAGAGCATCGCTTCGACTAGCTGCGAGGCTTTTTCCGTTGCCACGGAAGTCCTGGCAAGCATCTTTTCTTCAAACGATGCGATTGCTTCATGCACTGTTGTAAACTTTTCTGAAAGAAGCGCATCGCAGAGTTCCAAAGCATCCAGCATTGCCTGATTTACCCCGTCGCCGGAGGGTGGCGTTTGATGTGCCGCATCACCGATCATGGTTAGGTTTCCGATTGTTTGCCACGATTGATCTTGCGGAAAGTAATATTGCGGACGGCCAACAAAATAGGATTCTTCTGTTGAGAATATTTCATGCCAATCATTGCTCCAATCGGAAAAGCGCTGTTTGAACCACGTAAACGCATGTTCCCTGCGTGAAAAATCGATGCCGGAAGTTTTAATCCATTCATCCGGCTCTTCGGTGATCGTATAAAATGAAAGTGAGCCTTCTCCTTTTACACTCAGGATAATTGTCTTACCGTTCCAATGTGCAAAAATCTTTCCTCCACCGGTAAGCTCCCACAAATTCGGTGCATTGGCAGCCGCGTTGTAAATGTTGCCTTCAACAATGGTGACACCCGAGTATACACGACCTATATCCGTGATGTATTTCCTGACCTTGGAATTTGCCCCATCTGATGCAATTACCAGGTCGGCATATACCATAGTCCCGTTTTCAAAAACCAGGTCCCAGCCGCTGCCATTTTCTTTCAGTTCGCTAAATTTGGAATTCCATACAATCGTGTTCTCATTCAGGGATGCGATGAGTAAATCACGGAGCGGGCCACGGTCAATTTCTGGTCGGGCATATTCGTTGCTCAGATCCTGAACAGGTTCGTTATCACGTTCCGTGTAATGCACTGTCAACTCATTATCTACGATGGTAACTCTCTCAGCTCCCGGTCTGAAACTTTGTTGAAACGCTTCGATCAGTCCTGCTTCTCTCAATGCTCTGAGCCCTGATTCATAGTGCAAGTCAAGCGTAGCACCTTGCTGCCGCACATACTGATCCGTATCGCGTTCGTACAATTTAACATCAACACCTCGTTGCTGTAATAGTCGGGCAAGTGTCAAACCACCAGGGCCGCCGCCCACAATGGCTACCTTCTTATTTTCTAATAACATATCTTCTTCGATTACATTGTTTTTAAATCCTCACAAAATTATGTGTACTTTGATGCATAAAATAACCTTATATAGTCAATAAATAGTCGTAAATGAAAATAGCGATTACGGATAAGGGATCGGGGATTGCCCAGGAATTTGCCAAAGCAATTGGTGCAGATGTCGTTGGCCGGTTTATATACATTCCCGAGAGCAAGGGAGCAGGTTACCTCACGGGTTTTTCCTGGGGAGATAACCTGCGCATGATGATCCGGAATTACCATCTCAAAGAGGATGTTTTTATCGAGCGGACAAATGAATTAGCGGAAGGTCAGGAAGATGTAATCTTCATGTTAAGCGGGATTTTTCCTTCAACCGGACAGGCAGGGCAGTTAGTATCCGAACAAGCAAATATCCTGATTTGCAGGCATGCGGTTTCCACCATCATGGAAATGCCGTCCAATACCATTTTTGGGAGCGTGACAATCGCGGTTTCCAAGAAGTATTTACATCAGCTGTTTGGGCAAATTGACCATCCTGTGGTGACAAGTGTTCTTCAGGCCAGGGAAAATTTTGTATTTGAGACGGGTGTATCACCGGAAATAATTAAGTGTGCCAGCGATTTCTTGCATCAGCCTGTTCCGGAAAGCATCGAAAGCCAATACTACAAGTTAAAATGTGAAGAACTGTTATACTACATCTTTACCATACTGATGCAACGTGAAGCTGTGCCAGTTAGCGCTATGCATATCAAGGACATTAAAGCCGTTTATGCAGTTAAAGCCCATTTACAATCACATCTTGATCAACCACCAAATATCGCGGCACTGGCCAGGCAGGCAGGCATGAGCGAACCCAAGCTGCGAAAGCTTTTTAAGCAAACATTTGGCAAGGGGGTTTTTGCGTATTATCAGTCGGGACGAATGCATAAAGCCGCCCAATTGCTCAGGGAAAAACGCCTGGCGGTTTCTGAGGTGGGTTATCAGATGGGATTCACAAATCTGAGCCACTTTTCAAGGGTTTTTGAGCAGCATATGGGTGTCAAGCCGAAAAGATATTCAACTTTGTAAGTCACTGCCGTCTTAAAAACTACCCTTCTGGCACGATCAGAGGGGTATCTGGCTCATATGGTCATTGGGGGTGATTGCGGGGAGTGTACACGGAACTGTTTCAGGATTTGATTTTGGAAGGTTTAGCCGCCAAGGAAAAATTCACGGTCAGCCTGTAATCGATCACCAAATTTAATGTACCATTGTGACATCGTCAAGCCCCAATTATGAATTGACATGGTCCACTTTTTAGAAAGTTCCCTTACAACTAGATAGGCCAGTTTCAGCAGTGCCTGGTTCGAGGTAAATGCTCGGCACCGGCCGCCCGGCTTTTGTCTTTGTGACTTTTCTAATTTGACGGTAACATTTGGACTGATAGCCATTCAGGACTGGATAAGCAACCACAGACGTATCCTTTGCAATGTCGATTCCAATAAATTTCTTAGCTTTATAATAAGTAACAATTGACACCTCATTTACTATCGTCGAATACACAGGCTTTTTGCCTACCGAACTATTCAGTTTTGAGTATGAAACCAGATTTTCAAGTGATTCAAAACGCATTTAACCTACCCTGAAGACGCACCTGTTGAAGAAAATTTAAATAAAATTAAAACTTTGAAAAGGCAAATGTATGGTCGCGCAGGTTTTCAATTGTTGAAAAGAAGGTTACTGTTAAATTCTGAGTGACCACCAAAAGTGGGGATGAACCGCAAGTTGACCTGGAGCAGACAAAACCAGAAATGCGTGGGTTACATTGAAATTTCCTTCGACAAATCACTAAGACACAACGGATTCCGACCTCCCTGCATGCAAATAGTTATATTGTATGAAAATTTCTGATTATTTGTCCATTCATATAGGCGTTCTTCCAGAGTGCTGCATTTCCACTGCCAAAGAACTCGCAAATCAAAATATCCAAGAGAGCCAGTACGAAAGGCTCTTTGTCGTATGATTCGATCTGGCCAATTAGCCAGATACTCGAAAGTTAAATTCTATAAACCCAAAGAAACCATTATTGGAACACATGCTCCAAATGAACTAGAAATAGTAAAAAATCTCCTTATAAGAGAAGATAAATCGATTGGAAACCTGACTGGATACCAGATTTTTAATCAACTGGGCTTAACCACCCAAATTAGCTCGCTTATCAAAATCGGATGCAATAAGCCCCACCCCACCATAAGGCGTAGGAATTGTACGATTTTGTTTATTAAACAGAATAATGACATCACTGTTGAAAACATCCTGTTGCTCCAAATTTCACACACAATCCGCTACATCAAAAAATACCAGAAACATCAGAAAAAAACATCATTAAACGCCTCAAAGCTATTTTAAATGAGTTCTCAGATCAACAAATCAATGAAGTTCTTTCCTTGTCACTGAAATATACGGTTGGTACCCAAAGATCATTAAAAAACTTGCTGGCCGAAAGAAAACAATAGTCGCTTTACGATCAATTCTCCGAAACCCTTGATTTCAATGTGTACAAATTTGCGACGCTGCATGGCTGCATGAGATATCCCTATTTCTTTTCGGTCATTCTGGCAAAACATGATTCTATGGCCAGTTCCCCTGAATATTGTCTACAAATATCCTATTTTGTAAACTAATAGCTTACTTATATTGATATATCTAATGAAGTTATATTTTCCGATATTAATGGTTGATTGGAATTGCAAATGGATGTGTTAAATCTATCCAACCAATCTTTTACTTATCAACTCCATAGTAGACTGACTAACGCCGTATGCTCTTGCCAATTTCTTCCACTGCCCTAATGCAAACTTTGTTTGATCTACCGTCTCTTCTATAATGGTTTTCGATAAACCTGCTTCAAGACCCAACTTTAATAGCTGTTTCTGGCCAGGATTCCTTCCCTCTCCCATTACCATCATGCTTTGTTCTCCTCCAGGGCCATTAGAAAACGTCAGATCATATGCTGGCGATAACTTCCATTCCCCTCTATCATCCATCAGAAAACTGAAATTTTTGGCATGGTCATCCCGGTTATGGGCAAGGATGTTGAAGACCGCCAGTCTATACATTTTCTCTACTTCCCGGATGTCTTTCGTAAGCTGACCCGTCAACGTCAGTAAATCTTCATAATCCAAAGAGGGTGTCCGGAAATCACTATGCAATAACCCACTTACTGTATGCATGTGATATCGTTTTGTACCATCCCGGTCAAAACGTTTTGCTGCAAAATATCCGCATCCTTTGCTGGCTGCGAATAAATGAGTTTTTGACATTGTAACACCCGCCTCTTTTGCCATCAGGGCATAAACGTACTCGATAGCACCGGAATCGAAGCCATCTTGAGAATTCGGGAACTTGACCAGCCAGGGCTCAAATCCTGGGGCGAGTTGCTTGGCTCCATGGGATATGTTCTGACGAGTCTCATCAACGCCTATAAGTGCTTTCGGTCTTGCCCCGGCAGACGACCCATTTAAAGAGAGTAGCTCCTGAATAATTTCATCAGAACTTCCTGTAAGAACATCGTCGGTTTGTTGAGCGAGATGATCCAGATCAATCAAACCGTGCTCAATATCAGACGAGCTATTATCCGGTTCATACACTAAGGCTCCCATCCCATGAACTCCAACATGTGCCAAACGATCCAGTGGCGTTATATCGGAAGGCAATATGTTTTGAGAACGCAAGAGGCGGTCAAATAACAAGCGTCCCCAGCCGTCAGGCAGGCTATCGCTAAATACACCCGCTAATCCTTCGAAAGGTCTTGCTTCAAAAGCGGTAACGCCTGATTTGAAAGGCAAACGTAGTGGAGAAATCTCTAACCTTTTTTGAATGAATGACGCATGATATTCAAAATAAATGGTATGGTCGCGAATAGCCAAACGTCCGACTGGAAGAATTTCACTCCCGAAATCCAATCCCACTCTGAGTTCTGCGATAGATTGGTTCATTTGTGACGGCCTCGTTTACGGATTGAAGTTTCTTCTTTCAACACTTCATCGATTGAAGAGAGAGTGAGTTTTACCGGCTTTATAGCCTCAATCACTTCCTCCAGGCCGCCCACCACCAAAAGTAACCTAAGAAATGACTCCAAAGAAATGACCCCTTTCTGCTCAAATTTCCTCAAAGTTGGAAGGGCAACGCCTGAACGTTCTGCCAACCCTTCTTGAGTAAGTCCTGCATTTAAACGCCTGGAACGCACATTTTCAGCAAGCTTGCGAAGTGCCTTGGATGGCGATATAAGTGATATCATTATAATACTTATTGGCTTTATACCCTAATAATTAATACTATTGTATCACAAATATACTAAATTACAAGCGAAGAATTCTTTACTCAGATCGTTTTAAAAGTAAAATTATGGCTATGAAATCGTGTTTTAAAACAGCAGCGAATATCATTAATTAAAAACATAAATCTTTCCAATTGGGAAGAGTAATCACTAACTCATTACTTGCAGCATGGGAAAGTTGCTTTCATTTATTACTTACAAACTCTCCCTTTTCAAAAGCAATCTGATTACCCCATTTCAGAATCGCATCAAGAACGGGAATGAATGTCCGTCCAAAATCCGTCAGACTGTAATCTACCCTTATTGGTGGTTTTTCACCATATACCTTTCTGGACACCAATCCATCTTTTTCAAGCTGTTTCAATTGTAGACTCAGGGTCATTTCGGTTACCGTTGCCATTTCCCTTCTCAACTCACTGTACCGTTTACATGAGTCTTTAAGGTGATAAAGAATTACCGTTTTCCACTTTCCACCAACCATATCCATCGCCAGGCTTACCGTGCATGGATAATGCTTATCACCCATCTTTATATAATCGCTCTCACATTCAACCTTCATTAATCCCGAATTTAGCACTATCCAAATTGATAGTTATTGCAAACATATCTTACTCAACTTAGTTTTGCAACTATAATTATTATAGTTTATCATAAATAATAAAATATGGCATTAATTATTTTAGGGCACCCAAACTTTGCTGGTTCGGTAGCAAACAAAACCATCATGGAAGAGGTAGAAAATAGTGGGTTGCCTGTTGAAATCCGAAATCTATCCGAATTGTATCCTGATTATAAAATAGATCCCAAAGCCGAGCAGAACGCTTTATTGGATCATAATACAATCGTTCTTCAATATCCTGTTTACTGGTATAACATGCCAGCCATCCTGAAAAACTGGTTCGATATTGTATTTGAATATCAGTTTGCTTATGGCAGCCAGGGAGATAAGCTTAAAAACAAAAATTTCCTGCCCAGTTTTACAGTGGGTGCACCGGAGGAAGGTTACCGGACGCTGGGAGAGCATCATTTCCGGGTTTATGAGTTTTGCAAAAATCTTGAACAAACAGCTTATTATGCGCAAATGAAATACTTAGATCCAATCTATTTCCATGGAACATCGGTTGCGGCAGGATATACAAAGCAGGAAATCATCAGCAAAGCAAAAGATCATGCGAAAAGATTAATTGAAACGCTGAGCGTACTGAATTGAAATTTAGTGTTTAAAGTTCAGAACAAATGGACGGGGCAATGGCAATCGCTGACAGATCGAAAGTAGGAGCCCAACAGTAATCAAGCAGTCATTATCAGCAAATATGTAATTGGGAGGTCAGATTGGAGAATTCGGACGCGTTGACTATATGATTCCTTGGCAGATTGACCATCACCTGAGTATTACTGACCATGGGCTACAACATTGTCAATCATTTACTTAAACTGGTCAACGCCCGACGAAACTACCTTTTTTAAATTCCGATTTGGGGTGATCAACGGCTCCGAAATTTATTATTTTAAGTGCTATGTATTTCATAAAATAGTATTTCTTTAAAAAAATAAGGGGCTGTTTTTAGGAAGCCCCTTATATGGATAAAACAATTATTATTTTTTGGCGAATTTTTCAAGCTCCGTATTGAATTTTTCTGCTTCTTCCACGTATAGTGCATGACCGCTGTTCTCGAATTTCACAATGTAAGAATCTTTAATGCCTTTATTAAGTTCTTCGGCTAATGGGTATGGACATAACTTGTCCTGAGTGCCTTGAAATATGGCGGTAGGAATTTTAATTTTTGAAAGTACTGGTCGCAAATCAAGGTCTAATAAAGAACGCATCGATTCCGTAACCGCATAGGGAGACGCTTCTAAATTGATGTTCTCCAACCATTTTTCTACAGGTTTAGAAATATTACCTTCTTTGCCTACAAATGCACTACCAAGCCCGGCAATAAAATCTTCTCTGGCCGTCATAGTTTTTATAAGTAAACCATTCGCGTCTGCTTCTGATATACCGTATGCCGATGCTCCTCTTTGCTTCCAGGATGGTGCAGCGGCACCAAAAAGGGCCAATTTGCTCACATGAGCTGCATTATATCTTGTTATGTAATGAATGACCACAGCGCCTCCCATTGAAAATCCACCGAGCACAGCGTTTTGGATATTGAGTTTATCTAAGACTACCTTAATGTCATCTGAGAAAACATCAAAATCATAGCGACCATAAGGTTTATCTGATTTTCCAAAGCCTCTCAACGAAATTCCAATCACCCTGAATCCTTTACGACTTAAGTATTGGTATTGATACTCGTACATGGCATCACTTAAAGGCCATCCATGAATTAAAACGATGGGTTGTCCTTCGCCAAGGTCGGTTACATGAAGTTTTACCCCTTTTTCAACTTCAATATATTCTGCTCTTCCAGATGAAGCCGGCACTCTTTCTGTTTGTGAAAAAGAAACATTACTTGTTAATAATATTGTTAATAATCCGATTGTCAAAACTAAATTTTTCATGTTTTTATTTTTTTAATAATAGTAATTTGATGTAGCACAGTGGAAGCGAAAAGACCAGGCAATCAATGGACGCTTTTCGCTTTCTTTTTAAGCGTTTATGAATTCCAGTATGTCTTTGTTGATGGTAGCGGCTTCAGTAGTTGGCATACCGTGAGAGAATCCTGGATAGATAATTAATTTTCCGTTTTGTAATAGTTCGGCAGCTTTTACGGCAGTAGTTTCATAAGGAACGATTTGGTCATCATCGCCATGTAAAACAAGCACAGGAATAGTTACACTTTTTAAATCGTCAGTGAAATCTGTTTCTGAAAACACTTTAATACAATCGTATTGCGCTTTAATACCACCCATCATGCCTTGTCTATACCAATTATCCTGGATGCCTTTTTTAATCTCAACACCCTTACGGTTATAGCCAAAAAAAGGAATGGTGATGTCCTGGTAAAATTGAGCCCGGTTGTGTTGTGTATTGTACCGAATATCGTCGAACACGGCTAACGGAACCCCGTTAGGATTATTTTCATCGGCAATCATGTAAGGCGTGATGGCGCTAATCAACACCACTTTGGCAACACGGTCTTTTCCGAATTGTGCCGCATAGCGAATCGATTCGCCTCCACCTGTTGAATGGCCTACGTGAATTGCATTTTTGAGGTCAAGATGAGCAGTAAGTTCGGCTACGTCCGCTGCATAAGTGTCCATGTCGTTGCCTTGGTAAGTCTGGGTGGAGCGGCCGTGTCCACGACGGTCGTGTGCAATTACTCTAAAACCTTTTTCCAGGAAAAACATCATCTGAGCATCCCAATCGTCAGATGAAAGTGGCCATCCGTGGTGGAAGAAAATTGGTTGGCCCTGGCCTAGATCTTTGTAATAAATTTCTGTTCCGTCTTTAACTGTAAACTTGTTCATGACTTTTTGTATTTAAATTGTTTTTGTGAATTATTAATTTGATAATCCAAAGTTGGGTTGATTTTTCTGGGGCAACAATGGACGCTTTTCGCTTTGAATTGCACTTTTTCCCCCAAGTGATTTAATTTAAAAGTGTTCTTAAAATCCAAGCAGTTTTTTCATGTTCTTGCAAAAGACTGGTGATAAAATCACTGCTGCCTGCATCCTCATATTCGTTGGTAAAGGGATTGATGTTTGCTCTTAAATGAAGAATGATAGTTTCGTGAGCAACTAATAGGTCTTTGACAAATTCGACGCTATTAGGTGAGTCAAAGGCTATTTCTTGTAATGTTGTCAATTCAAGAAATGCTTTTAAACTGGCTGGTGCGGTGAAGCCTAAGGTTCTGATTCTTTCGGCAACACTGTCGATTATTGAAGCTAATTGATTGGCTTGATTGTCGAATAATTGGTGTTTATCATAAAAGTCAAGCCCTTCTACATTCCAATGAGCGTTTTTTGTTTTCGTAAAAAGCACATACTCGTTGGCCAATAATTTTGATAGCTCGTTGGCTACGTTTTTGCGATTGATTTCTAATATTCCGATATTCATTTTCGTTTTGATTATTTTGATGATGCAAAGTTCCACCAAATAGCCAAGCCACTCCATGGACGTATTTCGCTATGAATTGCACTTTTTACCCTAATCGTTGAAAATAAAAAAAGGAACTCCGTTAATGGGAAAGCGAGAGAGTACACTCATTTTTGTACATAGTCCTCTTTCCTGAAAATGTGAGGTTGCTGAGAATGCCATTGTCATTTTTGGTTATTTCAACAAAAATGCAGCAATGAAGGAAAATGAAACGATGATAAATGACGATAAAAAAAGTAGATATATGTCTACGTAATCGAAAAAATATATTGTTTGGGCTTATTTATGAGAAGTTTGTTTACGTACCCTGCTTAAAGTGTCTTTTGTGATTCCAATATAAGAGGCAATAACATGTTGAGGGAAACGCCGAACTAAATCCGGGTATTCCAAAGTAAAATCAGCATAACGACGTTCAGAAGTATAGCTAATTGTAGAAGTTATTCTTTTTTGTGTGGCTATGGTATTTTTTTCATCCATTTTTCGCATCATTTCCATAAGTGCTGGAAATAGTTGACTCACTTTCAACACATCTGCATGTGAAATAAATAGTATCTCAGAATCTTCCCAGGCATCGATATTATAACGTGATGGTGTGAGCATTGCCCAACTTTCTCTGTCGCCCATCCACCAATTTTCTATACCTAATTGCACAAAATGCTCACCACCTTTTTCATCAACGTAATATTGCCGCATCGCACCTTTAACAATAAAGGCAAAATTTTTACAGACTTCTCCTTCTTGCAAGAAATATTGCTTTTTTCTTAATTTTTTGAAAGTAAAATAACTTACAATAATCTCGAAATCATTTTCAGAAACTAAAATGGAAGAATATTTTCTTATATAGTTTAATAATAGCTCCATATGATATAAATGTTAAGAGCGTGTTTGGGTTATTGAGAATAATGAGGGTCGTGCGTTCTTTGTAGCGACGAAACCTTAAAGAGTTGACTAAACAGTATAATTGGCTGACCGCCCACAATAGGTTGCAATATCGACATTTTTAGCCGTAAAGCGTAAGCGTAAATTGGATTTGCGAGATGTTATGGATGCGATTTTGTATATTTTGAGAAAGTGCTGTCAGTGGAGAAATCTCCGTGATTGATAACTTCCCTGATAGGCCAGCGGTATTCTGGTACTTTTCAAAGCGGAAGAAGACGAGGATTCTTACAGATATAAATATTTCTTTCAACAAAGTAGCCATAGCAAACGAGGACTGAGACATAAATTCTACCATGGTTAGTATTGACAGTCAATTTGTTGAGCTAAGCCCTATGATTCATGAGGATCGTGGATCGTATGAACCAAAAGGCGTTTGTATTCCAGCATAGTGCGGTCTTTGATAGCAGGGTTTTTCATTAATCAGAAGATAGGATTGACCATTATTAATCATGGAGGGGCGGTTGCTGGTTATACGGCTAATTTTGCTTTTGCCAAAGAGAACAATTATGGAATTATATTGATGAGAAATTATGCCGAAGTTGAACGCGATATTTATGAACTGACTTTTGAAATCCTGGGAGCCTTGAATAAAATTAAGGAATAAATGAGCATAAGTAATCGGTTCACGGGTCAGTCGGGATTATTACACAAAGTAATGTCAAAGAATTTGCTAAACATCAGATTTTCAGCCACATTTTTGTGGTTTATGAATGAGTGCTGCGCCACGCATAGTTTTTATATACCAAATCGTTAAATTTGTAAGTAACCATAAGAGCAAGCGTATGGCGACTCTAATATTTCTTTCCGCGTCGCATCAGACGTGCTCCCTTGGTGATAAGGGAATGTTTCACTGTAGATTTTTATTTGTAAAAAACACGATCTGACTTGGCCTCAACACCTTGCTTTGATCCAGATCAAACAATGTTATGGAAGAAATATTGAATAGCAAACAATCTTAAAATTTCATAAATAAGGGCTTTATATGCATTAAAAACGCTTTTTCACAAAAATGTTGCGGCCGCAGCCCGCAACATTTTGTGGAAAGATCTCGGTATGGATCGTAACGATCCGGGAAAGCTGGAAGAAGCCGGTTGTGCGGCTGGGCATGTATTCCAAGACGCCATTTGTTGAATCTACGAACACCTCCGTACCGCATGGTGCTTACGATCAGCTTGTTAGAACAAATAATTGACTCCCATGCAATGCGATGGGCACTTTTCCTATACACTTTCCTTCTCACGAAGATCCTTGTGACGCAGGCTGGTATGTGGATGCGAGCTTTCCCGGTAGAGATCCTGACTTTTTTTTGAATGGCGCATGAATGTGAATTCTAAGGGGCGTGGATTACTCATGCTATTTCTGTACTCGGATGTGGGAGAGTTTGATGCGCCAACCCGTATCAGGGTTAGCTCTCACATGGATATTACGTGTTTATTACTTCCAAAAGGCGAGGATGGCCTCAACTTCATGGAAGTAGCCGGTGAGCTCGAAAAACTTCCCGGCCGTTAAGAGGTTTTGGCAACAGGTCAGGCCGGAACGGTGTATCTATGTCTCCATTTCTCGTGCATGCAGCCCAGCCACATCAGTGCCTGAAACCAAAGTTTATGGCACAAGCGCCTTTGTTTGGACAAGGTAACGGTTGTGGCAAACGTATGTCTGGCAATATGATAAGTCAGTATCTTGGTGATTCCACATAGGTCAGCAATTTCTTTCAGGTATGAATTCATTTTTTGGTTACTTAAAACTGATAGTAACTTATTTTCTGCTAGACATTGGGAATGATCTCTATACATCTCCAATAATTTAATTGCCTGCGGGAGTAATGGAATATTAGTTTCCGTTTTTTGCCTGTTACTAAAAATCCAATAGGCGTTATTAATACCCTTGGCAATCTGACTACGCGTTCATTGTTTAACTTCGATGTATGCGAGGCCCGTATAACAACTAAAAAGAAAAATGTCCCTCTCCTGAGCTATTCTCTCGATTGTGATTAACTTTTCCTCAATTACCCTTAATTCACCTGCTGTCAAAGGCATGAGCAGCACCTCCTTTTTCGTTAATTTAAATTCTGGGAATGGATCGCTTCTCAGCCATTTCTTCTTAACGCACTCCAGGACTATCTTTTTAAAATTGCCTAGATATTTTGCCGTAGTATTTTGATTGCAATTTCTAACCGATTTAAACCAGAATGAATATTCAGTAATAAAGTCATAGTCTAAATCCTTTATTGGAAGATCATCCATTTTGTATTTCCATTTAATGAAAGATTTTGTATGCCTCAGGGAAGTTTCATACCTCTTATGCGTTCCTTTGGCAAATTCTTTTCCGATAAGCGCTTCCATTTGATCGTTACGATACTGAAATAAGTCAATTATCATTTTACGCTCTTCCCCTTTGCCAGTCAAAATATCTTTCACAGCCTGAGCAGTGATATCACGATCATTATCCAGAAGTAGCTTTTTTGCTTGATATGCTTTTTCCTTAGACGTATCCAAAAAGAATTTAACAATTTAAAATCTTCCTTTTTTCCAGCTGCATTCCCCGCTTCTTT
>NZ_JBXHAS010000021.1:0-26526 GCF_056895235.1 Dyadobacter sp. HNCC25DJ186
AGTTTTTCTTACTCTTTTAGTTTATCTCATCATGTCAAAGAACAGTACCAATCAAACTTTCACTCTCACTTTTCGTTTCCGCTGTCTGCGATTGGGATTGCAAAGGTAGAAAAAATATTTCTTGCTGCAAGAGGTGAACAAGAAATATTTTAAAATTCTTGAAAGTTCTTTAAGTATTAAAATTATTCAAAAAAATTATCCAATTATTCCTCCAAAAGGAAGGGATATTTATAGTTTTCAGGTGAAACTAATGTCTCTTTAATAACACGTGGAGAAACCCAGCGCAACAGGTTTAATACCGATCCTGCCTTATCATTGGTACCGGATGCACGGGCTCCGCCAAAGGGTTGCTGACCTACGACCGCGCCAGTTGGCTTATCATTGATATAAAAATTACCCGCAGCATTAACTAAATGTTCCGTCGCATATTGAATCGCGTGACGATCCTGAGCGAATACAGCACCCGTTAATGCATAAGGAGAAGTTGAATCTACAATTGGAATGATCTCCTCGAATTTATCCGCATCATATACATAGACAGTAAGCACAGGCCCAAATATCTCATCGCACATCGTAATATAATCCGGCTTTGAGGCTTTAATTATTGTTGGCTGAATAAAATACCCTTTGCTCTTATCAACTGTTCCTCCTGCTATGATTTCAGCGTCGCCTGGATTGTTTTTTACACCTTCTATATAGGAAGCAATTTTATCAAACGATTTTTCATCAATTACGGCGTTCACAAAATTTCCAAAATCTTCAACACCCCCCATTTTGATCTCAGCCAGATCTGCCAACATGTATCCCTTCACGTCCTCCCACAAATTAGAAGGTATGTAAGCGCGAGAAGCCGCTGAACATTTTTGTCCCTGGTATTCAAATGCACCACGAATTAATCCCGTTGCCAAAGCCTTCGCATTTGCAGATTTGTGTGCTAATACAAAATCCTTTCCACCTGTTTCTCCAACAATTCTCGGGAAGGTTTTATAGTTACCAATATTTTCCCCGATCTCTTTCCAGATTGTCTGGAAAACCTTTGTACTGCCTGTAAAATGAATTCCGGCAAAATCAGGATGTTTAAAAACAACATCACCTGCAACCGGGCCATCAGCCAGAATCATATTAATTACACCATCAGGAAGGCCAGCAGCCTTAAATACCTTCATAATAACATTCGCTGCGTAAACCTGTGTAAATGCAGGTTTCCACAATACGACATTACCCATAAGCGCAGGAGCGGCAGGGAGATTACCTGCAATGGCCGTAAAATTGAAAGGCGTAATCGCAAATATAAATCCTTCCAAAGGACGATATTCCATACGATTCCACACACCATCGGAGGATACCGGCTGTTGTTTGTATATATCGGTAAGAAAATTTACATTCAAACGAAGGAAATCGATGATCTCACAGGCGGAATCAATTTCGGCCTGATACGCATTCTTCGACTGTCCCAACATGGTCGCAGCGTTTAATTCTGCACGGTATGGTCCGGCAATTAAATCTGCTGCTTTCAGAAAAACAGCAGCACGTTGTTCCCAATGCATAAGTGCCCAGGTTTTCCGTGCTTCCAAAGCCGAATCAATTGCCTTTTTAACATCATCAGCATTTCCTTCATGAAAATATCCCAGTATATGCTGATGATCATGAGGCGGGGAAACACGCTTTTTATTTTGAGAAAATACTTCTTCACCCCCAATATATTGAGGAATCTCAACCTGTATTGACCTGGCTTCTTCCAACGCCTTTTTCAATTCGCTTCTCTCCGGGCTCCCTGGAGCATAGCCTTTAACAGGCTCGTTTCGTAAAGCCGGAACATTAAAAAGTCCTTGTGACATCTATTATATTAATTTGAAAATGAATCAATTATATTAAAAATATATGAAAATTTTTAACGTTTAACATACGTCATACTTTTCCGTATTACAATAATCTTTTTTTACCCTCCTAGGTTCAAAAACAATAATGGTACTTCAAAAAAGTTGTTTAATTAATACTTGTTTTAACAAGGCAAGTTATGATACTTTTCTCAAAATTACACTTCCAAGATACCTGTCACGCAGGTATTTTAACTAAATTTGTACTTTTCAGCGCGACCTTATTTTTTATATAATGATATTTTATAGTACAAAAACTGCTTCGCTAAAAGCATCACTTGAAGAAGCGGTATTCAAAAGTTTACCTCCGGATAATGGCCTTTATATGCCTGAGAGTATTCCAAAGGTTTCAAAGGAATTTTTAGATACAATCGAAAATCGGACATTTAAAGAGATTGCTGTTGAAATAACAAACACGCTTTTAGGTGATGATATTTCCAGGGAAGACATTGAAAAATTAATAGAAAGTTCATACGACTTCGACGCTCCCGTTCTGAAAATAACACCAGATGATTATGTTTTAGAGCTTTTTCATGGTCCATCCATGGCGTTTAAAGATTTTGGCGCGCGCTTCATGGCAGCACTAATGTCTTATTTTTTAGTAAAATCACAAAAAGAAATTCAAATTCTGGTTGCCACTTCCGGAGATACGGGTGGAGCGGTGGCTCAGGGATTTTACAAAGTTCCGGGAATTTCCGTAACAATCCTTTATCCTAGTGGTAAAGTAAGCGATATACAAGAAAAGCAACTTACCACGCTTGGCCATAATGTTACTGCCTTAGAAATTGACGGAACTTTTGACGATTGCCAAAAGTTGGTTAAAGAGGCTTTTTTGGATCCCGAACTAACGGAGAAATTTAATTTAGCCTCTGCCAACTCGATAAACATTGCCCGCCTTATTCCTCAATCTTTTTATTTTTTCGCAGCTTATGCCCAGTTGAAAAAACTTGGTAAGCCAATTGTTTTTTCAGTACCGAGCGGAAACTTTGGAAATTTGAGTGCAGGCCTTTTAGCCTATCGGATGGGCTTGCCTGTTGAGCGTTTCATTGCGTCAACAAATTTGAACAATTCAGTTCCAAGATATCTGGAAGAAGGAAGTTTTGAACCACATGCATCGATCGAAACAATTTCTAACGCTATGGATGTCGGTAACCCTAGCAACTTTGTCAGACTGGTGCGGTTTTTCGGGGACGACTGGAATTTGGTGAAAGAAAAAATTTCGGGTTATTTTTTCAATGATGAAGAAACGCAGGAATCGATGCGTGAAATTTTTTCAAACAGCCATTATGTACTTTGTCCCCATACAGCAATTGCCTACCGCGGACTTGAAGAATACAGAAAAAATTCAGATGGAAATTTTACCGGCGTTTTCCTCTCGACAGCACATCCAGCCAAATTTATTGATCTTGTCGAAGAAACGTTGGGAAAACCTATAGAAATTCCGGAAAGACTCAAAGTGCTCCTTTCGATTGAAAAAAGTTCGATCAAATTAAATCCGGTATATTCAGACTTTAAAGCACTATTATTTAGTAAGTTAGGGTAATAAATTTCAAAATATAACCGTCTGACATTTTCGCAAATGAAGTGAACTGCATATTGGTTCGCAAATATTTAATTCTAAAAAGGAAGAGCGAGGCTAATTTTAGCTTCGCTCTTCCTTTTTTTGTCAAGCACAAAAAATTTCTTAATTAACGACGTCACCTCTTAACAATCGAAATCTTTTTCTTGATTCGGCGACAAAAATACTTCCCGGATATTTTTCCATCAGCTCCTGATACAATTTCATTGCCTCATCTTTATTGTTCAGTTTTTCCTGGTCAAGTTTTGCCATAGCAAACAAAGCATCGTCGCCCAGGATATCAATGCTATATTTTGAGTACAATAATTTTAGTGCCGCCATAGCCTGCTGGTTACTGTCAAGTTTCATATAGGTCTCGGCAGTCAACCAAAGAATTTCATCGGACAAGCTATGATTCTGATATTTATTGTATAGATTTTTCAGCGTATCGATGGCATTGTATTTTTTATTTTGAAAGAGCAGCAATTCTACCGCTGAATACTCCTTCATTGCCGTTTCGTTACTATCCAGGCCGGTGTTATCCATAATCAGCAAACCGAGCTCATTGGCGTCATTGGCAATTTCACGGGATGTTGCCTTTTTTAAAATATCAAGTACATCTTTGGCTAATGCAAAGTCACCCTTATAATAATGTAGTTTTGCATTCCGCAGCTTTGCCTCATAACCTAGCAAATCATCTTTTTGAGATTTCTCTACTTGCGAATACAATAGAGACGCTTCCCATGGTTCACCCTGAAGCAGGTAAATATCACCAAGGTCCAGCTTGCATTTATCTACAAACATCTTTTCCTGTTTACCGCCTTCAATTGCCATCTGCATGATTTCGATAGCCTTTTTAAAATCATCCAAATAAAAGGCATTCAGGGTTGCCATGTTCCGTAGTGCCTCAACAGTTCTTGCGTTCACACCCAATTCATCCACAAGTTGCTGATATTGCCCCAATAATTTCTGAACCTCTTCCCTCCGTACAGGATAGGTATTTTTCACCTGCTCTTCCCTGGAAAAAATAGCCATTCTTCGCGCAACAGGATACAGTTGTCCCTTTGGATACTCCTTGACCAAGTGATCAAAAATAGCTCCGGCATTCACATAGTCCTCATTTTGCAGGGCCAGCATTGCGAGATTATAGAGGCGGGTACCGTTGTGCTTAAATCTTTTGTCCAGTGCCCTTTCCTGTATGAATGCTTTATAAAAGTCCTTTTTCTGAATTTGATACCAGATTAAAAGCTCGTTATAAAATCCTTCATTAGGAAACTTCTGGATCTTGTCATAAAGCACTTTTTCTAAAAGTACTTGTTCCTTTTCGTCCTTCGTAAAGTCCTGAAGCATATTCTGAACGACTTCAATATTCTGATATCGGGTACCATAAGATAGCAGCTCATCAATCATTTTCTCAGGATCGTTCAAATCCCGATACACACTGGCTAGCTCCAGCTGGAACAAATCATTACGTTTAGAAACTTCCCTTCCACTCATCAATGCATTTTTTGCCCACTCCGGTTGCCCAGTAGATCGAAATTCATCCGCCATATCCCGCTTCAGATCAATCCTCAGGCCGGAAGCACTCAATGCCTGTTCATTCTTTTTCTCTGCTTCCTGAGCCTTTCCCTGTCCGTTTAACATGGAAGCCCAGGACATGTAGTACCAGGCTGAATTGAACCCATCGCTCTTTATCTGTTTTTTAAAGAACTGCTCACCTTCATTCCAGCTTTTCGTTTTTATAATACAGCTAGTATAATTTTTCAGATTTCCTTTATCGTAACCGGTCTTTAAAAGTGCAGTATAATAAGTCAGCGCCTTTGGGCAATCATCCTTTTTGAAGTACTCCTCTGCCATTTCTTTTTCGCCCTGCGCCCAGGCCGCGGACGCCGCCCCGGAAAGAAATATATAAATCAATAAACCACTTAAACCCTTTTTCATAATAGATAAAAAAAATTTCTTTTTTAATTATTACTATTCTCTAGCACTGTGGATATGTATATAAGTATCTTTTCCACTGTAGATTAACATAGTTATCCACATTTTGTGGATAACTGTTAGGGTTTATCCACTGTAGTTTTTAAATTTGTCCACATTTAAGTTGTTGAGTCACAAGGTAAGAATTTATTTATAGACATCCTGATGTTGGTAACTCTTGCACTAAGCCTTTAAAAGTTATACACATTCTCTAAAGTGTATCAACGTAGTGTTAACTCCATTTTAGATGTGGATTATGCACTTCAGGATTCAAACTTGGTTTTTATCCACACAAATACCAGGTTATCCACATAATTGTTAACAAAATTTAGGTATTTACCCACAGATTTTTCGAGATATCAACATAGTTATCCACACTTAGTGTATAAGAAATATTTATTACTTGAGTGTTGACAAGTCGAAATTGGTGTCGTTGATTTCAAAATTGGCTTTGATAAGAAGCTTTTCCGGGAAATAGTAAATTTTTTCGGGCTGGCGATTTTCAATTGGTAACCCGGTATCCCATCTCTTGTTATTATTGGTGTCAATTATGAGCCTTAGAAAATAGTTTCCCTGAGGGATGTGTCGAAATGTGTAAGGGGTGGTGTATAGTGACTGAAGAATTTTATATTCCTGATCAACCAGTTCAAGAATGACATGGGTTGAAGAATCCGCACCGGTGACAGCGCCGCGCAACAGACCGTAATCTTCTTCATTCAATACCTTATGTTTTATGAGCATTTTTGCAAGCGTATCGCCCTCAATACTCAGTATACTTCCCTTTGGAATATCCCATTTTATGCTATCCTTAGCCGTTGATCTAGCACTAATTTTAATTTGATTATGGTATTTGTTCCAGGTCCATTTAAAGTTGCTGAGGGGCTCTTTTGTCAGACTATCGCTGATCAATTGAATCTTTTTATCATCAAGGAAGGCTACCGGTTTACTCCATTGAAGTTCGTAATCAAAGGTCTTGGCAAGGGGTTTATTTTGTGCAGGAAGAGTGGCCATGGTAAATGGGTCTTTTTGTCTCTCCTTTCCTCGCTGCTGCAAAAATGAGACCTTTATGGTATCCTCCGCAGATGTACCCAGGGAATCAGTTACAGTCATTCGGATGTAGGTGGTATCCGGATGCGGTTGGATATTGAAGAACTTTAACTGTTGGTTGTTTTCTACAATGTACGGTAGTGTATCTTTATTCATGAAGCTCACCCCTACCTTTTCTATTCCTTTGTTAAATACAACGGTGTAATTATTAACCTTGGGTATCGTTCTTTGGACACGAAATGGTGTATTATCCGACAGAAAAAGTGAGATGTTGTAGTTCAACGAATCGGAGCCAGCATTCACTGGCTTCTCCAGAAATCCTATCCTCTCGTCTTTAGCGTTATACAGAAGATTGCGGTTTTTGTCGTCAATCGCGAATAATTTATAGTCTTTTATTTGGGCGTTTTCGATTGAAAATACACCACTGCTGTCAGTTCTGGAGAAATAGAACGGTTTTTGTTTTACTATGTTGAGGGTATCACTGATCGGATATAAGCCTACAAGCGCGTCAAATATTGGCTTGTTGGAACGGAGGTCTTTTACGGTTCCATAAACCCGTCCTGAGTCCAGAGAACTACCTGTGCTAAATACCAGTTTGAGATTTTTGGCCGGATTTTTTTCTGCATAATCTTTAATCGCATCGCCGAAATTGAGCGTATAGGTTGTGCTGTCTTCGAATTGTTTTTTAAAATTCAATTCAACAGAAGTGCCTTTTTGCTTGAAGCTATATGGGTTATCAGCCTCTGGTGTAATGATCAGTTTTTGTGTAATATTATCGATCACAACATACTCGTCAAAGAACAGAGAGATCTTATTACCCTTAAAATTTAAAGTACGATTGGGCGGATCACTTTCAATGAGATTAGGCGGGATTATATCTTTTTTACCACCCGTTGGAGCAACCTGCTGCGCACATTTTGCAAGTAAAAAGAGACAAGCAATGGGTAAGAAATACTTTTTGAACATAGTTTAGAATTTTAAACAAAAGCCCTCAATACGGAACAATGTATTGAGGGCTTTCAAATGTTTTACAGTCAGTTAAATTTTAGAAATGACATAGATCAGGCTTGAAGTATTCAGGCTCTCATAAGAGCTGGAATGACCCTTTAAATTGGACGTCAGCCCTGTCTTAACGCTATCGAACAGATTTATTTTTTTATCCTTGTATTTCGTGCTCAGCATACTCACATAGAATGAATCGAACCACATAGGGTGGATATTGTCTACCTTCAATTGATGCTTTTTGGCCAGGAGCGTCATGGATGCTTTCGTAAAATGGTATAGATGTCTGGGTACATCGTATGCTGCCCAAAATCTTCCATAGTTGATGGCGTCAGCGGATTGTGGATTGGGAACAGCGATAATAATCTTACCGTTATCATTCAGATGTTCTGACAACCAGTCCATTGTTTCGTTCAGCAAATGGACGTGTTCCAGAACATGCCAAAGGGTGATTATATCAAACTTTTTTCCCTCCAGCTCTTTGGCATTTATGGTCTCAAAAACGTTTAAGTCTGCTCGCAGAGACGCTACTTTTCTGGCTTCGGGGTCTGGTTCTGTACCGTAGGTTTCCCATCCGGCCTGCTTAACAGCTTGCAGAAAACTGCCTGTTCCACATCCCATATCCAGTAGCTTTCCTTGCTTGGGAGCCAATGTTCCTATTAATTCAATTTTCTTTTTTATCGTGTAATTTCTTACAGAAGTATATATCCTGTTCATCAATCCTTTCGAATCGTCGTGGTGCGAAATGTATTCTTCGGATTGGTAATAGGCCCCAATCGAATTCAGATCAGGGCGTGGGTTGGTGAAAAGGAAGTAACATTTGTTACACTGCTGGATCGTAAATTCCTTTTTAGACACGGTATAGTCATCGACATTTAAATAGTTGTTGAAGCTATTACCATGGCAAACCGGGCATTGACTTAGAGTTTCTAAAGACATTTATCTTCCTATAAATAACATGAGCACCGAAATATCTGAAGGACTGACACCACTAATTCTTGATGCCTGTCCGATGGTTGAAGGCTTGGTTCTTTTTAATTTTTCGCGCCCTTCAAAAGACAACGAGGTTACAACATCGTAGTTGAAATTTTCGATAATATTCAGGTCTTCCAGGCGATTCATTTTTTCGACCAGCAGCTTTTCTTTTTCTATATAGCTGTCGTATTTAACATGGATTTCTGCCTGCTTAAGCGTGTCTTCGTCATATTTTTCAAGCAGCGAAGAGATGGCAGGGCTGGCATTTGAAATTTTCTCAATAGTGACTTGCGGACGCTTTAGTAATTGTGTTACTGAAGTTTTCTCTCTAATAGGCGCAGAGCCTAATTCCTCCAGAGCTTGATTAATCTCTTCCGGCTGTAATTTATGTCCGTTAAATTCGGAGATTATCTCCTCAACTTGCGCCACTTTTTTGCGAACATTGTCAAGTCGCTCCTGATCTGCCAAACCAATTTCAAATCCTTTTTCTGTAAGACGAATATCTGCATTATCCTGGCGTAGCAGCGTTCTGTATTCCGCTCGCGACGTAAACATTCTATAGGGTTCCTCAGTACCTTTATTAATAAGGTCATCGATCAAAACACCGATATATGCTTCGGATCTTTTCAGAACAAATGGCTCAAGAGCATTTACATTTCTGTGTGCATTTATCCCTGCCATCAAACCTTGACAAGCTGCTTCCTCATAACCCGTAGTTCCGTTAATTTGTCCTGCAAAAAACAGGTTTTTAATCCGGTGCGTTTCAAGCGTTGATTTCAATTGTGTCGGTGGGAAGTAATCGTACTCGATCGCATAACCTGGCCTGAACATTTTTACATTTTCAAATCCGGGGATTTTTTTCAAAGCAGCATATTGTACATCTTCCGGTAGTGAAGTTGAAAAGCCGTTAACATAAACTTCAACAGTATCCCACCCTTCCGGCTCTACGAAAATCTGATGACGATCTTTGTCTGCGAAGCGGTTGATTTTATCTTCAACAGAAGGACAGTATCGGGGACCAAGTCCTTTAATCCGACCTGAGAACATAGGAGATTTTTCAAAACCTGTTCTCAAAACTTCGTGTACTTCGTTGTTGGTATAGGTGATCCAGCAGCTACGTTGCTTGGTCAGTTTCTTAGTGTTTTTATAAGAAAACTTCGCCGGGTTTTCGTCTCCAGGTTGCTCCTCCATTTTTGTATAATCCAGAGATCTTCCATCGACTCTCGGCGGTGTTCCGGTTTTCATTCGCCCAGCTTCAAATCCCAGCGTGATCAGTTGTTCAGTGATTCCGGTCGCAGCTTTTTCTCCTGTTCTTCCTCCACCAAAGTTTTTCTCCCCGATATGGATAAGCCCATTCAAAAATGTGCCGTTGGTTAAAACAACAGATTTCGATTTGATTTCAATTCCCAGACTTGTCTTAACTCCGGTGACTTTTTCTCCGTCCAGCAATATTTCCTTAACCGTGTCCTGCCAGAAATCTACATTAGGGTTGTTCTCCAGTATAGACCTCCATTCCAGCGCAAACATCATCCGGTCACTTTGACATCGAGGGCTCCACATTGCCGGACCTTTGGACAAGTTTAGCATTCGGAACTGGATCATTGTCTTGTCGCTGACAATTCCGGACTGGCCACCCAGTGCATCAATCTCTCTCACAATTTGACCCTTGGCAACACCACCCATGGCCGGGTTGCAGGACATCTGCGCTATGGTGTGCATATTCATTGTAATGAGTAAAACGGAGGAGCCCATCGTTGCAGCTGCGGCAGCTGCCTCGCAGCCGGCATGGCCGGCTCCTACTACGATTACATCATATTCTTGAAACATAATTTTAAGTTTTTCTCAAATTTGTGAAACGTGATTTTTTGAAAATTTTCAAAAGTGTTCCACGTGGAAATATTTAAAAAAGTGAAAGACATTCATCTTCCTTCGCTCGCATCTGAGCCTTTAGTTTTTCACTGGTATCGGTGTAATCCATTAGATGTAAGAGCCCGTGTATTAAAACACGGCGCATTTCAGTTTCAAAGTCAGTGCCAAATTCAATAGCATTCTCTCGCACACGATCAACACTTATATAGATGTCGCTTTCAATTTTTCCTTCTTCCTCGCTGTTATCAAACGTTATAATATCCGTATAATAGTCGTGATCAAGATACTGTTTATTGATTTCCAACAAGTAATCATCAGAACAGAAGATATAGTTCAGGGTTACTAATTCATAACCCTCTGATTCAGAGATAGTTTTAATCCATTTCGATGTTTTGAGCGGAAATGGGAGTTTAAAATCAATCTCCTCCGAGAAAAATTTAAGCATACTTTGATTCAGAAATGACTGTATTATAATGGGTTATAAAACAAAACGATCCGATTTTAAACAAATCGTAAAGAAAATTTGGTGCAAAGGTAGTAAGTATCTAAATACGATTTGATTAACTCCCTGTTTCAGACTGTTTTTAACCTATTTTAAGAATCCCTACGAAACTCAAAATAGGTTAAATAGTAACACTTGATTGAGCCAATCAGTTCTTTGCCTGGTATTTGCGGAAGTAAGTATCTACCTCTCTTTTGTAGAAAGGAGAGAAAGTAGGTGGTATCGTACGCAGAAGCTCGGTCTGCTTTTCTTTTTCCTGAATGTATTTTTCGAAAGCGGCCGGCGGCTGACGAGGCGTTTCCCGGGCCGTTTGCGCCTTGCGTTGTTCGTCCTCATCTTGTTCTTTCATCGCTTTTTCAGACTCAAGTAATCTGGTAGTGATTTCCTTGTTTCGTTTCATTAACTCCGGGGTAACACGTTTGTTAACCAGATCCGTTTCGTTCTCATCCATCTTATCGATGATATCCTGCAGTTCTTGTCCAAACATTTTTCCAGCCTCGGTTCCCTTTTGCGCATCCTTCATAGCCTCAACCATCTTGCGGATCATCGCCTGTTCAGCGGCCATTCTTGCCAGCTGTTCAGACATATTACCCTGCCCCTCTTTACCGGATCCAAGCTGTTTAATTTTCCCGTTAAGCTTTTCCTGCATCTCACCCATTCCAGGTTGCTCTCCCTTCTGTTTTCCCTTTTTTCCTTTACCCTGACCTGGCATTGCCATCGCCATTTGCTGCTGCATTTGTTTGAAAACATCGCTGAGCATTAACGCAAGATTATTCATCGAGGTCATAGAAAACTGCTGCTTCGATGTTGCCACATTAATATTTCTATCTTTAATACTTTTTACGCTTTCATCCATGTACTGCTTCATATCGTTCAATTCCCGGGTAATAAAGGACTGAATCTGCACAACGCGACTGGCTAGTGCGTAAAGGCTATCCTCAACAATTTTGGCATCGTCTTTCAGTTTCAACTGCTGCTGACCAAGTTTTACAAAACGTGGATCCTGTAAATTGACACCTCTGAAATCCTTCATCAATTTTTCCTGGTCAAAGGATAGCGTGATTAAGTTTTCAAGAATATCTCTCAGGGCATCCATATCTTCCTGCATCTGTTCTGCTTCTTGTGCTTCCATAGCTTCCGACATCGATTGGGACATTTCCCTCATCGACTTGGCTGCCTTTTTCTGAGCCTGAGCGGCTTTTGAATTCTGCTGCTTGTCAAGTTGCTCCTTACCTTCTTTCATTTGCTCAGAGGCGTTTTTTTGTTCTTCCTCTTTTGGGTCAACCGGCTGTTCGAGCTCCTTACTCAATTCTTCAATCTCCTTTGCATTTTCTTTTGCCTTATCAAACTCTTCCTGAATTTTTTCCTGCTCCTTTTTCAGATCCTCATTTTTATCTTTTTTGTCGTCGGAATTTTTGTTTTTATCATTCTGCTGAGATTTGTCAGCCAACTCTTCTTCTTTATCTGCCAACTTATCAAGCTTGTCAACCAGATTTTCCATTTTCTGTTCCATCTGCATCTGCTTGAAGAGCTTCATGGTACGTTCAAGTTCCTTTTCCAGATTATGCTCTTTGTTTTTTAGTTTATCGAGCGTGTTGGACATGCGTTCGCTCTTTTTCTGTTCAAGTAGTTTCTGAAGTTCTTTATAAAGTTTATCCGTATCATTATCCATAAGCTCCTTCATAAGTTTCTGAAGCTGATCCAGTTTCTCCTGAAGCTCCGGGCTTTGCTGGCTAAACTGTTTGGATTTTTCATTCATGGCCTGGTTTTTCTCCTGTAATGACTGAAGTTCTTTCATGAGCTCGTCACGCTTTTTCAGGACTTCTTCAATTTGTTTTTTTTCTTTAAAATCAAGCTCTTTGTTACTTTTCAAACGATCATCCAATGCCGTCAGATCTTTTTCAAGACTCTGTGCTTTTTTCATTGCTGATTCAATCTGATTTTCAGTATTCTGCTCTGACTTACGAATCTCAGCTTCAAGCTGATCCTGAGACGGAACAGTGAACTGAATAGACCTGGAACGGGCACTTTTTGCGCCGTTTACGCCGTCATTATCCCACACCTGAGCAAAGTATTCAATCTTGTCTCCCGGAGCCAGTTTGAGGCTGTCTACATACCATTGGAAATAAAAACTTTGTGTGTTAACCGTTTTGTTAAATGGAATAGGGATGGACTTTGGAGCCGATCCTTTCTTCTCATTTTCCCGCTGCACCGAATAGAATAATTTTAATTGGGAGAAACCATAATCGTCGCTGATTGAGCCGCCTAAAACAAGATAATTATACATAGTCGTATCCTGGAAATTTTCCAGTGACATTACCGGGAACTTATCGGGAATCACATTGATATAGTAGCCAATCTTGTCTGAATTGGCAGCTTCGTCATTTTTAAGCTGAATTTGATATTGAGCAGAGCGGCGGACTGATCGTTTTGTTACCTGAAATCCTTCGTCATCATTTTCCGATGCTTTGTATAAGAGAGAATCATTTTCGAAGCGGATCGCCAGAGCATTTGTGGACGAGGTATTGAAGTTCCATTCAACGGTTGTGCCTTCCGGAATTGACAAATTACCTACATTATTCAAGCCTTCCGACGGCTTATGCAAGTAGGCAGGATAATGTAGATTTACGTCAAACGAAAGTAATGAAGGACGCTCAACTACGGTTAGCTTATACTCATCCGAAAGAAACCCGGCAGCTTCAAAAGAGAAAGCAACTTCACGCTGGATATTTTTAAAGATATAGGAATACTGCTGATTACCTTCCTGATTGAGTTTGAATCGCGTTCCATTTTGCACCAGATATACATCTTTTGGCAAGGCATCACCTTTCAGCCTTAATTTCAAAGTAAAATCTTCATTACGAAATGCCTTCAAATTCTTGTTTTCCAATTGGAAAGAAAAAGGCGCGTAAGTATAATTTTTCTGAAAATGGATGATCCTGTCGGAGCTGGAAGTGAAAAATGAGGGATTAAAGAGTAAGATAACACCTATGGCCGCCAACGGATAAATGGCATATTTGATCCATTTTCTGTTTTCGTTAAATCGTATTGCATCCGAAAATTTTACAATCAGTAGCTGACCTGATTTCTGGCGGATACTGGCTTCGATAAGGTCAGACTGCGTTCCGGAAAGATTTCTGAGCTGTAATGTATTCAGAAGCTTATCACCAACTTCCGGAAAATATTGGCCGATTTGCAAAGCAGCATCTTCATCCGAAAGAGGCCTTTTAAGGCCGAATAAATGTATCAGCGGCTGAATTACCCATTGGAAAAATGAAAACATCAGTACGGCAAGAAAACCGAAAAACAAGGTTCCCCGGACACCGGAACTGAAACGTCCAAAATATTCAAGCGTATTAAACAAGAGATAGACACTCATCAGAAGCGCCGCTGAAAAGATGATACCTTTCAAAAGCTGGTTCTGATAATATTTTTGCCGGTATTCCTGAATACGAAGGAGAAGTCCTTCCATCACTGGTGTAAAAGCCGCCATAGAATTTGGGATTGTATTGACTACTATGGTAACGATTTTACAAAGCAAAAAGTACGATTTACTCCACCGACCATAGACCGGACTAATATAATCTTTTTTATGCTAATTTGAAAGATTTCAAAGCGAAACCAGAATTCCGGCGCTGATATAATTCACCCAGTTGAAGTTATATATTTTATCATTATCGGCCCCACCTTCCAATACCCGATAACCTAATTTTACACCCAGGGAAGGATTAATCTGATAGCTGGTGCCCGCAAAAAATATCTTCTGCCCGTCCCTGTTTCGCCGCGAGGGCGTCTCCCTCAACAATGAAAGACCAGTGATAATTGGGCTTATAGCGTGCGTAAAAATTAATGATGGGAACAAATCCTACATTATCATAGTGCGTATCCAGGAGCTCATTTTTAAAACGGATATCAGCATCGCGTATTTTGGCCGTTAACCCTGCCCCGACCTGCCAGCGACCTTGTTCGATGAAATTGTATCGATAAGTCAATCGGTAAGAATTAAATTTATAGAAAACATCCACAGGAGTATTTGAAGCAAAATTCTGACCGTTAAAGTTTATGTTCCGGTCAAAACTCCCATTGTATTTTAATGTCAGGGGCGCATATAAAAGCAGTAGGTAATGTCTTTTCGAAAAAGTATAACCCAACCTGATACGGTAAAAAGCTTTGTTATTACTATTGAGATCTTCCGATAAATTTACCTGCGTTCCGCCAATACTGGGAATACGTACTTTGTTATAGCTGGTACCCGGAATAATTCCTCCCTCCAGATCAAGACGGAATTGTGCTTTTGAAATGGTAAAAACAAAGGTGAAAAGCACCAGTGCTACAATTTTTGGATAAGTTTTCATAGGCTCTATACAAAAAAACAAACAACCCGCTTGCCGGATTGTTTGTTAAAAAATTGATGCCAAGGCTTTCTGAAAATATCAAGCGTCCAACGTTACTGAAGCTGGATTTTTTATTTCCTGAACAAATTGGCGTATATCATTTTCAAGGTCTTTGCTTTCTTCCAAAACGCGTATAAATGCACTGCCGATGATGGCGCCCTGAGCATAGTGACAAGCCTTCACGTAGGTTGCATTGTCCTTGATACCAAAACCGATCAAACGCGGGTTTTTCAAATTCATCGCATTGATGCGGTTGAAATAAGATTCCATATCCGTGCTTACACCGCTTTTTGAGCCGGTGACGCTGGCAGAGGAAACAGTATAAATAAATCCTTCACTAGCCTGATCAATCTGTCTGATGCGCGATTCTGAAGTTTGAGGTGTTACCAGAAAGATGTTCAGAATTCCATACGCATCAAAAATAGATTTGTATTCATTCAGATAAACATCCATTGGCATATCCGGCAGAATAAGCCCGTCGACACCAACTTCAGCGCATCTCTTACAGAAATTTTCAATTCCAAACTGCATGACGGGGTTGATATAACCCATCAATAAAACAGGAATGGTAAGCGTTTTGCGCATATCCTGCAACTGATCAAAAAGAAGCTTTACAGTCATACCATTGTCCAAAGCTCTTTCATTGCTTTTTTGAATGGTTTCCCCGTCAGCAACCGGGTCTGAATACGGCATTCCAATTTCTACAAGGTCTGCGCCACCTTCCTGTAAGGCGGCCAGTACTTTTGTAGTATCGTTCAGTTCCGGAAAACCCGCTGTAAAATAAACGTTCAGCAGCCCTTCTCCGGGCAGGCTTGTTGGTTTTGTATTAAAAAGTTTAACTATTCTGTTCATTCCTGTGTCCAGTAATCGATCACTAAAACTTTATCCAAATGTGGTTCCAAAACTTTCACAAACGCTTTGTGGTCTGGATGAGGCAGGTAAGCTGCGCGCCCTTCTTCGCTGTCAAAAGATACGAAGAACATGTGGGTGAAACCTTGGCTAAGTCCTTCCGGGCTATTGTTTGTTCCCCATTCAAAACCTTTCACTTCTTTCACTTTTGAAGGAAGTTTGCGAAACGCGTCTTCAACTTCTTTTACTTGTGCCGGCGTGGCAGAGTCTTTAAATTTAAATAATACGGCGTGACGTAGCATTTTTTTAGCAGCAGGTTTTTTGTCCGAATTTGCGTAAGCGATTGTTCCAAAAAGTAGAAAACCGGCCAAAAATAAAGAAATGTATTTCATTTTGAATAGGTTTAATATTTAGGTTAAATTAAAAGTTAAGCAATTTATAATTATTAATTTGAATTAAGGAGGACCGGGAATAATTCCGGCTATTAGCTTATAATACCAGCCATTGAAATTTATACCTATCGAAACGCATAAATATAAGCTGCCGATCACATTTAAAATTGCAGGATTGTTGGTGTAAAGTTGTGAAAATACAGGATCCGTTACCGGAAAGTCATATTTTGTTTCATTGTATAAAAACTGCAGACGAATTTTTTTCTTACCTGGATCTTCCGGGTTAATTTTTTCTGTTACATGAAACTCATTGATATGCAAAAGCACCAGCGAATGATCCAGAAAGACAATTTCATCCGTTGAAAGTGCTTTTCCCCAGTTTCCAAAAATATAATATCTATTGTCTATCAGCTTGTCTAAGCCATTTCGGTCAAACCTTCCAACGACATGTAACTGTTCGTCCTTAAAGAAAATATTCTCTGATTGGTAAGACGGTTTTACAGGAATACCGGTTGATTCTATTTCGACAATATCCATCAATTTAATATGTGTTACCCAGTGCGTATAAATTTTACCGTGCTGTGTTTTGCATATTGGACGTATCCATTTCGGGCCATTTATTCCAATGATAGGCTCATTGTTATTGTTTAGCTCGATGCCTGCCAGGCACCTTCCCCCTTCTTTTATAGAATTGGCTAAACAGACAAAACGAATTGTCACCTTACCGTGATCAGATCAGGTGTGTGATTTGGATATCATTTCTTACCTGTTTCAAATATTCAGCAAGCAACCTGCGGTGGCATTTGTCAGGTTTGTGCTCGCTGCATAACAGGCAATTCTTGTGAAGATTTTCAACGTTGATTTTTTGAGCAATTTTACGGATGTCGAGCAAGTTCAGATACTCCGTTTCATATTCATTCCAGGTTAATTTTTTTGAGCGGTATAGGGATAAAAGTTCCTTTGTCGGGGCGAAATCCAGATTATGATCATAGGAAATATTTCCGATTTCCCTGGAGAAGAATTGCAGATCAGATCCTTTTGCGAAACCTGATAGTTGGGAAACATTATTGATCCGGGTATCTACGAGTTTTTTGACACCTGAATCCTTTAACAATTTAAAGAATGTTTCCGCCGGCTTTTTGGTGAAACCAATGGTTAATAAATTGATCATAAATTTTCATCAGTGTTGTGTGTGTATGGAGAAAATGCGATCTCCTGATTTTTCAGACGGTATGCAGTTTTGATTTGATCCTGAATCGTAATATAAGGTTCAAACACCGTGGGAACAGGCAGTTTCTTATAGAATTTCTTGAAAAGAGCCTTTTCAAGCTGTTCGTTTGAAGCAAGAGATTTGTCTTTGAGTATGTGATTTACTTCAAATCCTTGTTCGACAAGAGCGAAAGAAATCATAGAAAAGCGGTGACAGTCCAGAGGATCCGCTTCTGAGCACATCATAGCGATCGTAAAACCGTTTTCCAGGCCCTGCGTTAATCTTTGGATGCCTTCTTTGAAATGATCTGAATTCCTAACCTTTTCGAAATCAACTTTTCCATCATGATCAAGAAGATGAGGATCGGTATGTCTGGCACCGAATTCTTTCGAAAAATGCAGATAGGTGATACCGTTATTCCTTAAAAAAGCAGCGAGCGGCTCTTTGTTGAACTGGGGGTTGTAGGCACTGGCCGCAACGCTTCTGACGTCGATGAGGCAGGTGATTTTGTAATGTTGTAATAGTTCCAGAAAATAGTCCGGCGGATGGCTGGAATGGCCAACTGTGAATAGTGTGCGTGTGTTCATCGTACAATCAATAGTAATGGTTACAATACGATCATGATTGCGTTGAGTATTAAAAATAAATTATGCTGAGCAATTTAAACATTCGCCTTCGTCACTAAATTTCAGACGGTCGAATTCTCCAAGTTGTTCTTTCAATTCAAGGATTTCATCTTCAATTTCGCATCTTTCGAATAGAGACAGTTCGCCTGAGTTTACTTTCTTTTCAAGTTCCTGTACTTTAAGACGCATTTCAAAAACTTCTGGTAGTGCCAGTGTAGCCATCGTTGATAATATTTAAAGTAGCTGTTGGCTATTAGCTTTTAGGATTAGCTCTATCCGCCGGAATCCTGTTGGCTAATAGCCAGTTTCTATTTAGTTAATGTATTTCATATAAGTTGCCATATCCTTATCCCCACGTCCGGAAAGGTTAATGACCACAGTTTCATTCGGTGTTGCTCCCAGTCGGTTTAGAATAGCCAGGGCATGAGCAGTTTCCAGTGCAGGAATGATTCCTTCGAGTTTGGTCAGTTCAAAAGCGGCGGTAACGGCTTCTTCGTCCGTCGCGGATAAAAAAGTACCTCTGCCACTTTCATAGAGATAAGCGTGCTGAGGACCGATTCCAGGATAATCCAGACCGGCAGAAATCGAGAAAGGTTCTACAACCTGCCCGTCTTCGGTCTGCATCAGGATCGTACGGCTTCCATGCAAAACTCCTGGCGTACCCAGAGCTGTCGTCGCTGCCGAATGTCCTGAACTGATACCTTGTCCAGCCGCTTCAACAGCTACTAATTTTGTATCAAGATCGTCAAGATAATGGTAAAATGCACCAGCGGCATTACTTCCCCCACCGACACAGGCGATGACATAATCAGGATTTTCCTTACCGGTTTGCTCTTTCAACTGCCATTTTATTTCTTCTGAAATCACCGATTGAAAACGAGCGACCATATCCGGATATGGATGTGGTCCAACCACAGAACCGATGATGTAGTGTGTATCAACAGGATTATTTATCCAGTGGCGCATGGCCTCGTTGGTCGCATCTTTCAGCGTTCTCGAACCGCATGTTGCCGGTCTTACTTCCGCTCCAAGCATTTTCATCCGGGTAACATTCGGAGCCTGACGTTCAATATCCAGCTCGCCCATGTAAACGATGCATTCAATGCCCATCAGCGCACAAACCGTAGCCGTTGCCACGCCATGCTGTCCCGCGCCGGTTTCTGCTACCACACGTTTCTTTCCAAGTTTTTGAGCCAATAAAATCTGTCCGATTGTATTATTGATTTTATGCGCTCCGGTATGGCACAGATCTTCCCTTTTCAGATATATATTCGTTCCGTATTTTTCTGAAAGTCGGCTCGCAAGATATAAAGGCGTTGGGCGGCCTACATAATTTTTCAATAAGTCATCATATGCCTTTTTAAAAGAAGGCGCTGAAATGATCTGAAGATAATTTTCACGCAATTCTTCTACGTTAGGATATAACATTTCCGGAATGAAAGCACCGCCAAATGTTCCATAATATCCCTGGCTGCTCGCCTGATATGCATTTTTTTCTAGTACTGTTTCCATAAGTTTATGCTTCTGCCTGTTCGCCTTTTTTAATCCTTACCTTATCAAAAAGTACTTTCAACTTTGAAATATCTTTCATGCCCGGTTCTGTTTCAAACATACTATTTACATCAATTCCGTAAATTGGCAATGTTTTAGACAAAGCGATTACTTCATCTATATTTTCCAAACCGACTCCGCCACTCAGGAAAAAAGGCTTTTCGTTATCATATCTTTTCAAGAGGCTCCAGTCGAAAGCTTTTCCATTTCCTCCAGGATTATCGCCTTTTGTATCAAACAAAAACATATCACAAAATGATTTGTAATTGTTCAGCATAGCAAAGTTAAACTGGTCGTGTATTGAGAATGCCTTAATGATATTGACGCCCTTCTGACGAATGCTCCGGCACATGTCCGGCAGCTCATTTCCATGCAGCTGGGCGTACTGTAAATCATATTTCTTAACAGTATCCAGAATATATCCCGGACTGGCATTCACAAACACCCCAACCTTCTTGATGGTGTTCGGTATGCTTTTAACAAAATTTGCATCCAAATCATTTCCTACGAACCGAGGAGATTTTTCGGAAAATATAAATCCGATAAAATTTGGCTGCAATGTTATCAATTCTTCAATGTTGCCTTGCTGGCGCATTCCGCAAACTTTAACTTTCATACAACGTGAGGGTTACTGTTACCAATTCGTAATAAATTATTTTGCAATGCTACCAGCGCTGCTCCCGGATTTTCTGTTTTCATGAATGTTTCTCCGATCAAAAAACCTTTAAAGCCATGATTAAACAGCTCAAAAATAGCTTCTGCATCACTCAGACCACTTTCAGATATTTTAACAAATGAGTCAGGAATTAGTGTACTTAAATCAATGGAAGTTTGAATGGAAGTCTCAAAAGTTTTAAGATTCCTGTTGTTTACACCCACAATATCGACTGTATCGCACAAACTTTGTGCCAGCTCGTCTGAATTATGAACTTCCAAAAGAACTTCCATACCAAGATCATGTGCCCTTTCACTAAGTGCTTTTACCTCAAACGGTTCAAGACAGGCGGCGATTAAAAGAATTAAATCCGCGCCAATGGACTTGGCTTCAAAAAGCTGGTATTCATCCACGATGAAATCTTTCCGTAGCATTGGGACATTTGGATTTGCTCTACGGACTCTTAAAAAATCGTCAAAAGAACCTCCAAAAAAGTCTATATCAGTTAAAACGGAAAGTGCCGCCGCTCCTGCTGAAACATAATCCGCCGTCACAATCTCCGGCAATACATCGCCATTGATAATCCCTTTTGATGGAGATTTTCTCTTAAATTCTGAAATAATTCGAGGAGCCTGAGTATTTCTTAAATCAGCTGACAGAGAAGCTGAGGTACGACCAAACAATTCCTCTTTTTCAAGGTCAGCGATGCTTTTTATCTTTTTTGATAATTCAACTTCGACTCTCTTACGCGCAATAATTTTTTCTAATATATTCATTTAGCTTTCCTTTTGTGCTTTAACATCCAGTCGTAGATGTTGTATAGATCTTGTTTTTCGTAAAGCCACTGGATACTATGTCCTTCATTTTCCAGGACTGTCAATTCAATTTTTCCTTTGCAGTCACGCAGTTTTTTCACCTTTTCTTCCGTTTCTGAAACTGGTACCACGGCATCCTGTTTGCCATGAAATGTCCAGGTCGGTATATGACGGATACTGCAAAGATTTGTAACATCACTGTCCCAGGCACACAATGGTACCAAAGCCGCGAATTTATCGGGATATCTTTTTGCAAGATCAAAGGTACCGCCGCCGCCCATGCTTACACCAGTCAGATAAATCCTGTCCGGATCGATTTCGTATTTGGAATTGAGTTCGGCAAAGAGAGATTCAAACCAGTTTTCAGCAGACCAGTTTCTGACACCCGACGGACATTGCGGTGAGACGATGATGAAATCAAAGTTTCTTCCCGCTTCTACAAGCTGAGGAGGTCCGTAGGTTTTAAGTTTATTTATATTATTTCCCTTCTGGGAACTTCCGTGTAGATAAATTACCAACGGATATTTCTTTTTTTCTACGTTATATTCTTTCGGAAGATAGAGCAGATAGTTGTATTTTTTAGATTCTTCGGAGCTGTTATCAGTTTGATTGGAGCCGCTGATTTTTGCACTTGTTTCTGACAACAAGCAGATATTGAAAAGTGCAAATAAACAAATGGACCAAAAACTCTTTATCATTTTTTTAATCTTTGAAAATATCAGCGACGTTTAGTTTAAAATCAGGAAAAATATGGCTTGTAATAACATCTGCCGTAGTAAATGGGTGCAGTCCGATATATTTTCCTTCTTCATTTAGTATATATACAAAAATCGTTTCAGTAGTTGGCTCAGCAATCCAGTACTCCTTCACTCCATTGTCCTGATAGACTTCAAACTTGTTTTTCATTTCAATCTGGGAATTACCCGGAGAAAGAATTTCTATAACCCAGTCTGGTGCACCAATACAACCTTTTTCGTCCAGTTTGGAAGAATCGCAGATTATACAAATATCAGGCTGTACTACTGTATAGATTTTGTTTGTGGTTTCACTTTTTCTTGGCGTAAGGCGAACGTCAAAGGGAGCATGATAGGCCTGGCAAGTTTTATTGTCAAGAAAATTAAACAGCCTTTTGAGAAAAATGCCGGAGATCCTTTGATGCCTCCTGGCCGGTGCCGGCGACATTTTGAATATTTTCCCTTTGATCAACTCCACACGCTCTTCAAACTCCCATTTAAGGTAGTCTGCGTAGCTGTAAGTACCATTTAAATCAAGTTGATCCAGGCTTGTTATCATGCTGTCAGTTTTTTAAAGCTTTGCAGAGCCTTTTTACTCTCTAATGATTCACGCGCGACTTCAACAGCATCAAGCAAGGCCAGTTTTGGATTTGCACAATGTAAAGCTAGTGCCGAATTAGCTAAAACTGCCTGTTTTTGGGCTGAGGTAGCTTCATCGTTCAATACATTCATGAAAATTTTTGCTGAGACTTCGACGGTTTCGCCGCCGGAAAGTTCGGAGGCGCGCAATGTATCCAATCCTAGATGGGAAGGAGTCAGAACTTGCTCTGTATGAGCTGTTATGATTTTAAATGCACCTGTTAATGACACTTCATCGTAACCGTCTAGGGCGTGAACAACCAGAAACTGTTTATCAGTCTGTTGGTAAAGATAAGCAAAAAGTCGTGCTAATTCAAGACTAAAAACACCAACGAGTTGCTTTCCCGGTGAGGCAGGATTTACCATTGGGCCCAGCATATTAAAGAACGTTTTTATACCTAATTCTCTTCGAACCGGTGCAACGTTTTTCATCGCCGGATGAAAAAGTGGTGCGTGTAAAAAGCATACACCAGCTTCGTCAATCTGTCGTTCCAGAATAGATCTGTCGTTTGTAAATTTAGCTCCCAGAAATTCAAGTACCGTGGAAGAGCCACACATGGACGACACACCATGATTTCCATGTTTCGCGACGCGCTGTCCCGCACCTGCCACAACAAAACATGAAAGCGTGGATATATTAAAAGTATCCTTACCATCTCCGCCTGTTCCGCAAACATCTATTGGGTCATAAGCTGATAAATCTACCCTCAGACACATTTCCAGCATTGCGTCACGGAAACCTTCCAGCTCTTCAACCGTAATGCTTCTCATGGCATAAATCGTGAGAAATGAGGCTATTTCCGAATTGGAATACTGGCCGGAACTGATGCCAATCAGAATTTCTTTGGCTTGTTCTTTACTTAATACTTTGTATTCAAATAAATGTCCGAGAATATTTTTCATGCTTGAAATTCATGGATGGCGTTTTGCCTTTATTAAAAAAAATAAGAAGGATTACAAGTTTAACCAGTTTTGCAGCATTGCCTTTCCATGATCAGTTAAAACCGATTCGGGATGGAACTGAACGCCTTTTACGTCATACGTTTTATGAGAAAGCGCCATTACCCTACCCGCTTTGTCTATCGCAGTAATGGTCAGATCTTCGGTAAAAGTCTCAGGAACTACTGTCCAGGAGTGGTACCGCCCAACCTGAATTTCAGAGGGAAGACCCCGAAAAATGCGGTCTGTGGAGTCGGTCACAATGGCCTTATCACTGATTCCGTGCAGTACATCTGTCATATTTTCAAGACTTGCGCCATATACCTCACCAATTGCCTGATGACCTAAGCAAATACCGAGAATACTTTTCGTGGGGCCATACCGGCGAATAAGATCCTGCATTATGCCAGCCTCGGATGGAATTCCCGGACCAGGAGATAGAAGGATTTTGTCATAACGATCAACTTCTTCCAGGGTGATTTTATCGTTACGGTATATATCTACCTCACCATGCAATTCACGGAGAATGTAAACCAGGTTGTAGGTGAAGGAATCGTAATTATCTAAAACAAGAATTTTCATTTTTCAGAGGTAAAATTTGGTAAAGTTGTGAGATCGTTAAGTATTTCACATGTAAACTTTGTAATCTAATATCAATTCATCACCTGATTTTCCACGAATGCCCCAGTTATGAAGCGGAGTTTCTGTTAAGGTGATCTCAACATCATTTGGTCTGATGCCAAATTCTTGCTCAAATTGATTAAAAATTAATTGATACAGAACTTTCTTCGATGCAACAGAACGCCCTTCAAAAAGGGAAATTTCAATGATGGTATACCTGTTGGTCCTATCTTCGGGATAGAAAAAATCTTCCTCATCCAGATAAAAGAACCGATGTATGCGTTTGTTTTCAGGATATTTGAAAGCTTCAACGATACATTTGTGCAAAACATCAGAAACCTGGCCGCGGATTGGCATCAACTGTGACCGAATTCCATAAACCTTAACCTGTCCCATAACACTGACTTATCAGATTGTTTCAGCTACATCAATTGCTTTACGTAACGCGGCCAGCTTGCTATTAATTTCCTGTAATTCGCTTTCAACGTTAGACTTGGCTACAACGCCCATTCCGGCGCGATAAAACAGGGTATTGTCTTTGCTAAGGAATGTACGAATAGCAATGGCATGATTAAAATCGCCGTTGAAATCCATAAATCCGATGGCACCACCATAAATACTGCGATTACTGGTTTCCATCTGGTCAATCAGCTTCATGGCGTTATGTTTTGGTGCTCCGGAAAGCGTTCCTGCCGGGAATGTGTCTGCCACCAGTTGTAACGGATTTACGCCTTCATTCATCCTTCCGACAACTTTTGATACAAGGTGAATGACATGAGAATAATATTGAACTTCCTTATAATTTGTAACCTTAACGGCATCACAGCTGCGACTTAAATCGTTTCTTGCCAGGTCGACCAGCATTACGTGTTCAGCAGTTTCTTTTGGATCATTTAGTAATTGCTGCGCAGCTTCTGCATCAGCCTGATCGTCTCCTGTTCTGCGGAAAGTGCCGGCAATCGGATGAATTTCCGCCTGACCATTTTTGATGAATATCTGTTTTTCAGGAGAAGAACCGAAGATTTTGTAATTGCCGTAATCAAAATAGAATAAATACGGAGAAGGATTTATTGAGCGTAAAGCGCGATAAACGTTAAATTCATCACCCTGGAAGTCTCGACTGAAACGACGCGACGGAACGATTTGAAATACATCACCTCTTAAACAGTGGTCGATTCCTTTCTGAATCACGCCTCTCATTTCGTCATCAGTGACGTTGGATGTTTCCTCTGAAGTAATATGAAAATCGTATTTAGGAAAATTTCTGTTTTTGATCAGCCCTTCCAACATATCCAGACCGCTTTCTTCGCTATTTTCACCGTACTGATGTTCAAAAATGTAGAGTTCATTTTTGAAATGGTTTATCGCGATAACGTAACGATAGACTTGGTACAGAATCTGATCAATTTCAGTTTCTGCATTGGTCGGCTGGATATCGATATCTTCAAAATAAGTAACCGCGTCATAGGTCATATGACCAAAAAGGCCATTGGTAATGAATGGAAACCCACTTTTTTCGGCTACAAAGCTTTGTGCATAACCATATAGGGCCTGCACGGCATCTTTACGTTTTGCAAGGGTAAATGTCTCGATTGAGCCATCAGGGTATTTCTGTGTGACAATATTCTCGTTTAGCTTAAATAACGATACAGGATCGCAGCAGATATATGTGAACGAGTTTTCATTACCATGATAGTCCGAACTTTCAAGCAGGATTGTATTGACAAAACGATCCCGGAGTTTCAGATAAATAGAAACTGGTGTTAGCGTATCTGCCAGCAATTTTTTGTGCCGGGTTGTGATAGAATAACTTTTGGTCAAGGAAGTCATATAGTTTTTTTATAGGATTGTAACAAGAAAAAGCGGCCCGCTGTCAGATGAACAGCGGGCCGCTTGGAAAGTATATATTTACATAATACTACACAATAGAGGCTACTCGTCCATCTTGTTAAGACGTGCACGCCACCACCAGGTAATATTTGAAGTAATTGTCATGTTTAGATTTCGACAGATTTAAGTCGGTACAAATATATTAAAAAGGAAATGAGTGTTGCAATAGTTACATGAAATAAAATTTTCTTAACGCAAAAAAATCCCATCTCTTATGAAGACGGGATTTTTTGATTGTAATGGTATTGTAGCGACTAGACTGCGCGCCCCGCCTACTTTACCAGGTTTGACCGCGTCGCGCTGACCCAAGTATCATCGGCGGTTCCGGCTGGGCTTACGACCAAGCTGGCGCAGCCTGGAAGAGGTCAACAATGCAAAAAAAGACCATCCTTTTGAGATGGTCT
>NZ_JBXHAS010000022.1:0-10829 GCF_056895235.1 Dyadobacter sp. HNCC25DJ186
TATTCTTCTTCAAATAACCTTTGAAAATATTATCCATCGCTATCTCGTGGAGTTTTGTGAAGGGCAAAGGGGCGTTTTTAGGATAACCATAAGCCTCACTGAATGCATAGACTACTGCACCATAAAAAAAATACCATTTCCCCCTTATTTTAATTCCATAGAAATAATCCAAGGCGTTATTTGTTGTCCGCCCTTCCTGATGATAGACAGACATGATACACTTATCAATCGCTGTGTTAAAACAAATCAAGCTATCTAATCTCCAATTCGAGTTTCGATATGCCCTGGTTGTAGTTAATTTATTTTTTATCCAATAATCAAGTGTATCCTTAGCCAAATTCCAAACACCATCATATATAATTGGGCTCGAAATTTTTATAGATATCTGATAATATTTTTCAGTATTATCTTGACTATTATTACTATTCTATCTTGGTATGACATAACCTTTTGGTTCAGAAGACTTAATTTCAAATATCCATCCATAATTGCTAATACTGTGACTTTCCAAATAGCCTTTCGGAATTGTTTTCCCATTTCCATAAGTAGCTGGAATAAAAGCTCTACTCTGATCTGTGAGGCCAGTTACCGGGCACTGAGGTGCCACCCCATCTTGATTCCACAGTGGATCAGGGTCTCCTTGTCCCAAATTACTCCCATATTGCCAAATCTGGTCTTTCCATTGAGCAGGGTCTACTTTGCCGTAGGTGGCAGAGCATCCATTTTCGGGGGCGATAATGTAGTAACTGCTCCACGTGATTTTATCTTTTATGGTACTGTTTTTTAAGGCGTCAATCATTCCCTGAGCGTAAGCAAAGCCCTGGTCATTGAAGAGGTTGGTAATTCAGCGTGTCCCTTTTCTCCCAATTTTTTTTCACTCGATACAATACATATTCATCAAAACTTCTGCATTCAAAACATGAGCCATAACCAGACGAAACCTCTGGATTATTTTTATTTTCCATTCCGGCAAAAAATACCTCATTTATCTCCCATTTCTCATTTTCCTTATTCTTCTTCAAATAGCCTTTGAAAATTTCATCCATCGCAATAGCTTTTAGTATCGAAGAACTGAGAGGAACCTTTGTATTTTCCTGATAAAAATTTCTGGGAAGCGCAATATAAGGCCCGTCAAAAAAATACCATTTATGACCTATTTTTAGTCCATAAAAATAGGTTAATCCATCAGCTTCTATCTCTGGATACTTGGTGTTTAATTTTGCAATAGCCATAATACATTTGTCCATATTTCTATTGAAGCAGACTAACGAATCCAAAAACCATTTATTATCCCGTTCATTTATGTATGATTTCAAACCGTGATTAGCCCAATTACTTATTGAATCAAAAGCTTGGTCATACACTAGCTTATAATTTTCTGGGGTCGACACATTAGTTGAATAATTAAGATATAGTGCCCTTTCTTTTGTAATCCTGTCATAATCTATTTCATAGGTTTTATTCTTCTTATCACAAGAAACAAGCAACAAGCAACAAGAAACAAGAAACAAGAAACAGTTCTTATTTAAACTATTTGGGTGTGACATATCCTTTATCATCCGGAGTTAAAATGTTAAATATCCATCCATAATTACCAATTCTATGACTGTCAACAAAACCTTTCGGAATCCCTTGGTTTTTTGGTATATAAGCTCTTTGATCATCAAGACCATTAACTTTTGCCTGCGGTGCCACTCCATCTTGCTCCCACATTTTATCTGCATTTGCCTTATCCGGTCTGTCCAGATCACTTCCGTACTGCCATACCTGTTCCCAGTCACTTGGGGTGATCGTTCCCGCATTTCCATTCTCCGGCGCGATAATATAATATCCACCAAATTTTACATTAATACTACCCTTTAATGAAGCATTTTTCAATTCTTCAATGATTCCCTGAGCATAGGCAAAGCCCATAGAATGAGCTACTACATCAATATGATAGGTCACTTTGGCTCCCGCCGGTTTTTTAACACCTGACATTTTACCAACTAAAACCTCGTAGGCATTTTTGCCCTTTTCCTTACGATAGTTAAACCCACCTGTATTAGAAACTTCATCAAGAGCAACACACTCAGGCTTTAAATAGCATTCATTAGGAATCGGAATTCCGTTTGGATTCGGGATCGTTGGTTGTAAGGTTAGTTTGGAACTTGCAAAACTATCTAAAAACCGAAGTTGCGATTTTTGCGCATCATCAGCAGCATTGTGAGTAGATGTTGTAATGCTGTGGTGCCCGTCCGCATAATAAATCTGGTCGGGTTGTCGCCTGAATGCAAAGGATGCATCCTGTCCACCCCAATAGCCTCTTACATCTTCTGTTTCTATTAAGTCATTTGATTCCGGGAATTCCGGGAAGCTAAAGATGTCCAATAATTTTTCAATGCTACGGTACCCATTTGCAAAAATCATGATATTTTTTATGATTTCAGCATAGGCTGCTTCAGGCAGCCAGGCTTCTTTACAAAGCATTTTCACGGTTCCCTTTTCTTTCCATTTATCAGGGCTGCATGGTGTGCTTACAGGATCTATCCTGTAAAACCCGATAAATGCATTATGATCGCAATCATTATAGTATGCCTGATAAGTGCCTTCCAACTTCTTATCTTCCGGATCACTGTTTGTAACGGTCAGTTTCCAGACACCCGAAGAAGTCGCTTTCAAGTCAAAGCCTGCTTTTAGCTTAAAGGTAGTTTTCCGTGTTGTCTCATCATAGCTTACATCAATAAAACCTTCATCCGTGGCGATTTTTGCATTCGGATCTACTGTCCCTACACGAAGCGTTGGCAAAAAGAGGCTTGGTACGGCAATAAAAACTTCCGGCTCTTTAACAATCGCCGTTGCTGTCGCCGTAGCGCTTTTGCTATCCTTCACCGTCAGCGTATAGTTCCCTGCTTCCAGTTTGGTAAATGAAGGGCTTTCCTGGAAGGTTGCGCCATCCATGCTGAATTGGTATGGCGGAATACCTCCGGTTGCTTTAAGGCTAATACTTCCATCGTCGGCTGCGCAGGTCGCATCGGTAGCGGTAGCTATCAAATTAAGCGGAATTACAACTTCCATAAAGTCTTTGGGCAGAAAGCCTTCACTGCAAAGATCTTTACAAACATCATTTTCCTTTGCGGTGTAAGCCTTGGTACAGTTACCAGAGTAACCTACCTTGTAGAAACCAAGGAATGCGCCGGGACTGCCGGATTTGAAATAGGCCAGGTAAGAGCCGATCCATTTCACGTCAACTCCCTCAGGCACTGATTTGATCTCGAATACATTTTTACCATTGGATACCACAAATGAGTCCTTGAACTGGTACTTGATAAGTGGTGAGGTAGCGCCAAACTGAGCGGCCACCATGTTCTGGTTTATGCCTGTTTCCAACACCGCAGCACCCATGCTGGCAACCAAGGCATCTGCAGCAGGACAATTTTCCTGTTGGCTGACCTGATTGGAGACGTCAGGGAAGGTATTTCTTATATCGTTATTATATACATCAGTGGCTGCTGATCCCTTTACGGCACTGCCCAGCAGCGCTCCTGCCGCCTGGCAGCCGGCCGCAGATTGCATTGCCGCTGCCAGCGCCGATGGCGAAATGCCAGACAAGTTAATGTTGTACTTTTCAAGTTTAGCATTTGCAGCAATTACAGTTTGCAGTTTCGCCAGAAGTGCTTTTGCTTCTGTTTCCGACAATATTTTATCGTCTCCGCTGAACTGATTTGCGATCTCACAAATTAAAGTTTTAAAGTAGCTGGCCATCAAAGCCTGTAATGGATATTCCTTTTGGCAAGGAACTACTGCACTGTTTTTCGAAGCGTCATCGGTGCTGGACAAGCGCCCTCCCGCGTTTAATTCCTCGGGTATATACTGGGTCCGTCCGTAAAAAGAGTATTGCTGCTTATTCTCATCAAATACATATGTATAATAGCAGGCCCTCTCGGGATATCTGGTATCCGGGACGCATTTAAACTCTATAGCCTCACTCGGGTTAGCCCCCGGATCATACTCGGTGGTACTACCTATTTCAATAATCTGGTCTAGCCCATTTGCCTTGTACAATTTGATACTTTTCCCTGATGCAAACCCTGAATTGGTGGACGTACACCACTTTTCATAAAAATCATGCTTACCAGGATACTTTTGTTCATACCTTACAAAGAAGTCATCACACGTAAATTTATAGATTTCAACAGTCCTGTGTGCTTCTGCACATACACTGCCATTCACGGTGCATTTGGCAACATAGGTCGTAGTTTCACTTGGTTTATGGGTGTTACCTGAAATAGACATTCCCCCTAATACTTCCCAGGTTACCTTTCCGCCACAGTTGTAAGATTCAAGCTTGAATGCGGTCCCACCTGGATAAGGGTATTCATTACCAGGATTTGATTGCGCTGTGACAGATGCACCAAATGACGGGCAACCCGTATCATAAACCGAGTTAAAATCCGTTCCCGAAGGACTTTTGATGGTTTCTTTAACGGAAACCTTTATAATCCTTTCCACACTCCCGGTGCCAGAAACGCAAGTAGCCGTAAATATTTTGGGCTCATTGATGGTCACATTTGACAGTACACAAGGGGACTGGCATGTTTTGTTTGCTTCAACCCAGTTTATCGTACCTCCTCCGCAGCCTTCCGCTGTAAGCGTAGTTGTTTTGCCTTTTTCAACCGTCGAAGGATTCGCAGAAAGCGTAAGTCTCAATGATGCCGTCACTTCAATTTCTGCCTCGGTTACCCCAACAACTTCCTTTTCACATTTTACTTTGTATTTGGCAACATCTTTAACACCTTTTGCTGTGACTGTCTGATTGTCTCCTGAACCTGGCGTGTCCGCGGCAAGCCCTGGCCCATTCCATATCGTCTTACCTCCGGTACATCCTGTTACGGTCAGCACAATATCGTTGAGTTCTCCTTTATTAATAACCTTTGGTTGTGCATTAGGGTTTAGCTCCTCACACTCAATTTTTGGGGGAAGTATAACAGGCACTTTCACTTCAATCTCTTCTTTGCAGTCCGTTAAGCTACAAAGAGCCCATAGAGTCACTGTTTCATAGGGATTAATTTTCAACTGCTTTCCGGCTCCTGCAAAGTTGCCGGATACATCCTGCCATATCACTGTAGTCCCGCAGCCCGACGCCGTCAGAACGATTTCGTCACCCGGTTTGGTGGATGCTTTATCCTGGTATGGATTCAGAAGACATGACCCAACCGTTACTGTCTTACTGGCTGAGCATTTTGGTGAGTCGCATACAACTTCATATTTTGCAGTCGACAAAGGAACATCGTGTATCGTAAGTCCTGTCCCAAATTGCTTGCCATTCTTGGTCCAGGTTGCTTCGCCAAAACAGCCCGATGCCGTAAATTCAATGTAATCCCCTTTAAAGACATTCCCATTTCCTGTAATACTAATGCATTCTTCGGTTGTCACAACGAGTGTCATCGGATTTGAGGCAGTCTGCACTTTCCCATTTACATTAAAACAAGTGGCATAATAAGTGGTAGTCTTTTCAGGATAAACAAGTGTATTGAACGCTTCGTCATAATAAGTCTTACCTTTTCCGTTCAACGAGAAGAAAAGTTCGATGTTCTCTGACTTGAATGTATGATCCTGATCGTTGGTCCAGACCAATTTTCCATAACAAGGGTTGGTGTACAATTTTATAAGATTCTCATCCCAATTTTTAAGCTGGTTTATATCATAGGAATTCCCCGATACTGCTTTGTAATAGCGAGAGTCTTTTTTTACCTCTGCAACAATGTTGAAAGGGGCAACGACCTGTACGGAAGATTTACATCCGTTTTGATAAGTTGCTGTATAAACATAATTCGGATTATACAAAGGCACAATACCTGTTCTTTCATATGTCGAATTATACTGTTTTACTCCATCTGACAACAAAAAGCTGCTTCCTGACTTGTCGGTAATCGTTACAGAATTGCTTTCATAATCAACTTTATAACTAAGAACTTTATCATTACAATCCTTGGAAGGCTCCGAAACCAGAAGCTTCGATTCGGGGCAAGGGCCGGTACTGCACATAGCATAAATTGTAACATCTCCCTTTACGTCCTTTAAATTGTAAAAGGCTGCACCCTTATCTACTACTTTAGCCTTTCCTTCATGGCGCCAGGAAACATTTCCATCACAGCCTGATATACCTGCATGGACAAACCTGTCGGTAGACCATCTGATTCCAAATAATTTGTTTGGAAATGTGATTGTTTCCGTAACAAAAATTGCAGGGCATTTCGATAAAACTTTGATCGATATAGAATTAGAATAGCAGGTTTTCCCGTTTTCGACACATTGTGCTGACACAACCATATCCTCAGCTGGCAATAGCGAAATTTCATTTATTGTCCCGAGCCCTTTTAACCAACTAAATTCCCCATTGCAGCCTTTCGCAGTCAGTGTTACTGGAAACGACCGCTCTACACTTATAGAAGTTTCCTGCTCAACCAATCCTTGTGCAGAAGCCAGAATTTTAAACTCTCCGCCACAATCCGAGGAGGAGACCTTCACCTCTGTACTGTACGTACATATTTTTGCAGAAGCCCCCGAACCAAGATTACAAATGGCAGTATAAATAGTGCTTTTGACCGGGTTAACAATCACCACACGTCCCATAAAAGTAGTCGCGGTTTCTCCATCTTTAAAGGTTATGATTGTTCCATCCTGGTTAACAGTACCAACCGTACCATTGGACCAACCGACCGGGGGATAAGCTGTTCCGGCAGGATAATCGGAAGGGATGCACCCGCTTACACTAATCATATGTTTATTTCCAGTGAGTGAGGGCGAATTTTGTGCATTCAAAACACTAACGCTTAGCTTACACTCTTCTCCGGATGTCACCCGTGCATTAGCCGGATCACTCGAAACCTTGACTGAATTGTAGGCTACAATCTGGTAATCATAAAAACGGGATGGGTCCAGTCCTATCAGGGTATCACTGTTGGTTGTTGGATATACAGTGTGAAGAATTCCCAGTTCATCTGTATACACCAGTTTGTATGTATCGTGCAGTGCATTCTTGTCCCAGGTAATTCTTACCGAATGATCATCAATCCGGGTATAAGCCAGATTTACAGGAACCGGAACAGTCTGTTTCACAGTAGTAAAGCTTCCTTCCGAAGTGGCAACCACTTTATCCCCGTTGTAAGCCAGGATTTTGAAGGTATAATCCATGCCCTCGCGAAGACGTTGCAGGTTAACCTGTGGATTTGTTACCGTTTCCAAAAGAACTCCTCCATCCTTGTCCTGGTATTCAATCACATATTTGGTGATTGGGCCCGACGGAGTACTGCCCAAAATCTCCCAGTTAATTTTAGCCGAAACATTGTCAATGCCACTCACCTGGACATTACTAATCACATAACCAGGCTGGGTTGTGCCGTTATCGGGCCCGTTGTCGTTGGCATCTTTAACAATCTGGTCAAGCCTACTGATCAGTCTTTCATATTTCCGGGTAAGACTATCTACCTTGGGACTACCTGATGCAAGCTGGTCTGTTAATGTTTTTAGATCATTTAAAACAGCGGAGATCCTTTCATCATTACTATTTTCACTGGCCTCCACAAGTGCTTTTCTGATTTCTTCACTCGCCTGTAAAATCGCCGTTTTGTAAGGGCATAATGAATCGGCAGTAGCTGTGGCTCCCAGCGCATCATAACCTGCAAGTGCCCCTGCCAGTGTACCGGCGTAGGCATTAGGGTCTGTTTTTTGTGCCAGCTCATTTAACAGCTTGCTTTTTGCTGCAGCGACTTCCGCCTGGCTGGCATTTAAAAGCTTGAAATCTACGGCTTCGTATACGCAGCCTCCGTTTCCATCATCACTTCGGATGGCCCTTACACCGCTGAACTCAGCCAAAGCCAGAGTTCCTTCCATAAAAGGAAGACGCACCAGGCCTTTGCCCGAAAAACTGCCTGAGCCGCTTGCTTCCGTCACAAACACCGCAAAATCATATATTCCCAGTACATCCCCGGTTTTCAGGTTTGCCAGCTCCGTCCCGCCAGTTGGCAATGGCACCATAGGATGCTCAGGACTACAAACAGAAAAAGCACTGCTTTGAAGGGCACAGCCAGGAAGTTTCAATTTCCCGGTAGTATCAGACGGAACTGTACCATCTTTTCCGGGAAAATTAGAATAATAATCCGCCAGCTCTCCGGGAGTAACTGCCGTGCATCCCGAAGCCTGAACCGGGATTTGCATCGGATCTGCCAGTACGATAGGAAGGTCTTCCAAGTCGTCACTTTCATCCGTAACCTCAAAGGTTTGAACATGGTCGGGGACTATATCCGTACAACCTGATTGAATGGCAAACTCATAACTACCCAAAGCAAGGTCTGTAATCGAGGCCGTCGTTGCTGAAACGGTTTGGGCTGTCCATTTGGTATCACCCGTTTTTCGGTATAAAACTTTATAACTGTCCACGTCTGCTTGTCCGGCAACGGCCCCCGCCTCCCAGTTCAACTGCAAACGCCCCGGCCCTGTTTCGGTGATCACAAAACTTTCCGGTGAAATACACTCTTTTCCATACCGGAACCAGTTCACCTCACTGCGGCCCTCATTAACAAAAACAACCTCATTCCCATCCGTATCAAACTCATGCACCGTAACCCGCGCCGCATAACGGGCGCCGCGCTCCAAAGCACCGATCAGGCTATTTCCGATACCCGTATTGCCCGGATAAAAAGTACCCGGGTTACCTTTGTCATCGATCACAGGGTTTACACAGGCATCCAGTGCTTCTGTGGGCTCATACCCGTCCGGCACTTTACAGACTTTCAGGTCATACGTCGTGATATTGCCAGGCATCCGGTAATGGCGTGGCATCCACTGGATGTTTACCCGCTGGGGTTCACTGATCGTAAGCTCCGCCCCGTTGAAAGGAATGTTGATGATCGGTGGCAAAGGCGTGGTAATGCTGAAATAGGTTTCACCGATATTGGAAACCTCGCGCCCCGTGCCCGCTTCCAATGCCTGCACCCGGAAGGTATAAAAGCCTTCGGGTAAATTCGTTCGCAAAGGAGAGTTCCCCAGTCCCTGCTCCTCGATTAAATCCTGACGAAAATAATCGTTTTGCAAATCCAGCCCGCTAAACCGTTGAATGACTCCCCGCTGCAAGGTGATCAGCCCCATTGGGATATACCCATCCTGGCTCGCTACCCGAACACCCGGACCCTCCATACTCCATTTCAGATACACCTGGATGCTGTTTTTGGTCAGATCTTTCAGCAGCAGGTTCACCGTTAAGGCAGTGCTGCTCGAAAAATAAGACGATAGTCGCTGGTTGGGCTGAGAGACAATGAATGCTTGTGCGGTGACCGGGTAGTTTTGGTCGGTGGACTGGGCACGGATATCCCTGAAAAACAACAGGACTGTCAACAATAACAACAGGGCGCGAACGAAACGGTAGTGCATGAGCGTAATATTATTTTTTATATAATTCCTGGGCCTTGTTATGACCCGCTGTTTTTTACTGGCCATCCGGGTTCAAATACCCGGATGAAGACTTTGAGAATCAATCTTTTACGTAAACTGTTTTCGCTAACTTGGAGCTCTCCCAAAGCAGGTAAATTTCTGCTTAATGTCAATACAGCTCCTCCCAGGCACAGCCCTGACAACTGATCTTTCCTTCGATCGCTTCCGGGTACATTTCCTTCATATCTTTGGTGGGCGAGTTAACATGAATCTCTTCCCCCTTACAATTTATGAAAGTCAGAGACCAGTGGGTGGCCGGCGAATGTACCATGGAAATCTTATAGCGTTTACAACATCTGGTCTGATTATAGGTATCAGAATATACGTTTATATCTTTCCAAAGCACACCTGGTCCATTGGGACAGGTTCCACTTCCCTGAGGCTGCCAGTTGGGGGTTTTGTCATGAACCGGATTGGGGTTGGGATTTGGATTTGGATTTGGGCCGGGATTCACTGCTGTTACGGTAATTGTCGATTTTGGTCCACCGCAGCGATTATAATTGCAGCTTACCTGAAAAGTAGTCGTTGCTTCGATGCTTGTTTCGTTATCCGCAGAACCTGTAACAATCCAAGGTTTAATGTTGTTTGTCCAGGCATAAGAACTCCCTTCTGGACAGCCGGATGCTCGAATAGTAAATGAAGCTCCTTTCACAACTTGTGTAGGTCCGGAGATATTCGGAGCCGGCGGAGGCGTACATGGAGCAGATACCTGGACCATTTTTGAAGCTGAAACTCTTGGGCATCCATCCTTGAAACATTCAACTTTAAATTCAGTATTCGAGGAAATTATTCCGTCAAAGATTAGTTCACTATCGCCATTAGCAAAAAACTCCTCTCGCTGCGATACATTATTGACATATCTGGCGCCAGCACAACCACCCAGGTATATGCTGAACGACTGATTTTTATCAACGGTACCAGGCCCTGAAAGATACGGAGATGGCGGGTTGGCACATGCTTGCGTATTGTCCTCAGGAATAGTAATGTAACCTTGATCACTGTTTTGGTAACCCGGTTTACTACAAGTCGCCCAGTAAGTACCAGCCCCAGTCCAGATTGTATTACCTGTCGCACCCGTTGACCACGTAACCGTGCCATCACAACCGTCCGCGTACACCACCGTATTTTCACCCGGTTTTAACGAAGGCTTGTCAGCACGTAATGTCGGTCGCGGTGCTTTAGATGGTTCAATGATCGTATTGATCATGATGAAACCAGCATCGCTGTTCTGGTAACCAGGTTTACTACAAGTCGCCCAGTAAGTACCGGCCCCAGTCCAGATCGTATTACCTGTCGCGCCCGTTGACCAGGTGATCGTACCGTCACAGCCATCTGCATAGACCACCGTGTTTTCACCG
>NZ_JBXHAS010000023.1:0-10739 GCF_056895235.1 Dyadobacter sp. HNCC25DJ186
TCTGACCAAAATCAAGTACATGGGATCACTATGTCCGTTACACTCTATTTGTTCAAAATTCCTGCCCCCCCATGTACGAATATTCGTACGTTTTTGCTCGGATTGTTCGTGGATTATGCACTGTTTTTGATAGGTTTCAACTTGGCTGATTTTGCACAATTTGCAATAAAACCTTTGCTTCCCGGTACGCGTCCTACCATGCCTCACGAGATAATTACCACATTTACAGTACATTATTAACCCATCAACACTTTTGATACACTTGGGGGAAATCCTGGCCATGTTTTAATGTTTGAGCCTTTAAAAAAATAAAGGTAGCGTTATCACTACCCTCATTTTTGACCCCATTTTGACCGAAAGTCACTCCTTTTAGTTTAAAACCTCTTTTTTTTGTCAGCAACACTTTTGAGACACTACCAATCTTCACAAATTCATCACAGACCGCTTTACTGCGGGTCTTACATATTTCACAACCGGGGTATCATTTTATAAAAATAGACTCAGCATATGCATCGTGGATGCCATCAGATAGTGAAGTGGGGACTCCATTTTTCCAAACTTTCGCTACATATTTAACTCCATTGAATTCGCGACCGATCGCGTAGACATCATTTTCGGACACAAAAATTTTTCTAATATATGCATTCTCTTTGCCGTTAGTCAACGAGGTTGCAATACCGTTTTTCCAAATTTTACCCACATAATTAAATCCGTTAGATTCGAAACCGGCTACATAAACATCATTCTTAACTACGAAAATTGAAGTTGCAATACCATACTGGGTATCCCCTGTCAAGGATTTGTCTATTCCGTTTTTCCACATTTTGGCAAGCCAAGTGTTTCCACTATGCGCATAGCCTGATATGTACACGTCATTATTCACTACAAAAATTGACGTAAGAACTGCATCCGCACTATTATTTAGAGGGATAGCAACCCCATTTTTCCAGGCCTTCCCAATAAACTCGCCATTATTTTTTTCAACGCCAGCTACATATACGTCACTTCCGACTACAAAAATTGAGTTGGCAGTTTGATCCCAATCGCCTCCACCGGTTAATGAAGTTGCAACTCCATTTTTCCAAGTTTTTATCACAGAAACAATACCTTTCCTTTCACTACCTGCCGCATATACATCTTTACCAACCACAAAAATTGAATTAGCCTCAGCAAAGGTGGTACCGTCTGTTAATGAAATGGATACACCATTCTTCCAAACTTTCGCCACCCTTGCAGTATCATTATTTTCGAAGCCGCAAGAATAAATATCAGTCCCTTCAACAAAAATTGATTTAATCTGACCGTATTTCGTACCATCTGTCAAAGACGTTGAAATCCCATCTTTCCACACCTTAGCCAAATCTATGTTGATTCTGACTGATTCATTTACAGCGATATAAACCGATTTAGGTTTGGTAATTAGTCCTACTTCTTCCTTTTTGCAGGAAATGATAAATACGGCAACTAAAAAAGATACTGTTGGTTTAATAAAATGCAGAGTAAATAAAAGTTTCATTTTGAATTAATCTGTGGATATAATTTTTCATCAAGACCTGAAAGCTTGTTTTGATTGACGATGAACCATAAAAAATTGGAGTACATCGCAATTGCTTTTTAAGACAGCATCAATGGTGCCACGTACTTTTCTCAACGTAATACCAAAAATCCTCTAACTCTATGTTCGAATATTCGCACGTTTCAGCTCGGAATGTTCTTGGAATGTACCCGAAAATATCCTACTCATTTGATCCCCAAAAATATCTAACACCCAAGCCCAACCCAAGAGACGACAGTCCCGGAACAAAATACTGATTTGAATAAATGCCTTTGCTACGTGTATTGTCGCCATTGGTATTCTTTTCCCAATATTTTTCCGTTTTGACAACTCCTCCTGTAAAATGAATAGGGTCTATAATTCCTAAGTTTCCGTAAAAAGCCCATTTCTTATCGACTTTCCAGCAAATCCCCAGTTTAATACTTGCACCCATAGATATTTCACGGGACCAGGATTCAAATGAAAAATCATAGCCACTTATCGAGTAGTCATAGCTCTTTGCATAGGTTAAACCAACACTCGGACTCATATACAATGAGAGTTTATCGTTAAGTGGTTTGTAAAATTCCCAGAATCTGTTTAGCCCAAGTTTGAACTCCCTAATTGATTCGGGGTTAATGGAGTTACTTCCGAATCTCTCTTTAAGAATACTATTACCGATACTCCATCCAACAGCTTTGTTTTCTTTTATAAACTTTCCAATAGATATGTTTATATTATGACGGTAACTGCCACTTGAAAAATCAGACTGCTTGTGACGGCTGTTGTCAAAAGAACTGTAAAAACCGCCATTGATAAAAGAAGAACCTGACTGAAATTGAGCACAAGCAATTTTGCTCAGCATCATTACAAAAATTATTATAAAATTACGTTTCATATTTTATATCGTTTTAGAGGAAAAATATCTGGCTAGACGGAGGGAAAAGTAGATAGAAGATTGTGGGTTCTGAAAGCTTGTATTTATAAAAATTTGTCTGGGATTGTGAGAAGTAGCCGGAATAAAAGTAGCACCCAATGAAGCAATATTAGCATATCCTTCAAGTGCCCACTTTTTGTTAGGAAAAAAATAGACCACACCTGGTTTAACACTTAAATTGTGATGCCAAAATTTGTTCTTAGTTTCATAAGCATCAATTCCGGTTGAATAGCTTTTATCCCAATTGTATTTAGGTCCCACCTCAGCATGCAAAAACATAGCCCAGCGATTCCCTATCATCTTATATCGTCTCATAAAAGGCATAAATTCCAAGGCTTGATTTCTCGCAGATTTTATGGATAAATCATTAGCTGTATTTTGCGTCCAGAAAAATGTATATTTCAAACCAATTCCAACAACTGTTGAGTTATTGATATGATAACCCCACTGGATTTCCGGCGCTATTGAATTATCTTTTGTAATGTCTTTCCTTGGTTGGTCAGACTCTCTCATTGTTTCATCGGAAGACCTATTAAACATGACCGTTCCACCCAAATAATTCGTTCTTTTTTGGGCACTTAATGAAATATTAGCACCAAGGATAAAAAACAATAGGTATTTATTCATATGGATTTTAAGTTAAATAGTTGATTTCTACATTCATATTTGAAGACATTGTACGGCTACCAATAATCGGCTTATCTTGAACTCAACAATGAAGTGCAATTGTCAAGAAAAAGAACTTTGGCATACTCATTTTTGATTTTTATTTGCTTCTGGTTGGTCAAAGTGGACATGATATTATTACTACCGCTCGAAAATATGTAAGGTGTTTGCCCTATTCAGCACGTAAAGCCTGTTTTCAGAATAATCAAGTTTTTTTACACCCTTGAATACGCCTTCTTCACCCAGCTCACGGCTTGTCCAGGTGATTTCTCTGGTGTTTCGATTATAGATGCCAACGTAGGATGGGTCCTGGGCGAAGCTCCACTCGTAAAAAAATATCTCTTCATCTTTCCACACCAGCTCTTGGGCTATCCCACCGCCACCGATCAATTTTTTATTACATTGCTCGGATATATCGTATAAAACATATTCACTTTCAGGATTAACTAAATTGATTTCCCAATAATACGTTAGGCGCAGTCCAAAAATAACACCTCGCTTTTCATCGAGTAACGAATCCGCAGCCGAATCAAATTGATTAAATCCCTCTGAGAAATAAGCAAAAAAATTGGTAGGAACGGCCAGATCATGTTGTAGATTTCCTGTGTAAATGTCTAGCCCTAAGAGTCTTCCAGAGTTTAAGGCAATCCATACAACCTCATTATACACACCAAGAACCCTCTTAATTTCTGCTTTAACAGGTACGCTACGTTCGCTAATATAAACACTGCCTAGGTTATACCAGTCGTATTGATTTTCAGGAATAGTGTATTTCCACAGAAATTCATTTGGGATACTAAAAACATCGATGCTATTCTTATTATTGATGATTTTTCTGTCGGCAATAATTTTTCCAGAAAAATTATTGCCGACATTCATCATTTCATGCGTTTTGACATTTATCATAAAAGTATTATATCCCTCTTCATTTTTTTTTGATATAAACACAAAATCACCAGTTACCTCAGTCGAGCAAGAATAACCACATAGTTTCAATTTTAGAATTGCGTCCTTAACATCAAGGAGATAAGTATCGGGTTCCCAAGTTGAGAAAATCAAATATCCGCTGTGAAAAAAAAAAGTTGATGCGTTTGAGTATTGAATGAGTTCGTCATTGAAATACAGCGACCGATTAAAAAGAGAATCCCCCCGGACATACGCTAAATAGCTCTGACAAATGCTAAAATCAAAAACATCCTCAACTAATTTTATATTTTCTGAATTAATCATTTTGATTCAATAAAGTTAAAAATTGGACTATCATTATCGTTCAGCATATCTCCAAATTTGGTATAGGCCTGATTTTGATCTGTTATGCCTGGAAATATGCTATTTTTCAATCCTTCGTTCGACCAAATTGTTGAAAAAATATCCTGCTTGTTTTTATTAGTATTCATAAACATCCTCATCCCTACTTTAGCTTGTTCAGTCGATAACTTTGCCGCATTGAAGACATATTTCATTTCCGAAAGGTCGTTCACGCTTGCAATATAATTCAAAAACTGAGGAAGCTGTATTTTGGATGCATCCAGATAACTTTTGTATTCGATAAGCCTTGGTTTATTTCCTTCGGAAAGCTGCACATCAAACTTACACTTGGTACAAGGCAATCCTTCTCCTTCAAATTCCATGTCAAATTTACTTACTTTGCTCGCATCAAAATCAGCTTTGTTTACTTGATTGAGCACATGTTGCAGACCATCCTGGACGTTACCATTGGAATTTTTCATAGATGCCACTACCTGATCGAATCCCTCTTTATCATCAAATTTATTGCAGAAAGTTCTCACGTCTTCCAAATGGGCTACCAAGCTTTTCGCTCCGCTAAAACCTCCTTGCGACTTACAAATAACCGACAGTTCCTCAGCATAATTAGCTCCTAACGCTTTTTGTACTTTCGCATCCGTTAGCAGGTCCCTCACCTTCTCAAGTGCCTCCTTAGTCAGTTTCAATTCACTTCTTCCTGCCTTGTGAAGTAACTCCCAACTTTCAGTTAAGCTGTTATCCTTGTCAAGAAGTTTGTAGAAATCATCGCTCACAAGATCCTTCTCTAACTGGCTTTCAAGGTTTGGATCTTTAAGTCTGGATCTTAATAACTTCATCAACCCGGCTCTTCGGAGTGCCCCAGGCGCATCTTTGATGATAGCCAGTGCTGCGCCTGCCGTAGCAACGGTTTTGGCAATCACCACACCCGCACGACCGGTAGCATGTAAAGCATATTTGCCTCCCTTTTCAAATTCGTCCGCAAACACAGCTCCTTTAAGCAACTCCTTTCCCGTAGCCGTCGCCTTCTCCCAGTTCATCAGTTCACTGGCAAATGTACCCAGTTCCTTAATAGCCCCAGCAGGATCAGATACAAAAGTTAACCCCAAACCGATCAACTTAGCAGTCTCCGTGGTTTCCTCGATTGCCTGGTCGATGGCCCCGCTGATCACAGCCGTTTCATCACGCACATAAAATTGTTTTCCAGGTTCCCATGCTTCCACCGGCACCCTGGCTTTCTCTAAAAGGCTGTTGTAGGTCTCAGCCAGGTTTTTAAGTATGTCACCCAGCTTCATGTCAACGTAAACGACATCACCCGCCGGCCCGTAAGTCATCGTTACACCCTCAATAACAGTTGTCTGTTCAGTAAGCTTGCCGCTGTTTTTTGCACGGGCTTTCGTCAGGGCCGATTGCAGCGATGCCTCCGCTGTTTCCTTACATTCCGGACATTTAGCGAAATTTTTCCATTCCCCTTTTACCGTGATATCGCCGCCTTTATCTTCAAGCGAGAATTTACTGCCTGCAACCGTAACGGTTTTGCGTTTTGTTCCGTCAGCACCCGTTACCCAATCCACTTCTTCGGCACACTTGAACCTGGTGATATTCTTATAACTACCACCAAGACCGGGATCAACTGCAATAAGTGAACTATTGCTGTTGGGCGCAAAGGTGTAGTTCATCTCCACCCAGTTGTAACCACATCCGTCACTGCCATTGTAAGGCTGAAAATAATAAACAGGGCTAACGCCAACAGGGTTCTGGAATAAGCCCTGATCATAAACCTTCGCGGGTCGGCAAATCGGGTCTGTCTTTAAAATGTAATTAACAAACGCCTCCGGGCTGTTGATGATCTCGGCAAAGTATTCTGTGCCATCAGCCAGAACAAAACCCTGTAAGGTACCGGTAGGTGGAGCTCCCCAGCCATTGCCAAAATTAGAGAATTTAGGTTTGGCCCCCATAGGGAGTTTAACAGCCCGGCCGTCAGGGGCAATAAAGAAACGGTTGTAATCGATATCGTACCCTGCTATACGTCCGCCAGAAGATGTCAATTCTACAAGGGAGGCAGGAGGTGGGACACATACATCGGTTGGGCTGGCTGGCAATGCATCGACCACATCACTCAGCAGTTTGTCAATATTCTGCTGATTAACCAACGTCCCATTTAGGGTGGCAGCAGATTCGTTACCTTCAATATTCGCTGTCAAGGCAGTAACTACCTCGCTGCATTTGCCGGCAGCCAGATCGGCCACCATGGCATCGGTGATATCGGCAAGTTGTACCTGTTGCGCGAGAAGCGCTTCCTTTAAAGCCAATAGTTTTTCTCGCTCTTTACCAGGAACCAGACTTAATTTCTGACAAAGAACATCGGATAATAAAATATCGGTTGCTTTTTGCTTCGAAAATGTACAATTCGAGGTTGTCTCCAAGGTGGATGTTTCCGTGTCTGTTGCACCCATACGAGCGTTAGCAGGCATTCCCGGATTGACAACCACCTTTTTGTCGCAATAGGACCCGTTCCGGAATGTACAGCGTGTGTAGTACGTTTTGCTATTTTCAAAATCGGGATCATCAATAATTGCTGTTGAATAACCCGATATAGTAATGAAATCATTAAGCCTGGTAGTCCTGTTTGCATTGCTATACCACTGCGATGTTCCACCGTTGGCATTACATACTTTGTCAACCAAGGCTAATTTATCCGGTGTGGTAATGCCAGAATAAAAGATAGTTTGCCCTTTGACATACAAAGAGAGAGCCCCAAAATCCCTGAGATCACTATGCTCTAATGTATAAACCGATTGGTTGTAGGCATCCCTGATAACCGGTATTTCTGCGCCGCCTCGGTATTTTTCGCAGTCTTCTTTGGTTGGCGTAACAGGATAATTAAATGTAGCCTGAACATAGTTTGGGTTATAGCCCCGATTATTATCTACATTAATATATATCCATTTATCGCAAAAGGTTCCTCCCACCCAGTTCGAAACTTTAAGAGCAAACGATCCCTTTTTGCTTCCATGGAGGCTAAATGATATTATAGCTTCACCATTTTTGTAATTCACATCCGGGCCACCAGAAATTATTTGGTTAGTATCTTCTTGCAAGAATGCCTGAATCTGACTCCCCATCCCCCAGGTAAATACTTCAACCTTTTCTGAATTAGATTCCAGGAAGGTATCGTAGTATTTTCCATTATTTGTATATAGGTAAAAATCACAGGGATGTTGCGGCGCACGTGGTGCAACTGCTTCCTTAATAACCTTTATGGATAGTGTTTTGACATCTCCCGTCAGCGAACAGGTAGCAGAAAAATTATGCGTTTTATTCTTATCAGCTTCCACAAAGGTAATGGTCTTGTTTTGCTCCGGACCTGAGCCAATCTGCTTACCTTCCCTTTTCCAAACGATTGTAGCGTTTGCCAATCCGTTGGAACACCCGGTTGCCTTTAATTGAGCGTTTACAGACGTTGCCCCTTCAGGGATTTCAACTTGCTTCGGCCCTGAAAGTGTAAATTCGATACATGGAATGGTTGGCGTTGCCATCTTCGGGATATCAATACCAATAGATTCTTCACACCCTTTTGTATTTTTTACAGTATAAACAGTTGATTTTTCTGGAACGGAAACGATTCGTTCATTATTCCTGGACCCATCATCCCATGTGACATCTTTATTGCTATTTACTTTTAAAATTAAATTGCTCTGTTTTGATGGATCCTCACTGATCGTTATTCTGAAATCTTTACAGTCTTTATCTGGTTTTTTAAGTTCTACTTCTGATGTACAGGTCATGGAACCCACTTTACAAGTTGCCTTTACCGTGGTTTTGTTCGTTATATCTTCCAAATACAAAAAGTTCTTTTCCGATAATTCACTGTTCTGTTTCGCATTTCTGTATTCCCAAACTACCGGTTCCGAACATCCCACTGCTTGAATCGATGCATCCTTGTCTCTGTTGCCTTTAAACAACCATTTTATTATGTTGTAAGGTGTAAAAAAAGAGATGTTGGCAATTGCAGACCAAAGAGGGCTTTCATCAAACCCTCCTGCTCGGTCATATTTTACATAAGGAAGATTATATTGAACTGCTAACTTTAATGCACATTTTACATCCACTTTTTCCGTTTCGGCAAAACATTTGTTGCCATTTCCATCCGTGCACGACAGTACGTAACTCTTGCTTTTAGCTGGATAAACAATTAGGTTGTTCAAATTTCCTAAAATCCCATCCGTTGTGAGTTCATTTTTCCATTCGATTTTACCGGTACAGCCGCTACTTTTCAGCATTACCGGCTCCCCTTGTTCAATCGAAACAGCGGAAGCCGTTGCCGTTACTCCTTCACATTTCTTTTCAACAAGCACCGTTTCTTCTTTCGAACATCCGGCATGTTCTTTCTGCCCATTGTCAAGTATTTTGTCTAAAAGACAAGTAACCTTGTAAGTTGTTGTTATCTGGGGAGTAACCGTGATATCCGTACGTTCTTTATATGAGTTGACACCATCTTCCCACTCCACTACACCGGGATTATTAAATTCGTCAACACAGCCACTCACGCTAAGTTTTACCGGGGTACCCGGGATAACACGAAGACTGGATGCAACAATGCCTACTTCACAAACAGTGCCAACCTTAAATTGACCAGGAACATCTTCACTAAAAAGACCATCATCACCATAAGCCATAATCCGGTAAGCATAGTTCTGGTTACGGGACAATCCACCGATATCTACCTGATTTGTAGTCGGATATACGGTATTTTCTATTCCGTTATGGTCCACATAAACTAGTTTATAGGTACGGTGGTCTTTGTTGGCATCCCAGGTTATTCTTACAGCTCTGGAATCATCAGTCTTCGGTGCATATTGCAAATTCTGTGGATTACCGATTCTTCGTTTGATTGTCTGGAACACATCCTGCCCGTAAGTAGCAATTACTTTATCTCCGTCATATGCCAATATCCTGTACTTATACTCCATCCCTTCACGCAAACGCGACAAATCAATCAACGGACTTGTTACAGTTTCCTGAAGGATAGCCCCGTCCTTATCCTGGTACTCAATTATATATTTACTAGCGGCACCACCCGACAGCTCCCAATTAATACGTGCCGATTTGTTGTCAATACCACCCACCTGTACGTTACGAATCGCAAACACCGGATTGCCGGGGCCGCTGCCTGGTTCGCCTGACTGGCTGTCCTTTTTAAACGTATCAAGTTTACTGATCAGATCCTCATATTTCTGGGTGATGCTGTCCACCTTCGGGCTACCAGCGGTTAACTGGTCGGTGATCGTTTTCAGATCATTGAGAATATCCGTGATCCTTGGATCAGGATTATCCTCGCCCGCATCCACAAGTGCTTTCCGGATCTCTTCACTTGCCTGTAAAATCGCTGTTTTGTAAGGGCATAATGAATCAGCAGAGGCAGTGGCTCCCAGCGCATCATAACCTGCAAGTGCCCCTGCCAGTGTACCGGCGTAGGCATTAGGGTCTGTTTTTTGTGCCAGCTCATTTAACAGCTTACTTTTCGCTGCCGCTACTTCCGCCTGGCTGGCATTTAAAAGCTTGAAATCTGTGGCCTCATATACGCAGCCACCGTTTCCATCACCGCTTGTGATGGCTTTTACACCGCTGAACTCAGCCAAAGCCAGAGTTCCTTCCATAAAAGGAAGACGCACCAACCCTTTGCCCGAAAAACTACCTGAGCCGCTTGCTTCAGTCACAAACACCGCAAAATCATATATTCCCAGTACCTCCCCGGTTTTCAGGTTTGCCAGCTCCGTCCCGCCAGTTGGCAATGGCACCATAGGATGCTCAGGACTACAAACAGAAAAAGCACTGCTTTGCAGCGCACAGCCAGGAAGTTTCAATTTCCCGGTAGTATCAGACGGAACCGTACCATCTTTTCCGGGAAAATTGGAATAATAATCCGCCAGTTCTCCGGGAGTGACTGCCGTGCATCCCGAAGCCTGAACCGGGATTTGCATCGGATCTGCCAGTACGATGGGAAGGTCTTCCAAGTCGTCACTTTCATCCGTAACCTCAAAGGTTTGAACATGGTCGGGGGCGCCTAGCCTGGGCGGTGACCGGGTAGTTTTGGCGGGAGGCCGCCCCGTCGATCTACTGGGCACTGACTTTCTGAAAGCTGAAAGCCGCTGCCAGAAACAGGATAAAATTGCGGATTAAGCGGTTGGGCATCAAGATCTGTAATGTACTAATCTGTGACGTATAGGATAACGCTTTGTCACAATGACTGCTGTCATAAAATCATCACCATGCCACAACCCTATCGAAGCTATCATTCCCAGTTCAAAATCCAGTATGGAAATGGAAGTTTGCCAC
>NZ_JBXHAS010000024.1:0-10216 GCF_056895235.1 Dyadobacter sp. HNCC25DJ186
CGGAGTTATGCTTTCCTGTATTACTTCTTCGTGCTCTCAAATCAATACAGAACAATGCTCTTATCGCAATACATTTACCTTGCAGATTTGTTGTATTGAAAATCTCAAAGCAACGTTGAAATGTTCCATCAGAACGTTCACGCGATAATTGGCCCAAAGCGCTAATGTAGTGCACACGCAAATTAAAATCATTAGGATAAGACTTATCAAGTAAATATGCCAGAGCTTCAGGGTCTCCAGACTTGCATTGTTGAAACAAATCAATGATTGCCACTTTGTCCGTTATAGGTACGCTATCACTTAAAAGCTTGTCCTCAAAAAATTTGTGGGCTTTCCTTAAACTATGATATTGATAGCCTTCACCACCGTGCAGGCTTGGAATAATAATTTGAACTCGTTCGATGACCTCAGAAGAAATGAAGCAATTCCAAAAATAACTTCGTACACTATCACTCCTCGTTGCAAGCCATTGCCTGTATTGTTCCTCGTATTGATTATCGTCATTTGGTGATTTATATTGTGACAAAGGTTCAGGAAACGGCTGACCATCAAAAGATGAGACTTCTATGCCGACCATTTTTTCTACACCGTACAGTTTTTCAAATGGATCAATCAAATACTGTCCTAAGTAAATTGTCGAATGGCAAACGGATTTGAATATTGATTTAAGACGCTTATAAAAGTCTTGAAACTTGACAAGATCGAAATTATCGATAATGTCTTCCAACTGCGCGACTGTAAGTGTTGGGGCAATATGACCGCATACCTTGTTGCGCACTATTCTTAGTTCTGAAATATGATCATCAAGTTTGAAGTTGGTCTTGAATTCATTTATAATTTCATCACCTTTTTTAGTACCGTCATTTATATTATTTGCCACATAGTAATCGAAACCTTCTTCATATTGCGGAGATGTATTCGTTATATCAGTACGTGTAAAGTAATTGTCTGTGTAGCTCAACAAATCTGTAACAAAGAGTTTAATAAAGAGTTTCATTGTTTCGCGCTCTCCTCTTAATTCCTCAATCATTAGCAACTCATAATCAATAAGTAACTCAAGTGATTTAAGAACGCCTGCCTTCGTGTGAATCATGCTGAAATTCAGCATGCCACCTGAATTTGGTCGTGTTAGTGCCAGAATATCAGATGATATATTAGGATGTTGTTCAAGATTAAACTTATCATTTATCCCCTCGATTTTGCTTGAAATGCCAGATGTTATGTTTACCGGAGTATAAGGTATATATCCAGTCACTGAACTAAACTGGCCATAGATATCAATTGGTATTTCAGTAAAAAAACTGGCTCTGTTTGCGTTTATATCGGACCAGTCTTGCAACCTTTTGCCAAAATCTAAATGCTGGAAATGAGCGCCAAATTTGTCCCGTTGCAATTTGAATTGGTCTATATAAAGAGTTTGCAGTGCGTTTAGTTCATCTTTGATAACCTTTTTGTTTTCAGCTTGCTTATTTGTCGAAAAGCCTAATTTAATAAAATCATCTATTCGCATTGCTATCAATCGTGCTATCGATCTCTTAAAGAACGTAGAATTTTTAATTGATAGAACTTGTGAAGTCGTGTCAATTTCTTTTAGTATATAGTGTAAATGATGTATGCTCATGATTAGCTTTTCTTGAAAAATTTAACAAGATTCTCGTTTAAGGATCTCTTGTTATTTCATCTGTTACACTTGAAGGTAACTTTGTAATATTCGCAAGTTTTGTAGTACTTTTTGCATCTATTTAAAATTTACACATAATTAACATAAAAATACCGATAGGCAACAATCTCATTTTCTTCGCCTCAATGCCCAAAAAAGCCTGTTCTCCCAGCAATCTACCATCATTTTTCCAAAATCTCGGCAACTACATCCAACCAGTGGTCTATACAACCTATCCCGCCAGTCATACAATACTCCCTCTACCCGCGCTGGTCATTTTCGTCCATCGCTTAGGCTGTTGCAGTAGTTTTGAGGATTTATGGTGTAAGAAGGGAGCCCATTGCGTACAATATCAAATTTACAGGGTAGTTCACATTACCTGCAATATTCCTACCAAATAGAAACTCCAATGGAAGCGGTTATTGAAGAACATGCGCTTAGCTCAGTCAAAGTGGCACTTATTCGGCTGATCAACGTATAAAATACGGCTTACGCAAAACTTGACATACTATGTCGCGATTAAGCGCTTTTTGTTAGTACTGGGTCTTTTACGCTGGTTTGGTAGTCCACTGTTTTGGTAATCCAATCTTTTTCAGCATTTCGTTTGCCTTTTCAAGTTTTTCCGGAAACAATACCTTGTCGTCCAATTTATCCAGCGACTTGTCAATCTTTACGATTGGAATTTTTCTCTTTTTTAATTCGTCTGTCACTTTCATATCTATAATTGTTTTGATTATTTATATTTTTCTTCTTACCAAAAATCCGTCATATTCAGTGTCAGGTTTAAAAGTTTCCCAATCATCATTTAGTTCCCCAAGCACTTCAAAATCGGATGTGACCTCTTCCAGAAATTTCGAAATGCCCATTTTGTACAGTCTTGTCCTTGCTTTTGTGCTTCCAGTTGCATATATCCAGGCATCAGGGTATTTGTCCATAAATGCATAAACTGTCGCAGCCACCGTCGTCAAAACTTTTTCGCTATCTCCATTATCTGAAATTACTTTATCATCAATTTCTCCCGTTTCAGGGTTCTTGTCTCCAAATGCAAGATTGTATAAACCCTTCAAGTTGGTAGGCTGATACTTGACAAGTTTGTGAATAAGCCCTTTCTTCCCTTCGCTTACAAACTCAAAGGTCATCATTTTGTCGCTTGAAGCCAAAGGGTATTTAGGCAATTTCATTTACTCCTGATTTTAGATTTCTACACGAATTTACAAAAAAAATCGGAGTTCGGATTGTGACCAACGGTTGTGAGAGTATCGCAGCCAACTTAAGAAAGTTACAAAGATCTTTGGGTATCTCAAAACCAGTGATCTATACAACTTATCCCACCCGCCATATAACACTCCCGGCGTTACGGATGTCCATCATTGCAACGTTAACAGATCTGGTCAATGAAGAAACATCAATTTTACAAGAGACTGAGAAAGAGGAACATTGGGCGAAAGCTTTCACAGCTCATCCTGTTCATAGGAAAATTTCCCCTTCCAATTTCCAAACAAAAGAATTTCTGGCTACTTTCATTCCAAAGGAAAATTTGAATCGTTATGAGCCTTACCCGATTTTTTGAATCGCAGTCTTTTGCACCCCAGGACGCAGCTTGCCTGGCTTCTATTTTTAAAATGGAGCAGGTTTTTAAGGGACAAAAAATTCTTGAACCGGACAATCATGGTAAAAAGGTTTATTATGTTGAGAAGGGGCTTTTGCGTACCTATTACCTGAAAGACGGAAAGGATATTACCCATTACTTTTTTGAGGAAAATACCTTCACGTTGCCGCTGGAAAGCATTTTCTACAACCGCCCTTCGCCTTACGGACTGGAAGCGCTGGAACCCGGTACCGTACTGTCCGTATCCTATCATGAAATCGAAAAAATGGCCGAAACGTATCCGGGTTTGCAGAAAGTGATCAGTTTTTTGCTGATCGATGTGCTGCGGTCGTTTTCCGACAGGCTGCATTCTATTCAGTTTCAGTCGGCCCAGGAGCGGTACAAAACGATTGAAGTGCATCAGCCTGGTTTGTTGTTACGCGCCAATCTGGGTCATATTGCCTCTTATATTGGCATCACGCAGCAGACTTTGAGTGTTTTGCGGGCGCAACGCTGAGAAAAAAATATTTTTACCCTTTTTTCATTTTTTAATCTAGCTTAAAAGAAAACTCCTTCTTTGCCCCGAGCTTTGCATGGTTATTAAAAAATCATTTTAACAGCGCGGGATTATGGATCACACACAACATCATGTTTTTGTAACCGACGAAACGGGGATTGCCGAGTCTTACCAGCAAGCAAAAAATCGTCTGGTTCAGCATCCGTACGATCATGTTTCGCTGCTCTTTTTTGCCGAAAATAACGAAGCGCTTTTTTCAAAAGAAATGACGATTTTACATAATCATTTCCCTGAACGCTTCCTGGTATACGACGAGTTGCTGAGCACATTACAGCCGGGTGTGCTGGCACAGGAAACGCTGGAATCGGTGATCAATGAAAACACGAGAGACGAAATGTCTTTTTTCATAACAGGACAAGCCGGATTTACAGATCTGATCCGGCAGTCCCTGGTTTTTCTGGGCATAGATCCGCAGCGGATCGCCGGTCAGGAAATGAAACGTTGACATTATAAAAATCAGCCAGATAATTAATTTACCCATATTATGAAACAGATTCAGCTTTATACAATTGCACTGGCCGCGCTTATGGTTGCTTCCTGCAACAAAGGGCAAAAGGAAGGCTCAGAAGCACCCGTTAATTCCATTGCCGTCGTGACGTCGACGGTCGAAAACCGGAAATCCGACCGCGAGATATCGATCAGCGGAAACATCGAAGGCGAAAAAACGGTCCGTCTGGGTTTTATGGTCGCCGGAAAGATCAGTTACATCGCTGCCAATGAAGGCCAGAAAATAAACAAAGGCCAATTGATTTCCAGTCTGGAACCTACCAATTATGCCATTGGAAAAGAAATTGCCGATGTGCAGGTGGCGCAGGTGGCAGATGAATACGAGCGGCTGAAAATCATGCACGACCGCAAAAGCATCAGCGAAAGTGACTTTTCGAAAATCAGCCACGGGCTCGACCAGGCAAAGGCACAGCAGAAATTACAGGCAAAAAATCTGTCGGATACCAGATTGTACAGTCCCATCAGTGGGGTTTTGTTAAAGAAAAATGCTGAGGTAGGGGAGATCACCGGAAGCGGTACCCCGCTGTTTGTCGTGTCCGATATCCGTACGGTGAAGGCCAATGCGTATATCCCGGAAAGTGAATTGCAGAATATCAAGATCGGTCAGGAAGCGACGGTGCTGGTATCGTCCCTGAACGAAACATTTAAAGGGAAAATAACCGAAGTCGGCTCAGCTGCCGATCCTTCGTCCCGGGCCTTCACGGTGAAAATTACGATCAACAATCCCAAACTGATCATCAGGCCGGGCATGATTGCAGAAGCCCGGATCAATTCCGGTGCGAAAAGCGAGTTTCTGGCCATACCCACCGAAGCGGTACTGAGAAATCTCAACAATGAAAACATCGTTTACGTGGTTGACAAGGCCAAAAATAAGGCTTTCGAAAGAAAAGTAAGTTTGGGGCAGCTGACCGACAACTACATCGAAATTCTGTCCGGGCTCAGTCCGGGCGATGTGATCGTAACCTCAGGACAAAATAAACTGACCGACGGCGCAGACATTACGGTAACCAAATAAATGAAAGGGTCACCAATCACCCAAAACCTGCAAACTGAAATCGCATGAATTTTGTAGAAGCATCATTAAAATACAAACAGGTCACCCTTTCGGTGCTGCTGTTGCTGTTCGCGGTCGGCGTCAATTCGCTGCTCAATATGCCGCGACGTGAGGACCCTAAAATCACGATCCGGCAGGGTCTGGTGATCGCCTATTTTCCCGGTGCCAATTCGGCCCAGGTGGAAGATCAGGTGACCAAAAAACTGGAACAATATCTGTTTCAATATGCAGAAGTTAATAAGGCCAAAACCTATTCTACCACGTCCGACGGCATGGTGGTGGTGAACGTAGAACTTGGCGAGCAGGTAAAAGAGCCGGATATTTTCTGGAGTAAACTGCGGCATCAGTTACTGATCTCAAAACAAATGGACCTTCCGGCAGGTGTAAAAGGGCCGGTTGTGAATTCGGACTTTGGCGATACGGAAGCGCTGGTGATCGGCGTGGAAAGTAACGCATCCAGTTATCTTCAGTTGAAAGATTATACCAAAAAACTCGAAGACGCGATACGCACCGTTCCTGCCACCTCCAAGGTGAAAAGAATCGGCGAGCAGAAAGAACAGATCGTGATCAGCTCTAATTCGGAAAAACTTTCGCAGTACGGTCTGAGCCTGAGCCAGGTGATCAAAGTGCTGCAAAGCCAGAACGCCATTAACGCCACGGGTGAAATTAAAACGGAGAACAGCCAGACGCCCCTGTACACCGACGGCTATTACAATTCGGAAAGTGAAATTGCCAACCAGATTGTGGGCAGTTCCAAAACAGGACAGACGATACGCCTGGGCGATGTGGCCACGTTGACAAGAACCTACAACGAGCCCACCAGCAAAACGACCGTCAACGGCAACAAGGCCATGATCCTGTCGGTGCAGATGCAGGAAGGAAACAACATTGTACAGTTTGGCGACGAAGTGCAGAAAAAGGTGGCCGAGGTTAAAAAACTATTGCCGGATGATGTCAAACTGACCACCATCGTCAACCAGCCGCAAATGGTGGATTCGAATATTACCCACTTTATCCGGGAGTTTTTTCTGGCTATCATTTCAGTGGTCGTCGTCGTGATTTTGCTGTTGCCATTCCGGATCGCAGCCGTTGCCGCCATGGCCATACCGATGACCGTCGCCGTTACTTTTGCACTGATGAATGCTTTTGGCATTGAACTACACCAGGTTTCGCTGGCCGCATTGATCGTTGTTCTGGGTATGGTCGTGGATGATGCCATCGTCATTGCCGACAATTATGTGGAGCTTCTGGATGAAGGTGTGGACCGGTGGACGGCCGCCTGGCGCAGTGCGAGCGACCTGGTAATTCCTGTGCTTGCCGCCACCGTGACGATCATCGCCTCTTTTGCACCAATGGTTTTGCTGACCGGGACAGTCGGTGAATTTATTCATGCTTTGCCGGTAACCGTTGCCATTGCGCTGGGTTCGTCCTTCATCGTGGCGATGGTGCTCACCCCGCTTTTGTGTTACACTTTTATCAAAAAAGGATTGCATGATCACAGCGACGAAGCGGCTGATAAAAAGAAAAAGGAAAGTTTGCTGGATAAAATGCAGACTGGCTACAACGTCGCACTGGGCTGGTGTGTACGACATCCGAAAACGACGGTGATCGCCAGTTTGAGTACGATTTTGGTCGCGGGGCTGCTTTATACTAAAGGGATTAAACAGCAGTTTTTTCCGGCCGCAGAGCGAAACCAGCTCGTGGTGGAACTCTGGATGCCGACCGGAACAAAGATGAACCGGACCGGTCAGTCGATTGCCAAGGTGGAAAAAATGGTGAAGGCCGATAAACGGGTGACTTCGTACGCAACATTTGTGGGGACCAGTGCCCCGCGTTTTTATTACAATTTTTCACCCGAAGTACCGGTTCAAAATTATGCCCAGATACTGATCAATACCGAAACGGAAGAAACTACCGATGAGCTGGCTGAGGAGCTTTCGCATGTGGTGGATAACCTCGTTCCGGAAGGGGTGGTACAGGTAAAACTCATGCAGCAGGGGCAGCCGTTGAAAGCGCCGGTGGAAGTCAGGATTATTGGGGAGGATATCAACCGGCTGAAACAGATCGCGGCACAGGTGGCGGAGGTTGTTAAAAAAGCCAAAGGAAACCGGCTGGTCCGCAATGATTTCCGGGAAGATTATTACGGTATCGCCATACAGCTCAAAAACGACGCAAGCCGTCTTGGGTTTACCACCACCAGCATCGCAAGTTCGGTGTATGTGGGTTTTGCCGGTGCGCCGGTGGCGACCATGTACGAAGGCAACGAGCCTGTGGATATTGTTTTGAGACTGGATGAAAAAAACCGCCGTTCTACCGACGATCTTGAAAATACATATCTGGAATCACCAGTGACCGGCGCCAGTGTGCCGCTCAGGCAGGTAGCCGATATCGTGCCGCAATGGTTTACCGGTAAGATCATGCACCGCAACGGAGTCCGCACGCTGACGGTCCAGTCCGAAACACAGCCGGGCACGCTGCCTTCTCAGCTGCTGAAAGAAATTCAGCCCGAAATTGCCAAACTCACACTTCCGGCGGGTTATCAGATCCAGTACGGCGGAGAGTATGCCAATAAACAGGAAACGTTCAGTCAGATGATCAAGGTTTTGGGCGTGAGCCTGGTGCTGATATTTCTGGTGCTTCTGCTTCAATTCCGGAATCTGAAAGAAGTCGCCATCATCATGCTGACGATCCCGCTGAGCCTTTTTGGTGCTTTGTTCGGCCTTTATATTACAGGTAACAATTTCAGCTTTACCGCCTTTGTCGGGCTGATCAGCCTGTCTGGGATCGTCGTGCGGAATGCCATCATCCTGATCGACCATACCAATGAGCTGATCAGGCATCACGGCATGGACATTCCCACCGCCGCAGTAGAATCCGGTAAAAGACGTCTTCGTCCGATCTTCCTGACTGCCATGGCAGCGGCAATCGGCGTACTTCCGATGATCATTTCCGGCTCGCCCATGTGGAGCCCGCTTGCGAGCGTGATTGCCGTGGGGGTGATATGGAGTATGGTCATGGCACTGCTGACCGTGCCGGTACTTTATATCGGCTGGATGAAACCGTCGGACAAGGAGGAATTATTGAAAAATAGCTTAATGACAGCGCATCATGAAATTTAAGAACATACATTTATCTGGCTGGCTGGCAGCGGTATTGCTGCTTTTTGCCGGAAATGCGATGGCTCAGCAAACACCGCTGAGTCTGGATCAGGCCATCGATAAAGCCTTACAAAACAATAAATTATACAGTGTAAAATCTTTGCAGCTGGATGAAAAAAGATCCAGGGTAAAGGAGGACCGGATCAAGGCGTACCCGGCGGTTTCTGTGAGTTCGACCTACCAGTACAACGCCAGTATCGGCCAGCTTTCCATTCCGCAGGGGGCACTGGGCGTTATTCCGTTGCCGGCCGGAAATGTGGCCTTACCGAACAATGAACTGAATTTTGATCTCGGACAGCATCAGACTTTCAATGCGGGAGCGACGATCTATCAACCGATCTCACAGTTGAGTAAGATCCGCACCGGCGTGGAAGTTGCGAAAACGGATGTGGAAATCGCGGACCGTGAGAAAACGAAGGTGTCGCTGCAAATTCGTCAGGCCGTGGAGAAGCTATATTACGGCATACTGATCACGCAGAAACAGCAGGAAGAGGCACGTGCAAAAATGGAACTGGCGAAAATGAAATTTTACGATGTGGAAAGCGGTAAATTATCGGGTAAAATCATTGAATCCAACGAGTCCGGTTTGCAGGCCAATATTGCTGATGAAGAACAGAATCTTTTGAAACTGGAAATTCAGCAGGAGGATTATCTGGCCGATCTGAGCCGGCTGACCGGTGTGGAACCGGGGCAGATCAGTCTTGAAAATGTTTCACTCACGCCGGTAGAAGCGACCAGAACGCTGGAAGACTACAAAACCGGAGCCATGGAAAACAACGTGGATATTCAGCTGGCCGATCTTGGTAAATCAAAAAGTGAACTTGGCGTGAAAGCTGCGAAATTGAGCTACCGGCCCGATATTGGCGTTTTTGCCGGCTATACCTTCCAGAAAGGAAACATTATTTTTCCGCAGAACAACCCCTTTGTTGGTGCCAGTCTGAAATGGAATGTGCAGGATATTTTCAGCAACAAAGAAGTGATCCGGCAGCGGTACCTGGTTTCCCAACAGGCGCAGGTACTTTTGTCGGATAAAAAAGACGAAGTAAACAACAGCGTTGAAAAAGCCTACCGCAAGATCCGCCAGGCACAGTCGCTCATCGCGGTTGCCGAACGTGCCTATACGTACCGCCAGCAGGAACTGAAAGTGCAGCTCGACAAAAAGTTCGCCGGACTGAACACCGAAGCCGATGTACTGAACACGAAATCCCTGCTCGCCAAATCCGAAGCCGATCTGTTTTCTGCACAGCTGAATTACCGGCTGGCCGTGTCGGATCTGAGGATATTGACGGAGCGGTTTTGAGTTACCGGGGAATATAGGCAGGCTGGTGGGGCTTCCTGTTTTCCAAAGTTTTGGGTGTTTGTTTTAACCGTCTGAAGATTAGTGAAGTGTTTTGGTTTGTTCTATTAGGGATAGTTATGGTGTATTTGTTTGGTGCGGAAATAGTGGTTTTACATGAGGTTGGAGAGTGGAAGGTTTGGTGAACAGTTTTATATGAGGGAATATGAGTGTGCCTGAATGTCGATTTGGCTTCCTGATACCAAATCTCTACGTTCAGGCATTATTAGATTTTACAGAAGTCAAAACACAGATCACCCCAATTAAAAAACGCTTGGAGTTTCTGAGTCTGGCGGAATTTGTGGTTTAATAATTTTTAGTATTACGGGCATAGGA
>NZ_JBXHAS010000025.1:0-8997 GCF_056895235.1 Dyadobacter sp. HNCC25DJ186
ACTTCACTGGGTGCTTAGAAAACTGGGAGAAATTTGCGGTTTTCGCCTGCAGGGTGAATTCATGGAAGACCCAGCCGCCCAACGCCTCCTACTTTACAATACATTTTCCCTGGATGGCGCGCCAGGAACACCAGCCACGGTGATGGATTACAGAAACCATTTGCCGTCAGATCTTTCTGTCCGGATGTTGTTTCTTGCTTTAAAACTTCCTCCTTTTGGCGTGACCAGCTTTTTCGATGTTCAGCGCCGGGTGATCACCATGCACTACACCGAAAGCCGCCTGGCCATTCCGACCGCTATGGATGTCACGGAAAAAACGATTCCGTTGATCTTGCCAGGCAACATTTTAGACCGCCGCCTGGAACTGGATTGGGAGCTGGACACAGACGACGGACTGATGAAAACAGTACCCTCGGAATTTGAAAAGTATACCTCCGAGCTTTACAATGACGAAACCCTTTTCACGCTTAAAGGCAAGTTCTCAACCCTGAAAATGGATACAATAACCGGTTTGCCGATTACCGAACAAAACGGGATTACCAGCCTAACCGGACAGATGGAAAAGAAATTCAAACCCCGTCTTTTGTACTGGCACGGCCTGATTGCAGGAGTTCCAACAGCCAAAAGTGAATATGGCAGCACGCGCCTTTCTTTCCATGGATCCAACAATTTGCGAAACAAGTTCTGGAAACGTTATGAAAAATTCAGGGGTAGTACTTTTCCAGCATCGCCCAGTGTTCAGCTCAATTCGTCGGAGCTGGCCAGGCTGGATTTTCACCGGCAAGGCTCAAGCGAAATGGCGGTTCATATCCGCGGGGTGGACTACTTCGTACAGTCCATAAAGGCTAGTTTGCCCCTGTCCAATGTTTCAGTACTGGAAGTATTTAAACGCTAAATACCGTCCTACTCTAAAACCCGCATAGCTAACAGATTTGATTTTCAAAACTGTAAATTAAATCTGTTAGTCATGAAAAAACATGTTTCTATCTGGCTATTGGTCCTGCTTACAAGTATGGCCAGCTTTGCCCAGAAAATCAATGTTGACGTCACGCTCCCCGATAGTATTGCCGGGAAACAATGGGTGATCGATCAAATCCGGAAAGCGGTAGCAGGTGAACAGCCGCCAGCGGTTAATCCTTGCAAAGCCGGTCCGGAATTAAAAGGCGTTTCCAACGTTTCAGCTACCGGTCTGAATGGCGAATTTCACGGTATTGACGTGGCCCGGATCAAATGGGCAATCCTGAACGCGTCCGGAAAAGAGGTTCGTTACGGTGACGTTAAGCCCGAAGACAACAAACCGCGGATCCTGTTTGACCCGTTGCCGCCTGGCAGCTACACGCTGACATTCCGCGGATCCTCTTGCAGCTCTGAAATTTTTACGTATCCCTTCACCATCCCAGGAGAAACTGGATCGGTTTTAAAAGACTGCGAAAAAAAGCCGACCATTACCAGCATTGTGCCTGACCTGGAAGGCGCAACCGTCGTTTTTGATGCCAGAAATTTAACGGCACTTACTTTAACATTGCTTTCGGATCCGCCTAATTCCATTAAATCGGCAAGCTATAATCCGGAAAGCAACACCCTTTATTTCAAATATGGTACCCAAAAACCTGGTGAATACCTGATCCGTCTTACCCCGGTCAGCTGCAAATGGGATCCGTTTGTCAAATCTTTTACGATCAAAGACAAGGGTACCGGTGTTATTGTCCCGCCCGTTGTGGTCGATCCACCCGTCACAGATCCCGGAACCGGATCGCCGGCCGCAGGATCGCCTGCCGATTACAATTACAGCATTGTTACAAAAGGGCATGACGATCATTTAAAGCTGACCGACACCAAATCGGGGAATGTCAATATTTTGAATGACTTGTCTAGCCCGCCGCTTGCGGATGGGTATGAATACCGCTATATGATCAACGCGGATCTGATCAAACAATCCACGCCCCTGAAAGACTATGTTTTTGCGGGACACAACCCCCTTCGTGTGATTAAATTCCAGACCAAGAAAGGCCTGGAAACACTGAATAAATGGTCTGATAAGCCAGAAGGAGGCGGATATTATGATCACCTGGCCGGACAATCCTTTTACCCAAACGTTACGGCCGGACTACAAACAGGTGTGTTCCAGGGACCGCAGGAAAAGGCCGGTTTCTTAAATCATATTCCGCAAAATTACGACCCGAGTTTGCAGGCTCCCCAATGGGCGGACATCATGCCCGACCTGAAACTGAGCTCCAACTGGAAAACAAACATTTGATCCAGGAAAACCTTGCGCTCAGGATCCATAACGATTTGAAAGACAAAGAACCAGCACTTGCCGCGCAGGCTTTTAAAATTCAGCTGGAAGCAATCAGGCAGAAAGGCAACCGCAATTTTTGGACGGGTGCGGGCATGGGAGCGTTGGGCACTTTAATCATTCTTAAATTATGAAAACACTTAATTCGATGTTTGCAAACATCTCAGATAAGCACTTTTTAGCCGTATCGGCCGCCTTCGCAGGCATCAAAACAGTTTTCGACACCTACATTTTTTCAGACTGGCAGTTTGTGCTTTTCCTGATCGTCATCATTCTTGTCGATACAGTTTTGGGCACTTACAACGCCTGGAAAAAGAAAACTTTGGAATCCCGAGCCTACGCCAAGCTATTCGAAAAGATCCTGATTTACGGCGGGATCCTGATCACCTCACACGTTCTGATCAGCTTCACAATTTCCGGGACGGCAACCGGACTTTTTAATTGGTTAGATGACCTGATTTTCTGTACCATCATGATCCGGGAAGCGATTTCGATCTGTGAAAACATCGGAGAGATCCGTCCGGACTTACTCAACAAAAAGCTCCTGGCCAGACTAAAAAAGTTTGACGAATCGGGCGAATTTAAAGACTTAATATAATGGAAATCATTGTAACAAGGCGCTGGCGCGGCGTGAATAGCACCCTTTTGTCTGTCGTTGTAGACGGCAAAGCGCATCATTTTATTTTAGAAGATCGTGACAGAGGCCTAAGATCTGACATGGATCCGGATCAAATCAAAAGCGAAAAGATTTACGGCAAAACGGCCATCCCCACCGGCCGCTACCAGGTTAAGATCACCTATTCTAACAGATTCAAAAGGTTATTACCTATCCTTATCAATGTGCCTGGCTTTGCAGGGATCCGGATACACCCAGGTAACAGGCATGTTGACACAAATGGCTGTTTGTTGCCTGGTAAAACCTACTGGAAAGAGGAACAGGATTTTATGGTAGGTACCAGCCGCACAGCATGCCAGGATCTGCAAAGTAAAATTGCGGATGCGATAAAACGAGGGGAAACGGTTTGGTGTGAGATTGTAAGATTATAATTTAACAAATAAAGAATTGTACGAATGTTAAAGTTGAAAGATTTAACATCCGTACAATTTTAATATTCGTTGTGATCCTTAAAATCAATAAAATTTTCTAATGTTGTTTTATTTTCCTTTTCAGCAAATTCCTTAGTTGACACTTTCTTAGTTTCTTCTTCAAATATTGGTGAAACATTGATTAATAATTCACCTTGATCCTTGAAGTCTTTTGAAATCAATTTCCAACTTATAGTTAATTGCGAGTCTACCGGCATCGGTTTGATAAAAATAAAATCTGATTCATATATATCCTCGCTTACCAAAATTTTTTTTGTTGGTAAAAGTTGAAAAGTTTTTTTTTCCAAGTTGATAGCTACGTCAGAATGACGAATATTCCTAGCAACGGCCATTCCAATATGTTTTTCATTCGTATCCGCAACATCTATGATTTTCGGCAAAATATTTACAGATAACTTAAATTCTTCTATTGCGCTGGTACCTAGATTCTGTATCAACATCTTAAATTTAAAAAAACTTAGATCAGATGTCGTTAGTGATGGGATTTGATAATTGAATGCCCCAATAAAAGGCTCGTAATCATTACCACTTCTAGGAATGATTGTTGCTCCAGGAATAATCCTCTCCTTTACATATGTTACCCTTTTAAATTTTGGATAAACATCTATCTCTGTTGCATTTTCTAAAAAAGTAACTGAAACTTTTTTAATAGACTTAAATTTATTTATACTCATGTACCAATCGTGTGTTTGCTGATTTTCGTCAATTAGCTCAGCGATATCCTCCCAACTGAATAAATGAATTTCAAAATTTCCATTTTCTTGACTTAATAGATCCTGTTCACGAACGAATGATTCAATTTCTTGATCCTTATTGGCAGTAGTTGCAAAATAAAATTTTTTTAACGGTGGATAAAATGTCTTTGCTTTTTCAATCTCACATAAAATCTCTTTTCTTGTAAACTGTTTATTTGAGTATTCATCTTTCCCTTTGCACTGAATACCGTAATATGCCTTTTCGTTTATCGGTCGTCCAACCACATCTACTCCATGCTGATTCTGCCCACTTCGACCATTTTTTTTTATCTCAGGACAATTCCAAATTTCCCCCCAAAGCTTTTTGCACAGTGTTTCGAAATCTTGCCAATTCAAAGGCTTACGAAGTGATTTTGCAGCGTCCATTCAAAAGTTAATTAGGATTTCCTAGGTAAAGATCAATAATTTAGTTTTCCTACTCAACTATTGCCAATTCTGGAAAAAGATCCAAAGCATCTTCGTCCAGGAATAAACCCAAATCACGCAAATATTTATCAGTGGTATTAATATCCTTATGCCTACACTGCGCCTGAACGAGTTTGATATCCTTGGTTACCTGGTAAATCGCGATCGCACCCGTGTGCTTCCATCCGTAAAGATCGTAATCCTGGTCGGTTAAATTCGCCATTTCCAGAACCTTACGGTTATGCATATACATATACTTACTACCTACCGGATTTGGCCCTGGCTTGCCTGACAATGTGAATATATAGAAGTTTGGCGGGTAGCTTCTCAGATCATATTGTTGGATTATTAGCTCAAATGCTTTGGGTTTTCTGACGTGCTCAGTTAAATTGTTTTTTGCCAATTCTCCGGGTACGACAATTGTCCTTTTTAAAATGTGCTTAATCTGTAAATTTTGAGCTTCTTCAGCTGGCCGAAAAAAACCGTAGTAAATAAAATTGACAAATAACCAAAGTTGCTCATCCCCTAATTTTTCCAGGCAAGTTTTCTTGTATAATGTTATTTGTTCACGTGTATATGGAATGTGTTGTCCGGATCTGCCTTTTCGCTTAACGATTTTCAAAAATGGATTTACCTTTAGAATCTCTCTGCTTGTGAACATAGTCCACATAGTCCGGAGTGTGCCAATGAAGTTGGAATAGGTCTTTTTCGAATAACCCACTTTTTTAGTAGGATTCCCGTCCTTATCCATTTTGACTTTTCTATCAAGATAGTCCGAAAACAGATACACCTCCTTTGTTCCGAACCTATGAAGTGGAGTGTGGGTCAAACCAGCACTTTCAGCCCAGTCACCAAAAACCTTTAAGTCTTTTACATACCCCTTTATTGTATTTTCAGAGGCAGTCCGCTTTTTTGAATTTAGAAAAAACTCAATTGCTTTTTCTATGGTGGTGTTTTTACTTAATTCTGTTAGCGGGACTATAATTTCATCAATGAAACCACCAGTAGACAGAGCCTCATTAATAATCGCTATTAGCTCTTTTGCCTGCTGATATCTTTCCTTTTTGGTAGGTTGATTAAACTCTGTCCGCTTTCTTACAAGTTGGTTTTTTCTTTCAGACCAAACATAATAATTGACGGTCCAGGTCTTAGACAAATCTCCGCCTTGATCCGATAAAATTGCTTCTCTAAATGGATATTTTGGCGTCCCTTCGCCCATAATTAAACCATGAATATCATAGATGTACTGGCGCCAAACTGGCGGCAATACACTTTCTTGAACGCAAAAAGAGCCGTAAGTATCTGACTTACAGCTCTTTAACCCTCGTGGAGACGGAGGGAGTCAATAGCAATTAACATGCAAAACGCTGAAATACTGATTATTAAGCTTTTATGTAATTGTCCCGAAGTCATTGTAGTAACGTTAATTGTTATTTTTGTCCCGCTATTTGTCCCGGAGGCGTAGCGTTTCAATGATGTCTGTTAATAGTTTATTCTCTCTTTCTAAGCGTTCAATTTTCGCTTTGTCTTCTTTAATTTTCATATACTGGACACTTCCATTTCCAATAATGTTCGCATTGCCGTTCTGTGTGATATAGTTTACTTGAATGTTAATTTGTGGTTCATCGTAAGTTTCTGTTTGAGGGGAGTTTGCATAACGCAGTAATGGTTTTTGTGGGTTTTTGCTAAGTAAATTAAATAATAAACACAGGGTTAAATTTGTACTCATAAGCTACTGAATCAATTTGTTAGGTTTTTTGATCTTTCAAAATGCTAACCATTTGTTCTAATAATTGAATCTGTTTTTTTAAATGTTCATTTTCTGATTCAAGTATCTGAATCTTGCTATCTGGTCCTATAACGTTGTTTTGTCCTTTGTACTGAACTGATCCGGTTCCGGCAATGTTTGCGTTCCCCTTCTGATTGATATTGTTATTTTTTGTTAACAGGAAATATGACATGTCAACTTCGAATACTTCACAGACTTTTTTTAATAGAGAAGTGCTCACATCTTCTTTATCAAGGGCATCACTAAAACCTTTTCGAGAATAACCCATCATCTCAGCCGCTTTCACTTTGGTAATATTTCGTTCCTCAATTAATTGATTGATAATCAGGCCAAAATTGATGTTTGTATCCATTGTGCTAATAAATTGTAAAAATAAAAGGAGTGTTTTGTTTGCATTCTATGCTAACATTATGTTATCATTGTGCATTAATTCATTATCGAATAACGAAACTCTAATAACGAAAAACAATATGGACTTAGTTAATGGTTACAAAAAAGGTACAAAAGGTGCCAGGGATGTAGAAAAGGAAACAACCTTCTGGAAAATGTGGAGCAATGATTTACCCGGATCTTTCCCTAAAAAGCTGTTTACAGATGATTTCGAAAATCGTTGGAACATGGCATATCCGAATGTTTTAGCCAGGTTGAAAAAGGAAGAATTTGTTAGCTTAAAAAAAGACTTAATGTTCATGTTTGAGAATTACGGGATTGCCTTTGATTACAAAGGACAAGGTTTCTTCCTTGATAAAAGACAGTACGATTTAATTCAGGATCGTCAGGACATGGAGGCGGCGCAAATGTATGGAATGACAAATGTTTTATCCTGATGAACACCGGAACGCTGTATTCAGAAAAAAAGACTTTGGTTGAAAAAGTAATAGCACTTACGGAGCAAAGCCAAAATCAGGATAGCGCATTGATAAAGATTCTGACAATGGTAATAAACCACGCACAGGATTCGGAAAATCCATTGGACAGAGTTTTACGGGACCGGGTAATTGATGAAGTTTTAAAGCTGGATAAAATACATGAACCGCATTCAGGAACTACGAAACCAATTACAACTACATAATCGACAGGTTTCTTTTTCTTCTCAATTGTCAGATACCGAAAAGGAAATTCACAATTGCATTTCAGATCGAATTCAGCTGCAAATTGAATGTGAAGGTTTCAGGGATGCATATCGACTACAATTTCTGATGGTTAAATACAAACAGGTATCAGTAACGGAAAACGATTTGGTCATCATTGAAACCAAGACTTTTAATAAATGGGAAGACCTGACGAAAATGACATTTGACTTTATCAATACCAAAGAGGCGAAAGGTATTGCGTACTACGGAGATAAAATAAAGAAACTGAGAAATCAGATTGCCCAGGAAGAAACAACAACTCAACAATAATTCACATGGATCAGGAAGCATTAGAACTCGCAATTGCCGAACTGGATACGGAAACACTTTCCAGAGAATTACAATTAATGTTGAACAGAATGGATCAGGGCACAAATAAAGAAATCATCAGAACATTGCTGATGCTGACTTTAAAGCAAAAAAAACTGATCAGCATATTACGCAAGGATATCCACCGCGTGAAACCTACAATTGAAAATGTAAAAATTGAACAGTTTTTTTATCCAATGTCCACTACTGCCAGACCCGTACGCCGATGAGATTATTTTTCTTTATTGTCGAAATATACATCAAGTCCTTGTTCGTGATAGCCGTGGCATTGACTTCATTAATTCTCTCCCCCTTTTATCTACTTCATTGGATATTTAAGCAATCATAAATTGTATGGAAGTCAAATATTTTAAAGAAACCATTTTAGATGGTTATGTGCTTTTTGTTGCCCAAAATATTGACAACGGTCAGAATGTTGTCGTTTCCAGAGTAGGTGCAAACCTTTTGCAATCCCATTCTGTAACTCCGACTTGTATTGAATGCACACGTGAAGAATTCACGAAAGCATATTTTGAGGCATTGGAAAACATGGCAATGTTCCTTCTCGGCATAAAAGAAGTTTCCAGCTTTCCCGCTTGTCATAAATGCGGCCTGGACTTTCCTGAAAAAGATACCTATTTCCAAAAATGTAAAAACTGTATTCCTTATGAAAACTGAAACCGTATTTAAAAACACTTCCGAACTGGAAAACCTGATGCAATTATTATCTGATTTGAAAGAATTGCAGGGTTCAATAACGAGTGTCGAAAAAGGAAAAGTGAAACTTATTTCTATTGGCAAATTTGATGTAGAAAGCCCGGTAGAAATACCTGAGGACTTGGAAATACTGATTATTGACCGGATCAATTCAGGCAATGAGAAAAAGGTAAAAATACTTGAAATGGAAATAAGAGACTTATTTATAAAAAACTCTGAAACTCCTTATCAATGATGGTTTACACCTTTTCGGAAATGAGAAACAAACCGGATAAAAGATGGGTGAAATTCTACGGTGAATCTGATAATACTAATTCAATTATGGTAACTCTGTTTTCTGATGGCCGGGTGATCATTGACACGAAGATCAGAGCACCGGATTACAGGTTCACCAAGAACACCGGAACTAAGGAAAGGTTTGAAAATGCTTTCCAGATTGCCAGGAAACGTATTATGTCAATCCCCTCACGTAAAAAAGTAACAACT
>NZ_JBXHAS010000026.1:0-8780 GCF_056895235.1 Dyadobacter sp. HNCC25DJ186
AATTAAACCAATGCCCTTTTTAACGACTTAGAAAGTAATGGCAAAAAACGAAAAAGTGTGGCGTGTCCTTCCTGATTACGAAGGACGCGTCACAGTCGAAACAGAATGTAAACACGTGGTCCTTTCCAATGCATTAAGCCAGGAGCAACTTTCATCGTTTGCTGAAAATCCATCTGTGGCCGTGTTTATGGAATTCACCGCCCAACCAGCACAACCTGATGGCAAGTAAAGAAAAGAAAGCGATCGTGGCCGTTATCGCCGGCGTGACTAGCGCGCTTAGAAAGGCATACGATGTTTTAAATAAAAATGAACATCTGCCCGAGGTGGAAAATACCGAACTGCCAGGGCTGGCCGCTCACATTGTACGGGCGCTCCATAAAGATCTCGCTGAAATTGAAGAAAACGAGCGTTTTGAAGGTCTGGAATATGAACAGATCGTCGAGCTGAAAGAGGTAGAACGCAAAGAGCAGCTGGCAGCCTTACGCGACCAAGCCGGGCAGCTTTTGAAATCTTTGCGCGAACCTGAACCGGCTTTCGATGATGAAGAATTATTCGAAGAATCAAATTCTGACCTGAACGAAGATCCGGACACGGATCATAACGAAGAGCCGGAAAACGACCCGGATGAAGATTCAGAAAATGAACCGATTGTTGTAGATCCACTTCTTGCAGACCTGGCTTTAAAGGAGCTTATTGAACTTTACAATAAAGGTACTGAGGAAATCAAGAACCTTGAGGTAAACAGTCAAGAATTTGAGACCCTAAGTTTGGGCTTGGTGGGTATCAAAGCACAAATTGATAAAATTCAGCCATAAATTGGGGAAAATAAAAACACCGGTAAAATTTTACCGGTGTTTTTTGCAAATTAAGTTTGTACTTCGTTTTTGAAACTTTAAGTTGTGTAAAATGACCTGAAATAACTAACTCTCATTTCAATACTTGCCCGTTCGCAATTACATTCTTGTTACGGAGGCTAGAATCATTGCTAAACGTAAGAAAACTGAAAGCAATTCTTAACCTATCCGAAATTATTATTCCGGCCGATAATTGTCCCATTGTTATAAACTTCTTTTCCAGTTTCAAATTTGTTCTAAACTCATCTGTTCCCACAATACCATTGTAGTTAGCATTAAAAAAGAAACTTATGGCTCCGTTATCAGTACTTGTGGATGCATAAAAGTCCAATCCAATTGAGGCATTACCTGCAAACTTGTCAGTGGAAGTTCCAAATATAGGGATATCCGCAGCACCCTTTATAAGCCCCCTCAAAAGAGCTGTATGACGAAGGTCGCCAGAATGTGCATATACTATTGGATGTTCCAGCGTCAAAGTCGTATTACCTCCATTCGTTGCTAGTCTTTGATATGCTTCTTCTTGTTTTGATTCTTCTTTATCTTCGTTATTGTTTCCGGTTACCATAGCTCCAACCGATGCCCGAAAAAAGCCAAGATTCCCACTTACAAGTTCTGAATAAATCGACCCTGTATTCTTACCAAAGCCAATTCCAGAAGATGATAGCGTATTAAAGCTCTTACCATCATTATTATAAATCAAATCAAAAAAAGCTTTTGATCTGGAAGTACCAAATTTTGTAATAACCGGGCTATTACTAATAAATTCCTTTACGTATCTAAAATATGCAGAATCCGCATCCACTTCGACATCAGAATATTTCTTTGCTAATCTGTCATAATTTTCTGATGTTAGTTTGTTCAAAGCAGCATCTTTATACACACTAAACAGTTTTAATGAATCCCTATTGCTTTCCTGAAAATTTTCTATGTCCTTCAAATCTAAAAGGAGATGTTCTCGATGAATCAGGTTCTTTGTAACAAAAATAGTGTCTCCAAAATCTAGTTTAAAAACAAGAGGTGGAACCACAGCCCCAGCCGCCACTTTTGCTGACCTTCCAGTTGTATCGAACGGAACTGTTGACGTAGCACGCATATCAGGCTCAAGCACGTTTACGCCACTTTGTTGTACATCAGTAGATCTAAGTACTTTTCTAACATTATTTAATTTGAAATTTTGAACGGATTGGGCAAATCCAAATGAACCAAAAAAGACAATAGATAATAAGAGCACGATAGGTGCTAAGTAGATTTTTTTCATAAAAATAGAGTTAAAAGAGAGTTTCGAACAAAAATAGGAGGTTTACTGACATATATACGTCAAACTTAGTTAACGGTAAAATTTGTTAACTCCGTCCTAGTTAATGCAAACTTACATCCGGTATTTAGGGTCCGAACCAACTTAAATCAATTATGGCACTTCCGACAAATTTTACTGACATTAGATTATATCTTCATAGTAAACAAATCGATCACGCATGGCTTAGAACTGTTCTTTCCCAGTATCTGGCTGAAAATGGGCAAACCGATGCTGACCGCTTGACAGATCACCAGGTATGGGTTTTTCGAAACACCATCGCTGAATTTTCACTTTTGTTAAACGAAGATGTGGACGTGGACGATGATGAATAATCAAATTAGACAACAGGAAGCGGCCGTGGAAATGATCCGCCAAATGGTAGCGGCGAAGCGGGCACGGCCGGAAAGATTGGAAGCGGCCATAAACGATCTGAATAAATTAAAATCGGATCTGGCCACTGAAACAATTAATAAGGTTGATAGGCAAACAGCAGCGCCCCGGATGTCGAAGAAAGTGACGGCCATCATGAAGGATGTAAATTCTGATATTTTCGCTTTAAAACACAGCGCTTTAAGCCTGGAAGCTTCCCGCCTCAGACGTGATCAGGCTGAATTAAGTAATATGCTGGTGAAAGTGGATCCTGGAACGCCATGTCCGGATCTGGTGGATAAGATTTTAGAGCTGCACCACAAAATAGAAGATATCCGGGACCAAAAGAATTTCCTGGATCGTAACCAAAATGAAGGACCGCCCAAACCACAGCATGATCAGCAGGTCACCGCGCGGCCAGTCCAGGCGGTACTCAGCAAGGCCGAATTATCAGTCAAATTGCAGCAGAGCCGAGAAAAGCGGTCAAAACTTAAAAGCAAAATGGCGAATCCAAAAGCGTCTATGGCTTTAAAAAGTAAGTGGGAAATTGAATTGGCCCAGGTGGAAGCAATCATTGAAGAAACGGAGATGAAAAGGGCAGTTTTATAATTTAAATCAAAAAATGCAATATTTATAGAAAATCTTCACGGCGCAAATGATGCTCATTGGGGGAGAAATCAAATTCTTTCTGAATGTTCCTGATAAACGACAAATTTAACTTTATGCGATTTTCTCGATTACGAAAAACATGCAAAGAATCTTTATGTAAAGTGTCACCTACTTGAAAATTCGAAACTCCAATTGAAACGGGACTTTTACGGTTTAATGTGCCGCTTTCTCTTAAATAAGTTTTTATCTGCCCAATCTTTAACTCATGATTATAAAATACCTTTTTATCGCATTCTAAGAAATGTAGCTTGTTCAACGCAAAAATATCAGCTACATTTTTCAGAACAATAAATTTGTCTAGTTTATTGCCATATTTATAGGTTGATCCATCATAAAGAGTAAGCATATACCGAGGTCCAAGCGGGAAAAAATACTGAATACCCTTAGAAGCCATACCATTTGAACTTAACAAAAAGCCTTTTTTTTCAGCAAATAAATTGTAGCTCACTACCGAGTTATCCGAGGTAATAAATGGTAGGTCAGTTTTGTTTTCTAGAATCTTTATTTTTAGGTCATTTAAAATATGATAATTATTTTCTGCAACCATAATAGGGATATGGAATGCATCTCCTTTATTTGAGTAGAAAGTAGCAATATCCTTTTCCATCAATTTGTTATAGTAGTTTTCCATTTCTTTCATCTCTCTTTCCATTTGTGGGGTTCTGTTCATGGTTAGTACAAGATATTTTAATAGAAATAAATGATCATCTGACCCAATCGCTGGTGGCAATTTTGTTGCTTTAATCGTTCTAATCAAATCAGCCGCCCTTCCTTCCACACTGGTAAAATATTTTTCAAGTTCACCGTCTTTACCGTACAGATAATCTTTTGAAGCTTCATTTGCTATTAATGCATTGGAATTATAAAAATTCTTATCCCCGATCATAACGCCCACAATTTTTTTTTCTGTTTCCGCCTTGTCCGTATTATCTGTTGAAAAAAATCGCAGGTAAAACTGTGGTACAAAATGTTGATTTCGATTTTCGCCCATTGATTTATAAGTTAATTACTCAAAATATAAGTATAAATTCCTGAATTCTTGTCCTACTTTTAACTAAGCAAACAAAATATCATTGCCTAAAACCGCAATGATATGAAAAATGAATTAATGTCTTTGAACGCGTCCAGTTTACCTGAAAAAGGTGAGCATAAAATGGACAAATTCAAAGATCACCTGGTCAACGGCGCTAAGCTGAACAATCGGGATCAGGTGTATTTTGAGAAAATGAAAAAAGCATGGAGCTGGTCCAGCAAAATGTTTTCTCCTTCACAGGTTGTGACCATGCTGTATAACGAATATGGTCACGAAAAAACCCACGCTTACCAGATTTTAAGGGATGCCTACGAGCTTTGGGGGATCGCGTACGATCTTGATAAACGCGGAATCACAAAGGTGCTTATTGAAGCTCTTTACTTCGCTTTAAGTATCGGCCAGCGCGACGGGGATCCGGATGTGATTATGAAAGCAGCCGAACGGATCGCCAAACTTAGCAAACTCAACGAAGTGGACAACATTGTTCCGCCAGGCGAATCCATGCCGACCGGGGTACGGGTATACGTGGTCAATGGCGATGTTCATGTACCTAATAGCGACAGAAAGGAGGTTATAGATGTCGAAAGCACAGAAGTACGTTGATGATCCATCGTACATAAAGCTGCATCCTAACCCAGCCCAGGCCCATTTCCTTTTCAAGGTCCTGGAAAACGAAGCTGATTTTATTGGCAAAGACGGAATTGGATATCAGTCCGGATTCCGGGCCACTTTTAACGGAGGTAGGGGGTGTGGGAAAACGAACGTTTTAATGCGTTTGATTGCCGAATCAGCGTTTGAATTACCCAGGGCAAAGATGGGATTGGCGTCTATGACCTTCCGGCATGTTCAGGATGTAGTACTTTCACAAAGCCGGAAGGTATTTGCTGAATATGGCTTGCATGAATATGATCCAAAGATCCGAACGTGGGGGCACTACGTAATTAACCGCCGTCCGCCCGAAGGTTGGTGGCATCCCTGGGAAGGTGTGAATACGTATGATAATTGTGTTTGTTTTAAAAATGGATATACGATCGTTTTTCTTTCAGCCGATCGTCCGGACACGGCCCGTGGTTTGAATCTGGATCAGTTAGTGATGGATGAAAGTTTCAAGCTGAAAGAATCATTCTATAATACCGTTCTACGCAAAACCGTAAGGGCCAATAAATACACCTACCGGGATCCTAGACCAGGCCGAAAGGGTTTAAATCATCCTTTGCACTGGATGATTGCTGATTTTACATCCGCAGCCTGGACGCCGGAACAGCAATGGATATACAGAACTGAAGAGCTTATGAAAATTAAGCCTAATCAGTATTTTTTCATGGAATCCACGCCCTATGATAACCTGGCGAATTTACCTGGCAACTGGATCGAGCAGGAAAGGGAGGCGTCAGAATCAGACCTGGCCTTTGATATTGAGGTCATGAACAGACGGGTGGAAAAGATTGAAAACGCTTATTACAGCGCCCTGTCCTACAACCGGCACACGTATAGTGATATGTATGAGTACCAGTATGATGATAAATCCAGGCTCTATATCTACAAACGAAAGGACTACCTGACCACCAAGCCCATTGAAATCAGCCTGGACTTTAATGCAAAGTTCACGTGTCAAGTTATCGCTCAAGAGCATGACAAAGAGCTTAGGTTTATTGATAATCTGTTTGTGAAACGTGCTGATACAAGCCTGGTAGAAGAGCTAGCCCATAAGTTCTGTACTAAGTACAAGGACCACACTAAAAAGGTTGTGTATATCTATGGAGACAACAGCGGTAAGAAGGGCGATCCGGGACGGAACAAAACCCACTATCAGCTGTACAAGAAAGTATTGGCTGATCACAAATGGCGCATCATTGACTGTGTGCAGAACTCTTATCCGCCATACAAGATTCGTTATCGTGTTATCAATACAATCCTTTCGGAGAAGCACGCTTCAGTACCTCGCATTCGGATCAATGAACAGGACTGCAAGAGCTTGCTCATAAGTCTGAAGCACACACCAATCATTGGCGACAACTTCGAGAAGGACAAGTCAAGCGAGGACTCAAAGACGCTTGACCAGCAATATGCAACACACCTTTCTGATGCATTCGATTACATTTTATTTAAAAAATATTCTCGAATTGTTCCAATTGCCGCGACTGGATCCGGACCACGCTTTGGAAAATCAGTGTAGCTAAAAAACGCCTGGCAGATAACGGAAAAAGCAAATGGCAATTGCCAAACCGATACAGGGCGGGCAACCCTCCATTAGAGTAGCGGAAGCCGAACCGGCTTTTTTTAATGTAAGTGACTGAATTTCATTTTCTAATACTTTTTAAATACCGGAATGATGTAATTAAAAGGGGAAAAGGCGAATAATATCATTCAAGATTTGCAAGTGTATTGTATTTAAAATGCTTTTTGACTTGCCAGGTGGACAGCTTCCTAGTAATGGAGATTATTATTGTGTAATCACTTTTTATTCCACAATTCCTTCGTTCACCAACCGACGAATTCTTTCAGCAAACTCCGTTTGGTCTTTGATACTTTTTGTCAAAACTTGTGTAGTTAGGCTATCTAAAACAATATTGTCCCTAAAATGGCTTATGAGATTGTCATTTTGGGGAGACATTATAATTTGAAAGGCTCGACTAATTTGATAATTTGTATTTTGATTGATCAAATCAGTAAATGAAACACTTATCAACGCATCGAATTGATAACGGGAGTGTAGTCTGTTTTCACTTATATACTCAATTTGAAACGGCACTGATAAGCTACTACCCGGGTTTATCCCATTGTAGATTGCCATTGATTTACCATCAACATAAATTGTACCCAACAAAAATGGCTTCTTGCTGGTATATTTTCCTTTGTTTTCGTCAGTGACCTTTACAATTGAAGCTAGTACGACCTTCACATCACTTGCAAGAGTAGAGCCAAAATTTGTTAATTGTATACTTCCAATTATTTTAACATGTTGCCTATCGGAATAACTTTTCGCAGATTTCTCAGAGATTCTGACCGACTCAAAACCTAACCTAGGTGTATTTATTTTTTTTTGAAGCTCATAACTGTACGAAAGAATTTCGGCTTGCTTTCCTTGGATACCTATCATATTTTCATAAACTTTATGAAAAGCGTCTAGATAGGTCTTGTTATCCGACGAAGCCGCAAGAACCATCCTTTTAGTATTTGCGCTGATAGAATCTAAATTTCTTCTTGAATATTCAAGAGACAAACTATCCTTTAAGTAGCTCCATTTGTCTCTTTCTTGAGAGCTTTTAAGTTGACGGGACAGAATATCAATTTGAATACTATCGTTTTTTCTGAGCCTATAAATTTCATCCAAATTTAGCCTATCTTTTTCCTTTGATTCTTGCTGGTTATCGACAAATGTGAAGATAGCCCATATCAACCCCGTAGCAGTTGCCAGGTTTGATAAATTCTGAAAAACGGATGCCCATGGTACGTTTTTCAAATTGCCAATAGCAATTCTAAGACGTCCAATCAAAAGTGTAAGTTTAGGATTTGAAAAATTCATTAGACAATGTATAAAATAAAATAGTCCATACGAAAACTTACTTTGATCTCAGAGCTTAATTAGTCAAAGCATTTCCAAAAAAATATTTGTGACACCTAATCCTTACGCAAAAAAGATGTCGGTTCGATAGAACTACCGTCAAAAAATTATAATACCTGGCTGCAATATTTAAAATTTTAATTCTCAATCCTACTGAGTACAGCATATCTGATTTATGTATTAAATCTCAATTTGGTCATTTCATTTTTTTGTCATTGATTTTAAAGATCATTTTTTTGAACCTAAATTGCCGCCCTACCCCCATCTCCCTTCCAGTGACCATCTCCCTTCCAGTGACCATATTTACTTCATGGTCATGAAAATCCACTTAAAAGACGCAATGCGCTAGATACAGCTCTCGTCCGGATCGCAGAAAACTTTTGCTATAACCTATCAGAAAAAAGATGGGACCTATGGCGAAAAAGACGAATGCCGTAACCGGTCCGGCTATTACAGCAAAGGCAAATCTGACCTGGCCAGCATCAAGCATGAAACCAAACGTGCCGGCAAGGCTATCCTGGAATACCGAACACGCTCCGGTGCCTGGCAGCCTTTCGAGGTATTTTGGTGTTTGATGCGAACTTTCGACGGCCGCGAAATTGATCGTCGATTTTAATCCACTCTTAACAACCCACTAGTGACAACCAAATCGCAAGAATTAGAATTAGAAATACAACGTATCTAATTCTAATTCTTGGTCTTTCATCTTTTTTGTTTGTCGAGAAGGAATTTATTTTCTTTTCAGAAGGAAGAATAGTCAATTTTACGGGATTTGTATCCCAGTTTTTCCCTAAATGTGATTGCGCCTTCGTTTTTGACGTATTCAGTTCTTTTACCAATTGCCTACTTTTCAGGAAAGTAATAGCTGCTTTGTAGGCAATTGTTTCTTTACTGGCGCCGGTGCTGTAAATGTTATCGCCATCAGTATATTCCCCAAAAACCCTAAGATCTAAATCTTGATACTTATACATAGACTTCATGAATTGCTCATTA
>NZ_JBXHAS010000027.1:0-8012 GCF_056895235.1 Dyadobacter sp. HNCC25DJ186
TATCAAACCAATGCCCTTTTTAACGACTTAGAAAGCAATGGCAAAAAACGAAAAAGTGTGGCGTGTCCTTCCTGATTATGAGGGACGCGTCACAGTCGAAACAGAATGTAAACACGTGGTCCTTTCCAATGCATTAAGCCAGGAGCAACTTTCATCGTTCGCTGAAAACCCATCCGTAGCCGTGTTTATGGAATTTACCGCCCAACCTGCACAACCTGATGGCAAGTAAAGAAAAGAAAACGATCGTGGCCGTTATCGGCGGCGTGACTAGCGCGCTTAGAAAGGCATACGATGTTGTAAATAAAAATGAACATCTGCCCGCGGTGGAAAATACCGAACTACCAGGGCTGGCCGCTCAAATTGTCCGGGCGCTCCATAAAGATCTGGCGGAATTAGAAGAAAACGAGCGTTTTGAAGGCCTGGATTATGAACAGATCGTAGAATTAAAAGATAACGAGCGAAAAGAGCAGCTGGCAGCTTTACGCGATCAAGCCGGGCAACTTTTGAAATTTTTGCGCGAACCTGAACCGGCTTTCGATGATGAAGAATTATTCGAAGAATCAAATTCTGACCTGAACCAAGATCCGGACACGGATCATAACAAAGAGCTGGAAAATGACCCGGATGAAGATTCAGAAAATGAACCGGTCGTTGTAGATCCACTTCTTGCAGACCTGGCTTTAAAGGAGCTTATTGAACTTTACAATAAAGGTACTGAGGAAATCAAAACCGTTGATATTAATAGTGAAGAGTTTGAAATTCGCCGTTTAGGTCTATTAAATTTTAAAGCAGAAATTGAAAGGAGGCGGCTCGTTGACGGAGAATAAACGCCACTAATTTGACAAAAACACCGGTGAGATTTTACCGGTGTTTTTTTGTTTAAACTTATGTATAATTAATTTATATATTAGCATTTTAAATGACCTAAAGTTTGACCTATGCGAAAGTTGATACTACTAATTATCGTTAATTCAATCGCGGCAATATTGGCTTTATCTGCTTTTGCCCAAACGACAAATTCCAAAAAAAGTGCAGAAAATATTGGATTGTCACCTCTCTCGTTGTTTGACGAAGCCCCGCGCCGTTATTGGCTAGATACGGCCAATTTTAAACCAGAAAATTTTACTTTTAAAATTTGGGACAAAAAAGATCTCTCTGACAGACTGGAAATGGGAGTTTCTGTGGGGCCAATAAGTTGCAAACCAAAGTACGGAATGTTTATTTTCCGTGTAAACGCCAAGGGAAAAGTAGATAGTACCTGGTATCGGGGAAATTTACCCACGTTTACTTCGGATAAAATTATTTCTAACATTCATCTTACAGATGGAAAATGGATTATAAAACCGGGAACCAAACCAAATCACGTTGCTTGGTTCGTGTATCCATTTTTTGATACGCGCGCAGCATTTCCAGTACGACCTGAGTGTTCTGAGACAGATAATGAATTGCTACGAACCGTGTCGGCTCTTAGTAACCTATTTTCAATCTTATACTGGCATACAGGGAAAGATTATTATGGAGGGACTATGGTAAGACCGACAGATATGGATGGAAGTATAAAACTGTAATATTTGAATATAAACTTAAATCTCCCATATTTCAAAATTGCAATACCGTCCCTTTTCCAGGCAATCGCTACACCTATCTTTGACCAGCATCAATCATGGATATAATGGCACTACCTGCAAATTTTACTGACATTAGATTATTTCTTCATAATAAACAAATCGATCACGCATGGCTTAGAACTGTTCTTTCCCAGTATCTGGCTGAAAATGGGCAAACCGATGCTGACCGCTTGACAGATCACCAGGTGTGGGTTTTTCGAAACACCATCGCCGAATTTTCACTTTTGTTAAACGAAGATGTAGACGTGGACGATGATGAATAATCAAATTAGACAACAGGAAGCGGCCGTGGAAATGATCCGCCAAATGGTCGCGGCGAAGCGGGCACGGCCGGAAAGACTGGAAGCGGCCATAAACGAGCTGAATAAATTAAAATCAGATCTGGCCACTGAAACAATTAATAAGGTTGATGGGCAAACAGCAGCGCCCCGGATGTCGAAGAAAGTGACAGCCATCATGAAGGATGTCAATTCTGATATTTTTGCCTTAAAACATAGCGCTTTAAGCCTGGAAGCATCCCGCCTCAGACGTGACCAGGCTGAATTAAGTAATATGCTGGTGAAAGTGGATCCTGGAACGCCATGCCCGGATCTGGTGGATAAGATTTTAGAGCTGCACCACAAAATTGAAGATATCTGGGACCAAAAGAACTTTCTGGATCGTAATCAAAACGAAGGACCGGCCAAACCACAGCATGATCAGCACGTAACTGAACGTCCAGTCCAGGCGGTACTCAGCAAGGCCGAATTATCAGTCAAATTGCAGCAGAGCAGAGAAAAGCGGTCAAAACTTAAAAGCAAAATGGCGAATCCCAAAGCGTCTATAGCTTTAAAAAGTAAGTGGGAAATTGAATTGGCTCAGGTGGAAGCGGTTATTGAGGAAACGGAGATGAAAAGGGCTGTTTTGTAATCCAGCTATTTCATTTATAAAAATCTGCATCCTGCCAATAGTGATCAGGATGCAGATTTTATTGTATAAATACATCGGCCTTAATTCTTTCGTACGACACAATCTTTTGAATCAAAGAATACTTTTCCGAAACATCATTAATCGGATATCCGCCTATACTTTTAAAATCAGAACACATAATCAGTTTAGTGATATAAAAAACCGCATCTTCGTTTTCGACAATAAGCCATGTTAAATTCTCCAATTTAAATTTTAAAAAATTTTCTTTTTTGCTGTAGTGCTCACACAACTTTGCGTTTGCTTCCTGATAAACAAGCAGTTCGTTCACGTTATTTATCGCCAAACTCTCTTCTGTTTTATAAGGAATTTCAGCCGGTCTCAATTTCTTATCTATATATCTCCACTCTCTTTCGTTATAAAATAAATAATCTTTATTTATACATTCAATTTTTCCTTGAACCGGATCAAATTTAAAATAATCAGATTGTACAGGCTTGATCAACCCTGTCAGCCAGTTGACATACTTCCTTTTTTCTCCATTTTGTACCTCAAAAGAATCTTCACTTAGCTGTTCCAAAACTTTCTCATTTCTAGTCACATTTTCAAATCTAGGGTCTTTAAATATCTCAGGATTTTTAAGCAGTAAATCAGTTAGGTATGTGAGATGTTCTTGAAAAAAATTATCCTGCTCTTTCGGGTAGTACTGCACAGGCTGTAATATTTGTTCGCCCCAATTTCTACTCAACCCAAAGCCAAAAGCATGACCTTTACAAAAGTTATTCACGTGATTTTGGACTGCGGCTAAAGGAATGTCACAAAAGCAGACCATAGGAAAACCGAAAATAGTTTTTCGGTTACTATTGTAGGTCACTTCATGGCTCACCGTTTTTCTGAATCCGTCTTGCAAGATTCCTAAAAAAGCATTCTGTTTTCCGGAAGTAAAATGAAAAAATGAATTTGAACTTATTGACATAGTTTGGAAGGTTTATTTGAAAAACTGAATTTAAGAATTTATATATCTATTTCTTTAATTACTTATCTATTGACAACAATCCATTTAATAAGTAAATAACTCATCCAGAGCGCAAATTAGCCGGTAGCTTTTCTGTCCAATCTCATACAATACATTGTCAATATCATTGCCAAAAACCGCAATGATATGAACAACGAATTAATACGTTTGGGTGCGTCTGGCCCACCTGAAAAGGGTGAGCACAAAATGGACAAATTCAAAGATCACCTGGTCAATGGCGCTAAGCTGAACAATCGGGATCAGGTGTATTTTGAGAAAATGAAAAAGGCTTGGAGTTGGACCAGCAAAATGTTTTCCCCTTCACAGGTTGTGACCATGCTGTATAACGAATATGGTCACGAAAAAACCCACGCATACCAGATTTTAAGGGATGCCTACGAGCTTTGGGGGATCGCGTACGATCTTGATAAACGCGGAATCACAAAGGTGCTTATTGAAGCCCTTTACTTCGCTTTGAGTATCGGCCAGCGCGACGGGGATCCGGATGTAATCATGAAAGCGGCCGAACGGATTGCCAAACTCAGCAAACTCAATGAAGTGGACAACATTCTCCCGCCTGGAGAATCCATGCCAACCGGGGTACGGGTTTACGTGGTCAATGGCGATGTTCATGTACCTAATAGCGACAGAAAGGAGGTTATCGATGTCGAAAGCACAGAAGTACGTTGATGATCCATCATACATAAAACTACATCCTAACCCAGCCCAGGCCCATTTCCTTTTCAAGGTCCTGGAAAACGAAGCTGATTTTATTGGCAAAGACGGAATTGGATATCAGTCTGGATTCCGGGCCACTTTTAACGGAGGTAGGGGGTGTGGGAAAACGAACGTTTTGATGCGCCTGATTGCTGAATCTGCATTTGAATTGCCTAGAGCAAAGATGGGATTGGCGTCTATGACCTTCCGGCACGTTCAGGATGTCGTACTTTCTCAAAGCCGAAAGGTATTTGCAGAATATGGCCTGCATGAATATGACCCGAAGATCCGGACATGGGGCCACTACGTAATTAACCGCCGTCCGCCAGAAGGTTGGTGGCACCCCTGGGAAGGTGTCAATACGTATGATAATTGTGTTTGCTTCAAGAATGGTTATACAATCGTTTTTCTTTCAGCCGATCGTCCGGACACGGCGCGTGGTTTGAACCTGGACCAGTTGGTGATGGATGAAAGTTTCAAGCTGAAAGAGTCATTCTACAATACCGTTTTACGCAAAACCGTCCGCGCCAATAAATACACCTACCGGGATCCTAGACCAGGCCGAAAGGGTTTAAATCATCCTTTGCACTGGATGATTGCTGATTTTACGTCAGCTGCCTGGACGCCCGAACAGCAGTGGATATACAGAACTGAAGAACTTATGAAAATTAAGCCTAATCAGTATTTCTTCATGGAATCCACGCCCTACGACAACCTGGCCAATTTGCCCGGTAATTGGATCGAACAGGAAAGGGAGGCGTCGGAATCAGACCTGGCCTTTGATATTGAGGTCATGAACAGACGGGTGGAAAAGATTGAAAACGCTTATTATAGCGCCCTATCCTACAACCGGCACACGTACAGTGATATGTATGAGTACCAGTATGATGATAAATCCCGGCTCTATATCTACAAACGTAAGGACTACCTGACTACTAAGCCCATTGAAATTAGCCTGGACTTTAATGCAAAGTTCACCTGTCAAGTCATCGCTCAGGAGCATGACAAAGAGCTTCGGTTTATTGATAATCTGTTTGTGAAACGTGCTGATACCAGCCTGGTGGAAGAGCTGGCCCATAAGTTCTGTACAAAGTACAAGGACCACGTCAAAAAGGTTGTGTATATCTATGGAGACAACAGCGGTAAGAAGGGCGATCCAGGACGCAACAAAACCCACTATCAGCTGTACAAGAAAGTATTGGCTGATCACAAATGGCGCATCATTGACTGTGTGCAGAACTCTTATCCTCCATACAAGATTCGTTATCGTGTTATCAATACAATCCTTTCGGAGAAGCACGCTTCAGTGCCTCGCATTCGGATCAATGAACAGGACTGCAAGAGCTTGCTCATAAGTCTGAAGCACACACCAATCATTGGCGACAACTTCGAGAAGGACAAGTCAAGCGAGGATTCAAAGACGCTTGATCAGCAATATGCAACACACCTTTCTGATGCATTCGATTACATTTTATTTAAAAAATATTCTCGAATCGTTCCAATTGCCGCGACTGGATCCGGACCACGCTTTGGAAAATCAGCGTAGCCAAAAACCGTCTGGCAGATAACGGAAAAAGCAAATGGCAATTGCCAAACCGATACAGGGCGGGCAACCCTCCATTAGAATAGCGGAAGTAGAAACAATCTTTTTATAGCTAAAACATTGATTTGCAACTATCAAAACATTTCAATTACCGGAATGATGTAATTAACCAACGTAAATAGTTTTGTGTATTTACTTAACGGTAACAGTATATATTTCCTCTTGTTTAATTTTTGGACTATTTCTTTGCATAGAAATAATCTAGTACCAACCATTAAAAAAATATTTAGATGTTAAAAAGCATGTTAAGATTTTTTCACAATAACAAAAACTCCGGTCTTACCAAAATTTCTAACCAAGAGGAATTTGATGGTCGTTTTTTGGGAGAGACGTTAGATGGAAAGTATAAGTTAACGAAAGCATACGAAAAAGCATGGGACGCTAGAAAATTTGAAATTGACAATTATTGGAAAAGAACTACCTATTTTTGGGCATTTCAAATCACTTCCTTTACAGCTTATCTAGCGGTCCTTAACTCCAGCTCATATACAGCAACACCCAGTAAAAATCCTGAAATATTGTTCTGTGTCATTTCAATTGGCTATATAACCGCAATGTCTTGGGCATTAATTAATATTGGTAGTAAGTTTTGGCAAAGACATTGGGAAAAGTACATTGATATTCTAGAGGATAAAATTACTGGCCCGTTGTATAAAACAATTTATGCCCACAAAACAATAAGAACATTTTCTGTTTCAAAATTAAATGAAATGATAAGCCGCTATTTTATTGTTATATGGCTAATACTTGGACTAAAGTATTTTCAAAACAATTTATCTTTCGCCGGTTCTTGGGTCGATATTGCTTGGATAGAAATAATGGTGTTGATTGTTGCAGTAAGTTTCACATATTCGATGTTTAATGGATACGGCAGGGGAAACTTTGGGCCATCTGACTTCGAATATTATAGTAGAAAGGTTTTCAGATAGCCTGATTTACTTGCCGTCACCGTACTCCGGTCAAATACAAAAGATTGCAGTGTTATTGCTCCCAATCAAAAATTTGGTAGGCTTGACCTTCCTATTTATTTGAATTTTAAACATACCGAATATCTATCAATAAATGCACCTAGAAAAATTAAACTTCAATTGGTTCAACGGGTTAACTATCTTTCTTTCTTCTTTGGCGTTAGTTGTAAGTTGCCTATCTTATCAATTATCGAAAGACAATTATCAATATGAAATTGACAAAGATTCTTTTTTGAATACACCCGCGATAACTGAAACAGTAGACTCATCAACTATTGAATTCAAACTCAATAATAATTCAGAATTACAAGCTTTATCAATTACTTTTCCCAAGGAAGTTAGCACAGAGAATATAACGATCACGGGAAAACCAATGAAAATTTCTAAATTAACCTTAGGTTATTTGGTTAAAGATTACATAGGAAGGAGGATACAGGTAAAAGATTCGATTGCTACGATCGGAACAATCGGCATACCTGTAGTACTTGATTATTCTGCAATCGTGTTTGGCGAAGCTCACAATTTACGAGAAAATAGAAGATTGATTTTTGACATAAACTTCTACAATAATGTAAAAGATATAGAATTTAATAGTAGTTTTTTAATCAATAGATTAGGATATCCTATGAGAAAACATCGGTACTATACTGGGCTTTTTTCTAAACCGTTGGAAGAACAAATATCAAAACAAGATAGTATTGATGTTAACGAACTACTTAGCGCTCAACTAAAACTAATTAAAACCTCTAAATCAGAATAAGTTTAGCATATCAGATTTTCATATCTTAAGAATTGATGTACAATCTTAACAACCTACTAGGGACAACCAAATCGCAAGAATTAGAACTAGAAATACAACATATCTAATTCTAATTCTTGGTCTTTCATCTTTTTTGTTTGTTAAGAAGGAATTTATTTTCTTTTCAGAAGGAAGAATAGTCAATTTTACGGGATTTGTATCCCAGTTTTTCCCTAAATGTGATTGCGCCTTCGTTTTTGACGCATTCAGTTCTTTCACCAATTGCCTACTTTTCAGGAAAGTAATGGCTGCTTTGTAGGCAATTGTTTCTTTACTGGCGCCGGTGCTGTAAATGTTATCGCCATCAGTATATTCCCCAAAAGCCCTAAGATCTAAATCTTGATACCTATTCATAGACTTCATGAATTGTTCATTC
>NZ_JBXHAS010000028.1:0-7681 GCF_056895235.1 Dyadobacter sp. HNCC25DJ186
TTCCTTGGCAGCGACTTCCTCAATTCGTTCCAGTTCCATCTTTTTCTCCAATTCTATCAATTGGAGTTTCAGAGCCTGGCGTTGGGTTATGGATAGTTTTTCATTCGAAAGCTGGGTTTCCAGGATCGTTTTCTGGGTAGCATTTTCTTTTGCCTGGCGCTCTGTACGCTGGGCATCTTCCAGCTTGGCAATGTCATTGATCCGCTTGGTTTCTTCGGCTACATGCTTGGCACGGTAGTCGGCTTCAAATTTTTCTACGGCGGTTTTGAATTGGGCACGTAAAGAAATTTCATAGTTAACTTTTACCAGGTCATCCGCTTTGGACTTTGTATTGGCAGCCAGTTTTTCATTTAATTCAAAAGCCAACTGAGCCTTTTTTCTTGCAAGCTCGTCTGTAATGGCATCGATGTTCGCTTTTTCAATTGCCTTATTTGCGGCAGCATTTGCCACAATTTTTTCTTCGGCTGCCCTTGCTGCTGCTTCTTTGTCCTGAGTTTCTTTTAATTTTCGCGCGGCTTCATCGGCTCTTTTATTTTCTGCAACTTCCTGCTGTTTTGCATTTTTTTCAGCACTCAACTTTGCCTGGCGGGCAGCTTCTTCCTGTTGTTTTTTTAGGTTTAATTCGCTGGTCTTGGCTGCGTTTGCATCCGCTGCAATTTGTGCGGCCGTTTTTTTTCTCGTTAGCTGCTTTGTCCGAAAGGTGTTTATCATTGGCAGCTTTCTGCTGAGCAAGGCTTTTATTGTTTTCATCGCCCACCATTCCAAAGAATGAAGCGACGGCGGATCCGGCTTTTTTCATTCCCTCCCAAAGTCCGTCGATAACATTACGGACGCCTTCAACATTTTTGTAAAGCGTAATCAGTCCCCCAACAAATAAGGCAATAGCCGATACAACCAAACCGATCGGGTTTGCTGTCATGGCGGCATTCATAGCCCATTGGGCAACCGTTCCGGCTTCTGTCCAGATCAACCTGCCTTTTTCGGCAGCTGCCAGCCCGATGGCCGACGCGGTTGCTGCGATGTTTGCGGTGTTCAAGGAAACCAGGGCCACACCCAGGGCAATAAACGCTTCTTTGTTTTCGGTGATGAAACCAGGAATTGCAATGATTCCTTTAACCAGTGCGGCAAATACCTGAATGGTGGATTCAACTGCCGGTAGTCCTTTATCAATCAGGATACTGTAAAAGCTGGTTATTGCCGGGGCCAAGATTTTACCAACACTTGCACTTGTATTCAAATAGGCGGCAGCCAGTTGTTTTTCTTTGAATTCCAGCGTTTCATTATTTTTTGCTGCCATTTTATAAGCTGCATCCGTTCCGATCAAAGCGGCTGTAAATTCCTTCACCTGTTCGCGGTGAGTTACCAGGTGCTGAGCTGCTACCACGTTTTCAGTTCCGAACATTTTTGCTAGTTCGGCCGTGGATAGGTTACGCTTACCCAGGTTTTCCATGGCCTTGTCCAGCCCGACAATCTGCGGGTTCAGATCTTCGGAGCTGCTCATCATTTTGATAAGAATGTTCCGGAAAGCGGTTCCTGCCTGCTCGCCTTTGATGTTGATGGTAGAAAGGGATTGGAGCGCGCCGTTTGTTTGTTCAAAGGATACACTGGCAGCACTTGCAACGGTCCCAGAAGCTTTCAGGGCACCGGTCATATCTGCAATTTCAGCGGATCCGACTTGCGCACCGGCTGCGATGGCATTTATGAAACGCCCGGCGTCGGAAGCCGGCGCATTGAACTGATTGAGGGCACCGGCCATTAGTTCAGTGGCGGGTGCTAAATCCAGCTTTCCAGCTTGTGAAAGGACTATGGCCTCTTTTGTTACCGCTGCCAGAGATGCAGCGTTTTCGGTCAGGTCTGATTTGGCTGATCCCATGGCCTGGTAAGCGGCCAGCATTTCGTCGCCGGTCTTTCCCATTTGAGGCCCCAGCTCTTTGGCCTGGTCATTCAAATATTCAAGATCCTTACCGACGATGTTGGTATTGGCGCTTAATTCTTTACTGGCAGCATCAAACTTTTTAAAGTTTTCGATGCCATCGGAAAAGAACTGTTTCAGCATTTGGCCGGCTTCCAGGATTGCGGCAAAGGTGAAGGCGCTTGCAATCCAGGTTTTCAGATTTGTCCAGATGCTTTGACTTTCTTTTACTTCGTCTGATACCCCGCGCACGTCCTGCCTGACATTGGCCAGACGGTCATTTACATCTTTTAGCTCTTTGGTTTTTTCGATGTATTCAGCGGTTCCGGGCGTCAGATCCTTGATTTCCTTATTCAGCTGTTTAGCATATCCTTCCAGCTGCTTGACGGTCATCCCGGCATTGCCCATCTCTTCACGGGTCTTTTTTATTTCCGCTTCGAGCTCTTTAATTTCCTGCTTCGAGTCGGTCCATTCTTTGGTCCCGCGTTTCAGGTCCTCCTGGGATTTCTTTACTCTGGCCAACTCGGCTTCCAGTTCACCCAGGGCATTTAAGGCCGGTTTTCCATTGATATCGAAATTCCAGACCGAATTTTCAACTAAATTCATTGTGAATAAAAAAAGGTACGCTACTAAATTGTAGCGTACCTTTTTGTGTGAGTAGGACGGGAATCTATATTGTTAAGACAGATTTAATTGGCTCCCAAAGATGTTTGACAATATAAATTCCTCCAAACAAAAAACGATCAGTTAAGAATGCAGAGAGTAGGGCCATGATAGACACTATGATCCATGTCTTTGTACTTATTCTGCTCGTTTCTTGTGGTGGATTCAATAAAAAGGAAACGATAATCCAAAACCAGATCCAAGTAGACAGTCCCCAAAACATACCTGCTAGCGCATTCCGGAATGAAAGCCCTAAAAGCCAGGGGCCTATAATTACACATCCGAGAGAAACAATTGAAGCAAATGTCAAGATCCCGACTACCACTCTTTGTCCTATTCCATTTTCCTCAGTAGTTTGCGAAAATTCAAAATTTAAGTTCAGGTCAATAACTTTGTTATATGGTATTATTACCATACTTCCAGGGATTTCTTTAAATCCCTGGAAGCTAATAGAATATCTTTCTGCCGCAGTTAAAACGATTGTATCTAACTCGCCATTACGATTTAGAGTATATTCAGTCAGAATACCTTTAATAACTTTTGGTCTTTCTTCTCCGGAATCCACCAGGATATGAGCCGATCTAGTCTCTACCTTTCTTCTATTCTGATTAAAACCAGACATTTGTAGTACCTCCCCGGAGAAGTAATAATGCCAAGTATTAGAAAATCGTAGTGGTACATATTTTATGTCCAGCTTTAATCCTCGTACTATAAAAAATGCAAAGCGTCCAAGGATAGCGGACAAAACTATCGAAGACACTAGATAGCCTAGTATTTTCCAGAGATCATACTTCTCGAAATTCTTTGGTATCTTGTTGTCTTTGAGATCAGCGTATGCAGAAATTAGACTATCCTTAATGTCCAGAATTGTAAAATCGAACGATCTACTGTAAGCAAGATAGGTAAATATCTGAACAATAATACCCCAAAATATACTTGTTATTAGCCTGTCACCGAAGGTGCCAGATCCAAACTGATTCGAAAAAGCATCAGAAAAATAGAACCGTTTAGCGAATGTTCCAGGAACAACGATTAAGACAATGAAAATAATCGGTAGAAGCGAAAGGCCAGGGATTTCCATATTCGCGTCTATGAAACCAACGTGATGCTATTACCGTTTTCAAGTTTTACCTCTTCCTTTTCACTTCCTTTACTAAGTTTATCAACGGCGTTTAAGTAAGTTTTTCTATCTTTTGGATTAGATAGAATCACTTGGACCTCGGGACTGACAAGCTCAGTATTAGAAGGAAAGTAGCTGCTGAATACATACCGAACAGCGTAATAAAGCTCCTTTATTGTATGCATATACTGATTTGAAAAAAGGTTAAAAAATCCTTGTTGCAATTACAAGGTACTTTCACAAATATAACACTTGAAATGAAAATACAATTCAAGTGTTATATTAAATTGTAATAGTCAAGTATTGAAAATCAATACTTGAACCTGAAATTAAACTATATAGTTTCTAGTACTATCAATTGTTAAAATTGTCGATGTATTTCTACGAATTCAAGCCATTGTTGTATGCAATCTCAAAACAAACAATTCAACTATATTAGTAGTATTCCTCTTTGTCATAAAACGGCCTCTCATAATATTCCTTCATAGCCTGCATCATCACCGGAGGAAGTTTAGTCATGAGGTATATTGATATCTCAGAATAAATTTCCCCCTTATTCACATTGTAAAAGCTGTTGCCACGCCGTTTTATAGTGTTTTGTTGCATAATCGTGCGGCCCATCCCGTAGGCAACCCTGGTGAGCGCGCGGTCGTATGTCAGCTCATTTTTTTGCTTGCGGCCGATGTGATAACCTGGTACGTACAGCTGCATCTCTTTCCCGTTGACCGAAACGGTTTCATTCTTAATAAACTTATCCACTCCCAGTTCTTCCACAAACTCGTTCAACATTTCTGTATTCGGAAATTTAGAGTAGCTAATCTGGCGCATATCTTTAAAACGGCCATACCCACGCATCCCCATCCGGAACGACGCTTCCAGCTGATCGGTAATAAATGACCGTTCTGAATACAAAGAGTTTTTTAACTGGTCGGTCAGAGATACGCCGGCACTTTCCATATCCTTACGCATACGTCGCACTCCCTCCGTAAAAATCCGGTCACAGGCTTCTATTACCTGGCTTTCAAAAATCCTCTGAATTTCAGGCGTAACCTCAGACATACATCAGGCCATTTACGGGTATCGTGACATCGATATCCACCAGCCAACCCTGGACATTTGCGTTTGCTATTTTACCTACCGGTAAAAGTTTATCGTGGAAAATATTAAAAATAACCTCATAATCTTGTCCATCCACTTCGGTCACTTCGGCGGCATACCACTCTGATGCAAGACGAATGAGGCCGATTAAACGCAGCATCTTTTTCCAGGTTTCGTTCCTGGCTTCAAGTTTCATGTCGGGCGTGAGGGCTGCGGATCCCATCTTTTTGATGATCGTGACGGTACAGGCAAATGTCGCGCAAGTAAGCCCGGCCGCATTGTCGGTTAACGGGGTTTCGGCAACCTGGTAGGTGCAAATGTATTGATCCGGTTTTACTTCACTTTCAAACAGCTTAGCCATTTCCTGCAAGCCGTCTGGACCGCCAGAAAGTGAGCGCGAAATGTCAATGCCTGAAAGATTACGGACTGCGTGCTGGAAAAATTCTTTCAGTGTAATCAAATCGGTGATCACTACCATACCGTTGTTAGTACTCATATCCATTGTCTTGGTTATCGCGGGATTCTTCCGCGGTGATTGTATCGTCCAGGGCAGCGGCATAGACCAGGTGGGCGTATTGTTTACCCACATTATCAAAATCGCCGAAATGGCCTTCTTTTGCGATGTTTTTAATAAGCATGATCCAGCCGCGGCCGTCGCCATAACGCGGCTGCGTGTCACCACCGAAAAGGCCCTCGTACTGTTCCAGAAATGATTTTGCCTGCACTTCAAAATAGGACAGTATAACCATTTTCATTGACATGTCCAGCGTAGCCAGGGCCGCAGACCGCTTCATTATCCTGGCTTCATTGAAAGGTTCGCGGTCGTCACCGGTCCAGTCGGGTGATTTTAAGAATGCTTTCAGATCCGGCCGGGCAGGTCGGCATAAAGTTGAGATCAGGCGGTCCAGTGCGGTAGGATCCGGCTCGTCGGGATCTGCGAAATCAGTATAGGCAATAAAGGCCATGGATAATTCCAGGGTCGTGGTATCTGCAAAATTTTCTTCCGGAAGAATGTAATCCACGTCCTCATGCTTAAAACTTAGAAACGGCCGATCAGCCGGCGCTGTAAAGATCCATTTGACCTAGTTTTTCAACATTTCCCATTCCAGCGGGTTCATTGTCCAGCTTCCCCATGCACGGGCAGGAATATCGAAAGCAACCTGGACCAACATTTCAAAAATCTCGTCTGTGATATCCTTTGGCGATAACCTGGAAAAGGCGATCAGCTTGGCAACCATTTCAGGCTGGCACTCGGCCCAGCTGGCAGGCGCCTGGTAGGTTTTGTTTTTGTAAGTTAAAATATCCATCAGGCTGGCTCTACAATAATGATAAGTTCAGGATCGCCCCAGTTGGTTACGATGTTGGCAAACCGGTATGTTTGAGGACCATTTAAAACCGGGCTTGTCTGGTTTTTTGATGGGATCCGGATACGGTAGGCAAGCTGTGGGCTGTTTGAAAAAATAATCCGTACGTCTATGTTCCTGGTTGCAGCCGGTAGCGTGTTTTCAGCGTAACGAACGCTATTATTTCCAGAATAGGCGGTATTGGAAATCATTTCTGCACCATCGATGAGTACGGCTGCAATCGGATTGTAGGCGCCGCCGATCTGGCCGTTCGCGTCGCCGATAGCATTGTTGGTGATACCCAAACGGATATTGACAGCCGGGATGCAGTTACCATTCAGATTTGCATTTTCCTGCGTATCCATCGCAAGCCAGGCGGCCTGGGCTTTTGCCTGTGCATCGGCCTGACTAAGCTCTGAGCCGTAAGATCCGGCCGGTAAAACAATTGTCCAGGTTGTGCCCACCTGACCATTGGCACAAGTGGATTTTTTCAAAAGAGACGGACCTGAAATAGTCGTATTTAAAAACGGTGTGGTTTGTGCTTCACAGGCACCGGTAGCCCAGGGCGGGATATATCCTTCTGTTCCCGAAATATTGGATTTCGTGGTGATGGGACGGACATTTTCGCCAGAATCCAGGTAGAATTTTACCAGCTCGTTCACTAACTGTTTTCCGGTTCGGATCCCGTTTGCATCCAGCTCACAACTCACAGACCATTGTTTCCAGCCCGTTTGGCGTGTTACTGGCACAATTTTCGGCAGCTTGCTATATCCACCAATGCCGTTGGCATAGGTGAAACCAAGACTTCTTTCGACCGGCCACTCGGTATTACTCTGCGTCAATAACCCGTTAAAATTAGGGGTCAGCGGGATAAACTCTTCACCATCGACGATGAAAAATTCTTCTGATAATGCCATATCTTCCAGGTATTCCCGGTAGTCTGCATTCAGCCAGTTTCCAATATTGACGTTTACCGATCGCTGGCCGGTGACGTTATTAATCAGTGCCTCGGAAACCGTTGGCAAATAGTCGTAATCGGTGAACCGTTCCAGGAGCTGACGGCTGATACTAATGGATTCGCTGGCGGATCCCACACAGCGGATCGTATCATAACCGCCCAGGCTATTTTGGAAAAGAATGTATTTTACTGACTCATAGACAAACCTGTCTACGCGGTAAAAACGGGTTTCGCTAACCTGTTGCCCGTTTTCATTTGATAACCAAACTTCATACCAAATGACCTGTTGCGGTTTGGCTTCCAGTTTCAATTCGGAGAATCCTACCGGCACGGAGTACACCGTCATGGGCGTTACGTTGTCTACGGTTTTGGCTGTGAAAGTCTCAGCTGAATTATCGGAATAAAATACCCGTACACGTAGGTTTAAGGACTTTGGCGAAGGTGTGAAATTGGTTAAGAAATAAATCCGTTCGGGCTGATCGGTACGGACCAGTTTGCCATCAGGCTGCCAGGTTAAAAATTTGCTGAGCTGGCCGCCGATCACCTGCGTAAAGAACACGTCTTTGTACATCGAATAATGGCGCATG
>NZ_JBXHAS010000029.1:0-7603 GCF_056895235.1 Dyadobacter sp. HNCC25DJ186
CTCTTTGGCAGCGACTTCCTCAATGCGTTCCAGTTCCATCTTTTTCTCCAATTCTATCAATTGGAGTTTCAGCGTCTGGCGTTGGTTTATGGATAGTTTTTCATTCGAAAGCTGGGTTTCCAGGATCGTTTTCTGGGTAGCATTTTCTTTTGCCTGCCGCTCTGTACGCTGGGCATCTTCCAGCTTGGCAATGTCATTGATCCGCTTCGTTTCTTCGGCTACATGCTTGGCGCGGTAGTCCGCTTCGAATTTTTCAACGGCCGATTTGTATTGCGAACGCAAAGCAATTTCGTAGTTGACTTTTACCAGGTCATCCGCTTTGGATTTTGTATTGGCAGCCAGTTTTTCATTGAGCTCAAAAGCCAGCTGAGCTTTTTTTCTTGCAAGCTCGTCTGTAATGGCATCGATGTTTGCTTTTTCAATTGCCTTATTTGCGGCAGCATTTGCCACAATTTTTTCTTCGGCTGCCCTTGCTGCTGCTTCTTTGTCCTGAGTTTCCTTTAATTTTCTGGCGGCTTCATCGGCTCTTTTATTTTCTGCAACTTCTTGCTGTTTTGCATTTTTTTCAGCACTCAACTTTGCTTGGCGGGCAGCTTCTTCTTGCTGTTTTTTTAGGTTTAATTCGCTGGTCTTGGCGGCGTTTGCATCCGCTGCAATTTGTGCGGCCGTTTTCTTTTCATTGGCTGCTTTGTCCGAAAGGTGTTTATCATTAGCAGCTTTTTGCTGGGCAAGGCTTTTATTGTTTTCATCGCCCACCATTCCAAAGAATGAAGCAACGGCGGATCCGGCTTTTTTCATTCCCTCCCAAAGTCCATCAATTACAGTCCGGACGCCTTCAACATTTTTGTAAAGCGTGATCAGCCCCCCAACAAATAAGGCAATAGCCGATACAACCAAGCCGATCGGGTTTGCTGTCATGGCGGCATTCATAGCCCACTGGGCAACCGTTCCGGCTTCTGTCCAGATTAACCTCCCCTTTTCGGCAGCTGCCAGCCCGATGGCCGACGCGGTTGCTGCAATGTTTGCGGTGTTCAAAGAAACCAGGGCCACACCCAGGGCAATAAACGCTTCTTTGTTTTCGGTGATGAAACCAGGAATTGCAATGATTCCCTTAACCAGTGCGGCAAAAACCTGAATGGTGGATTCAACAGCCGGTAGACCTTTATCAATCAGAATACTGTAAAAGCTGGTTATTGCCGGGGCTAAGATTTTACCAACACTTGCACTTGTGTTCGTATAGGCAGCTGCCAGCTGTTTTTCTTTGAATTCCAGCGTTTCATTGTTTTTTGCTGCCATTTTATACGCTGCATCGGTACCGGTCAAATCGGCTGTAAATTCCTTCACCTGTTCGCGGTGTGTTACCAGGTGCTGGGCGGCTACCACGTTTTCAGTTCCGAACATTTTAGCAAGTTCGGCCGTGGATAGGTTACGCTTTCCAAGGTTTTCCATGGCCTTGTCCAGCCCGACAATCTGCGGGTTCAGATCTTCGGAGCTGCTCATCATTTTGATAAGAATGTTCCGGAAAGCCGTACCTGCCTGTTCGCCTTTGATGTTGATGGTGGAAAGGGATTGAAGCGCGCCGTTTGTTTGTTCAAACGATACACTGGCAGCGCTGGCAACGGTTCCGGATGCTTTTAAAGCGCCTGTCATGTCCACAATTTCAGCGGATCCGACTTGCGCCCCGGCTGCGATGGCATTAATGAAACGACCGGCGTCGGAGGCGGGCGCATTGAACTGATTGAGGGCGCCGGCCATTAGTTCGGTGGCAGGTGCTAAATCCAGCTTTCCAGCTTGTGAAAGGACTATGGCTTCTTTTGTTACCGCGGCCAGGGATGCAGCGTTTTCGGTCAGGTCTGACTTGGCGGATCCCATGGCCTGGTAAGCGGCCAGCATTTCGTCGCCGGTTTTTCCCATTTGTGGCCCCAGCTCTTTGGCCTGATCATTCAAATATTCAAGATCCTTGCCGACGATATTCGTATTGGCACTTAATTCTTTACTGGCAGCGTCTAACTTTTTGAAGTTTTCAATGCCATCGGAAAAGAACTGTTTCAGCATTTGGCCGGCTTCCAGGATTGCGGCAAAGGTGAAGGCGCTGGCAATCCAGGTTTTCAGATTTGTCCAGACGCTTTGACTTTCTTTTACTTCGTCTGATACCCCGCGCACGTCCTGCCTGACGTTCGCCAGACGGTCATTTACATCTTTTAGCTCTTTGGTTTTTTCGATGTATTCAGCGGTTCCGGGCGTCAGATCCTTGATTTCCTTATTCAGCTGTTTGGCATATCCTTCCAGCTGCTTGACGGTCATCCCGGCGTTGCCCATCTCTTCACGGGTCTTTTTTATTTCCGCTTCGAGCTCTTTAATTTCCTGCTTCGAGTCGGTCCATTCTTTGGTCCCCCGTTTCAGGTCCTCCTGAGATTTCTTGACTTTGGCCAATTCGGCTTCCAGCTCACCCAGGGCATTTAAGGCCGGTTTTCCATTGATATCGAAATTCCAGACCGAATTTTCAACTAAATTCATTGTATACAGAAAAAGGTACACTACGAATTTGCGGCGTACCTTTTGCCGGGAGTAGGACGGGAATTATTGAAATTTTTTTTGATAATTCCCGTTTTAATCCTCACAAAAACTTTAAGTCTGCATATTTATATAGGTAAGCATCAACTAAACAACCCTGCTTACAATAAGCAAATGGTTTCAATAAATCAATCTTTCTACGGGGATTACTGTAGCCTTCTGATATTGGAGGAAATAATATCGCTTTTAGTTTATTACAAGGCTTTTGATTTACCATTACATATTCCTATTTCTATTGAATGGGAAAATGGAATTCTATTTATTGTCAATCCAAACACATGGTGTTTTTACTATGGATGGATAATGAAATAGTGAAGTAATGTGGTGGGGTAATACAATTTTACCCCACCCATTATTCTTAACTTTATGATAAAAGTATGATTTGAAATATATTTAATTACTGATATATAGGGCTATAAATTTTTATTCTTTTATTATCAAATTTATATTCGAATGGGCGGGCTACTAAATTTTTTTAAGTGTCTGACGCTTTATTTCATCATTAAATATATGAGAATTTCTGGCAGAATGAACTATTAGCTCCGAGTGTTCTAAGTTATTCCTAATAAAGTCAAAGCATCCTAATAAGTGTTGAATTGCATTCATGATTACATCTTCTGTTACAAAGTCAATAAACTCACCTTTCTTAAAAATAAATTTTCCGTAAGGCAAATTATATTCTGCATCCTTTAATGGCCGGCTATTAGAATGCATAGTATTGCGTATTGCGTTTATAAACTCTAAGGTAATCCTATATTCATTTATTTTGTTATTAAGTATACCCTGCTTATTAATTTTCTTAAATATAAAGTTGTACTTGTTTCCTAAACCTATGAATTCAGAGCGAAGCTTTTTCTTTATTTTAGTTTGATTTTCTCCGGGCAAATCTTTAATCAGCTTGAAGATAGATAAGTAGTTATGATTTTTTTGTAGTTCTAGTTCCTCGTCAGTTACAATATTATCATAAATAACATCTATACAGTCTTCAAAAATAATCCAGATAGAAATAATCAAGATCATTCTTCTGGAGTCATGCCACGCTTTAATGTTTAATTGATCAATTAGGAACGGGATATTATTAAAATGTTTCCCCTTCTCTGGTTCGTCTATGAAATATTTTTCAAGAATACCGTCATTGAAAGGCGCAGTAAGCTTCTCCAAGAAATAGGGTAGCTGATATTCTACATAATAGTTATAAACAATATTTTCGATAACATTAAAAAAGTCATTTCTAAGATCCTCCTTAGCGAAGCTTTTATTTTCAGAGAGACTCCCTGCTGATTCAATTAATTGCAAATAGTTGTCTAGTACCCAGATATAAGCAATATGAGTTTCAAGTTTAGGTTTTTCTTCCATATTCATGCTAAGGTCTATAATGAATTTTATATCTAGTACGTATTAAGATAAGAAAAATCTTGTAAAAATTGCCTTCGAGGATCTTTATTTTAATAGAAGATGAAATGACAAGCTTATCTGTTACAAATTTATTCACCACGGTCATAAAATGGCCGTTCATAATATTCCTTCATTGCCTGCATCATCACCGGGGGAAGTTTAGTCATCAGATAAATTGAAATCTCTGAGTAAATTTCCCCCTTGTTCACATTATAAAAGCTGTTGCCACGCCGTTTGATGGTATTTTGCTGCATAATCGCCCGGCCCATCCCGTAGGCAACCCTGGTAAGTGCCCTGTCATAAGTAAGCTCTTTGTTTTGCTTGCGGCCAATAGGATAACCTGGAACATACAGCTGAACATCCTTCCCATTTATCGAAACAGTTTCGTTTTTAATGAATTTATCCACGCCCAGTTCTTCCACAAACTCTTTCAACATTTCTGTATTCGGAAATTTAGAGTAGCTGATTTGGCGCATATCTTTAAAACGGCCATAGCCACGCATGCCCATCCGGAATGAAGCTTCCAGCTGGTCCGTAATAAAGGACCGTTCAGAATATAAAGAGTTTTTTAGCTGGTCTGTTAAAGATACGCCGGCGCTTTCCATATCCTTACGCATACGACGCACTCCTTCCGTAAAAATACGGTCACAGGCTTCTATGACCTGGCTTTCAAAAATCCTCTGAATTTCAGGCGTAACCTCAGACATACATTAGACCATTTACAGGTATTGTGACATCGATATCCACCAGCCAACCCTGGACATTAGCGTTTGCAATTTTACCTACAGGTAAAAGTTTATCCTGGAAAATATTGAAAATGACCTCGTAATCCTGGCCGTCCACTTCGGTCACTTCGGCCGCGTACCATTCTGACGCAAGACGAATGAGGCCGATTAAACGCAGCATCTTTTTCCAGGTTTCGTTCCTGGCTTCAAGTTTTATGTCGGGCGTGATGGCTGTGGATCCCATCTTTTTGATGATCATCACCGTACAGGCAAATGTCGCGCAAGTAAGACCGGCCGCGTTGTCAGTTAACGGGGTTTCGGCAACCTGGTAGGTACAAATGTATTGATCCGGTTTTACTTCACTTTCAAACAACTTAGCCATTTCCTGCAAGCCGTCAGGACCGCCAGAAAGAGCACGGGAGATGTCGATGCCGGAAAGGTTGCGTACTGCGTGCTGGAAAAATTCTTTCAGTGTAATCAAATCGGTGATCACTACCATACCGTTGTTAGTACTCATATCCATTGTCTTGGTTATCGCGGGTTTCTTCCGCGGTGATTGTATCGTCAAGGGCGGCGGCATAGACCAGGTGGGCGTATTGTTTGCCCACATTATCAAAGTCGCCGAAATGGCCTTCTTTTGCAATGTTTTTAATCAGCATGATCCAGCCGCGGCCGTCGCCGTAACGCGGCTGAGCGTCACCACCGAAAAGGCCCTCGTATTGTTCCAGAAATGATTTTGCCTGAACTTCGAAATAGGACAGGATAACCATTTTCATTGACATGTCCAGTGTGGCCAGTGCAGCGGCCCGCTTCATCATCCTGGCTTCATTGAAAGGTTCGCGGTCGTCACCGGTCCAGTCGGGTGATTTTAAGAATGCTTTCAGATCCGGCCGGGCCGGGCGGCACAAAGTTGAGATCAGGCGGTTTAGCGCGGTAGGATCTGGCTCGTCGGGATCTGCAAAATCAGTATAGGCAATAAAGGCCATGGATAATTCCAGGGTCGTGGTATCTGCAAAATTCTCTTCCGGAAGAATGTAATCCACACCCTCATGCTTAAAACTTAGAAACGGCCGGTCAACCGGCGCGGTAAATATCCATTTGACCTGGTTTTTCAACATTTCCCATTCCAGCGGGTTCATTGTCCAGCTTCCCCATGCACTGGCAGGAATATCGAAAGCAACCTGGACCAACATTTCAAAAATCTCGTCTGTGATATCCTTTGGCGATAACCTGGAAAAGGCGATCAGCTTGGCAACCATTTCGGGCTGACACTCGGCCCAGCTTGCAGGCCCCTGGTAGGTTTTGTTTTTGTATGTTAAAATATCCATCAGGCTGGCTCTACAATAATGACAAGTTCAGGATCGCCCCAGTTGGTTACGATGTTGGCAAACCGGTAAGTTTGAGGACCATTTAAAACCGGGCTTGTCTGGTTTTTTGATGGGATCCGGATACGGTAGGCTAGCTGCGGGCTGTTTGAAAAAATAATCCGTACGTCTATGTTCCTGGTTGCAGCCGGTAGCGTGTTGTCAGCGTAACGAACGCTATTATTTCCAGAATAGGCGGTATTGGAAATCATTTCTGCACCATCGATAAGTACGGCTGCAATCGGATTGTAAGCGCCGCCGATCTGCCCGTTCGCGTCGCCGATAGCATTGTTAGTGATACCCAAACGGATATTGACAGCCGGGATGCAGTTACCATTCAGATTTGCATTTTCCTGCGTATCCATGGCAAGCCAGGCGGCCTGGGCTTTTGCCTGGGCATCGGCCTGACTAAGCTCTGAACCGTAAGATCCGGCCGGTAAAACGATTGTCCAGGTTGTGCCCACCTGACCATTGGCACAAGTGGATTTTTTCAAAAGAGACGGACCTGAAATAGTCGTATTTAAAAACGGTGTTGTTTGTGCTTCACAGGCACCGGTAGCCCAGGGCGGGATATACCCTTCTGTTCCGGAAATATTGGATTTCGTGGTGATGGGACGGACGTTTTCACCAGAATCCAGGTAGAATTTTACAAGCTCGTTCACTAACTGTTTTCCGGTTCGGATCCCGTTTGCATCCAGCTCACAACTCACAGACCATTGTTTCCAGCCCGTTTGGCGTGTTACCGGTACAATTTTCGGCAGCTTGCTATATCCACCAATGCCATTGGCATAAGTAAAACTAAGGCTTCTTTCGACTGGCCACTCAGTATTGCTTTGCGTCAATAACCCGCTAAAATTAGGCGTCAGCGGGATAAACTCTTCACCATCGACAATGAAAAATTCTTCGGATAAGGCCATATCTTCCAGGTATTCCCGGTAGTCTGCATTCAGCCAGTTTCCAATATTGACGCTTACTGACCTCTGGCCGGTTACGTTGTTGATCAGTGCCTCGGAAACCGTTGGCAAATAGTCGTAATCGGTGAACCGTTCCAGGAGCTGACGGCTGATACTAATGGATTCGCTGGCGGATCCCACACAGCGGATCGTATCATAACCGCCCAGGCTGTTTTGGAAAAGAATGTATTTTACTGACTCATAGACAAACCTGTCTACGCGGTAAAAACGGGTTTCGCTAACCTGTTGCCCGTTTTCATTTGATAACCAAACTTCATACCAAATGACCTGTTGCAGTTTGGCTTCCAGCTTCAATTCAGAGAATCCGACCGGCACGGAGTACACCGTCATGGGCGTTACGTTGTCTACGGTTTTGGCTGTGAAAGTCTCGGCTGAATTATCTGCGTAAAATACCCGTACACGGAGATTTAAGGACTTTGGCGAAGGCGTGAAATTGGTTAAGAAATAAAGCCGTTCGGGCTGATCGGTACGGACCAGTTTGCCATCGGGCTGCCAGGTTAAAAATTTGCTGAGCTGGCCGCCGATCACCTGCGTAAAGAACACGTCTTTATACATGGAATAATGGCGCATA
>NZ_JBXHAS010000030.1:0-7374 GCF_056895235.1 Dyadobacter sp. HNCC25DJ186
CGTCCGGTTCAGCGACATTTGATGCAGGTGTCCGTCCCGGCATTGTTTTGCAACAAGCAGTGCTTTATTGAGATTCAAAAACGCACTATCCAACTGGCGAAGTTCATCATAAGCTAACCCAATGTTGAAATAATTAGCTGCGATTTTTGCACTGTCTTTCAATTGCTGATTGAGTACAAGGGCTTTTCTGAATTCCGGGATTGATTCATCCAGCCTGTCCTGGCCAAGATAGATCAATCCTATGGTATTGATTGCAACGGCGAGTTCGGGCTTAAATTCATATTTCCTGCTGATCGTCTGTGCGGAGTCTGCGTAGGATAGGGATTCGAAATAGGACCCGCTGATGTAGTTTATTTTAGCGATATAGTTATAAGCAATTGCACTTTCCTTGTTGAGATGTAGTCTTTTTGCAGCCTGCAAAGCGATTTTGCCGAAAAAAATAGAGCTGTCAGGATTCTTATATAAATATTTCCCGGCCAGCCGGTTGCAGACGAAAACCTTAAGGGAGTCGTTTGGCAAACCCTGGAAGCTACTGAAACTACTACGCAGTTCAGATAAGGTCTGGCTGCAAGCCGGAATTGAAAAAAACGGAAAGGGGAAAATCAGGATAATCAATAGAAACAGGTGTTTCGTTCTTTTCAATTTAATCTGCATCTTTAATCTATAGGAAGGTTTTCTATTTATCAGCTGCATAATTGACTTAGACCTTGTATATTATTCTCTAAATATTGCACTATACCGACAAATAACCATCAATAAAGCAGATTCTTTGTTCAAACTCACAAGTAAAAAAGACCCGTACTGTGAAATGACAACAGCGCTTTGATCAAAACAAAACCGGCAGAATTTATGCTCTGAACTCTTCCAATTTCATTGGAACAGCCAGCTCGTTTGGTACAAGATCACAGAGGATACCCCGTGTATCTGCTTGAACTTATTTTCATCAGGCCTGGGATCGCCGGAGTCGCACGCACTGGACATATGTTCCAGCAATAGATTTATAGGCCGGCAATCAGTGTTCACCGGTTGCTTTATTACCACGTTGCTTGCAGAATTGAAAATAATGATCGATACAAGTTTGGGCTGTCGGTATGTAAATTATCGGCCTTGAATAGAATGACCTTTACGCTGGTGATAAAATGCTATCCCCATACATACATAGATTATCATGTGAACAACTGCGAACCCTCTTTGTTTGCCTCAAAACCACAAATTCTCCCCATAATAGTTTATCACATTCCCTTGGTAATTTTGGAATTGATTTTGGGCCATTTTTATTCAACGCGATTATTAATCTCTTTTTTTAGTTGGTTTGCCTCACACAAAAAATTACGCAGCTTCCTAACGCAGAGGCAAGTCAAATATTTGCCTTTCGTTAGAAGAAATTTTGAAGCTCTAATAATTAACTGTGCGCCATTATTAGCAAACCTCATTTCACTGGAAATATTTCAATGTTTCTAAGCTGTTGATTAGCCCTTTCCTTGCGATGCTTCGAAGAGACAATTCGGTATTTTCCAACATAAATACGCACAACAAAATTGCTTGTGAGCCGAAGTGCGGAGAATTGATACAAGCAATAGCTTTATATAGTTGGTAATTGGTTACATAAATAGGAGAACTTATTGTAAATTTGATGGCAGAAACCCTCAACGATAAATTTCAGTGAAAAAGTCTAATATTTTCGTCTATATCGAGTTATCCAAACTCGTCTCAAATCTCACTGCCAACGTTCTGCTATCAAAAGAAATCTTAAAATCACAGGCAGCATATTTTAATGTAATTACAGGAAAATATTTTTCGGATGCTTTGTGTCCCGAATGGGAAAGCATTGCCTCTGAATTGAAACACAAAGGCCCAGAGAAGGATCAGGAAGGGAATTTCAAAACCAATGCTTTTATCAATACCATTAATCAGATGTCTCAGCAAGACTGTATTAATATGGTATTCCGCATAAACGCTCTTTATGAAAAGTTAAAGTTGGAACTGGAGTTTCCTGATTGAGCTGAAATAATTACCAATTGAATTTGTGGAAGTAGTTTCAAATATTCCTGACAAAGCTCAGGAATATTTTGTGTCTATATAGCGCCATGGAACAGATATTTTAGATAGGAGCTAGTCCCATAAACCACCTTGTTAAGGTTTTAGACGATGGCAGTCTGGTTTTTACTTTGTACTGTCAATAGATCACCATGACATAGTTGATACTCGCTAATATCCGGCTGATACTTAGATTTTATTTGGTAGTGTAGAATCAGTAAGGAACGAAGAAAATTAAGCGCGAGCTTCAATCGGATCACCGGCAGAGCCAGGGGTAGCCATTGAAGCTAATAATGAAATAAGTACTTCTCATGAACCTGCCGGTTAGGACAAAATTTATCCAACACAAATCTGTGTCTGGAAAGGAGAATTTTTAGGAGAATGTGCAGAATACCGAACCGCTAACCAGTATAATTCGCAAATTAAGTGTACTTTGTGACGATTGAATTTGAAGATGCTAAATAATTGGTTTTTATTCTTCAAATATTCTAATGGACAATAGTCAATGGGAGTCCATTAGCGACGAAATCAAGTGGTCCGGCCATCTGTAGTCTACACGTAACCTTTTTATCCCTTTCCGATCATGTAGCGAACCTCTGAATCATATAAAAATAAATTGAATCGACTTCTTTCAATTAAAGTCAGCATCTACAATGTGGCGAATTCCAATTCAATCATAACCCATTGCTAAAAGAGGCAAAAGGTTATTAAGATCCTTTCTGATGCTGAATCATCCCTGCATTAGATTCTGTGCTGATCATCGATGGGAATAATCGGCCATTCAAAGGCATGTTGATCCAGTTTTAAATATAAATTAGTAACCTTAGATCAACTGTTGTCAATTGAAAAAATATTACCTAAGGTTTAGTTTATAAAAATTCTCTGAATAAGTTTTAAGTTGCTTCGATAATTGTTGAGAGCATCAGCCGTGTTATCGGTTTTGACAGATAACTCTCAATGAGCATGTTGTTCTCAGCCCTATCTCGGTCAACGGGATCGTCGGATGAGCTGATCATGTGAATAACAGGGCTATAATCAATGGGTCCAGTCTTTGCGAGCTCATCCAGAAAAAGCCAGCCATTTATCACAGGCATATTGATGTCAAGAAGTATGAGATTCGGTAAAACAACTCCGTTCGTCTGAGAATCCCTTATAAATTTTAAAGCATCCTCTCCATCTGGGAACTGTAGGATATTGCTTTCAGGTAAAACGCCATGAATCATTCTTTTTGCAATAAACTGGAACATCTTATCATCATCGATGATCATAAGTGAAGAAACGCCCATTGGATTTGAAAATCAAAATTATTAAAATAGGAAACGAGTGAAAGCGTTAAAATTACAATAATTTTAACTTAAATGTCGAATAAGCTACATGTTAATGAATCATTTCTACAAATTAAATAGATTTTTTTTGGGTTAGTTTTTGTCATACCAGACCCGCCGATGGTTCGGAGTATTTTGCAAAAAAAGATTAGTTTTAATGAAATATTAAAGTGTTTCAAAGTTAAAAGCATCCTAACAAGTGAAATAACAATATGGTTACCCCAGAAGAACTCCGCCTAGAATCTGTAAAATCCTTTTTGGAAATCGATTTCGTAAAAAAAGAATTTCAGGATATAGTTGACCTCGCCTCAAAGCTTTGCGATAAACCTGTTGCCCTGATTACACTTCTTGACAAAAATCAAAACTGGATTAAAGTCAGATCCGGCGTAGATGTTGAAGTAATGCCACGTAAAACGTCGTTTTGCCAATATGCGATCCCGCATAATGAGTTAATGATAGTTCAAGACGCAAGTAGAGATGAGCGCTTTAAAAATAACGACTTGGTTCAGCAGGATCCAAATTTACGCTTCTACGCGGGTGCGCCACTAACAATAGGAAACGGACAAAATATTGGAACGCTCTGTTTATTCGATTTAAAGCCGGGTAATCTGGATTTCATACAGAAAGAAACATTATTGACATTGGCTCGGCAGGTAGTGTATTTAATGGAATTGGAGCTGACTCAAAAGATGCTTAAAAAACAATTGGAGCAAATCCAGGCAAAAAACGAATCGCTCCGGAAAATCGCATATATACAATCCCATAGCATCCGCCAACCCTTATCTTCCATCATGGGACTTGTAGAACTCATACGAGGGGGATTTCAGCTTGTGGATAGAGATTGGATTGAAATGATGTGCGAAGCAGCTGATACACTTGATGGCCGAATTCGCGACATTGTTCATGAATCGCTGGGTCAAAAAGATATCAAAGCGCTTCGTTTTAGCAGAATGGTTGAGGAAATTGAAGATTATGCAATCTTGTTGTTAGACTGCGATGGAAATATAGAAAACTGGAACAAAGGTGCTGAGATTTTGAAAGGGTATAAAGCACAAGAAATAATCGGAAAGAATTTCAGCATTTTTTATACCATCGAAGATCGAGCAGATAATCTGCCTGCGAGGCTTATTTCAACTGCAATAAAGAAAGGCTTTTCAAAAAGTGAAGGTGTGCGGGTTCGCAAAGATGGATCCCGTTTCTGGGGAAGTATCGTGATAACAGCTATCCACAATGAGGCCTCGGAAGTTATTGGTTTTACAAAAGTTACAAGACTGTTAACGAAACAGAAAATTTAAACTTTGATGAGTACATCAGAGAGGTATGTCCGGATAAATTTTTCTGTTCTTTCCCAGTAAACCTGAAATGGCGATTTTTCCAAATTGAAATGTTTTGCTATCAGTGGAATCGCTCAAATAATATCTGAAGAGATAAGTTGCTTCAAAGCAGATAATTGTGAGAAATTTTAATGGAACAATAAAAGTTATGAAGACAAATTCTGTAAATTGGTCTTGTTCAGCAGGCCTTCTTTCGTTGGACGAAGTGTTGGTCCATGGTCGAAACAGAGCGTTAATGTGATGGTAGCAAGAAGATCCATCTGTTAAAAAAAATAGTGCGTTACACCCATGTGCAAGTAAATCAATGATGCCTGGAAACAAAGCTATTCTTCCTTTTTACTTTCGCGCCAAGCAGTGAAATAGCGGGAAAGGTAAGTGCGGCCAGTTTGGTTCCGCTAAACGTCGAGAATAAACCAGTCTGAAAATGTTTTTCAGAATACGGTCACTGAATGAGGATACAAGCTTCCACTGTTCAAAGGCAGTGTAGCAAATATAATAGAAGTCCAGACCTAAAAGTGCCAGGCTAATCAGTCTTGTCATGTCCTGAATCCGGCGTAAAGCCGGATCAATTTCTCCTGTATTTGATGCTATACCCGTAGCGGATTAGAGTGAATGAGCTTGTCGTTGCTGTTTTCCTCTGCGGTTTTTTCGTAGTTGACAAGGCTTTGAATCGGGTAAGAAGGTTGTCTGAAAAACTATATCAATCGAACCATCGGAGCCGGAATTCTGGGTAGACGACTCGATGACTATCCTTGTTAGAGGATATTTTGTTAAGCAAGTTATTGAACCTGCAACGCTGTTTTCCGCAGGAAGATAAATTACAAAGACCAACCGGAGTCGCTCGATATTTATACAATTTATTCAAAGGAGCCTGACGCTATGGATATTTTTGTATCTTTCGGTTAGCTACCCTCTATCCTCAACGATTCATGATCAGTTTTAACGGGACTTTCCCATTCCGTGTATACACGGACACGCCGCGCCGCTTCAGGCGTTTTCTTTCGTTAATTTCTTCTTTCTGACGCGCAAAGTGTAAACTAGCTAAGGCTTTTTTTATGCTTAAAAATTGGCCCCAGCTCAGCTACCGCAACCCATATTATATGTTCGCGATCCGGAGAAATTCTTTTTTTTAACTTAGATATTACGCTAACAATTTCAACTCAACGTTCCCATGAAAAAATTTCTTGTTATCGGAATGCTATTTGCAATAGCTTTTTCGCATCAGATCGTCGCACAAATTACGCCTGCCAATGGCATCGTGTATGTAAAAAAAGGTCAACAGGCAGTCGCAGCAGCTGGGCAAATGCCGTAGGCGTGCTGGCCGATGCGCTGGTTGAGGCCAAGCGGAATTCTGAAATTGGGCAGATTTGGGTGGCAGGCGGTGTTAATAAACCTCTTTACAGCGCACTAGATGATAATTTTGGTAACAACAGCCCCTATGTAAGCTACCGCAAAAGCAATGCGTTTCTGATGGTAAATAATCTGAAAATCTACGGTGGGTTCGCGGGCAATGAAAATACCCTGGTAGAACGCAACTTAAGCCTGGCGGCCAACAACTGCACTTTAAGCGGTGATCCGGATAATAACAATTCCGCATCTGACGGCGACGTTTACCACGTTGTCGTCGCTGCCGGGAATGTATGGACGGCAGAGTTGAACGGTTTTACGATCAGTGGGGGGAGGCCTTCGATTATTATTACAACCAGGGTCAGTTTAGCTACGGTGCATATAGAACCATAAACGGAAGGACCGTAAAAGTTGACTTTGGCGGTGGCGTGTTTTTGACCGCTTCTTCACCGATACTGACCAATTTGATAATCAGTGGAAATATTGCTAATTACGCCGGTGGTATGTCTAATAATGATCCCTCTTCTCCGGTGCTTACCAATGTGATCATTAGCAATAACGCCGGATTTTATGGTGGCGGGATGTTTAACACGAACTCTTCACCTGTGCTGACCAATGTCACCGTCGTCGATAACGTTTCGGACTGGTCAGGCGGTGGGATGTTTAACAGTGACTCCTCGCCAAAAATCAATAATAGCATCATCTATCGCAACATCTCAGGTATTAACACCGACAACGGGGTCAGAAATCTTGGTTCCAAACCTGTTTACAGGAATAGTTTGGTCCAGGATAACCCTGCGGGCGCCAACATGTTGGTTTACGGCGGAGATGCTAACAATATTTTTGATCAATCCCTTGGCGATTATGCGCCTAGAGCCGGCAGCCCTGCCATCCATGCGGGCAGCAATGCTTTTTTTGCCGCCGGACAATCGCCCGACCTTTTAGCCGTAAAAACCGATCTGGCCGGAAACCAACGTATTAAAGGCTCGGTGGATCTGGGCGCTAAGGAAAGCCCCTATGTGACGGTTTTGCCTGATGTCAATGGGATTGTTTATGTAAAACAGTATGGCGCAGGTAATGTTAACGGCAGCAGCTGTGCAAATGCGTATGCCGAACTCGCGGATGTGCTGGTTGCCGCAAAAACTAATAGCGCCATCACACAAATTTGGGTGGCAGGCGGTGTTTTTAAACCTTCGTACAGCCCGGCAGACAATAATTTTGGTATTGCTGACGGAAGAAACAATACCTTCTCATTGGTTGGCTATATACCAGTCTATGGTGGCTTTGCAGGTACAGAAAGTTCGCTGGGCCAAAGAGACTTAACCTTAACG
>NZ_JBXHAS010000031.1:0-3367 GCF_056895235.1 Dyadobacter sp. HNCC25DJ186
TTTAGGACAGGGGAACGCCGATCCAATGTGGAACCAGGACGGCGTGGCACCGCAATGTGAAGTAGGAAATATCGGTTTTGGCAGGCGTGCTTTTATCCCTGCAACTTATGGAAATGGGAAATCAATCCCGAAAGGCTATTTGGAAAGTCATAGTATTAGTAATTATGGATGGATATTCGAACAACAAGAAAAGGATCCGGGATATGTCAAACCTCATTAAGTTATTAGTGCTATTAGTTGGCTTGTTGATCGCGTTTTCTTGCAATGAGAAGCGTAGATTAAAAGAACATACACCAGTATACTCTGACCTTTATAAGCTATCGGTAAATCAAATTGGTAGAGAAAACTATAATATGGTCTACAAATCTGCTTTTGATTCCTTGCAAAAGTTTGCCACTCATCGACTAGATTCGTTCAAGGATATTACAGGGACAAAGTGGAACTTGGATTCTTTGCTATGCTTCAATAAATTGGAAGACAAGTGCATTATGGCATTTTATGTACAATATGGAGAACATGTCAGCAATGGATTAAATTATTTATATGGAGTAAAAATCAACGAAAGGTGGTATTTTTTTAGGGGCCCTCATTTTTATATTCAAAGTGAAGCCTACGGATTTCAAAAAAATATCTCTTTGCCCTTCACCAAACTTCACGAAATAGCGATGGATAATATTTTCAAAGGTTATTTGAAGAAGAATAAGGAAAGTAGGAAATGGGAGATAAATGAAAACTTTTTTGCAAGGTTTTATGAACGCGATGCTTACAACTTTCCATTTACCACCCAGGAAGCATGGGAAGAAAGCTGGCTGAAATTGATGCGGGAGAACTGGGAGAAAAGAGATACAACAAATTACAAACCGTTACAATAGAGTGGGCTTTGCCCACTCTCAGGGAATGAATGAAGCCTTAAAAAATAGCACCATAAAAGATAAAATCACATGAAGTAGTTACCGGGCGGCGTTCCGCTATATCATCGCCCCCGAAAACGGCTGCTCTGCGACGTATGGTAAAGTGGAACCGACGCAATGGAAAGATCAGCTTTGGCAGTACGGCAGTAACTAAATCAAACAGGTGCTGATAATATCTGGGAACAGGATGGGGTGGCACCTCAGTGTGAAGTGGGGAATATTGGGTTTAACCGACGAGCCTTTATACCTGCTACCTATGGAAATGGAGAGGAAATTCCAAAAGGCTATTTAGATAGTCATAGTATTAGTAATTATGGATGGATATTTAATGCATTAACCCCAGATGATAAAGGATATGTCACACCAAAATAGCTTAAATAAGAACTGTTTTTTGTTTTTTGTTTCTTGTTTCTTGTTTCTTGTTTCTTATTTCTTATGTCTTGTGATAAGAGGAACAAATCTCATGAAATGGATTATGACAGGAATAAGAAACAAAGAACACTATATTTTAATTATTCAACTAATGTGTCGACCCCGGAAAATTATAAGCTAGTGTATGACCAAGCTTTTGATTCAATAAGTAATTGGGCTAATCATGGTTTGAAATCATACATAAATGAACGGGATAACAAATGGTTTTTGGATTCGTTAGTCTGCTTCAATAGAAATATGAACAAATGTATTATGGCTATTGCAAAATTAAACACTAAGTATCCAGAGATTGAAGCAGATGGATTGACATATCTTTATGGAGTAAAAGTAGACAGAAAATGGTTTTTTTTTGATGGCCCTTATCTTGCAGTCCCAAGAGAATTTTATCAAAAAGATACCAGCAAACCTTTAAGTGTGGAAATACTGAAATCCATTGCTATGGAGGAAATTTTCAGAGGATACTTGAAGAAGAATAAGCAAAGCGGGGAATTGGAGATAAATGATGGGTTCTTTGCAAGCTTAACGGGAAACGGCGGTTGCGCCGATTGTAAAACACAAGCGCAATGGGATTCTGTGTATCTGGCAACGGTGAGAGAAAACTGGAAGAATAGGGATACATCTACTTATCACCCATTACAATAATTATGGATTTGCCTACGCTCAGGGAATGATTGAATCCTTAAAAAACAGTACTATGAAAGATCAAATTACCAGGACCAGTTATCGGGCGGCGTATCGCTACATCATCGCCCCCGAAAACGGCTGCTCAGCCACTTACGGCAAAGTAGCCCTTGCTCAATGGAAAGACCAGATTTGGCAATATGGGAGTAATTTGGGACAAGGAGAGCCTGATCCACTGTGGAATCAGCTGGGGCGGCATTCCGCATGGGGTGGCACCTCAGTGCCCGGTAACTGGCCTCACAGATCAGAGTAGAGCTTTTATTCCAGCTACTTATGGAAATGGGAAAACAATTCCGAAAGGCTATTTGGAAAGTCATAGTATTAGTAATTATGGATGGATATTTGAACGTCAAGAAAACCTACCAGGTTATGTTAATCCGAGATAAGCTATTCGTCCTTTTTTTGGGAATTCTTCTTTTTGGTTGTTCCTCTCAGGAAACAAACGAGGCAGACAAAAAGAAACAGACGGAAAAAATTGAGAAACAAATTATTGATTTTTCAAAAAGAACAATCGGAACGGATACTTATATAGAAATAAGGGAAAACATTGAAGACTCATTGGAGAAATGGGGGAAGAATAATCTGAAAGATTTTCTAGCCATAAAGTTATATCCTTATCAGCTTGATTCTATTCTTTGTTTTAATAAAAGTGCCGATAAACTCGTGACGGCACTGTTACTTCAATGTAATCGGGCTCAATGCACCCAAGATGATATATGGTATTTCTATGGTGTAAAGATCAAAGAGGAATGGTATTTTTTTAGTGGGCCAACCATGGTTATTCCCCGTGATAAGGAAAATAGAACCCCAACAAGTTTCGCAAAACTCCACGAGATAGCGATGGATAATATTTTCAAAGGTTATTTGAAGAAGAATATGCAAAGCGGTGAATGGGAGATTAATGAAGGTTTCTTTGCAAGCTTAACTGGGAATGGCGGTTGCGCCGATTGTAAAACACAAGCGCAATGGGATTCTGTGTATTTAGCTACGGTAAGAGAAAACTGGAAGAACAGGGATACTTCCAATTATGAACGAGCGCAGTAATCAGGATTTAGATCGAAATGACAAAATTTTTCTATTGCTCTGCCACATACGGCAAAGTAGACCCTGCTCAATGGAAAGACCAGATTTGGCAATATGGGAGTAATTTGGGACAAGGAGACCCTGATCCACTGTGGAATCAGCTGGGGCGGCATTCCGCATGGGGTGGCACCTCAGTGCCGTGCACATTCCACGAACAATCCGAGCAAAAACGTACGAATATTCGTACATGGGGGGGCAGGAATTTTGAACAAATAGAGTGTAACGGACATAGTGATCCCATGTACTTGATTTTGGTCAGC
>NZ_JBXHAS010000032.1:0-3100 GCF_056895235.1 Dyadobacter sp. HNCC25DJ186
GGCATACACGGGCGGCGTTGCGCTGAGCTGGTCATCAATCCGGGTCTGCACTTCAAAGTAAGCACCCGGGCTGATCGTGTAGCCATCGGGCACCGGCTTTTCTGACGCTTCCTGAACCGCCAAATTGACGAACTGGCTATTCTGAAAAGATTTTTGGATGCGTAATTCCAAAAAGTAACGCAGATCTACCCGGCTGGATCCTGCTGGCAAAACAACAGGATCCACCAGCACGACAATAGGGTTTCGACTCATTTGCAGCTTCTGGTGCTGCATGGTAGCTAAGTAATCCATTATTTCATCCGGAAGATTGAGTGGTACTGATCGTTGTCAGGCAGTTTGTTGCTTGGGATCTCCTTTGCTGCCTGGCTTTGGGCATAGTCCGGAAACTTATCCAGGTTGCGCGACAAATAGGTACGCAGGGCGTTCTGCCATTTTTTGGATTCTGTTTCTGACGCGCGTACCAAGCTTAAAATGGTTTCATTATCCGGCGCTTTGGCGTTGTAGATCCCGTCAAAATCTGACAGCACACGGATGTTTCCGTTACCCAGCATCACAAACTGCATGTTAGGCAGCGCCATATAATAGGCCGTATGAGAAAGCGCCCGGCGTATTGAAAACAATAGATCTTTTTCATCGGCCGTCAGCGTGCCACTAACCAGCGCTGTTTTCAATCGATCGAATTGCGCCCGGCCGATCCGTGGCAAAAGAAAGTCGCGTTCGGCCAATTTCAAATATGGACGTATGTTCAGGAACAACCTGTAATTGCCTTCAATGATGGGAAGGAATTCGCTCATGATCGTAGCGGACGAGACAAACAGTGACCTGGTTGCTTTGGCTGTTTCAGAATTTTTATACGCTAGAAAATCAGAAAGGTTTTGTTCCAGGTATAACAGAACCGCTTCCAATGCCTGGACCGCGTTTCTTTCTGTTTCGCGGATCCGCTTATCTAATACACCAATTCGAACAGGTTGATTATTTTCCCCGCCCATTTCTTGCAGACCATTATCACCGTCGTTTCCGATCGCAAAAGGCAAATATTTCAGGTAAGCATACCAGGCAAGGGCGCGCTGGGTTTTTCTCAAAAGGGCATCCATTTTGACATCGCCGGTGGGCTCGTCCCGGTAGGCTTCCAGTGCCAAAATAATTTCTGGACCTAACGCTCTTTCCAGAATCGTTTCCTGGGCTTCGTTGATATATGGTTTGATGAAATCATCGGTCGTGGCGCTCATGATCGCACGGCCCAGGTACAAAATAAGATCTTCGATATTTCTAAGCAGCATCGTTCTGTTCGGTTTGTTGTGAATTAGGATCTTTTGTTCCGGAATTCTGGTTTGATTTCGATTCTTTTCCGGCCGGATTTTTATCATCACTAACCAGTAAAATGTCGAAGAAACCAGCGTGAACATCTTTTGGAAGTTTCAAAGCAGCTTTTACATCCCGGTTGAAAGGCGAAAGGATTAGCTGACGTTCACGGGGTGTTCGGAAAAACTGCTGATAATTGGCAGAAACCTTTAATTCAGATCCGGATCCGCCGATTGTTTTGCCATCTGAAACGCCGGCCAGGGTAGGAAGTAACCTGGAAGCGTTGGCAAATGCACGGAGCGCGGTGTCATAGGCTTCCTGTAATTCTTTGGCGTTTAAAGATCGTTTGATCTCTTCAAATGCTATCATCCCTGATAGTTTCCCGTCAGATCCAAAATCACACTCATCAAAGATTACACGTGGACCGTCCTCACTTTCGATCATCTTTTCTACGTTTTTGTAGAAATCATCGCGGACCTTTTGCTTTTCCTTTTCAGTATCAAAACTATCATCATTCTGGTTTTCCTCAGACGATGCAGCATTGGCAACCATTTGATCAAAATAGGAGGTAGCTACCCGGCAAATGTGGGCGATGTTCTTGTTGTGTTTAACCGTCTGTCCGATAGACTTTGCAATGAAATTCATGACCTCGATCCACTGAACGGTTTCATCACCCCAATACTGGGCAAACCCGTAGTAGGGTTGCCCGGTCTGAAATGGGCGTAGCTGAAAGATGGTTTCTTCCAGTTCGGCATTGGCGGTATTGTAAGCCGGGACAGCGATCGTATTTTTATTTACGCTTTCAGAACTGGACCAATCCGAATTTAACAACCAGGTTTCTACGTTTTTGGTATTGGCGATAGTGGCCCGGCAAATCAAACTATCCTTGATACTGTAAACCGGAAGTTTTCCCACCATGGAGCGGTTTACAAAAATGTTTCCGGTTTCAATCAAAGACGTACACATTTGATTGACAACGTTGCCCAGATCCTCCATTCCGTAGGCTGCCAAATAGTCTTCCGTGGCTTTGTTGGTGAACGGTTCGCGGGTGATGATCCCGTTTTTATTGACGTGTTTGAACCATCCGAAACCACCGCCATAGAGAAAATCCGCCCTGGCTTCTATCAGGTTTTGAGCATCGCCGTTCGTTCTTAAAAGTTTAATCCGCTCGTTGGGTAGTAGGTTGTTTTCGCCCCAGGGATACAGTTCAAAGTCTTTGCCGTTGGATTTTACAGTCCGTTGCACGTTGCCGCGTGAACTGTTGATGTCGCGCTGCTGATCCGGATCCACTGACGCGGATTTGGAAAAGCGGATCATCCTGGTTTTGGGTCTTGTTTTATTTGACATGGCTAATAAAAATTAAAATCGGTGATCAATTTCGCGGCCGTCGAAAGTTCGCATCAAACACCAAAATACCTCGAAAGGCTGCCAGGCCCCTGAGCGTGTCCGGTATTCCAGGATAGCCTTGCCGGCACGTTTGGTTTCATGTTTGATGCTGGCAAGGTCAGATTTGCCTTTGCTATAATAGCCGGACCGGTTACGGCATTCGTCTTTTTCGCCATAGGTCCCATCTTTTTTCTGATAGGTTATAGCAAAAGTTTTCTGCGACCCAGACGAGAGCTGGATCTGGCGCATTGCGTCTTTTAAGTGGATTTTCATGACCATGGAGTAAATATGGTCAGTGGAAGGGGGATGGGGTAGGACGGGATTTTTTAATAGTTATCTAGTATAAATGATGAAGACTTTTCTTGTAAATTCGATGGTTATTTAATTTAAAATATCATTTTACAGCCTCCCT
>NZ_JBXHAS010000033.1:0-3100 GCF_056895235.1 Dyadobacter sp. HNCC25DJ186
CGCATACACGGGTGGGGTTGCGCTGAGCTGATCATCAATTCGGGTCTGAACTTCAAAATAAGCACCGGGGCTGATCGTGTAGCCATCGGGAACCGGTTTTTCTGACGCTTCCTGAACAGCTAAATTGACGAACTGGCTATTTTGGAAAGATTTCTGGATGCGTAATTCAAGGAAATAACGCAGGTCTACCCGGCTGGATCCTGCTGGCAACACAACAGGATCCACCAGCACGACAATAGGGTTTCGACTCATTTGCAGCTTCTGGTGCTGCATAGTAGCTAAGTAATCCATTATCTAAGGCGGAAGATTGATTTATACTGATCATTGTCGGGCAGCTTGTTAGTCGGCTGCTCTTTGGCTGCCTGGCTTTGGGCGTAGTCCGGAAACTTATCCAGGTTGTGGGATAAGTAGGAACGTAAAGCGTTTTGCCATTTTTTTGACTGGGTTTCTGATGCGCGTACCAGGCTCAGAATAGTTTCATTGTCCGGTGCTTTGGCGTTGTAGATCCCGTCAAAATCTGATAGTACGCGTATGTTTCCATTGCCTAGCATCACAAACTGCATGTTAGGAAGTGCAATATAATAGGCTGTGTGGGCAAGTGCCCGGCGAATGGAAAACAAAAGTTCCTTTTCATCGGCCGTCAGGCTGCCAGCTACCAGCGCGGTTTTCAACCGGTTGAACTGAGCGCGGCCGATCTTTGGTAAAAGGAAATCTCTTTCAGCCAGTTTCAAATACGGGCGGATACTTAAAAATAACCTGTAATTACCTTCAATGATCGGCAAGAATTCGCTCATGATCGTGGCCGATGAAACAAACAGTGCCCTGGTCGCTTTGGCCGTTTCGGAATTTTTGTAAGCAGGGAAATCATCCAGGTTTTGTTCCAGGTATAAAAGAACAGATTCCAGTGCGTTGACCGCGTTTTTCTCGGTTTCACGGATCCGCTTATCCAGCACACCAATTCGTACGGGCTGATTATTATCCCCGCCCATTTCCTGCAAACCATTGTCCCCATCGTTTCCGATCGCAAACGGTAAATATTTCTGGTAGGCATACCAGGCCAGGGCACGCTGCATTTTTTTAAGCAGGATATCCATTTTCGGGTTTTGCATAGGATCATCCCGGTAGTCTTCCAAAGCCTGGATAATTTCAGGCCCCAGTGCCTTTTCTAAAATGGTTTCTTGTGCCTCGTTGATATACGGCCGGATGAAATCATCCGTTGTGGCGCTCATCACCGCGCGGCCCAGGAATAAAATCAGATCTTGAACATCTCTAAGCAGCATCGGTCTGGTCGGTTTGTTGTGGATTGGAATCTTTATTGCCAGAATCCTGGCTTGTTTTTGACTCTCTACCCGCTGGGTTCTTGTCATCGCTGACCAGCAGGATATCAAAAAAACCGGCGTGAACATCCTTTGGTAGCTTCAAAGCTGTTTTTACATCCCGGTTGAAAGGCGAAAGGATTAGCTGACGTTCACGGGGTGTTCGGAAAAACTGCTGATAGTTGGCAGAAACCTTTAATTCAGATCCGGATCCGCCGATCGTTTTGCCATCCGAAACGCCGGCCAGGGTAGGCAGTAACCTGGAAGCGTTGGCAAATGCACGGAGCGCGGTGTCATAGGCTTCCTGCAATTCTTTGGCGTCTAAAGAGCGTTTTATCTCTTCAAATGCGATCATTCCGGATAGTTTCCCGTCGGAACCAAAATCACACTCATCAAAGATTACACGTGGACCGTCCTCGCTTTCGATCATCTTTTCTACGTTTTTGTAGAAATCATCTCGGACCTTTTGCTTTTCCTTTTCAGTATCAAAACTATCGTCATTCTGGTTTTCCTCAGACGATGCTGCATTCGCAACCATTTGATCAAAATAGGAGGTAGCTACTCGGCAAATGTGGGCGATGTTTTTATTGTGTTTGACGGTCTGGCCAATGGATTTGGCAATAAAATTCATGACCTCGATCCACTGGACGGTTTCATCACCCCAATACTGGGCAAAGCCGTAGTATGGTTGCCCGGTCTGGAAAGGGCGGAGTTGAAAGATGGTTTCTTCCAGTTTGGCATTGGCAGTATTGTAAGCAGGCACTGCAATCGTATTCTTGCTTACACTTTCAGAGCTGGACCAATCCGAATTTAATAACCAGGTTTCTACGTTTTTGGTATTGGCAATAGTGGCACGGCAAATCAAACTATCCTTGATGCTGTAAACCGGAAGTTTTCCCACCATCGAGCGGTTTACAAAAATGTTTCCGGTTTCAATCAAAGACGTACACATTTGATTGACAACGTTGCCCAGATCTTCCATTCCGTAGGCTGCCAAATAGTCTTCCGTGGCTTTGTTGGTGAACGGTTCGCGGGTGATGATCCCGTTTTTATTGACGTGTTTGAACCATCCGAAACCGCCACCATACAGAAAATCCGCCCTGGCTTCGATCAGGTTTTGAGCATCGCCGTTTGTTCTTAAAAGTTTAATCCGCTCGTTGGGTAGTAGGTTGTTTTCGCCCCAGGGATACAGTTCAAAGTCTTTGCCGTTGGATTTTACCGTCCGTTGCACGTTGCCGCGTGAACTGTTGATGTCGCGCTGCTGATCCGGATCCACTGACGCGGATTTGGAAAAGTGGATCATCCTGGTTTTGGGTCTTGTTTTATTTGACATGGCTAATAAAAATTAAAATCGGTGATCAATTTCGCGGCCGTCGAAAGTTCGCATCAAACACCAAAATACCTCGAAAGGCTGCCAGGCACCGGAGCGTGTCCGGTATTCCAGGATAGCCTTGCCGGCTCTTTTGGTTTCATGCTTGATGCTGGCCAGGTCAGATTTGCCTTTGCTGTAATAGCCGGACCGGTTACGACATTCTTCTTTTTCACCATAGGTCCCATCTTTTTTCTGATAGGTTATAGCAAAAGTTTTCTGCGATCCGGACGAAAGCTGGATCTGGCGCATTGCGTCTTTTAAGTGGATTTTCATGACCATGGAGTAAATATGGTCAGTGGAAGGGGGATGGGGTAGGACGGGATTTTTTGATAGTTATCTAGTATAAATGATGAAGACTTTTCTTGTAAATTCGATGGTTATTTAATTTAAAATATCATTTTACAGCCTCCCA
>NZ_JBXHAS010000034.1:0-2888 GCF_056895235.1 Dyadobacter sp. HNCC25DJ186
ACATTACCACACAAAGGTGCGGTAACGAGTTCATTGACATATTGAGAAGCAAAAGAGAATAAGATAAATAACATGTAAGCGAATTAAGGGCGCATGGAGGATACCTAGGCTCTCAGAGGCGATGAAGGACGTGATAAGCTGCGATAAGCCACGGGGATCAGCACATATGACTTGATCCGTGGATTTCCGAATGGGGCAACCCAGTACCATGAAGTGGTATTACCCTACGGGGGGCGAACGTGGGGAACTGAAACATCTAAGTACCCACAGGAGAAGAAAATAATAATGATTGCGCAAGTAGTGGCGAGCGAACGCGCAGGAGCCCAAACCGGCCTGGTTACGGCCAGACCGGGGTTGTAGGACTCACCAAGTGTATAATAATTGAACTGGAATGGCGTGGGAAAGCCAATCGTAGAGGGTGAGAATCCCGTACAGGTAAGAGCGTTATATGAGTGAGTATCCTGAGTAGGTGGGGACCGGAGAAATCCCCTTCGAATCCGGCGGCACCATCCGCCAAGGCTAAATACTCCTGAGAGACCGATAGTGAACGAGTACCGTGAGGGAAAGGTGAAAAGTACCGCGAGCAGCGGGGTGAAATAGAACTTGAAACCATGCGCTTACAAGCGGACGGAGCCTTCGGGTGACGTCGTGCCTTTTGCATAATGAGCCTACGAGTTACGGTCACTGGCGAGGTTAATTCACTGAAGTGAAGGAGCCGAAGCGAAAGCGAGTCTGAAATGGGCGATTAGTCAGTGGCTGTAGACGCGAAACTTGGTGATCTACCCTTGGTCAGGTTGAAGCGCTGGTAACACATCGTGGAGGACCGAACCGGTAAACGTTGAAAAGTTTTCGGATGAACTGAGGGTAGGGGTGAAAGGCCAATCAAACTGAGAAATAGCTCGTACTCCCCGAAATGTTTTTAGGAACAGCGTCGTGGTTGAGTCATGGTCAGGTAGAGCTACTGATAGGGCTAGGGGGAGTCAAATCCTACCAAACTCTGACAAACTCCGAATGGGCTATGATATACACGGCAGTGAGGGCTGGGGTGCTAAGGTCCCAGTCCGAGAGGGGAACAACCCAGAGCATCAGCTAAGGTCCCAAAATATATGCTAAGTTGAACTAAGGGGGTCCGACTGCAGAGACAGCCAGGATGTTAGCTTGGAAGCAGCTATACATTTAAAGAGTGCGTAACAGCTCACTGGTCGAGCGGGGCGGGCATCGATAATAAACGGGCATCAAGCATATTACCGAAGCTATGCGATAGTAATTTATTACGATCGGTAGGGGAGCATTCTCACAGGGGTGAAGGTTTGGCGTAAGCCGGGCTGGACTGGTGAGAAAAGCAAATGTAGGCATAAGTAACGATAATGCGGATGAGAAATCCGCACACCGAAAGACTAAGGATTCCTCCGCTATGCTAATCAACGGAGGGTTAGGCGGGGCCTAAGGTATAGCCGAAGGGCGATTACCGATGGACAGCAGGTTAATATTCCTGCCCCTGCGTTCAGTGTGAAGAAATGACGGAGCCGTGTGGTATGTACGTACTGACGGAATAGTGCGTTGAGCAGAGCCTACGGGCGAAGCGAACATGCGAAACAGCTTCCAAGAAAAGTTTCTGAAACATCAGCTGAATGCAGCCCGTACCGTAAACCGACACAGGTAGTCGAGAAGAATATTCTAAGGTGCTCGAGTGAATCACGGCTAAGGAACTCGGCAAATTAACCCTGTAACTTCGGGAGAAGGGGAGCCTCCTCGCAAGAGAGGCCGCAGAGAAATGGCCCAGGCGACTGTTTAGCAAAAACACAGGGCTCTGCCAAAACGCAAGTTGACGTATAGGGCCTGACACCTGCCCGGTGCTGGAAGGTTAAGAGGGGATGTCAGCCGCAAGGTAAAGCATTGAATCGAAGCCCCAGTAAACGGCGGCCGTAACTATAACGGTCCTAAGGTAGCGAAATTCCTTGTCGGGTAAGTTCCGACCTGCACGAATGGTGTAACGATCTGGGCACTGTCTCGGCCGTGAGCTCGGTGAAATTGTAGTAGCGGTGAAGATGCCGCTTACCCGCCACGGGACGGAAAGACCCCGTGCACCTTTACTATAGCTTTGCATTGTTTTCGGGTCAGGGATGTGTAGGATAGGTGGGAGGCTTTGAAGCGGTGTCGCCAGGCATCGTGGAGCCAACGTTGAAATACCACCCTTCGCTGGCCTGGGATCTAACTGCTCAAAGAGCAGGACCGTGCATGGTGGGTAGTTTGACTGGGGTGGTCGCCTCCAAAAGTGTAACGGAGGCTTCCAAAGGTCTGCTCAACACGCTTGGTAACCGTGTGTGGAGTGCAATAGTACAAGCAGGCTTGACTGTGAGACCGACGGGTCGAGCAGGTGGGAAACCAGGGTATAGTGATCCGGTGGTTCTGTATGGAAGGGCCATCGCTCAAAGGATAAAAGGTACGCCGGGGATAACAGGCTGATCTCCCCCAAGAGCTCACATCGACGGGGAGGTTTGGCACCTCGATGTCGGCTCGTCACATCCTGGGGCTGGAGAAGGTCCCAAGGGTTGAGCTGTTCGCTCATTAAAGTGGCACGCGAGCTGGGTTCAGAACGTCGTGAGACAGTTCGGTCCCTATCTGTGGTGGGCGTAGGAAGATTGACGGGGGCTGCCCTTAGTACGAGAGGACCGGGGTGGACCCACCGCTGGTGAATCGGTTGTCCCGCCAGGGGCATGGCCGAGTAGCTATGTGGGGAATAGATAAGCGCTGAAAGCATCTAAGTGCGAAACTAGCCCGAAGATGAATCTTCCACACAAGGGTCGTTGTAGACTACGACGTTGATAGGCTGCAGGTGTACGTGTAGAAATACATTCAGCTGAGCAGTACTAATTACCCAACAGCTT
>NZ_JBXHAS010000035.1:0-2251 GCF_056895235.1 Dyadobacter sp. HNCC25DJ186
GGTCCGGTTCAGCGACATTTGATGCAGGTGTCCGTCCCGGCATTGTTTTGCAACAAGCAGTGCTTTATTGAGATTCAAAAACGCACTATCCAACTGGCGAAGTTCATCATAGGCTAACCCAATGTTGAAATAATTAGCGGCGATTTTTGCACTGTCCTTCAATTGCTGATTGAGTACAAGGGCTTTTCTGAATTCCGGGATTGATTCATTCAGCCTGTCCTGGCCAAGATAGATCAATCCTCTGGTATTGATTGCAACGGCGAGTTCAGGCTTAAATTCAGATTTCCTGCTGATCGTCTGTGCGGAGTCTGCGTAGGATAGGGATTCGAAATAGGAGCCGCTGACGTAGTTTGTTTTAGCGATATAGTTATAAGCAATTGCACTTTCTTTGTTTAGATGTAGTTTTTTTGCAGCCTGCAAAGCGATTTTGCCGAAAAAAATAGAGCTGTCAGGATTGTTATATAAATATTCCCCGGCCAGCCGGTTGCAGACGGATACCTTAACGGAGTCGTTCGGCAAACCCTTGAAGTTATTGAAACTAGTACGCAGTTCGGATAAGGTCTGGCTGTAAGCCGGAATTGAAAAAAACGGAAAGGAAATAATCAGGATAGTTAATAGAAACAGGTGTTTCGTTCTTTTCAATTTAATCTGCGTCTTTAATGTATAGGAAGGGTTTCTATTTAACAGCTGCATACTCGACTTTAACGTTGTATATTATTCTCTAAATATCGCACTATGCGAATAAATAATCATCAGTAAAGCTGATTGTTTGTAGAAATTTATAAATAAAAAAGACCCGTGCCGTAAAACGCAAAAACGCTTTGATCAAGACAAAACCTGAACAATCAACGCTCTGAATGGTTCCAATTTCATTGAAACAGCCAGCGCGTTTCAGACAAGATCACATGGGGGTAACTGTGCATCTGTTTGAATTCATTTCAACAGGCCTGGGAGAACGCCGGAGTAACACGCGTTGCATATAGTGTGAATTTACCGAATGCTGTCTGTCAAATTTCAATGTCCATTTTTCGTAACAAGTCGTCCTCTACTGTGTAGATGTGTTTTACTTCACCATCAAAGATCAGATTTCCCTGCAAGTCCTTTACAATCTGGCGAACAGTTACTTCAAATGTCCCGTCCGGTCTTTGATCAAACGCAATCGGTTCAACGGTCGGGTTTATTTCCGTCCATTGCCTTGTCCAATACGCCCTTATTTCATCATGTCCGCACACATAACCACCTTCAAAAGCCTTCGGCCACTCAACGTTTTCATGAAACGTCGAAAGTGCCGTATTGATGTCTCTTGAATTAAAAGCGGGATAGGCTTTTCGGATTAGGTTTTTGAAATGGGTGGGCATGGGGGTTGGGTTTTGGGATGGTTGGTTTTTTTGGCTGATGTTTTTGTTTGATGTGTGCTTGGGTTATTTGTTTGTAGTGTTTTTTCTGGTTTCGCTGGTAACGTTTTGGCGCTTGGCGAAGGTGGCGATTTTTACCACAAATGTTGATGCGGAGAACCAAACTTTGATTAACCACAAAACTGTCTGCGGAGCATTTAACCGCCACTTTTGCCAAACGCCTGTTACCTGCTGGTGTTTATTTCGTTTTCATTTTATCGTCAATCATTTTTATATTTTCAAATTCTTGACGCTCTTTATCACTTAGGTTAAATGTTGCAAGAACTTTGGACTTAAGGATGTCAAAATCTTGTCTGTATTTTTCGTCATTTCGAAATAAATCAAGCAAAAGGTAGTTGTAGGTTACCTGATGCGCATTCTTTTGAGTAAGAAACTGAGCTATTTCTATAGCTGTCTCAATGTCTTCAATTTTAAAATGGATAACAGACAAATTGTGAAGTTCCTGGTTATCATCTTTGGAATACAATATGTAATTCTGAGCGACTAATGTGCGAAGAAGGCGTGCTTGACTAGGGTAGCCCTTTTCTTCTATAAAATCGGAGAATGCACCTACCAAAGTTGTGAACCTATTTGTTCTTAGGATCTCTTGTATTTCTGTTAACCTTTGCCTGTTATCATCAACGTTTAATAATGGAGCTATTAACTGATCTGAAGATTTTATGTAACTGTCAATAAGAAACTCCTTGTAAAGTTGATTTAAAGAGTCAGATAGGTGGTGTTGTCCAAAAACATAATCTGAAAGCAAGACTATTGATAGGCTTAGATTTTCAAATGGAGTTGTGCCAGAATTAAGTATGGACTTGATGTGAGTTGAGTAGGTGCTCAAATCGGAGTTA
>NZ_JBXHAS010000036.1:0-1909 GCF_056895235.1 Dyadobacter sp. HNCC25DJ186
CCTGTTAAAATATTCATCCAGAAAAAAGTATTCAAACGGACTTCCGGGGAAGGCCTCTTGGTACAATTTTTCAACTGTGGCAAGGCTTCCTGATGCATCGTTTGCTGTCAAGTTTAATGAAATATATTTCCACCTGCTCCTGTTTGGATAATAACACAAAATTGGATCGAACTTTTCCCTCAGCGAACGCTGATGAAAATTTTTTATTACACCACCAACCTTGCAGTGAATGTCATCTTCACCCAACACGAAAATGATATCCTGATTTACTGCTTCCTCAGGAGATTTAAAACCAAGCGCTTTTACGATTTCTTCATTGATCAAAACCTTTGTATTACTTCCACTATCAAGATCAGACTTGTCTGTACTCTTAAAGTTTTGCCCGGCTACCAATTCAATTTGGTAAGTTGGGACAAAATTTTCATCGATTTCCATCAAATAAGTAGTGTAGTTATGCTGTTTATCCTGGTGCCCTCTTCTAACGCTGTTCCTGAAGCGAATCATTTGCCCGGGTATGTCGGAGGTTGCTGTGGCATCATTCACAGAAGAGACCTTTGCAATTTGGTTTTTAAAAAATTCATACTTATTAAAGATCGTCGAATCCCTTACAACGGGGGCTTTTACGATGGCAAGCTGATCTTTTTGATAGCCCAGGTTTCCGTTTCTCATAAAACTAAACTGTTTGTAAACGACAACCGTAGAAGCAATCAGAATAATGGAAAGAGTAAATTGGAAGGAAACCAAAACCCGTCTGATTGACATACTGCCGCCAGATTGCGTGTTTAGCCCTTTCAACACACGCGCCGGAATAAAGGAAGATAAGACCAATGCCGGATAAGCACCGACTAGCAAAGCCCCGAACAGAAAAACCGAGATGACCGTAAACCAGAAAATCGCATTACCACCTAATCCAGTTGAAAAGAAATCTGTGGTTACATTTTTTCCAATGAAATTATTGAAGAACGGCATGCAGCATAAAATGACGACAAACGCAATCAATAAGGCAAGTGTGTTAATAATGAAAGATTCAAGTAAAAACTGTGTGATCAGCTGTGATTTTTCAGCGCCAACCACTTTTCTCAAACCCACTTCTTTGGCACGTTCCATCGATTTTGCCGTGGATAGGTTGATATAGTTGATCCAGGCTATAAAAAGGATAAATACGCCGATAACACTCAAAAAAGATATTTCTTTTGCACTTCCATTGGCTTCGGCTTCCTTTAAATAATTGGAATTCAGATGGATATCCGCGACTCGCTGCAAATGAAATGAAGACCTAAAATTCAATTCTTTCATCTTTGCCCCGAGGTATTTTTCAATAAAAGCGGGAAACTTTGCTTCCAGTTTCCTAACGTCTGTACCGGGAGCGAGTACCACATAGTTATAAAATTCCGGCCACGCCCAATTATCGTATCCCCAATTTTCCCCAACGGAAGAAAATGAAGCCAGCATATCGAATTTGATATGGGAATTATCAGGAATATCGGCAAAAACACCCGTAACCTTCATGGACATATTTCCATTCATATTCAGGACTTTCCCGACAGGATCCGTATCTCCAAAATATTTCTTTGCCTTGCTGGCTGATAGTACGATGCTATTACTCTCCACCAGGCAGGTTTTGGGATCTCCCGAAAGTAGCGGATAGGAGAAGACATTGAAGAACGATCCGTCGGCCAGATACATATTCCCTTCATTGAAAGTCTTTTCGCCGCCTTTTGCCTCTTTATAGGAAAGCGTATATGCGTTCATGAAAAAAGAAACAGAAACAAGGCGGACAAAATCTACGACTTCCGGAAAATCCGCTTTCATTGCAGGGCCTACGGCTGGGTGGTTAGCCGCTGTCGTTGGAACATTTGACATACTACCTGAGTATGAAATCGGTACACGATAAATATTTTCGGCATTT
>NZ_JBXHAS010000037.1:0-1906 GCF_056895235.1 Dyadobacter sp. HNCC25DJ186
CAACACTGCAAACATTTATCGCGTTCCTATTTCATACGCCGGCAGTTTAGCTAATACGCCGGCGACAGCTGCAAATCATCCGGCGGCTGGACCCGCTATGAAGGCGGACTTTCCGGAAGTCGTGGATTTTGTCCGGGTGGTTTCCAATGCCTTGTTCATGAATTCCTACACCCTTTCTTACAAAGATGCCAAGGGGAGGGAAAAGATTCATAGTGAAGCCAATATGTTCCTTGTTGACGCGTCTTTTTTCAACGTTTTCTCCTATCCATTGCTTTCAGGTGACCGAAAAAGCTGCCTGACTGAGCCTTATAGTATCGTACTTTCTGCCAGCACAGCCAGGAAATATTTTGGAGACACAGATCCTCTGGGCAAAATACTGGATATGAATGGAAGTATGTCCATGAAGGTGACAGGTGTTTTTGAGGATGTTCCGGATAATTCTCATATCAAGTTTGACATGTTGGTTTCTATGTCCTCCATTAAGCACAATTATGGATATGATGACTGGGGCTGGCCAGAATTTTACACTTATGTTCTACTTGCTCCTGGTACCGATGTTAAAAAACTCGAAGCAAAATTTCCGGCGTTTACTGAAAAATATCTGGGCAAACTAATGAAGGAATTGAATTTTCGGTCTTCATTTCATTTACAGCCAATCTCTGACATTCACCTGAATTCTAATTATTCCCGGGAAGCTGAGGTAAATGGCAGCGAAATTGAAATCTACTTTTTAGGCGTCATCGGCGTATTTATTTTATTTATTGCCTGGGTCAACTATATCAATTTATCGACCGCAAAATCGATGGAACGGGCAAAGGAAGTTGGTATGAGAAAAGTAGTCGGCGCAGGGAAATCACAGCTGATTACACAGTTTCTCTTTGAATCTTTTATTGTCAATTTATTGGCGCTCGCAGCTGCGTTTGTTATTATTTTTTCCTGTACACCCTATTTTAATGATTTTATTGGTAAAGATATTACCACAGGTTTCTTTTCAAATGGCCTGGGTAATGAGCCTTTTTTCTGGTTTACTGTTCTGTTGATTTTCCTGGTGGGTGCCTTATTTGTTGGCGCTTATCCAGCCTTCGTGATGTCGTCGTTTATTCCGGTTCGTGTGCTGAAAGGATTAAAAATGTATTCCGGTGGGGGTATATCAATCAGGCAGATATTGGTTTCCTTTCAAATCATCCTTTCCATAACTCTTATTGCTTCAACGGTTGTTGTTTTTCAGCAATTTATTTTCATGAGAAACGGTAATCTCGGCTATCAGAAAGATCAGGTTGTCATCGTGAAGGCACCTGTTGTCAAGGGCAACGTCATTGACAATGAGTACCAGATTTTTAAAAGCGAAGTTCAGAAACTGACCTCGGTTAACGACGCAACTGCGACGTCAGACATTCCGGGACACAAGATTCGTTTACAAAATAATTTCCGGAGAGCGAACCAGGATAAACAAAACAGTTACGCAACATACCTTTTAGAGATTGATGAAAATTTTATTCCGACGTATCAGATTAAATTGGTTGCAGGACAGAATCTTATCAGCACTGACAAATCAAAGCGGGATATTAAAAGAATCACCAAAGTTCTAATTAATGAAGAAATGGTCAAGACGCTTGGTTTTAAATCACCCGATGATGCAGTCGGCAAGATTATTTTCTACATGGCAGGAGACGATGTGCAGTTAAAAGTTGCCGGCGTTATGAAGAATTTTCACCAACGCTCGTTAAAGGAAAAAATCGAACCCATATTATGTTACTACCCAACTTTCAGCAATTGGAAATACCTTTCAGTAAATCTAAAAGCAAATAATACATCAAAAAGTCTTGCCGAAGTTGAAAAACTTTATCAAAAAACTTTTCCCGGAAGCCCGTTTGAATACTTTTTTCTGGATGAATATTTTAACAGA
>NZ_JBXHAS010000038.1:0-1801 GCF_056895235.1 Dyadobacter sp. HNCC25DJ186
TCCGTACCTCCTTCAAATTTTTCAACCGGAATGTTTGCATGATTGGCAGGCAGCGGCTCACTCCCAAAGGGCAGAAGATTCAAGGGAACGTCCTGATAATCGCCAAAGAAGTCGCCCAGGTTGGAGCCGAAACTGATTTCGTATCCGGATGCTGTTACCTTTTCCAGATACGTAAACCCGCGCTCGATGGTGTCGCCGTCTGCAATTTTTTCGGTGTAATAATTCTGAGGATCCCCGACTGATTGCGGATCCGCGGCATACTTGAAAATGCTGTTATTGGTCGGAGAAAAGGGAACCGTAAACCTGTACACTTTGGAACCCTGCACGGTTCCAAAGTCAAATACAGGATTGAAACGTTCCAGGGTAAAGCTTGTCCCTGGGAAAAGATCCAGGGGTGTGCCGTCGATTAAAATATCAATTCGTTTTTTCATGATCAGGATTAAATTACAGATTGTTTCTTCCGGCCATGGCAGCGGCATCTGCTGCCCGGTTGCCGGCGCTGGCCGCCGCCCATGATCCGTCAGCGGCACGGTTCATGGCACCGATCAGCTGATCCATTTTTCCGGCGATGTTTTCCAATGGTGGTTTTAAGTCCTGGACCGCATCTTTTGTGGCTGCTGTATTCTTTCCGATCGTGGCCATCATCTGCTGACTTTTACCAATTTCGGCGGATGTGGCGCCGTTGGTTGCGTCCGCGTCTCCACCTTCCACATCGCCGTATGGGTTCATGTCGGCATCATATCCGCCAGTATCGCCCAGGCCAGCATTGGCGGCGGCAAGTTCGGCATCCAGCTCTGCCTGCATTTCTGCGGCATCCGCTTCGGCTTGTGCAGCGGCTTCGTCGGCGGCCTTCTGGGCTTTTTTCTTTTTGGATCCAAAAAGATATGATTCTCCTTTACGGAGTGGTTCCAGAAGGCTTCGGTAATCACCTCCATCATTACCGAAAACGGTTCCTTTTGCGGCATGGATCGGAGCGCCGTTTTTATGAAGGGATGAATCCAAAAGTGCGTTGATCATCACCCGGTTGTTTTTGTAAGTATTGCGCGATAAGATCATGATCGGTTCGTCACCTTCCATTTCTCCTACTTCTTCGCCGGTGTCGCGGCGTGTAAGTGCGATACCTGACTGACCATAACTTTGACCGTGCTGTGGTCCCTGGGGAACGCCGGCATTGCGGATATATCCACCTTTGGCCATACTTGGCGGCTGCTGTGATTTAATGATCCCGATCTGGACGGCTGCAAGTGCTGCTGACGCAACCACACCAATCAGACCAAGCGGGAAACCCATCATGGCCAATGATTTCAGCGCGGCCATGGCAGCATTAATCAGCGCCATACCGATCTGCATTTTCTGTTCGCGCTTCCAGGCTTTTACCTTCGCTTCGTGTTCTTTTTCAAGGGCATTTTTGTTGATCTTGTCAATTTCCTTTTCGTAAGTATCCTTGTTGATCAGACCTTTATCGTACTTGTCTTTCCAGGATTTAAGCTGTGCATCCTTTTCCTTGGTAATGTTGGAAAGCTCTTTTTGTAATCTGGCTTCTGAAAGTTTTTGCATCATTTGCAGCCCGGCCGCAACACCTGAAAGAATTTCCTGCCCCTTGCTGGTCCAGTTTTGCAGGCGGGAGTCGTTCATGGCTTTTTCGTTTGATAATTTCTTATTCACGAAATCCATGAAACCGGCAAAATCGCCGGACATTAGCGACTTAATCGCGCTGAAAAAACCTTGCTGATTGTTTTTTCTTTCTTCCAGGTTTTGGGCTTCATTGGTTTTTAGTGCAGTCTGGTGGGCAGCGTTTGCA
>NZ_JBXHAS010000039.1:0-1801 GCF_056895235.1 Dyadobacter sp. HNCC25DJ186
CCCGTACCTTCTTCAAATTTTTCAACCTGAATGTTTGCATGATTGGCAGGCAGCGGCTCACTTCCAAAGGGCAAAAGGTTCAAGGGGACGTCCTGATAATCGCCAAAGAAGTCGCCCAGGTTTGATCCGAAACTAATTTCGTATCCGGATGCCGTTACTTTTTCGAGGTAAGTAAACCCGCGCTCGATCGTGTCGCCGTCTGCAATCTTTTCGGTGTAATAATTCTGTGGATCCCCGACTGATTGAGGATCCGCTGCATACTTGAAAATGCGGTTATTGGTCGGAGAAAAGGGAACTGTAAACCTGTATACTTTGGAGCCCTGCACGGTTTCAAAGTCAAATACAGGATTGAAACGTTCCAGGGTAAAACTTGTCCCTGGGAAAAGATCCAGGGGGGTGCCGTCGATTAAAATATCAATTCGTTTTTTCATGATCAGGATTAAATTACAGATTGTTTCTTCCGGCCATGGCAGCGACATCTGCTGCCCGATTGCCAGCGCTGGCGGCCGCCCATGATCCGTCAGCGGCGCGATTCATTGCACCGATCAGCTGATCCATTTTACCGGCAATGTTTTCCAATGGTGGTTTTAAATCCTGCACCGCGTCTTTTGTGGCTGCTGTATTCTTGCCGATCGTAGCCATCATCTGCTGACTTTTGCCAATTTCGGCGGATGTTGCACCGTTGGTTGCGTCTGCGTCTCCACCTTCCACATCTCCGTATGGGTTCATTCCAGCATCGTATCCGCCAGTATCCCCCAGGCCAGCGTTGGCGGCGGCTAATTCTGCGTCAAGTTCTGCCTGCATTTCAGCGGCATCTGCTTCTGCTTGTGCAGCGGCTTCGTCGGCGGCCTTCTGGGCTTTTCTCTTTTTGGATCCAAAAAGGTAGGATTCACCTTTACGGAGTGGTTCCAGAAGGCTGCGGTAATCACCTCCATCATTACCGAAAACGGTTCCTTTGGCGGCATGGATCGGAGCACCGTTTTTATGAAGGGATGAATCCAAAAGTGCGTTGATCATCACCCGGTTATTCTTGTAAGTATTGCGTGATAAGATCATGATCGGTTCGTCACCTTCCATTTCCCCGACTTCTTCCCCGGTTTCCCTGTTCGTCAGCGAAATTCCTGATTTGCCATATTCAGAACCGTGACGCGGTCCCTGGGGAACGCCGGCATTGCGGATATATCCACCTTTGGCCATACTTGGCGGCTGCTGGGATTTAATGATGCCGATCTGAACGGCTGCCAATGCGGCTGACGCAACCACACCAATCAGACCAAGCGGGAAACCCATCATGGCCAACGATTTCAGTGCGGCCATAGCGGCATTAATCAGCGCCATTCCTATCTGCATTTTCTGTTCGCGCTTCCAGGCTTTTACCTTCGCTTCGTGCTCTTTTTCAAGGGCGTTTTTATTAATCTTGTCAATTTCCTTTTCGTAAGTATCCTTGTTGATCAGACCTTTGTCGTACTTGTCTTTCCAGGATTTAAGCTGTGCATCCTTTTCCTTGGTGATGTTGGAAAGCTCTTTTTGTAATCTGGCTTCTGAAAGTTTTTGCATCATTTGCAGCCCGGCCGCAACACCTGAAATGATTTCCTGCCCCTTGCTGGTCCAGTTTTGCAGGCGGGAGTCGTTCATGGCTTTTTCGTTTGATAATTTCTTATTCACGAAATCCATGAAACCGGCAAAATCGCCAGACATCAGCGACTTAATCGCGCTGAAAAAACCTTGCTGATTGTTTTTTCTTTCTTCCAGGTTTTGGGCCTCATTGGTTTTTAGTGCCGTCTGGTGGGCAGCGTTTGCG
>NZ_JBXHAS010000040.1:0-1304 GCF_056895235.1 Dyadobacter sp. HNCC25DJ186
CTCTTTCTGCCTGTAATCTTTCACCAAATTTAATGTACAATTGTGACATGGTCAAGCCCCAATTATGAATCGACATCGTCCACTTTTTGGAAAGATCTCTAACGACCAGATAGACTAGTTTTAGCAGTGCCTGATCTGATGTAAATGCGCCTTTCGTCTTGGTTACTTTCCGGATTTGCCGGTGCATTCCTTCAATCGCATTTGTTGTATAAATCACCTTTCTTATTTCAGTGGTATACTCAAAGAAGGTTGAAAGATTCACCCAATTATCCATCCAGGATTTTACTGCGAGAGGATATCTCTTTCCCCATTTGTCATCAAATTCCAGTAGCCTTTCGTACGCTTGTTCCTGGTTATTAGCCTTGTAAATTGGCTTCAAATCTGCAATAACAGCTTTTTTATCTTTTTCAGGCACGTAACGCATGCTGGTGCGTATCTGATGGATAATACAAAGTTGAATTTTGGTCTTTGGATACGCTGCTTCTATGGCTTCCGGGAAGCCTTTTAAGCCGTCAATGCAGGCAATTAATATATCTTCAACACCGCGTTGTTTTAAATCTGTTAAAACAGACAGCCAAAACTTAGCGCCCTCATTTTCAGAAAGATAAATACCGATTAAGTCCTTTTTCCCTTCTCGATTTATTCCCAGTATGTTATAAATCGCCCGCGATTCAACGCTGCCATTATCCCGCACTTTGTAATGCATACAATCCAGAAAAACGAAGGGATAAACGGCTTCTAATGGCCGGTTCCGCCATTCATTCATCAGCGGAACTACCTGGTCTGTAATATGAGAAATCTCAGTAGCAGATATGTCCATGGCATACATTTCCTTCACATACTCGGAAATATTACGCGTACTCATACCACGCGCATACATCGCAATTACTTTATCTTCAAGCTCTTCTGTGATAATCAGTTGCCGTTTAGGCAGGATTTTAGGTTCAAATGTGCCTTGCCGGTCACGACTGCTTTCAATCTCTAAATGACCTGACTGAAGACTTCGGACAGTCTTCCTTGTTTTGCCGTTTTTACGGTTGTTTTCACCCGCAGCTTTACTTTCTTCAAGGTGGTTGTTTAGCTCACCTTCTAGCATCGATTCAAGAAGATGTTTTAACATTGGAGCGAATACACCATCAGTGCCACCCATTTTTTTGCCGTCATAGAGACCTTGCATCGCTTCTTCCTTGAAGCGTTCAAAATCGAAAGATTTGTTTGTCTTCATCGTGTCTATAAGTTAAACTAATTTACTTATTTTTCCCCTTAATCAAATTAAGAGGTGACACAGTTCAATTTACAGTCTC
>NZ_JBXHAS010000042.1:0-1231 GCF_056895235.1 Dyadobacter sp. HNCC25DJ186
ATGCTGTTTCCAGGATAATTCCAAGGTCTACCCGCCGGGGTTGGAAGGATAAGGACGTTGGTTCATTCTGGAATCCAGTAGCCGTCACTGATCAGGAAGACAAAGATTTAGTTATTAATAGTCTCCAGGCACAAAATAAGCGGCTCAAATTCCAACTGAAAATTACCTTCCAACTGCTGCTGCTCTATCGTGAGCTGATGGCTTCCATACCATGGAAGACTAGCCACTTTTTCAAAGTCAAAAAAGGGACTGCATGGCTGCTAAAAACCTGCCAACAACACCATTTAGATCGGGCAATCTGGCGATATTTGCCTATTACCTCTAAACAATACGGTGCCTGGAACAGCCGCAAACAATGCTGGAAATCATTGCTTGGCCTGTGCCGCAAACAAAATACACAGCAGCTTTCTGCGGCCGAACAGCAAATGATCGCCACGGCCTGTGCTGACGAAAAGGTCACGCACTGGCCACTGTGCAGTATTTACTACCAGCTAATCCGGGAAGATAAATTACATTGCTCCAAAAGTACATTTTACAAATATTGCAGACTGTTGAATATTACAAGAAGGCCCATCAAAAGGGCTAAAAAGTACCAACCTCTCTGCTCGACATCACCTTTAAAAGTCTTACATCAGGACGTCACGATTTACCGAACCGTCAATGGTGTAAAACATTATATTTACGTCATCCGTGATAATTTCAGCAGAGCTATACTGGCTTGCCAAGCGTCCACCGTTTACAATAGCGACATCGCCAAGCAAACCCTGGAAGGCGTTTTACAAAAATTTGATCTACTCAACCATTCAGGAAGCCTGATCACAGATGACGGAGCTGAAAACAACGGCGAACTCACCAAATGGCTGGCCTCTTCTGCAACTCTTTGGAAGAAAATTGTTGCCCAGGTGGATATTATTCAGAGTAACAGCATGGTAGAAGCAGCGAACAAAATAATAAAGTATAGGTATCTTTTTCCGAGACCAATTATCGACACTTCCGATTTAACTGAAACCCTGGCTCTGGCAATTGAAAACTATAACAATATGCCTAATGGCCAGCTATACGGATTTACTCCCATCGAAGTTTTAAATGGTGCAATTCCTGACAAGCACTTTTTCAAAAGTAAAATACAGATGGCGAAACAAGACCGCATAGCAACAAACCGACACATTGCCTGCGATATCATTTGCCAGACATGAACCGCCGATAACGGCCGTTCTTTGACATTGTGATC
>NZ_JBXHAS010000043.1:0-1114 GCF_056895235.1 Dyadobacter sp. HNCC25DJ186
GCCAGCGAACTGTATGTGTCAGATGGCTCACTGCGCGTTTACAACAGCATTCTTATTGGTTCTGAAGAAAATGCAGTTGTCCTTGAATCATTGACCGGCATTGAGGCAAGTTATAGTCTGATGTTAGGTTCGAGTTTCCCCCACAATATTAACGCCGCAAATTATACACCTGTTGATATTTTTACAAATCCCGGCCTTGGAGACTATACGCTAAGAGCTGGCAGTGTAGCCCTGAATGCAGGCAGTAACGCCTTATATGAGCCATACTTGGGAAGTGTTACCACAGACAAAGATATCGCGGGCAATCCCCGTCTGGTAGGTTCCAGTATAGACATGGGTGCGTTTGAGGCACCAGAAAGCGTTTTGCCGGTTACACTCATCAGCTTTACCGCTACAACAGAGGGAGAAAACAGCGCTTTACTGCGGTGGAGTACTGCGTCGGAGGTCAACAACAAAGGCTTTGAAATCGAAATACTCAGGCAGGGAAATACTTACCAAAAAATTGCCTTTGTTGAAGGCAATGGCACAACCAATGCTAGCCATAACTATCAGACCATTGTGTCGGATCTGGCCTCGGGAATGCATTATTTTCGCTTAAAAATCATTGATATTGATCAGAGCTTTACCTATTCCAGGCTACGGAGCGTCAGAATTACAAACGGAGCGGAGTTAACCGCGAAAATGTATCCAAATCCGCTGACCGGGCGGCACATATACCTGGAAATGGTTAGCCAACCTATTAACAGTGCATCTATAAAAATTACAAATTCCCTTGGACAGATAGTCAAATCGTCTGACTACAAAAACGTTACTGGTCCGCTAGAAATTGAGATACCGGGTGCAGCTGGTATTTATTATATTGAAGTAAGCCAGGAAAATGCTGAAACTTTTGTTAGAAAAATCGTTAAGTTCTAATTAGCCTGAACAATTTATAAAAAGGATTTTATCATCGAAAGAAGCTATCCTAGCCATAATCGTCTAAACGTCCAAAGTCTTGATAATGGTAAACTGGAATTGCAGCATTTTTATAGAATAATTTACTAGATCCTGTGTTATTCTTGTACAAGAACTTTATTTATCGGCTTTTGTTTCGTTGCGGTCGAAAATCAGCAAG
>NZ_JBXHAS010000044.1:0-1053 GCF_056895235.1 Dyadobacter sp. HNCC25DJ186
GAGGGTGTCTCAAATTTAAATTGAGGCACCCTCTTTGTTTTAGATGAACATTTTTCCACCATTCACATAAAAAATCTTCACATTGAATTCTCATGGGCTTTCTTACCTCAAAAAGCAAAAAACAGCCCTCCTTATGCTGCTTTTTTTCTGATATTTTGTGCTATTGCTAATAATCCCCATTCTATCTCCACTTTTTCTTTTCCTCTGAGCATGAAGCGGCGGAACCGGTGGTTCTCTTTAATATTTCCGAATACAGGTTCGACATCAAAACATCGTTTCTTTCGTCGTTCAATCCCTTCTGGGCTATTAAGCAGTTCATACGCCTTTTTTTTCTGCCGTTCCAGTTCCACGTTGATCTCTATGATCCGGTTACGCTTCGACTTATGACAAGCTCCATTTAAAGGACAGCCGTAGCAATTCTTAGCCTGGTACATCCGGGATGTCTGTTCAAAACCGGTACTTGTTTTCCTTTTACTATCTCCGATATAGTCCATTTGTTGACCCATCGGGCAGATGTAACAATCTTTTTGCGGATTGTAAAAGAGTTTATCTGGGCTGAAAGGACGCTTCGCATTATAATTTTTGTTTTGCTGCTTGTCAAACATGCCATACTTTACATATGCAACAATCTTTTTGCCTTCCAGCAAGGTGTAATTTTCTTGTGAACCATACCCAGCATCCGCAGTGACTACTTTTGGAAAACTTTTGAAACTGGTTTGGTGCTGAGCAAGATGATCCTTTAATGTGGTCGTATCCGTTGGATTGGGGTGTAGTGTATAATTGACAATAAATTGATTTGAGGTTGAGATTTGTACATTATAGGCAGCTTTGAGCTGACCATTTTTCATATGATCCTCTTTGAGCTTCATAAAAGTGGCATCCTGGTCTGTTTTGCTATAGCTATTGCGCTCGCCTAAAACAGCTTCTTGTCTTTCGTATTTAGCGATATTGGCCGGATACTCTTTGGTTACACGACGAAGTTTTGCCTTTAATTTTTTATCAATATCTTTTTTCTTACCTAATACTTCGTTGAGCTTATCAACTGTACTTTGG
>NZ_JBXHAS010000045.1:0-908 GCF_056895235.1 Dyadobacter sp. HNCC25DJ186
TGATTGTCCTTTGGAAGTAAATTTTATGTTGATATCCTGCTGGATTTACGAGCAGGATATCAACTCTTTTTCAACCTTTTCACACTGAAAAGATGCCAGCATCAAAATTTAAAAATATTAGTTACCGGGCGCGTGGCCTGGCTAACCTTGGCGGTATTGCCCGTATGGTTTTGTTTGCCGAATCGGATTTCGTTGCCGGGTGGCCTATTGCCGCCGATATCGGTTTACTAGGTGAATGCACTGTTTTACCGCGTATTGTTGCCAATACAGTACCAGCCGAAATTACTTTTGACCTACACACCGGCCGCGCAAAATCTTCCAAAAAGGGAACGCTGGGATATCAGAACTACGAGCACGATGTCGAATGCAAGTTCGCCGGTGTGGATCCTAGCCAGCTGGAAGCCGTTCAGAAGTTTTTGAACGAAGGCGGTGTTGCCGTGGCTTACTACAAAAACGGCAAGCGCCGTATTTATGGTACGAGCTGGAACCCGCTTGTCATTGAAGACAGTGACGATTCTGGCGCGAAGGCGGATGACCAAAACGCGATCAGTTTTAAAGCGAAAGGCGACGGGTACCCCTTCCCTGCCCTGTTTTTGCAGGATGCCCTTGTGATGCCAACAGACACGGCGGCAGCCAAACCAAAACCTTTTGCAGTAGTTTAAAACCTTACTCAATCAAAATTTTATAACTGCATTAAGATATGCCTGCAAGTACATCAAAATTTAAAAATATAGCTTACCGGGCGCGTGGCCTGGCTAACCTGGGAGGGATCGCCCGCATGGTCCTTTATGCTGAATCCGATTTTACGGCTGGCTGGCCGTTGGATACGCAAGTGGTGGCGGGTACCCTGGCCACCGCTCCGCCAATCGCGGCCGGTGTGATCCCGGCCGAACTTAGCTTTGACCTGA
>NZ_JBXHAS010000046.1:0-908 GCF_056895235.1 Dyadobacter sp. HNCC25DJ186
GCAGGTCAAAGCTAAGTTCGGCCGGGATCACACCGGCCGCGATTGGCGGAGCGGTGGCCAGGGTACCCGCCACCACTTGCGTATCCAACGGCCAGCCAGCCGTAAAATCAGATTCAGCATAAAGGACCATGCGGGCGATCCCTCCCAGGTTAGCCAGGCCACGTGCCCGGTAAGCTATATTTTTAAATTTTGATGTACTTGCAGGCATATCTTAATGCAGTTAAAAAATATTGATTGGATAAGGTTTTAAACTACCGCAAAAGGTTTTGGTTTGGCCGCCGCCGTGTCTGTTGGCATCACAAGGGCATCCTGCAAAAACAGGGCAGGGAAGGGGTACCCGTCACCTTTCGCTTTAAAACTGATCGCGTTTTGGTCATCTGCCTTCGCGCCAGAATCATCACTGTCTTCAATGACAAGCGGGTTCCAGCTCGTACCATAAATACGGCGCTTGCCATTTTTGTAGTAGGCCACGGCAACACCGCCTTCGTTCAAAAACTTCTGAACGGCTTCCAGCTGGGTAGGATCCACACCGGCAAATTTGCATTCGACATCGTGCTCGTAGTTCTGGTAACCCAGCGTTCCCTTTTTGGAAGATTTTGCGCGGCCGGTATGTAGGTCAAAAGTAATTTCGGCTGGTACAGTATTGGCGACAATGCGCGGTAAAACGGTGCATTCACCCTGTAAACCGATATCGGCGGCAATAGGCCACCCGGCAACAAAATCCGATTCGGCAAACAAAACCATACGGGCAATCCCGCCAAGGTTAGCCAGGCCACGCGCCCGGTAACTAATATTTTTAAATTTTGATGCTGGCATCTTTTCAGCGTGAAAAGGTTGAAAAAGAGTTGATATCCTGCTAGTAAATCCAGCAGGATATCAACATAAAATTTACTTCCAAAGGACAATCA
>NZ_JBXHAS010000047.1:0-694 GCF_056895235.1 Dyadobacter sp. HNCC25DJ186
CATTCTTCTTCAAATAGCCTTTAAAAATATCATCCATCGCTATTTCGTGTAGCTTGGCGAAGGGTAAAGGATTATGATTGAATGGATCAGGATACATTGTAGGTCCGTAAAAAAAATACCATTGCTTATTTATTTTCACTCCGTAAAAATAAATTATTGAGTTATTTACTGTTTCACTTTCTTGATTTGCAATAGCCATAATGCACTTATTTTTGGCAATGTTAAAACATAACAAACTATCAAGTTGCCAATTAGAATAACGCTGCATCTTGCTTGCACTTAGTTTGTTCCCGATCCAAGAATTTAAAGAATCATTCGCTGCTTTGTATAAATCAGAATAATTAGATTCACCAAAATGAATCTTAGAATATTCAATCAATTTGTTGCGATCTATACCTGCATTTTGCTGGTTTTGTTTTTTGTCGTCTTTACATGAAAAAATGAGCTGAAAGAAAACAATAGCAACTAGTAGTCTACCGGGTTTTAACATAGCCGTTTGCGTTTGTGTTCAACTCAAATATCCATCCATAATTACTAATACTATGACTTTCCAAATAGCCTTTCGGAATTGTTTTCCCATTTCCATAAGTTGCAGGGATAAAAGCACGCCTGCCAAAACCTATATTTCCTACTTCACATTGCGGTGCCACTCCGTCCTGGTTCCACATTGGATCGGCGTTCCCCTGTCCTAAAT
>NZ_JBXHAS010000048.1:0-595 GCF_056895235.1 Dyadobacter sp. HNCC25DJ186
TTTCCTGATTGTATGGATACTTTCCCGGCAGAGTCGACGCTTAGATAAACCCATTAAAAGGCTTACGCGTCCGGGCTTCGCGTTCGGTAATTTGATGCCCTAATTAATTCATGTGCTTTTGTCTTGGGTTTGGTAATTAATTTCATGATTTCGGATTGGTTTATATTAGTTAGAGAGGAAGAGATTCGAACTCTCGATACAGCGGTTTAAGGATGTGCAGATAGAGAGGGTCTTGAACCCCCGGTACGTTCAAATCTGTTAAAGTGTCTCATTGTCTTTTTGCCATTGCTTTAAGCCTCGATCTGTCAGAATAATTAAATGTTCATCATCCGTCCACTCGTGATCAATCTTAAATGAGTACAAGGCATGTTCACCACGTGTCCTTATAGATTTTTCATCATTAGGATCGTACATGTCGTCGTTGTGAAAATCGGCGATCAGAGAATGATTAAAAGCACACAAATTGCCATAGTCATTAACAAACATAATATTGGCCCTTTCGCATTTTTTATATGCTTTGCGTAATTCCTCAAATAGCTTTTTTTGGGTCGGTGTAAGTTCAAAAACTGAATCCATTGGTTCGAATCTGTTAAGG
>NZ_JBXHAS010000049.1:0-550 GCF_056895235.1 Dyadobacter sp. HNCC25DJ186
GATCTCCTCTATGCTCAGCAATCCTTCTTGGGCTAAAAGCAGGACCACCTGCTCAAAAACATTGCGCAAAGCCTCTTTTAGGCGGACACCCCTAAAACGGTTAATGGTATTATGGTCAGGATAACTCATCGAGCTTAGCCACATAAAGTAGATGCTTTCCTTACAAGCCGCTTCCAGCTTTCGACTGGAATAAATATTACTTACATAACCATAAACAAGAACTTTTAGAAGCATCTGTGGATGATAACTGGAAGATCCCCTGGTTTTGTAGGCTGCATTCAGCGAATCAAGATTAATCTTATTGATCACCTCGTTAACTACTCTTACCGGGTGAGATTTCGGAACCAAATCTTCTAAACTTGGAGGCAACAGCATGATTTGCTGCTGATAATAGGGCTTGAAAGTAGGTTGTTTTCTGCTCATCTTTCAGGATTTTTCGATACCTGAAGATACGAAATTCAACAGAATTTGAAAAGAAATAAGAAGAGAATTAAATTACAATATATCATTCCCGTTTCATGAGAAGAGGGTGCCTTTATGAGACACCCTC
>NZ_JBXHAS010000050.1:0-512 GCF_056895235.1 Dyadobacter sp. HNCC25DJ186
TCAATTTTTAGGTCGGCGAAATCGTAATAATGATTCTTATGGTCGCTCTTATTCAAATTTTCGATAGATTTTTTCAGATATGCAATGTGGACGCAATAAATAAAATAGGCGATTTTTGGTCTAGGATCAATAGATCTGAATACAAAATTCATTAAGGATTCTTCTCCGCAATACTTTGAAAAAAATAAGCCATTTTCAACGGCAAATTCTTTTAGGCCAAGTTTCGCAGGTCTGTCACCATTCTCCTTACAAGTAAGCAAAGCCGATACATCTTGCATGTTTGCGTCAGCGGGTACTTTGATGCCCAAGTTGATAGCATAATTCAATTGAGCTTCGGAAGGCTCTTCAAAATATTCAACGATTTCAAAAGGTTCAACATAACCTTTATCAAGCAAAATTTGACGACACGATTGTTCATCAATTGCAGATTCCATAATATGATTTCTCATTTTTTTTGTTGGCCCATACAAAGCTTTTACTTTGAATTTTTTGATCTGAGTTTCCACGTAGAT
>NZ_JBXHAS010000051.1:0-383 GCF_056895235.1 Dyadobacter sp. HNCC25DJ186
ACAGGATTGGTCAATGCTGTTTTCAGGCTCTGGGTACAAATTGTGATCAGGGTTAAAGTCAGCAGCAAAACTGGCGGGATAATGAAAACGGAAAGTCCAGGCGTGATATGAAAGGCATAATTTTCCAGCCAGGCATTGGATAAATAATAGATGACGGGGATCGAGATAAGGGATGCAACAAACACCATTTTCACGAAATCTTTTGAAATCAATACAAGCAAACCAACCACAGAAGCACCAAGCACTTTCCGAACACCGATTTCTTTTGTTCTGAGTTTGATAACAAAACTGGAAAGGCCTAAAAGTCCCAGACAGGCGACGATAATGGCTAGTATTGAAAATAGACCAAAAACATTACTTAAACGGGCGTCGGCCTGGTATTG
>NZ_JBXHAS010000052.1:0-355 GCF_056895235.1 Dyadobacter sp. HNCC25DJ186
CTCTGGCTCGATCATCGTGAATGGACGAAATGTTAGTGGTGGCCTTGGAGCTGGCATGGCCAATATCTCTTCGGGATCAATAGTTGCCAACTTGATTATCAAGGAGAACAGTGCGGTTTCTGGAGGCGGGATGTTGAATTATTCTGCTTATTCGAGGTTTTACAACACGACGCTGAATAACAATTATGCTGTATCTCATGGAGGTGGAATGGCTGATGACAATTCCCAGTCTGTACTTAATAACGTGTTTGTCAGCGGAAACAATTCCGCGGGCGACGGAGGTGGAATCTATTGTTACGCTTCTGGAATCTCGCTTGGAAATACGACCATCAGTGGTAATGTGTCAGCAAGCGGC
>NZ_JBXHAS010000053.1:0-355 GCF_056895235.1 Dyadobacter sp. HNCC25DJ186
TTCTGGCTCGATCATCGTGAATGGACGAAATGTTAGTGGTGGCCTTGGAGGTGGCATGGCCAATATCTCTTCGGGATCAATAGTTGCCAACTTGATTATCAAGGAGAACAGTGCGGTTTCCGGAGGCGGGATGTTGAATTATTCTGCTTATCCGAGGTTTTACAACACGACGCTGAATAACAATTATGCTGTATCTCATGGAGGTGGAATGGCTGATGACAATTCCCAGTCTGTACTTAATAACGTGTTTGTCAGCGGAAACAATTCCTCGGGCGACGGAGGCGGAATCTATTGTTACGCTTCTGGAATCTCGCTTGGAAATACGACCATCAGTGGTAATGTGTCAGCAAGCGGT
>NZ_JBXHAS010000054.1:0-344 GCF_056895235.1 Dyadobacter sp. HNCC25DJ186
TTACTGCCATACTGCCAGATCTGATCTTTCCACTGCGAGATATCCACTTTACCATACGCTGCAGAGCAGCCGTTTTCGGGGGCGATGATATAGTAACTGCCCCATGTGATGTTATCTTTCAAACTACTATTTTTTAATGCCGCGATCATCCCTGCGCGTAAGCAAATCCCATCGCTATTGTAACAGTTTGTAATTTGTTGTATCTCTTTTCTCCCAATTCTCTCGCATTAATTTCAGCCAACTTTCTTCCCATGCTTCCTGAGTTGTAAATGGAAAGTTGTATGCATCCCGCTCATAAAATCGAGAGAAAAATCCCTCATTTATCTCCCATTTCCCACTTTTCT
>NZ_JBXHAS010000055.1:0-336 GCF_056895235.1 Dyadobacter sp. HNCC25DJ186
GTTTTCAGCGCCGTACTACCCGATTGGGAGTGCAAAGGTGCACCTCTTTTTTTTCTTACGCAAGTACAAGGCAAAAGTATTTTCAAAGTTTTTTTGAAATAATTTGTAAAAAGCTCAAAATGAGGAAAATGTGCCCCGAAAATATTTTGAAGTTTTTTTACAGAGGTTGGGTTCGGGTCAGCAAATGGGGCTGGATTGGATAAGAATGCGGTTGTGGGTTCTTTTATAGTGGTGGGGAAGCTGGGTTTGATACCGGGTTCTGAAGATTAAATGATCTGTCCAGATTTAATGGTGGTTTTTGTTCCTATATATAAGGAAGGGGAAAGTGTTGTTTCA
>NZ_JBXHAS010000056.1:0-334 GCF_056895235.1 Dyadobacter sp. HNCC25DJ186
GCTGCTGTGTCGGTAACCAGCGCTACGGATGCAGCCAGGAAGGGAGCAGGGAAGGGCAAGCCGTCCGATTTCCCTTTAAAGCTGATCGCGTTCTGGTCGTCGGCCTTAGCACCTGAATCGTCACTGTCTTCAATCACAAGCGGGTTCCAACTGGCACCATAGACCCGGCGGGTACCACTTTTGTAGTAAGCAATCGCAACACCGCCTTCGTTCAAAAACTTCTGAACGGCTTCCAGCTGGGCAGGATCCACACCGGCAAATTTACATTCGACGTCGTGCTCATAGTTCTGATATCCCAGCGCTCCCTTTTTGGAAGACTTTGCGCGGCCAGTAT
>NZ_JBXHAS010000057.1:0-288 GCF_056895235.1 Dyadobacter sp. HNCC25DJ186
ACGGATCTTTGACCGTATTGGTAAAGAGGTAAACCGTGCACTGGTGAAAGGTGTCGAAAACCGCGCGACCGGATTACAAGGCGGTTTAAACTTGTTTGACGGGCTTGCGTTTAAATTTACCGAAGGATATGCAACCGTTGCTAGTGGTGGAAAAGAGGACATTCCACTGACCAATAAAGTGGCCAGTCCAACAGCCACCATGACAGAAGCTAACATACTGGGTGAGCTTAAAAAACTAGCTGAAGTTGTTTTGAGCAATGAAGACCTGGTGGAATACCGTGAAGAAAA
>NZ_JBXHAS010000058.1:0-279 GCF_056895235.1 Dyadobacter sp. HNCC25DJ186
AGAAACTCTGCTTTTAGTTTATCTTTATCATATATTTTTAAATGTAGGGGCTTGTAGCTCAGGTGGTTAGAGCGCTACACTGATAATGTAGAGGTCCGTGGTTCGAGTCCACGCAGGCCCACTAAATTTAAAAAACATTGGAATTGTATTAGGATAAGTAATTTAATTACTCTACTTTTGCACTCCGAAAAAAACAAAAAATACTTGGGGGATTAGCTCAGCTGGCTAGAGCACCTGCCTTGCACGCAGGGGGTCAACGGTTCGAATCCGTTATTCTCC
>NZ_JBXHAS010000059.1:0-268 GCF_056895235.1 Dyadobacter sp. HNCC25DJ186
CGCCAGTGTTTTCATTAATCCAATTTGGTATCAATGGATCCTGAATGCTTTGGAAAGCGCGCTATCCAACGGTAGCCAGGTGGTGACGATCCGGAACGGAAAGATGTATTTGAACGCCTTGCCAAACACGGAAATCAAGCCACGCACCTATATGATCGGGGTTAATAACATGTTCTGGACCGTTGAAGGAAACTTATTCTATCTGCACCAGGATGTTGAAGGCGATATCCCGAAAATGAAATTCCAGGAAGTTGGTCGCGATCTAATA
>NZ_JBXHAS010000060.1:0-268 GCF_056895235.1 Dyadobacter sp. HNCC25DJ186
TGCCAGTGTTTTCATTAATCCAATTTGGTATCAATGGATCCTGAATTCTTTGGATAGCGCGCTTTCCAACGGTAGCCAGGTGGTGACGATCCGAAACGGAAAAATGTATTTGAACGCCTTGCCAAACACGGAAATCAAGCCACGCACCTACATGATCGGGGTTAATAACATGTTCTGGACCGTTGAAGGAAACTTATTCTATCTACACCAGGATGTTGAAGGCGATATCCCGAAAATGAAATTCCAGGAAGTTGGTCGCGATCTAATA
>NZ_JBXHAS010000061.1:0-260 GCF_056895235.1 Dyadobacter sp. HNCC25DJ186
TCAACCAATAAATCTTTAACAAATCGTATAATGCTATACAAATGTGTCATGCGGTATTAATCCGGGTTTCCCCGGGCTATCCCCCAGTTGAAGGTAGGTTGCATACGCGTTACGCACCCGTACGACGGTGACATTGCTGCCCCCTCGCCTTGCATGTATTAAGCCTGCCGCTAGCGTTCATCCTGAGCCAGGATCAAACTCTCCATTGTAAATTTTGTTTTGTGGTAATTCCGAAAAATTCCACGTTATCTTCTTAAACG
>NZ_JBXHAS010000062.1:0-221 GCF_056895235.1 Dyadobacter sp. HNCC25DJ186
ATTTGTGACTTCGGGATGGGAACAGGTGAAGCGAATCGTCGCACCGTCCATTCCAATAGTCACCAACAAGATCTTTGAGTGTGTACAATGATTGAATGAGAGAATGTTAGGATTTTGAATGGTGGCTGTCGATGCAGTCATTCATTTATTCGCTCATTCAAAATTCATTCATTGAATTTCATGTCATATTGGAAGCAAAAGAGAATGAGAAAAAAGGTATG